>NZ_LXFV01000006.1 GCF_002847345.1 Pectobacterium peruviense
GTTACTCCCGCTCGGTGACCTTTATCAGCAACCTTAAAACGGGAGATTACCAACGATAGCTGACATTCGCGCTAACGTTACGGCCTTCGCCGTAGTAGCACCAGTAGTTACAGGCGCTGACATACTCACGGTTTGTCAGATTAGTGGCATTAACCTGCAACCGCCAGTCTTTGCTGAAATCATAGGCAATCATCGCATCCCACAGCGTATAAGCCGGAACCCTCATATCCGCCGTATTGGCTATGTCACCGTAAGAACTGCCAACATATCGCACGCCACTACCGATACTTAACCCTTCCAGTTTGCCGTTAAAGGCATAGGTTGCCCAGCCAGACACGATTTGCTCAGGCAGTCCCGGAAGACGTTTGCCTACTTCGCCAACGGAACCGGATTTAGTCGTCTCCACTTCGTTGTAAGTATAGTTTGCCGTCAGCGTCAGACCGGTATAAACCTCACCGCTCAATTCCAATTCGAGGCCGCGTGAACGTGCTTCACCCGCCTGAATAGTCAGACTCGGGTTTTTAGGATCCGTCGTTTTAACGTTTTTCTGTTCCAGATTAAACAAGGCAGCAGACGCATAACCGTTAAAACCTTCCGGCGTATATTTCACGCCAACTTCCGTCTGTTGGCCTTCTTCTGGCACATAAGGACGTTCGTAACCATCCCGGCCCGACACCGGCAAGAACGATTCCGAGTAGCTGATGTAAGGGGAAATTCCGTTATCAAACAGATACATTACCCCAGCAGTCTTGGTGAATTTGGTATCGTCGGTGCGGGTATCCGCGCCTGATGACAAATTACGGTCGCGAGACTTCGCCACATCGTAACGTCCACCCAGTAAGAAGATCAGACGCTCGTCATATTTGATCTGATTCTGAACGTAGTAACCGGTCTGATGGCGTCCAGAGCGGTGATCGAACAACTGGCTGTCCGGTGACGTGTAGTTACCGTAGACCGGATTAAAGATATCGATAGGGGCACCAAAGGAGTACAGATTCCCATCGCGGCTTTGCGCATTGGCGCGGCGATAGTCAAACCCGAGCAACAGGGTGTTTTCAATATCTTCCCACTGCCATTCCCCTACTAAGCGGTTATCCGTGGCCCAGTTTTGCGCAAAGCCGTCGCGGTAGGTCAACCCACGATTAGCATGACGCGCATCAGCCATACTCAGCGCATAAGCATTACGCAGATCCAAATTAAGGTAGGCGTAGTTCAGGTTCTGGTGGAACGTCCAGGTGTCATTCAGATGATGCGTGAACTCATAACCCAGAGTGAACTGCCGGGTATCATGGCGGTTCATTCCCGGTTCACCCAGCGATGTTTTATAGCCAACTTTGCCAAACGGCGTGCCATGTAATGTACCGTACGGCAGCTTAAAGCCGTTGGTCGTGTCCGAGTTAGTATCCATGTAGCTGGCTAATACGGTCAGTTCCGTGTCTTCTCCGAGGAACGTGACGCTCGGAGCCAGGTAAAGTCGCTTACTCTTCGAGAAATCCATCTCACCCGAGGTATCGCGAGCCAGCGCGACAACGCGATACAGCACCGAGCCATCATCATTTAACGGACCCGCACTGTCGACGGCCAGATGGCGATAGTCGTTAGAACCGTATTCCAGCTCCACTTTTCCCTGCGGCAGACGCGTCGGTCGTTTGGTGATGACATTAACCAGGCCGCCCGGCGGGTTTTGTCCGTACAGGACAGAGGCTGGGCCTTTCAGCACTTCGATACGCTCGACGCCGAACGGTTCAATCTGCTGACCATAGAATCCATCTTCATTCAGCGTAGCCAGACCATTTTGGAACCGAGATTGATCGCTAAATCCACGAATAGTCACCCATTCAGCCTTGTTATCCGGCCCATATGGCGTCGCCAGAATACCGCTGCTGTAGCGCAGCGCCTGATCGATTTTTTGCGCCCCGCGCTCTTCGATCTGTTTCTCTGTCACAACGGCAACCGCACGCGGCGTCTCTGAAATGGGTACATCCAACTTCATCGCAGTATTCGGTGGAGCAGTAACGACAATTCGATCGTTTTTAGCGCCAACAGGTGCAGAAACGGGTACTGGCTCACCCGCCGCGCGCGGCACTAGCGTCACACTGCCATCAGCACTGTACTGTGCACTGAGGCCGCTATTGCTGAGAATCTGCTGGAAACCCTGCTCAACGCTGTAGTTCCCCTGTAACCCCGCACCGCGTTTACCCGCCACTAATGCTGGATCGTAAGAAAGTAATACGCCAGCCTGTTGGGCAAATTGATTAAGCACCTGATTGAGCGGGCCGGACGACACCGCGTATTGTTGAACGGATACCGCAGATGCAGCATAGACCGCCGCCATTGGCAGCACTGAAGCAAACGATGCCCCAAGTACCCCGGCACGTAAAATACGAGCCAACAGGTGGGTACGGAATGTAACCATTATTTATCCCCTATCGCATAAGAAACGCTTGTTTTCAGAAGCTATGCCAATTGAGAGAGTAAAAAGGGGAACTAAAAATCGAAAAATAATTAAAGTAAGCGTTATGAATCAGAAATATTACGGAAATTGCGTTGCCGATATTGGTAAACCCATGTGCAGAAATACCATTAACTATAAAAAACCAACGTCGAATTTTATCAAAAAGTGCTATATGTCGATAAGCGTGGCATCGGCTCGACCTCATCAATAATTAGACGAGAGTCTATTTATTCATTTGTCATCCATCATGATTCAACGCACTAAAAATAAAGAAAATTTTCAGAGCTTATTATCAATGATTAATAAACCGTGTTGCCTAAAGGAATAATCCAAAAAAAGGCAGAAGGAAAAGAGAATAGGCAAGGAGAAAGGCGGGATGATATCGAAACGTTTCGCTGTTTATTTTAAAGAGGCATACTATATGCAATAAAATAGTTAACTCTCTATTTTTCTTAACTTTTCACACCATGGTGATTAATAAAAACGTTTTTTATTCTCCATGCACGAAAAATTGGTGCTGCTTTATCGTTCTACTGGCCGCCAGTGGGTAATCAGAGAATAACCAACGCAATCGATTGCTGTTGATAAAACGATGCTAAATCAGCAATAACAACGTTATCAATAACAACAATTTGTCTTTTGTCGTTATTTTCCACTGGAAAGTATACGTATCTACTCTTCCGGCCAGATAATCTACAATGACTCAAGCTTATGAAGCCAAGTTTGTCGAAGGCTCAACCGCATCCTGATTCAGGATCAGCAGAGAAAGCACTCGATTCTCAACGTTCAGCTTAGAAAAAGACAGCGTACTTAACTGCTTTTTAGTAAAGCCATCAGACAGCAGATCCGAGACCACGCGTGTACTCAACACGTTGGAATTGGTCATAAAGTCGTGATAGGCAAACTTCACGTTAATAGGGAGTACATCATCAATTGAGACGGGCGTATTCATTTCAGCACGCAATCCAAAATGGGCGTTGAAGGCAGAATTCGCGCAGACGACCTTACATTTTTCGTCAATCACCGCCACAGCACGCCGATCATTCTGAACTGGTTGAGAGAGCATGCCTAAAATCTCATTCCGGCCAAATATCAGACTCATTGTTTCCTCTGCATCATGCTATGTAAAAAGATATCTCACAGCGTGCCATGACGTCACGGCACACCATTGATAAGCAATCAACCTACCGGAATTTAAAAGGTTTCCGGACTAATAGTGTTCTTCCCAACCCCAGAAAATCACCTAATGAAAATAGTGAATTTCGCTAACCGGAACCGTTTATCGGTTCTCTGGTTACCGGGGCTCAAACATCTGCCGCCTTACTCAGCGTCAGTGATGTTGGGTATATCTATGTTATTTATTTTTGGAAACCGGATATTTCTGAATAAGACACAAAAAATAACACTTCACTTTTCTTTTTGTTAGCGGCTAGCACACAGCATCTTTACCCATTTTAAGAAGGCCCACATCTGTGCTGTGGAACCCACCTAGAGTGTAGATTATTCACACTTATCTGCTCGTTGATAATCAGATAAATCTATTTCATTAATAGCCTACATATAATTAACAACTAGAACAAAATTTCAACACACAGACCACTACTGAACGCGCTAAATAGCTGGCTCACGTAGGAATATACTCTGAACAGGTTTTTTACTATCGGCTGAATAAGCGGGATCTTTATGCCTTTTGATCGTAAAGGGCGATCAAAAACTTGATAACAATAGATATAATCTATTGAAAACAATGAATTGATCGTTAATGACATTATAACAGCCTACATAATTCTGCTGACTTTCATATTGTGACATACATCACTTATCGCATTTTGGCTATCACGAAAAAACTGCCTACTTTCTGAACCAAAAGACTATCTTTTAAGTAACGCTTCATTGCTTTTCCTGCATTGCGTGATCAATCGCGCAAAAAAGAAACAAAGATAACAGGTTAACTACAATTAACCATTATTTGACATAGCATTAACATGTTTAAGGAGAAGCGCTATGACACAACATAATAAACACGCCATTCCCGCCGCTATTGCGGAAAATGCACTGATAAATGCCCAGCAATACGAAAATATGTATCGGCTGTCCGTTGACGATCCCGCCGCCTTTTGGGGTGAACAGGGAAAGATCGTCGATTGGATAAAACCCTATGAAACGATCAAGAACACCTCATTCGACCCTGGCCATATCCGTATTCGTTGGTTTGAAGACGGTACATTAAATGTGGCAGCAAATTGTCTGGATCGCCATCTGGCCGAGCGTGGCGATCAAACCGCCATCATCTGGGAAGGGGATGACGCAACCGAAAGTAAAAAAGTCACCTATCGTGAGCTGCATCAGTCCGTGTGCCGCTTCGCCAATGTGTTGAAGTCACAGGGCGTCAAAAAAGGTGATGTCGTTGCTATTTATATGCCGATGGTGCCGGAAGCCGCTGTCGCAATGCTGGCCTGTGCCAGAATCGGCGCTATCCACTCGGTGATCTTCGGGGGCTTCTCTCCTGAAGCCATTTCTGGGCGCATCATCGATTCCAGCGCCAAGCTGGTCATCACCGCCGATGAAGGCATACGCGCCGGGCGTGTGATTCCGCTGAAAAAGAACATTGATGAAGCATTAAAGAACCCGAACGTCACCACCATTTCCAGCGTTATCGTTTTCCGCCGTACAGGTAAAATCAATGAATGGCAGGACGGGCGCGATCTGTGGTGGCACGAACTGGTTGAAAAAGCAGACGATCACTGTCCACCAGAAGAGATGAATGCGGAAGACCCACTGTTTATCCTTTATACATCAGGTTCGACCGGTAAGCCCAAGGGCGTTCTGCATACCACCGGCGGCTATCTGGTTTATGCCGCACTGACCTTCAAGTATGTCTTCGACTACCATCCCGGCGACATCTACTGGTGTACAGCAGACGTTGGCTGGGTTACGGGGCATAGCTACCTGCTTTATGGTCCGCTGGCATGCGGCGCGATTACGCTGATGTTCGAAGGCGTACCAACCTGGCCGGACGCTAGACGTATGGCGCAAGTGGTCGATAAGCATAAGGTCAACATTCTCTATACCGCTCCTACTGCGATCCGCGCATTGATGGCTGAAGGTGACAAGGCGATCGAAGGCACATCGCGCGAATCGCTCAGGATCATGGGTTCCGTTGGCGAACCGATCAACCCGGAAGCCTGGGAATGGTATTTCAACAAAATCGGCAATGGTAAATGCCCTATCGTCGATACCTGGTGGCAAACAGAAACGGGCGGTTTCATGATCACCCCGATCCCCGGCGCAATCGAAGCTAAAGCCGGTTCCGCGACGCGCCCATTCTTTGGTGTACAACCTGCATTAGTCGACAATCTTGGCAATCCACAGGAAGGCACCAGCGAAGGCAATCTGGTGATTGTGGATTCTTGGCCAGGCCAAGCAAGAACGCTGTTTGGCGATCACGATCGCTTTGAGCAAACCTACTTTTCCACCTTCAAAGGCATGTATTTCAGCGGCGACGGCGCGCGCCGTGACGAGGATGGTTATTACTGGATCACCGGTCGTGTTGACGACGTGCTGAACGTTTCCGGGCACCGTCTGGGGACGGCAGAAATCGAGTCTGCGCTCGTCGCACATCCTAAGATTGCCGAAGCGGCCGTGGTGGGTATCCCACACCATATGAAAGGGCAGGCCATTTACGCCTATATCACACTAAATCACGGCGAAGAGCCGTCCAGCGAGCTGTATACGGAAGTGCGCAATTGGGTGCGTAAGGAAATCGGCCCCATTGCCACACCGGACATCCTGCACTGGACTGACTCCTTACCGAAAACGCGATCCGGCAAAATCATGCGTCGTATTTTGCGTAAGATCGCCGCCGGTGACACCAGCAATCTGGGGGATACCTCAACGCTGGCCGATCCTGGCGTCGTCGAAAAACTGCTCGAAGAAAAGCAGGCCATGAGTACCGCCTCTCAATAACGACCTGACCCAAGCTTTCTCTATTCCCGTAAGCCATGACGTGGCTTGCGGGGATGTGGCTGGCGATAAATCAGGTAGCAACGTTGCGGCAATACTCAACCTAACAGATTACTGGAGACTTACGATGAATGATGCCATTTATCAACGGATTGAAAGTAACCCTCTATTCAGAGAACTGGTCAACAAGCGACAGCGTTTTGCCGCTTTCCTTTCGCTAATCATGCTGGTGCTTTATGTCGGTTTTATTCTACTGATCGCCTTTGCACCAGGCTGGCTGGGAACACCGATCGCTCCCGATTCGAGCATTACCCGTGGTATTCCGATTGGCGTGGGATTGATTGTGATTTCCTTCATTCTGACGGGCGTCTATGTGTATCGCGCTAACGGTGAATTTGATCGCCTGACCAAGCAGTTACTGGATGAGGTAAAGCAATGAAAATACGCTTTATGATGCTGTTCGGACTGTTGACGCTACCCGTGATTGCGTGGGCGGCAGATGCGCTCACGGGGGATGTCCAGCGCCAGCCCTTGAATATTCAGGCTATCGTGATGTTTCTGCTGTTCGTCGGCGGCACGCTGTATATCACTTACTGGGCGTCGAAGAAAACCCGCTCACGTAGCGACTATTATACGGCTGGCGGCAACATTACCGGTTTCCAGAACGGGCTGGCGATTGCGGGTGACTACATGTCAGCCGCCTCCTTCCTCGGTATTTCTGCGCTAGTTTATACCTCCGGCTATGACGGCCTGATCTACTCGCTCGGATTTTTGGTCGGCTGGCCGATTATTCTGTTTCTGATCGCGGAGCGACTACGCAACCTTGGGCGTTACACTTTTGCTGACGTCGCGTCATACCGTCTGAAACAAAACCCCATCCGCAGCCTCTCTGCCTGTGGTTCGCTGGTGGTCGTGGCGTTATACCTCATCGCACAGATGGTTGGCGCAGGGAAACTCATCGAACTGCTGTTCGGCCTCAACTACCATGTAGCCGTGGTACTGGTCGGCATTCTGATGGTGATGTACGTGATGTTTGGCGGCATGCTCGCCACCACATGGGTACAGATTATCAAAGCCGTCCTGCTGCTATTCGGCGCCACCTTCATGGCGGTCATGGTAATGAAATCCGTCGGATTCAGCTTTGATGCGCTGTTCAAACAGGCGATGGCGGTTCACCCGAAAGGCGCGGCGATCATGAGCCCCGGCGGACTGGTTTCTGACCCGATATCCGCATTGTCTCTCGGATTAGGGCTGATGTTCGGTACGGCCGGTTTGCCACACATTTTGATGCGTTTTTTCACCGTCAGCGATGCCAAAGAGGCCCGAAAAAGCGTGTTCTACGCCACTGGGTTCATGGGCTATTTCTACTTCCTGACCTTCATCATCGGCTTCGGCGCTATTCTGCTGGTCAGTGCCAATCCGGCGTTTAAGGACGCGACGGGCGCACTCATCGGTGGGAATAACATGGCGGCAGTGCATCTGGCCGATGCGGTCGGCGGCAACTTCTTCCTCGGCTTTATCTCCGCCGTGGCCTTTGCCACCATTCTGGCCGTCGTCGCTGGGTTGACGCTGGCGGGCGCCTCTGCCGTATCCCACGACCTCTATTCTAATGTGATCAAGAAAGGGAAAGCGACAGAACGTGATGAGCTGAAAGTCTCGAAAATCACCGTATTGGTGCTGGGTGTCGTGGCTATTTCTCTCGGTATCCTGTTTGAGAATCAGAATATCGCGTTCATGGTTGGGTTAGCGTTCTCCATCGCCGCCAGCTGTAACTTCCCCATCATTATCATCTCCATGTACTGGTCGAAGCTGACGACACGCGGTGCCATGATTGGTGGTTGGGCAGGGCTGCTGACGGCCGTCATTCTGATGGTTTTAGGGCCGACAATCTGGGTGAAAATCCTCGGTCACGCCACGCCGATTTATCCTTACGATTATCCAGCGCTATTCTCCATGCTGGTCGCGTTTATCGGTATCTGGTTCTTCTCCATCACCGATCGTTCCGAAACCGGGCAGCAGGAACGTGCTCGCTTCCATGCACAGTTTGTCCGTTCACAAACCGGCGTCGGCGCTTCAAAAGGCAGTTCCCACTAATCTCTACCTCTAACGGGCCCGCATCTCGCGGGCCCGTTCCTTTCTGAAACCCAACGCTCTAAGTTGCTGAAACGGGGTTTACTCCTCGCTTAACGTCACCACGTCATACATCACACTGCCGCCTTTTAATTGCAGCGTGATCGTGTTGTTGCCTTTTTTCAGGAAACCGGATGACACGGGGATACGCGCAACGTGATAGCGACCGCTCTGTAGCGCACCGCGATAGATGGCTTTATCGTTGTCGTAAGTTAGTGTCTCCAGCGTGGTGCCGTTTACCATTACCGCCAACTGTGGCACGGTTGGCTCGCTCATGCCGCTGTTGCTGGCTGCCGCCAGTGCGATGTTCAGGAAATAGGTTTTCTTTTCAGGTTGTAGAGCAAAGCGGATATCCCATTTTCCCGGTTTGGTCTGCGCGTAATACCAGTCGCGCTGGTAGTCACTGCGGCCAATATCGAACGTCAAATTTGCTGGAACCTCATGC
Source organism: Pectobacterium peruviense (assembly GCF_002847345.1). GTDB lineage: Bacteria > Pseudomonadota > Gammaproteobacteria > Enterobacterales > Enterobacteriaceae > Pectobacterium > Pectobacterium peruviense. Next base: position 8,994 of record NZ_LXFV01000006.1, read on the forward strand.
TGCCAGCGGGTGTTGCGTGCCTTATTGCCAAAACGAAATTCGCTCGCCTGCCGATTTGCCTGCCCAATGGCCCAGACAACCGATTCGGCTTTAGGAAGCGTTATCACCGGCAGTACTTGCTTATCACCAGAAACGGACAGCATTTGCTCCACCAATATCCCCGGCTGCGTACCGCTGTTAGCGTACACGGCCAGATGGTAATTACCCGGTCGGACATGAGGAATGGCAAAATTCCCCTGCGAGTCTGTCGTTGCCTGATACGAATAGCCGCGGGTTTGCGCATCAAACGGCTCATCCAATGACGATGAAAGCACGACGGTGACTGGCTGCTGGCTGGCAACGCGTCCGCTGACCTGCGTGCGATCGATAGGATAACGGGAATCGCTCACCCATTTATACGGCCAATTGACCGTTTCCGTCAGCGCCTGACGCTGGGCATCCGCCAGCATCTGTTCGGTATCGCCCTCGTTAATGTACAGTAGCCACGGACCATAGAATTTTTTCCAGCCCGGCGGAGCTTTCATATCCGGTGTGCCAAAGTGCGACCCCGTCATATAGTTCAGAATGATCGCATCCTGATGCACCAACAAATCCTGCTTAAGCGCATCGCCAGAGAAATACTCCCGGTTACCGTGAATCAACCATGCGCCCACGCCATTGCCGAAAACACCCCAGAAAGGCGCGGTCCGCATATAACCAGCGAAGTCATATTTGGAATAGATACTGCCATCCGGCAGTCGCCAGGTTTCATCCTGCACCTTTGGCGAGGCTTCAAGCTGGCTATAGAGCAGCGGTTTACCCTGACGAACACCGCTGTAGAGATGGTCTAACCGTGCAGGATCGAAGCGATAGACATTACGCAGTTCACTGACGTTAACATCCTGACTTCCGCTATTTTCGGCCACCACATAACTGTAAAGCCCGCTAACGCCGCGACGCATAATCAGGTGGTATTCGAGCTTTAGCAGCCCACCTCGGTCATCGATATAGGCCACATGCGCCATCTCACGATCGTTACGCAGCACTTCCACGCGCTCGGGGACGAAATCTTTGACGCCTTTAACATTGCCATTATTGACATAGCTATTGTTGACATAGTAATCGAGGTAAGCGCTACGCGTTTTGCTCGGATCGCGCGCCGCACCGGACAGGTTAGTGACGATATTTTTGCCACCCGTTACCATGCTGACCGCGCTGCCATCCTCTCCGAATGTGACTTTCAGCAAGCCGTTATCCAGAACGGTATTCAAGCCCGAAACGGATAACGACACGGCATTATCCTGCGCACTATAGCTATAGGGTGCCAGCATGACACCCACCAACAACAAGACAGATCGCTTCACAGTCAGCCCTCTTGTGTTCAGTCGGTTAGACAAGAATTTTCATCACGGTGGTTCAGGCCACGGCAAATGTCAGATATTAGGGGAAACACGGTGATGAGGTTCCCGCAGGGACACCTCGCACCGTGGTAGCCCCGTGTATCTCGGTATGGCACCAAACCTTGTCGCTGAAATTAAAAATTTCTGCCATTTTAAATAGATGGGATAGAGATATCAGGAACAACATAATCGAGGAGATAAGCGCCCTCCTTCACGCTACTGCCAGCAAAAACAAGAATCTGGCACTAGCGGGAAGAAAGTCAGGATCGACATCGCAGAAATCAAAACCGATCAGAATGACAGTTCGCGGATCAGCACGGCAGATACCACTTTCCAACCGCGAATCAACAGGCTTTGCGCCTCGCCGTCCATGACGACTGTGCCGCGCAGCACTTGCGGCTGAGCACGATAATCGGCAGGCAGGCTGAGTAGTACGCGATAAACTGCCTGCTCAGGATGCAGCTTACGTTGTGAATCGCTCAACGTGGCAATATCGCCGCCGTAAACCGAAGCGAGTTCCGGCGCGGCATTCAGATCGCGGGTCGCCGTGCTGGCAATTTCCACAATCGTGAGCGGCAGCGACGAGCGGCTGACATCCTGTAAATAAAACGTGCCTTTTCCACCCGTGCTGAGCCGCTGCCAGTCTTTTTCCGACACAAATGCTTCCACCAGCCCGCCGGTTGGCTTGGTCACCACGGCTAGCCATTCGCCTTGCCCCAGCCACTCGCCCGTTTCCAGCGGCGTCGCCATGTCTGCCACCACGCCGTCTATCGGCGCACGTACCGTCAACTGTTCAGACTGACGCTGCAATACCTGCAATTTTTGCAGCGCGGCTTCGTGCTCCTGCTTCACCCGTTGGTGATCGCCAGCCGCTTCCTTGTTGAATACCTGAAAGGTACTTTGCCAGTTCAGCGTAGCGATTTGTCGCTCCAACTGCTGTTGTTCATGCGCCAGCGCATCAGACGACAGCGTAAATAGCGTCTGCCCAGCGTGTACAGGCTGACCAACCTGCACCTCAATGCGTTGAATCATCGCGGGTACGGGCATATACAGACTGCTTTGCTGTTCCGCCCGCAACAGTGCCGGAGCGTACACGCTGCGCTGCCAGGGAATCATTAGCAAGAGCAGAATCACGGCGCTCACGGACAGCGTCGTCGTCATATTACGGTTCATACGATAGTCCTTACGGCGTTTACTCCATTCACGCACTTCATTCACCACGGGCATCACCACGAAGTAGCCGATTTCAATCGCAAAAAGCAGCATCCCCAGCAGCTTGAACGCCATGTGGTAAACCAGAATCGCGATACCGGTAAACAGGAAAAAGCGATATATCCACACCGCAAAGGCATAGCCCACCAGCGTGCGTTGCAGCCAGCGCGGAAAGTGTTCCGGCGGCGCATCCCCTAGCCCGAACAGCCATTCGCGCATCTGCCAGCGGCCGATGGCAAAGCCTCTATTTTGTAGATTCGGCACCTGTAATCCGTCAGAAAGCAGGAAATAACCATCGAAGCGCATCAGCGGGCTGAGGTTAATCGCCAGCGTCATGATCCAGGTCGTCGTCGCCAACATGAACGCGGCGCTACGCAGCATGCCGTCCGGTAAAAAACTCCACGCCAGCGTTGCCCACGCCGCCAGCACCAGTTCGGTCATCATGCCCGCCGCGCCAATCGCCATCCGTTGTCGGCGGCGGGTGAGCTTCCATGAACCGGACGTATCGGTATACAGCACCGGCATCATCACCAGAAACGCGACGCCCATGGTAGCGACCCGCGCACCAAAGCGCTTGCAGGTGTAGGCATGGCCGAACTCATGCAGGATCTTGGTAAAGCAAAGCGTCAGCCCCGCTAACGCCGCCCCTTCCAGCGTGAAGAAGTGCAGAAACGTATGCTTGAACGTTTCCCACTGGCGTCCGGCGAGGAATAGCCCCAGCACAGCCACCAGCAGCGTCAGTTTGAGAAAAGTACGGCTGAAAAGCGGCGCGATCCACGGCAGCGTAGCGCCCAGAAAGCGATCGGGATGCCATAAGGGAATGCGGAAGAACAGATAATTCTTCAGCAGCTTGCGCCAAATCGAGACGCGCGACTGCTCCACCTGACGGGTAAACTGCGCCAGCGCTTCATCACCGGAAACACGCGTCAGGCTGTTAGCCTGCAAGAAACGGTTGAAGTACTGCACATCGCTGTCATCGAGTGTCAGCGCAGAAGTCTGATTAACCTCGGCCACGATCTGCTCGGCGTTCCCCATCGACCAGCGCGATAGCATCGCCATTTCTGCCCAGCCGATGCGAAAATAAAGACCGCGTAGCGGATCTTCCAGCGTCCAGCTTGGCGATCCATCACGGTTAGCGGGCCCAGCATGCAGGATCAGTTCATCGCGCAGCGGGCTAAGCCCGGCGGCTGGCGTTGCAGCTCCAGCCATCGTTAGACGCCCAGCCAGACGCGCAGGGACGCGAGCGGTTTACGCAGCAGATACACAAATAGCACCGTCCGTTTCCCATACAGCTTGGCGGTGCCTTTCAGGCCTACGCGAAGCTGTGGGTCATCCTGCGTAAAACGCGCCCGCAGTCGATAGGCCATCACATTATCCGGCGTCGGCGCTGCGCGATAGCCAATCTGCTCAAGCCGCGCTTCCTGTGCCGAATTTGGTGCGACATTGAGGAACAGGCGCACATCCGCACCATTCTCCAGCGCAATGGCATCAGCCGCAGGCAATTGGATCTCCAGTTCTACATCGTGTGGATCGGCGATCATCATGATGCGTTCTCCCACTGCTACCGAACGCCCAATCCAGTCACTGGCGTCATCAAGAATCGCCACGCCGTCACGCGGGGAAATCAGCTGCATACGTTCCTGCTGACGTTGCAGAAAATCCATGTCGCTCTGCGCCTGCTCGCGGCGGCTTTGCAGCACGGCCAGACTGGCCTTGCTGTTGGCATCGAACAGCGCCTGCTGCTGAGCCTGACGGTACTGGGCATCGGCAGTCGCAAAAGCCTGCCGCGCCGATTCCAGCCGATTTTCCAGTTCGCGCACGTCCAGCCGCACCAGCGGCTGGTTAGCGCTAACGGTTTGATTGGGCCGAACTAGAATATCATCCACCACGCCCGCGACAGGGGCGCGTACTATAACCGGACGGTGTGCAACGATCTCCGCCGGAGCCAGCACCGACTGCCGAACAGGGATCAATAAGATCAGTACTAGCGCGATCGCGGCGCCGAGGATCAGGCGACGTCTGGCTGGCGGCGTTTTCGATAGACTGCGACGCACTTTGCACAGGCTCGACCACGCATGCGCGTAAGCATCAGCCAGCTTTTCCAACAGCACGATTTCGGCAGGCAGCCACGCGCTATCGCGTGCTAGCACCAGTACCAGCGGCGCATCCCCCTGCGGTAAACGCAGTGGCAGCCAGAGTAAAAACTCCGGCAGGTGTTCCTGCCATAGAACTTGATCGTCAGCAGGTAACTCTCGGCATTGCAGCACCTGCGTTTGGCGTCCTTCCTCCTGCCACTGGCGGCACAGGCGGCTAAATTCAGTACAAAACGGCGCGTTGTGATCGAGCGAGGCCAGCCCAGAGGCCGTCTGCAAACGCCGTTTGTCGCAGTCCCATAGCAGCGCCTGCCGATACTTCACCAGATTGTGCGTTTCATTGACGATGAAAAACGCCAGTTCATCCAGCGTTTCTCGCGCTCTGGCACGGCTTTGCAACTGTAACAGCTCGGCCAGCAGCGCCAGCCGGGTATCCTGTTCGGTTGATGCTACTGTCGTCGAATGCCGCTCGGTCATGGCGTTACGCTACTTGCGTCAGGCGGTGCAATCTGCGCGACGCCGCTCATGCCCGGCAGTAATCCAGCGGTGGATTGCGTAATCCGGCCAAAGACCTTCACTGACTGGCTGACCGGATCGATAGCCGACGAGAGGCGGCTGATTTCTGCCGGATATCTCAGGCCAGTTTCATCCAGCGTAACCTGAAAAGCACTGCCCTGCTTTAACCACACCAGCCAACGCGACGGCACGATCATTTCCAGCTCGAACGCGCTGTCATCATAAATCGCTAACAGCTCTTTCCCTTCCGCCACGGATTCCCAACGCTTGACCTTGGTTTCCGTTACGCGGCCGGAGAACGGGGCTTTTATCGCACAACGTTGCAGCATCGCACGATTGACGCCGCTTTCGGCCTGCGCCATCGACACCGACGATCGCGCCTGATCCACATCCGACAGGCTGATCGAATTGAGTTTATCCAACCGATCGGCAATCGCCAGTTTCTTGCGTGCGGCATTCTCTGCGGCGTTCGAGTAGTTCAGTTTTTCACGCAGCACGGTGCAGTCAAACGTTACTAGCGTATCACCCTGTTTGAAGTGTTCGCCCTCTTTCACTGCAATATCCGTCACTTTCCCGGCAATTTCGCTGGATAACACGGTGTAACGCTGTGCGCTAAGCTGCACGCGAATGTCCCCCGTGGTCGCAGCCTGCCCCCACAGGGGCAGACTTAACGCACTCACCAGCAACAGCGGACGCATCATGCCGACAGCCATTAACGCGAGCCTCCCGCCTGTAGAGATTGCAGGTTGTCCCACATATCCGTGTTCACCACGCGATAGGGTTTCCCTGCGTTAGCCGATGGCGTTACGGCAACAGGCGTGATGGGCTTCGTGGCAGATGGAGCTATTACGGTAGAAGCCGTCGTGGTGGCAGGTGTAGCCGGTGTTGACAAGGACAAGCGCGGCACCGCAACACCGCCTTTTTCAAGATTCCCCGTGGTACGGGCAATCGAGTTACTCAATGCGGCCAGACTGACATCGTTCACGTTATCCGGCAGCACATCCAGCCCGGCAGCCTGATACACCGCGCCCAGCGCGTTCTGCACATCGGCAAAGCTGCGGTCGCGCGCGCGGGTCGTCAGAATGGTTTCCGTACTGACGCGCACCTGTTCCATTTGCGTCTCGGCACGATGCTGTACGCTGAGCGTGGTTTGGTTCAGGATGCCGCGCTGAATCCGCGCCAGTTCCTGATAGCGACCGAACATCCGCGTGCTCTGCTGGTATTCTTGCCAGGCAACGTTCACCTGCGTCAATACCGCCATGCGCAACGCCTGACGACGGACTTCCGCTAGGTCTTCATTCGCCTGTCCGGCACGTTTCACCGATGACCACGACAGCACGTTCAGCAGGTTGCCGCTGACCTGAACACCCGCATTCGCCCACTGGTGATTGACCAGATAGCTGTTGCTGTCGCCGTTGATACCGGCAAACAACGACACGCCAGGCAGCAGACGCAGCAGCGATTTACGCGTTTCCAGTACGCTGTTGCGCGCCAGATAGTTTTCTTCACGCACTTCTGGACGTTTCACCATCGAGAAGTTTTCCAGATCGTCGAGCGAGTAAGCCATCTTTGGTGCAACCAAACTGCTTTCATTCGGCACGACAACATCATATTTGCTGGACGGCGGCAGGTTCATCAGCGCCGCCAGACGGGATTTCGCCACCACCAGATCGCTGTCGACGATTTCTAACTGACGCACCATCTCCAGCATATTTTTCTGGAAACGCAGCGCTTCAACTGGCGCTAACAGACGCTGCTGTTCGGTCTGACGCACGTATTCCAACGCCTGACGTGCCTGCGTCAGCGAAGTAGTGACTTCCGGCTGCAAACGCTGCGCGGTAGCCGCTTCCCAATAGGCAGTCCGCACCTGACGGGTAATATCTGCCACCACGCGACGACGACGCTCTTCCGCCGCCAGCGATTTGTTTGCCTGCACTTTGGCGTTGAAATAGCTGATACCGAAGTCCAGCACATTCCAGCTCATCGTCAGATCGGCAGTACGCTGGGTCTGATCCTGACTGGTGGACGCTTCTAACGACTGTCGACCCGTGGTGACCGATTGGCTGCTAGAACCTGCCACGTTATCGCGGGTTTGCAACCCGGCGCGCGCGGTCAGTTTCGGCAACAGCATGTCCAGATTTTGTACGCCCAACAGGTCATCTTCCATCGCCTGTTCCAGCAGCGCGACCCGCTGTTGCAGGTTATATTTCAGCGCACGGGCAATGGCCTCATCCAGCGTGATCGTACCGCGCACCGGTTCCTGATTGGCGAACATCTGTGTTCTGTCACTCAGCGCCTGTGCAACCTGCTGTTCAACCGTTACCGGTTCAGGTTTGACGGCACAGCCGGCCAACCCCAGACAGGCGAGGGTCACCGCGATCCGTAACGCACGGGAACCTGCGGAGCGTGGTATAGCCTCGCGTTGAACGTTCTGCTGCTGACTGTCGTGCTGCTGGCTATCCCAGAAATGCGCTATGTGCTGATTCACCCGGGTTCTCCCCATCTTCTATTTGTCTGGTCCCTTCATCTTGCAGGTGGTGGATTGACTCCCGCCTGCAAGCGTCTGGGTTAGTGGTTAAGTAATAAAATCTCGTCTCGGTATTCTCTGTGGTGCGCTAGGCACGCAGACTGCTCAACTCACTGAGCGCCGCCAGCAGTTCATCCTGTTCCGGCTGATGCTGACGCAACTGTTCGGTAAAAGCGGTTTTCCCCGCTGGCGCTAACTGTTCAACATCCCGGTTTTCAATGGGGAGTGAAGGCAATTGCATCGCGCCACGGTCAGTAGGCATCGCTGCGCCATCGCCCTGTCCGGTTTGCAGCGTGATCGGCACCGTCCGGCTGGTGCCGTCTGCAGTTTGGGCTTTCAGCGCCAGTTGGATCTGATTCACCTGCAACGCACTGGCATCGGTAATCCGCACCACGCCGCTGCGGGCATCAAACTGCACCCACGCAGGCAGCGGACGCCCGTTCGCCAGTTGCAGCGTCAGCGTGGCATTGCCTTCACGCACGCTGAACATGCGCTGCGGTAAGCTAAAGGCGAGTGCGCCCAAGGCATCCGGCCGTAACGCGCCCTGCACGCTGCTGAACGCCGATTCCAATGCCGTTGTCTGACCGCGCACGCTCAGGAACAAGTTGGAATCCGCCGGAGAGACTGCCGTGCTATCGCGCACGACGGTGTTAGCACGAGAAGAGAAGTTGATCTGATCCAGCGTCGGCATCAGCTGTGACATCACGGGATCGAGCACCCACGGGGCATCAGACTGGCGCGCCGTATCAGCATCGCGCTGCCGCACAGGTTCGGCAGCAATGTTAGTCGGTAGCGGTTGAACGTCTGGACGAGACAGTTCGGCGACAATCGCACCCAGCGGTTGTTCGCGTTCTCTTTCGTCCGAATCAACAGGCAGGCTTACCCCCTGCTGCACCAGAATGACCGGTGCCGCGGTGGAGGTGTTATCAGGGGTTTCAGGCTGTGGCTCCACATCGGGCGCTTGATCTACCGTTACCTTAACGGTATGGGTGCCTTCCGCTCTGCCATCGCTGGCCGTAAGCACTACGGTGAAATCACCAGACGCCGTCGGTGTACCGGAAATTGTACGGGTCGGAGCATCAAAACTCAGTCCATTCGGCAGACCACTAACGCGCCAGGTCAGACTGTCGCTGTCTGCATCGGTAAACAGATTTTCTGGCAGGGTGTAACGGTACTCCGTGCCAGCTTGCAACTGGCCTAGATTCAGCCCGGCATTGTCGTTATAAACCGGAGCGCTATTTTCTGGTTCCACATCGGGCGCTTGATCTACTGTCACCTTAACGGTATGGGTGGCTTCCGCTTTGCCATCGCTGGCCGTAAGCACTACGGTGAAATCACCAGACGCCGTCGGTGTACCGGAGATTGTGCGGGTCGTAGCATCAAAACTCAACCCATCCGGCAGGCCGCTGACACGCAAGGTCAGGCTGTCGCTATCAGCGTCGGTAAACAGGTTTTCCGGCAAGGTGTAGCGGTACGCGGTGCCCGCTTGCAACTGACCCAGATTCAGCCCGACGCTGTCGTTATACTCAGGGGCATTATTTTCAGGAATTTCGCTGCCCTGGAAGGTGATAACCGCTTTTTCACTGAATTCAGTCACGGCATTTTGCGGTGCTGGATGCTTCCAATCCACATCTTCATAGACGGCTAGGCCAATCGTACGGTTACCGGTCGCATCTGTTTTGCTGTGGCTATAGGTGATGCCATCGATTACCTGTGCAGTGCTAGCCCCATCACGCGTCACATACAGACTCACGGTGGCCACCCCGTTGCTGACGCTGACGCGGTATTCAATCTGGCTTTTACCGACGAAGACCTGATAATCGATGCTCTTGTCGAGTGAGATTTCCCCTCCATCGACATACAGCACATCACCCACGCTTGCCGGGGAAACAATAATATCAACCCGGTTAATCTTTTGGCCCTGTTCAATCGTGTCAATGACGGTGTTTTTAAACAGATTGACAGCATCGCTACCGGGCGCATAAGTGGAATTGAGCGGTTCTGTGCTCACCACCGCTGCATTGTTAAGATCGACCAATGCGACGGCCATAGTGAATTCCGCAGTATGGCTTTGACCATCATTAAAGGTGATACGAAACGTGGCTTTATCGCCTGCTTTGGTTGGGTCATTACTCGTGGAATGGTAAGTTATTGCTCGCAATACTTGTTGCGCTTCAACCTGACTGATCCCCGTAAGGAAAGTGATAGTGAGCGTGCCGTTAGACGCTATTGTGACATCAGCAATGGCCTTATCCCCTTGCCAGATCTGACTATCCTTCAAGCTCAAACCACTGTCAGATGAAACGCCAAACTGGTCACCCATCTCTGAGCCACCAACGCGCTCAATTGCAATACTGGCTCCCTGATAACTGCCTTGGTCGTTTACCGGCGCAGACAACGTACCACCGGGAAGCAGCGCGACTGGACTGCTATTTTCGGTAAAGGTGACGCTGGCAGGTTTCAGATCAAGTACGATCACCCCTTCAGGGGAACCGTAGTCAATTGAGCCTGTTATATACAGCTGTTTGCCGTCAGCGCTAAACGCGACCTGACGAACTTCATTCAATCGCGTGCCATTAAAATTGGCAAGGTCGCCAAAACCTTCCACAGCCTGGAGCTGCGTCAGGTTGCCATCTGCATCGCGGGCATACAAAATGATGCCGTAGGTGTTGTAATTCTCGCTATTGCCCAGTTCGCCCGTGATCACCACCGATTTGCCATCGGGGGAAACCAGCACCTGCTTGACGCTGGTGCTCCCTTCGCCGATCGTTAGGGTTGAGACTGCGGTGAGTGTGCCATCCTGCGCGACGGAGAAGGCATGCAGTAACGAATTGTTATCCACTACATACAGCGATTTTCCATCTGGAGATACACTCAGCGCGGAAGCGTAATACCCATCTTCACTAGTACTTGATCCAGAAACCGCTTGCTTGAACGTCAACGCGCCATCATCACCCACACTAAACTGGCTAACCACGGTATCGCCGCCAGAAGTCGCGACGAACAACGATTTACCATCAGGTGATAGCGCCAAAGCATTGGCAGCATCGAGCTCAAGGCCACTGCTGTCGCCATCCGTAAAGGTCTTGCTCAGTGTCAGCGTATTACCATCACGCGTGAAGACCAACAGGCTTTCCCCAGTGGTGATATACACCTTACTATCGTTAACCAACACATCACGTACCATTCCAACATCATTACCAAACGCACCGATCACGCTCAAATCGCTGGCATTAATGATCGCAATACTCTCCGCGCCGATGACATAGAGACTGCTCCCGTCACTGGACGCACGCACCTGCGTCGCGTCAGTCAATCCGGTGATTTCTACGCTATCGGACAGATATAGTTTGCCGTCTTCGCCACGCTGAAGCACAGAGAGAGTATTGTAAGTAACGTCTGTACTGGTTTCGGTTTCTTCGTTATAGACAGAGTCACTGTGGGTGCGAACCACATAAATCTTTTCCCCTACGACGGTAATGCCTTGAATACCGATAAAGAGGGAATTGCCTTTATCATCTTTCACATCGAACAGTTCGCCATAATCAAGCGCGCCGGTTTCAGCCCCGAGTTGTGGCATCAGACGCGTATCGCTCACTGTGACTGTACTGTGGATATCCAGCGATGTGGTGTTATCGTCAGCATCGACCAGTTGTGTCAACGTGATGGTGGCCGTCCCCTCCGCGACATCATTGCTCAGCACTTTGTAGTCGATGCTGTCGATCAGGGCATTCACGTCGCTTGGCGTATTATCTCCGCTATGAAGTTTGAGGGTAATAGTGGTAATGCCGTCTTTCACCGTCACCTGATACTGGTGACCTTTTACTGTTAAACCTGCTGCATCAGTGGCCGTCAATAGAATAGTCGTGCCATCAATAATCAATGCATCATTGGCACTAGAACGGTTTACGGTGAAGGTTAACTCGGAGAGTGCGGCACCTGCTTTTCCGAGCCGCACATCCACATTATCGAACAGATCCACCGCACCGGGCAGGCCACTGGTAGTAATAGTGGCACTGGCTTGCTTGCTTTCAGCATCCAACGTTGGCGTAACAGGGACTGCAGTTAACAGCAGTGCTACGGCGGTATCGGCAAATTTTCCTTCACTGTCACGTACCCGAATGTTCAGGTCAACCCGCGCTGGCGGTGCTGTGTTGGTATTAAGATATGTAATCTGCTGCAATACCTGATTGGCAGTAGCTTTATCCACGTCTCGGCTAAAGGTGATTGTCAGCACACCATCCTGCGTCGCGAAAGTGGCGATAGTCGCTTTGCCTTTCATGACCTTGCCATCTTCCAAACGCAGCCCAGAGCCATTTTTAAAACCAAATTGATCATCTACCGAAGCACCACTAACACGGTTGACGGTCAGCGTCGTGCCTTGGTAATCGGATTTTTGATCGGCATCGACATCAGCAAAGCCTAGACCTTCCGTAAAAGTTGACGGGCCGTTGGTGGTGTAAGTGGCATTGGGCAATGCGGAAAGTATAGCCAACCCAGTGCCGCCAGAACTGCGCCCGCTGTAAAGGTTGAGTCCGTCAGGGCTGGCAACAATGTGGTTAGTGCGAGCTCCGGTATTGAGGGCACTGACATACGTTAAAGCACCAGTGAGGACATCACGGCTGAATACCAGCACTGAGCCACCGTTCATGCCAGCATAAAGTGCTGTACCATCTTGTGAGATAACCAGTTCTCGCACGGAAAGTGCATTACTGAGGGTATAGCCTTTGTTGTAGAGATCCACTGTGCCGGCATAGGTCAAGCTGCCATCGCTAGCGTTTCGGCTGAAAATAGAAAGTGTGGCCTGCTGCCCAGAACCGACATAAACAAAATTGCTGTCAGGGGAGAGGGTAATATCCAGTAGGTTCGTTAAATAGCGATTATCGCTTGGCCGTGCTCCACTGTTCGCATCTGCGCTAATGCTGGCATCATTGATGAGACCAATGTAAGTCAGTTTTCCTGTTTCTACATCGCGTGAAAGCACAGTAATCATGCTGCTACTGCTGTTGGCAACGTAAACGGATTTGCCGTCGCCGGAGATGACAAGGCCGCTTGGAGCATTCATACCAAGCACCGCAGAACCACCTTGATATGCGTCCAGATAGGTCAGCGCCCCGGTGTTCGGATCGCGGGCGAATTGCGCCAGTACAGATTTTCCAGTGCTGCCATCGACGGTTGTCAGGCCGTTGATGGTATAGAGCGATTTGCCGTCGGCCGAAATCACAATTTCGGTGATCTGTGCATCCAGCCCTGTGACACCACCTACACCTTGTGTAGCGACCATACCCGCGTAGCGGTATTGCCCGATAGTGGCATCATAAGTAAATCGCACCAGCGAGTAAGTCGCCGCATTGCCGCTGTGTCCGGCGACGTACAGATCGTTGCCCTGCATAACCATAGTGCTGATGCCGTGCAGGCCGTTAGCTTCAATCGCGGTGGTTTCCGGGTTGTCGCTCTCCCCCTGAATAAAGGTTTGCACCAGCGTTAGTTCACCAGTGCCACTGTTACGACTATAGATGCGCAGCGTGCTGTTACCGCTGGCATTGGCACCATCACTGCCGCTGATCAGCAGGGTTTTACCGTCAGGCGAGACCGTGATGTCAGTGACATATTCGCTGTACCCACTCAGGGTATTGTTATTGTAATAGAGCGTAGCATCCGGATCTGTGACGGTGTTTTGCCAGCTAGGGGCATTGTTGATAGCCAGTGCGATAGTAGCGCTGATAGCCAGCTCACTGGTGTCATTTCCTTCTCCTGCAGTGCCACCATTATCACGCAAACTGCTGAGAGTGATGGTGCGCACACCCGTGGTGGCCTGCTGGGTATCGTTGACGTAGGCAATACCGTTGACCAGCGTTTGTGCCGCAGCAGCCGTTACACCGGTTTCATTGCTTATTACCAACGTACCCGTGCCATAATTGCGGCTATAGGTGTAATGATAATCGCCGGCCTGACCACTGCTGTTGCTCGCCAGATCAATGCGCGTACCCGCGATGATAATAAATTCATTGGCAGCTTCATCTACACCGTCAATGGTTAGCGTCAGTTCGATAATCGATTGACCGATTTCCCCTGCGCTGATGATGCTGTTGCTAAACGGATTGGTGACAGTGCTATGGGTGTCATAGGTGTGCGTTCCAACACTGGTGGCTTCAAGCGTTGGTGCAGTGTTGTTGGTGATCAGTACATCCAACGTGACAGTCAGGCTGTTTGCTTTGCCATCATTGGCTTGCAGCGCCAGCTTCACGATAGTGCCATTAGTGTCCGTGCCAGTATTGCTGTAAGTGATCTGGTGTAACACGGCATTGGCATCCGCTTTGCTGGCTCCCGCAAGAAAGGTCAGTGTGAGAGCGCCAGCGCTTTGGCTGAAAGTAGCGATAACGATATCGCCCTTCATGATTGTCCCGTCAACCCGTTGCAGGCCGTTGCCTTCAGCAAACCCAAACTGGTCGTCAGCTTGTGCTGAGGGTGCACGCGAGATCGTCAGCGTCGTGCCGTTATAATCCCCATTGCCTTCTGCCAATCGATCATTATTGGCATCTGAAAGTGTAAGCCCATGCGCTAATGTAATTTCCCCACCGCGCAGCAGTGTTTGTATCGGCGAATAGCGGCTGACGCCGTTGCCTGCAACCAGAATGGAGTTGCCATCGACAGAGACGGCAATGTCACCACCGTTGGTGGCTCCGGTACGGCTGCCAGTGAGCGTTAAGCGGCCATTTTCCCCCACCGCATAAACATTGACCGTACCCACAGTGGTTGCGGCGTAAAGCAGGCTGCCATCGCTGTTGAGCGTCAAACTGCCGATTTTATCGCTGGTGACGGTGTCGACCAACGTTAGCCTATTGTCGCTCCCTAACCGATAGATAGCGATATTGGCGTTGTTGGGGTCGCCCACATACAGCAGCTTGCCATCTTTTGAAGAGGCGAGCGCGTAATCGACCGCACTACTTCCCTTTTGGGTAAGCAAAAGATCATCAAGCAGCGTCAGTGAACCGGTGGTGGGATCTCGCTGATAAATTCTCAACTCATGAGGCGCACTGAACATCGCACCGCTATGGAGCACATAAACATAGTCACCAGAGGTGGTGATGGCGCCGTTCCGGTGGGCTTCCAGTTTCTGGATCTGTGTTAATACACCGTCGGCATTGCGGTTGTAGACATATACTTCACGGCCTGAATTACTGCTGGCATCCACATAGATCTGTTTACCATCATCGGAAATCGCCAGCCCGCCGGTTGAGCCGCCGCCTTCAAGTGTCGTGGTGCTGACATATGCCAGTGTGCCGTCATTAACGCTCAGATGAATCAGGTTACCGTTGCTGGAAACGGTATAAACCGACTTGCCATCGGCACTGACTACCAGATGATTAACCGTACCAAGGTTTTCAACCACCAGGTTTTGTTGCTGGGTTAAGCGCCCGGAGCTGTCGACTGCGAAAACGGTGATGGTATTGTTACCACCGGCGGCATAAACGTGGCTACCATCGGAGGAATAGGCGATTTCCGTCGCCTTTGCCAGCGTACCAGCGGTAAAGGCTTCAGCCTCTTGCAATGTGCTGCCAGAAAGCTCTGGCGCCACATTGATCTTGCTGTCGATAGTGACGGTCGCATGGATATTCAGATCGGCAGTGTCGCTCTCGTCACTCAGGCTTTTCAGCGTTACCGTCACATCGCCGCCAGCCACGGTTTTATCAAGTGGCTTATAGGCAATACCGTCTATCAGCTTAGCAACGTCATTAGGCTCAAACGCTTCAGATGAAGCAATACTCACCGTGATGGTTGTCGTCGCACCGCTCACTGCAACGGTATAGCTGTATTGTCCGTCACCCGCTGTTGTTTTCGCGCCATTAGCGGCTTCCAGCGTAATGTCAGTACCGTCGATGACGATTGCCTGATTAGCGCCCGTGCGGTTGACCGTAATCACGAGATCTTTCAGTTCCTGCCCGCCGTTATCCGCTGACACGCTAACGCTACTGAACAGATCAATAGGCGCAAAGCTGTCGCTGGAATCGGTGATGGTGACCGTTGCCTTAGCTGGCGTGGCATCGACACCGGGCGCGGTGTCCGTTGCCGCAACGTGCGCAGCCACATCCACTGCGGTGACCACGGCAGCGGCATCAAACATCATGCGCGGTTCCAATACCCACGCCTGACGCGGCGTGCGCGTTAAGGCTGAACCAGATTTTGAGCGGGAAAAAGTCATCGTGTCATGTCCTGTAATAAAAGGGGCAAATCGCGTCATTCCTGGCTACATTCAGCGGTTATTCAACCAGCCGAACATAGCCGCCCTCGGTTTCGATCTGGCCGGCAATACGATCCAACCGTTGAATCAATTGATCCTCAACGCCTTCCGCGCCGAAGCCTGAACCATCGATAAAGCTCATACGTTTTTCGCCTTCAGTGCAGACCAGTAGGCCCGGCGTCGCTTCTCTGTCGAACAGGTTGCGGCCAAAGTCTTCAGGGTCGCCGGGACGAATGCCGACAAAATAAAATTTGATATTGCGCGCACGGAAGCTGGAACACAGATCGCGGAAGCGCTGTGCAGCAAAAGAACGGGCAGGATCCGTTCCGGTCGAGCCACGAAATTCGTTGCGATTGAAGTTATAGCTGTCGGTGTCGAACCAGTTACCGATGGTATTCGCCATCATTATGATCACTTTTTGCCCATCACCATTGCCATCCAGATTGAAGTCCAGCGGCAGCTTGGAATCACCCCAGCCGTCTGAGCCGCGCATATTAGGCGACAGCGCCGCGCCCGCCCACGACATACCGATGGCGTAGTTCACGTTAAAACGGGCAGAAAATTGCTCGATACGCTGATTCAGTAGGCTTTCTTCGTTGGTCAGCGGCATCAGTGCCGCGTTCGGACACCCTTTGTCAGCAACAATCCAGCGGGTATCCACGGCATTGGAGTTGTTATCCCACGGATAGAGATCGGGGTTAGGACCGCGCCAGGTAATCGGCGGTGCACCAGGACTGCCGTTTTGTGGCAAATCATGGCGGTAGTAAATACGGAATTGCCCAGCGGGCGGCTCATCCCAGAAGAAGTTTTCTTCTCGGCCTAGCCCGCGATACATGCACAGTAGGTTAGCGCGGCGATCGGGGAAACGACGGTCGGCGAGGCTACTGACAACGCCACTGGCAAAAAGCGAACGCAGCTCCGGCGGGTTTAGCGCGCTCGGCGTAGACCAGCGACGAATGCGATTCGCATCTTCTGCGTCGTACACGTTTACGGACTGGCTGTACGGCACCAGCGATAGCCACAGGTTGTCGCGTTTACCGTCCGCGCTGCTTAGCATGCGTTCGACAAACGCGCGGCTGACGCTTTTCAGCGAGCGGATATCCCCATCACTCATATCGCCAGTCACTGGCATAACAAAGGCAATTTCGGTCGGCCGGTTGATGACTTCCGAGGTCGAATACACTTCCTGCTTCTTTGCGCCCAGGCTCAGCAGGCTAGGCTTGGTTTCAAAGGCGGCAGTAACGGTATAGGTTTTACGTGTGGCACTGTTGCGCCCTTCAGTAACGGACACATCGCTCGCCAGCAGTTTTTCACTCAGGGCCTTATTTATCCCCAGATTGTTTTTGACGTATTCATACGCCAACTTATTGGTATCTTCCTGACTGTATTCTTCGCCATTAATGGTCGCTTGATGCCCGACAGCCAGCGCGGCGGCATCTGTCGCGCGTTTGATCTGCGTCGCGTCACCCGTTGCCGTCGAGGTATCGACGATAAAAGCCGCTGTCACTAATAAGGCCATCGCACCTAGCGTATAGAATGCAGTACCCGCCCCCTTTTCCTGCTGAATGAAGGCAGACAGGCGCTCACGCCAGAATAGCGTTATTCCAATGTCGTCTTTTTTTACGCTTCTGTTCTGTAAGGTTTTTTTCATTACTTCCTGTCCTGTATACCTGTATTCAGCACGTACTTAACCCGCCCATAAAACGGGAAAATAAAAACGACATTGCTCATATGCCTATTTGTCTTAATCGTTTCGTTATTTCGGTAACGAGACACTCGCTGCCGTTTGCGGTCTATTTGCCGCTTCTGTATCTGTATATACGTCGGTTATTACTGATCTTCTTCCTCTAGCAGAGCCTCTTTTCTGAGTACCTCATCCAGTTCAACCACGTTGATAGCGACCCGGTTGACTGACGACGCGTGCAGCAGACCGCCCAGCGACATGCCGCCCAGCAGGCTCACGTCTTTACCCTGACGGCAAATCTCGACCACTATCATGGAGGTAGTCTTACTGCCTTCTTCACGATCTCTTTCCGGCAGTTCAGGGAGATACTCTTCGCCTGGCAGTGTCTCACTTTCCACACACAGCGCTTCTGCTGTGCCTCTGCTCAACTGCCAGTACAGTTCACCAGTCTGGCGCACGTTGCTGATTAACAACTGATAGTTCCCTGCCCCTTCCATTGGCAATACCGTATCGAGCAGCCCCTTTAGCCCTTTTTCATCCAGCTTCTGCTGCATCGCTAATATTGACGCAATGGCACCCGCTCGCTGTTCCATGCGCGTCCGTTCCAACCCGACGGTGTAGAGATCCGCACACAGCGAGCCTATCGCCAGTACAATCGGAAACGCCAGCGCTGTTTCTACCGCAAGAGAACCACGGCGAGAACACCAGAAGCGACGGATCCCGCTCAGGAAACGGTCGGTTTTTAATAAACGACAGGCTTTCAATAAGCGATCAGTCATTACGCAGTTCCGTCCCAAACACATGTTTGTACTGATAACGGAAGGTGTCCCCCAGCGTTAACACTTCCGGCAGCGGCGTAATAAACGCTTTTTTAATCTGCACCGTCACGGACCACACTGGCAGCGTCGTCGTTTCTTCATCATTGGGATTATCCTGACTGCTATTGCCGTTCGTCAGCCCGCCAAGTTGAGTCAGGTTGTCGAAGTGCAACACGCTGACGGTTAAATCGTCTTCCTTGAGGTAGCCGTACCCTGATTCAACCATGCGAGCTTTTAGCCGCGTTCCCATCTGTTCCGCACTGTCCGTAACGAGGTTATCAAGACGAAACGTCTGTACGGCTTTATCCAACGCGGCGCTGCCAACGGCGATCACCAGCCCGATACGAGCCAGTTCAAACAGCATCATCACCCCGACCAACACCACCGGCACCAGAAATGCTACTTCCGTAGCGATCACGCCGCGCGTGCTGCGCCAGTTACGTTCATGGCGTGGCACAAGACCTTTCTTACGCCACGGGTCGCGATTACGAAGCCACACCATTACTCAGGTGCACTCAATTGCAGACGTTGACGGCTGGACAACAGCAGCGCTTCGCCACGGGATTTATCCTGCTGCATCTGCTGTAAACGCTGATTCAGTTCGTCCATCAGGCCATCAATACGCTGTGGCTGTGCAATGGTCGCCAGCGCCGAACGGGCTTCATCGTCCCTGCCACCAGAAAGGTAGGCTAGCGCCAGATTCAGCCTGCCGGTTGCGTTGCTCTCATCCACTGAACGCAGCAGAGAAATCGCTTTGTCCGCGTTGCCGCTCGCCAACCATGAAAGCGCCAGATTGTTCAGTGCCGCAACATCGGCAGGGTTCACCTGCAATGCTTTTTCAAACAGCTGACGCGCTTCTGCGTGTTTGCCTGATGCATCCATCACCACGCCCATACCATTGAGTGCGCCAGCGTCATTCGGCTGTGCTTTCAGCGCACAGGCAAAGTCGGTTTGCGCCATCGCATTACGTCCTAATGCCAGCTGTGCACGCCCCATTCCCAGACACACCGCCAGCGCCTCTCCCGACGTCATTTGGTTGGTATCACCGCCCAGCGCCTGACGCGCTCGTCCGTACAGTTCTAGCGTCTGCTGTGGCGAACGTGCCAGAGCCGCAACGCTGGCATATTCCAGCATCTCTGCCCCTTTCAGCGCATCACGACTATCGAGGCGCGCGTACACTTCCGTCGCCGCTTCAACACGTCCTTGATCGCGTAGCAGACGGGCCAGACGCAAGCCTTCATCTTTGCTGCCTTTAATCGCCATCGAGCTGCCGCATCCCGCCAGCACGGTACTGACAATCAGCAGTGCCAGCATGGGCGCGCCGCGCTTAAGTTTTGCTACCAGATCGACCATCTTCGATAACTCCATCGGTTGTAACGCTAGTAATTTCCGGTTCATACCGGAAATCGATGTTTGTAAACTCAACGTTTTAAAATCAATTCTTTAAAATCAATATGTTGAAAGTAAAAAGCTATTGCGCCAGCAGGCGAATCACTCGCACCAACGCGGGTGATGCCATAATCGCGATAATCGGCGGCAGGATCAGCGCCATCAACGGCACGCTCAGCTGCGCAGGCAATTTCCCAGCCTTCTCTTCCAGCCCCAGAATCAGCGTCTTGCGGCTTTCATCGGCAATCGTACGCAGCGCCTGAGACAGCGGTGTACCGTAGCGCTCCGCCTGAATAAGCGTCGCCACCATACTTTCGATCTCGCTGACCCGGGTACGCTCCGCCAAATGCTTCATCGCCAGCGTACGATCCGACAGGATCTGTAATTCGGCGGCGGTGTAGTGCAGTTCATCTGCCATTTCCGGTGAAGACAGCCCTAACTCCTTCGATACCACCTGTAACACGCGTCCAATAGGCAGACCGGCTTCGGCGCAGACCACCATCAGATCCAGCGCGTCCGGCACCGCACGCGCCAGCTTTTCACCCCGGCTTGCCGCACGCCATTTCAGCCACCACTCCGGCACCATGGAACCGACAAAGAAGCCAATCAGCCCTGCCGCTACGCCCGTCAAACCCGCACGGTCAGCAGGTGGCAACCAGCCCCACACCAGAGCGATAGCGAGCAGCGCCCCAGCGGCAAATTTCCCCATCACCAGCCAGCCCACCGCTTCGTTACGGCGAAGCCCTGCGAGATCCAGCAGGCGACGCAGATTGCGGCGATCGCGATCCGATCCCGACAGGCGTTCGCCCTGCGTGGCGAGAGGCTGCAACAGCTTTTCCAACAGGGGGGATAATGCCGTTCCCTGGCCTCTCAGGATGTTATCCTGAGAGGCCGCCTCTATAGAGGCGCTGGGTAAATGCCCACGCATGCGAATTTCCAGCTGTTTGTATTGCTGGATTTTATGTTGTGTACGGGCCAGATAGATTCCAGCCACCATCAGCACTAGCGCCAACAGCAGTAAGGGATCGTCAAAAACAGTCATGAGTAGCTCTCCCTTTACCCTATCCGTTTAACCATAAAGTGCGTGATCAACATGCCGACCGAGACACTGCACAAGGCGTAAATCAGTACCGTCGTTCCAACCGGATCGGAGAACAGGAAGCTGAAATCGTCGGGTGATTTCATGTACAAATAGGCCAGACAGCCGGGGAACAGCGCGGCGACAATCTTGGCAGACGCACGCGCTTCAGACGTCTTGGATTGCACTTTCAATTGCAGTTCCCGACGGTCACGCAGCGTCGCAGACAGACGCTCCAGCGTTTCCCCCAGTCGCCCACCCGCTTCCTGATTGATGATCAAAATGACCACGAAAAAGCGGTATTCAGCCATCGGTACGCGCGTCGCCGAGGCCTGAATGACCTGACGTAGTGGAATACCGAGCTTCAGCCAGTGGTCAATCGTCTTGAATTCATTCGCCAACGGCCCAGTCAGGTGCTCGGCGACAATCGAGAAAGTATTCGCCACCGGAACACCAGCACGACAGCTGCGGGTAATCGCATCAATGGCTTCGGGCAGACTTTCGCGCAGCGCTTTCAGATGTTTTTGCAGCGTCGAACGAAACAACATCATGCCGATGCTGACAAACAACAGCAGCGTAAACATCAGTCCAATCGTGAGCGGCAGCAGAGTACGCTGCCCTAAGATCATGCCGAGTATCAGGCTGACCGCTCCCAGCGAAAGAGAACGCTGAGGTAGGTTCTTTTTCCAGCCGATGAACGTCATTTGCGCCCAGAGGATAGCGAGCCAGCGCCCAATGACAGGGACGCCCATCAACGGCGTTTTGATCTCGTCACGCAGGATCGAATCAGACACGGCAGCAGCAGCCGACGGGCTAACCTCGTTTAAAACCTGCAACCAGCGCTGCTCACGCTGCAGACGGTTCTGGCGTGATTTTCTCCAGGCGTTGACCGCCAAGAGCAGCATCAGCACGCTGCCAAATACCAGCAGCGTGATCAGATTCAGGCGTACATCACTCATCGGCGTCTCCTCAGTTCATCATTGCGCATCAAACAGATGCGCTTTATCGCTGTAGAACTGCGGGCGCTGAATGTGCTGAACATATTCCCCCGTCAGCAGACCCTGTCCATCCATCCCCTGAATGTTGAAGCTGAACAGATCCTGAAGCTGGATCACTTCGTTCTCCATGCCGCACACTTCGGTGATGGACACCACACGACGCATGCCGTCGCGCATACGTTCGATCTGCACGATCAGGTGAACCGCGCTGGCGATCTGACGACGGATCGCCATCAGCGGCAGCTGCATGTTCGCCATCATCACCATGTTTTCCAGACGCTGTATCGCGTCACGCGAGGTATTGGCATGCACCGTACACAGCGAACCATCGTGGCCCGTGTTCATCGCCTGCAACATGTCGAAGCTCTCGCCGCCACGTACTTCACCCAGAATGATGCGGTCGGGGCGCATACGCAGGGCGTTACGCATCAGATCGCGCTGATCGATGCGGCCAGTGCCTTCGGCGCTGACAGGACGAGTTTCCAATCTCACCACGTGCTCCTGCTGCAATTGCAGCTCGGCGGCATCTTCAATGGTGATAATACGATCGGTGGTGCCAATCTTCTGCGACAGTGCATTCAGCAAGGTGGTTTTACCCGCACCCGTTCCGCCGGAGACGATCACGTTAACGCGTGCCTGCATCGCTTTATTCAGAACATCCGCCATCGCGTAGGACATGCAGCGGCGCTCCGCTAGCATTTCCAGCGACAGGTTGCGGCGCATAAATTTACGGATCGAGATCGTGGTGCCGTCGATCGCCAGCGGATAAGTAATGACGTTAACGCGACTACCGTCTGGCAGACGCGCATCCACCATCGGGCTGGCTTCGTCAATACGGCGTCCCACCGCGGCGGCAATACGCTGCGCGGTGTTAAACACATGCTCTTCGTCGATGAAGGTAATCGGCGACAGTTCCAGTTTGCCAAAGCGCTCGACAAACACCTGACCAGCACCGTTAACCAGAATATCGTTGACCGTGTCATCCGCCAACAGCGGCTGGATCGGCCCGATTCCCGTCATCTCATCCAGCATTTCGGTGGCGATAGCTTCCTCTTCCTGCCGAGAAAGCTGTAACCGTTGCTCATCACAGATGCGGCGGATCACCGTTTCGATCTGCACCAGCAGTTTGTCACGCCCCATCATCGCCGCTTTACCGGCATCGATCTGATCGTAAAGCTGTGCGCGGATAATCCGACGCTGGCTGTTCCGATTGTCCGTCTGGCGGGCAGCAGGGGCAGCTCCAGAAGACGTGTTCGCCGTTGGCTGTGTACGGTTCTCCGCAGCCGGACGCGTTTTCAGTTCTGCCACGTTGGCAGCAGGCGCGGCCTGAGGCGCACTTTTCCCTGCTTCACTTTTTTGCAGGTTATTCTTACGAATCAACATGTCCGTAACCCTAAAATAGTCCTTAACCCTTTGAAAAACGGCGAACGCTTAACATCATCAGGCGCGTTTTAACCAACGCGAGAACCAGCGTTTTTCTGCTGGTCTGGCACGCACGCCGCAGGCCAGATCGACCAATTGGCGTAATCCCTGTTGGAAAGCAGGAGCCGCAGCCAGATTCAATGCGCCGAGCGTGAGGCTCTGCGCCAGCGCGTGGCCTGCATTCGGCAACACGACATCAATCTTCCGGCCGGTAAATTGTTCAAACTGATCGCGGCTTAACGGCGCGTTCGTAGCAAAACGGCTCTGGTTATGCACCAGCAGCAGACGCTGCCCTTCGCTTTCGTCGCCGATTTCATTCAGTACACGCCGCACATTACGTGCATCCTGAAGCGTCAATTCCGTCACGATGATGCGTAGATCCGCGTAGGTCAGTACGTCCAGTGCCCCGGTCGGATAGCTGCTGGGCAGATCCCAAATCACCTGATTGAACATGCGGCACAGCGCACCACCGAGATTCAGGACGTTATCCACCTCAACCGGGCTCAATTCGCCCAGCTCTGGCTTCTGCGCCAACAGGTGCAAACGGGTATCCACGCGCAGCATGGCGCGCTGCAACAGTCGGGTATCCAGCTCCTGAGTCCCCAACACCGCCGCCAGACCCGCATCATCGGTTTGCCCTTGCAGCAGCAGTTGGTCACCGTTACGACGGTCAAAATCCACCAGCGCCACGGGTAAATGACGTTCACCAGACAGCAGGCGGCTCAGCCCCATCGCCACGGTACTGGCACCACTTCCGCCGCTGGCGCTGACGACCGCAATCGTTCGGCCCATACGTGCATATTCCGGCCCAGCCTGTTGGCCTTCACACTTCGCCAGCGTTGCTGCCAGCAGATCCAGCGTGAGCGGCTTCACCAGGTAGTCCACCACGCCCGCCTGAAGCAGCGCACGGTATAACCCCACATCTTGCTCTTTGCCTGTCGCAATAACCTGACTGGTAGGGCCGCAGACGCTGAGAAGTTCTTCCAGCGCGGGAAGCGGCCAGTGCGCCCCTTCCAGATCCACCAGTAAAACGCGCGGCGGGACATTCAGTTCGCACCATTGACGAGCAGCAGCAATGCCGCCAGGCATCACCGGCACATCCGGCTGTTTCAGGCGAGCAAAGAGATCGCTAATATCTGCCACATCGCGTACATCATTGGCGAACGCCACCAGCGGTAGCGCCAGTTCTTCACCATCGTTAGGGGTAATTTCACTCATGGAATGTCACGCCCTTAATCTTCTTCAAAGTTAATGTCGATAAGCTCTTTCACTTCACCTTTGTGATAGCGTTCGATGCTATTGACCGCAGCCACACCATCCGCACTATCCAGCGCTTTCGCCTGAATCAGATCCCGTGGTTCAGCGACCATCATTGCCAGATTGTTTTGCGTAGCGCAGCCGAGAGTACCTATCGCCTCATAGGGCTTCACCATCAGCTGATTTGGGTCATTGATCGTGCAGCGAGTGGTTTTGACCACCAGCGCCTCGGAGATCACTTCCAGATCGCCAGTCTGTCCGCTCGCCGTCGAACGGCGCATCTGTTTCACATTCTGCGCATTGGCTCCGGCATTTTTCAGCACCGTCGCCAGTCGTCCAGCCATCTGCTCACCGCTTGCGCTGTGCGGGATAAGCGTTAGCGTCTGCGCGGATAACCGCCCCTGATCTTTCAACATGATATTGAGCTGTTTCAGGGACTCGGGCAGAAAACCCCGTCCGTTCGGTGCAACCAGCAACGGCACGGACACCGATGAAGGCTGAACCGCGATCGGTTGCAGAGCCGGCTGATCGAAGCGCTGCATGCGCACATCGTTAATCGGTTTGTTCCATCCGCATCCTGCCAGCAGAAAAACGGCGGTCAGCACTGCGGCACGCATGTGCAACGGGCGAAACGGAGGGTGGTTGCTGTTGATCGTTTTCATATTTTATTTCCCCTCACGAACTCAGTAGAGATAGCCGATAGACGCAGAACGTGGCATGGACGAGTCCAGCATTTTTACGCCTTGTCCCGGCGTCTGAAGATCGCCTGCATTAACCGGCTCGACCACATAAGCGGTCGCGATAATCACCAGTTCCGTTTCTTCCTGACTGGTGGATTCGCTTTCAAACAGGCGGCCAAACATCGGGACGCTACTCAACCCCGGCACGCCGTTAATTGTCTGGCTACCCGCGCTACGCAGCATTCCCGCCAGCGCAAAGCTCTGTCCGCTGGCCAGTTCCACCGTAGTATCCGCACGACGTACCGTTAAGGCTGGAATACGCGATCCACCTTCCAACTGTACGGAACCTACATCCGTGAGTTCGCTAACTTCCGGCGCAATGTGCAGACTAATGCGGTTAGCAGACAGCAGCGTCGGCGTCATACGCAGAATCACACCGTAGGATTTGTAATCGATACTGACGCTGTTGTTGGTGATCAAGACGATTGGCACTTCACCACCCGCAGCAAACGCAGCGGTTTCCCCTGACATCGCCGTTAGATTAGGTTCAGCCAATACGGTTGCCATGCCCTGTTGGTTCATTGCGGTTAACAGTCCGCTCAGTCTGGAGCGACCGAAGTTCAGGAAGCCCGAATCCGTTGGGTTAGCAAATCGACCGGTTGTGGCGTTGAACAGATTCAGACGCGAACCGCTGCCTGCGCTCATGTTGCCGCTGCCAGTGCTCAATGATGCAGCCCAGTTGAAGCCCAATTCGCTGGTCAACTTGCGAGACACTTCCACGACGCGAACCTGAATATTGATTTGCGAAGGCGTTTTGATTTTAAGTTGGTTGATCACTTTGCCGGAGGATTCGCTGGAACCTGGCAGTTTTTCACCACCGCCTCCACCGCCGCCCTGCCCGCCGCTTGAGGATGCACTGATATAAGCCTGTATGCTGTCGATAACACGCTTGGCATCCTGCGGCGTATCGACGCTGCCGCGCACAATCACACCACTGGGAATCGAGGCTTCCAGTTGGATATCCGCACCGGGGAATTCACGCTTCATGCGTTCACCCAACGCTTTCAAATCATGTTCAGACACCAGACGAATGGCGTTGATGACATTGCCATTTTCGTCCATCGCATAGAGCGTAGTGGTACCGACGCTTTTGGCGTAAACAAACAGGTTGCCCGGTGAAGGCAGTTCAAAACTGGCAATATTCGGATCGGCCACCAGCACGCTGTCTGGCAGCGCGTCGAGCTGTAACAACCGTCCTTGATGCACGGTCAGGTGCACCACGTTGGTTTCAGCCACTTCAGATACCCCGGCAGCCAGCGTGGTCACAGGCAACATCATCGTCGTCAGCGTGACAGGCAATACCGCATTAAACAGGCCAGCGGCCAGCAATCGTTTGCACGTACCCCGAAAGTCCGATTTCAAAAACAGCGAAAACATCGTCATTTACTTAATTTCCGTAATGGGCTTCATTGTTCTATGAGCAACTCGCGGCACCCCGCAGGTTGTCAGATTGCGTATTTGTTCTATCGGGAGGGGAACGTCACCACGTCTTTTTGCTCACCGCGATACGTTTTAACCTTATGACCACCGGACCCTGCGGATAAAACACCATAGATATCAGTAGCCTGTGTCACAGTGGTTACTTGAGAAGGTGCGGTAACCAAATCCCCTGTTTCATCCGTAGCTGCGCTACGCAGAGACAGATGTAAAACACCTAACTCTTTTGCAACAGCCAACATTTCGGCTTGCTGCGGCGTCACTTCCAGCGTGACGGTTTGATAGGTAGCGGTACGTGAGCGAGTTCCCATCGCGGATTCACGGCTTTTGGCTGTAGTATTCAGCTCACCACCATCTTCTGCACTGACATCCGTACGCGGGTATATAGGGGCATCTGTGCGATCATTAAGCGCCAACACACGCAAATCGCGCACAATGGTCTGTGAAGCCAAAAGTGGCATCATAACTGGCTGAGTACGGCTTGGAGGCAGTTCCGGCTGATCGTCTCTTTTCATACTCAGGATGATGTCGACACGATCGCCCGCCGTCACTAATCCGGCATTGCTGGCAACGGCACTGGTAGGCACAGAAATAGCACGCATGCCTTTATGCAATACGGCAGCAACAAAGCCCGGTTCATTCGGCTTAACCAATACGTTGCTGGTCAACGGTGTACCTTCCGCTACCGTTTCACGCAGCGTTGCGCCCAGCAGCAAAGACTGGCTGTCTTTACCACGAATAAAATTGAACGTGCGGGAAACGGGTTTATCCGTTTCGTCCCAGCGCAGTGATGCGGAGTCAATGAAATCACCGGGATGAAGAGCTTTCGCGGCCACCAGAACTGCGACTTTTTCCGGTGCTTTAACCACCATCGGAGGTGGCGCTGGGGGTTCAGAAGAGAGATGGCTACGCACCATCAGCGCAACAATTCCTGCCAGCACGAGTGCGCCTGACAGTACGTATGTAGAGTTCACTTTCATTTCAACTTGCCTACCCTAGCGTGTGTGTCTTAAAGCTGCGACAGAATTAAAACAAGGGAAAAATCAGGACATACATTGCGCCAAACGCGATGGCGACACCGTAAGGTATGCCTTGAGAAAGATCGGCGGGCAACGCGGGTGGCATAGGCAACCGACTCTTGAATATCCGGTTGGTGGTTTGAATGCCCATCGCCACCGCTGTGGGTACGGTATTAAGCAGCGGCAGACTGAGTGCTAAAACCCCACCAGCCAGTGCCGTCACCATGACGAAAACGATCTGGTGTCCTTGCCCAACCCACAGGCACAGCACACTCATCAGCTTGACATCCCCAGCGCCTAATCTGCCGGTAAGGAAAAGCAAAAATCCCACAACCAGTACTGCCGCCGCGCCTGGCAGCGCCCACAACATTTTCTGTAGTGCCAACCTATCTAACGCACCGGATTGCAGGACATGTGAAGCGCTGAAGAACAGCCAGCCCAGCAATAAAATCAATACCGCCTGATTCGTGATTTTGCGTACTAACAGATCGGTACTGATACACCACAGCAGGCAGCCCATCAGCAGTGCCGTCTGCAGCCAGTGCGTGTAATCCGCCATCTCGCGCTTATTTCGCTGCGCCGGATGTACCGCCGCTGGTGCCCGTTCCAGTAATTTGATCGGCGATTTGGGTGAATTTTTCATTCAGCGCTTTTACGAAAATACCGTCGCCGCCGAAAATCGCACCGATAGCCGCAGCCATTGCCGCAGCAAGAATGCCGTATTCGATCGCCGTTACACCGCTCTCGTCACGCAGGAAAGAACGCAATTTTGCTTTCATATTTTTCATAGGAAGACTCTCTAATCCGCAGCCAAAGAAATCATGGCCTACTCGGGGATTCGGGGGATGCCATGATGATAATAAGATTAATAATGAGACTTATTATCAAACACCGCAAGCAGCAGAACATTAATATTCGTTAATCTTTCCATACGAGAAATTATCAATATAAATCAATAATTAACATAAATTTCGTTACAGAGAAAATTAATAAATATTCATATTTTTTGCAGGGATATTCATAAAAACAAGAGAGGATCGTCGTGGTAAACAGAGTACAAACTACTTACCACGGGTCGTATTCATCGCGAGAAAAAAGACATTAACAGCGATTAAGGCAGAGATAGACGTTCAATCCCGGCTCGGAGGAGTCCAGATAGAGTTTGCCGCCGTGCAGATCGATAATCGCCTGAACCAGAGACAATCCCAGCCCATAGCCGGACTGAAACCAGGTATCCAGCCGCTGAAAACGCTGTAGCGCTTTGCCGTGGAGTGCAGGCGGAATACCCGGACCACGGTCCGCAACACTTAGTGCAATCCAGCCGCGATAAAGCGTCACGCTCAACGTGATGTATTTCCCCTGTGCCGCGTATTTCAGCGCATTTTCCACCAGATTCGCCAGCGCCTGAAACAGCAGCGCACGGTCGCCAAAGAGCTGGATTCCAGCTTTGATTTCAATCTTCAGCCGACAGCCGCGCGTTTCCGCCAGCGGTTGATAATATTCAGCAATTTCTTCCAGCAGTTGGCGCGCCTCAATGTTCTCAAACTGGTGCACGCAGCGTCCGCTTTCGATTTCACCGATACGCATCACGGTACGGAACAGCCCAAGGATTTTATGTACCTCGTCCACCGCCAGATTCAATTCATCGCGAATATCGTTATCCAGCCCTGCACGCTCCGTCAGGTTGAACAGACGATTTTGCAGATGCGTCAATGGGGTACGCAGTTCATGTGCGACGTGGCTCGATGTATTGCGCACCTGTTCCATCAGGCGATCAATCCGTTCCAGATTCTGGTTAATATCAGCGCTCAGGCTGTCAAAATCATCATCGTAAGGCGATAGAGGCATACGCACCTGTTGCTCACCGCTGCTGTAGCGATGCAGCGCCGCGCGAATTTTCTCCACGCTGCGCAAACTACGTAAGCTGAAATGACGGCTGACAAACAGGCAGAAGAGCAGCACGATAAATAATCCCGCCCCCGCTACAAGCGGGATCGTCCTCACCCGCTCTAACATCGGACGAATGTTGTAAGCGGTAAACAGCACGCCCCCATCATCCAACATGACGGACAAACCAATCAGATTAGGGTCGTCTGGGCTGGAAATTTCGGCTTTAAGACAGCTGACATCCATCCGGCAATCACTATGCTGCCGCATTTCCAGAGGATGCGTGTTGGCAGAATCAGACGTTAATGGGTTCGTTCTTAATGGATGCGTTCTTAAAGGATGATTGTGATACAGAATATCGCCGTGTTTATTCATCACCAAAAACAGCGGTAATTCATCACCTTTCGCTCGATTATCCTGTCGTAATTGCGCAATCAGACTATCGGCATTCGTTAAACGCGACTGCATCGAGTAATCGTAAATATTACCCAGAATAACTTCACGGACATGCGTTCGAATCAGTGTTTCACTTAATGAACTGAAGCCGACAATACACATCAGCATCATTAATAAGAACAGAAAAACAATGGTTATTGCCTGACGAAAATTAGAGGTGCATAAAAAACCGGGATATTGGCTTGCCCCCAGTAATTGCCAGTGTTTTATTTTTATCTGCCAGCGCTGCCCCAGCCTCTTTATTTTTATTCTATTCAGCGTGGCTGCCAACATCGGTTTTATCCTTATCTACCGCGCCTAATGCGTAGCCCATCGCTCTCAGCGTTTTAATTAATGGACGAGGGAATCCTTTATCAATTTTCGCCCGCAACTTTGACATATGAACATCGATCAGATTGGTTTGCGGATCAAAATTGTAGCCCCATACTCGCTCTAACAGCATCGTGCGCGTAATCGCCTGCCCCGGATTTTCCATCAATATAATCAGTAGCTTGATTTCTTTATCGGTTAAATCGATGCGTTTGCCACCGCGCCATGCTACGCGCTGCATACGGTCAAGTTGCAGATCTTCAAAAATCAGCATAGAGGGATTATCGACATGACGTTTACCGCGTCGCGCCATAATATCCAGACGTAATCTAAGCTCATTAAAATTAAAAGGCTTGCCGAGGTAATCTTCCGCACCCAGCTCCAGTCCCATCACTCGATCGACATCTCGATCCAGTGCCGAGAGCAGCATAATAGGCGGATGACGTGACCCTTGTAATTCACGTAATACCGTAAATCCATCCATGATAGGGAGCATTCTGTCCAACAAAACGACATCATAAACTTCATCCTTGATTGCTTTTAATGCGTGTGCGCCATCGTGCACCATCCGGCAAGAATGGCCGTGGGAATGTAATTTAGACCCGAGCCAATGGCACAGCACAGAATCATCATCAACCACTAATACACGCATAATTTTCCCCTATAAACGTGGCTTATTACCTAATTAATTCAGGGTTAATGTCCGTTTATTTTTTATCTGGTCTTTCAAACAGCTATTCACCCCACGCGGTTCTGATACCGTGCGGGCCGTTTTTTATTTCTGGTTTTCTACTTCTTAGCTTTTTACTTAGGATTTTTCTACTGCTAAGAAAAATCCTACGGATAATAACAATCATTATCATTTAGTGACAAGCAGTTTACAATCACCTGACACAGTTCTTAGGTTAGGCGTATAAAAAACATCCCCATCGCTTACGCCATGGGGATGTAGAGGAAGGAAAGAGAAGAGAAATAAATCAACGCAGTAGCGGGGATCGTCTCACTGAGTTTTACTCATTTTCGATCAGGAGCGCTTCCATCAGATCGAGATCGCGCAGCATTTTTTGCAACGTTTCATTGCTGATCTGCTGCGTGGCACGCAGGTGATACAGCTCTGCACGTTCGGAATTCAGCGCAGTCAGACGAAAACGCCGCTCCAGATCCTCAATCAACATACCGTTTTCAGGATCGTCTTTATTAATTAGCCGTCGACGTAGATTACCGATGACGCGTGCGCTGACTTCTTTCAGCACCTGCTCATCAATGTTTTCCTCTCGATCGGCAGCCAGACGCTCCTCCATTTTGTGCATGCTTTTGATTGCCACTTCCGCCACAGCCATGCGCGCCATGCGGATTTCTTTGGCATGCGCCGCTTTGTCTGCCACCACCACGCCGCGCAGCAGAAACGGTAACGCCAGTACACCACACAGCAGAGAAAACAAAATGACGCCCGTGGCGATAAACACCAGCTGATAGCGTGACGGGAACGCCGTGCCATCCGTCAACAACAGCGGAATAGACAACACACCCGCCAGCGTAATCGCCCCTCGGACGCCAGCAAAAGAAGCGATCCACAGTTCACGCGTGGAAAACTCGGCGAAAACCATCGGCCGCTTTTTTTGGATATGCGTGCTGTATGTTTTCATCACCCACAGCCAGCTGAAACGTAGCAGCAATAAGGCACCATAGATGATTGCAATATCGGTAAACAGCATCCAGGTTTCAACCGTTGGGTCCAGCTCCGCCTGCGTAACCGAGGTTTCCAGAATGTCCGGCAATTGCAGACCCAGCATGATGAACACCATGCCGTTGAACACGAACTCCAACATCGACCACACGCCGTTGGCACGCATCCTCATCGTGAGTGGCGCGCTACGAATCACACCCGACTGACCAATCGTCATCCCTGCGGCTACGGCAGCCAAGATGCCCGACACGCCAATATGTTCTGCAATCAGATACGACGCAAAAGGCAGCAACAGCAACAATACGATCTGTGTTGCAGCGTCATCACCACTCCAGCGGCTGATAACGCGCAGCGATTTACCGAATATCCAGGTCACACCAACGCCCGCCAACAGCCCGCCTAGCGCTACCTGAGTAAATTCCAGCGCCGCACCGGAAACCGTAAATACCATCGTACCCATCGCAATAGCGACAGCAAACTTCAGCGATACCAGGCCGGACGCATCGTTCATCAACGCTTCGCCCTGCAAAATGCCCATCAGTTTTTTCGGAATACGACCTTCACCCACGATGCCAGACAGCGCCACGGCATCCGTCGGCGACAGCACGGCAGCCAACGCAAAAGCAGCAATCAGCGGCATTCCCGGCACCATCCAGTAGATGAAATAGCCGATGCCTACCACGGTGATCAGTACCAGAACCAGCGCCAGACCGATAATCTCTCGACCGTGTCTCAGGAACTCACGCGTGGGTGTTTTCCAGCCGTCGGCAAACAGCAATGGCGGAATGAAAAGCACCATAAACAGCTCAGGATTGAAATCAACGTGCAAACCGAATTGGGGCCAGGCAAGGATGGCACCCAGCGCGATTTGCATTAAAGGCAGAGGAATTTGAAAAGGTAAAATGCGCGTAACTACCCCGGACAGGGATACAACCAGGGTCAAAATAAGAATCGTAAAAAATATTTCCATGCTTTCCTTAGACGTACTCCTAAATCAAAAAATTCTGCCTGCGAGCGCGTGAACTGCCCTTCCATATTTAACGCATTTAGTCCGGTATGAAAATGGATTTCTCGGTAAAAAAGAGAGGTTTCATCCTAAATAATTCAAGCTGCAAGAAGGCGGCGACACAGCGAATCCCCGGGAGCTTACATCAGTAAGTGACTGGGGTGAGCGAGGACAAATCGGCTTAGCCGATTTGAACGCCGCTAGCGGCGGCCCTTCAGGGCGAGGCTCAGAGATGAGCCGAGTATTGCCAACGCACATGCGGTTTGAAGTATGACGGATAATTACTTTATTGATTATCACACAAGTAACATCAACCCAAAGCCAATAAAAGGGCACATAAAATCGCATTTGGCGCGGGTAATGATGAAGGAGGGAAAAACGAGGAATGACAGACCTTCTGGACCGAGCCAGAAGGTCTGTGAGAAGGGATTACAGCGCCCAACCGCCCGCGTAGAACACCACCAGCGCAACAGCAATAATCACAGTGCCGATGTTCAGTTTACGCCATTCACCGGAGCAGATGCGTCCTAATACCAGCGCACCAAAGCCCAGCATGATACCGGTCACGATGTTACAGGTCAGTACGATGAATACGGCACATACCAAACCTGACATCGCATCAACGAAATCATCAAAATTCAGTTTAGAGACGTTGCCCAACATCAGCAGACCGACGTACATCAGCGCTGGCGCAGTAGCATAGCCAGGAACCAAATATGCCAATGGAGAGACAAACAGCAGCAGCAGGAACAACACACCAACGACGGTTGCCGTTAAGCCAGTTTTACCACCGGCTGCCGTACCCGCTGCGGATTCGATGTAGACCGCTGCCGGTGACGTCCCGACCAGACTGGAGAAAATGCTGCTCACGGAGTCTGCGGTCAGAGCCTTACCACCGTTGATGATTTGCCCGTCTTTATCCAACAGGTTCGCCTGTCCAGCTACAGCACGAATCGTGCCCGTGGCATCGAACACGGCAGTCATTACCAGTGCCAACACGCTTGGCAGAACCAGTGGCTGCAACGCACCCATGATATCCAGACTGAAGATCAGCGATGAACCGTCAGCGGCCTTTAGGCTCGGCAATGCAAAGAAGCCAGCGTATTTTACATTCGGATCAAAAATCAGTCCCAGAACAGAGATCACGACGATAACCAGCAAAATACCGCCCGGTACGCGACGCTTCTCTAAACCGATAGTCGCCGCCAGCCCCAACAGAGACATAATGACGGGGAAAGAGGTGAAGTCGCCCAGCGCAACCGGCAGGCCGTCAATCGGGTTTTTTACCACCAGACCCACACCGTTAGCGGCGATAATCAGCAGGAACAGACCGATACCAATTCCTGTACCGTGTGCCACGCCCAGCGGCAGATTACGCAAGATCCAGGAGCGGATGCCCGTAACTGAAATAATGGTAAACAGTACGCCCATCAGGAAGATCGCACCCAGCGCCACGGGAATACTGATTTGCTGTCCCAGCACCAGACTGAACGCGGTGAATGCGGTCAGAGAAATCGCACAACCAATCGCCATCGGCAGATTAGCCCACAATCCCATCAACAGCGATCCCAGTCCGGCAACCAGACAGGTCGCAACGAACACGGCCGTCGGCGGGAAGCCAGCCTTGCCCAGCATACTCGGCACGACAATCACCGAGTAGACCATGGCCAGGAACGTCGTCAGGCCTGCTAACACTTCCTGACGCACGTTACTGCCGCGCTGTGTAATTTTGAAAAAAGCATCAAGCGAGCCTTGCGAGCCAGCCTGACGGGTGGTGTTTGACATGGTGGTATCCCCTGAAATGTCATTATTATTTAAGATCAATACTGAACGGCTCCCGCGGCCTTGCCCCGCGAGTGCACCAGCATCGCTGGCGCATCATGAACCGTATATACCCGTCATTCTTCAAGCTGCATGTGCGTTGGCTGCGTTCAGTCACTCGAATCACTTACTCAAGTAAGCTCATCGGGATTCCCTCTCTTGCCGCCTTCCTGCAACTCGAATTATTTAGGCTATAGCCCCGCACGCAAACGATTAGCTCGCTGAATGCAGAACCGGAAA
This sequence comes from Pectobacterium peruviense, assembly GCF_002847345.1. Lineage (GTDB taxonomy): Bacteria > Pseudomonadota > Gammaproteobacteria > Enterobacterales > Enterobacteriaceae > Pectobacterium > Pectobacterium peruviense. The sequence continues at coordinate 44,211 of NZ_LXFV01000006.1, forward strand.
AAACGTTACTGTCTCAAGACATTGCCGAATCAAAACAGGCTGTACTAAAACAAGCTGGATAAAACGATGGCAGGCAATGCGAAGCGCATGATTATCCCGCTTCCCCTGCGCTTATTTCAACTGCTAATCGAGACAATTTACCTATCTCACTTCATCTTTTCGATAAGGGAATGCGCAGCCAGTACAGGTAATCATCAATCCGACAACTCGCTGAAAACACACCAGTATGAAGAAAAAGCAGAAAGGGTTCTTAGACGGAAATCAAAACAGCGGTTTACTCCTCACAAACTGATCGTTCATTTTTTTGTGATTCACATCACAAAAAAGTTGACCACCCGTATCAGTGCGAGTATTCTTAAAAACGTGAACAGCATCACAGAAAACAAATCAACTAACAACGAGGAAATGACCATGAAACTGCTGAACAAAATCATCGCTATGTTTGAAAACATCAACATCAACTTTGGTACTTTCAACCAATAATTATTTAAGAATCGTGGGGATAAAAAAGATGCGCGTTGTCCGCAAAATCAATCAAATATTAAAAGCGTTGGGCAAAACCTATCGCGGTGTTAACCCCCACGCTATCTTCCGTTAATCGTACTCTGTACGTTAACCACCCTAAAATGGCTGCCATCTGGTAGCCATTTTTGTTTGTACGCTTTCCTTGTTTCTCTACCTTCCTTTCTACACCTTGCGTAACGGATTCTGCTCGCTGTGCAGTGATGGCGCCGAAGCGCCATCCTATATCACACGTGTTTACGCTATCTCACTATACTCTTTCACTACGTCATCAGGCGTAGAGTGAGACTTCACCTGCTGGGCGAGTTTTAAAGCGACGATGCAGCCAGAGATACTGTTCAGGCGCACGCATGATTTCTTTCTCAATTACCTTATTCATGTAGCAAGCCGCAGCCTGTTCATCATGATAAGGATAATCCTGTAATTCAGGCTGAATCACCAGTTGATAACCCAAAGCATCGGGCTTACGAATCAGCACTGTCGTCATCATCGCGGGTTTTGCCAGACGACTGATGGTGTAGGTGCCGCTGGTGGTCGCCGCATTTTTCACCGCAAAGAACGGTGCAAACACGCTGCCTTTAGGGCCGTAATCCTGATCGGGAGCGAACCATACCGCTTCACCACGTTTCAGTGATTGCACCATGCCACGCAAATCTTTACGATCGATCATCGCCTTGTTCGAGCGAGAACGTCCCCAGGTTTGCACCATTTCCATCGCTTTATTGTTGTGCGGACGGTACATCGCCATCATCGGCTGACACAGCCCCATCGCCCTACCGCCCAGTTCCAGCGACATGAAGTGAATACCAATCACCATCACGCCCTGACCTTTTGCGGTAGCACGCTGTAAATGTTCCAACCCTGAAACATCAAACCAGTGACGCACGCGACGATCGGGCCAAAACCAGGCCATGCCAGTTTCAACCAATGCCATTCCGAGCGAAGCAAAGTTGCTGTCGATCATGGCTTCTCGTTCGTCATCGGAGATCGTAGGGAAACACAGTTCAAGATTGCGCCGGGCAATCGACACCCGACGTTTAAGAAAGATACGGGATAAACGACCTGCACTGCTTCCGATTTTCATCAACAGCGGATAAGGAAGTTGGACTAATAAAAACAGCACGCCAAGGCCGAACCAAGTCGTCCAATAGCGCGGGTGGAGTAATGCCCTGGTAAATGTTTGCTTAATCTTCATGATACTCATCTTTAAGTGATTAACAGCGTACCGCATAAAGAGTCGTTCTCATCGCGCTACATCTATCATGACACTTATTTATAGGGATCGTTTCAGCTGTGTGGAAAACTTAATTCTGACCGTTATCGCGCATGAGGTTAAAAAGCAGGATAAACATGCTGATAACACAGAGGGGATTTTGCACAGCCGATGAACGGCTGACGGTAGCAATATCATACCTGATTCATACTCAATAAAGGAGTAGTTGGATAAGAAATATTCGCAATCTGAGACAACCTGAAGCTAACATAATACCCTGCGCCAACAAACGCGACTGGCTTCCCGACATCAGGTCACAGAGGATAACAAGCCATAGCATAATCAAGGACTTGATTGAAAATGTTCTTTTCTCTCCCTTACCGATCCAATGCATTACGATTCAATGCATTAATTGTTGTCATCGCCAGCATTCCTACGCTAGCTTTTGCCGCAACATTCGCCGATAGCACTTTCTTTCATAAAGACTGGGAAGTGGTCTGCGATAACACGCTAACGTGCCGGGCAGCAGGCTACACGTCAGAAGAGAAAAGCATGGGAGAAGATGAAAAAGCGCAAGACGTTTCCCTGCTTATAACGCGCCATGCCGGGAAAAACACGCCAATAACGGCTGAGGTGACACTCGCTGAGGTAGACAAAGAGATTCCTAAAGGCACCAAACTCACGCTAACCGTTGACGGTGTGGATAAAGGTTCGCTCACCTCGACCGAAGACAATCTCTGGCAGCTCAATGAAACACAAATCCCTGCCGTATTACAGGCGCTGAAAGGAAGCGGGAAAGTCGCGTTTCTGCATGATGGCATCGTTTCCGAACTGTCTGGAACAGGCGCCTACGCTGTCTTGCTAAAGATGGATGAGAGGCAGGGTCGTATTGGCACGACGGACGCCATCACCAAAAAAGGCGACAAAAACAGTGAGCACCCTGCCGTAGCAGCTCCCGTTATCTACTCGGCAGCAACCCAACAGGAACCCTCACGACATCTGACGAATACAGAACAAGCTGCCATCCAGAAAAAGCTGCTTAAGACGCTAAAGGAAGATGACTGCGATGACTTTCCGCCACAGGATGACAGAGCAGCAGAACCGATGATTCTCACGCCACTCAATGGCAGTATGTCTCTACTCAGCACCCTTTGCTGGCGTGCCGCCTACAACGAAGGCTACGCTTACTGGGTCATCGACAACGCCATGCAAACTCAGCCCCAACTCGTGACCACAATCGGCGTAGGCTACGAAAACGGTGAAATTACCGCAGTACAGAAAGGGCGTGGACTCGCGGACTGCATGAGCGATAGTGCCTGGGTATGGGATGGCAAAACATTCCAGCAAAGCCGAGCATCAATTACAGGCTCATGCCGTATGATCCGCCTCGGCGGCACCTGGGATTTACCCTACTGGACAGCGACTGTGATTAAACCGGGGAAATGAAAGAAATTGGGGCCACTCGTGGGCCTCATATTCAAACATGGGGAAAGAGAATAAAAACGCGCCAGAATCATCCTGAGAGCGCCTGCATTGACTAAGCATAATCAGTCAAGAAGCGTTGTTCCATAGGAGTTATCAATGGTGCAAAGCCAGTTTCCATCAGCTTCTTTCCTGAACACGTAGGTCGCTCGCCGAGTTGTTGTGACAATATTCCCCTGATCGTCTGGGTAATGAAGCACCGTTTCCATGATAACTAAAGCGTCACCACCGCCTTCTATGACCTGCATATTTCCTTGTTCAACAACAATTTGATTTTTAAAGTAATCGGCAATAGCGACAAATGCTTTTCTTATATCACCCTTCCCTTTTGCAACCATTCCAGGTTTGATAACGAGTGCGGCATCCTCAGCATAATAATTCATCAAGGCATCAAAATTTCGTTCAGATATTGCTCTATCACAGGCTTCAATGATTTCGCGTATCGGATGTGGCTTCATAAGCATTGACCTCAGTAACGTGGCGCAGAACATTCTGACGTGAAAATTCAATAGAAACGGGTATTAAATCCCTCTTTCCTCATCTATCGCCACAATAATAGCGAGTGATTTGCTCAACTTGTTCATCAGTGGCCGAGAAATCATGACTCTCTTGGGAATTACGCAGACGTAGTCCAGCAGTTACAAATTTAATGGGTAACCATAGGGTAATGCAGTTGATTGTATATCACGCAGATAGGTATTTTTAGAATCAAGAGATCAGAAATGTTTTGGAGCGAGTGAAGGGAATCGAACCCTCGTATGCAGCTTGGGAAGCTGCCGTTCTACCATTGAACTACACTCGCACGGAGAGGCGAGTGGCATTATAGCGCTATGCCGTTGCCGAGCAAGTAAAAAACCCGGCAAAGTGCTGTTGTTTTGACCGGTCATGCAGCCGTGGATAGCGGTAGGAACAACGTCTCATAGCCATTGGAAATGACGTGCCAGGCAAAGTAGGCAAATAACAGCGCGGAGATCAGGCTGCAGTAAAATGAGATGCGTTCTTTCAGCAACCGCTGACCGTACTTCACCAACGCCGCGAGGAAGAACGTCCACAGTACGCCGCCGACGAAAAAACCCAGCAGAAACAGGCTGATCATGAAAGCAGAACCATCCGTAGACTGCGCAATAATGGTGCCGCCAATCGCCGCAAACCACAGTAGCGCCGTCGGTGACGCCAATGCCATGCCGACGCCGCTGAAAAATTCAGTGTACCGGGCAGGTGGTGTAGCGGAATCCACCGTATTCGCTGTCGCAGACAGATCGGCAAAGCGTTTAACCTGATAGTCACGCCATGCCGCACGCGCCATGCTGATCGTCATCCAGATCAGAATCAGCCCGCCGCCAATCCATAGCACCCAGCGCACCGGTGTTAGATTAAACACCACCGCCAGCCCTAGCACCGACAACGTGGCATAAAACAGATCGCCGAAACAGGAACCCAGCCCGATATAAAACGCCGAACGCGCCCCGTGCCGCAGCCCACGGTTAATAATCGCGGTATTGACCATCCCCAGATCGAGACACAACGACAGGGATAGCAATATCCCCGTGAAGACAACTAACAGCATGATATTCCCTTCGAGCGTTAAGCAATAAGGCGAGTGTAGAGCTCAAGGGAAACACTGTATTGTCAAAAATTGATACGGCGGAACTGCCCTGGTGTCATGGCGTTGTAACGGTTGAAGGCTTTGGTGAAATGCGCTTGATCGGCAAACCCGACATCACCTGCGACTTGGCTAATCGCGGTGCCCTGCCGCAGCAGTTCTCGCGCTTTACACATACGCCGTTGCATTAGCCACGCCAGCGGTGGCAAGCCAACCGCCTGATTAAATGAACGTACCAGATGTGCAACCGACAGACTTTCCTGCTGCGCCAACTGATCAAGCGTGGGGACATCGCTGAGATCGTTCAGCAGCCCCTCTTTGATCCGCGTGATCCGCTCAGCCTCTTTGACTTGGCTTTGAGGCAGCATTCGGTGCTGACCTTCCATCAATCCTGCCAGCAGCAGAATAATGCGCTCCTGACGGGAGTTGTCGTCCAAATCAGAGGTAACGAGCTGTTTTAGCTCGGACGCCAATTGCGCTGAAGGATTCCAGCCCTGTGAGAATAGAAACGTTTGATGGAAATAATGCTCGAATGCCTGCGGGTGAACGTACAGCGATGCGCACTGCCAGCGGTCAAACGCATTATCGCTGCCCTGTAGCTGATTAGGATTGTAGGTCGTCACCATATCGTTGGTGGCAACAAAGGTCTCTCCATCAAGCCAGACCGTTTCCAATCCGCTGAGATTAGCGCTGATGACGAACTCATCGTGCATATGACGTGGAAAGCTGCGGCCGTTGGTTAACAGCGCCAGCTCAAACCAGGCATCGCGGTAAGTCATCATGAGGGCGTTCCGACAGTGAATGAATGCCTGAAAATAGCATCTTCCCCCGTCGGGCAACAATCACAGAATGACGACAAGAATGCAGAGACAAAACGTGGTTATGTCGTGCCAGATAGTGTGATAAGCCCATTCGCCGAAAAAAAAACGGGAGTAACGGAATAGAAGAGTAAAGCGTTTGCGCCATGGACAAAAACGTCAGGAACGTTTTTGAACGTCGCTAGCGACGGCCCTAAAAGGGTGAATCTCAGGGATGAGATTCATATCTGCGCAAGCCGAGCGCACAGGGATGTGTTTACAGCGTTTTTATGATCTATCCGTTACTACCGCTCGGCGGCCTTTGCCAATAATAAAAAACCGGTGCAATTGCACCGGTTTAGAGGGCTCAGCTAAAACGAGCTTACTTCTGTGGACGCATCGCTGGGAACAGGATGACGTCGCGGATGGTGTGGCTGTTCGTGAACAACATCACCATACGGTCGATACCAATACCCAGACCCGCTGTCGGCGGCAGACCGTGCTCCAGCGCCGTCACGTAGTCTTCGTCGTAGAACATCGCTTCGTCATCGCCCGCATCTTTAGCGTTGACCTGCTGCGCAAAACGCTCAGCCTGATCTTCGGCATCATTCAGCTCGGAGAAGCCGTTACCAATTTCACGACCGCCGATGAAGAACTCAAAGCGATCGGTGATTTCCGGATTCTGATCGTTACGACGCGCCAGCGGCGACACTTCAGCCGGATATTCGGTGATGAAGGTCGGCTGGATCAGGCTGCTTTCTGCCGTCTCTTCGAAGATCTCGGTAACGATACGGCCCAAGCCCCAGCTTTTCTCGATCTTGATGCCCAGAGACAGTGCGATCGCGGTCGCTTTCTCCAGATCGTCCAGATCGGCAACGTTGGTTTCAGGGCGATATTTGCAGATCGCTTCGCGCATCGTCAGCTTATCGAACGGCTTACCGAAATCGAACGTCTGATCGCCGTACACCACCGTCGTCGAGCCCAGCACGTCCTGCGTCAGCGTACGGAACAGGTTTTCCGTCAACACAATCAGGTCTTTATAATCGGCATACGCCATATAAAGTTCCATCATTGTGAATTCAGGGTTGTGACGTGGGGAAACACCTTCGTTACGGAAGTTACGGTTAATCTCGAACACGCGCTCAAAACCACCGACAACCAGACGCTTCAGGTACAGTTCCGGTGCAATACGCAGGTACATGTCGATGTCCAGCGCGTTATGGTGCGTGATGAACGGACGGGCAGACGCGCCGCCGGGAATCACCTGCATCATCGGCGTTTCCACTTCCATAAAGCCGTTATCCACCATGAAGCGGCGAATGGCTGCCATCACGTTAGAACGGATGCGGAAGGTATTGCGGGATTCGTCGTTAGCGATCAGATCCAGATAACGCTGACGATAGCGGGTTTCCTGATCGGCCAGACCGTGGAATTTATCCGGCAGCGGACGCAGCGCTTTGGTCAGCAGACGCAGTTCGGTACAGTGGATGGACAGCTCGCCCGTTTTGGTTTTGAACAGCTTGCCACGCGCACCCAGGATATCGCCCAGATCCCATTTCTTGAACTGCTCGTTATAGATGCCTTCCGCCAGATCGTCGCGGGAAACATACAGCTGAATGCGGCCACCGACGTCCTGCAAGGTCACGAAAGAGGCTTTACCCATGATGCGACGGGTCATCATACGGCCCGCAACGGTCACTTCGATACCCAGTTCTTCCAGCTCTTCGTTCTCTTTGGCATCGAACTCAGCGTGCAAGTGATCGGAGATGCTGTCACGGCGGAAATCATTCGGGAATGCGATCCCGTTTTCACGCAGCGTCACCAGCTTTTCACGACGCGTTTTTAATTCATTATTCAGATCTTGCGCCTGATCGGCACCCTGTGATTGTGATTCAGCCATGCGAATTCTTATAACCCCGCTTTTAAACTTGCTTCAATAAATTTGTCCAGATCGCCATCAAGTACGGCCTGAGTGTTACGTGTTTCCACTCCGGTACGTAAGTCTTTGATGCGCGAATCATCCAGAACATAGGAACGAATCTGACTACCCCAGCCGATGTCAGACTTGTTGTCTTCCATCACCTGTTTCTCAGCATTTTTCTTTTGCATCTCAAACTCGTACAGCTTGGCTTTCAGCTGTTTCATCGCCTGATCTTTGTTTTTATGCTGGGAACGGTCATTCTGACACTGTGTGACAATGTTGGTCGGAAGGTGGGTAATACGCACCGCAGATTCTGTCCGGTTAACGTGCTGACCACCCGCACCGGATGCGCGATAAACGTCAATACGCAGATCGGCTGGATTGATTTCGATATCAATATCGTCATCCACTTCCGGGTAGACAAACGCGGAGCTGAATGAGGTATGACGGCGACCGCCGGAATCGAATGGGCTCTTACGCACGAGGCGGTGTACGCCGGTTTCCGTACGCAGCCAGCCAAACGCATAGTCACCGATGATCTTGATGGTGGCGGATTTCGTACCGGCCACGTCACCGTCTGACTCTTCAATAATTTCGGTTTTAAACCCTTTGGCTTCAGCCCAACGCAGGTACATACGCACCAGCATGCTGGCCCAGTCCTGCGCTTCCGTACCGCCAGATCCCGCCTGAATATCCAGATAGCAATCCGCGCTGTCGTACTCACCAGAGAACATGCGACGGAATTCGAGCTGGCCTAATTTATTTTCCAGCACATCCAGTTCTACTGAGGTTTCATTAAAGGTGTCTTCGTCGTCTTCTTCCACCGCGAGCTCAAGCAGACCGGTCACATCTTCCAGACCCTGAGCCAGTTGATCGATGGTGTCGACGATAGCTTCCAGCGAGGAGCGTTCTTTTCCCAATGCCTGAGCACGTTCAGGCTCATTCCAGACATCTGGCTGCTCCAGTTCGGCGTTTACTTCTTCGAGGCGCTCTTTCTTGGCATCATAGTCAAAGATACCCCCGAAGAACGGCGCTACGTTCAGCCAGATCCTGGATGCGGTTTTTTACCGGATTAATTTCAAACATGATTTTTTATATTCTTACGTTAAGTCGTTGACAACGGAATGATGTAACCCGCCATTCTAGCGGATAAAAGGCGCATTTTATAGACTTTCCGCCCACCCTATTCGGTTCGCAAAGTTAACGCGGCCACAGATGTTGAATCAGCAACTGCACCGAGCGTTTACCGCGAAACTCGTTAATATCCAGCTGGTACACCATTTCCACTTCTTTAATGCTCGGATCCGGCCAAACGGTCGTATCAACATTAAACGCGATGCCATCTAACAGTGGCACGGCTCCTGTTGCACCGATCGGCTCAAACATCGCTTTCAAATGACGTTCTTTGAGTAGGCGAGGTTGAAGAATGCGGAAGCAGCCATCGAATGTGGGTTCAGGGAACGCTTGCCCCCATGGACCGGCGTAGCGCAGCATTTCTGCCGTTGAGAGCAAATTCAGCTCCGGCAGAGCCAATTCGCCATCAGACCAGACGACGCCTTCAAGATGAGACGGATCGAGCCACTCACCAACCAGTTCGCCAAAGCGCTGGCGGAAATCCTCAAATCGATCTTCATGCAGCGATAGCCCTGCGGCCATTGCATGTCCACCAAACTTATCCATCATGCCGGGATACAGCGTATCCAATCTTTCCAGCGCATCACGCAGATGCAGACCTGCAATGGAGCGTCCCGATCCTTTCAGTATGCCGTCACCGGCAGGCGCAAAGGCAATCACCGGACGATGAAAACGCTCTTTAATGCGCGAGGCCAAAATGCCCACAACGCCCTGATGCCACTCAGGATGATACATCGCCAGACCGTAAGGCAATTCGGTGCGTGTACGCTCCAGCGATTCGCACAGGCGCAAGGCTTCGACCTGCATTCCTTGTTCGATCTCTCGTCGATCCTGATTCAACGCATCTAAATCGTTAGCCAACATGCGCGCCTGAGTAATGTCGTTACTCAATAACAGTTCGACCCCGACCGTCATGTCATCCAGCCGCCCGGCCGCATTGAGCCGTGGCCCGATGGCAAAGCCTAAATCGCTGGCGACCAGTTGGCTGGCATCGCGGTTCGCCACTTCCAGCAGCGCTCGAATGCCCGGTCGACACTCGCCGGCACGAATACGATTCAGCCCCTGCGCCACTAAAATCCGGTTGTTGGCATCCAGCGGAACAACATCCGCCACCGTGCCCAGCGCGACCAGATCCAGTAATTCGGCGAGATTCGGCTTCGCCAGACCCTGTTGCGTAAACCAATCGCTATCGCGCAGGCGCACAAACAGCGCCATCATCAAGTAAAACGCGACGCCCACGCCTGCAAGCGCTTTGGAGGGAAACTGACAGTCAGGCAAATTAGGGTTAATCATGGCATCGGCGTCAGGCAAGGTTTCGCCCGGTAGGTGGTGATCGGTCACCAGCACTGTGATACCGCGACGATGCGCATCTTCGACGCCCGCATGAGAAGATATTCCGTTATCAACGGTAACAATCACCTCAGCCCCCAGCGCGGCAGCTTGCGCCACCACGGCCGGGCTTAGCCCGTAGCCATCTTCAAAACGGTTCGGCACCAGATATTTTACGTTTGCGCCGCCCATGCTGCGCAGCGCCAGTACGGCAAGCGTGGTGCTGGTGGCACCATCGGCATCAAAGTCGCCCACAATCACGATGCAGCGCTTCTCGGCTAGCGCCAGTTGCAACAGGTCGATCGCTTTATCAATGCCGCTTAACAAACGGTAATTGAGTAAACCACTCAGGCCACGTTCCAGCTCCTGAGCCCCTTTAACGCCGCGCTGCGCATAAAGACGGCGCAACAAAGGCGGAACGGAGTCAGGTAAATCAATGTCTTCCGCCAGCGGACGCCGACGGAGTTGGGTAATCATATCCACGTAGCATCAACCGCCAGTTTTCTTCGAGGCTTTGTGTGCTTCCAGCATGGCCAGCATCTCTTTCGGCCCTTGATATCCAGGGACAACCATGCCGTCTTGCAGCACGATAGCGGGAGTCCCCTGCACGCCAAACTGGATGCCCAGTTGGTAATGCGCAGCGATATCGGTTTTGCATGTTGCTGGCGAGATCGCTTCGCTCTTCATCGCGTTATCAAACGCTTTATTGCGATCGGCCACGCACCAGATGGACTGCATATCTTTCGCTGCCTGCGATTTCATGCCCTGACGCGGGAAGGCCAGATAGCGCACGGTAATGCCCAGCGCGTTGTAATCTTTCATCTGCTCATGCAGTTTGTGGCAATAGCCGCAGGTGATGTCGGTGAAAACGGTAATCACGTGTTTTTCCTGCGCGGCTTTATAAACGATCATTTGTTCCTGCAGCGCATCCAGCTTGCCGATCAGGATTTTATTGGTGGTGTTGACCGGCATCGTGCCGCTCACATCATAAAGCGGGCCTTGCAGCAAATGCTTGCCGTCTTCGCTGATGTACAGCACGCCGCTCTCGGTAATGACAGTTTTCATGCCAGCCATCGGCGAAGGCAGTATTTCCGCACCTTGCATGTCCAGACGCGTCAGCGTCTGCTTGATTGCGGCATCGTCGGCGTGGGCAAAATTGGTCGCCGTCGCCACCAGCAAAGAAAGCAGTAATAACCCTTTTTTCATTTCATCAATCCTGTTTGTGTCGCAACGTCATGGTGAATACGTCGCTCGTAGCAATACGCTAAGGTGGTTGGCGAGAGGCCCCGCCAGTCAGATAACATCCTGTTACTCTGTCTATTTACTCTATGCTATGCGCGCGGATGGTGCTGCTGATGGAGCTGCTTCAGCCGTTCCGTCGCCACATGGGTGTAAATCTGCGTCGTGGAAAGATCGCTGTGCCCTAAGAGCATCTGTACGACCCGTAAATCCGCGCCGTGGTTCAATAAATGGGTAGCAAACGCGTGACGCAAAACGTGCGGCGAGAGCTTTTCGCTGTCGATCGACGCCTGCACCGCATAATGCTTGATGCGATGCCAGAACGTCTGGCGCGTCATTTGCCGTGCGCGATTGCTGGGAAACAGCACATCCAGCGTCTGCCCGTTTAATAACCACGGACGACCGTGCTCCAGATAATACTCGATCCAATACACCGCCTCTTCACCCAGCGGCACCAGCCGTTCTTTATTGCCTTTACCCAGCACGCGTACCACGCCTTGCCGCAGGCTGACATCACTCATCGTCAAACCAACCAGTTCGGAAACGCGCAGCCCCGTCGCATACAATACCTCAAGCATGGCCTTATCGCGTAATTCCAGCGGTTGTTCAATGCTCGGGGCATCGAGTAACGCACCAACCTGCGCCTCGCTCAAATCTTTGGGTAGACGCTGCGGCAGTTTCGGAGACGACAGCACGGCACTCGGATCGTCGCTACGCTGTTTTTCTCGATAAAGGTACTGGAAGAAGCGACGCATCGCGCTCAGCAAACGAGCCGAACTCGTCGCTTTATAGCCTCCCTCGATCCTATCGGCGAGGAACGCCTGAAGGTCGAGCGCCTGCGCCTGAAGCAAAGCGTTATCATGGTGCGCAAGCCACTCAGCAAGCGAACGCAAATCCAAGCGATAAGACGCCAGCGTATTCTCGGCCAGATTTCTTTCCAGCCACAGCGCATCGAGAAACTGTTCGATGAGTGCCTGATCGTGTTCTTGCATCGCCGTGTCCCTCTTCACTTATTGGCAATATTATGCCGATGAAGCGACGACTTTACACCTTCATCAAGGCGGTATTCTCTCGCAAACGGAATTGTGTGCGATCTCACATATTCCGTGAACCTCAACATCACCATAACATTCTCCGGCAAAAATAAGGCCAAGGCACATTATATTTTATGTATCGTCAATATATCGGAACAGGCTCCTTGAAGCCGCATGTCTACTGGTATTGACCTTACTTAATCAACGTTGAAAAGCCGATTTTTCTATGCGTAGAATGGCTGTTCGTGTTGTTAAAATAAAGAAACATTATGCAAGCCACCATCACCCCCACTCTCGATGCCGAAGCGGAAGCACCACCCGTAAATTCACGCAATAAAGTGATTGTTGCGTCACTCATTGGCACCGCTATCGAATTTTTCGATTTTTATATCTACGCCACCGCTGCGGTGCTGATTTTCCCGCACATTTTCTTCCCACAGGGCGATCCGACTGCCGCCACGCTACAGTCGCTGGCAACCTTTGCGATTGCCTTTGTGGCTCGTCCTATTGGCTCGGCGGTATTCGGTCACTTTGGCGATCGCGTCGGACGTAAAGTCACGCTGGTCGCGTCTCTACTGACAATGGGTATTTCGACCGTTCTGATCGGACTGTTACCCACCTACGAAACCATCGGTATTTTTGCACCGATTCTGTTGGCCATCGCTCGCTTCGGTCAGGGCTTGGGTCTTGGCGGTGAATGGGGTGGCGCGGCGCTGCTGGCGACCGAAAATGCCCCGTCCAATAAACGTGCACTCTATGGGTCGTTCCCCCAGCTTGGCGCACCGATTGGCTTCTTCTTCGCTAACGGCACCTTCCTGCTGTTGTCCTGGCTGTTGACGGAAGAACAGTTCATGAGCTGGGGCTGGCGTGTGCCGTTCGTTGCGTCTGCCGTGCTGGTGTTGGTTGGCCTGTATGTCCGCATATCACTGCATGAAGCTCCCGTCTTTACCAAAGCGGTCAAAGCCGGTAAGCAGGTACGTATGCCGCTGGGCACGCTGCTCAGCAAGCATATGAAAGTCACGATTCTCGGCACCTTCATCATGCTGGCGACCTACACGCTGTTCTATATCATGACCGTGTACTCCATGACGTACGGTACGACGCCAGCACCTAAGGGACTGGGTTTCTCACGTAACAGTTTCCTGTTGATGCTGATGATCGCGGTGATCGGCTTTGGTCTGATGGTGCCAGTCGCAGGCTATCTGGCGGATGCCTTTGGCCGCCGTAAGACCATGATTACCATTACCTGCCTCATGATCGTCTTCGCCATGCTGTTCCCTTATATGCTCGGTTCAGGCAATCAGGCGCTGGTGATGGGCTTCCTGGTGTTGGGTCTGAGCATCATGGGGCTGACGTTCGGCCCGATGGGTGCCCTGCTGCCGGAGTTGTTCCCGACGGAAGTCCGTTACACCGGCGCGTCATTCTCCTATAACGTCTCGTCGATTCTCGGCGCATCGGTTGCACCGTATATCGCCGCGTGGCTGACAGCCAACTACGGCCTGTTCTATGTCGGCGTTTATCTGGCAGCCATGGCGTCACTGACGCTGATTGCGCTGCTGTTAACTAAAGAAACGCGTCACCAGTCTCTGGGATAATTTCCCTTCCGTGAGGGCTACGGCCCTCACTGCACCTTTCCTTACGCCTGTTCTCCTTTTAGAATACCGACATCCGGCGGCATCATTCGCCCGTCACGCTTCTCTGTGACCTAAAGCGAAAGCGCCCTTCTTGATAGAAATTGTTTATAAAGAACTGAATATGAAAATCGGTCTGTTTTACGGCTCAAGCACCTGTTACACCGAAATGGCTGCGGAAAGAATTCGCGACATTCTGGGTGAAGAATTGGTGGATCTGCACAACGTTAAGGATGTCGAACCTCAACGTATGGAAGACTACAGTACGCTGATTCTCGGCATCCCAACCTGGGATTTCGGTGAGATTCAGGAAGACTGGGAAAACATTTGGGGCCAATTAGCGACGCTGAACCTCAAAGGAAAAGTGATAGCGCTTTACGGTATGGGCGACCAGCTTGGCTACAGCGAATGGTTCCTTGATGCGCTGGGCATGCTGCATGAACAACTGCTGCCGTTAGGTGTCACATTTATTGGGTACTGGCCAATCGATGGCTACGACTTCACCAGCCCAAAACCGCTGGCTGCTGACGGCAAACATTTTGTAGGGCTAGCGCTGGACGAAGTGAATCAATACGATCTCAGCGATGAACGGCTGGAACAGTGGTGCGAACAGATTCTGCAAGAGATGGCGTCACTGCTGTAAACGGTACGCGTCAACAGGAGTAAACACGATGAAGATGTTACTCATCGCAGCCGCAGGATTATTGCTCGCAGGCTGTGCGCAAACGGGCACAGAGGAATACGCCAAAAATCTGGGCGGGAAATGCGATGTGCCGCAATATTACGATATCGATTTCTCAAGGTTTGATGAGACGGCACAGCAAATCGCGCACGCAACAGGCTGCGGCATCATCACCGATACCTCGCTGACTGGCGCAATTAAGCCACATCCCGTCAAAGGCTATCTGACAAGGCGGGAAGCAGTGTTTATGGCGATTCAGGGTACGTCGTTGAAGGTGGTCAAACAGGAACCAGATACCGTTAGCGTTGAGTAAAACGTTCGCGGATACCTCTGTGACGTATCCGCGAATATTGATATCCGTAAAGCCTGAAGTCGCTTAGCGCTTTTGTAACCAGCGGTTCCGCGCGGCGGTATCCATAAAGCTCCACGCAACAAAGCGGCTTTGCTTCTGGCCTTGCGCCATATCTATCGTTCTGACCTTTTCCACCTCAACCGCTTCCAGCGCACGATAAATCTCCGGCAAGTTCTCTTTCCGCGACACCAGTGAAGTAAACCACAAACACTGACGGGCAAAACCGGCGCTCTCTTTGATCATTTGACCAATGAAGGCTAACTCGCCCCCCTCACACCACAGTTCATCCTGCTGCCCGCCAAAATTCAGCGGTGAACGTTTATCCAGACCCAGATTATGCAACTTGCGCTGCGATCCCTCGCGGGCATCCTCAGCGGAGGCATGGAACGGAGGATTACACATGACGGCATCAAACGTGTCGTTCTTGTGAATAATGCCTGCCAATATCGCTTTGCTGTTTTTCTGACGGCGCAGGCGAATCGATCGATTCAAGCCAGCGTTCGCCTCAATCGTCTCATTGGCCGCTTTCATCGCCAGCGGATTAATCTCGCTGCCAGTAAAGCGCCAGCCATATTCACGGAACCCAATCAGCGGGTAAACACAGTTAGCACCGCAGCCGACATCCAGCACGGATGCATCACGCGGCACCACCGAACGGTTATCTTCCGCCAGTAAATCAGCAAGATGGTGGACATAGTCAGCGCGACCGGGGATCGGTGGGCACAGAAAGCCGTCTGGAATCGTCCAGTGCTCAATCTGATAAAAATGCAACAACAACGCCTGATTCAGCGTTTTCACCGCCTCGGGATTGGCAAAGTCCACTGACTCATCACCGTAGGCATTCACCTTCACAAACGGGATCAGAGCAGGATAGCTCTGCTTGAGCGAGGGAAAATCATAACGGTCGCGATGGCGATTACGAGGATGCAGACCATTTTTTTGCACTGCGGGCTTAGTCATCAGTTATACCCAATAGATTGTTATACCCTACAGATTGTAAGGCACGGCCAAGCGGTGACCGAATAAACTCAGGTTCAAACAGGGAAAAAGAGAAAGGAAAGCCGACATTCCCCTGACGGGAACAGCCGATATCCTATCCTCACGAAGCGGCGTAAGATACCTGCTGCGATTATTTCCGTAAATCATCGTGGTGATTTTTCTACACACGAGGCGCGATACACCGCGTAAAAATGCGTCGTTATCTCGCCCAGTGCTTCTGCTGCAAAAGAAGCTGACGCAGATGGCGCCACTCTTCATCGCCCATACTGTCTGATGCCAGCCACAGCTGTTGTTTTTCTTTATCGTTAACCGATTGCAACGCCAACAACACGCCATTTTTCAAAAGCCACGGTCTTTTGACGATCTGCCATTCCTTCTGCCGCCAGTTCAGGGTCGTTTCGCTAAGCAAAACGATTTCCCCCTGTCGGGATTTGATATTCCTTTGGCTACGAATAAAACCGAACATAACCATCGTGACCAGGCATAGCCATAGCCATGCATAGCCGTCCGGCCACGGTGCCAGCAGAATGAGCAACACTAATAGGCCATGCACAACCAGTGACAGCAGTTGCATGCGCCAGGAAACGCGAAGGTCACATTGCCACTGGGCCACGATCTTTATTTCGCGTCTGAATAAGGGAAATCATGCGTTTCAACTCTCCGTCCTTCGGTTCACCGTGGTTCATCAGCCAGTTGAATAAATCAGGATCGTCGCTTTGTAACAGGCGTACAAACGTGCGCTTATCACTGTCATTAAGTGTGTCATAGTCATGCTCAAAAAACGGCATGATCGCGATATCCAGTTCACGCATACCACGGCGGCATGCCCAATGAATGCGTGATTTATTATCGATTTCCATATTTCATGTCCACCTTGTTATCGCTGCTTGCCGCTAGTGTACTCTGATTCCGGTAGCGGGCATCAACTAATAGTAACATTTTGACATAGTTTACCCGCATGCACTGCGCCAAGTGCGCTCATCAGCATCAAGATGTGCTATGCCATAACGCTGCGTGAATAACCACTTGCAAACCCTGAGCGCTCTTTTACCATTAGGCCATTCGGGTATCGCCCTTAGCGCAGGATTGTACTATATGGTTAACCAACATACGGCTCATCAACTTCCGTTTGCCTCACAGCTCCCATTTGCTTCCGCCCAACTGGCCGCCACGCTCATCTCACTGGATGACTGGGCACTGTCCACGCTGGTCGGGCCGGATACCGTCAAGTATCTTCAAGGGCAGGTCACCGCCGATGTCGGGGCGCTGCCTGACAATGGGCACATCCTTTGCGCCCACTGCGACGCGAAAGGGAAAATGTGGAGCAACCTGCGTCTGTTTCATCACGGCGAAGGCTTTGCTTTCATTGAGCGCAGTAATCTACGCGACGCCCAACTTAGCGAACTGAAAAAATACGCCGTTTTCTCGAAAACGACCATCGCGCCAGACGATAACGCTATCCTGCTGGGCGCCGCGGGTGCAGGTATCCGCGAGTTGCTGGCCTCTGTATTTAGCCAACTTCCAGATGCCGAGCACCCTGTCGTTCAGCACGAAGGCGCAACCTTACTGCATTTCACCCATCCTGCAGAACGTTTCCTGATGGTGCTGTCTACTGAGCAGAGCGCTTCGCTGCTTGAACAGCTCGGCGATAAAGTCAGTTTAAATGACAGCCGTCAGTGGCTGACGCTAGATATTGAAGCAGGTCAGCCCATCATTGACAGCGCAAACAGTGCGCAGTTCATCCCGCAAGCGACTAATTTACAGGCATTAAATGGGATTAGCTTCAGCAAAGGGTGCTATACCGGTCAGGAAATGGTCGCTCGGGCAAAATATCGCGGGGCGAATAAGCGTGCGCTCTACTGGCTGGCGGGTAAAGCAAACCGGGTGCCTCAGGCTGGGGACGATCTCGAATTGCAACTTGGCGAGAACTGGCGTCGTACCGGGACAGTATTGGCAGCCAGCCAATTGCAGAACGGTGACGTGTGGGTGCAGGCGGTGTTGAATAACGATCTGAACGCAGAGAATATCCTGCGCGTACGTGACGATGCCGAAAGCCAACTCACGGTTCAACCTCTGCCGTATGAAATAACGGATTAATCCGACGAGTAACATCACGCATGAGCCAGTTAGGCTCATGCGTTTTATACGAACTTAAATATAAAGATAAATCGCCAGAAAGTGGCAAACGCTGCCGCCTAAAACAAATCCGTGCCAAATCGCGTGATTATAGGGAATGCGCTTGCTGGCGTAGAAAATCACCCCCAGCGTATACACCACGCCGCCCACAGCCAGCAGCGTTACACTCCCCGCCGACAGCTTCATCACCATCTGATAAATCACCACCAGCGACAGCCAGCCCATGCCCAGGTAGGTAATCAACGACAGCACTTCAAAACGGTGGGCAAACGCCAGCTTGAAGATCACGCCCAACAGCGCCATGCTCCAGATGACAACCATCAAACCATGCGCCAGCGGTGAATCCAGCCCGACCAGCAAAAATGGCGTATAGGTTCCGGCAATCAATAGATAAATAGCGCAGTGGTCGAATTTTTTCAGCCACGGTTTGATGCGCGGCGAGGGAATCGCGTGGTACAGCGTCGACGCTAAAAACAGCAGGATAATGCTGCCGCCATAGAGGCTGTAGCTGGTAATCGCCACGCTGCCAGCGTCATTGTTGACCGCCTGTACCAGCAGTAAAACCAGACCCACAATACCGAAAATCACACCAATTCCATGGCTTATGCTATTCGCAATTTCCTCTGCCAGCGAGTAGTCCGACATCTGTGCATTTTTTGACATCAATAGGTTCCGCAGTATTAACAATACACATTCAACAGCGTCGTGCGCTGACGTCATCCACCTCACCTTTCCCGTTCTTGTACAGAACGAAGTAGGCGTAGGTGTTTAACCTTTGAGCAGATTAACTGAGAATAGTTTCAGTGTACACGTGTAAGCTAAAATAATTATTCCCGTCTTATTTTTGGCTTCTTCGCCCTCTTAACGTGCGATCATGCATGTCAATCTCGGGCAACATCCCCTAGAATGTCCGACTTCGATATCTTCCTGTTTTTTGAAGGGCTCTGTCGTCCTTATCGGTTATTCGCGTTAACGGTTATCCGGTTCAGACGCTCACAGCGCCTTTCTGTATTTGTCAGTGCATGATTTTTACTGCATCGTTTTCACTGCAAGAGGTAAGCTTTTCATGTCATCTTCCCCATCTATTCTGAATTTCGGTTCCATGACCGATGTCTTCGGCTTTCTGATAGAAATCGATAAATTGAAAAGCGTGCAGCGCCGCACCAAGATTATTGGCAGCGAACGTCACGAAGATTCTGCCGAGCACAGCTGGCATTTTGCCGTCGCTGCGATGGCGCTGGCGCCTTACGCAGGTGAAGGTGTGGATATTCAGCGCGTGATCCAAATGGCGCTGATTCACGATATCGTCGAAATCGATGCGGGCGATGTGATCGTGTACGATCTTTCCGCGCGTCTTGCGATTCACGATCAGGAAGTCGCTGCCGCGGCCCGCATTTTCGGCCTGCTGCCGGAACCACAGCGTCAGCAATTCCACGATCTGTGGGAAGAGTACGAAGCGAATGAAACCCCCAGCGCCCAGTTCGCTCTGGTGCTCGATCGCGTTATGCCGATGCTAATGAACCTGTATAACGGCGGCCAAAGCTGGGTAGAAAACGGCATCCGTCTGGAACAGGTTCTTGACCGCGCCGAGTTCATCGCCACGATCAACCCGGAACTATGGCAATACATGAAGCAGCATCTGGAAGACGCCAAAGCCAAGGGATGGTTGCTATAATTCGGTTTTCCCGATAGACGCCCCGTCGCCGGGCATTCACGTCAGGAGAGGGTGATGTCTTTAAAAACAATCGCGAATAACCTGGGTTTGTCGGTGGCTGCGGTGAGCCGTGCTCTGAACGGTCATCGGGATATCTCCGAAGCTACGCGCCAGCGTATTCAGGAAGAAGCGGAACGCATCGGCTATCGCCCCAATACGCACGCGCGACGCCTGAAAATGGGCAAAAGCAATGCGGTTGGGCTGGTCTATCCCTACGCCTCCTCCCTGAGTAACGATATCTTTTTTGAGATGATTGGCGCGATCAGCAGCAAACTGGCGCAGCACGACGTAGATTTTCTCCTACTGGCAGACGAACAAGACGCCTGTCAGGGCGCTGTCCGGTTGATCACCAGCCACCGTATTGATGCGCTGATTGTGGCACACACGTGCGAACAGGATGCGCGACTGATGTTGCTACAACGCCACAAGGTGCCTTTTCTGGCGCTGGGACGCAGCCAGCTACCACACCCTTACGCCTGGTTCGATTTTGACAACCGCGCAGGCATGGCGCTGGCGACTGAACACCTGATTACGCTCGGCCACCGCCGCATCGCCATGTTAAGCGAAGACCATCCGCAGGCGTTCATCATGCAGCGCCGTCAGGGTTATCGCGATGCTCTGCAACGCCACGATTTGCCGTTTCACGATGCCTATCTGCGTGGTGTTGATCCAACACGTCGCGCGGGCTACCAGGCCATGCTCGACCTTCTGGCGTTACCTGAACCGCCAACCGCGATTGTGATGGATGGTAACGTTCACGGCGACGGCGCCGTTGCCGCATTGCAGCAGGCTGGTCGCCTTTCCGGTTCACATCCTATCGCGTTAGTGATGTATGACGGTTTACCACAGGACAGCCTGACCGACCTCAACGTAACCGCAATAGAACAGGCGACACGCGAACAGGTTGGCGAACAGATTGCCAGCATGACGCAGGCGCTCATCGCAGGCGAAGCCGTAGAAAATTTGCAGGTATTATGGCAGCCGACGCTACGCATCGGTAAAACGAGTTTTCCCGCCTAAGCTATTCCGCCCCCTCTCTCATAAAGACATCGGTTGGTTTTTTACGCCAGCCGCCAGCGAGACGCCGTTCACATCTTCATCGAAATTTGCGCCCATTTACTGACGATTATTTTAACAAAATCACATTTCTTAAACGTTTAAGTTGATGACTTAAACGTTTAAGTTTTCACTGAAAGGCACTACTTGCAGTTTGGTCGTAATTTGGAGCCTTTCTTATGATGCGTGATATTGTTCAATTAACCAGCGCAGGGTGCGATGTCATCGTGCGCTGCGCTCCAGCAGCAGAAATTCTCTATTGGGGGCCACGGCTGCGCGGCTTTTCGCCAGAAGATATCGTTTCTCTGCAACGCCCCGTCGCCAATGGTCGTCTGGATGTCGATCTTCCTCTGACGCTGGCGATGGAATACGGGCGTGGTCAGTTCGGTTCACCGGGCATTGAAGGCCACCGTTCAGGTTACGACGCCGCGCCGATCTTCACGACCACGCAGGTTGATGTTCAAGACAACACGCTCACCATCACGGCAGACGACACACAGGCTGGCCTTCGCCTGACCAGTGAACTGCGACTCGATCCGCAGACCGATGTGCTACAACTGCGCCACACGTTACAGAATCTGCGCGCTGACGCCTGGCAAGTACAGCGTCTTGCCGTCACGCTGCCCGTCCCAGAACGGGCGAGCGATGTCATGGCGTTTCACGGTCGCTGGCTGCGTGAGTTTCAGGCTCACCGCCTCACGTTGCAGCACGGCGGTTTTATTCAGGAAAGCCGTCGAGGAAGAAGTTCACACGAATATTTTCCTGCTCTGATTCTTGGCGAATCCGCATTTAGCGAGCAACGTGGCACCGTCTGGGGCGTGCATTTAGGCTGGAGCGGCAACCACCGTCTGCGTGCCGATATCAAAACCGACGGACGTCGCGTCGTACAGGCGGAAGCCCTTTATCTGCCGGGCGAAATCACGCTGGCGCAGTCAGAATCGCTCACAACACCGTGGGTCTACGCGGCGTTCTCCGATACCGGCCTGAACGGCATGAGCCAGCGTTATCACTCCTTCTTACGCCAATCGCTGATCCAATTCTGCGGCGATAAGCCGCGCCCGGTGCACCTCAATACGTGGGAAGGGATCTATTTCGATCACTCCCCAGAGTACATCATGCAGATGGCGAGCAAAGCCGCCGATGTCGGCGTAGAGCGCTTCATTATCGACGATGGCTGGTTCCGCGGACGTCATCACGACCGAGCCGCGCTCGGCGACTGGTATCTGGACGAGGAAAAGTACCCTAACGGGCTGATGCCAGTCATTGAGCATGTCAAAGCGCTGGGGATGGAGTTCGGCATTTGGGTCGAACCAGAGATGATTAACCCCGATTCCGATCTGTTTCGCGCCCATCCCGACTGGGTGCTGCAATTGCCCGGCTACGAGCAGCCCACAGGCCGCTACCAGTATGTGTTGAATTTAAACCAGCCCGACGCCTTCGCTTATTTACTGGAGCGACTGAGCTGGCTGCTAGGCGAGCACCCTGTCGATTATGTGAAATGGGATATGAACCGCGAACTGGTGCAGCCCGGCCATGAAGGACGTCTGGCCGCCGATGCGCAAACCCGACAGTTTTATCGCCTGCTCGATACCCTGCGCCAGCGTTTTCCCCATGTCGAATTTGAATCCTGCGCCTCCGGCGGCGGCCGCATCGATTATGGCGTGCTGGAGCGCACCCAACGTTTCTGGGTATCGGATAACAACGACGCGCTGGAGCGTCAGACCATCCAACGCGGTATGAGCTACTTCTTCCCACCAGAGGTGATGGGGCAACACATCGGGCACGCCCGCTGCCACGCCACGTATCGGCGTCATACCATTGCTTTTCGCGGCCTGACAGCCCTGTTCGGCCACATGGGAATCGAGCTGGATCCTGTCAAAGCCGATGATGACGAACTGGAAGGCTATCGCCACTACATCCAGTTGCATAAAACGCTGCGCCCGCTGCTGCACAGCGGCACAACCTGGCGGGTAGAGATGCCGGACGATACGGTACAGGTCACCGGTGTGGTGAGCCGCGATCAACAACATGCCGTTTTTCAGGTAGCCCAGTTGCGCATGCCAGATTATTCGCTGGCAGGCACACTCCGCTTCCCTGGCCTGCTGCCCGACGCACGTTATGAAATCAAACTGCTGGACGGCCCGGAAATCAAAACGGTGCGCGAAGGTGGCGGCACCATGCGTGAACTTCCACCTTGGTTACGCCAACCGCTGGTGGTGTCCGGCGATTGGCTGATGCAGGCCGGCATTGCCCTTCCCGTCCTGACGCCAGAAACCGCCATTCTGGTCGAGCTTTCCGCGGTGCAGGAGAGCGCCAGCAGCTAGCTTTTTTGTTGTACGGCAATCATGTAGCACCAATACGCAACCACACATAGATACCCTAAATAATTCGAGTTGCAGGAAGGCGGCAAGAGAAGGCATCCCGATGAGCTTACTCAAGTAAGTGATTCGGGTGACAAATCTGCTGGGAGCAGATTTGAACGCTGCTCGCAGCGGCCCTTCAGGGCGAGGCCCACGACGGGCCGAGTATTTAAGCGCAGCCAACACACCTGCAGCTTGAAGTATGACGGGGATACCCTTCAGGGGAAATAAAGATGCCTACTACTTCCTGCTACTACAAAAATAACCGTAACTTCTGGATTTTCGGCGCGTTCTTCTTTCTTTATTTTTTCATCATGGCGACGTGCTTTCCGTTTTTGCCGATTTGGCTGTCGGACGTTATCGGGCTCAATAAAACCGATACTGGTATCGTCTTTTCCTTCCTGTCGTTGTTCGCAATCCTGTTTCAGCCGTTCCTCGGCATCCTGTCCGACAAGCTGGGTATGAAGAAGCACCTGCTCTGGGTGATCTCGGTGCTATTGCTCTTTTTTGCCCCTTTCTTTCTCTATGTCTTCGCCCCGCTGTTAAAAATCAACGTGATACTAGGTGCCTTAGTCGGCGGCCTGTATATCGGGTTCTCTTTCAGTGCGGGCGCCGGTGCCATTGAAGCCTATATCGAACGCATCAGCCGACAGCACCACTTTGAGTACGGTAAGGCGCGCATGTTTGGCTGCTTTGGCTGGGGAATCTGTGCTTCAACGGCGGGAATGCTGTTTAACATCAACCCCGATATTGTGTTTTGGATGGGATCTGGGTCGGCGATTATTTTGATCGTGTTGCTGTGTCTGGCGAAGACGGAAAGCAACCCGACCGCCGCCGTCATGGACTCGCTCGGTGCCAATGCCTCGCCTTTTAGTGTGAAGCTGGCATTAGGCCTGCTGGCCAATCGTCAGTTCTGGTTGCTGGTGCTGTACGTGGTCGGCGTCGCCTGTATTTATGATGTCTACGATCAGCAATTCGCTAATTTCTTTAAATCGTTCTTTAGTTCACAGGAACAGGGTAATCAGATCTTTGGTTTTGTTACCACGGCTGGGGAAGCGGCAAATGCGCTGGTGATGTTCTGCACACCGTGGCTGATCGGTCGGATCGGTGCCAAAAATGCGCTGCTGGTGGCAGGAACCATTATGTCGATCAGGATTTTGGGTTCAGCCTGCGCTACGTCTATCACAGAAGTCATCATCCTGAAGATGCTGCACGCCTTCGAA
Organism: Pectobacterium peruviense; assembly: GCF_002847345.1. Classification (GTDB taxonomy): domain Bacteria; phylum Pseudomonadota; class Gammaproteobacteria; order Enterobacterales; family Enterobacteriaceae; genus Pectobacterium; species Pectobacterium peruviense. Next base: position 68,638 of record NZ_LXFV01000006.1, read on the forward strand.
GTGCCGTTACTGCTCATCGGGGTCTTTAAATACATCGCCAATACGTTTGATTCGCGCTTGTCGGCCACGATTTATCTGGTGGGCTTCCAGTTCGCTAAACAGTTCATGGCAATATTTCTCTCCTCTGCCGCGGGCAATCTGTACGATCGTATCGGCTTCAACCAGACTTACCTGCTTCTTGGTGGTATCGCGCTCACCTTTACGGCAATCTCAGCCTTTACGCTGTCATCTTCACGTAGTACAGCGAGTATGCGTTCTCAGACCGCGCATTAAAGGTGAGTCGAGCGGTGATAATGGGTAGATCGTAAAGACGCTGCGAGTAGGTGTGTTAACGATCTAAATCGCTCAGAATCGTTTTTCAACGCTCATCCCGCCCCGTTGAATCAACATCAACGGGGCGGGATGTCCTTATTTCACGTCTCGCAGCGCGGTTTTATCCACGTAAGGCTTCATGATGCCATCGGCCTCTTTCTGTGCAGCGGCAGCAGCGTCATCGACCTTTTTCGCCGGATCGTTTAGCAGCGCCGCCAGCTGATTTTCCATCGCTTTGCGTACCGCGACCGTTTCATAGGTTGCGTACCACGGATGGGCATATTGCAGCTGTGACAACGCAATGGCTGCACGCGGATCTTTCGCCAGATAGTCTTTCATTTCTGGCAGATCGTAGGCCGCCATACGCGGTGCGAAATAGCCGGTAAAACGGCTCCAGCTTCCGCTAACTTCCGGACTGACCAGATAGTTCATAAACTGCCAGGCCGCTTTCTTCTTCTCCTCGGAAATCCCTTTGAAGCTCACCAAACTCGCCCCGCCGATGGTCACACCACGACGCTCTTTTTCCGGCATCATCGCCACACCGAGCGAGAAATCTTTGGTGTTTTCACGCATAAAGCCCAGCGCACCGGTGCTCAGCATCGCCATGCCCAATTTTCCGGAGAAAAATGCGGCGCTGATTTGCTTGGAATTCAGCACACCCGCAGGCATTGCTTTGTCGCGATACACCAAGTCACGCCAGAACTGGAGCGCGCCTTTGGTCGATGCGGTGTTGTAATACACTTCTCCCGGATAGTCGGCATTGTAATACGCCCCGCCGTTGGCGCGCGTCAATGCAGACAACATCCAGCCGCCGTAGTCATCGTTCGTGGACGGGATCATGATGCCCCACTGCCCTTTCGCCGGATCGGTCAGTTTCTTGGCGACCGCAGCCACTTCATCCCAGTTTTTTGGCGGTTCGTTAAAACCGGCCTTCTTCAGCATATCTTCGTTGTAATAGAGGATCGGCGTCGAGTTATGGAACGGGATCGCGTAAGTTACGCCCATCACCTGCGCATTCTGGTGCAGCGCAGGCCAGAAGTTTTTGGTCAGAAAAGGCGTGGCTTTTTCGTTGCCGTATTTGAACAGCTCATCCATCGGCAGGATTTCATCTTTGATGACCAGATCGGCAGTGAAGTTTGCAGACATAATCACCAGCGCTGGCGGATCGCCCGCTTTGGCAGCAGCTTCCGCTTTCACTTTCGTCGTGTCGTAACTGCCGGTGAAGATCCCACGCACTTCAACCTGATCTTGCGATTGGTTGTACTCTTTGATGATGCGCGTCATTTCCATCGTCAGCTTGCCATCAACCGGCGCGGGGAACATAAAATCGATATTCTCTTTTGCCAGAGCAGGGCCAGACATCAGCAAGGCTATCGCCAGCGCCATCATACGAGGCTTACGCATTTCTTTTCTCCTGGGATAAATTACGGGCGGTTTGCCCAGAAAACCAATGACAATCCTGCGGTGAAAAATGAAGTACAACGGACGCGCCGATGTTCGGCACGCCATCGCGATTTGGACGACGGTAGCGAATATTGCCCAACGGCGTATCCACATGCATCAGATACTCCGCGCCAAATAGCTCCCGTTGCTTCACCGTTCCCGACAATGACAAATCGCCGTCTGACGCGGCGTGTTCGGTAAGATGCTCAGGTCGAACCCCTAGCAGCACACTGGTTAATGAACGTGTTTCTTCACTCGCGGGCAGCGCCACAGGCAGTGCTTGTAAAAACGCGTGACCATCGGAACATGCCAGCGTCACCATGTTCATTGCGGGCGTGCCGATAAATCCGGCAACAAAGACGTTAGCCGGGTGAGAATACAGCTGTTCCGGCGTACCGACCTGCTGCAACACGCCGCGATCCAGCACGGCGATCCTGTCCGCCATCGTCATTGCCTCGATCTGATCGTGCGTAACGTAGACGGTGGTGGTTTTCAACTGCCGATGCAGATCCATAATGCCGTCCCGCACATCACTGCGCAGCCGAGCATCCAGATTCGACAGCGGTTCATCCATCAGAAACAAGCGTGGATCGCGCACGATCGCCCGTGCCATCGCCACGCGCTGACGCTGGCCGCCAGACAGTTTTCCCGGTTTGCGTTTAAGCAACGGCTCAAGCTGAAGCAGGCTGGCAACGCGCTGTACCCGTTGTGGATACTCGGCTTTCGGCTCACCGCGCATCCGCATGCCAAAAGTGATGTTCTGCTCAACGGTCAAATGCGGAAACAACGCGTAGTTCTGGAAGATCATCGAGAAATTGCGCTGCTTCGGGCTCCACGTCGTGATGTCGTCGTCGCCCAGCAGGATTTGCCCATCGCTCACGTCTTCCAGACCAGCCAACATACGCAGCAGCGTACTTTTGCCACAGCCGGACGGCCCGACCAGCACCAGAAACTCACCGTCGGCGATATCTAACGACAGCGATGCCAGCGCCTGCATGTGTTCGAAGCGTTTACTGATATTGCGTAACTGAATCACGGCCATTACGCATCCACCGGACAGCTGATTCGTGGATCGTAGAGGTAAGGCCCGGTGTTCGACGCGATCGACTGGCTGTAGCTCACCAGCCCGGTTACCGGCACATAGCGGTGCATGACGACGCTAGCGGGTTCCAGGTTGTAGTACGACGTATCGTCATAGTAGAAATACGGTACCTGATGGACGGTGCCCGGCACCGTAGCAATAATCGCCTGCCGATGCTGCGTCATAATCAGGCGATGCGTATGCCCGCAGAAGATCCGCGTAAGCTGCGGGAAGCGTTCGATCAGCGTCAGCAACTCGTGCCCATTTTCGCAGGCGATACGATCCATATGCGCCGATCCCAACGGCAGCGGCGGGTGGTGCATGAAGATCGCCGTTTCACGCGTTGAGTGATCCTGCAATTGCTGCTCCAGCCAACCTAGCGTGGACGGCGTCAGCCAGCCTTTCGCCTGCCCAGTCAAACTGGTGTCGATGAACAGCAGGCGCATCGGGAAATCATCCACCGCATAGCGGATATTTTCTGGATCATCGCCCAATTGCGGGCAAAGTGGACGCATCGCATTGAGAAAATGCTGTTTGTCATCATGATTGCCCGGAATCACGTACAGCGGATAATCCACCATCTGCAACACGCGCTGGGCAACCTGATACTCCTGCGGACGCCCGCAGTTGACGATGTCGCCGCTAATGACCACCGCGTCCGGCCGCTCGCTCAGCGCATTTAGCTGATTGATGACTTTGGCATTTTCCCCGTTAATATCAATAAACTCATAGAGCTTGCGCCCTTCACTGCGAAAATGCAGATCGGAAATCTGAGCCAGCAACATAACAACCACCTCTATCATTATTTCGCCCGTTGGCGAACACCGATCGCTTAAGGATCGAGATACACGGAGCGACCACAGGGGTGAGGCGTCCCTGCGGGAACCTCCCCCTGTGTTTCTCCTAATCAATAAAAGTAAGTAACCCGCATCTTCCCGTTGGCGATTTATTTACTTAATGCCTGAGAAGCCGAAGCTGCTCAGGAACTGCTTCTGGAACACCACAAAGGCCACCATCAGCGGCAGGCACACCAGCAACGTACCCGCGCAGATCAATCCCCACTGTCCGCCGGACTCTGCGCCCATCGCGAACGACACCAGCCCGATGGTCAGCACCTGTTTGTCCGGGTCGTTGAGTACCATCAGCGGCCAGAGATATTCGTTCCAGTGGTAGGTAATGCTGACCGTGGCGAAGGCCAGAATCGACGGCCAGGTCATGGGAATCAGGACATGAAACACCACCTGCCACCAGCGGCAACCTTCCATCAACGCGGCTTCTTCGATCTCTTTAGCGATATTGAGAAATGCCTGACGCATCAGAAACACACCAAATGCTGAGGCGAAATACGGCATCATCACGCCAGTCAGGGTATTGAGCAGGCCAAGCTGTTTTAGCGTCATCATGTTTGGCACCATCATGACGACAGGCATGATCATCATTTGAATCAGCAGCAGGTAGAACAGCAGCGTTTTGCCACGGAATTCGTGGTAGGCGAAGATGTAGCCCGCCGTGGTGATCGTGACCAGCTGTACCAGAAACGTGCCGACCGCAAAGATCAGCGTATTGGTGTAGAGCCGTAACCAGTCAGCGCTGTCCCACGCATCGCGGAAGTTATCGAACGTCAGCGGAAGACGCGGCAGCAGCGAGGCCATATCCACGCCAAAACTGCTGGCACTGACGGAAGAAGACAGCATCCAGATAAATGGACTGACCCACAGCAACGCGGCGCAAATCAGCAGCAGCGGCAGCGTGAACCGCGTCGTGATACGTAGAGGGTTGGTCGCGCTTCGGCTTTCAGCGCGCTGGCTTTTCACGCTCCGAACGTCAACGATCTGATTTTCAGCGCTCATAATGTGCCCCCTTCTCCAGCACCTTCAGATTCATAATGGAAAAGGCGAACAACAACACCAGTGTCAGGAAGGTAGCCGCAGAGGCTTTGCCCAGATCGTGGGTGTCATTCGCCAGATCCTGAATGTAATAAAGCAGCACGGTCGTGGCGTTATTCGGCCCACCGCGCGTCATCACGGCGACGTGATCAATCTGAGTAATGGCGTAGATAAAAGCGATGGTGACCACGAAGGCGATGGTTGGCCGCAGCAGCGGCAGCGTGACGTAGAAAAACACCTGACGCCGCGAGGCTCCCTCCATCAGCGCCGCCTCGCGTGCAGAGGCAGAAATGGCTTGCAGACCGGCGAGAAAAAACAGCATGTAGTAACCCGCAAATTTCCAGATACCAATGACGCTCACTGCCACCAGCGCGCTGTCACTCATACCGAGATAGTTGTTATTCATCGGGCCGAATACTTTCGCCAGATAGTAATCCAGCAGCCCCAGCCCCGGCATAAAGATGAACAGCCACAGCGTCGCGGCACTCACCAGCGGAATAATCATCGGAAAGAAAAAGGCGGTACGCAGCCAGCGATTCACGCGCGTGTTTTCCCACAGCAGCACCGCCAGCAACAGCGCCAACAGCACGCCGGGCACGACCATCATCAGGATATACAGCACGTTGTTCAGCAACGCCTGCCAGAACACCGCGTCCTGCACCAGACGCGCAAAATTATCCAACCCGACAAACAGCGGCGTATCGGCATTCAAACGAGTGTCATACAGGCTGTCGATGACTGAACGCAGCAGGGGGAAATAGGTGAAGGCAAGCAAAAAAACCAGCGTCGGCAACAGCACAAGGTAGGGAAAGCATTTTGCACGCATAACTCTAGGGTCGCTCAGTGTGAAACACAGAGGCCTTACCCTAGAACGCCAGCGTGTCAAAGGGGCGTCAGTTTAATGACAGTTTGCTTTCCGATTGGGAAAATATGCCTGCGAATGATTTCGCAGGCCCATCTTCTACAAATTAGCAACGCCACCATCGACCAGCAGTTCCGTTCCGACAACAAAGCGGGATTCATCAGAGGCAAGGAAAACAGCAGCCTTCGCCAGCTCCCAGGGCGTTCCCATTCGACCAATCGGCACCAACTGTCGAATTTGCTCCTGCATGGCACGTTGCTGCTCGGGGGACAGACCCAGTTTATCAAGTGCGGGCGTTTCAGTGGGGCCCGGACTCAAGCCGTTAACCCGAATGCCGCGCGTCACCAGTTCAGCCGACAGCGTGCGCGCCAGTGAGAGTAATCCCGCTTTGCTCGCAGCGTAGGCGCTGCTCTGCGGTAGACCAATATGGGCACTGGTTGATCCACATAGGATCACCGAGGCCGGGTTGTTCAGCAGCGGCAGTAGTGCCTGAACCAGAAAGAACGGCCCTTTGAGATTGGTTGCCATGAGTCGATCCCAAGCCGCTTCATCCCAGTCCTCCAGGGAACGATGGGTGACATCGCCTGCATTAGCATACAACACGTCCAGACGCGGCCATTGCTGTGCCAGCGTCTGCGCCAAATCATGCTGGGCGCGGATGTCTCCGGCATCGCAACGGATCGCCAGCGTAGAATGGCCTAACTCAGCCTGCGCACGCGCCAGCGCGTTCTCATCGCGTCCAGTAATCGCGACCGTCGCCCCTTCGGCCAGAAACTGACGTGCCGTTTCTATCCCAATGCCGCTTGTGCCTCCAGTGATCAAAGCAAACTTATCTTGCAGCCGTTTCATCATGATGTGTCCTGTCTCATTGCTTGAAAAACGGCAGTATTTCATCAATAGTATCCTTTTGTAAGTAGGCACCAATTGGATACTAAAGAGGATAGTGGAACCCTATGTCTGTTCACGGCCCATCAGCAAATACGTCATCTGACAGGGCAGAACCGTGCCCAATGGTAAATTTCGTCAATCTCATCGCGGGGAAATGGGCAATACCCATACTGTACCGCCTGATCGTGATCGGCGAACCCGTGCGCTTCAGTGCATTACAACGCGCTATCGCCCCTATCACTCAGAAGGAACTGACACGACAGTTGCGCCTGTTTGAACAGCGCAAACTGGTACAACGTAAGGTGTATGCCGAAGTGCCACCGCGAGTGGAATATCAGATCACGCCACTGGGTAAATCGCTCCAGCCAACGCTGGATTCACTGGCAGACTGGATGAGGACACATAGCAAAACATTGGCTGATGATGGCTAAGCACACGATGCCGATTCGGCATCGCGCTGCCATAGGGGAATAGATAAAAATAACAAAATCAATAAATTAAAGCCTCCTCTGTAGAGAGGAGGCTTTAGGAACCATGAGCAACAACGCGACTGACGTTGTAATAACTGCCAGTTCGGTTAATTACGCATAGTCGCTCATCGGCACACACGAGCAGAACAGGTTACGGTCGCCGTAAACATCGTCCAGACGCTTCACGCTCGGCCAGTATTTGTGTTCACTGCCTGCTGGGAATACCGCCAGCTCACGGCTGTATGGATGCGCCCAGTCGGCCACCAGCTCCGCCTGCGTGTGCGGCGCGTTGACCAGCGGGTTGTCGTCCAGCGGCCATTCACCCTGCGCGACGCGGTTGATTTCGGCACGGATCGCCAGCATCGCATCGATAAAGCGGTCTATCTCCACCTGACTTTCTGATTCCGTCGGTTCCACCATCAACGTGCCTGCTACCGGGAACGACATGGTCGGCGCATGGAAACCGTAGTCAATCAAACGCTTGGCAATATCCATTTCGCTGATGCCAGTGCTTTCCTTGAGTGGCCGAATATCCAGAATGCACTCGTGCGCAACACGACCGTCACGGCCGGTATAAAGCACCGGATACGCCTGCTGCAAGCGCGTTGCGATATAGTTAGCGTTCAGGATCGCCATCTGGCTGGCTTGTTTCAGCCCTTCCGCGCCCATCATGCGGATATACATCCAGCTAATCGGCAGGATAGAGGCGCTACCGAACGGTGCCGCAGAGACAGCCCCTTGCTCCGTCAGCACACCATCAATTTTGACTACCTGATGACCCGGCACAAACGGCGCCAGATGCGCTTTCACGCCAATCGGCCCCATGCCCGGCCCGCCACCACCGTGCGGAATACAGAAAGTTTTGTGCAGGTTCAGATGCGATACGTCCGCGCCAATGTAGCCCGGCGTCGTAATGCCAACCTGGGCGTTCATATTGGCGCCATCCAGATACACCTGACCACCGTATTGATGCACGATCTGGCACACTTCACGAATCGTCTCTTCATAGACGCCGTGGGTAGACGGATAGGTCACCATGATGCAGGAAAGCTGTTCACCCGCTGCCTGTGCCTTCTCACGCAGATCGTGCAGGTCGATGTTGCCCTGTTTGTCACAGGCAACGACCACCACTTCCATCCCCGCCATCTGCGCCGATGCAGGGTTAGTCCCGTGCGCGGAGCTAGGGATCAGGCAGAGATGACGCCCCGCTTCATTGCGGCTCTCATGATAGCGACGGATCGCCAACAGTCCCGCATATTCACCCTGTGCGCCCGAATTAGGCTGCATGCAAACGGCATCATAACCCGTCAACTGCACCAGCCAGCCCGATAGCTGCTCGATCATCTGACGATAGCCCAGCGCCTGTTCCGGCGGGCAGAACGGGTGCAGTTCGGCAAATTCAGGCCAGGTAATCGGCAGCATTTCCGCCGCCGCGTTAAGCTTCATGGTGCAAGAGCCGAGCGGGATCATCGCCTGATTCAGCGCCAGATCCTTACGCGCCAGACGGTGCAGATAGCGCATCATCTCGGTTTCGCTGTGATAGCGGTTGAAAACCGGATGCGACAGGATCGCATCATGACGCAGCAAACCAGCCGGGATCGTTGCAGCCTGCTGACCGATAGCCGAGTCGAGCGCGTCAATATCCAGCCCGTGATCGTCACCTAGCAGCACGGCGAACAGCGCCAGCACGTCTTCACGCGTGGTCGCTTCATCCAGCGTGATACCCACGGCACTCGCCAAATCGCTGCGCAGATTGATGCCAAAACTTAATGCCCGGCTCAGTACCGCGTCCTTGTCCGCAACCTCAATGGTTAGCGTGTCGAACCAGCTGCGGTGGCGCAGCAGTCGTCCGCCCTGCGTTAACCCTGCCGCCAGAATGTCAGTCAGACGATGGATACGTCCCGCAATACGTTTAAGCCCTTCCGGCCCGTGGAATACCGCATACATCCCCGCAATGTTGGCCAGCAACACCTGCGAAGTACAAATATTGGAATTCGCCTTCTCGCGGCGAATATGCTGTTCACGCGTCTGCATCGCCATGCGCAGCGCGGTATTGCCCGCCGCATCGCGCGACACGCCGATAATACGGCCCGGCATGGCACGTTTATGTTCATCACGACAGGCGAAGAACGCCGCATGTGGGCCGCCGTAGCCCATCGGCACGCCGAAACGCTGTGCGGAACCGAAGACGATATCAGCGCCTTGCTTGCCCGGCGCGGTCAGCACAACCAATGCCATAATATCTGACGCCACGCAGCTGACGACCTTACGCGCTTTCAGTGCGGCCATCAGGTCGCTGTAATCGTGCAGTTCGCCCGTGGTTCCTGCCTGTTGCAGCAGGACGCCGAACACCGCATCGTCTTTCAGCGCCTCTCCAGCTTTGCCGACCACAATTTCAAAACCGAACGTTTCCGCACGGGTACGCACCACGTCTAGCGTTTGCGGGTGTACATCATCGGCAACGAAGAAACGCTCGGCCTGTTTGAGTTTACTGATGCGTTTTGCCATCGCCATCGCTTCCGCAGCGGCAGTGGCTTCATCCAGCAGCGAAGCGGAGGCCAGATCCAACCCAGTTAAATCCTGTGTAACCTGCTGGAAATTCAGCAGCGCTTCAAGACGCCCCTGAGAGACTTCCGGCTGGTACGGCGTATAGGCGGTGTACCAGCCTGGGTTTTCCAGCACGTTGCGTAAAATCACTGGCGGCATCAGCACGGTGCTGTAGCCCATGCCGATATAGCTTTTATAACGTTGATTGCGTCCTGCAATGGCCTTCAGCTCAGCTAACGCCTCATGTTCCGTCACGGCTTCCCCCACCGCTGGCGGGCTAGGCAGTTGAATGTCCGCAGGGACAATCTGGCGAATCAGCGCATCCAGCGACGTCGCCCCCACCACTGACAGCATGTGCTGCTGCTGGCTGACGGAAGGACCGATATGGCGCTCGATAAACGCGCCGTCATGTTCGAGTTGACTGAGTGTCTGGGTCATTACAACAATTTCCTGCATCAATCGTGATAGATCGTTGCCGCGCTGAAATACGGCGCGGACGAATAAAATCAAACGCCCCAGCACAAAGGCCGGGGCGCGTTCACTACTCGTCTTCTTCTAACGACGCCTGATAGCCTTCGGCATCAAGCAGTTCATCCAAATCAGACTCATCAGAAATTTTGATACGGAACAGCCAACCGTCGGTATAAGGCGCGCTGTTGACCAGCTCAGGGGAGTTTTCCAGATCGTCGTTAACTTCCACGATCTCACCGCTGATAGGCGCATAAATATCCGAGGCCGCTTTTACCGACTCCGCCACCGCGCAGTCCTCGCCTGCCGCGACTACCGTGCCTACTTCCGGTAAATCGATAAACACCATGTCACCCAGAAGTTCCTGCGCGTGTTCGGTAATACCCACGCTGTAGATACCGCCGCCTTCATGCAGTACCCATTCGTGTGACGTAGCGTATTTTAATTCTGTTGGTACATTGCTCATTGCATCCCCTTTCCTAAAGTCGTTAATCCTGTATACCCGTCATACTTCAAGCTGCTTGTGCGTTAGCTGCCCTCATTCACCCCAGTCACTTACTTGTGTAAGCTCCTGAGGATTCACTCGGTTGCTGCCTTCACGCAACTCGAATTATTTAGGGTATGGGCTTATTTTGATAAGCAGTTTGCTATTAATACTGAACGATGGCTTTTCCGGCACGAACAAAGCCGGGTTTGGTCACGCGCACGGGCAGTTCGCGATTACGAATCTGCACGATAGCCTGCTCACCAATTCCCGCCGGAACACGCGCCAGCGCAATACTGACGCCAAGCGTCGGCGAGAACGATCCGCTGGTGATCACCCCTTCGCACATTACGCCATCACTATCAGTAAAGCGCACAGGTAAATCATTGCGCAATACGCCTTTTTCCGTCAGTACCAAACCAACCAGTTGCTCGGTGCCTTTTTCACGCTGATGCGTTAATGCCTCACGCCCGATAAACTGGCGATCTTCCGGCTGCCAGGCGATTGTCCAGCCCATATTGGCCGCCAGCGGCGAAATTCCCTCATCCATATCCTGACCGTACAGATTCATCCCAGCTTCCAGCCGCAGCGTATCGCGTGCGCCCAGTCCACAAGGCTTCACGCCAACCGCCAGCAGTTGCTGCCAGAAATCGACCACCTGCTCATTTGGCAGCGCGATTTCATAACCCGCTTCACCCGTATATCCCGTCGTGGCGACGAAGAAGTCCCCTGCCTGCTTGCCAAAAAACGGCTTCATGCTAGCAACCGCAGCCACGTCTTCATCACTCAGGCCTTGTGCCTTCAGGAGGCCTTGAACTTTTTCTTGCGCCTGCGGACCTTGTACCGCGACGAGCGCCAACTCGTCGCGCTCACGGATTTCGACACCGAACGCGGCAGCATGCTGCTCGATCCAGGCGAGATCTTTTTCACGCGTCGCGGAGTTCACCACCAGACGGAAATAGTCTTCCGTCAGAAAATAAACGATCAGATCGTCGATCACGCCGCCGGAGGCATTCAGCATGCCGGTATAAAGCGCTTTACCTGGCTGTGTGAGTTTGGCGACATCATTCGCCAGCAGATAACGCAGAAACTCACGGGTTCTCACACCATGCAAATCAACGATAGTCATGTGGGAGACATCAAAAATGCCAGCGTCCTGACGCACAATGTGGTGCTCATCCAGTTGGGAGCCGTAATGCAGTGGCATCATCCAACCATGAAAATCCACCATTTTGGCGCCATCGGCCAGATGCTGTTGGTACAACGGAGTCTGCTTTGCCATTCCTCATCCCTCTTCAGCGCACGGCGTTCAGGCGATAAAACACACTGCGCAAACGATATCTTCTGACTGAACTTACCACCGAAGCGCAGGTTAAACCACACTCTTAGTCATAAGATAAATTATATAGAAAGAGAAGAAAATCGAGTCACTCACAAAAAACAAAGCAGCGTAATATGCTTACCAATAGGCAAAACTAAGCACATAAATTATTTAAACGAGTAGATAACACAGATTTATGACATTAAAACTGGATAACTCAGGCAATGCCAACTGAATAAAAAACCCATTCGGATTAGATAAAATAATGATAAAAACAGACCTAAATTAGATTTTTTCAATCAAAATCTAACAGCGAATCTCAGCCTTACTTCCCCCCTTACACAACCACCATCACGATTCTGTGAGCCACTTCTCAAGCGTCTTTACCTCAGTGCCAGCGTACAAGCTGTACATGGCAGCAGGTGGAAGGCATTCATAGCCAACATTTCCCATACTAATAGCAAGGAATTGCGCAGCATGTATTTTTCGATTTATCAAAATCAAACGCTATTAGGAGAGAGATGATGGCTAACAGAATGATCCTTAACGAAACATCCTATTTTGGTGCCGGTGCTATCGCTCAGATAGTCGATGAGGTGAAGCGGCGCGGATTCAAGAAAGCGCTGTTGGTGACAGACAAGGATTTGGTTAAATTCGGTGTCGCTGCCAAGGTTACAGCGAAGCTGGACGCAGCTGGGTTGCCCTACGATATCTACGATGAGGTGATTCCAAACCCCACTATTAGCGTGGTGGAAAGGGGCATTGAGCGCTTCAAGGCATCGCAGGCCGATTACCTGATCGCGATTGGCGGCGGCTCACCGCAGGATACCTGTAAAGCTATCGGGATTATTATCAATAATCCTGAATTCGCCGATGTTCGCAGCCTCGAAGGTGTTGCCGCCACCCGACGCCCTGCCGTCCCGATTATCGCTATCCCGACCACCTCCGGCACGGCCGCCGAGGTTACGATCAATTACGTGATCACCGATGAAGAAAAACGCCGCAAATTCGTATGCGTCGATCCACATGACATCCCGATTGTCGCCATTGTCGATCCCGACATGATGACGAGCATGCCGGCCTCGCTTAAAGCTGCAACGGGGATTGATGCCCTGACGCACGCGATTGAAGGCTTCACCACCAAAGCCGCTTGGGAACTGACGGATACGCTGCACCTGAAGGCCATTGAAATTATCAACCGTTCACTGCGCGATTCCGTTGCCGGGAAACCGAAAGGCGTGGAAGAGATGGCGCTGGGGCAATATATCGCCGGTATGGGGTTCTCGAACGTTGGGCTTGGACTGGTACACGGCATGGCGCACCCACTCGGCGCGTTCTACAACACCCCGCACGGCGTCGCTAATGCGATCCTACTGCCGCACATCATGGCCTACAACGCCGATTACACCGGTGAAAAATTCCGGGATATCGCCGTTGCTATGGGGGTAAAAGGCGCGGTAGAGATGCCAATCACTCAGGCGCGAGAAGCGGCGATTAACGCCGTGCGGCAGCTTTCTCACGATGTGGATATCCCGCCGAGACTGCGCGATGTCGGCGTGAAAGAAGAGGACATTCCCGCGCTGGCGCAGGCCGCCTTTGACGATGTCTGCACCGGCGGTAACCCGCGCGATACCAACATCGACGACATAAAAGCGCTGTATCAGTCTATTTATTGAGGTTTTATAACCATTTATTAGCGCATGACAACAAGGCTTTGTTTTGTGCCCGCTCTCGTTACTGTGCGGGCACAACATGTATATACGCTAAATCTATACACACTAAATCAGCACACTAATATTCAAATTCCCCATCAGCCAGTGGTTGTCCGAATAATCAACCGGAATCGCAATGACCGCTGGGCCATCAACGTCCATTGCTTGACGGAGTTTGCTAATCAATTCATCGGCAGATTCTACCGCAAATCCTTTCGCGCCAAACGCTTCTGCGTAGGCTTTGAAATCAATCGGCCCGAACGACACGCCCGCAGGGCGATGGTATTTGTGCAGTTGCTGGATTTCCACCATGTTGTAGCCGTTATCCACCCAGATGATATGCAGGAGATTGCTTTTCAGGCGCACCGCCGTTTCCAGCTCCATGCTGGATTGCATAAATCCACCGTCGCCGGAAACGGAGACCACTTTTTTGCCGGGTTGTACCAGCGATGCGGCTATCGCCCACGGTAATGCTACCCCCATGGTCTGCTGACCGTTAGTCATCAGAATCTGTCGTGCCCGGAAGCTATACAGATAACGCGCCAACCAAATATGGAAACTCCCCATATCCACACACAGCGTGACATCCTCATTCACGATATCCTGCATCGCCCGCACCAGACGCAGCGGGTGGATTGCAAATCCTGTCATGTTGATGGCACGCGTGCTGAGATCGTGCCGCTGGCGCTGACGATCCTGCAATACAGACTGTGTATCAGCAGACAAGATAAAAGGTTCACTGATACAGGCATTCAACGTGTCCATCGTCATCGCGATATTTCCGAGCAGCTCAATATCAGGGCGATAGGCACTGTCGATCTCAGCTCGCAGCACATCAATGTGAATCAGCGTCGCCTTGCCGTTGTTCCACAACGATGGATCATACTCAATCGGGCTGTAACCCACAGTGACAATCACATCCGCCTGTTGCAGCAGCTTATCTCCAGCCTGATTGTTGAATAGTCCGACACGGCCGGCAAAATGATTGAACTGTTGCTGGTCGATTACGCCAGCAGCCTGATACGTGCTGGTCACCGGCAACTGACTATGGTGCAGAAAACGGCGCAGCGCCTGTGCATTTTCCTGCTGGCTGGCCATTAATCCGAGCAACAACACTGGATTTTTAGCCTGCCGCAGCCGTTTGGCCGCTTCAGCAATATCACTATGTGGCGCGCCGTTTAACAGCGGTAAATGCGGGCAGGCCAGAATCGGGCTAATAACCGGCTCATTGACGATATCCTGCGGCAGGCTGACAAACGCCGCCCCCGGCCGCCCACTTTCTGCTGCCCGAAATGCATTCGCCAACACTTCCGATATTGCAGAAGATGCCGTGATTTCCGCACTGAATTTACTGACTGGCTGAAACAGGCTAACCGTGTCCAGACTCTGGTGCGTCAACTTGAGCTTATCCGCTCTTTTAACCGCTCCGCCCAGCGCCACGACGGCATCCCCCTCTGCGGTTGCCGTCGCCAATCCCGTCACCAGATTGGAACAGCCGGGGCCGGATGTCACCAGCGTCACGCCGGCTTTCCCTGTGAGGCGTCCTATCGCCGCAGCCATAAACGCGCCGTTCGCCTCGTGCCGTACTGGAATCGTTTGAATCGTCGAGTCTTCCAGCTCATCAAACACACGATCAATTTTTGCGCCGGGAATACCAAAAATATGCTTCACGCCCTGCGCTTCTAAGTGTTTTACAATCAGCTCGGCTCCGCTGCTCCAGCTTTGCTGTTCGGTGGACTTTTCCATGACATGACTCCGATGAAATGACTAGCTCTCTACTGACTTGATTACGCTATTGAGGTTTTCTGATGACAGATCGGCATTGAGAAACTCCCGATCCTGAGGCAGGTCGATGATCAATTTGGCGATCACGCCAAATGTCAGCGTGCCGTTTTCAACGTCATAATTCAGAATATGGCCACCGCCTTGGCGATCGTCAGTAATAAAGTGTTCGTGGTAACCCGCGACATTAATTCCCTGAGTATAAGCTGGGCTGCGAAACCCAATAACGCTGCCGTTCCGGTGTTCAAAATGAAACGTCGGCTGCCCTTCAATGGCCTCCTGCATCGGCTTATAAGGCCGGCACTGCCGAGGGACGGTACGCGTTTCAACACAGCGAAAACGTCCATCAATCCGCAACGCACAGAACAGGTTGTCCGTTCCTACGATCTCATCGATCTGGCGATGTACGTCTTCACGTGAGGTCCAGCGATGAAAACGGATCGTTTCCGTCGGGCGGAAGAACGTCATTACCGCGAATGGCGTTTTCTGCTCCGGCCTCGCTGCCCGTGCGCTACCATCAGATAACAGTTGGAAAATCTGACTATTTAATGCAACCAGTTCCCCATCCAAACTATTAAATGTTCCTAATCCAAAGTCGCCATACTTCAGTAATTCAGCCATCGTTCGGCTACCTTCGTATACGCCATTTATTAGCCCACTCATTAATGAGGTCTGATAAATAACGCAGTCTGCGTGCTCCTGCCGAAAGTCATAAGCGTAGCTAGCAAAGGCTTCTTCACAGGATTGTTCACCGATACTCGTTTTCATACATTCCTTCTCACCGCCTAATTACTTAAATATTACTAATCTTTAGATAAAGATTGACGCAGGAGAGAACAAAATTCCAATATGCAATAAAGGTCATTTCAAGATCGGAAAGATATGGAGTTACGTGAATGGAACTACGTTACCTGCGCTATTTTGTCGCCGTTGCACAAGCCCGAAATTTCACTCGTGCGGCAGAAAATCTGGGGATGTCACAACCGCCCCTCAGCCAGCAGATCAAGAAATTCGAGCAGGAGATCGGTACACCGCTGTTCAAGCGGCTGACGCGCGGCGTAGAAATGACGGAGGCGGGACAAGCACTGTATGAGGACGCGCGCCGGATTCTGCAACTCACCGATTCGGCGATCGCGCGGACAAGAAGCATTGCACGAGGCGAAAAAGGTAGCCTGAACGTGGGCTTTTCACCGTCGGCCATGTTCCATCCCACCGTGCTTGGGCTGCTGCATTGCTACTGCCAGCAGCATCCTCATGTTCAGCCGCTACCGAAGGAAGAAAACCCAGCATTGCTCATCACCGCGCTGCAAGAACGCAATATCGACATCGCATTTCTGCGCTTACCTTGCGATCTCAGTGATGATATTAACGGGGAAATTTTGGCCGAAGAGCCAATGAAATTGGTGTTACCTGCTGGGCATGCGCTTAGCCATAAAACGCAGGTCTCGCTAAGCGAGTTGCGCCAGGAACCGCTGATTATTTTCCCACGCGAGGTATGTCCGGGGCTACACGATATGATTATTCGGACTTGCTACCTGTCAGGTTATGGTCCCAAACCGAGTCCCTTTGCCCCACAGTTGACGGCCACCATCGGGATGGTCGCCGCAGGCTTCGGCATTACCCTTATACCGGAGTCGCTCGCCTGTATTAAGGCTGATAATGTGACCTATCATGATATCGGCATGCCCGAAGTCCATACACAAATTGCGGCTATCTGGCGTAAACATGAACGATCGGCCGTGATCGTGAACATGATCCACCTGATACGCCAGCATCTAAGTCGCCAACATTCCGATTAATGCCGCTAAGTAGAAAATTCCAGCAATCTGCTCGTCAAAAAACTAGTAATTGATATAAATTCTTATATGATATTAGTTATCATTATCATTTTTGACGGGTGGAGAAATGCTGACAGCAATGATCACAGCTTGTGGGCTATGGGGTGTGAGCTGGTGTATGGGGAAGCATCTGTCTAGTGCCTGGGGCGTGCTGTTACCTTGTGCCATTATGCCGTTGCTAGCGCTGCTCAATCTGAACCTGACGCACCTGAAAGTGATTATCGCCATCGCTTTATTGGCAACCCTCGCCATGCTGTTTCATCAACGTCTGCGCCACTATCTGCTGCTGCCATCCTGCATTGCGCTGGCTGGCGGTTTGGCGGCGCTATCCGTCATGTTTAATTTGACGACGTTATAAACACACGCGGAATGATAAACAGCACGGAATGGCCAACAAACGCAGAAAATCGCTATAGCTAAGAATAAGATAAAAGAGAATAAACAGAGAGGAAAATCAGGAAGATACCGAGGCGTTCGGTGGTGCGAAGAGAGGGACTTGAACCCTCACGTCCGTAAGGACACTAACACCTGAAGCTAGCGCGTCTACCAATTCCGCCACCTTCGCACTGAGAACGTTGCTTGTCTTACACAGTACTATTTTATGCAATAACTGTCTTATGCGGCAAACCTATCACGACATGGTGCGAAGAGAGGGACTTGAACCCTCACGTCCGTAAGAACACTAACACCTGAAGCTAGCGCGTCTACCAATTCCGCCACCTTCGCAATTCTGTCATGTATTTCTGGTCACGCAATACTGATTACTGCTTCGGTTCGACAAACCAGAACCGTCGTAGTGATGTTGGTGCGAAGAGAGGGACTTGAACCCTCACGTCCGTAAGAACACTAACACCTGAAGCTAGCGCGTCTACCAATTCCGCCACCTTCGCAACACTGCTTTACGCAATATCACTACGGGGGCGAATTCTAGAGGTTTTCGCGTTCACGTCAATGATTATTTCCTCTGGAATGCGGGGTTTGCTGCAAAATTCATCATCTCACAACGGCGTTGCGCGTAAAGAGTTCATCGAGCCATTCTATGAACACCCGAATCCGCGGCGCAAGAAAGCGACCGGGTGTATACATCACGTAAAGCGGCATTGCGGGCGGCGGTATCTCCGGCAAAATTTCTACCAGCTCTCCGCTTTCAAGAAAAGGACGCAGACCACGACGCGGCGCCTGAATAATCCCCAGCCCAGCGCACGCACCTGCGATATAGGCATCAGCACCGTTTACCTGCAACGTGCCGGGCAGCATACGCGTAATACGCTCGTCGCCAGACATAAATTCCAGCGGATAGAGGAACTCGGTACGCAGAGAGAAATAACCCACCATGTGATGCCCCGACAGGTCATCAAGCGAACGCGGCACGCCATATCGCGCCAGATAGTCAGCGGACGCACAGGTGACCTGCGGCATCGACGGCAAATGGCGGGTCGCTAGCGTCTCATCATCCGTTTGCCAGGCACGCAGCACGCAGTCGACGCCTTCACGCAGCACATTAATCGCTGCATCGTTAGCACTCAGCATCAGCGTCACTTGCGGATAACGCGCATAGAACTCACCCAATGCTGGAACAACGATTTCCCGCGCCAGAGAGTGCGGCATATCCACCCGCACTTTACCAACCGGCTGTAGCTTTTGCTGTGTGAAAAGCGTGTCGAGCTCTTCAATTTCAGCGAGCAATTGCAGGCAACGTTCATAATAAACGCGCCCTTCATCGGTGATGTGCACCTGGCGGGTCGTGCGTTGCAGTAAACGTACACCCAGCCGTCCTTCAAGCTGTTTGATGGTGTTGCTCACCGTCGCACGCGGTAACGCCAGACGCTCCGCTGCACGGCTAAAGCTGCCCAGTTCAACAATACGAACAAAAACCCGCATCGCTTGAATATGATCCATCGCCACCACCATTGTTGGTTATTTTTGAATAGTGTTGCATAAAAAGCGGTATTTATCTTTTTTGGATAAACAACCAGACTGCTTTCAATGCCAACGAGATGAGGAAGATGACAATGCAACAGCGCAAATTAGGAGCTAACGGTCCAAAGGTTTCAGCGATTGGGCTAGGCTGCATGGGAATGAGTGATTTTTACTCTACTGCGCAGGATGAAAAAGAGTCCATCGCCACGTTGCATCGCGCACTGGAGCTGGGCGTCACCTTGCTGGATACCGCCGATATGTATGGCCCTCACACCAATGAACTGCTGCTGGGCAAAGCGATAAAAGGCAAGCGCGAGCAGATTTTTCTGGCGACTAAATTCGGTATCGTGCGCGATCCGGCAAATCC
This sequence comes from Pectobacterium peruviense, assembly GCF_002847345.1. Classification (GTDB taxonomy): domain Bacteria; phylum Pseudomonadota; class Gammaproteobacteria; order Enterobacterales; family Enterobacteriaceae; genus Pectobacterium; species Pectobacterium peruviense. The sequence goes on from NZ_LXFV01000006.1 coordinate 88,019, forward strand.
CAACGCTCGCGGTGTCTGCGGTAAACCGGATTATATCCGTCGCTCGGTGGAAGGCAGCCTGACGCGGCTCGGTACGGACGTTATCGATCTTTACTATCAGCACCGTATTGATCCGGCGGTTCCAATTGAAGAGACAGTGGGCGCGCTGGCCGAGCTGGTTAAAGAAGGCAAGATTCGCTACATCGGCCTGAGTGAAGCCTCCGTCACCACGCTGGAGCGTGCACATCGTGTGCACCCGATTACGGCGTTACAGAGCGAATATTCACTGTGGACGCGCGATATGGAGGCCGAGATTCTGCCCACCTGTGAGCGTTTGGGCATCGGCTTTGTGCCTTATAGCCCGCTCGGGCGTGGCTTTCTGACTGGCGCAATTCGTAGCCCGGACGATCTGGCTGCCGACGATTTTCGTCGCACCAATCCACGCTTCTCGGGGGAAAACTTCGGAAAAAACCTGCAGTTGGTAGAGAAAATTAACCAACTGGCGCAGGAAAAACAGGTCACACCATCACAGTTGGCGTTAGCGTGGGTACTGGCGCAGGGCGAACATATCGTGCCGATTCCAGGCACCAAACGCCGCCGCTATCTGGAAGAGAACGTTGCGGCGCTGGATGTCACACTGACGAAAGAGGAACTGGCCGCCATTAATGCCATCTTCCCGCCCGATGCCGCAGCAGGTGAACGCTACGGCAAGGAGAGTATGGCGGCGCTTAATCAGTAACGGACGTATCAGTAATCGAGATTACCGGCGGCGGCCTTTGCCTGTGCGCGGAGGGCGTCCAACGGTGGCCTGATACACCTTGAAGCGTCCGGTCTGCGCCAACACTTCATGGCTACCAAATGCGGCATCTAACAGCGCCGGATAAGGCAGGAAGGCGTTAGCGACGATGCGTAGCTGTCCACCAATCGGTAAATGGGTCACCGCACCACGAATCAGCATTTCCGCGGCTTGCAGGCTAGTCTGCAAGCCATCATGGAACGGCGGATTGGACACGATCACATCGAAACGGCCATCGATGTCTGAATAGACGTTACTGGCAATCACACTGCCTTCCAGCGCATTCGCCGCCAGCGTAGCTTTGCTGGACTCCACCGCTGCGGCGCTGACATCACTCAGCGTCAAGCGGATTTTCGGTGATTGTTTCGCAAGCACCGATGCCAGCACGCCCGCACCGCAGGCGATATCCAGCACTTTGCCTTTCATATGCGGCTCAAACGTAGACAGCAGCAGTCGGCTACCTGGATCCAGATCATCACGACTGAAGACGCCCGGAAGCGTTTTGACAGTCACGCCGTCCGTCACATATTCGTCCCACCACTCATCCAGTGTGAAGCTGGCCTGCTTATCAATTCGACCGTGGTAAAGCCCACAGCGACGCGCACTGTCGATTTTTACCAGTTCAACGAAGTCAGACAGCACGGTTTCAGCGCTGCGTACGCCGCTGCGGTTTTCCCCGACAACGAAAATCTCCGCGCCGACCGGCAGCAGTGAAAGCAGGTTACACAGTTGGAATTCTGCTTCTTGTTTGCTCTTCGGCCAGTAATAAATCAGCGTATCGCTATCCGCCACCAGCTCAGCGTCCGCTACCAGACTGTATTGAGCATTATCCCCAAGTGGCTTTGCCATCTGTTGCCAGTGGTGATATTGGTTGCAATGGACACGTACCGACGCCGCCTCAAATTGCGCGGGCAGGGTATCCTGCAAATCACCGGCAAACAGAACTCGGCGTGAAAGAAATTCGTCACTATGGCGCAGTATGACTTCACTGGCGGGGGTTAATGCGGACATCGGGCTACGGCTCCTTAATCATTGAACGGGGGATTATATACGCTTCGGCCTCGAAGTTGCAGAGCGGAGAGGAAATAACCGCACCGACGTTGGCGCAGCATGGCGGGGTTTGTTAGCATAGGCACGAATCATTTTCTCGCACGCCAGACAGGATAACGCATGGAATCAAGACGTGACAGGCTGCTACAGCAACTGGGGATTACGCAGTGGACCCTGCGTCGCCCGACGGTGCTGCAAGGCGAAATCGCCGTCAGTCTGCCCGATCAGGTGCGTCTGGTGATCGTCTCCGCCGAACCGCTGGCCGATGATGAACCGCTACTGACCGACGTTCTGCACAGTCTTGCGCTCACCCCTGCGCAAGCCTACCGCCTGACGCCGCAGCAGATAGAGATGTTGCCCGCCGATGCACGCTGCCATAGCTGGCGGCTGGGCATCGCGGAGCCCATTGCGCTACAGGGCGTTCAGCTTTCCAGCCCTCTGCTTTCCGAACTTTATCAAAATGCCGACGCCAAACGGGCGCTGTGGCAACAGATCTGTGAACATGAACACGATATCTTCTCTGACGCCAGCCGATCTGGCACAAGCCTTTAAAATTGAACAAGCTAGCCACGCCTTTCCCTGGACGGAAAAAACGTTTATCAGCAATCAGGGTGAACGTTATTTCAATCTGAAATTGAACCACGACGGGAAGCTTGCCGCCTACGCCATCACGCAAGTGGTGCTGGATGAAGCAACGTTATTCAATATCGCCGTGCATCCCGACCACCAGCGTCAGGGGCTAGGTCGACAGCTATTGGAACACCTGATCGACGAGATGGAGCAGCGCGGTATTGTGACGCTGTGGCTGGAAGTCCGCGAGTCAAACGCACGGGCTATCGCGCTGTATGAAAGCCTGGGATTTAACGAAGTCTCCGTGCGCCGCGATTACTACCCCGCGGCACAGGGTCGGGAAGACGCCATTCTCATGGCGCTGCCACTCGGTTAACGGCTTTACCTATACTCCTCGCGACAAGGCGGGTGCCATAATGTGCGCCCCGTCCCGCTCTGCCTTTTTTCCCGACAGAAAAATCCCCGCAACGTGATCGTCATAAATAAAACCTCGTTTCTTTTTTATCACAATAAGGTTCCATTTCATGTTTCTGGTTTGCAGGCATGCCATGGTTTATCCGTTATCTACGAGGAATAATATGAAAAAATACACTCTGGCCACGACGCTCCTGTGCGGTTTATTCTCTCTTTCCGCTTACGCGGTACAAGTCACGGCGGTTACGGCCTCCGCTTATGATTCAGACAAGGGCCACAAGCCTGCCAATATTGCCGACGGCGACGTAAAAACGCGCTGGGCGGCAAATGGTGAGAGCTGGGTTCAGTTAGAACTGGATAAAGAACAATCCGTTGAGAACTTTGTTCTGGTTCCTTTCAAAGCGGACGAGCGCAAGCTGAAGTTCTCCGTTTCCTACTCCACCGATGGTAAAGCCTGGAAAAAACTGGCCGACAATCTGGTCACGTCCAGCAATGCCAAAGACGGTGAAAAATTCACCTTCCCTGCCGTTAAAGCAAAATTCTTTAAGCTGGATACGTTTGGCACCGATGTGAACAAGTGGAGCGCCATCAACGAGATCAGCTTTAACAGCGCTGCGCAGGTTCCTTCTCAGGCAATTAAGTAACGGGTTGGGATAGTCTGGCGCTCAGGCTAGTTCATGCCGATTTCGTGGAAAGCACCACACCAGCAGTTGCTAACGGGTGTGGTGCTTTCCAGCCTTGTTGTCCCCCCGCACCTCGCCTTCTCCTTCTTCATCGTTACCCACATTTTCCTTAGCGTTGAAATAAAAATCATTCTCAACTAAGATGCGCCTGAAATTTGACCTCCTATCGCTCCGTTTCAGGCACCAGACATGTCATCAGCCAATATTGATACCTCAGCAGATATGCATCAGCTCTATTGTCAGCATCACGGCTGGTTGCAGGGGCTATTGCGTAAACGGCTGGGGAATCTGTGTGACGCGGCCGATCTGGCACAGGATGTGTTTTTACGGCTGCTGCTGAAACCACGGCAGTTCGACAACCATGCCGGTGCGCGAGCTTATTTGAGCGTGATGGCGCAGGGTATGTGCGTCGATCTTTGGCGTAAACGCGAAATTGAGCGGGTCTGGCTCACCTCGTTAGCCGAACAGTCGGAGCCGGTTGCGCTGTCGGCGGAAGACAGCAATATCATTCTCGAAACCCTGTATCAGGTCGATGCGATGCTGCGTGCGCTGCCAGAGAAGGTGCGTGCTGCTTTCATCATGGCGCAGGTTCAGGGGCAACCTTATCGGGAAATTGCCGAGACGCTGGGCGTTTCCGAACGCATGGTGAAAAAATACATGGCGCAGGCCATGCTGCACTGTGTGCTGCTGGAAGCGGAGATAGACGCGGACGGTCAGGCTGTTCATTCATGAGTAAACCCAGCATCAATAAACCCAGCTTTATTGCCTTGCAGCAGGCATCGCAATGGTACGCCCAACTGTGCGATCGGGAACCTGACGATGAGCATTACCACCACTGGCAGCGCTGGATGGAGGAAAGCGAAGAGCATCGTCATGCCTGGGAATACGTACAAATGGTCAGTCAGCGTTTCCAACCACTGCGCGGCGATGGTCAGCAGCCCGCACTGAATACGCTACTGCACCAACCTAAATCAATTAGCCGCCGCCGTGCACTCAAGCTGGCTGCGCTGCTCAGCACTGGCTCGCTGCTTTCCTGGCTGACGTACCGCCATACACCGTTGAAAGGCTCGCTGCTGGCGATGACAGCCGATCATCACAGTGCGGTAGGAGAAATCAAATCCCTCACCTTATCGGACAACACTCGGCTGTGGCTGAACACTGCCAGCGCGATTGATATCCGCTACAGCGACCAGCATCGGGAAATCGCTCTGCTGGCGGGTGATATTCTGATTGATACTGCCACCGACGCCCGTCCTTTCTTTGTCACCACGGCACAAGGGCGCTTGCAGGCTCTGGGCACGCGATTCAGCGTCGCGCAGGAATCGGACACGACCACGCTAGCCGTTTACCAGCATGCCGTCGACGTCAACGCCACATACGCTTCCACTGCGCGTCGGGTTAATTCAGGCTATCACCTGCGTTTTAACGCGAACGGTCAGGGTGACATCTTGCCCAACCAGCAGAACGATGCCGACTGGTCACACGGCGTGCTACAGGCGGACAATATGCCGCTGGGAGAACTCGTGACACAGCTGTCACGCTATCGCCACGGCTATTTGGCGTGCCAGCCTGCCATCGCTGATTTACGCGTGATGGGCACCTTCCCGTTAACCGATACCGACATGGCGTTGAACATGCTGGCGCAGGCCTTCCCGGTCCGTATCCATCAACGTTTTCCGTGGTGGGTGACCGTCGAGCCACGCTGATATTGCTCTCATACCCGTCACCCTTTTTAGATACCGTTTTTTGAATACAGACAAAAACTTTCTCTTTTGAGTTCCCCTTTTTCCACTGTCGTTCGATTCACAGTAAAACCACCAATTTTTACTCTGGGTCAGAAGGCGAATTTTCATGGCATTGATTCCATTTTTCTCTACACAGCGCACACCGTCCAAACTGGCGATTGCCGTTCATCTGTTGCTATGTGGTGCACCGCTGCTTGTGCATTCCACCGCAACGGCGACAGAAACGACAACTGCTGCGGCAACCAAAACGTATTCCATCCCTGCTGGGCCGCTTAACCAGCAACTCAACCAGTTTGCTGCCCAGTCGGGCGTTTATCTGGTCGGCGATGCACAGTTGGCGACAGGAAAAACCGGGCCGTCCCTAAAAGGGAATTACAGCGTCGATGGTGGATTTTCAGCGCTGCTGGCTGGGAGCGGGCTTCAGGTGATTCCGCAGCCTAACGACGTCTGGCGCTTACAGAGAATACCGCAAGGAGATGAAATGCTGGTCGTGGCAGGCGTCAACCGCAATGGCGTGACCGAAGGCACACAGTCCTACACCACGCGAAGCATGAACACCGCGACACAGTTGAATCTGTCACCGCGAGAAACGCCGCAGTCGGTGAGCGTCGTAACGCGCCAGCAGATGAACGATCAAAATATGACTTCGCTGGATGAGGCTATGAAGCAAACCACCGGCATCAACGTGGTCAATCAGAATAGCTATCAGGTGAAATACGAATCGCGCGCCTTCGTGATGGATAATATCAAGGAAGACGGCGTTAACTTTTCCAGCCAAAACAGCGTATCCAACATGGGGGCGGTGCAGTCTTCAAGCGAATCTCCCGATCTGGCGATTTATGATCGTGTCGAAATCCTGCGCGGGGCCTCTGGCCTGTCACAGGGAAATGGTGAACCCGGCGGTACCGTGAATCTGGTGCGCAAACAGCCGACTCACAACTTTCAGGCGTCTGGCAGCGTGGGCGCAGGCAGTTGGGATAATTACCGCAGCGAACTCGATGTCTCTGGGCCACTGAACGACGATGCCAGCCTGCGCGGCCGTGTCGTTGGTGTTTATCAAGATAAGCAAAGCTTTAAAGATTACGAGCACAGTGAAAGAAAAGTGCTGTTCGGCACGCTGGCCTACGACCTCACGCCGTCCACTACCGTTACTGGCGGTATCAACTGGCAAAAGACCCGAGGCGTGCCTGATGTGTATGGCGTCCCATTTGCCACCAATAAAAGCAGCCTGAACCTGCCCCGTTCGACCTATCTGGGCGCAAGCTGGAACCGTATCGAATTTGAAAAAATTAATCCGTTCATCGAACTGGAGCATCAGTTTGATAACGATTGGACGCTGAAAACCGCCCTGAATTATGTCCACTCCCGCGCGGCAAGCAGCTATATCGGAATCATGAACGGCACGAGCGGCGTGAACCCGGCGACGGGAAATTCGTCGCTGAACAATAACCTACGCTACGACAATAAGGCTGAACAGTGGGGCTACAACCTGAGCCTGAACGGTCCGTTTGAACTACTGGGACGCAACCATGAACTGGTGGTGGGCGGTGATTATCAGAAAGAGAACTTCGATAACAACCACATCCGTATCAACAACACCAGCGCCGTGAACATCTTCAACTGGCAGCCCAATTCGCTGGCAGAGCCAGATTGGTCAAATGCGAGTCTCTACAGCAATAACTACAATGACCGCTTTAATCTGTACCAGCGCGGCGCATTCGCCACAGCCAGATTCGAACTGGCGGATGACTGGAAGCTGATTCTGGGCGGCCGCTACAGCGCCTATAGCTATGACGAATACTTCACGAACCATATTCGCAACACGTCTTCGCTCAGCAGCCTGCATGCCAGCAATGAGTTTGTGCCTTACGGTGGCCTGCTGTGGGACTTTGCCGACAACTACACCTGGTATCTGAGCTACGCCGAGATCTACAAGCCGCAAAGCGAAAAAGATCGCAACGGTAAACTGCTGCCCGCCATTACTGGCACCAACTATGAAACCGGCGTGAAAGGGGAGTTCTTTGATGGCGATCTGAATACCTCGCTGGCGCTGTTCCGCATCATTCAAGCGAACCGAGCGATGGCAGTCGCGGATAGTTCATCTTGCCTGATCGGGACAAGCTGCTCGCAATCCGAAGGCAAGGTACGCAGCCAGGGAGTCGAGTTCGATATCACGGGGAAACTGGCTGAAGGCTGGCAGGTTCAGGCGGGTTATACCCTGACTAACAGTAAATACCTTGAAGGAAGCGCGAGCGAAAAGGCCGCGCAGTTCAGCCCACGCACGCCGAAGCATATGTTCAAACTGTACACCTCATACAACCTGCCAGGTGAGCTGAACCAATGGACGCTTGGCGCGGGAATGACGGCACAAACCGAGACACAAACCTACCCTAATCGGGTTTATGGCTTGCATCAGGGCGGCTACACGCTGTTTAACGCCAATATCCGTTATCAGCACAGCAAAAACCTGAGCTTCAATCTGGTAGGCAATAACCTGACGGATAAAACCTACCTCCTGAACCTGAATAACCGCCACCTCAGCGGCAATAACTATTACGGCGACCCACGTAATTTTATGCTAACCGCGAAGTGGAATTTCTAAGCGCACTCGCCTGCCAGCCTTTGCTGGCAGGTTATCGCTCAATCCATTATGCAAACGCTTAAACGCTTTTATTCGCTGGTCGCGCCTTTCTGGCTGACCACGCGTGCAACCCAACTCTGGCTGCTACTGCTGTTGATTATGAGCCTGACGCTGTCAGTCGTGTGGATCAGCGTGCAGTACAATAACTGGAGCCGGGATTTTTATGACGCACTGGCCGACTATTTTCAGCATGCATCAATCTACGATATGGCGATGCGCTATCTTGCCTACACGCTGCTATTCGTGCTGGTGATCATCTGCGGAAACTGGTTCAAGAAACAGCTAATTATCCGCTGGCGCGATACCATGACGCGTCAGTATGAACAGGATTGGCTGAGCAATCATGCCCACTACCAGCTCAATTCAGGGCTGGATAATCCAGACCAGCGCATTGCGGAAGATATTCGTCTGCTGATCGAACAAAGCCTCGAACTCCTGCTCTCTTTGCTAAAGAACATTGCCCGATTCTTCTCCTTCATCGTCATTCTCTGGCAGCTTTCCGGCGTCCATACCTTCACGCTGGGCGGCTACACCCTCACGATACACGGCTATCTGGTGTGGATCGCGCTAGCTTACGCTTCATTAGCCAGCGTCGTGACGCACCTATTGGGGCACCGTCTGCACAAGCTGAATATTGAGCGCCAGCGGACAGAGGCCGACTACCGTGCCACGCTGCTGCGAGTGCGGGACAACAGCGAGCAAATCGCGTTTTATCAGGGCAGCGACGCCGAACAGCAGCGGATGCGGCAACACTTTCTGCCTATCGTGCAAAACTGGCAGCGTTTAATGGCGAGGGAGTTTCGATTAGAAAGCTTTACCACCAGCTATTTTCGTTTCAGCCTGATTATCCCCGTTTTCGCGACCCTGCCGCTGTTTCTCGCCCGTCAGATTAGCCTCGGGGCGATTATGCAGGCGCGATCCGCCTTCGGCTATGTATTGGATGCCTTTGGCTGGTTTATCGATGCGTATCGTCAGTTGGTTCAGTGGTCTTCGACAATTGAACGGCTGTGGGAATTCCAGCACCGTTTACAGCAGTTACCGACGCCAGACGCGCCGCGCCATGAAGGGCAAGCTCTGCATATCAACGCGTTATCTGTAGCACGCCCGAATGGTTCACCGTATTTCGCCCCGCTTACGCTCACGCTTCCGGCTGGCGAGTGGGCGGTACTCAGCGCAGCTAGCGGCAGTGGGAAAACCACCCTGCTGCGGGCGCTGGCGGGCCTGTGGCCTGCATCGCAGGGAGAGTGGCACTTTCCGGTGGGTCGGGCACTATTCTTGCCGCAAAAAGTCTATTTGCCGCAGGATACGTTGCGTCAGGTATTGTGTTATCCGCAGGCGCAGCTAGCCGATCGCTCACAACTCTCCACAGTATTGGAACAAACCGGACTCGCCTCACTGATTCCGCGCTTGGATGACAAAGCGAACTGGAGCCGAGAGCTGTCTGGCGGCGAACAGCAACGTCTGTCACTGGCGCGTGCGCTGCTGTTGCGCCCGACATTGCTTTGTCTGGATGAAGCCACTAGTCAACTCGATGATGCGGCGGCGCTTCAGCTGTTAGAGCACATCAGGATAACGCTGCCAGAAACCATCGTTCTGGCCGTCAGCCATCAGCCTGCCGTGCTGGCTTGTTTCACGCATCAGATACCATTAACGCCACTCGCGCCAGAGGAAAAAGAGGGATCAGGGAGCCACGCTATCGATTGTTCGATTACGTCACCAGAGGTGGACGGTCAGCAGGTTTCTTACGGAAGGATGTGAAGACGAAGACAGGAAAAACACAGCCCGGAGCGGATGTCCGGGCTGTGATGAGGTTACTCGTTATCGCCCAGCAGAACGGATTCCAGCGCGATCTCGATCATCTCATTGAACGTGTTTTGACGCTCTTCTGACGTGGTTTGTGCACCAGTACGAATGTGGTCAGAAACGGTACAGATTGCCAGCGCTTTCGCACCGAACTCTGCCGCAACACCGTAGATACCGGCCGCTTCCATTTCCACACCCAGAATGCCGTATTTTTCCATCACGTCGAACATCTGCGGGTCTGGCGTGTAGAACAGATCGGCAGAGAAGATGTTACCTACGCGCACAGAAACATCGCGTGCTTTAGCCGCATCAACGGCATTACGCACCATGTCGAAATCGGCAATCGCTGCATAGTCGTGATCTTTGAAACGCATACGGTTCACTTTGGAATCCGTACAAGCGCCCATACCGATCACTACGTCGCGCAGTTTGACGTCTTCACGCACCGCACCGCAGGAACCCACACGAATGATCTTCTTCACGCCGAATTCAGTGATCAGTTCTTTCGCATAGATCGAGCAGGATGGGATGCCCATACCGTGACCCATGACCGAAATTTTACGGCCTTTATACGTGCCGGTGAAACCCAGCATGCCACGCACGTTGTTCACTTCGCGGGCATTTTCCAGAAAGGTTTCTGCAATGAACTTAGCGCGTAGCGGGTCGCCCGGCATCAGTACAACGTCAGCGAAATCACCCATTTCTGCATTAATATGTGGCGTAGCCATGCGTTTATTCCTTAATTAATCAAGTTTCACTAAAAACGATGTTTTTACAGTATCGATTTGCCGTAGTCCATAGGCGACAGGCCAAAGTAAGCTGCAACCGTCTGCCCGATATCGGCGAAGGTTTCACGGTGACCGTACGATCCCGGCTTCACTTTTGGTCCATAGATCAACACCGGTACGTTCTCGCGGGTATGATCGGTGCCGTGCCAGCTCGGGTCACAGCCGTGGTCGGCCGTCAGAATCAAGATGTCATCGTCTTTCACGCGGGACATCAGTTCAGGTAAACGGCGATCGAACAGCTCCAGCGCGGCCGCATAGCCCGGAATATCGCGGCGGTGGCCATAGGCGGAGTCGAAATCAACAAAGTTGGTAAACACGATAGTATTGTCGCCCGCGCTATCCATTTCTTTCAGCGTGGCATCAAACAGCGCATCAATGCCGGTCGACTTCACTTTCTTCGTGATACCGACCTGCGCGTAGATATCCGCAATTTTACCGACAGAAACCACTTCACCGCCTTTTTCATCCACCAGCTTTTTCAGGATGGTCGGCGCTGGCGGTTCAACCGCCAGATCGTGACGGTTGCCAGTACGCTCGAAGTTGCCGGGTTTGTCACCGATAAACGGACGCGCGATCACCCGCCCGATATTGTAATCCCCTTCGGTCAGCTCTTCGCGGGCGATTTCACACAGCTCGTACAGCTTATCCAAGCCGAAAGTTTCTTCATGGCAGGCAATCTGGAACACCGAATCGGCGGAGGTGTAGAAAATCGGCTTGCCGGTTTTCATGTGTTCTTCAGCCAATTGATCCAGGATCACCGTACCGGAAGAGTGGCAGTTGCCCAGATAGCCCGGCAGATTGGCGCGTTTTACCAGTTTATCCAGCAGTTCCTGCGGAAAACTGTTTTCTTCATCTTTAAAATAGCCCCAGTCGAACAGGACAGGTACGCCAGCAATTTCCCAGTGGCCAGACGGCGTATCTTTACCCGAGGAAATTTCGCTGGCGTGCGCGTAAGCACCGATAATTTCTGCATTTTCATCCAGCCCTGCTGGGAACGTTCCCGTTGAGGCTTCGGCGGCTTTACCTAGACCCAGACGGCTCAGGTTCGGCAAATGCAGCGAGCCGCTGCGCCCTTTATTCGCCGTTCCCGCCGCACACGCCTGAGCAATATGGCCCAGCGTATCCGAACCGACATCACCAAAGCGTTCTGCATCAGCACTGCTGCCGATCCCGAACGAGTCGAGAATCATAATATGTACACGTTTCATTCTTTCTCTCCTGCGCAGCGATGCGCTCACGCCCTGCCTATCGGCAGGGGAAAATCAATTCAAGGTTATCTATCGCCAACCTTACGCAATCACGCTTCCGCACTCACCCGACGATAGACCATCGGGGTCTTTTCTGGTGCCGTGTCGCCTAGTTGGATCGCAGCCCGGACTTCATTCGCCGCCTGCTGCCATTGCGCTTCCGTATTGGCGTGGATCACCGCCAGCGGGCGCTGTGCGTCAACGCGTTCACCCAGGCTAATCATGCTATCCAGACCGACACTGTAATCGATCGTATCCGAGGCCTGACGACGTCCGCCGCCCAGCGACACGACTGCCATGCCCAGCGCACGGGTATCCATCGCGGTAACAATGCCTTCACGCGTCGCGAACACCGGCTTACTTAACGTTGCTACTGGCAGGTAACGATCGTAGTGTTCGACAAAATCGCCCGGTCCACGCTGTGCGGCGACCATGCGGCCAAAGACGTCGGCGGCTTTGCCGTTATCCAACACGGCCTGCAAACGTGAATGCGCGTCGTCCGCCGAGCTTGCTAGCCCGCCCGCGAGAAGCATCTCGCCACATAGCGCCATAGTAACATCATACAGGCGTGGATTGCGGCTCTCTCCCGTCAGGAAACGCACGGCTTCCCGCACTTCCAACGCATTACCCGCGCTGGAGGCCAGCACCTGATTCATGTCTGTCAATAATGCGCTGGTGCGGCATCCTGCGTTATTTGCTACGCCGACAATCGCCTGCGCCAGCTGTTCGGACAGTTCATAGGTCGGCATAAACGCCCCGGACCCCACTTTGACGTCCATCACTAACGCATCCAGCCCTTCAGCCAGCTTCTTCGCCAGAATCGATGCCGTAATCAGCGGGATCGAATCAACCGTAGCGGTAATATCACGCGTGGCGTAAAAGCGTTTATCCGCCGGAGCCAGCGATGAGGTCTGCCCAATAATCGCGACGCCAACCTGCTGGATGATGCGGCGAAAACTTTCATCGTTCGGGAAAATATCCAGTCCCGGAATCGATTCGAGCTTGTCCAGCGTGCCGCCAGTATGCCCCAGCCCACGCCCAGAGATCATCGGGACGTAGCCACCACAGGCGGCGACCATCGGCCCCAGCATCAGCGAGGTAACATCCCCTACACCGCCGGTAGAATGTTTGTCCACCAGCGGGCCGTTCAGGTTCAGGCTCTTCCAGTTCAGCACCGTACCGGAGTCACGCATCGCCAACGTCAGCGCCACACGCTCATCCATCGACATGTCGTGAAAGTAAATGGTCATCGCCAGAGCGGCGATCTGACCTTCAGAAACGGTGTTGTCACGAACGCCGTTGATAAAGAAGCGGATTTCCTCTTCGCTCAGAGTTTTTCCATCACGCTTCTTACGAATAATTTCTTGAATCAGAAACAAGGTCTGTACTCCTGATGAATTCTGATATGGCTCAGCAGCCTATCGCTGTGAGCGCATTTGCTGTCGTGAACTAATGCGGTCATCAACAACATGTTGTCACGAATAAAATAGCGCGCCGTATGCACGTGATTAGTAGCTGCCCTGTGGGGCCGCTGTCGCGTGCCCGAGCGTTGTCAGCAGGCTCGCCAGCAAACTGGATGCGCCAAAGCGAAAATGCTGCGCATTCGCCCATTCAGCGCCCATGATATCGTCCGCCAGTTGCAGATAGATGGCGGCATCTTCCGCGTTACGCACACCGCCAGCAGCTTTAAAGCCGACATGCTCGCCCACGCCTTTATCGCGGATCGTCTTCAGCATGATCGCTGCACTTTCCGGCGTCGCGTTCACCAGTACTTTACCGGTTGAGGTTTTAATGAAATCGGCACCTGCATCAATCGCAATCTCGCTCGCCTGACGTATCAGCGCCTCCTGTTTCAGCTCACCCGTTTCGATGATCACTTTCAGCAGCACGTGGGCATCCTGACATACGGCTTTGCATGCCTGCACCAGCGCAAAACCGATTTGCGTATTGCCTGCTATCAGTGCTCGGTAAGGGAATACGACATCAACCTCATCAGCACCGTAGGCTATCGCCGCTCTGGTTTCTGCAACAGCGATGTCAATATCATCATTGCCGTGCGGGAAGTTGGTCACTGTCGCAATGCGAATATCCAGCGTACCCTGCTCACGCAGGATCTTTTTCGCCAGAGGGATAAAACGTGGATAGATACAGATAGCAGCAGTTTTTCCTGCCGGGCTGTTTGCCTGACGGCAGAGTGCCGTCACTTTTTCATCCGTATCATCCTCATTCAGCGTGGTTAAATCCATCAGCGCCAGCGCGCGTTGCGCGGCCGTGGTCAGCTTGGTCATACAACTCTCCAACTCGTCAGCCGGTCTAACCGGCTCTGAACATTAACTGGTGTAAAACCAGCACGTTTGGCGAGCGGACTTGGTTCCTTGAAGATAGCGCTCAGGAGAAACAACCTGTAGCGGCACCGAGATCCTTCTCACCGCAGTCAACCTTCCTCAACCCTTCATCCTGTGATTATTTCAACACCGAAAGAACGATATCGAAAGAAACGCTTTATACACGTGGGCATATCAGATATTTGAACACGCCATGCCGGACTATTTTGTGCATTCATTCACACTTGATGTAATAGAAATGCAATAGATAATGATTATATGTGATTTTTATCACACATACTGCCCAGAATAAGGCCGAGCTGGGGAATAGCGCTGATAGCCTTGTCGACCAGCTCCGCCCTTCATAAATGAATAAAGAGGCGGCAGCACACAGTCGCAGATCGCCCAATGCTTCTGGTTGAAGTCATATATATACCCTAAATAATTCAAGTTTCAGGACAAAACGTTAACGTTTTGAACAACGCAAAGCGTTGACCCTTTAGGGCGAGGCCCATTTATGGCCTCGTAACGCGGCAAGCGAAGGAGTCCCGATGAGCTTACTCAAGTAAGTGATTCGGGTGACTGACAAATCTGCCAGAGGCAGGTTTGAACGCTGCTTGCAGCGGCCCCTGCGGGGCGAGGGACACGTAAGTGTGCCAAGTAACGCAGCCAACGCACATGCAGCTTGAAGTATGACGGGTATAGAATAAGCATAGCGGCTTCTCCCTAAGTACAGGGGGAAACCGCGGCAGAGCAGGAAAATTATTTCCTTACGGGAGGTTGCAATCCGTTTCACAACAGCGATGTGCTACTTCACGTAACAAGATAAGCACCCTACACTGACTGCCAATAAGACTGCTTCCGAGAAACCGCAGACAAAACCATGACTGAACATGCTGAACACTCCCGCTGGTATCTGTACATGCTGCGCACGGTCGCCGGGGCGCTGTACACCGGTATCACGACGGATGTCAGCCGTCGCATGAATCAACATCAAGCAGGAAAAGGGGCAAAAGCACTGCGGGGGAAAGGGGAGTTGACGCTGGTGTTTCACTGTCTGGCAGGCGATCGTTCAAATGCACTTAAGCTGGAATACCGCATTAAGCAGTTGAGCAAAAACCAAAAAGAAAGGCTGGTACAAGACCAGCCTCAGACGATTTGTCTTGATACGCTATCGGCTAGAGAAAGCGGTTAAACGGCTCAGCATATTCAACCAGCCCCGTCACATGTTCAAATCCACTTTCGCCTTCAGGCGAATCTTCACCAGCAACCTGATTGTCCGCCAGTGGGTAGACCTGAAACGTCGATTCGCTGTCAGGCCAGCGACAATGCAACTGGTGCTCTGTCGCCGGAACGAAACCAAAGCGGGAATAGTAGGCAGGCTCACCCAGCACGACGACGGCGGTATAGCTAAATTCATTCAGCGCATCCAGCCCTTCGTAGACCAACTTCTCCCCCACGCCTTGTCGGCGCAGACTGTCGTCTACCGCCAACGGCGCAAGCGCCACCCACTGCCGATCCTCACCTTCGATCAGCACTGGGCTGAATGCGGCGTAACCCACCACGCCACCTTCATCGTCGGTTGCTACGACGCCAAGCGTCAATAAGCCATCTTCTCGCAGTTGATGCACCAGATCTGCTTCTGCACCCGTAGGGAAAGAACGGCGCAATAAGCTGTCGATCCCTGCGGCATCAACGGGAATTTCCACCCGAACTAGCATGATACTGGCGCGTGATTCGTTGCTTGCACCACGCCCTCCCGTAACCCAGCTTCAACAAAGTTCGCCAGTTGCAGCAGACCAATACGCAGCGGCGCAGGCATAGCTTCCAGTTCAATAGCATCCATCAGGTTCTTCACATACAAACCTAATTCGGTATCGCCCTCAATGCGCAGACGACGTTGGAAAAACAGCGAGTCGGGATCTTCTTTACGCGCGGCGATCAAAATCAGATCGTTTGCATCCGCACTGAAGCTGACATCCGGCGTCTCATCGTGGCTTACCACCAGACGACCTTCACGCAGCGTCATAAACCACTGCAAACCGACATCACGCACCTCAATTTTCAGCCAGCGGCTTTCGAGAAATGCCAGATCGCCCTCTTCCAGCGCCTGACGGAACTGCCAGCCCAACATCTGTTCCAAAACCTGACGCTGTAGCGCAAAGGGGGTGAACTTGAGTGGCTTACCTAATAAGCTCGGCCCCTGACGCACAATCTGCGCTCGTAGTTTTTCCAACACTGGCGTACTCCTCTTAAAGCAATCTGACTGTTCAGATAATCTGCAAACATTTTGCCACATCCACCGCAAGCGGCAGAGGTCTATGTCAATAATCTAGTCGCTTATCCGATTATGCCCAACAGATTTTGTCCTTGCGCGACGATTAGCACCATAAACTGCCTTAAATCAAAGTCCTTACCTGATGGGTTAATTAAGATTCCCAATCGTTAATAACATTCATCGACTGATAAATAATCGCTTACGACGACCCGCAAGGGTGGCTGACAAAACGCACGTCATAAAAACAGTATCAGTCTGAACATCATTGATCGCACCGACCCGCTACGGCCCGAAGGGATTAATGAAGGATTGTGTATGGAACTGCTTTGCCCCGCTGGTAATCTGCCGGCACTGAAAGCTGCCATCGATAATGGCGCAGATGCGGTCTATATCGGCCTGAAAGATGACACCAACGCACGTCATTTTGCCGGGTTGAACTTTACTGATAAGAAACTACAGGAAGCACATGAGTACGTGCACCGCCACCGACGTAAACTGCATATCGCCATCAATACGTTTGCTCACCCGGATGGCTATCAACGCTGGCAGCGCGCCGTAGATATGGCCGCACAGATCGGTACCGATGTGCTGATCCTCGCCGATCTCGCCATGCTGGAATATGCCGCCGAGCGCTATCCCAACATTGAACGTCACGTGTCGGTTCAGGCTTCCGCAACAAACACCGAAGCGATCCGCTTCTATCATCGTCATTTCGATGTCTCACGCATCGTGCTACCGCGCGTGCTGTCCATTCATCAGGTGAAGCAAATCGCTCGCACCAGCCCCGTACCGCTCGAAGTTTTCGCCTTTGGTAGCCTGTGCATCATGGCGGAAGGACGCTGCTACCTTTCTTCTTATCTGACCGGTGAATCACCGAATACCGTGGGTGCCTGCTCGCCTGCGCGGTTTGTACGCTGGCAGCAGACGGAAAACGGCATGGAGTCGCGCTTGAACAATATCCTGATCGACCGCTACCAGGACGATGAAAACGCCGGTTACCCTACATTGTGTAAAGGCCGCTATTTGGTCGATGGACAGCGCTACCATGCGCTGGAAGAGCCAACCAGCCTTAACACGCTGGAGCTTCTGCCTGAGCTGATGGCTGCCAATATTGCCTCCGTGAAGATAGAGGGTCGCCAGCGCAGCCCAGCCTACGTCAGCCAGATTACGCAAGTGTGGCGACAGGCTATCGATCGCTGCCGCGCCAATCCTGAGACATTCGTACCCACTCAGTCCTGGATGGATGCATTAGGCGCAGTGGCAGAAGGCACGCAGACCACGCTTGGTGCGTATCACCGCAAATGGCAGTAGCAGGAGAACATATGAAATACGCATTAGGCAATATCCTCTACTATTGGCCGAAAGAAGACGTCGAGGCGTTTTATCAAGCCGCGGTGAACAGCAGCGCCGATATCGTTTATCTCGGCGAAACGGTGTGCAGCAAGCGCCGTCTGATGAAAGTAGCGGACTGGTTCAACGTTGCCCGTGAAGTCGCCAACAGCGGCAAGCAGGTGGTGATCTCTACGCTAGCGCTCTTACAGGCTCCGTCTGAACTCACAGAGTTAAGGCGTTATGTGGAAAATGGCGAGTTCTTGCTAGAAGCGAACGATCTGGGCGCAGTCAACATCGCAGCCGAACGTAATCTGCCGTTTGTCGCCGGACACGCGCTCAATTGCTACAATGCCTACACGCTACGTGTGCTGCACAAACAAGGTATGGTGCGCTGGTGCATGCCGGTCGAGCTTTCTCGTGACTGGCTGCAAAACCTGCTGAACCAATGTGAAGAGCTTGGCTTTCGCCATCAGTTTGAAGTGGAAGTGCTCAGCTATGGCCATTTGCCATTAGCCTATTCCGCACGTTGCTTCACCGCTCGTTCAGAAGATCGACCGAAAGATGAATGCGAAACCTGCTGCCTTAGCTACCCGCACGGCAGGAAAATGCTGTCGCAGGAGAATCAGCAGGTCTTTGTCCTCAATGGCATCCAGACGCAAAGCGGCTATTGCTACAACCTCGGCAACGAGCTGACGTCAATGCGAGATCTGGTCGATATTGTTCGTCTGTCGCCAAACGACATCACCACTCCAGCCATGCTGGATACCTTCCGCGCCAACGAGCAAGGCAATATGCCATTAACGCTGGAAAATCAGGCCGATTGTAACGGCTACTGGCGTCGCGTCGCTGGCCTAGAACTCGTTCAATAACTCACATCCTATCAGGGCGGCCAACCGCCCTTTTCCTTCCTAAGCGCACCTTTGAACTACGTATAACCGCGACATTCCATCATACTGTTCTGACTTTCATCATTGACTGACGGCATTAGCATCTACCGACAAGGTAGAGTCAGTGAACAACAAAGTGAGCCATATTATGTCCACACCTTCTCAATCCGCTGTGTTTTCCGTCCTCGATCTTGCACCGATTCCGCAAGGCGCGACAGCACGTGACGCTTTCCATCGCTCGCTGGATCTGGCGCAACATACAGAAAAATGGGGCTATCACCGCTATTGGCTGGCGGAACACCACAGCATGACCGGTATCGCCAGTGCAGCAACATCGGTGCTTCTCGGCTATCTTGCCTCCGGTACGCAACGCATCCGTCTTGGCTCTGGCGGTGTGATGTTGCCGAATCACTCACCGCTCGTCATCGCCGAGCAGTTCGGTACGCTGGAATCACTTTATCCTGGCCGTATTGATTTGGGATTAGGCCGTGCTCCCGGTACCGATCAACGCACCATGATGGCACTGCGCCGTCACCTTAATGCCGATATTGACGATTTCCCACGCGATGTGCAGGAACTGCAACGCTACTTCGCCGATGCACAACCAGGTCAGGCAGTACAGGCCGTCCCCGGACAGGGTCTACACGTTCCGATCTGGCTATTGGGATCGAGCTTGTACAGTGCGCAGCTAGCGGCAAGACTGGGTTTACCTTTTGCCTTCGCTGCCCATTTCGCTCCCGATATGTTGCTGGAAGCATTCCGCCTCTACCGCGAAAAATTTATCCCTTCCGCCACTCACGCTAAACCTTATGCGATGGTGTGCGTCAATGTGGTTGCAGCCGATAGTGACCGTGATGCGCGCTTCCTCTTCACTTCGATGCAGCAACAGTTCATCAACCTTCGCCGTGGAACGCCAGGCCCGTTACCCGCGCCGGTAGAAAACATCGACACAGTCGGGTCACCTGCTGAACAGTTTGGCACGGAGCAAGCACTGCGGCTGTCGATTGTCGGCGATCGTGCGAAAGTCCGTCATGGGTTGCAGAGTCTTTTACGTGAAACACAGGCAGATGAAGTGATGATCAATGGCCAGATCTTTGACCATCAGGCACGACTGCAATCTTTTGAAATCGCGATGGATGTGCAGAAGACGCTGTAATGAAACATTGTAAAAACACAACGTCCGGCTTTCACCGGACGTTGTGTTTAGAAAAATTAGCTAATTATGGATGATGGCTTATTTCCCATCGATGGTCGCAGGTAAGCTATCAAATGTTCTCAAGCCTTTCTTATCATAAGGATTCCCAATCCAACGTTCCGCCTCTTTAAAATCTGGGCTTACTACACTTTTTTCAGGCTCAAAGATATTGTAGCTTAACCCAGACAAGTCGGACCAAGTGTGGATAAGGTGCGCATTGCTGTACTTACGATCAACATACTTAGAGTAATCGGTAGTATGGCTTTTACGCCATTCCGGTGACATCCAAACCATAAATGGAATAGTGTACATTGCACGTGTCGGTGCCGCTTCATTACGTCCTAACACACTATGAGGCGGTGTTTCATAAACGTCTTCACCATGATCGGAGAAATAGACAAGAAAACCATTAGGCTTACTTTTTTCAAATGTTTTAATCAGTGTATCGACAATGTAATCGTTATATAACTCTGCATTATCATAATGATTATATACTTCGACTTCACTGTCGGTCAGACCTGTAGGCGTACCATCACGGCCATTGAATTTGTCAAAATCATCTGGGTAACGGTATTTGTAGTTCATATGTGTTCCCAATAAATGAACGACAATAAATTTTTTCGAAGCAGGATCCGCAAGCACTTCTTGAAAAGGAGATAATACGACATCGTCATATTGTCTTACACTTTGTGTGCGTTGGTTATTCAAATAAAACTGTTTGTCCGTTTGCTGTGAAAACACCGTTAACATGGTATTACGCTTAGTCATCGTCTGCTGATTGGTGATCCAAAATGTTTTATATCCCGCTTGCTTCATCATATTCATCATTGAAGGTTTACTGAGATATAAATCCGGATTTTGTTCGTCCGCAAAGGTCAGGGACTGTTGCAGGATTTCGATAGTATAAGGCCGAGATGTCACGACATCATTGAACACAATGAGATTCGGATCAGTATTATGCAATGCATCCAAGCGAGGCGTTGTCGGGCGAGAATAACCATAAAGGCTCATACGGCTACTCGTGGTTGACTCACCAATAACCAGTACTAAGGTGCGTGGTGTATCACCATTTACGTCTTTTAGATTCTCTAACGGAGGGAGAGCTGCATTCTGTTGTAGCATCTCGGTCATGCTTTCTAACTGCTGTTGGTACTCAATATAGCTGGATAGAAATTGCCAAGGGGCGGTAGTTGCCATGCGACCTGCAATGTAGCCCGCAGTGTCTTCGATAGATATCTTCTGAGTAAATAATTTCTTATATACAGGTACGGCAAACAATACTGAAAAAATCAGCAAAGATGTCACAGTTTTGGCTGCGGTAATGACATAAACAGGACGTAATTTTTTCCACAGTAGAAAAACAATTGCCGTATAAGCAACTAACACAGCAATCATCTTTAAACTGAAATACTGACTCAGGAACTCAGTGGCTTCTGTTGTGTTAGATTCAAAAATAACAAACAGGACACTCTGTGAAAATTCCTGTTTATAGATTGAGTAATAACAGATAGCGATCGCGGAAGGAACCCATAGCACGATACCTAAAACAGCAGCAATCCTGCGCGTATACTGAGGAAAGAAAAGCAAAGGGACCAACCAAAGTAGACTATATAGTAGAGAGTCTCGTAACCCCGTAGTCCCACTGTGTCCACTTAATATAATCCATAATTGCAGCGCGCAAGAGAAAGACCATAAAAAGAGCAGTAAGAAAACAAGCGCACTCCAGCTAAATTTATTATTTCTTGAATATTCAATCACTTAAATTACCCCTTAAGTAAAAAGATATTGATTAGACGTTTCGAAGAATTCAGCAGCGACGTCACCATATAGGAATTATCATTATCCATGCTTAGCAAAACCGACTTCATTCCCTCATTAAATTTAATCAATAATACGCAGGTATCATTAATAATGGGCTTAAGAAGAAAAAAGATATTTTACACCAAAAAAAAGCGACCCATTAATGGGTCGCTTTTATAACAGAAAAGGTCAAGTTGCTACATATCTCAACAACGATATTCTATTTCTTGTTGTAACAATGTGCTTACGCGTCAGCAGGACGACGACGTGGAGCGCGCGGTGCAGCATCGCGATTGAAAGAACGTTCACGACGCTCACCGCCGTTACCGTTACCTTCACGGCGTTCACCACCGCCGAAAGAGCGACGTGGAGCTGCGCCATCACGACGCTCGCCACCTGCACCAGCAGGACGACCACCACCACGACGTTCTGGCTGTGCGACTGCATCACCCAGCAATTGCATATTCATTGGTTTGTTCAGAATACGCGTGCGGGTAAAGTGTGATAACAGATCGCCCGGCATGCCTTTCGGCAGTTCGATCGTTGAGTGGGACCCGAACAGCTTGATGTTACCGATGTAACGGCTGCTGATATCCCCTTCGTTGGCGATAGCACCAACAATGTGGCGAACTTCAACGCCATCATCACGACCCACTTCGATACGATACAACTCCATCTCACCAGATTCACGACGCTCACGGCGTTGTGGACGGTCACCGTCACGGGGTTCACGGGAATCGCGAGCATCGCGGGGTTCACGGCGACGATCGCCACGTGAATCACTACGAGAGTCATCACGATCGCGGAATTCGCGGCGAGGACGGAATGCCTGATCCGGTGGCAGAATCAGAGGACGTTCGCCCTGTGCCATTTTCAGCAGCGCAGCAGCCAGCGTTTCGATATCCAGCTCTTCCTGCGGTTGCAGCTTAGTCAGCAGTCCACGATACATGTCCAGATCGCTGCTTTCCAGCTGTTGCTGTACTTTAGCGGCGAATTTAGCCAGACGGCGTTGACCCAGCAATTCTGCATTTGGCAATTCCACTTCAGGAATGGTCAGCTTCATTGTGCGTTCAACGTTACGCAGCAGGCGACGCTCGCGGTTTTCGACAAACAGCAGTGCACGGCCAGCACGACCCGCACGACCGGTACGACCAATACGGTGAACGTAAGACTCGGAATCCATCGGGATATCGTAGTTTACTACCAGGCTGATACGCTCAACGTCCAGACCACGCGCCGCAACATCGGTCGCAATCAGGATATCCAGACGACCGTCTTTCAGACGCTCCAGCGTTTGTTCACGCAGCGCCTGGTTCATGTCGCCGTTCAGCGCAGCACTGTTGTAACCGCTACGTTCCAACGCTTCAGCCACTTCCAGCGTAGCGTTCTTGGTACGAACGAAAATAATCGCCGCATCAAAATCTTCAGCTTCCAGGAAGCGTACCAATGCTTCATTTTTACGCATACCCTGCACCGTCCAGTAGCTCTGGCTGATGTCTGGACGCGTAGTCACGCTTGATTGGATGCGAACTTCCTGTGGATCTTTCATGAAACGACGCGTAATACGGCGAATCGCTTCTGGCATAGTTGCAGAGAACAGCGCAGTCTGATGCGTAGCAGGGATCTGAGCCATGATGTTTTCAACATCTTCGATAAAGCCCATACGCAGCATTTCATCAGCTTCATCCAGTACCAAACCACTCAGGTTGGACAGATCCAGCGTACCGCGTTTCAGGTGGTCCAGCAGACGACCTGGAGTACCCACAACGATCTGTGCTCCACCACGCAAAGCACGCAGTTGAACGTCATAACGCTGACCGCCGTACAAGGCAACAACATTAACGCCATGCATATGCTTGGCAAAATCATTACAGGCTTCAGCAACCTGAACAGCCAGCTCACGGGTTGGAGCCAACACCAGCATCTGCGGTGCTTTTAACTCAGGTTTTAAATTATTGAGTAATGGCAGAGCAAAAGCCGCAGTTTTACCACTGCCGGTCTGTGCCATACCCAGCACATCACGACCGTTCAGCAGGTGAGGAATACATTCAGCCTGAATCGGCGATGGTTTTTCATAGCCCAGATCGGTCAGGGCATTAATAATAGGAGCAGACAGCCCCAAATCGGAAAAAGAAGTAAGTAAATCAGTCATGTAAACGTGCCTCATTAGACATGGCGGCCAGTCTACATAACTCGTCGTGAAAATTTTCAGTCATTTTCATTGAAAAGTGTGAACCGGCTCAAATTGGATTAAAAAGCGAACAAAAAAGCCCTCACCCGTGAAGGTGATAACCGAAGTTTTTTCAGGCTGATTAAGTGTTCGTCAGCTATTGCTGGTCCGATCCTGATAGGTCGTCTTGCTCTTGGCCTAATAGCGCCAATTCCAACAATGCATAGCGGTGCTCAACAAAGTTATGAACGTTGTTAGCAACCGTCAGCTTGAACAGCGCCAAAGCGGTGTTCTTGTCCCCCAGACTTAGGTAGTGCTTACCTAAATAGAAGTCAGTTTCACTGAGATGCTCAGCGAGCGAAGTGTTATCCGTAGCTTCTTCCTGTAAACGCTGCATCAGTGTTTTTTCACTGATACTACCCAGGTAGAATTCGACAATATTCCATCCCCAAGGCCCTTTCTTCACGTCGTCATAGCGTTTCTTCAACGCAATTTTGGCCGTCTCTGGATTGATTTCTCGCTCCACAAGATACAGCCATAACGAACGGAAAGGATCATTCGGATCGTCTCGATAAAACGCCAGCAGATCATCCTGCGCTAACAGATAGCGACCGCCATAATACAAAGCGATGCCACGGTTTAAACGCGCGTAATTGTAAGTTGGATCAAGCTCTAGTACAGAATCAAACGCTTCATAGGCAGCATCAAAATTGCCTGCCTGCGTTAAATAGATACCCAAATAGTTAAAAACTTCTGGAATATCAGGGCGGATCGTCAACGCTTGTGAAAAATCATTCCGCGCCAATGCCCGTAACCCGAGACTATCATACAGCACTCCGCGCTCATATAATAGCTGTGCTCGCTCATCATCGGTTAATGCCCGGCTTGCAAGGATTTGTTCCATGCGTGCCAGGATCACTTCCTGCTGTAAAGTCGGCTGTAACGGAATCGCCAATACTGCGTCTTTACGCCAATCCGTGTTGCTGCATCCTGCCAGCATGAGTGCTGTTGCAACATAACACCAGCGCAAGAAAGGCTTCATTTCCCACTCCCGAAGACAAACATTGGATGAACATCCTGTCCCGGACCGCTCAACGCAAGGACATCCATACCCTTACGATACATGCAGCACCTTGCCATAATCAGGCAAGGTGCCATAAGACCGTTTTCTAACAGTCGTTATTCCTCAGAAGACGGGGCTGCCGCTTCCTGAGTTTGCGCAGTTGCTTCTTTGATGCTTAAGCGCACGCGGCCCTGACGATCAACCTCCAGAACCTTGACCGGCACTTCCTGACCCATCTGCAGATAGTCAGTCACTTTCTCTACGCGCTTATCGGCGATCTGAGAAATATGCACCAGGCCTTCTTTACCGCCGCCGATAGCGACGAAAGCACCAAAATCAACGATGCGGGTAACTTTACCCTGATACACGCGGCCGACTTCGATTTCGGCAGTGATCTCTTCAATACGACGAATCGCGTGTTTCGCTTTTTCGCCGTCAGTTGAAGCGATCTTCACAGTACCATCGTCTTCGATTTCAATGGTCGTGCCTGTCTCTTCAGTCAACGCACGGATCACGGAACCACCTTTACCGATTACATCTTTGATCTTATCGGTACTGATTTTGATGGTGTGAATACGCGGTGCGAACTCGGAGATATCGCCACGTGGCGTGCTGATTGCTTGTTCCATCACACCCAGAATGTGCAAACGTGCACCTTTGGCTTGATTCAAAGCAACCTGCATGATCTCACGGGTAATCCCTTCGATCTTAATATCCATTTGCAGCGCAGTAATACCTTCACGGCTACCAGCAACTTTGAAGTCCATATCGCCCAGGTGGTCTTCGTCACCCAGAATGTCGGACAGAACAACAAAGTTGTCGCCTTCTTTCACCAGACCCATCGCGATACCCGCAACGGCTGATTTGATTGGCACACCTGCATCCATCAGTGCCAGAGAAGCACCGCAGACAGACGCCATGGAAGAAGAACCGTTAGATTCCGTGATTTCAGATACCACACGCACGGTGTACGGGAATTCGTTCGCCTTTGGCATCACTGCCAGCACGCCGCGCTTAGCCAGACGACCGTGACCAATTTCACGACGCTTAGGCGAGCCAACCATACCAGTCTCACCGACAGAGTACGGAGGGAAGTTGTAGTGCAGCAGGAAGCGATCGGTACGTTCACCGGTCAGTTCGTCAATATTCTGTGCATCACGCTCAGTACCCAACGTTGCCGTAACCAACGCCTGCGTTTCACCACGGGTGAACAGCGCAGAACCGTGGGTACGCGGCAGTACGCCAGTACGCACGTCCAGACCACGAATCATGTCTTTTTCACGGCCATCGATACGCGGTTCGCCAGCCAGCACGCGGCTACGTACGACGTTTTTCTCGACGTTACCCAGAATTTCCTGGATATCACCAGCATTCAGCGTTTCGTCTTCGGCTTGCAGCGCAGCAACAACATCAGATTTGATGACGTTAACTTGTGCATAACGCTCTTGTTTTTCAGTGATGCGGTAAGCGTCACCCAGACGTGCTTCAGACAACGCCTGTACACGCTGCTCTAAAGAAACGTTAACTTCTGGCGCATGCCATTCCCACTTCGGTTTGCCCGCTTCAGCAACCAGTGAGTTGATGTTCTGGATAACGATCTGCTGTTGCTCGTGACCAAACACCACCGCACCCAGCATCTGATCTTCACTCAGCACTTCAGCTTCGGATTCCACCATCAGAACCGCGCCTTCTGTACCTGCAACCACCAGATCCAGACGGCTTTCTTTCAGCTCATCCATCGTTGGGTTCAGGACATACTGGTCGTTCAGGTAGCCGACGCGTGCAACACCGATAGGGCCGTTGAACGGAATACCAGACAGGCTCAGCGCCGCAGAGGCACCAATCATGGCGACGATGTCAGGGTTAACCTGTGGGTTAACGGAAACAACGGTCGCAATCACCTGAACTTCATTCAGGAAACCTTCTGGGAACAGCGGGCGAATTGGGCGGTCAATCAGGCGAGAGGTCAGTGTTTCACCTTCGCTTGGACGGCCTTCACGGCGGAAGAAACCACCAGGGAAACGTCCAGCAGCGTAGGTACGCTCCTGATAGTTAACCGTCAACGGGAAGAAACTTTGTCCGGGTTTAGCGGTTTTAGCGCCGACAACGGTAACGAATACCGCTGTATCATCCATGCTTACCATCACAGCGGCGGTAGCTTGGCGTGCCATCATACCTGTCTCTAATGTGACGGTATGCTGACCATATTGAAACTTACGAACGATCGGATTCAGCAAAATAATATCCTTAGCTGGGGCGCGTTACACGTATTCAAGATAAACGCACCAGTGAACTCCCGACCTTTGCACTACATCCTCACGACTAATGACAACCCTTATCTTGCTTATGCAGATAAAGCCTCTCATTAGCCGCGCGAACCTCTGTAATGAAAGATCATATTTAACAACAATACACTACTCTGTTTTGCTAATGCTTCCTAGAAGAAAGGGGCCAAAAGAGGCCCCTTCCCACTGAAACACAGAAGACTTAGCGACGCAGACCCAGACGCTCGATCAGACTGGTGTAACGTGCTACATCTTTACGCTTCAGGTAGTCCAGCAGCTTACGACGCTGAGAAACCATACGCAGCAGACCACGACGGCTGTGGTGATCTTTTTTGTGCTCAGAAAAGTGGCCTTGCAGATGGTTGATCTGCGCAGTCAGCAAAGCAACCTGAACTTCAGTAGAACCACTATCGTTAGTGCCACGACCGAAGTCTGCTACGATTTTAGCTTTAGCTTCAACACTTAGAGACATTGTAATACTCCAAAACATTATAGATAAAAAAACAGGCGCCGATCTCTAATTCAGCCACCCAATAGTCAAGCCGCGCTATTCTACCCTCAGCGTTCTGCGATAGCAAGGCAGCAACGGGCGGGTTTACACCGGATACTCAACAACCAAACGCCGTGGCGCAACGCGGCCATCGTCGTCAATTTCACCCATTCCGATAAATTTGTGCGCGTCACCTTCGGTGATTCTCACCATGCCGTTCAATGGTGCATTCGCTGCCTGAACCGCTTGTCCCAGCTTCAAATAGCCTGCAACAACTGGTGGCAAATTCACTTCAGGGAAATCAATAACCGGACTTTCCATTGGCATGAGCAACGGATCAAGACTCAGCGACAGTGAGTGTTCTTGCGTCTGAGCCTGCTCGGCCAATGCCGCTAGCTGCTCCAGCGTCACCATTCTTTCGGTAGGATAGGTCGCAACCTGCAAGCGGCGCAGATAAATCACATGCGCGCCACAGCCTAGTTGTTCACCCAGATCGTCAATAATGGTACGGATGTACGTCCCTTTAGAGCAGTGAATCTCCAGTTCCAGCTCATCACCTTCCCAGCGAATGAACTGAAGTTCGTAAACGGTAATTTCACGTGCTTCACGCGGAACCGTCAGCCCCTGACGAGCATACTCATACAGCTTACGCCCTTGGTATTTCAGCGCCGAGTACATAGATGGCACTTGTTGCGTGGTACCGCGAAAGCTCTCCAGCGCCTGCTCCAGATCCGTAGCAGAAAAACCAATGGCACGTTCTTCGATCACATTACCGTCGGCATCAGAGGTGTCGGTTCGTTGCCCAAGCCGAGCAATGACACGGTAGCGTTTGTCAGAATCCAACAAGTATTGGGAAAACTTCGTCGCTTCCCCAAGGCAAATCGGCAGCATACCGGTTGCTAATGGATCCAACGCACCCGTATGGCCCGCTCTGTTAGCGTTAAAAATCCGTTTTACCTTCTGCAAAACATCATTAGACGACACGCCCTGCGGTTTATCTAATAACAATACGCCGTGTACATCACGGCCACGGCGACGAGGACGACTCATTAATCCTCCTGATCTTCGCCCGTAACAGAACGACGTTCCGTATCGTTTCTGACTACATTGGTCACCAGATTGGACATTCTCATCCCTTCAACCAATGAGTTGTCATAGGAGAACGTTAATTCTGGAACAACACGCAGACGCATTGCCTTACCGATCATCATACGGATAAAACCAGACGCATCTTGCAGTGCTTTCACCGCTATTTTAACTTGCTCTGGCTCGTTATCATTCAGGAAGGTCACAAAAACCTTGGCATACGCCAGATCGCGAGAAACTTCCACACCGGATACGGTCGCCATGCCGATGCGTGGATCTTTCACTTCACGTTGAATGATAATGGCGATTTCTTTTTGCATTTCCTGCGCAACGCGCTGGGTGCGGCTGAATTCTTTTGCCATGATAAATCCTCCAGTAAAAATCGGGGGGCACTAGGCCCCCCTTACGAATCACTTACGTCGTCGCTGAAAACGGATTACGCGATCGTACGTTTGATCTCAATCGTTTCAAAGACTTCGATCATATCGCCTGGGCGAACGTCGTTGTAGTTCTTCACGGCGATACCACATTCCATGCCGTTACGGACTTCGCTAACGTCATCTTTGAAGCGGCGCAGAGATTCCAGCTCGCCTTCATAGATAACCACGTTGTCACGCAGTACACGGATCTTGTTGTGACGTTTAACGATACCTTCAGTCACCATACAACCAGCGACAGCGCCAAATTTCGGTGATTTAAAGACGTCACGCACTTCGGCCAGACCGATGATCTCTTGCTTATATTCTGGCGCCAGCATACCGCTCATCGCCTGTTTCACTTCGTCGATCAAATCATAGATGACGGAGTAATAACGCAGATCCAAGCTTTCAGCTTCAACGACACGGCGAGCTGATGCGTCTGCACGAACGTTAAAGCCAAGGATAATCGCATTCGATGCCGCTGCCAGCGTGGCGTCCGTTTCTGTGATACCGCCCACACCGGAACCGACAATCTTAACTTTCACTTCGTCAGTAGACAGTTTCTGCAGTGAATCGGAAATCGCTTCGCAAGAACCCTGTACGTCAGATTTCAGAACGATGTTCAGTTCAGAAACTTCACCTTCTGTCATGTTGGCAAACATGTTTTCCAGTTTAGATTTCTGCTGACGAGCCAGTTTGACTTCACGGAATTTACCTTGACGATACAAGGCAACTTCACGCGCTTTCTTCTCGTCACGAACTACCGTAGCTTCATCACCTGCGGCAGGCACACCGGACATACCGAGAATTTCGACCGGAATAGAAGGACCTGCGGACGTAATTTCACGACCTAATTCATCACGCATCGCTCGGACACGGCCATATTCAAAGCCGCACAGAACGATATCGCCTTTATTCAGCGTACCTTCACGTACCAGTACGGTTGCAACCGGGCCACGACCTTTATCCAGGAAGGATTCGATCACTACACCGTTTGCCATGCCGCTGCGGACGGCTTTCAGTTCCAGAACTTCGGCCTGCAACAGAATCGCATCCAGCAGTTCGTCGATACCCGTACCGGCTTTAGCAGATACGTGGACAAACTGAGATTCACCGCCCCACTCTTCCGGCATGATACCGTACTGAGACAACTCGGTTTTCACACGGTCCGGATCGGCATCTGGCTTATCGATTTTGTTTACTGCAACAACAACCGGAACCTTAGCCGCTTTCGCGTGCTGGATAGCTTCGATTGTCTGAGGCATCACGCCATCGTCCGCCGCCACAACCAGTACCACGATATCCGTAGCCTGAGCACCACGAGCACGCATTGCGGTAAACGCGGCGTGTCCCGGTGTATCCAGGAACGTAATCATACCGTTGTCAGTTTCAACGTGGTAAGCACCGATGTGCTGGGTAATACCACCCGCTTCACCTGCTGCTACTTTAGTTGAACGGATATAGTCAAGCAGTGAGGTTTTACCGTGGTCAACGTGACCCATGATAGTCACGACTGGCGCGCGGGATTCTGCTGCCACGCCCATGTCACGGTCGCTCATTACCGCTTCTTCCAGCTCGTTCTCACGACGCAGGATAACTTTATGGCCCATCTCTTCCGCAACGAGTTGCGCGGTTTCCTGGTCGATGACCTGGTTGATGGTTGCCATCGCACCCAGCTTCATCATCGTTTTGATGACCTGAGAGCCTTTAACGGCCATTTTGTTAGCCAGTTCAGCTACGGTAACGGTTTCACCAATTACAACATCGCGGTTAACCGCCTGAACAGGCTTATTGAAGCTCTGTTGCAGTGAGCTTGGCTTACGCTTGCCTTTACCGCCACGGGTAACGGCACGCGCTTCTTCGCGGTCAGCTTTGGACTCAGACTGGCGATTGCCTTTCTTCTGCTTGGTTACTTTCGCAGCACGGGTGCGGGTACGGCGTTCACCTTCAACCTGACGGTCGTTTTCATCTTCCGCTTCACGGGCATGATGAGACGTCGTCACGTGATAATCGGCAGATTCTTCAGGTTTAGTCGCGCTTTCCGCTTCCCAACGCCCGGCGTTTTCTTCAGCCATACGGCGAGCTTCTTCAGCAATACGACGTGCTTCTTCTTCAACTTTAAGACGTGCAGTTTCTTCTGCTTTACGCTTAAGTTCGGCAGCTTCCGCTTCACGTTTCGCTTTCTCAGACTGAGCCGGCTTGGTCATATTTTCGTTTTGTTGGTTCGTCACTTTTTCTTTTTCCGCTACATCACGCTTAGCTTTTTCAGCGGCTTCACGTTTGGCTTGCTCGTCGGCAGCACGCTTCGCTTTCTCAGCGGCTTCGCGCAGATCGGCCTCGCGTTTAGCCTGCTCTTCAGCGGCACGTTGTGCCTGTTCTTCCGCTTCACGCCGTGCCTGCTCTTCCTCTTCAGCCTGTTGGGCCTCAATCGGATCGCGTTTTACATAAGTGCGTGTCTTGCGGACTTCGATCTGCACCGACTTACTTTTACCGCCGGTGCTAGGGACATTTAACGTGCTGCGCGTTTTGCGTTGCAGCGTCAATTTACTCGGCGCATTACCGCGATCGCGGTTCAAATGCGCTAATAACGTTTCTTTTTCATGCTGGGTCACAGAGTCCGATGCAGACTTGGTCATTCCCGCATCAGCAAACTGCTGTACCAGGCGGTCAACCGGAGTTTGAATCTCTGCGGCCAGCGATTTTACGGTTACATCTGTCATGCTGTTCCTTTCCTGCTACAGTTCGTTATTCGTTGTCGTCGCCAAACCAACAGATATTACGTGCGGCCATAATCAATTCGCCCGCTTGCTCATCATTGAGCTCTTCAATATCTGTCAGGTCGTCAACGCCCTGTTCAGCAAGATCTTCCAGCGTACAAACACCGATCGCAGCAAGCTTGAACGCCAACTCACGCGACAGCCCAGGCAAGCTAAGCAAGTCTTCAGCAGGTTGACCGTCACCAAGGCTCTCTTCATGCGCCAGTGCCAGCGTTGTTAATGCAGCTTTAGCACGCTCACGCAATGCTTCAACGGTTTCTTCATCAAGGCCTTCGATGGCCAACAGTTCCTTGATTGGCACATAGGCCAGTTCTTCAAGTGAGGAGAAACCTTCTTCAACCAGCACAGTGGCAAACTCTTCGTCAATATCAAGGTGCTTGGTAAAGACGTCGATTGCAGCATGTGCTTCGGCCTGATGCTTGGCTTGAAGATCTTCCACTGTCATCACGTTCAGTTCCCAACGATCGTCTGAACGATGCTGTTTCAACAGTTGGGAAGCCAGACGGACGTTCTGCCCGTTTCGACCAATCGCCTGAGCCAGATTGCTCGACTCAACGGCGATATCCATCGTGTAGGTATCTTCATCAACCACGATCGATACCACATCGGCAGGTGCCATTGCATTGATCACAAACTGCGCAGGATTATCATCCCACAGAATGATGTCAATACGCTCGCCGCCCAGTTCACTGGAGACAGCTTGTACACGTGCACCGCGCATACCAACACAAGCACCGACAGGATCGATACGCTTGTCATTCGTCTTCACTGCAATTTTCGCACGTGAACCCGGATCACGGGCCGCTGCCTTAATCTCGATAACTTCTTCACCGATTTCTGGCACTTCAATGCGGAAGAGTTCAACCAGCATTTCCGGACGGGAACGGCTGACAAACAGTTGAGCACCGCGAGCTTCAGGGCGAACAGAGTACAGTACGCCACGAATACGGTCGCCAGGGCGGAAGTTTTCACGAGGCAGCATATCTTCACGGCCAATTACCGCTTCTGCACTGGTGTTCGAACCATCAATAGGTCTGACTTCGAGCGAAATATTATCACGGTTCACCTTCTTCACGACACCGGTGATAATTTCGCCTTCTTGTTCACGGAACTGATCAACAACCATCGCACGTTCAGCTTCACGAACTTTCTGTACGATAACCTGTTTTGCCGTTTGCGTCGTGATGCGGTCAAAGGTTACGGATTCGATTTGATCTTCAACGTAACCGCCAACATCAAGCGAAGGATCTTCAAATTGCGCGGCATCAAGTGTAATTTCGCGAGTTGGCTGAGTGACTTCATTCACCACTAACCAACGACGGAAGGTATCAAAATCGCCCGTTTTGCGATCGATACTGACGCGCACATCAATTTCCTGCTCATATTTTTTCTTGGTCGCTGTCGCCAGTGCGGTTTCCAACGCTTCAAAAATCTTCTCGCGCGGAAGGGATTTCTCATTGGAAACTGCTTCAACAACAGCCAGAATCTCTTTGTTCATCCTAGTTGCCTCATCCAAACTTTAAAAGTGGGGTACAAGATTCGCTTTCTGAATGTTGCTCAGCGCGAATACTTCATCTTTGCCTTCCACTGTTATGGTGATCATTTCGCCGTCAACAGCTTTGATCACACCCAACCATTTACGGCGATTCTGGACTGCCATACGCAGCACCACTGTCACCTCTTCACCGACGAAATGCAGATAATGTGCCGCCGTGAATAAGGGACGCTCAAGCCCTGGAGACGAAACTTCCAGGTTATAGGCGACAGTGATTGGATCTTCTACGTCCAATACCGCACTGACCTGGTGGCTGACATCAGCACAATCATCAACAGTGATCCCATCTTCACTATCAATATAGATACGCAGCGTCGATTGACGACTGCGGATGAACTCAATCCCAACCAATTCGTAGCCTAATGCGGCAACGGGTGCTGAAATCATCTCTGTTAATTTTTGCTCTAATGTGGACAAGTCCACCCCCAAGACATAAAAAAAGGGCCTAATAGCCCAGTTGTTTGTTGCCAAATAACAAAAAACCCCGATAAATCGGGGCTTTATGCAACTGGACCCTAATACCGCTGACAACGCGGCATAACTTCGGTGAAGGATTTTTTCAAAAATCACTGCAAAAAGAGATAGAAATTGAGTGAAGAACGTATTTGAAAAAACACTTTACTGGAAGTTAAGTGGTTGCGGGGGCCGGATTTGAACCGACGACCTTCGGGTTATGAGCCCGACGAGCTACCAAGCTGCTCCACCCCGCGTCCGAAAACTTGGCAAATACTACGCTGACAACTGCATAAATGCAAGTCATCCATAGGATTGGTTCGAAGCCGATTTTTATACGCGGAATGCGTTCTTTTGTCAACAAACGCGGGTCGCCTGGTCGCGGCCATCGCGCAATTGCACTCCACGTTTTGTGGGCAGATCTTGTATCGTCACGTTAGCCACAAAGCTGGTCAACCATTGAGGAAAGACCTACTGCCAAGGGCGGCAGAAAGAGATGATGCGATGAAGATTCCCTGATGCTTAAATCAAACAATAACTAAATCTAAATGATGCAATAAATAAAACTTATCTTCGTTCTTCTTCTAACAACACGATCGCAGCCTGCGTTCTGTTACGCACATTAAGTCGTCTGAAAATCGACTCCAAATGTGACTTCACGGTTCCTGCGCTGATGTTTAATGTCCGACTAATTTGTTTATTAGAAGCACCTGATGCAATCAGTTGCAAAACCTCATGCTGTCTTTCACTGAGTTTGCCTTTTACGCTGTTATCTACACTCCACCCTTCATAGACCACCCCATCATCCGGCAGACAGACCATCCCCATCGACACTGTTTTTAATGCCTGAGCAATCGAATCAACGGGTGATGTTTTAAGAATGACGCCCATAACATGGTGTTTCAGGTAATTATTCAAAACATGCTTTTCAATAACATCAACCATAATAATCACGCTGACACCAACATATTTCTCATGAAGAGTTTCAAGAAAAAGGCTGTACTGTCCATTTTCTTTATTACAATTTAGTAAAATAAAAGCGTTGTTCATCCCCTCAAGGCAAGGCCATACATTGTCAATATCATTTACGCCAACAATATTAACATCGCGCATGAAATCATTCAGCCCAACAGATAGACCATGAATAAAAATAGGGGATTTATCGATAATAACAACATTCACTGTGCAATCTCCATTTACATTTATTTTAAAATGCTATATTTAAAAAATCCTCTAAGAAGTTTTAGCCTATCTTGAAAAAACAATGTCACGCTATTTGGCATACGCCGTTTACCTTATGGACATTTTCATATCTATTAGCGCATACTGACATGATAATTTCAGATAAGAAACCACGGAGGAATACCATTACCAATAATAATGGTACCTCAAAATAAATTATAATGATGTAATCATTTCATAAACACATAAAGATTAACGCAATGAATTATCAATTCGTAGGAAAATGGCCTATGACACATTTCATTCTATATCCAACACAATGACGGATATGTTTCCCTTTCATTAGTTGTTAACGTTTTCTCAAATTATTATTTATTTCCCTTCAGATTGTTTACGTTTAGCAACTGAAAAAATAAGATAAGGTGAGAGAATGTCATTCAAAAATTGGATCACGGGAAAAAATAAAAAACCAGATAATATTGATAATAGCCAAGAGAAAAACAATCACGCCACGTTGAATAATCACGTTACGTCATCAAAGGCAATGACACTAGCAGACATTGCTCGCGGCATGCAGCACGCAGCTACCGCCGCCAATCAATTTATTGCCCACCAATATCAACAAACGCTCGATCCTTTTTTTGAACGTGATGCGAATGGCACGTTAACCCCAAAGACAATTACAATTCAGCTCGATTCTCGCCACCACGTCGAACTACCGCTGGTCGCCCTTTCTAGTCCAAGGGGATTGATGCTGGAAAAAATGAAAGTGCAGATGACGGTGAGAACCGATTCAGTCAGCAAGGACGAAATAGCCTCCCCTTTAGACGATTATAACGTTAGTAACTTTCACGTCAGCATTTCACCTTCAGGCAAAGAGAAAAAGGGACGAAATAGTCAACACGTCGATATAGAAATGCAGTTCACTTCGATCGAACCACCAGAAAGCATCATGCGGTTAATTGATGAGTATACCAATCTTGTTCTCCCCCGAATAACCCAAGAGGAAAAAAACAATGGCTAACATTCCAGATACAATCAACGAGGCTGGCCTTAATTTGATTAAGAGCTTTGAAGGATTGAGATTAACAAAGTATCTTGATACAGCAGGAAGATGGACCATTGGATACGGACATTTAATACTACCAAATGAGAATTTTGATAATGGAATCACCTCTCAGGAGGCTGAATTTCTATTACGTCAAGACTTAAAAACAGCGGAAAATGGGGTTCAGAAATACGTAAAAGTTGATCTCAATGGAAATCAATTTGGTGCATTAACCTCATTTACTTACAACCTGGGAGTAGAAAACCTGGCGGAATCGACATTATTACGCCTGCTTAATCAGGGCAACTATAGCGCCGCTGCCGATCAATTTCCACGCTGGGACAAAGATGGTGAGCAAGTCGTGGAAGGACTCCTGCGCCGTAGAAAAGCAGAAGAAGCACTTTTCCTACAGGCCGTCTAGCCAAACTACTATTTTAAATTCGCCATTTCATAGAGAAAATCATTGTGGATATATTATGGATACTTCAGAAATCCCTATCATTTATGACATTCTGATCAGTGATATTATTGCATCAGTTGCAGGATTATTCGGCGGCCTCAGTATTTCTTTCTTTTGGCGGCCACAAAAACTGGATAATTATGACAAGTTTGTCGCTGCCTTAATTATTATTGTCATCAGTATTTCAGCGGCCTTTTCACTGGTAGGAATTATCGCCGAATTGCTGCGCGTTAATATCAGTAAAATGGAGAACGCAATAGGATTAGGTTATCTGGTTGGTGCTATTAGCGTAGGCCTGGTTACGTTGCTGGCAAATTTCTTCAGCTATCGGGAAAATAGCGATATCCTGGATGTCGCATCGGAAATAAAACAAGCAACGAAAGGTGTTTATTCGATCAATGAGGCTCGGGAAAAAACGCCCGATGACAAAAACTCATCAGACCGTTAATCACTTCTCCTCAACCGTAAGTCGTCCACATAACAGGAAGGCGCCTCTCAGCCTTCCTGTTATCATTTCCCCCACTTGCACAGCCATACAGTCATCTCCACGAGGCGTCTCAGCACGGGACGCCTCGTTTGCATGAGCTATAGATTACCGCATAAGAGAGGGGTCATTGGCTGTACGATATCCATGAGAATTTGATGGTACTGATGGGACAACACAGCGATATCTTCCGCTTTAAACGCTGCTTGCTGATAATTAAAACACAGCGTCAGTGCATCATCGTCATAAACAGAGAGCGTTAAATCCAACCGGGCCTGACGACTCGCAATATCCGCAATCTGATACTCAGCCTCATTAATCTGCACAACCTGCGGCATTGCCGTCAGATAGTTAAAGCTGACAGGGAAACGCAGCTTATCAGCCCATCCTTTGGCTCGGACGTCAGTCATTAATACATCGTAGGGCAACGTCTGATTGTCCAAAATGGCATGGATCTTATTCTGGTTACGCGCTAAAAGCGTTCTGAAAGATTCCTGAGCTGGCGAATCATCGTAGTAAGTCACCATGTTAACGAAACAGCCTACCGTAGTGGTGTTCTCTGTCAGCATGCGATTTGACACGGGAATACCGATAGGAACATGTCGATAGTCTGTTGTTTTGAGCAGCAGCGTAAAGGCCGTCAGCATACAGACAAACGGCGTCGTGCGATGCTGCTGGGCATAGTGTTTTATCGCCTGCGTTAGCGTATCGGACAAAATGCACCAATAATTTTCCCCGTTCTGGCTTTCACGTAGCGGAAATGCCGTCGCATCGGCTCCCGCAGTCAGGTAATCCTCCATCTTATCCAGCCAGAACTGGCGCTCTACCGGATAGCATTTATCTTTGATACGCAACTGCTGTTGCCGATAATGCAGATAACGTTCCTCACCGCCTATCTTGTAGCTGCGGTCACCCGCGCTATAAGCCCGGATATATTCAACAAATTGATTGAAAAATAATCCAATCGCATCATGGTCGAATACCGTATGGTGCACACGCACCAGCAGAATATGCCGTTGAGTCGTCAGCGAGACCAGATGAAAACAGATGAGCGGCGAATGTTCTACATCCATCTCTGGCGTATTGACCAGCTCCAGCAGTTGTCGGTCACCCAGCGTATTGGCCAACCCACCAGGAGGGAGAGCCGTCAGTCGTTCAATCGGAATCGCCTCGATCGGATAATCCCCTTCAAGGCATTGCATCCTGTCCAGATCAAAGCGGGTTCGCAGCACCGGGTTACCTTCCAAAATACGCCGGAGACTCCATTCCACGGCAGACTCATCCAGCGTGCCCTCTACCGTCAGACGAAAAGCTAATTGATAGACCGATGGCTCTGGGCTGAGCTGATCCAGCGTTAGAAAATAGCGCTGCTGCGATGATGGCGCGAGTGCCTCGATATCCGTTTCACTCTCATCAAACGCGGGCTCATCATCGTTAACATAGTAAGGAACGATGAAAGCAAGTAAATGGGGCGTCGCGTTGTTGAAAAATAGTGGGTAATCAATTTCGCTAAACAGCCGTTTGCGAATCAGTAGCCTGGCTTTCATCGCCTGAAGTGAATCGCCCCCTAAATCAAAAAAGTTGTCGTTGGCACCGAGTTCACGAAAGCCAAGCACCTCCTGCCAAATATCAATCAGTTCCTGTTCCAGCTCATTACCTGCGGTTTTAAAAGGGTATCCTAGCTCAGGGCGCTGCGGACAAGGCGCCGGGAGCCGGCTCACATCCAGTTTTCCATTAGGCAGTTTAGGTAAGGTTTCCAGCATAATAAAATGGGACGGATGCATCGCTCTCGGCAGCTTGTCTTGCAAGAATCGGCGCAGGTCGTTCGTCGCAAGCGATGGATTACGACTCACCAGATAGGCCACCAAACGCTGACGCCCATTTTCCTGAATCGGCCGCACCAGCGCCTTATCGATATCCGCATGCTGACGTAAAACGATTTCGACCTCTTCAGGTTCGATACGAATACCATTAATCTTAATCTGCCGATCGATACGTCCCAGATATAGGATCTCCCCATCCGGCGTCCTTTTCCCTAGGTCGCCGGTGCGATGTCCCCAATAGCTTTTATCACCGCTGACATGGGTAAAGAAACGCTGTTGAGTGAGTTCATCGCGGTTAATGTAGCCGCGGGCAACGCCTTCACCGATAGCGCAAATCTCCCCCTCTTCCCCTTCAGATACGGGGAGCAGACTCTCATCCACGATCAGAATTTCGCTGCCACGCAGTGCCTTACCGAGCGTCACACTTTTCCCCAGTTTTAATTCAGCAAACGAGCAGTTGGCCGTCGTTTCCGTCGGGCCATACAGATTAAAGAGCCTAACATCAGGGATTTGCTGGAACGTGCGCTCTTTCAAATCAAAAGAGACGGGTTCGCCAGAGAGAAAGACCGTTTTAGGTAAAGCCCATGCGTGAGAAGAAGATTTCTGATAGCGCAGCAGTTCATCCCAAACGGTCGGTACGCAGTAAATAGCCCCGTCCGGATGCTGTTGATGCCAGCGTAATAAAACTTCCGGCTCATTCAAGCTATCGGCAGGCAAAATAAAGAGAGTGTCGCCGCGTAATAAAGGCGCATAGAGCTGTGTCACGGCGGCGGCAAAGCTGAGTGTCGATGTCAAAGGGAGCGTCGCACGGGTCTCTGGCCACACATCCTCATTAAACCAGTTCAGATAATAGCTCAGGTTCCGGTGTTCAATAGCCACCCCTTTTGGCTTCCCTGTAGAACCAGAGGTATAGAGAATATAAGCGAGATCGTTTTCGCAAACGGGTGGTAACACCGCCACAGGTTCATCGGGATAATGAATATCCTCTAGTGCAAGCGTGGAGGGAGAAACCTTATCGATAGCTGTTTTATTTACCATCGTTCGCGTCGAGATAAGTAAAAACGCCGAAGAATCATCAAGGATCTGAATTATTCTTTCTGACGGATGAAAATGAGAGAGAGGAACGTAGGTGTGTCCAGCCTTTAAAATAGCCAGTAAGACCACGGGCATCATGACGCCAGGTTCCAGATAGACGGCAATTCTGCCACGTTTATTATCCGGATAGTGTGATAACAAATAATCGGCCAACAGGCGCGAGTGTGCTTCTAACTGTTGATAACTCAACCTATCGCCATTAAATTCCACCGCAGTCTTATTGGGATTTTTCAATGACCATTCAGAGATAATTTCAAAGACGGCTTTTCTACTTTTCATCATTTTCCTTCCATATTGTAAAAGGATGCTTTTTTTTGCGGGAATGGATCTAACGCGAATTCCGGTATCTCATGCGGTGATAATTAATATTGTACAAATCGATGGGTTCGCTATACCAATACCAGGAAAGGCTCGCGGAATAACACGTATGCCTGAGTATGGGTTTAACAAATAA
This sequence comes from Pectobacterium peruviense, assembly GCF_002847345.1. Taxonomy (GTDB): domain Bacteria; phylum Pseudomonadota; class Gammaproteobacteria; order Enterobacterales; family Enterobacteriaceae; genus Pectobacterium; species Pectobacterium peruviense. The sequence goes on from NZ_LXFV01000006.1 coordinate 128,395, forward strand.
AAGACATGATTGCCTATATACCAAAAGGACTACGCCAGAATTCGACAGGTTCCCCGTACCCTGACGGGTATTATTTCCCCTTCCCTTTGCTATTTTTTATTGACAGTGCATCACACCCTATTTGCAGATAATTGGAGGCTCCGATGGATTCACAATTTATCGGTTCTGTTATTAATGCGTTACCGCTGGAAAATATGATTAGCGGGCCATTACAGGCAATGATTAACGCACAGGTTCAAGCCAGCAAGGCCTACACGGATTTTCTATTATCCGTATGCATTCAGAATAATAAAGCCGTCGCCATCCAATTCGATTACGACGAGACACTGATTGATGAAAGTGGCGTAGCAAAAGGCGCGGTGACGAAAACGATGCGCATACCGCTGATTGCCGCGATTACCCATCCGATCATTTCTATTGAAGAAGGGACAATCGATTTCGAGCTTGAAGTGACACAGAGTGAATCTTCATCCGATGACACAGGAGAAGACGGCAATCTGGCGGCTTCACTGGGATGGGGGGCTTTCAAGGTCAAAATGGCCGGTCGGGTATCACACAAATCAGCGCAGACCCGGACTACGGACACGCGCGCCAAATACAGCATTCACACACAGGTAAAACGCCAGCCTGCGCCTGAAGCGCTCATGCGTGTCATCGATTTCCTGACCGATGCTGCAACCAGGCCAAGCACTCCCACAGAAAAAAGTACGCCACAAACAGCGGAAAACGCCGCGCCACCAGCGTCTACGGAGCAGCAAGAAGCATCGTCATAATCAAAACACATTACTCAGCGGCATAGTGCATGCCGTACCTGCATAACGCGTAAAAGGATGCCTGGCGTGACCCCTGGCATCACCAGAGGATCAGATCATGGCATCGGCAAGAGTGCTCCATACCTTATTTGAACAGCAGCGGCATCAGACGCCGGACGCCATCGCCCTGAGAAGCGATACAGAAACGTTGACCTACCGGCAATTAGATCAGCGTGCAAACGCGCTGGCGAGCGATCTGTTGCAGCGGGGCGTAAAGCCAGAGGATGTTGTCGGTATCTATTTAAATAAAAGCCCGAATCTGATCGTCAGTCTGCTCGGCGTATTGAAAACCGGTGCATGTTATTTACCGCTTGATCCGTACTACCCGCATGAGCGTCTGGATTATATGGTCAATCATGCCGATGCGCATTTGGTCATTACTGACGATGAACACGCGCTGACGCTGACGCCAGACCGTTGTGAGATTGTTGATATCAACCAGATAGATCTGACCTCTCAGCTAACGCCAACACTTCCCACGGTCAGCGAAGAACACCTTTGCTATGTGATGTACACCTCCGGCTCAACCGGAACGCCAAAGGGCGTCATGGTCAGCCATCGAACGGTAGTCAATTATTTGGCGTGGATGCAAAACGCTTTCGACCTGCATCACAAAGACGCCGTCCTTAACCAGTCTACGTTCAGTTTTGACGTGTCAGTGTGGGAAATTTTCTGGCCACTGATCGCTGGCGCAAGCTGTGCAGTCATCACCGAGGACGCAAAGTACGATCCACTGCTGCTGGCAGAATTTATGTGCCGTCATCAGGTCACCGTCGCACAGTTTGTGCCAACGGCGCTGCGTGTCATTGCTGATGCGGAGGTGCTATCTCGCTGCACCTCGCTATGCCATATCTTTTCCGGTGGTGAAGCGCTCGATCAAAGCCTAGTCAACGATCTTTCCCAGCAATATCTGGGAAAAATCCACAACCTCTACGGCCCGACCGAAGCAACAATATTTGCTTGCCATTGGCACTGCCAACCGGGGGCAGAGGAAAAAATCGCCCCAATTGGCAAGCCAATCCCTCATGCCGCCGCTTATGTATTAGATGAAGCGCAACAGCCTGTCGAATTGGGGGAAAGCGGCGAGCTTTATCTGGCAGGGGATATTCTGGCAAAAGGTTATCTGCATGCGGAAAAGCTGACACAGGAGCGATTTGTGGATGACCCATTCAGCCACCAGGCTGGACAAAAAATGTATAAAACGGGTGACTGGGTTAAGCAGCGTGCCGACGGCGTACTGGAGTTCATTGGCCGAATAGACAGTCAGGTTAAATTGCGCGGGCACCGTATTGAGCTGGCAGAAATAGAAACTCACCTACAGGCGTTACCACAAATTAACCATGCCGCCGTTATTCTCGAAAGGCGTCTGGAAAGCGCTGCGCCATCACTCTCGGCGTTTTATGTATTACGACATCAAAAGAGCATCGATATCCAGGAGATAAAAGCGCACCTTGCCAAAATGTTGCCTTTTTTCATGGTGCCCTCTCATTTCGTTGCGTTGGAAAAAATGCCAACACATCCCAATGGAAAAATTGATAAATCTAAACTGTGTTCCTGCGTAAATAACTAATGGTGAAAAAATGTCAAATGACAAAGCAATATTACCTTCAGAAATAGAAAAAAATATTATTTCTATCTGGCGGACTGTACTTAACAATCCAAAGGTTTCCATTCAAGAAAACTTCTTCGATGCGGGAGGGAATTCCCTGCTGATGTCCAAAGTTTATCGAGAAATAAAAAATAAAATAGAGTCACCCATCTCTATTGTTGATTTATTCCAATACCCAACGGTACAGATGCTAAGCAAGCGTATTAGCGAAATACACGCTGGGAAATCAAGCAACAAGAAGTAATTACGCCAAAAAGCGGATTTATACTCTAAATAACTCGAGTTTCAGGCAGGCGGCAAGCGAAGGAATCCCGATGAACTTACTCAAGTAAGTAATTCGGGTGACTGAACGCTGCCAACACACATGCAACTTGAAGTATGACGCGTATATCAGCCGGGGGAATAACCGCCCAGCAATGGGCAATGTGTTTCATCATTCTTATTTCACTGATAATAGGTGGTAATACCATGTCTGCAAATCAACTGAACTCTGCTTCGGCAGTAAAAGCAAAAGTGGCCTCAGCAATTAATGTTGTTCTGAGTCACCAAAACTCATCTAAACCCGCTCACTACTATGCGATTGGTCAGAAAATTCTTCCTAACGTCAAAAAATACTGGCGTACGAAGTCTATTCCAGCCATTCCAGTTTCACTCAAAGCATCATTGCAACACCCGTCAGCATCCGGCCTGAAAAGCGTTATCAGCCGGATTACTGCTGAAATCGCAGGTAGCAAAAAGTAATTCACTTTTAATTTAGCTGTCCCTTCTATATTCACGGCGTAGGACGTCGACCTTTCTTTCTCTGAATATCATTCGCAGAGGGAAGGTTAACGGCCTGCGCCGTGAAAGGAGGCGAATATATTCACGGTGAGGTAATGAAATGAAACAGCAAGAACAGTTCCGCGATAAGGATATTGCCATTGTAGGAATGTCAGCCCGCTTTCCCGGTGCAGAAGATACCGCAATATTTTGGCAAAACCTGTTGGACGGCGTGGAGACAATCAGCACATTCAGTGAAGAAGAACTGAGGGAGTCAGGTATTGAAGAAGAGATGATCGCCTCACCCAACTATGTTCGCCGTCGGGGAATTCTGGGTAACGCACAACACTTTGATGCTAATTTCTTTGATATTACGCCTCGTGATGCCGAAATTATGGATCCACAGCATCGTGTCTTTCTGGAATGCTGCTGGCACGCGTTTGAAGATGCGGGCTATGTGCCCACCACCTACCCCGGCAAAGTTGGCATATTTGGCGGAACGGGAACCGCCTGGCATTTAAGTAAAGTGAATGCCCATCCTGAAGTACAGAAATACGCCAGCGGCGCATCGGTCGTCACCAACAACGATAAAGATTACGTAACGACCCGGGTGTCTTACAAACTCAACCTCAAAGGGCCGAGTGTTAACGTACAGACAGCCTGCTCAACCGCGATGGTCGCCGTCGTGATGGGCATGAACAGCCTGCTGAACGGGGAAAGCGATCTGATCGTCGCTGGCGGTGTTTCCGTGGATACGCCAGAACGCCGGGGTTACCCCTATATGCAAGGCGGCATGGAATCCGCAGATGGCCGCTGCTATGCCTTTGACTCACGTGCCAATGGCACGGTGTTCAGCCGTGGTGCAGGCGTGGTATTACTGAAACGCCTGAATGACGCCGTACGCGACGGCGATCATATTTACGCCGTGCTGAAAGGCGGCGCGGTAAATAACGACGGTAACCTGAAAGCAGGCTTTACCGCACCGAGCATCCACGGGCAAATCGCCGTTGCCAAGCAGGCAATCGCGAATGCGCAGCTTGATCCCGCAACAATCAATTTTGTTGAAGCTCACGGTACCGCGACAGCGCTGGGCGATCCCATCGAATTCACCTCGCTCACACAAACGTTTCAGGAATACACGGATAAAACCCAGTATTGCCGCCTGGGCTCGGTAAAAACCAATATCGGCCATACGGACGCGGCATCGGGCATGGCTAGCCTCATCAAAGCGTCACTGGCGCTGGAAACGGGCAAGCTACCCGCCTCGCTCCATTTCGAATCGCCAAACCCTAACATTGAGTTTGAAACCAGCCCGTTTGTCATGAATACCGAACTTAGTGAGCTGGAACCGTCGGAAACACCGCATCGTGCGCTGGTGAACTCTTTCGGCGTTGGCGGTACCAATGCCTGCGTCATTTTGGAAGCCGCACCGCCGTTAGACGCGGGTGATGCCCATGACGATAGTCTGCTGGTTTTACCTTTCTCCGCGAAAAGCCGTACGGCACTGGACGATATGAAACGCCGCCTGCGCGATTACCTCAGTGCGCATGACGACGCCAATCTGGCGGATATCGCCTACACCCTACAGGTCGGAAGACAAAGGTTCTCACACAGCACGGCCATTATTGGAAAGGATCGCGATTCGCTGCTGGCCAAATTGGATCAGCCTTCACTGGTGGTGACACGACAGGGGAAAAATCAAAAATCCGTTGTGTTTATGTTCCCAGGACAAGGCAATCAATATATCAATATGGCGCGCGAGCTATACGCCACATACGACGTCTTCCGCAAGAACATGGATCAATGCTGTGACTATCTGGAACCGATTCTGGACGTCAACCTGAAGTCGATTATCTTCCAAGACACCGACGATACCGCCGCTTCCCGCATCAATGAAACCCAATTTACCCAGCCGTCTTTGTTCGTGGTGGAGTACTGTCTGGCAAAACTGTGGATGTCGTGGGGCATTCAGCCGGATGCCATGATTGGCCACAGCGTGGGTGAATACGTGGCAGCCTGCCTGTCCGGCGTGTTCTCACTGGAAGATGCGCTGAAAGCCGTGGCGCTGCGCGGCAAGATGGTACAGGCATTACCGGCAGGAGATATGCTGGCCGTCCTGCTCGATGAAGAAAGCCTGAAGGAAAAACTTCACGGCACCAAGCTGGAAATTGCAGCAGTTAACTACCCAGGACTATGCGTCATCGCTGGTGCTTCAAGTGATATCGCACGTTTCCAACAGCAGTTAGAAGACGGGAATATCTTCTGCAAACATCTGGATACCTCGCATGCTTTCCACTCGCACATGATGGAACCCATGCTGCCCGCCTTCAAAAAAGTCATTGATAGCATCACGCTGCATGCGCCGCAGATCCCGTTTGTTTCTACCGTTAACGGGCAATGGGTCACTGAAGAACTGGCGAAGAACAGCGACTACTGGGTGCGTCACGTACGTAATCCAGTGATGTTTTCTCATGCTTTCAAAACGTTGATGGCTGAAGAGCATCAGGATTTCGTGTTTCTCGAAGTCGGGCCGGGACGTTCACTGGAATCATCCGCCAAGCAGCATTTCAGCGCAGAAGACGGTGCTTTGATTTACGCCTCACTGCCAACGGCCAAAGACGTTGCTTTGTCCGGCGAGCATATCCTCTCGACGCTGGGCGCACTGTGGGCAAGCGGCGTTGACGTTCCGTGGCATCAGCATCATTCAGAACAACACCGCCGTCGCATCCCGCTGCCGGGCTATCCTTTCGAGCGCAAACGCTTCGCCCTGCCTGCTCTGTCGTCAGCGAGCCATGATGCGCAGAGTGAACAATCCGTTAAAGCTAAAAAGCGCAAACAGGCCGATATCGGTGACTGGTTCTATATGCCGACCTGGAAGAAAACTATTCCGGCAAAATACATGGCGGGCAAACACGCTGAAGCTGAGAGCACCTGCTGGCTGCTCCTGACCGATACGCTGGGCATCGCCGAACACGCGAAGCAACTGCTGGAAAATGACGGGCATAAGGTCTTCGTTATCAGCCCGGGAGCTGCGTATCAAGAAACGCTTTCCGAAGGGCGATATACCCTCAATCCGTCCGCGCGAGCCGATCATGTCCGGCTACTGAAAAGCCTGACGGAACAAGGGCTGCGACCGTCTCATATTCTGTATTTATGGAATCTTACGGCGGAAGAACAGGCACAGCCGCTTGAGCATAGCTATCTCTCCTCACCGTTGAATACGTTCTACCCTGCCCTCTATCTCCAACAGGCGCTGGTGAACGAGAATTTGCTGGACGATCTGCATGTGATCTTTGCCACCAGCAACACATTCAGCGTCATGGGCGAGCGCGTCACTTCACCAGAAAATGCGCTGCTCGTTGGGCCTTCGCGTGTGTTCTATCACGAATATCCCGAAGTACAGTGCCATCTGGTAGATGTCGATCTAAAACAGAATGCCGCTCAGCCAGATGAACTTGCCCAGTGGCTGATTGCAGAAAGCCATATTGCAACACATGGCAATCTGGTGGCCTACCGCGGAAATCAACGCTGGGAAGAAAGTTACCAGGCCGTGCATCTGAAGCAGGACACTATTGGCTTACCGGCTGAACTGAAAAACGACGGCGTCTATCTCATCACTGGCGGTCTCGGTGGCCTGGGAATACTGGTCGCCAATCACCTGTCCGAACAAAGCAATGCAACGATCATCCTGACGTACCGTACCGAGCTGCCGCCTCGTGAGGAATGGCAAACCTGGCTCCAGCAGCACCCTGTCGATGATGCTATCAGTGAAAAGCTGGCGAGCATTTTACGTCTGGAAGCGCGTGGCAACCACGTGCATCTGGCACAGGTAGACGTGAGTAACTATCGCGGTATGCGTGACGTGCTATCCGCCTTCCCACAGATCGATGGCGTGTTCCATACCGCAGGTGTGCCCGGTGGGGGCATCATTCCGCTGAAAAGCGATGCCGATTGCGCCAGCGTGCTTGATCCTAAGGTCGCAGGTTCGCTCATTCTGGATGAACTTCTGCAAGACAAGCAGCCTGACTTCTTTGTTCTGTTCTCCTCCATTACCGCCATTGTGGGTGATGAAGCCCGCATCGATTACTGCTCAGGCAATGCCTTTATGGACGCCTTTGCCCATTATCGCAACCAGCGTCGCCGTGGACGCACCGTCTCGCTGAACTGGGGACAATGGGGTGATGTGGGGATGGCAGCTCGCTGGAGCAAGCAGTTGCAAGAGAAGAAACACAGCAAGCTACCCGCAGTTGAAGAAACCAAAGGTGACCTGCTTACCCTCGTCGAACGCGAAGGTATGCAGGAAAGCTATCAGGTCAATCTCGCTGTGCAGCAGGACTGGGTTATTGATGAACACCGCCTTGCAGGTCAAGCATCGCTGGTTGGCGCGACGATCTTATCGCTGCTGCATGAGTTCATTACGCACGTTAAGCCACAGGAAAGCCTTCAGGTCAAAAATCTGATGCTGACCAAGCCTATTATTTACACCGATGACTGGCCACGACAGATGAGACTGTTCATCACGCCAGAGGGGAAAAATTATAAGTTCAGCCTTAAGAGCCAAGGCGTGCTTGAGCTGGTATGGCAAGAACACGCATTCGGGGGCATTGGCCACAGCGCTCAGGCGGCTGACATCACGCCACTGTCGATTGATGCGATCAGACAGCGCTGCACCACGCAGATTGCCTACTCGCCGTTTATCACCGAGCTGGGAAATGCCAACACGGGCGAGAGTTTCCTGTCGTTCAGCCAGCGCTGGAACAACCACCGCGAGATCGTTCAGGGCCATAACGAATGGCTGATACATAAAGAGCTGGGGAGCGAATATGAGCACGATCTTACTCGCTACCCGTACCATCCTGCACTTATTGATGCAACAGCCATATCTTGCATAGCCTTGATTACCCAGGAGAACTTCCTGCCAATCAGCTATGGGAAAATGGCCTTCCTATCTCCGCTGGAGAAAGAGTGTTACGCCCACGTCAAGCTCAAGCAAGCCTATCAACCGCAGGATAGTGCCATCGTCATGGATATCACGTTCCTTTCAGCGACAGGCGTTCGGCTGCTGACGCTGGAAAATTACACGCTGATGAAGATGACGCTGGGCAATCAGGTCGGCACGCAGGAAAGCGCCTCAGTGGCGATTCCAGCTGCCGTGAAAGTGAATCTGGCAGATAAAGACATTCTGTTATCAGAAGGTCTGGATGCGATAAAACGCCAGCTCGCACACCTGGAATTTGACCAATTAGTGGTCGTTACCAGCGATCTGGAACAACTCATTTATGAGTCTATTCCTGAGCAGGAAACGCCTGAACTCACCCTGCAAGACAGCGAAGCAACGGAAGGCTACGCCAGACCGGCACTCTCTGTGGATTACATTGCGCCAGAAAATGACATTGAGAAAGAGATCGTCAAAGTTTGGCAATCCATTCTGGGGATTTCGGGTATCGGCGTTAACGACAGCTTTACTGAACTCGGCGGGAATTCACTGCTGGCAGTACAGGTTGTCTCCACCGTTTCCGGCATATTTGAAATCGATATTCGCGTTGATCTGTTTTATCAGAACCAGACAGTGAAAGGGCTATCGACGCTGATCCTCACTGAGCTGGAAGCCTTATTGCAGGAATAAGGGAACGGCCGCCTTCAGCATAAGCGCCGAAGGCGGCTGCTAACGTGAAAACCGAATGCCATAAAATGAGACTCGATAATGACGCATCTTCCCACTGGAAAACTCACCTCACTCAGCTTGGATGAGATTAAAAAGCTGGCAAGAGAAAAGAAAAAAACAGGTGCCGCGCTATCAGGCAAAACCATTACTCCGCATGCCGCGCCCGGCAAAACGCATTTCCCCATGACCAGTACGCAGAAGAGTATCTGGATGCTCGCCCAATACCTTGACGATAGCCAGGTCTATAATAATCCCTATGTTCTTGCATGCAGGATTGAACACGACATGGAGCCGGCGCGAGTACAACAAACGCTCAACTATCTAATGCAACAACATGAAATTCTGCGTACAACCTTCCGTCTGGTCGATAACGACGTGTGCCAATGCATTGCTGACGATATGTCTTTCACAACTTTTAGCTTTGACGACATCTCAGCATTCAACGAGGAAGACATTGAAAAATATGTCTCGGATACGGCCAAGGCAAAAGGAAAAATTGTTTTTGATCTGGAAAATGGCCCATTGGTTTATCTCCATATGGTCAAAACCCATCGGTATGAATATGTCCTGTTCCTGACATTTCATCACATCATTTCCGACGGGTGGACGGTCAATGTGTTTTTCAAGATGCTCATGGAAAACTACTTTCGTCTGTTGCAAGGGGGGACATTACCCATCGAAAAAACGCTCCAGTTCGCCGATTACGCGCTGGCGGAAAATCGATGGTATGCCGAAGGGGAATACCAGACCGGGCTTGCCTACTGGACGAAAAAACTGGATGGCATCACAGGGCAATTAGATCTGGCAATGGACTACCCTCGCCCTGCGAAAATGAGCACGGCTGGGAAAATAGCCAGCCAGTTCTTTGATGCGTCCTTCTGCCAGCGTTTACAAACCTGTGCAGCGCAGCATCAGGCAACGCAATTCCACGTTATCCTCACGGCTTACCAACTCCTACTGCATAAATACAGCGGACAGCAGGAAATTATCATCGGGGCGCCGTTTGCCAACCGGAATCTGCCCGTCACGCAAAACATGATGGGGCTATTCATGAATACCCTGCCATTACGTTTTGATATCGATCCTGATGCCAGTATCGCCTCCCTGATTGAGGGCGCACGCACCGAATGCGAAGAAACCATGAGGCATCAGGATGTGCCGTTCAATTATATTCTGGACGAGATTACCTATGTGCGTAATCCCCAGATCAACCCGATCTTCCAGGCTATATTGACCTATCAGGTCTTTCCTCATTTTCACAGCAGCCATGGCGGATTCAAATATAAGCCGTTAAAAGTGGATTACGGCACTGCCAAGCTGGATCTGAATTTATGGGTAGAGGAAGACAAAGATAGCGACGGCCTGCTATTCACGATGAACTACAGCAGCGCGCTATTTTCCAGCGCTACCATCCAGCGCATGCTGAACGATCTGCGAACCCTTCTTGAAACCTTAATCACCCAACCGCAGTTAACCGTGCGGGATATCTCACTGTTAGGCGACGAAGAACGCAGCGCAACAATCGCGCAATGCCACTCGACAGTGAACACGCCCCCGCCTGCGGTTCATTCGCAGTTTGAACAACAGGCACAACAAAAGCCGGATGCCATCGCGGTTCGCTGTGAAGGGCGCACGCTTACCTATGCTCAGCTCAATGAACGGGCCAACCAGCTAGCTCATCAGCTACAGAAAGACGGGGTCTCTCATGGTGAGTGCGTCGCGATCTTTATGCCTAAAAGCGAATATTACGTCGTCGCGATTCTGGCTGTGTTAAAAGCTGGCGGATGCTATGTTCCAGTCGATATGGACCTCCCCACTCAGCAGATTGAGTTCATACTGCAAAACGCCGCCGCCCGCTGTGTCATCATCGACGAAAAAGTGCCCGGTGAAATGCTCCCCTGCCTCTACGTAAAACAAAACCGCAGCATGATGCCAGACAGTAACCCACAGGCGGTTATCGATGGCCCTGCTTACATCATTTATACCTCGGGCAGCACAGGGAAACCAAAGGGTGTACGGGTCAAACATTCGCAGTTAAGCCACTATTGCCAAGCCATTCAGCCGGTACTCAACCTGCCGCCAGATGCTCGCTACGGCATGTTTTCATCCTTCACAACCGATTTGGCACACACGGTGTTATTTCCCGCGCTGATCCATCAAGGTCAGTTGGACGTGATCACGACTGAATTACTCCGTTCCCCACAGGAACTATTCGCCTATCTGGCGCACTATCCGGTGGATTGCATAAAAATTACGCCATCGCATTTAGCGACGTTATTGACTTCATCGCAAGCCGAAGCGTTATTGCCGCATAGCCTGTTGATTATCGGCGGAGAACGCGTCCCTCTGTCCCTCATCACGCGCGTACGTGAGTTCCGATCGCCTTGTCGCATCCTCAATCATTATGGCCCAACCGAGTGCACCGTCGGCGTCACTACCTACCCAGTACCAGACGACCTCAGTGCCTTTTCGGGTGACTATTTACCCATCGGTAAACCCTTATCCGATAGCCATGTGCTGCTGCTCGATCCTTATCAGAAGTTGGTTCCAAACGGATTGCCGGGAGAAATTTATCTGGGTGGTTCACATGTCGCGGAAGGATACATCGGCCTGCCGGAGCAGAATGACGCACGTTTTATTCCTCATCCTTACCTTGAGGGCGAACGGCTTTATCGCAGCGGTGACAAAGGCCGCTTCCTGCCTGATGGCAACCTTGAGTTTATGGGACGCTTGGATCGCCAGGTTAAAGTACGTGGCTACCGTGTCGAACTGGCGGAGATCGAGCAGGCATTACAGCAGGTCGCTAATGCGACTCACGTTGCCATTAAACAAAATACGCTGCCACACGGGGATGCAGTCCTAACCGCGTATCTGTGCGGCATTACTGAACCCAATCAGGCCGCAGTAAAAATAGCACTGCACAACAAGCTGCCGGACTATATGCATCCCGAACGTTGGGTGTGGCTAGATGCGATGCCATTAACGGCCAGCGGCAAGATAAATTATGCCGCGTTACCGATACCTTCGATGGAAAAAAATGTCTCGTTCCATGCCCCGGAAAATCAGCACGAGCACGATCTACATGAGATTTATCGCGATATTTTACAAAACGATACCGTTGATACGCAGGAGAGCTTCTTCACGCTTGGCGGGAATTCTCTCAGCGCGTTAAAACTCATCCTCAGCGTTAATCAGCATTTTGGGACATCCTTGTCTTTGGGACAGCTGTTTGAAAACAGCAGCATTTCCCAGTTGGCCCGCGTTATTGGAGAAAAAGGATCCCAGACTCAAACAGCAAGGGTGACGATCAATGTTGGGCAGCCTGAAGATAAATCTACTTTGCTTCTGATCCACCCTGCGGGCGGTAACGTGCTGTGTTATTCCGCGTTGGCGCGTGAATTGGGCGGGAGCTATCCAATCTACGGCATTCAAGTACCCGATTTCAGCGTTAACCAACCTTATAACGCCGATATCAAAACGCTTGCCGCTTTCTATCTTTCACAGGCTGGCGACGTTATTCATCACTCCCGTCTGGTGCTCGGAGGATGGTCTCTCGGCGCAACTATCGCGTTTGAAATGGCGCAACAGCTCGCGGAAAAAGGCATAAAACCCACCGTATTAGTGCTGGACCAGCCTGCGCCAGAGATCAACATCGACGGATCCGCAGATATGAACGAGGCCGAGCGTCTGTCGTACTTTGCGCAGAAAGTCGCCTTATTTACTGGCGCATCTTTCGATCTTTCAGAGCAGTCACTTTCAGACATAAGCAACGAGCAGCGAACAGCGCGTTTTCTGGCTGAATTTAAACGCGTGGGATTAGTTCCTGAGTCGATTGGGCTGGCGGAATTTCAGGACTTTATCAACATCCTGCAAGCCCATATCTACGCGACAGAAGCTTATCGTGGTCAACCCTATCCGGGAGATGTACTGGTCGTCGAGGCGGAAGATATCTTACCGGGTCGTACCCGCCTGCCAGAGTCAGGGCTAGGGTGGCGTCGTCTCACGGCAGGATGCCTGACGGTACTGCCGGCTTCCGGCGATCATATCTCGATGATGAATGCACCGCATATTTCCCGCATAGCCGAACAGCTAAAGAACGTATTGCGATAACACGTCCGCCGTCTACGCCTTCAAGGGTAGAACGGCGGTTTTATTACGTAAGCGAGGAGAAAAAATGAGCCATCCCCCGTCATTAACCGTTTGGCGATATCTGGTATCACGCGATGCCCTTCTGACCATAATCATACCGGTCGTTATTTACAACATCGCATTTTGGCAGGGGGGTGCTGGCGTTGCTCTGTTAATTACAGCCATCTATTCTGGTGCGCTGCAATATTTCAGCCGTTGGGAAGGGACTCTGCCAATCATCGCCCTCATCCTGGTCTCAGGGCTTAGCCACTATCTCTATTTGGAAGGGGTCATGCTGTTTGATATCAGGCAGGAGAGCGTCTTTTTATCGGTCAGCGGCGCAATTTCTACCGTCATTATCTTTAGCGCTTACAGCATCAAGGGACGTCCCGTGATACGGACATTGGCGGAACAGGCCACACCAAAACTCAAGACGCTGCCCGTCTATGGCTCGCCGCTGTACGTCAAAGTCTGGAACGAGGTAGCTCTCGTCTGGATTCTGGTTTATCTGGTGAAAGCCATCATCATCTACACCCTCTCCCGCCAGCCAGAATTACCGATGGATACGCTTGTCCTCATTAGCGGATGGCCGCTTACGTTACTGCTGGTGATCTTCAGTTTCAAATGGCCAACGTATCGCTGGTCTTCACATACACACGATAACGCTGCCTGAATTGGTCATCCAGCCATGCATAACATAATGAACGATGAATATAGGGAATATTATGAGTCCGTTAGAAAACAAATTGGTTGTGCTGAATCGCCATCCTGATGGCCCTGCACAGCTAGACAATTTCAGATTGGAAGAACGTGATATCAATGAGCTACAGCCCGGTGAGTATCTGGTTGAAAATAAATGGCTGTCTATTGATTTGTACATGCGCCCTCGCCTCAATAAAAGCACGGCCTACGTCAGTTCAATCAAAGAGGGAGAGGTCATTCAGGGCGAAACGATAGGCTATGTCGTCGCCACGAAAAACCCCAAATTTCGGGTTGGGGATTGCGTGTTCACCTTTTCAGGTTGGCAGAAATACTATGTCGGCACGCCTCAGGATTTCATTACCCACCGAGTGCCACCAACGACCTTTTCACCGTCTATTTTTCTTGGCGCAGTAGGAACACCTGGGCGCTCCGCCTATTTTGGCATGAACAAAATTGCTAAACCTAAAGCAGGAGAAACACTGGTGGTATCCGCTGCGTCGGGAGGCGTGGGATCCGCTGTCGGTCAGTTAGGTAAACAGGCTGGATGCCGAGTTGTCGGTCTGGCAGGCAGCGAAGAGAAGTGTCGTTATGTCGTTGAGACATTAGGCTTTGATGCCTGCATTAATTATAAAGAAGATGACTTAAATCACGCCTTGCAGGCCGCTTGTCCCAATGGAATTGATATCTATTTTGAAAACGTTGGCGGTCGGGTTTCGCTATTTGTCGCTAAATTACTGAACGAAGGCGCTCGCGTTCCCGTCTGTGGCAGTGCAGCACAATACAATCAAGATCCTAACGTTGACGCCTCCAGTCCGGTAGCATTTTTCTCTTCTCTGCCTAATGCCCCGCTGAGCCGCTTTTTTATCGTGACCGAATGGTTCAAAGACTATGCGGAAGCCGATATTTGGCTACTGGATGCCGTTGAGAAAGGACGATTGAAATATCGGGAGAATATTATTGAGGGAATAGAGAATGCGCCTCAGGCCTTTATCGACTTATTAGATAGCAAACACTTTGGCAAGCAACTGGTACGCCTGTAAGGCTGAAATGAGAAATTAAAGACAAAAAAATAGACGTCTATTGACGTCTATTTTTTATGTTGGTACCGAGGACGGGACTTGAACCCGTAAGCCCAATCGGGCACTACCACCTCAAGGTAGCGTGTCTACCAATTCCACCACCACGGCATCACAATTACTGCTTTAAAACGCTTACTTCGGAATGTCACTCGCCGGCGTTGAAGGCGCAACAGGCGTTGTCGTCTGTTCAACTTTTTCTGGCTGGCTCAGGTTATCCCATGCTCCGCCTTTTTTCTGCAGCGAACTTAAGTTGCCCAGAATAAGACTGATAATGAAGAACAGGGTCGCCAGTATCGCCGTCATGCGGGTCATGAAATTACTAGAGCCGCTCGAACCGAACAAAGTGGCAGAAGCACCTGCTCCGAACGAGGCTCCCATATCAGCACCTTTACCCTGCTGAAGCATGATCAAGGCAACTAGCCCGATCGATACTAACAGGAAAATCACTAATAGAGCTTCGTACATAGTCGTACCCGTTAACCGTTTTCTCCATGATTCATGGAGATGCTATATTCTGGCGGTAAACCGCGTGTCATTCCGCTAAGCAGGATGTAGAGACATCCCATATCAAGCGGGTCTGAATACTAACCAAAGGATGTAACGTACGCAAGGGTAATTTGGTCACCGCAGGTTGATTGCAGAAAAAAACAGCGGCTTTCGACACAAGGTGCACATCGAAAGCCTTATCTACCTGATTGATGAATCAAAAAACCTTAGCTGACGGCTTTCACCGCATCAGCAATACGATTCGCCAGCGCGATCACTGTCTCTTCGTGTTCGCCTTCAACCATTACGCGAATGAGTGGTTCAGTACCAGATTTTCGCAGCAATACGCGTCCGCGTCCGGCCAACTCTTTTTCTACATCCAGCGTAATCTGCTGCACAGTGTTGTCTTCAAGCGGATCGTTTTCACCCGTAAACCGCACGTTAACCAAGATCTGTGGGAATAACTTCATACCACTGCATAAGTCATGCAGACTCATATGGTTTTTCACGATCGCGGTAAGTACTTGCAAACCGGCAATCACACCGTCACCCGTCGTAGTTTTATCTAGCAGGATGACATGGCCGGAGTTTTCCGCGCCAATACGCCAACCTTTTGACTGCATCATTTCTAATACATAGCGGTCGCCCACCTTGGCACGAGCAAACGGAATGCCGAGCTGCTTTAACGCGACCTCTAGTCCCATATTACTCATCAGCGTACCCACCGCACCGCCACGTAGTTGCCCTTGACGCAGGCCTTCGCGGGCAATGATGTACAGAATCTGATCGCCATCAACCTTGTTACCCAAATGGTCGACCATGATGAGCCGATCGCCATCGCCGTCAAAGGCCAAACCCACGTCCGCCTTTTCAGCCAGCACGCGAGCCTGTAGCTGTCTGACGTCCGTTGCGCCGCACTCTTCATTGATATTCATGCCATCCGGCTCACAGCCAATCGCGATGACTTTAGCACCAAGCTCACGCAAGACGCTGGGTGCGATATGATAGGTGGCACCATTGGCGCAATCGACAACAATCTTTAGGCCATTGAGGCTCAGCTCGCTCGGGAAAGTCCCCTTACAAAATTCGATATAGCGTCCGGCGGCATCAACAATCCGGCTAGCTTTACCTAACTCCGAGGACTCAACACACGTTAGCGGTTTTTCCATCTCAGCTTCAATGGCTTCTTCCACGTCATCAGGCAGTTTGGTGCCGTCAATCGAGAAGAATTTAATACCGTTGTCATAATAAGGATTGTGAGAAGCAGAAATAACGATGCCAGCTTCAGCGCGGAATGTTCGCGTGAGATAAGCAACCGCAGGCGTAGGCATTGGGCCGGTAAAAGAAGCCGACAAACCGGCAGCGGCTAGCCCAGCTTCCAGCGCAGACTCCAACATATAGCCAGAAATACGGGTATCTTTGCCGATAATAATTTTACGAGAACCGTGTCGCGCTAGCACTTTCCCTGCTGCCCAGCCCAGTTTAAGCACAAAGTCAGGTGTAATCGGCGTATCGCCAACCTTGCCACGTATACCATCGGTACCAAAATATTTGCGGTTACTCATCTTGTTTTTATTCCTTCGCAGAAAGCGTGGCCTCAACAATGCGCATGGCATCAGCCGTTTCTTTAACATCGTGAACGCGAATAATCTGTGCACCCTGCATCGCCGCGATGACTGCACAGGCGACGCTACCATGTACACGCTGTGCAGGCGGTACATTGAGGAGCTGTCCAATCATCGATTTCCTCGACATGCCAACCAAAAGCGGCAGCTCGAAACGATGTAACTCACTCAGGCGAGCCAGAAGCGCGTAATTATGGGCAAGATTCTTACCGAATCCAAACCCAGGATCCAGCAATAGCTTACTTTTCGGAATATTGGCGTTCACACAGAGTTCAATCTGCTGTTGTAAGAAATCCCCAATGTCCTGCATCAGGTCATCATAATGAGGTTTGTGCTGCATGGTTCTCGGCATACCCTGCATGTGCATCAAGCACACTGGCAGACCAGTGGCTGCAGCAGCTTCCAGAGCACCAGGCTCTTGCAAAGCGCGAATATCATTAATCAGATGCGCTCCTGCCAGCGCAGACGCCGTCATCACTTCCGGCTTTGAGGTATCGACCGAGATCCATACGTCAAAGCGCTTAGCAATCGCTTCAATCACGGGAACCACACGATCCAGTTCTTCCTCAGTGCTCACATCACTCGCACCAGGACGCGTCGATTCACCGCCAATATCGATCAGAGTCGCACCAGCGGTAATCATCTCCTGAACGTGCAGTAATGCAGCATCGAGCTTGTTGTGTTTACCGCCATCGGAAAAAGAGTCCGGCGTAACATTAAGAATGCCCATGACGTGTGGGCAGGAAAGGTCCAGGGTTGAGTCTCTGGCAACCAGCTGCATGATTTACCTCCGCATTCTGGTGTAGTGAGTATGAAATATGATTTGAAGAACATGACCAGTAAAAAACCCCAGCCTGAGCTGGGGTTTCGTAACGTTACAGATGTCTATTACGGACGAGTTATTTGTCGTCCACTTGCTCAGACATTGTGTTACCTGGATTAGGCGTTTGTGGCTCATCTACTGGCGTAGGCGCTTTAGGTGTACCACCGCTATTACCAGAATCGTTGTCAGAGCGAGACTCTTCCCAACCAGCTGGTGGACGTACATCTTGCTTGCGTCCCATCAGATCATCAATCTGCGGTGCATCAATGGTTTCATACTTCATCAACGCGTCTTTCATTGAATGAAGGATGTCCATATTTGCCATCAGCAGTTCGCGAGCACGCACATAGTTGCGCTCAACCAGAGATTTCACTTCCTGATCGATGATGCGTGCCGTTTCGTCTGACATGTGCTTGGCTTTTGCTACGGAGCGACCGAGGAATACCTCACCCTCTTCTTCCGCATAGAGCAATGGACCCAATTTGTCAGAGAAGCCCCACTGCGTCACCATGTTACGCGCGATAGACGTTGCAACTTTGATGTCATTGGACGCACCAGTAGAGACATGTTCCACACCGTAAATAATTTCTTCGGCCAGTCGACCTCCGTACAGCGTAGAGATCTGGCTTTCCAGCTTCTGACGGCTAGCACTGATTGCGTCACCTTCAGGCAGGAAGAACGTCACACCGAGTGCGCGACCACGCGGAATGATCGTCACTTTATGGACAGGGTCGTGCTCCGGCACCAAGCGACCAATGATAGCGTGCCCCGCTTCATGATACGCCGTCGATTCTTTCTGCTTTTCAGTCATTACCATGGAGCGGCGCTCTGCACCCATCATGATTTTGTCTTTCGCTTTCTCGAACTCGACCATCGAAACTACACGCTTGTTACCACGAGCGGAGAACAATGCAGCTTCGTTAACCAGGTTAGCCAAATCTGCACCAGAGAAGCCTGGTGTACCGCGAGCGATCACTGACGCATCGATATCTGGAGACAAGGGGACGCGACGCATGTGAACTTTCAGAATTTGTTCACGACCGCGAACATCCGGCAGCCCAACAACAACCTGACGGTCAAAACGGCCTGGACGCAGCAATGCTGGGTCAAGAACATCTGGACGGTTGGTAGCCGCAATAACAATGATGCCTTCGTTGCCTTCAAAGCCGTCCATCTCAACCAGCATTTGGTTCAGCGTTTGTTCACGTTCATCGTGACCACCGCCTAAACCTGCGCCACGCTGACGGCCAACGGCGTCGATTTCATCGATGAAGATGATACAAGGTGCAGCTTTCTTCGCTTGTTCGAACATGTCACGAACACGTGAAGCACCGACACCCACAAACATTTCAACGAAGTCAGAACCGGAAATCGTAAAGAAAGGCACTTTCGCTTCACCAGCGATGGCTTTCGCCAGCAGCGTTTTACCCGTTCCCGGCGGGCCGACCATCAAAATGCCTGATGGAATTTTACCACCCAGCTTCTGGAAACGGCTAGGTTCACGCAGGTACTCGACCAGCTCGCTAACCTCTTCCTTCGCCTCGTCGCAACCGGCTACATCAGCAAACGTCGTCTTGATCTGATCTTCAGTCAACATACGCGCTTTGCTCTTGCCGAAAGACATGGCACCTTTACCGCCGCCGCCTTGCATTTGACGCATGAAGAAGATCCAGACGCCAATCAGTAACAGCATCGGGAACCAGGAAATAAAGATAGAAGCCAACAGGCTCGGCTCTTCCGGTGGCTCACCAACAACTTTCACGTTCTTCGTTAGCAGGTTATCCAGTAGCTTGGGGTCATTGACAGGAATGTAAGTCGTGTATCTGTTGCTGTCTTTTTTGATAACACTGATCTCACGCCCGTTAATACGTGCTTCACGGACCTGATCCTGATTCACTTCAGTCAAGAAGGTTGAATAATCCACCCTACGGCCATTCGACTCGCTGGGCCCAAAGCTCTGGAAAACAGACATCAGCACAACTGCGATGACTAACCAGAGAATTAGGTTTTTCGCCATGTCACTCAAGGGATTAACCTCATATTACAACTGTGTTAAAAAACAGCGTTAGGGTACTACAGTTTGCGCCCTGTCGCTACAATATACACTTCACGAGACCGGGCACGTGAGGCGTCTGGTTTACGAATTTTCACCTTCGTAAACAGGGAGCGAATTTCCCGCAGGTATTCATCAAAGCCTTCTCCCTGAAACACTTTCACCAGGAAACTTCCGCCTGGCGCTAATACATCCCGACACATACCAAGTGCTAATTCAACCAGATACATCGACTTCGGAATATCAACGGCTGGTGTACCACTCATGTTAGGGGCCATGTCAGACATCACCACCTGAACTTTGCTATCGCCAACCCTTTCGAGCAAGGCTTTGAGGACCAGTTCATCACGAAAGTCCCCTTGCAGGAAATCGACGCCAACAATCGGATCCATCGGTAAAATATCACACGCGATAATTCGACCATTTCCACCAATTTGCGTGACCACATACTGTGACCAGCCGCCAGGTGCAGCGCCTAAATCTACAACCGTCATCCCAAGTTTAAACAGTTTGTCGCTCTGCTGTATTTCGTCAAGTTTAAACCAAGCACGTGAGCGCAGCCCTTTTTTCTGGGCCTGCAGCACATATTTATCGCTAAAGTGTTCCTGCAACCAGCGACTGGAGCTTGCAGAACGCTTTTTATTCGCCATCGATTTTCCAACTATTCTCAGTAACACGCTCGTGGTGGGGAGAAACTTCTCACATATTACCAATCAGAACAGTCAAATTGGTTATAATCATGAGATGGCGGTAGAATGAACCGTTTTCAATCCCAACCTAAGTAAAAAAGACAATGAACCTAAGTAATAAACAAAAACAACACCTGAAAGGCTTGGCACATCCGCTAAAACCGGTTGTCATGCTAGGCAATAACGGTCTCACCGAAGGTGTTCTGGCTGAGATCGAACAAGCATTATCGCATCACGAACTGATCAAGATAAAAGTAGCGACAGAAGATCGTGAAACCAAAGCCTTGATTGTTGAAGCGATTGTTCGTGAAACGAGTGCCGCTAACGTCCAGGTCATCGGCCATACGTTGGTGCTCTACCGTCCTGCGAAAGAACGTAAAATTGTGTTACCACGATAACACTTTTTATTTCAGGATACTCGGTTTTAACGGAAAGGTGCCATGCCTCTCGGTTAGAGAAAAGGCCGCAAGCGGCCTTTTTCTTTTCTTTACAATTTTTGCTGTTTAAATCAACAATTCGGCAAAATTTATAGATATTCGACCTTCAGTACTTCGTATTCCACATCGCCGCCCGGTGTACGAATAACCACAACGTCATCTTGTTCTTTGCCGATCAGACCACGCGCGATCGGAGAGTTAACAGAAATCAGATTCTGCTTAAAATCCGCTTCGTCATCGCCAACAATCCGGTAGGTTTGCTCTTCATCATTATCGAGATTCATCACCTTCACGGTTGCACCAAAAATGACGCGCCCGTTGTTAGCGGCCATTTTCGTGACATCGATAACCTGAGCGTTAGACAGTTTGGCTTCAATGTCTTGAATTCGCCCTTCACAGAAGCCCTGCTGCTCGCGTGCAGCATGATATTCTGCATTTTCTTTCAGATCGCCGTGCTCACGTGCTTCGGCAATCGCCGTAATAATTTCAGGTCGGCGTACAGATTTCAGGTGGTCAAGCTCTTCGCGCAATTTTTCAGCGCCACGCAACGTCATCGGAAATTGTTTCATATTGTCTATACCTCTAAAAAAGTCCGTAAGACTCAAATAATCGTCATCCTGACGCGCTAAAAATCAAAGGCGACGGAGTCTCTGCAACGTCCCAGTCCTCACTGGACATAAAACAAAAGCAACCAGCCCCGGAACAAAATTTCCAGGCTAGTAGCGGTTTTGCATTTTGATACGTATTTTACCCCAGAGTTCAATGAGGGTCATCGTTTACTTTAGACCTTATTGCGCCGTAGTATGACCACACGTTACCCCGTTCTTAGCTGAGATTATGCGTTTTTCATCGATTGTTACCGGACTTGCCTGCGCTTTTGTTCTGCATGCCAATGCAGCTTCTGTTGAAGATCATCGTCAATATTTGCCTGATGGCGCCAATTTGGCGTTATTGGTACAAAAAGTTGGCGCGACAACACCCAGCATGGCCTTCAATAGCCAGCAAATGGCGCTACCTGCCAGTACGCAAAAGGTGATAACCGCATTAGCAGCATTACTGCAACTGGGTCCAGATTATCGATTCATCACCACGATGGAGAGCCATGGCCCCGTAACCAGCGGTATTCTGAACGGCAACCTGATCGTACGGTTTGGCGGCGACCCAACCCTGAAGCGCCAACAAATACGGAATATGGTGCAGGAATTAAGGAAACGAGGAATACGGGAAATCGCAGGCGATGTGCTGATCGATACTTCCGTTTTTGCCAGCCATGATAAAGCACCGGGTTGGCCCTGGAACGATATGACACAGTGTTTCAGCGCACCGCCGGGTGCAGCGATTGTCGATCGTAACTGCTTTTCCGTCTCACTCTACAGCGCACCTAAAGCGGGTGATAACGCATTTATCCGCGTTGCATCCTATTATCCAGTGCAGATGTTCAGCGAGGTACGCACGCTGGCTAAAGGCTCCCCTGATGCCCAGTACTGCGAACTGGACGTGGTCCCTGGAGAATTGAACCGCTTTACGCTCACTGGCTGCCTGACTCAGCGCACAGAACCACTTCCGCTGGCGTTCGCGATTCAGGATGGAGCCAGCTATGCTGGCGCTATCGTTAAAGATGAACTCCAGCAGGCGGATATCCGCATTAAAGGCAGCCTTCGTCGCCAGACTCAGCCCGGTCCAGCGGGAAGCGTGCTGGCCCAGACGCAATCAGCTCCACTACACGACCTACTCACTATCATGCTAAAAAAATCGGACAATATGATTGCCGATACGGTTTTTCGTACTATCGGGCATGAACGCTTTAGCATACCGGGAACATGGCGTGCTGGTGCCGACGCAGTGCGCCAGATTCTGCGTCAGAAAGCGGGTGTGGATTTAGGAAACAGTATTGTTGTCGATGGCTCAGGCCTATCACGACACAACCTGATTTCACCGGAAACGATGATGCAGGTATTACAGTACATCGCGCAGCATGATAATGAGCTGAATTACATCACGATGCTCCCACTTGCCGGTTATGACGGTACGCTGCGTTATCGTGGCGGCCTGCACGAAGCTGGCGTAGATGGCAAAGTCTCGGCTAAGACAGGGGCGTTACAGGGCGTATACAATCTGGCGGGCTTCATTACCACCGCAAGCGGCCAGCGCATGGCCTTCGTTCAGTTCCTGTCCGGCTATGCCGTACCACCAGAAGACCAGCGAGAACGTCGCGTCCCTCTGGTGAGATTTGAAAGCCGTCTCTACAAAGATATTTATCAGAGCAACTAGCATAAAAATACGGCCTTACCCTGACAGGGTAAGGCCGCGATAGGCGAGAATTGACTAGCTGAAGAATGGATTACTTTTGATAGATAATCTCAACGCCTTCATCATCTTCATCGTCCCAATCATCATCCCACTCTTCTTCGGCTTCTTTTTCTACTTCAGCCAGCTGTTCACGGTGATAATCATCCCACATGAATTCAACTTTTTCCGGTGCACTTTCAGCAATCGCTGTTATTTTCGGATTGGCATTCAGGAAGTTCATCACGTCCCAGCAAAGTGGGGTGACACCTTCACGGTTTGCCGCAGAAATCAGATAGTATTTATTATCCCAGCCAAGCGCAGCCGCAATATCTTTGGCACGTTTTTCTGCTTCAGCCTTATCGATCAAGTCAACCTTGTTGAAAACCAGCCAACGCGGTTTGTCTGCCAAACCAGCGCCATACTGCTCTAACTCGTTGATAATAATCTTGGCATTTTCAATCGGGTCTGACTCATCGATCGGAGCCAGATCCACCAAATGCAGCAACACACGGCAGCGTTCAAGGTGCTTCAGGAAACGAATACCCAGCCCTGCACCTTCGGATGCGCCTTCGATCAAACCAGGGATATCCGCCACAACAAAGCTCTGCTCGCTATCCATACGGACCACGCCAAGGCTAGGTACCAGTGTGGTAAACGGATAATCGGCCACTTTCGGCTTCGCCGCTGATACTGCACGGATAAAGGTCGATTTACCGGCATTAGGCAGGCCGAGCATTCCCACGTCGGCAAGCAGCAACAGCTCCAGCGTCAGTTCACGTTCTTCGCCCTTTGTACCGTTGGTTTTCTGACGGGGGGCACGGTTGACGGATGATTTAAAACGCGAGTTCCCCAAGCCATGCCAGCCGCCTTTCCCGACCATCAGGCTCTGTTGGTGGCGTGTCATATCACCCAGTACTTCGCCGGTTCCCTGATCAAGAACACGAGTCCCAACAGGAACTTTAATCGTAATATCTTTACCGCGCTTGCCCGTACAATCACGGCTTTGCCCGTTTTGTCCACGCTCAGCGCGGAAAGATTTCTCAAAACGGTAGTCGATCAACGTGTTCAGGTTTTCGTCTGCCAGCAGATAAACGTCACCGCCGTCACCACCATCACCGCCGTCTGGGCCACCGTTGGGAATATATTTTTCACGGCGAAAGCTGATACAACCGTTACCACCATCGCCCGCCACAATGAGAATTGTGGCTTCATCTACAAACTTCATTGATTCTCTCCGCAAAAAACCAATAGAGAATATCTACGTGTTTTAGGCTTGTTATTGGTTCTCTTTGGCGTAACGTTTTGATTTTACGGCATGTAGCGTATTTCTACTCACCATTAAAAAAATGACGCACCAGAACGCATTCCAGCAAAGGAGCAGGATTGTACCTGCCTGCTCCAATAATTTCATCTGTATTAAAAATAAACAACGCATGCAGAATGTCAAAAGATGGCAGGTGACCTACCGCAATACGCTTTTCTTAATCTACTTTTGCGCCATCAACGGTGGAACTGGTTCTTTTTTTCCGGGAAGGAAACGATGTCCGATAGCGGAGAACATAGCGCCAGCAACGACGACAAACGCGCCAACATAGCCAATCCAGTTCAGCACTGGCGCAGCGAAAAAGCTCGGCCACCCCAACGCAAGTAAATCAGAAAACAACAGTGTAAACAGCGGCGTCAACGTAATAACCGCGCTAACTTGTGACGCTTGCCAGCGAGCCATCGCCTCCGCTAACGCGCCATACCCAATCAATGTATTCGCACCGCAGAATAGTAGGCAGATAAGCTGCCACCCGCTGAGCTGGAGAATAACGTCAGGTTTGGCAAAAGGCGTAATAAAGACCACACACAGAACATAGAGCAGAAACAGAATCTGCTGCGATGTCAGACGCCGTAACAGGACTTTCTGTGCCACACCATAGGATACCCATACTGCCGAGGCGCAAATGCCAAGCAGCACACCCAGCGTGTAGTCTGTTAGACGGGTAAAAATCTCAATCAGGCTGGTGTTAAAAAATAGAATCAGACCACAGATCAGCATAATTGCACCAATGATCTGCGTACCACGCATCTTTTCCTTCAGGATAAGTACGCTGGCGAACATCATACCAACCGGGGAAAGCTGTCCAATAACCTGAGACGCAGTCGGACTCAGATATTGCAGAGATGAGCTAAAGAAAACAAAATTGGCTAATAGCCCCGCCGTCGCAATCAGCAACAGAACCCACCAACGCCGATGACGGAAAACTCGCATTGGCGGTAACTTCTTACGGGATGACAGAATAATACCGAGTCCAATCGACGCGATAAGAAAGCGATACCAAACAATCGTATAAGGTTCCATAACCACCAGAACCTGTTTCATAGCTATCGGCAACGCCCCCCAGCAAACAGCCGTGGTAAGCGCCAGACAAAGACCGATACCCGTCTGTTGTTTAGTATTCATACTTATCCAGATGGCTTACTCAGAATCAGAATGTAAAAAGCCCCGCAAAGAATTGCGGGGCTTAAATCCGTAAGACCTAACGCGGAAAATTATTCAGCAACGATGCTGATAAATTTACGGTTTTTCGGGCCTTTAACTTCAAACTGAACTTTACCGTCAGTCAAAGCAAACAGAGTATGGTCTTTCCCGCAACCAACGTTAGTTCCTGCGTGGAATTTGGTGCCACGTTGACGAACGATGATGTTGCCAGCCAGTACACTTTCGCCGCCAAAACGTTTTACGCCCAGACGTTGTGCGTTAGAATCACGACCGTTGCGGGTTGAACCGCCAGCTTTCTTGTGTGCCATTTATCCGCTCTCCTAGTCTTAAGCGCTGATGCCGGTAATTTTCACGTCAGTGAACCACTGACGGTGGCCTGCTTGCTTACGGTAGTGTTTACGGCGACGGAACTTAACGATCTTCACTTTTTCGCCACGACCATGAGCAACAACTTCAGCTTTGATTTTACCGCCATCGACAAAAGGAACGCCGATTTTGATTTCTTCACCATTGGCAACCATCAGAACTTGGTCAAACTCAACGGCTTCACCAGTTGCGATGTCCAGCTTTTCCAAGCGAACGGTTTGCCCTTCGCTTACTCGGTGTTGTTTACCACCACTTTGGAAAACTGCGTACATATAAAACTCCGCTTTCCGCGCACCCATTAATAGGTTTCAGAGCGCGCTATAAATATTCATAATAGGGCGCGAATTCTACGCAAAAATACTGAGGATGACAAGTGCATAATCAACGGATGTGAAGAAAAAGAATACAACGAATGAACTGCCGTTTATCTCTCTCATTTTTCAAGTACAATCGGCTCAATCAGTTTCGTCTTGCCGATATGCAACAGTAATCTTACGGCAGTGTTGAAGACATACGTTGGCACAAACCATGAACCTAGAACAAATTACAACATTAACCGCGCATGATATGGCTGCTGTTAATAAAGTCATTCTTGAACAACTGAATTCCGACGTCGTTTTGATCAACCAGCTTGGTCATTACATCATCAGCGGTGGCGGGAAACGTATACGTCCAATGATTGCTGTGCTTGCAGCTAGAGCCCTTGCCTATAACAGTGATAAACACGTCACTGTCGCAGCACTGATCGAATTTATCCATACCGCAACGCTGCTGCATGATGATGTGGTAGATGAATCTGACATGCGCCGGGGTAAAGCGACAGCAAATGCGGCCTTTGGCAACGCAGCGAGCGTGCTGGTTGGTGATTTCATCTACACCCGCGCCTTCCAGATGATGACCAGCCTCGAATCCTTACGCGTGCTGGCACTAATGTCAGAAGCGGTCAACGTGATTGCGGAAGGGGAAGTCTTGCAGTTAATGAATTGCAACGACCCGGATATCACCGAAGAAAGTTATATGCGCGTCATTTACAGCAAAACAGCGCGTTTATTTGAAGCCGCAGCGCAATCTTCATCCATCCTTGCGGGCGCTACGCCAGAGCAAGAAAAAGCACTTCAGGACTATGGCCGCTACCTAGGCACCGCGTTCCAGTTAATTGACGATCTGCTTGACTACAGTGCAGACGGTAAAACGCTAGGCAAAAACACGGGCGATGATCTCAATGAAGGCAAACCAACGCTGCCACTGTTGCATGCCATGCGTAAAGGTAATGCGGAACAGAGCTCGCTGATTCGTAAGGCAATTGAAGAAGGAAACGGACGTCATTTGCTGGAACCGGTTCTTGCCGCGATGCAGCAATGTGGTTCGCTTGATTATACGCGTCAGCGTGCTGAAGAAGAGGCTGATAAAGCAATCAGCGCACTACAGCATCTACCAGACACACCATACCGCATGGCGCTTGAAGGCCTCGCCCACTTGGCCGTACAGCGCGATTTCTAACGTGGTGTGGGATTTTATCTGACAAGATCGTTGATTCAGATTCGGCCTAAGTAGCGCTGCCTTGCAGCGCTACTCGCTCGACAGACTAGGCGGTTTGATCGAGCGTGACATCATCCAGTCGAGACAACATCGCTATTGTTCCTTCACGCAAGATGAAATTAATCAGTCGGGCTCGTTCATCAACGGATAGCTGATGGAAAATATGCACCCATGACGACAGCAGGGTCGGCTCATTATCAATACGATAATATTCTGTTGGCGGATTCTCTTTCACTAACAGAGAATGCCTGACTTCATTCGGCAAACTGCGAATGGAGTACTCGACGCCACGCCCTTGAACCCCTTTCCGCCTGCGCTTTTCCCAACCGTCGTCACGCGCCCGTTTGTTCAGCCCCTGCGGTGATTTAGGCAATCCACCTACGCCAACCAGCTCACTTGTTGCAAACCATTCTTTGTCCATACTCGTCACTCCCTTGTTTGTTTTGAACAGGCATTACGTCAACTCGCCCAAAAGTTTCCATATAATAGACTATAATTACCTAAACCGCTAACCATTACACGTTACCGACACACCTAAGACATAGAAGAAATGATGAAATCTAGCGCGATGTCCAAACACCGCAGCTAAAAAAATGCGACAAAACAAAAGAAAATACAGCTTCTTTTCATCGCTGATGATTAACGTTCGGAGAGATCGTCAGCTGCGAATCAGTCAATCACCATCGATGAGAGTGGTTCCTCATCCGACGGCGTAATACCTAACTGGCTCAGTGTGGCGGACACACCGATTCGCAAAATATAAGCGATTAGCTCATCTCTTTCTTTTTCAGATAGTTGCTGATAAATCTGCATCCATACGGCTAGTGCCGCAGGCTGTTTCGCCGAGTAGGCGGAAGGCTCGTTTTCGAGTAATAGGGACTTTTTTACCGTATCCGGCAAGCTGTGAATTGAATATTCCACTCCTCTTCCCTGGACGCCTTTACGGCGGCGTTTCTCCCATCCATCCTCGCGGGCGCGCTTATTTAATCCTTGTCTTGATTTCGGAAGGCCGCCGACTCCAACCAATTCGCTGGTAGCAAACCACTCTTTTTTCATTGCCATTCATCCTGATAGTGCCATCCCTAACAAAAACGCGCTTATTTGGAAATTAATTGAGAATTTTAAGAAAAATTAATGCTATATTATTTCCAAATAATAATGTCATGTTAGCTCGGCATATAACTAACATCCGTTATTTATACCACTAATCTACAGTCGTCTTATAGCAAATAAGGGAAGGATTATGATTTTAAGGAAACAAGACTGGCATCCCGCTGATATCATTGCTGCACTGCGCAAGAAAAATACGACGCTGGCGGCGGTATCGCGAGCGGCCGGATTAAGCTCATCTACGCTAGCCAACGCGCTCTCACGCCCTTGGCCCAAGGGAGAATGGCTTATCGCCGATGCGCTGAGTATTCATCCATCAGAGATTTGGCCCAGCCGGTACTACAATCCAGAGACCAATGAGCTCATCGATAGAAAAAAACTCATCCGCCCCGATTAAAAAAGAAAAGCCGGAGATAGACATCTCCGGCTTTTTATTCTGCGTATTATTAACATTCAATAATACCCTAAATAATTCGAGTTGCAGGCAGGCGGCGACGCAGAGAGTCCCCAGTCACTTACATAAGTAAGTGACTGGGGTGAGCGAGGAAAAATTGGCTTAGCCAATTTGAACGTCGCTTGCGACGGCCCTCTAGGGCGAGGCTCAGAAATGAGCCAAGTATTGCCAACGCACATGCAGCTTGAAGTATGACGGGTAATCAATTACTTGATGAACGTCTCGCCTAACTCAATATCCTGCTTCAGCGTATCCAGCATGCTGTTAAGTGCGTTTTGCTCAAACGCACTTAATGCGCCGATATCTTTACGCTCAGCGACACCATCTTTGCCTAATAAAATTGGCTGTGCGAAGAAGCGCGCATGTTTGCCATCGCTTTCAACGTATGCACACTCAACCACACCGCTTTCACCTTGCAGTGCGCGAACCAGAGACAGACCAAAACGCGCAGCAGCCTGACCCATAGACAACGTTGCCGATCCGCCACCAGCTTTGGCTTCAACAACTTCGGTGCCCGCATTCTGAATGCGCTTGGTCAGATCGGCCACTTCCTGCTCGCTGAAGCTAATGCCTGGCACCTGAGACAGCAGAGGCAGAATCGTCACGCCAGAGTGCCCGCCGATAACCGGCACATTAATATCCTGCGGCTGTTTGCCTTTCAGCTCAGCAACGAACGTGTTGGAACGGATGATATCCAGCGTGGTTACGCCGAACAGTTTGTTTTTGTCATACACGCCTGCTTTTTTCAGCACTTCGGCTGCGATGGCAACGGTCGTGTTCACTGGGTTGGTAATGATACCGATGCAGGCTTTCGGGCAGGTAACCGCAATTTGCTCAACCAGATTACGCACAATGCCAGCATTGACGTTGAACAGATCGGAACGATCCATACCAGGTTTACGTGCCACACCTGCGGAAATCAGCACGATATCCGCGCCAACAAGCGCCGGTTTAGCATCTTCACCGCTATAGCCTTTGATCTTCACTGCTGTAGGAATATGGCTCAGGTCGACGGCAACACCCGGCGTTACCGGCGCGATATCGTAGAGGGATAGTTCTGAACCTGAAGGAAGCTGGGTTTTGAGGAGGAGTGCGAGTGCCTGACCGATACCACCTGCTGCTCCGAGAACTGCAACTTTCATCCTAAACTCCTTATTATCGTAAAATAAAAAAGTGCCGTGAATTCATTTGGTTATAAACAGAATATAAAAATGGGGATAAAATCAGTCTACTTATCTTTCTACAAATGAACGAGAGACAAAGAATTCGCTATGTCTCTAATAATAAATCAAAAACAATCATTCGTTTGAAAGGTAAGTAAAGTTAATAAGCTATTGAGCTATAACGTGGTGTTCATTCACGTACGTTTAACCAGTGGGCTACATTACACCGATCAATGGCGTCCAAACAACATCATTCTGATAACATTTGATTTACTTTTATGTGACGCAGGACGCATTTCTCGGACTACCCGATAGGATGAATTTTTTTGAAAACAGCGACTAGCGCATATATGGGGAAATAGACTGGAATTATAGGCGATTTAATTGCATAAAAATTCACACAACTGCATAATAGAAAGATTAATCATAACAATTAATCCGGTGCAGAATGCGAAATTCGACAAAACAAGAAGACCTCGTTAAAGCGTTCAAAGCGCTGTTAAAGGAAGAGAAGTTCAGCTCTCAAAGTGAGATTGTTCAGGCATTGCAAGACGAAGGATTTGAAAACATCAACCAATCCAAAGTGTCACGCATGCTAACGAAATTTGGCGCGGTGCGCACACGCAATGCAAAAATGGAAATGGTGTATTGCCTCCCTGCTGAACTCGGCGTCCCTACCACATCCAGCCCGCTGAAGAACCTTGTGCTCGACGTTGACTACAACGACTCGGTCGTCGTCATACATACCAGCCCAGGTGCCGCACAGCTCATTGCTCGTCTGCTGGACTCACTAGGGAAGTCAGAAGGGATTCTTGGCACCATCGCCGGTGATGACACCATCTTCACCACCCCAGCAAGAGGCTTCAGCGTCAAACAGCTTTACGAAGCGATTCTGGTGCTCTTCGAACAAGAGCTGTAATTCCACTTGTCCGCTGCCGTTTTTGGTTACTCAATTCTTTGCTGCGTCTTCCTCGCTACGTGTAGGCCGCTACACGTAGCAAGTATCGCTCAGGCATTTTTACACCGCAGGTAATTCAGCCAACGGCCAACGTGGACGAACGGATACGCCCAGCGTCTGGCTTGCGCCATGCAGCAGACGTACGCTGCCCGCATAGGCAATCATCGCGCCATTATCCGTGCAGAATTCGGGACGCGCATAAAACACTTCACCACCGCGTTTTGCCATCACTTCACCTAAGCGCTGGCGCAATGTCCGATTTGCGCTCACACCACCAGCCATGACGAGTCGTTTAAAGCCCGTATCATCCAATGCACGACGACACTTGATGGCCAGCGTATCCACGACGGCATCCTCAAAAGCACGCGCAATATCGGCACGCGTTTGGTCGTCATCGCCGTTGCTACGAATCGTATTGGCAGCAAACGTTTTTAGCCCAGAAAAACTGAAATCCAACCCCGGACGATCGGTCATCGGACGCGGGAATGTAAAACGTTGAGAATCACCTGCCTGCGCCATTTTCGATAGCATTGGACCACCGGGATAATCCAATCCCAGCAACTTCGCCGTTTTATCAAACGCTTCACCCGCAGCATCGTCAACCGACTCGCCCAGCAAGCGGTATTCGCCAATGCCTGTCACGCTGATGAGCTGCGTATGACCACCAGAAACCAGCAGCGCAACGAAGGGGAACGCTGGTGGGTTATCTTCCAGCATCGGCGCCAGCAAATGCCCTTCCATATGATGTACAGGAACCGCTGATACACCCCAGGCGAACGCCAACGACCTGCCGACCGTCGCGCCCACCAATAGCGCACCAACCAAACCAGGGCCAGCGGTGTAAGCCACACCATCGATATCGTCAGCCTGTAACCTGGCTTCACGCAGCGCCGCTTGAATCAGAGGAACCGTTTTGCGCACGTGATCGCGTGAGGCGAGCTCAGGTACTACGCCACCGTAATCAGCATGTAATTTGACCTGACTGTATAGCTGATTGGCGAGCAAACCCGCTTCCGTGTCATAAATAGCCACTCCGGTTTCATCACAGGATGTTTCGATACCCAATACGCGCATTGCTGTTCCTACTTTGATGACGATACGAGCATTCGTAAAATGCCGCTTGCTTCAAACTGCGGATAGTCTACCATAAGCGACCTGATTTCTGCGCTGGCCGCGGTTGGGTGTTTTATGATCACCGCAATGCTTTACAAAGGCGTCACGTTTGCAGTAGAATTCCGCACCATTTTGAAAAGGCTGGCACAAGGCCAGCGGCAAACCGAATTTATTGAGGTGAGAGGCACATGCCGGTAATTAAAGTACGTGAAAACGAGCCGTTCGACGTAGCTCTGCGTCGCTTCAAACGTTCCTGTGAAAAAGCGGGCGTTCTGGCTGAAGTTCGTCGTCGTGAGTTTTATGAAAAACCAACGACCGAACGTAAGCGCGCCAAAGCTTCTGCAGTGAAACGTCATGCGAAGAAATTGGCTCGAGAAAACGCACGCCGCACTCGTCTGTATTAATTTTCAGGAGGGTTTCCCTCCAACGCGTGATTAATCCGCAGACTTAGCAGTTGCATACGAAGGCCGTGCTTTCCTAAAGGAAGCGCGGCTTGTTGTCGTTTATAAGCTATATCCAATGTAACCACGTTACAGAAAGGTATACACCAGGGGCTTATGGCTGGACGAATCCCACGCGTATTTATTAATGACCTGCTGGCTCGCACCGACATCGTCGATCTCATTGACGCGCGCGTCAAACTGAAAAAGCAGGGCAAAAACTACCATGCGTGCTGTCCGTTCCATCACGAAAAAACCCCCTCATTCACCGTAAACGGTGACAAACAGTTCTATCACTGTTTTGGCTGTGGCGCACACGGCAACGCCATTGACTTTTTGATGAATTACGATCGTCTCGAATTCGTTGAAACCATTGAAGAACTTGCCACGCAATACGGCCTCGAAGTGCCTTATGAAACTGGCACAGGCCCAACCCAGTTAGAGCGTCACCAACGGCAAAGTCTGTACGAATTGATGGGACAGCTCAGCGGGTTCTATCAGCAAGCACTGAGCCAATCGATCGGAACATCAGCGTTGCAGTATCTGCAACAGCGCGGTTTAAGCGCAGAGGTTATCAGCCATTTTGCGATTGGTTTCGCTCCGCCCGGCTGGGATAACGTTTTAAAGCGCTTTGGCCGCAATAATGACGATCGCAGCACATTGAACGATGCCGGCATGCTGGTGACTAACGATCAGGGCCGAACGTATGACCGCTTCCGCGAGCGTGTGATGTTCCCCATCCGCGATAAACGGGGTCGAGTCATCGCCTTCGGTGGACGCGTATTAGGCGACGGTACCCCAAAGTACCTTAACTCGCCGGAAACAGAGATTTTTCATAAAGGTCGCCAACTGTACGGCCTGTATGAAGCACAGCAAAACCACCCAGAACTCAAGCGATTGTTGGTTGTTGAGGGCTATATGGATGTGGTGGCGCTGGCACAGTTTGGAATTGATTACGCGGTGGCCTCGCTGGGTACGTCCACGACAGCCGATCACATTCAGTTACTATTTCGTGCCACAGACCTAGTGGTGTGTTGTTACGACGGCGACCGTGCCGGACGCGAAGCAGCATGGCGCGCACTGGAAACTGCGCTACCCTATTTGAATGATGGTCGTCAGCTACGCTTTATGTTCCTGCCGGACGGTGAAGACCCCGACACACTGGTGCGTAAAGAAGGCAAAGCCGTATTTGAGCAGCGCATGGAACACGCTCTGCCGCTGTCGCAGTTCCTGTTTGAAACACTGCAACAGCAGGTGGATATGAGTTCACCCGATGGCCGTACCAAGCTCAGTACGCTGGCGTTACCGCTGATAGGTCAGGTACCGGGAGAAACGCTGCGGCTGTATTTACGCCAGCAGCTCGGCAACAAGCTGGGAATTTTGGACGACAGTCAGTTGGACAGATTGCTGCCCAAAGTGGCAGATCAGGCTCAGTCCTACCAGCCGCCACAACTAAAAGTCACAACTATGCGTATACTTGTAGGACTTTTAGTACAAAACCCGAGACTGGCTGCCGAGGTTCCTGACCTCGCGCTGGAAGGGATTGAAGAAGACAAAGTTCCCGGTTTATCGCTCTTTCAGGATTTGGTGAAAACCTGTAATGCCAGCCCTGGAATGAATATGGGTCTGCTGTTGGAAAAATATCGCGACAGCACGTACCGCAAACAGCTTGAAACCATGGCTTCATGGAACCATATGATCGAAGAGGAAGAGCTAGACGAGAAGTTCAGAATCAGTCTGGCAGAGCTCTACGATCAACTGCTGAAACAGCGACAAGAAACATTAATTGCCCGTGACAGAACGCATGGGCTCAACGCCAAAGAAAAAAAAGAGCTTTGGTCGTTGCAACTGGCGTTGACCAGAAAACACTGATATAGAGGCTTAATTGCCGATAAATAGCAGGGTTGATCCCTGCAAAGAGCCGCTGCAGGGGCCGCGGCGATAAGAAAAATACCCCTAATGCTATTGTTAGCGAACTACGCTGACCGACACCAACCCAAATACTCTGAAGTGTGGATACCGTCTTATGGAGCAAAACCCGCAGTCACAGCTGAAGCTGCTTGTTACCCGTGGTAAGGAGCAAGGCTACCTGACCTATGCTGAGGTCAATGACCATCTGCCGGAAGATATCATCGACTCGGATCAGATCGAAGATATCATCCAGATGATTAACGACATGGGCATCCAGGTGATGGAAGAAGCACCGGATGCTGACGATCTGTTGCTAGCCGAAAACACCAATGATGCCGATGAAGATGCGGCAGAGGCTGCTGCGCAGGTTCTATCCAGTGTTGAATCGGAAATTGGTCGCACCACCGATCCGGTTCGCATGTACATGCGTGAAATGGGTACCGTTGAACTGTTGACGCGCGAAGGCGAGATCGATATCGCCAAGCGTATTGAAGATGGTATCAATCAGGTTCAGTGCTCTGTCGCGGAGTATCCTGAAGCCATTACCTATCTGCTGGAACAATACGATCGTGTCGAAGCCGGCGAAAGCCGCCTGTCCGATCTGATCATCGGCTTCGTCGATCCTAATGCGGAAGAGGACATTGCCCCTACCGCGACTCACGTTGGTTCCGAGCTTTCGAGCGAAGAAATAAACGATGACGACGAGGAAGAAGACGAGGAAGAAGAAGAAGACGATAACAGCATCGATCCTGAGCTGGCACGTGAGAAGTTCACCGAACTGCGTGAGCAGTATGAAACGACTCGCCAGGTGATCAAAGCCCACGGTCGTAGCCATGCGCTGGCAGCACAGGAAATCCTGAACCTGTCTGAAGTCTTCAAACAGTTCCGCCTGGTGCCGAAACAGTTTGATTTCCTGGTTAACAGCATGCGTTCCATGATGGATCGCGTCCGTACTCAGGAACGTTTGATCATTAAGTTGTGCGTTGAACAGTGCAAAATGCCGAAGAAAAACTTCGTCACGATGTTCACTGGCAATGAAACCAACAACAGCTGGTTTGCCGCAGCAGTAGCGATGGGCAAACCTTGGTCTGAAAAGCTGAATGATGTTGAAGAAGACGTCACCCGCAGCCTGCAAAAACTGCAACAGATCGAAGAAGAAACTGGTCTGACTATCGAGCAAGTTAAAGACATCAACCGCCGCATGTCGATTGGTGAAGCGAAAGCTCGCCGCGCCAAGAAAGAAATGGTGGAAGCCAACCTGCGTCTGGTTATTTCTATCGCGAAGAAATACACCAACCGTGGTTTGCAGTTCCTCGATCTGATTCAGGAAGGCAACATCGGTCTGATGAAAGCGGTAGATAAGTTCGAATATCGCCGTGGTTACAAATTCTCGACCTATGCGACCTGGTGGATCCGTCAGGCGATCACCCGTTCTATCGCCGATCAGGCGCGTACTATCCGTATTCCGGTACACATGATTGAGACGATCAACAAACTGAATCGTATCTCTCGTCAGATGTTGCAGGAAATGGGTCGCGAGCCAACGCCGGAAGAGCTGGCTGAACGTATGTTGATGCCAGAAGACAAGATCCGCAAAGTGCTGAAGATCGCGAAAGAGCCGATTTCAATGGAAACCCCGATTGGCGATGATGAAGATTCACATTTGGGCGATTTCATCGAAGATACGACACTGGAGCTGCCGCTGGATTCCGCAACGTCGGAAAGCCTGCGTTCTGCGACACACGACGTACTGGCTGGCCTGACTGCGCGTGAAGCGAAAGTACTGCGCATGCGTTTCGGTATCGATATGAACACCGACCATACGCTGGAAGAAGTGGGCAAACAGTTTGACGTTACCCGTGAACGTATTCGCCAGATCGAAGCGAAAGCGTTGCGTAAACTGCGTCACCCAAGCCGTTCCGAAGTGCTGCGTAGCTTCCTGGATGATTAATTCATCTCTCAGCTAATCCACGCTAAATAGCTTTCTCTCTAAATAACCCCGGCTCGCCGGGGTTATTTTTTGCCTGTCAGAATACTCAGCTCGCGCTTATACGTTATCCTGCAATGCCTGATGCAGTTCCTGATATGACGCCACCAGCGACTCCAGCGTCGCACGATTCAGCCCGCTAGGGTTCGGCAGTACCCAAACCTGCGTCTCACCAATACGCCGCTCCTGACGCCCCCATGAAACCTTTTTGATACCAAACGCCTGACTGAACGCCTGCTTACCCAGCACGGCCAGCGCACGCGGTTGATAGCGCGTCATCTTCTCAACGATCGCATTCCCGCCTTGTAGCAGCTCATCTCGTCCCAGCTCGGTTGCTTCGACCGTTGGACGCTCCACCAGCATGGTGATGCCGCATCCCGTGTCCAGCAGATGCTGTTCTTCCGCAGGTGTCAGCAAACGTTCGGTAAAACCCGCCTGATGAATCACTTTCCAGAAGCGATTATTGGGATTAGCAAAGTGATAACCGTGATGGGCCGTCGACAGCCCTGGGTTAATACCGCAGAAAACAACCTGAAGGTTCATAGCTAGAATATCGGTAATCATGTCTTTCCCTACCGCCGTTGACTACGCCCATCGTAAATTCTGATAAGAATAACAACAAGCTATCTTGAGTATAAAATCACCACCCGGCAGATAGGCTATAGACCTTCCCCTGCACATTACCGTATAATCATCGCCCATTCGGCCCCTTAGCTCAGTGGTTAGAGCAGGCGACTCATAATCGCTTGGTCGCTGGTTCAAGTCCAGCAGGGGCCACCAAATTCAAGGAGTTGCGTTAATAGCGTGACTCCTTTGTTTTTCCAGGGTGTTTTCAAACAGGATGAGTGGTTAGCAAACACCATCACAGCGCTTTACCTCACCCACGACTCACTAGCATTAACTCGCCTGCCTCTCGATTGAGAAAAACACATCATAGTATTCGCAATATCGGCCATTACCATTTCAATGGCGTGGCTTGAGATTTATCAAATCGAGTCAACCAGAGTGTTTTTATCGAAGGGTTTAACCGGAAATACCAGACAGAAAGACTGGATTTTTACCTGTTCAAAACGGGGAGTAAAATCAAATGAACCACGGGGTGCTCTCTGTATGATTATAACAGCAAGCGCCCCGTGAATATCTGAATAGGCATAGGCTGGTAGTGGAAAATACCAGCCGAAAAGCTGACTACCTCAAGAAAAGCGTGAAAATAAAATAGATGTACTCACACTATTAATTGTCGGCAGGCGCTGGATCGAGAATCGATGGAACATGACTCGATGCCCACTTAGTAAAGTAATCCTGAAGCAGCAGTGAAGCATATTCTGAGGTATGGCCCTCGTCACGATATAATGGAAGGCCATTCTTAACATAAGAACATTTACCGTCCTTTCTATCGCAGAATACATCATTCTGTTCAAAAACAAGCACGCTGGGGTGGGTTTTATTAACCGCCACGAGCAGTGGGTTGAAATCTTTCAGAATAGAACTACGAACATCAGAGGAAACCAAGCAATCCTTTGGATGCTGTTTAAGGGGCGATTTAAAGCAGGCCTTTGGATGAAAACCCGGTCTTATGTGTGGCGTAAAAATAATAACCTTCATCCCCTGTTTTTCAAGGAAGTCGATGCGTTGAACCACTCTGGCAATCTCATCGCTAGATGGCTGTCGTGACAAACCGTCTAAAATAACAAATTTTATGGATGGTGTTCTCTTGATAATGTCATCAATAAATTTTGCTTGATCGGTTATCCTGGAGCCATAGCAAGGGCTTCTCGGATCGTCACCAGAGTTATCAAAACCAACCCCACACGTTCCTATCGAAAGTATAGTCTGGTGCTTCAACTTTTCATTTTTAGCGAACCCAGGATAGAGCTGGTTTGCGTAGCTATTCCCCAAAAGAAGAATCGTTGGCGGCTTAGTCCCACTCTTCATGCAGAACCACCAAGCGAGTGTATTCTGATCTTTATAAGGGTATTCAGACAGGCAAATATCATTCTTTGTATAGGCCCATATTGGCCCCATAAACTGATACTGGACCTCTTTGGTAAAATCACTCGTTGTCACAGCCTTGCGTTCTGCAAATCCATCTTTATAAAAAACAGCAGAACCAGATAAAAATAGTACAACACTTAAAAGAACCAATGTACCAACAAATTTATATCCCTTTGATTTTCTTATTTTCCCTTCAACAAATTTATACGTAAGCCAGGCCAATAAGATCGATAAAAAGACAGCGGCTAATCGCAAAAAACGATCTGGCGTGCCTCTTTCTACAATTCTCAAAAAGGTCAATAACGGCCAATGCCATAGGTACAAAGGGAAACTGATTAAACCAAACCAAACCACTATCTTATTGCTCAAAAACAAACGATTGAGCATCGCATTAGGGCCGGCAAAAATGATTAAAACAGCACCAATAACGGGAATAAGAGCCCAAAAGCCAGGAAAGTATGCATCTTTATTGATGGATAAAAAGCCAAAACCCAAGATCAAAAAACCAAATAGTGAAAAGCCATTTATCACAAACTGATTTTTTTGAAACTTATCGACAAAGCTCTTGTGATAAAGAACGATAAACGCCAATAAACTACCGAACAACAGTTCCCAGAATCGGGTAAATGGAGAGTAAAACGTTGCGACTCCATCGCTCCTTATCATATAAATATTCAGAACAAAAGAAGCCAAAATAAAACTAAGTAGTAACGCGATTCGGCGAAAATTCATTCGCCAAAAAAGCCAACACAGCAAAGGCCAGAGAAAATAGAATTGTTCCTCTATACCTAAGCTCCACAAGTGCAAAAGTGGTTTAGTTTCTGCGGCATTATCAAAATAGCCAGATTCGCCCCATAGCACTAAGTTGGAAACAAATCCAACCCCCGCCATTGTATGCTTACCTAATTGCTTATACTCATCAGCAAGTAAAGCAAACCAGCCAAATACAATAGAAACAGTCAAAACCAGTAGCAAGGCGGGAAATATCCGCTTGATACGGCGTGCATAGAACTCAGAAAAGCTGAATGTTCCCTTATCTAGATTCTCGAAAATAATGGTGGAAATCAAAAAGCCGGAGATAACAAAAAAGATATCAACACCAATAAAACCACCTTTCATCCAATCAGGAAAGGCGTGGAAAGCCACAACAGAGAGAACAGCAACGGCTCTTAATCCGTCAATGTCGGGGCGGTACTTTGGGTGTGAAAGATGAGAATTCGATGTTGTCATTAGGCTAAGTTCACGCTCGGCAAAACTTCAAAACTTGTCAAAGAATTTTAGCCGGATAGAGTGTAAAAAAGTGGTAAAAATTATACTCTCAGATGACCAACAGCAACAACTTTTACCCTATCTAACCGTTACGCTAAACAGTAATTCAGATACTTTACCCCCGCAGAATGCCCCAACAAACTCCACGTTCATTGCACCTACCGTTTTCCTACGTGCTGTTATCAGTTTATTTTTTAGAGAAATACACTATAAAAATAGCGCTAGTTACGATAAATATCTGAAAGGAACTCATGAGTAAGATTTTAACCTGCGTGTTGAGCGGTATTGTGATGTTTACCGCTGTTGGCGTACATGCCGCTGAAAAGGGGAGCTTTGCAGAGTTATTTTCATTGCGAAACTATTAGGGTAGAAGAATTCACGTCCTAACAACCTGCGAACACACGTCGATAAATGCACGCAGTTTGGGTTGATTCCTCGCGGCTTTTGAGAAATAGAGAAAAAGGCCATCGTTTCCCGGCGAGAGATCGAGTAATGCCGCTTCCAGCGTGCCGTTTGCAAGTTCGCGTGAGGTATGGAAAGTGGATGAGTAAATAAGTCCGACGCCTCTCACTGCAAGGCTACGCATTAGCTCGCCATCGTTGACGGTAATTGTGCCCGTTGGTTCAACTCTTACACTTTCTTTATTTTCGATAAACTCCCACCGATAAACATCTCCCTTTTCAGGGCGGCGAAAGCGAATACATTCGTGATGCACCAGATCGCTTGTGACTTTCGGCTTTCCATGCGCTTTAAAATAGTCTGGCGATCCAAATACTGCCCACTTAAATGGCGGCGAGAGCCGTATCGCGATCATATCCTGCTCGATGTACGAACCGATCATGATGCCGGCATCATAGCCTTCAGAGACGAAATTATCGTGACGATTACTCACCGTGATATCGACATTCAAATTCGGCCACGCCTGACGAAATGCTGGAATGAGCGGTTCGATAACATGGGGGAGCGCTAAACGCTCTACAATCAGCTTCAACGTCCCCGACGGTTTTTTTGCCGATTGCGCGACATCTTCAAAACCTGCCGCGATGGCTTGTGCGGCAGGTCCAATTTTCAGTAACAGGTCTTCTCCCGCTTCTGTCAGTGCCATCTTGCGCGTCGTGCGGTGGAAAAGTGGCACGCCGAGGCGATGTTCCAGTCGCTGGAGCGACAAGCTCACCGAGCCCGGCGTCTTGCCCAGATCGAGCGCCGCTTTGCGAATACTCAATCGTTTCGCTATAGCCAGAAATTCTGCAAGTCCATCAAAGCTATCGGATTGCCCCATTAGGATTCCTCATCGTCATGCGATACAGGGATTATCAAACGTAATTTACGACAGTTTCTCACGCCAATACAAAATTATTACATCGATTTATTAAACAATACGTTCCATTTTTACCGTCTATTTTCAACCAGTTATCACAGATATAGTCAGCAGACACCACCTGCTGAAGGAATTTTCTATGTCAATAATAAAGCGCTGTACAGGCCTTATCGCCGCGATGGCTGTATTTGCAGCAGCCTCCCCTACTTTCGCGCAGAACGCACAGAAAGAAGAGAAGGTATTAATTGTCGTCTCCAGCCTGGATAAAAAGACGCCAGAGCTTGTTGGCGGTTTCTGGTTTCCAGAACTGACTCATCCGGTTGAAGTCTTCGATAAAGCCGGGCTGGATTACGATATTGCCAGCCCTAAAGGAGGATTACCGCCCTTCGATGGGTTCGATCTCAAAGACCAGGCAAGTCTGAATTTCTGGACTAACCCAGAGCATCGCAACAAGCTGGCCAATTCACTCCCACTCGCGAAGGTTGATCCTGCTAAGTACACCGCGATCCTGCTCGTCGGCGGACACGGGCCAATGTGGGATTTCGTCAACAACCCTGAATTGATCAACATCGTACGTACAACATATGAAAACAACGGCATCGTCAGCGCGGTCTGCCACGGCCCGGCTGGCTTGCTGAATGTGAAGCTCAGCAACGGCGAGTTGTTAATTAAAGGGCGTCACCTTACCGGGTTTACGGCAGAAGAAGAGGCATTCCGCCATTACGACAAGATTGTGCCTTTTGAACTTGAAGCCGCACTGAAAAAGGATGGCGCAACATTTGAAGAAGCCCCGATATTTGAAAATAAAGTCGTCGTTGATGGACGACTGATCACCGGCCAAAACCCAGCATCCGCTAAAACGCTCGGCGAAGCTGTCGTCAAGGCACTGCAAGCGAAAGCGTAATTACCGTATCAGCAGGCGTTAGGGCAAAACACCTAACGCTGGCAACAACACATCACACCCACAGAGATGTCGTGACCGGAGTCACATAACCAGACAGGGGCATTGCCGCAGAGATTCAGGATTGTATAGTGTTCCAACAAGACGTTACCGCCAATGGCGGGCGAGACTTGGGCAGAAGTGAGTAGCACTACTCTCTTCTGCCCAAGTTTTTTTTTGCCTGTTGTCAGGTAATTCCCTGCGCGACAGCGCGAGGCCACCATCTGGCGCAGCGTAATGATGTAGAAAACGATGAGGAGAAATACCATGAAAGCATTCCCCGACGGATTTTTATGGGGCGGTTCAGTCGCAGCAAATCAGGTTGAAGGGGCATGGAATGAAGACGGCAAAGGCGTGTCGACCTCCGATCTTCAGCTAAAGGGCGTGCATGGTCCGGTGACAGAACGCGATGAGAGCATTAGCTGCATCAAAGATCGGGCAATCGATTTTTATCATCAATATCCGCAGGATATACAGCTATTCGCCGAAATGGGCTTCAAGGTGTTACGCACCTCCATCGCCTGGACGCGTATTTATCCCGAAGGTGATGAAGCAGAACCCTGCGAAGCGGGTTTGGCCTTTTACGATCGCCTGTTTGATGAAATGGCAAAGCATCATATTCAACCGCTGATTACGCTGTCGCACTATGAAATGCCATACGGTCTGGTGAAAAAACTGGGAGGCTGGGGCAACCGCGCCGTCATCGACCATTTTGAGAAATATGCCCGTACCGTCTTTAGCCGCTACAAAGACAAGGTGAAGCACTGGCTGACCTTCAATGAAATCAACATGGCGCTGCACTCGCCTTTTACGGGTATCGGGCTAAGCGGCGAACCCTCAAAACAGGATATTTATCAGGCCATCCACCATCAGTTGGTTGCCAGTGCACGCGTGGTGAAAGCCTGTCACGACATCATCCCTGATGCCAAAATCGGCAATATGCTGCTGGGCGCGGTGCGCTACCCCATGACCTGTCATCCGAAAGACGTACTGGAAGCGCAGAACAAGAATCGGGAATGGCTGTTCTTCGGTGACGTGCAAGTTCGCGGCACCTATCCGGCGTGGATTCAGCGTTATTTCCGGGAAAATGATGTCGAACTCACGATTACCGCGCAGGACAAAGACGATCTGAGCCACACCGTAGACTTTGTTTCATTCAGCTATTACATGAGTGGCTGTGCGACCTTCGAACCAGAAAAATACCAGTCTTCACGCGGCAACATCATCCGCCTGATTCCTAACCCGCATCTTGAAGCGTCCGAATGGGGCTGGCAGATCGACCCCGAAGGCCTGCGTTTCCTGTTGAATGAGCTGTATGACCGCTATCAGAAGCCGCTGTTCATCGTGGAAAACGGGTTAGGCGCACGCGACGTGGTGGAAGACGATGGCAGCATTCACGACAGCTACCGCATTGATTATCTGCGTCGTCATCTGATTCAAGTACGTGAAGCCATCGACGATGGCGTCGAACTGCTTGGCTACACCAGTTGGGGGCCGATCGATCTAGTCAGCGCAGGCACGGCGCAGATGTCAAAACGCTACGGCTTTATTCATGTCGATCGTGATGATGAAGGCAAAGGCACGTTGGAACGCCGGCGCAAAGACAGCTTCTACTGGTATCAGGATGTGATTAGCAGTAACGGAAAATCGTTGTAACTGTCGAGAAAACCAGACGGCACGTTCACACCGCGCCGTCTGGTTTATTAGATAATTAAACATGAGCCAGCACGATGATCGTCTCTCCGGCCTGCGGCTGGCGTGCAGCGCCAAGGCTGAATACGCGATATTCTTCCGCATTCGTGATGACCATAGGTGTCACCGTGTCGTAGCCCGCCTTCTGGATCGCTTCCAGATCGAACTCCAGCAGCAGTTGGCCTTTTTTCACCTTGTCGCCTTCTGCAACGTGCATCTGATAATGCTGACCTTCCAGCTGTACCGTATTGATACCAACATGAATCAGGATCTCCGCCCCCTTCTGCGAAAGAATACCGACGGCATGGCCGCTGGCAAACGTGCTGGCAATTATGCCGTCCACTGGCGAATAGATACGGCCTTCCTGCGGAAGAATAGCAACGCCCTGCCCGACGACGCCAGAAGAGAACACTTTGTCGTTCACCTCTTCCAATGGGATCAACTCACCTTTTGCTGGCGATCCCAGCGGTTCAGCCGTCGCCGGAGCCTCTTTCAGCGGTAGGGCATTTGTGTTCTGGCGTACTACTGGCGCAGCAGGTGTCGTAGATGGCGAACGCGTTGGCGTTGACGCTTTCTCCGCAGGCGGGACGGGATCGTCAAACCCGACGATCAACGTCAGTACAAAGCTTGCTACGAAAGCAATGGCACAGCCGATGAGG
Organism: Pectobacterium peruviense; assembly: GCF_002847345.1. Classification (GTDB taxonomy): domain Bacteria; phylum Pseudomonadota; class Gammaproteobacteria; order Enterobacterales; family Enterobacteriaceae; genus Pectobacterium; species Pectobacterium peruviense. The sequence continues at coordinate 172,953 of NZ_LXFV01000006.1, forward strand.
AATCCGACAAAGCCTTCTCCGTAGAAAATCGGCAACGTCAGCAAGCCGGGCATCCCCATCGAAACCGCCGAACTTTTCGCATAGCCAACGATAGCGCCACCCAGCGCAGCAGCAATCACCGCGCAGATAAACGGTTTTTTCAGCTTCAATGTGACGCCGTAAACACCAGGTTCCGTAATGCCAAACAGCGACGCGATAAAGGTGCTACCCGCCAGCGCTTTGAGCTTTTTATCTTTGGTTCGCACCATCACGCCCAGCAGCGCACCGGATTGGGCAAAAACTGACGGGCTGGAAGCCGCTTTAAGATAACTGTGACCCATAACCGAGAGATCGTTAATAAAGACGGTGACAAAGCCCCAGTGCACACCAAATATCACTAAGATCTGCCATGACGCCGCCATAAGCGCCCCGGCAATAATCGGGTTGAATTCATAGATATTGACGAACACCGACGCAATGAGCTTACTGGCCGAAATCCCAATCGGCCCGATGGTCATCAGCGTTAGCGGCACCATCAGCACCAGCAGGAAGAACGGCGTCAGAATATTGCGCACGCTTTCGTGAATATGGCGATTCAGGAAACGCTCGATATACGACATTAACCACACGCTGAAGATAATCGGTATCACCGAGGAGGTGTATTTCATCATCACGACAGGCAGGCCGAAGAATGTCACAGGCTGACCAGCATCAAACAACCCCTGAATCGTCGGGTAAACCAGTGCACCAGCAATCGACACCGCCACAAAAATGTTGGTTTCGAATTTACGCGCAGCAGTAATCGCCAACAGCATCGGCAAAAAATAGAACAGGCTGTCGGACGCCGCATGCAGGATGACATAGGTACTTTCTTTGGTATTGAGCCAGCCGAGCGCAATCACGATAGCCAGCACCCCTTTCAGCACCCCCGCTGCCGCCATCGCTCCCAGTAAGGGGGTGAAGATGCCGGCAACCAGATCGATCAATCGTCCCATCGCAGACGTCGATTGATCACTTTCCGCCGTCTGGCGTTTTCCGTCGCCGTCTTCCAGCAATGTAGAGATCGGCCCAAAGGCCCGGTAAACCTCCGGCACCCGATTCCCTATAACCACCTGCAACTGCCCGGAAGCATTGATTACCGTAATGACGCCTTCTAACGCCTCCAGCGCAGCCACATCCACTTTACCGTGATCAACAATCTTAAAGCGCAAGCGTGTTGCACAATGCACCAGAGTAGAAACGTTGGTTTCCCCTCCGACTAACTCCAGAATATTTTCAGCGAGCACTTTGCTATTCATAATGACTTCCCGTTTCGTCAATGGCTGCGACTGCCTAATACACGTCATCCCGCTTGTTATCCGCTGGCCAGCTGGAAAATAAGCAAAAAAAAACCTAGATAAAGCAGCGTGTTACCTACGCTGCTTTATCCAGGTCTCGCCCAGAAAATTCTGGTGACGTCCTTTCCTGTTTTCTAACAAGTTAACGCAGAGAAAGCTATCTCTACGTTTTATTCTGTGAAAACAGTCACTAAATTTCTGCCAATCAGGCAAAGCTGCCTAATCCACGACTCAATGACGCCGTAAAAACAAAATGGCGCTTCTCAAAGAAACGCCATCGGCAAATTTACTGTTTGCCCTGCTTCTTCAGCCAGGCTTCCATTTGGTCGATCTCCGGCTGCTGGGCTTTGATAATCTCTTCCGCCAGCTTGCGCAGCTCCGGGTCTTTGCCGTATTGCAGTTCCGTCTTCGCCATATCAATTGCGCCACGGTGATGCGCAATCATCCCTTTGGCGAAGGCAATATCAGGGTCGCTGGACTTCATACCTTCCATCATCTCGGTATGCATCGCATCCATGCCTTTCGTATATGCCTGTTGGGAAGACGACTCGCCGTTCGTTGAACCATGGCCGCTATGGGCGCTGTCAGCAGCAAACGAGAGAAATGGAACCAGCAAGGTCGCCGTTACTAACAAATGGACTTTCTTCATCACAACCTCTCAATCAGTCACAGTGCTTTTTGAGGGTAGACGTTCCAGTAAGGGGAAGGTCAAGAAAAGATTCAGACGCCCTCGGCCAAGCGCATGCAAACGCAATTACGCCCCTGAGCCTTCGCTTTATAGAGTTGCTCGTCCGCCAGCCCGATGAGATCGTAAATATTGCCGCCTTCATACTGAGAAAAAATGGCAACGCCGATGCTGACAGTAAAGTAAATTTCCCGACCATCGGACAGCATAAGCGGAGTGGATTCCGTAAGACGCCGCAGCGCTTCAGCCATGGCTTCAGACTGCTCATCCGTCAGGTCGTAAGCCGCAATAATGAACTCTTCCCCGCCCCAGCGGCAAAGAATGTCGCTCGGTCGAATATTGGCGCTCAGCATACGGGCAAAGCTGGCGATCAATTCATCACCACAGGCATGGCCGTAGGTATCGTTGACCTGCTTAAAATAATCGATATCCAGAAATAGCAGCGTTATTTGACGTTTTCTCTTATTCATCAGCACGCCCTGTCTCACGTTCAACATACTGAGAAAAGCGCGACGATTGAAGGTATTCGTAAGTGCATCCTTCAGGCTGTTACCTTCGATGATTTTAATCAGTCGCCGGTTCATCGAGACAAAATGCGAGACGCTTAACATCGCCATAATGAGCATCGCTATATTCAGCCGTGCCGTGGTGAGAAACGAATTAATGTACGCTTCGGAATTTGAATCTATGAGTATACCGACCTGATTAATATAGAGATAATTTAGTATTACGCCCGTAATCGCACAGAGCAACGACATAATCGGGAAAGAGTAATTGAACGCGCACAGCGTAAGTGGAATAACGGACAGTGTAATAAGACTGGCGTCCAGAAAAAACAGGCTAACCAATAAGAAAATAATGAAGACCAGAAAGGGAAAAATATTTTCTCTGATGTGCTTAGGACAAAGCGGAATATTCCGTAGCGCCCGCAGGATGTCTTTACCCCGCAGGAAAAAGAACGCGAGAATAATACCGGTTCCCAGTTGTTCACTGAACCAGTCCATAAATTCATCATAGTGATTCCCAACATCGTAGACATACGCATAGAATCCATAAGCCACACCTGATGAGAACGCGCCTACAAACGTCGAAGCGAAAATAATATAGACGTAATACTTGCTGAATTTTTCAAATGTCGACCACTTTCCGGTAAACCGGCACATCAGGCAAAAGGCGCACCAGGCCGCCACCACAAAGATAATATTGCACAAACATAACAGTACCTTGGTTTTTAATGGCGAGTTATTATCCATCAGTAACGCTGCCGACAGCATCGCCGCATAGCCCACTAAAAAACCCATACCGATCGAGAATGTTTTACCTTTTATCGTCCCTTTTCTGGCCCTGAAACTAATCATGAGACAAAAAACCAGCATATTAGCGGGCCAAAACAGCGACAGTTCATCCAGCACTCGAAACCGAAATCCCAGACAGCTCACTATTAGAGTGGTCAGAAACAGAAGCGGCATGAATTTTATAGTTTTCAACGTCAAATCGTTATTCATCTGTCCTTTACCGCCCGCTATCCAATAGTCCCGCCTGCTGTCTCCCGTGAGAATAACATTAATCATTTCCCTACTCACAGTGTGATGGATGAGGGGAAAATAAATAAAAAAACCACCGGACTGATGCATTCCCCGTGAGGTAATACGTCAATCCGGTGGTCTTACTAACTTAGGTATCTCAGGTATCGTGTGAACGAATTATTCCGCAGGAACGGGCTTGCCGTCAGGTTTTGGCGGTTGAGTCAGTCGTTTTTCAAAACTGTCGTTGTACTGCTTCTTCTGCTCTGGCGTCAAAACATTGTAAATTTTGTTTTTGGTTTCCAGCCCGCTCAGCATTCTGGCCTTGTGTACGGCATCGGCTTTATCCAACTGGGCCTGTGCTTTCGCGGCATCAAACGTATCTGATGCAACCAGGCTATGCATATCACGACGATCATCCTGCATAGCTTTGTGCATTTTCTCGCGGGAATCTTTCATGATGTCTTTAATTTGCTGCTTCTGCGCTTCCGTCAAATTCAGCTCCTTAAACATCGCATCCGGCCCCATCATGCCACGATGCTCCCGACCCTCTTTCATCATCATCTTGTGTTCCGAGCCAGGACCTTTCGGTGCTTCATTAGCATGCGCGAGACCTGCCGCGCCCAATGCCAAAGAAGAAGCAACCAGCATTGCAGTGAGTTTACGCATATTTTATTCCTCTCTCTGAATTGACTTGTCGACGGCGAGTGCCGTGCTACGAGAGAAAGTATAGGCCCAACACCTTCAGTTAATTAGAGTAAGGGTAAATCTCTGCAAGTGTCGGCTCCACATTTGCGGCAATTGTGGAGAATGAGGAGGAATTGTGTAAGGAGCGGGAGTATTACGTGAACAACGTGGCACGATATTACTGCTTTACCCTTGGTGCTTTTTTACAGCACCACGAGCCAATAGCGTAAAAATGCTGGCAGTGCGCTTACGGAAGTGAACGCCTAAAGGCGGTAGCGTCTTGTGCCAACGCATCAAGGTGGGCATGAATGACTTTCATTTTTTGAATCAGCGGATTTCGCTCCGGCGAACTATCCATTGAGCTAAGCTGTGCAGAAAGCCGTTCAATCTGCGTACAAAGGTAAGCATCACGCTCTTGAGCCTGAAGCAACTGCTGCTGAAGGGACTGATGTTCCTGCCGCCATGTCTGCTGCTGACGCTGAACGCTTTGCTCTAACGCCTGAAGCGCGCTATCCAGCCGATATTCCAACTCTTCCACCCGCATAACGATACCTTTGCCCAATAAACCCGCGGATTATAATGTCACACGCCCCTGACAACAAACATTCCAGCGCACGATCCCTTGCGTACGCGCGGTTCCCCCTACAATCGGCAATGACATTAATCACAATAAATAAACATAAATTTCACAACTCACTCAATTACGGCTAGATTGAACACCATAACTCATCAGACCAGTTAACTTCGCCGGAGAGTGTAATGACTGCCTACCCTACGCTGCTTTCCCCACTTGATCTTGGCTTCACGACGTTAAAGAACCGCGTTGTGATGGGATCCATGCATACCGGTTTGGAGGAACACTCAGATGGCACCGAAAGGCTGGCGGCATTTTACCACGAGCGCGCGCGGGGCGGCGTTGGCCTGATTGTTACGGGCGGTATTGCGCCAAATGAAAAAGGCGCCGTCGCCAAAGGGGGCGCGACTCTGCACGACAACGCACAGTTGGCGCATCATCAGGTTCTGACACAGGCGGTACACGACGCCGGAGGGAAAATCGCGCTGCAGATTCTCCACGCCGGACGCTACAGCTATCAGCCCGATCCGGTTGCACCATCAGCGATTCAGGCACCGATTAACCGCTTTGCGCCACGTGCAATGAGTACGCAGGATATTGTGCAAACCATCGCCGACTTTGCCCGTTGTGCCGGGCTAGCGCAGCAAGCAGGTTACGATGGTGTGGAAATTATGGGCTCGGAAGGTTACCTGATTAATCAGTTTCTGGTGACGCATACCAATCATCGCGATGACGAATGGGGCGGTGACTTTCAACGCCGCTGCCGTTTCGCGCTTGAAATTGTCCGTGCCGTACGGGAACGAACGGGGCCTGATTTCATCCTGATCTACCGCTTGTCTATGCTCGACCTGATAGAAGAAGGCTCAAGCTGGCAGGAAATTGTTCAACTGGCACAGGCAATTGAACAAGCGGGTGCCACCCTCATCAATACTGGTATCGGCTGGCATGAAGCGCGAATTCCGACTATCGCCACGCTGGTGCCACGCGGCGCATTCGGCTGGGTGACAAAGAAGCTGATGGGGAAAGTCCGCATCCCGCTGATTACCACTAACCGTATTAACGATCCCAGCGTGGCGGAACAGTTGCTGGCTGAGGGCTGCGCCGACATGGTATCGATGGCGCGTCCTTTTCTCGCCGATGCCGAACTGGTGGCAAAAGCACAATCAGGGCGTGCCGATGAAATCAATACCTGCATCGGCTGCAATCAGGCCTGCCTCGATCAGATTTTCGCTGGCAAGGTCACCTCTTGTCTGGTCAACCCACGCGCCTGCCATGAAACCGAACTACCTATCCAACCCGCGCGAGTCAGTAAACGCTTTGCGGTAGTCGGCGCTGGTCCCGCAGGCATGGCCTTTGCCGTCAACGCCGCCGCACGCGGCCATCAGGTCACGCTGTTTGAAGCGTCTTCCTATATCGGCGGACAGTTCAATATTGCCAAACAGATTCCCGGTAAAGCGGAATTTTATGAAACGCTGCGCTACTACCGTCGACAGCTAGAACTGCACGGCGTCACGCTTCGCCTGAGCACTCAAGCAACCACCGCTGATTTACTCGGTTTTGATGACATCATTCTGGCCTCTGGCATCGTGCCACGAATCCCCGCGATTGCTGGCATCGATCACCCTAGCGTGCTGAGCTATCTGGACGTACTGCACGACAAAAAGCCAGTCGGCAAACGCGTGGCGATCATCGGTGCAGGCGGCATCGGGTTTGATACTGCGCACTATCTCCTTAATCACAACCATCGTCCCAACCCCCTCACTTCTCAGTTGGACGGCGACTTTTATGCGGAATGGGGGATTGATAAGCAGTTACAGCACCGAGGCGGTTTGTTGCCCCATCACGCTAACGAGCTGCCTCACTCACGGGACATTACCTTATTACAGCGGAAGACGGGCAAGCCCGGCGAAAATTTGGGGAAAACGACAGGCTGGATACACCGCACTACGCTGCTGCGCCACGGTGTGACGATGCTGGGCGGCGTGGAATATCACCATATTGATGATGAGGGGCTGCACATTATCCACGACCAGCAAACGCGCTGTCTGCCGGTGGATAACATCATTATTTGTGCTGGTCAGGAGCCTAACCGAAAACTGTATGACCCCTTACTGGCTGCAGGGTGTCATGTTCATCTGATTGGCGGTGCAGATGTGGCACAGGAATTAGACGCTCGCCGGGCAATCGATCAGGCCACCCGGCTAGCGTTAACGTTGTAGTTTAGGCAGAAACAGCTTAACGGGACGAATTCGTTTTAACCGCACGCAGCACGGCGAACTTCGTGTTGCTTGCGATCGTTTCACAGTTGCCGAACAAACGCTTCAGTTTGTGGAAGTAATCCAGATGGCGATTACCCACGATACGCAGCTCTCCACCAACCTGAAGGCAACGGCGGGCATCCATAAACATCTGCCAGGCGATTTCATCGGTCACAGCCTGTAACTGATGAAATGGCGGATTACACAGCACTGCCTGCAATGTATCGCGCCTAACGCGGGACAACCCGTTGTTCACCACGAAGCTACAGCGCTCGACATCCTCCGGGCAGTTAACCTCAACGTTAATCTGACTCGAGGCCACCGCCATGTAGGATTCATCAAAGAAGCCGACGGTGGCGTCCGGGTTGGCTTTCAGCGCGGCCAACCCAATGACACCGTTGCCACAACCGAGATCGATGATCTTACCGTCTATCTGTTCCGGCAAATGCTGCATAAAGAAACGTGCGCCGATATCCAACCCATTACGCGAATACACGTTAGCATGGTTTTGAATACGATAGCCGTAACCATCCAGCTCCCACTCAGTAGTAAGTGACTGCTCACTGACTTTGAGCTCCGCCCACTCACAGTGAACCAGACGCGCCTTTTTCCAAGCCAGCGAGGTTTTCGTCGGCCCCATCACGCGCTCAAACAGCTGCAGCGTAGAAGTATGAATATCCCGCGCCTTCGCCCCGGCAATAATACGCGTTTGCGGCGTGACCACCTTACGCAACATTCTCAACTGCTGTTCCAGCAGCGCGATTGTCTTGGGTATTTTCATTACCACCAGAGCAGGCGCATCAGGCAACTCTGCCATGCTATCCAACAGCGTTACCGCATCGGCATCATAGCCGTTCAGTTCCAGATTATGCCGCGTCGCCAGTTGGCTGAGATAAGAGTCGCTGATACTGACAGGCGACTGCGCTTGCAAACCGCAGGCCAGCGCACCGAACGTATCATTGAAAATCAGGCGCGGACCCGGCGCGATTTCCATGGTGCCGAGTTCACGCAGCAGGTATTCATCTGCGGCATCCCACGCCTGTAGCGCCGAGTTTTCAGCGACCTGAGGGTAACGCACCAACGTCAGGTTGCACGTTTCCAATTCGAGTTGGCTCATTAGCCTCTCCTACATCATAAAATTTGCGCTGTTTATCCCTTAAAATAGCCCATCAGTAAATGCTTTTCTCTGCCAGAAAGGGAAATGATTGACGTTGCCTTGTCATTTCACCGTGATAATCTGCCTATTCATCACCGATGCCCTCAGGATACCAAACGCTTATGATTCGCTTCGCTATTGTAGGAACCAGTTGGATCACCCGTCAGTTTGTTGATGCCGCCCATGAAACTGGCAAATTGAAGCTCACCGCCATCTATTCCCGAACGGCAGAAAAAGCACAGCCATTTCAAGCCGATTACATGGTGGATACGCTCTTTGATTCACTGGAAGCCATGGCGAAATCCGACCTTATCGACGCCGTGTATCTGGCAAGCCCTAACTCACTGCACTGCGAACAGGCCCTGCTCTTCCTGAGCCACGGTAAGCATGTCATCTGTGAAAAACCGCTGGCGTCCAACCGCTATGAAGTCGAACAAATGATCGCCTGTGCCAGAGAAAATCAGGTGGTGCTATTTGAAGCGTTTAAAACTGCCAGCCTGCCTAACTTTAGCGTGGTGCAGCAGGCACTGCCGAAAGTCGGCAGATTGCGTAAAGTGGTGCTGAGCTACTGCCAGTATTCCTCACGCTACCCGCGCTATCTGGCTGGCGAGAACCCGAATACGTTCAATCCGGCGTTTTCCAACGGTTCCATCATGGATATCGGCTACTACTGTCTGGCCTTCGCCGTGGCGCTGTGGGGAGAGCCTTGTACTACGCAGGCCAGCGCGACGCTGTTGGAAAGCGGTGTGGACGCACACGGCAGCATCATCCTGAATTATGGCGATTTCGATGTCACCATCGTCCATTCCAAAGTCAGCCACTCCGCCATTCCCAGCGAAATTCAAGGGGAAGACGGTTCGCTGGTGATTGAAAAAGTCTCCGAATGCCATAACGTGAAATTCATCCCGCGTGAAGGCAAGCAGTTAGATCTCAGCCAGCCACAGCATATCAATAGCATGCTGTACGAAGCAGAAACCTTTGCCACACTGGTGAACGATAACGACATCAACCATGCAGAACTGGCACGATCACGCACCGTTGCTGGACTGCTGACGGAAATTCGCCGCCAAACGGGTGTCGTGTTTCCTGCCGATGCCGCGACGCCGGGAAATGCGGAATAAGACGGTGATAATTATTTGACCAAGATCATCTTTTCACCTATCTTCTGTCAGGCAAAGGGGAGTAACTTTTCCGCCAGCTAATCGTCATTACGATGCTTACCGCATCCGGTTACTGGGCAACTTTGATGAAAAGCTTGATTCTTAATGAAACAGCTTCATTAACGTTGTAAGTGAGACCTTGCCGGGAGGCGAGGTGCATTTGCAGCTTTAATAACAAGCGGCCAGCGTCCTTCCGATGTTGGCCGTTTTTGTTTCTATTTAAGGATCTTGCTATGCACACCATCGGCACGCCATGGTTATGGGGCAGCTTCGCTGCCATTGTTATAGTGATGCTGGCCATCGACCTGCTCTATCAAGGGCGCAAAGGGTCGACGGTAATGACGTTCAAACAGGCTGCCGTCTGGTCGATCATCTGGGTCACGCTTTCTCTGCTGTTCAACGCCGGTTTCTGGTGGTATTTGGACGGCACAGTAGGCCGCGAAGTCGCTAACGCACAGTCGCTGGCCTTCCTGACCGGTTATTTGATCGAGAAAGCGCTAGCCGTCGATAACGTCTTCGTCTGGCTGATGCTCTTCGGCTACTTCGCCGTTCCTCCGCAATACCAACGTCGCGTGCTTATTTACGGCGTGCTGGGTGCCATCGTTCTCAGAACGCTGATGGTGTTTGGCGGCAGTTGGCTCGTCACACAATTCCAGTGGCTGCTCTATGTGTTCGGCGCGTTCCTGCTGTTCACCGGTCTTAAAATGGCACTGGCTAAAGAAGGTGATGGAGCGATCGGTGACAAACCGCTGGTGCGCTGGCTGCGTAGCCATCTGCGCATGACGGATAGCATCGAGAACGATAAATTCTTTGTCCGTCGTAACGGCATACTGTTTGCCACGCCGCTGTTTTTGGTGCTGATTATGGTTGAAATCAGCGACGTGATTTTCGCCGTTGACAGTATCCCGGCTATTTTCGCCGTTACGACCGATCCCTTTATTGTGCTGACGTCTAACCTGTTCGCTATTCTGGGCCTACGTGCGATGTACTTCCTGCTGGCTGGTGTGGCTGAACGCTTCTCGCTGTTGAAATATGGTCTGGCCGTCATCCTGATCTTCATTGGTACCAAGATGATGCTCATCGACATTTTCCATATTCCAGTGGCGATTTCTCTGGGCGTCGTTGCCAGCATCCTGATCATTACCATGCTGATCAACGTCTGGGTGAACAAACGCGCCGAGCGTTAATCCTTTTCTTCCTCTCCGCACGGCTCCCGCTGTGCGGAGATGTCTTCCCTCATTCAAGTTTCCATATTCAATCATTCCCACGCACGTTCTGCGCGAAAATCAGTGCTACACAGCAACGGCCAAAAGGGTGATAGACAAGGATGTCCGTCATAAAAAAACGTCGGGAGCGTTTTTCAACGTTGCGCAGCAACGGCCCGAAGGGTGACGGACAAGGATGTCCGTCATAAAAAAACGTCGGGAGCGTTTTTCAACGTTGCGCAGCAACGGCCCGAAGGGTGACGGACAAGGATGTCCGTCATAAAAAACCACATCATCGCTTTTCTCAAAAGTAAATTTTCATATACTGATACATGCAAACACATTTAGTTACGGAAAGAAAAAACCACCCGGCACATGCCAGAGGTGTCAGCTCCGTACACACAATCACTAAACGGAACGGTTACACCGTCAAAATTATGGAAACTCAACAGTCTCGCTTTTTGCAATACATTACTCGCGGTAGTCTGGTTCAACAGATCCTTCTGGGGCTTGCGGCCGGTATTATTCTGGCCTCTCTATCTACGCAGGCCGCGCTGGCTGCCGGTTTATTGGGAACGCTGTTCGTCGGCGCACTGAAAGCCGTCGCGCCGATTTTGGTATTGGTTCTGGTCATGGCCTCTATCGCCAACCACCAGCAAGGGCAGAAAACCAATATCCGCCCTGTGCTGTTTCTCTATCTCATCGGCACCTTCTCTGCGGCACTGATTGCCGTCGTGCTAAGCGTCCTCTTCCCTTCCACGCTCGCGCTCAACGCGCAGGCCGCCGACATCACGCCGCCGTCAGGTATTGTCGAAGTGCTGGAGGGGCTGTTGATGAGCGTCATCGCCAACCCAATTCACGCGCTGCTGAATGCGAATTACATCGGTATTCTGGTCTGGGCCGTTGGGCTAGGCATTGCGTTCCGTCACGGTTCAGATAGCACAAAGAACATGATTAACGATGCCTCCAACGCGGTCACCATGATTGTGCGCGTGGTGATTCGCTTCGCGCCGCTGGGGATTTTCGGTCTGGTGGCGTCAACGCTGGCGGAAACCGGCTTCGGTGCACTGTGGGGCTATGCTCATCTGCTGATGGTACTGATCGGCGGCATGCTGCTGGTCGCGCTGGTGGTCAACCCATTGATCGTTTACTGGAAGATTCGCAGCAACCCTTATCCACTGGTGCTGCGCTGCCTGCGTGAGAGCGGTGTGACCGCCTTCTTCACCCGCAGTTCCGCCGCTAATATCCCGGTAAATATGGAGCTGTGCCGCAAGTTGAATCTGGATGAAGACACGTATTCCGTCGCCATCCCGCTGGGTGCCACCATCAATATGGCAGGTGCAGCGATTACCATCACGGTACTGACGCTGGCCGCCGCACATACGTTGGGCATTCAGATCGACGTGCCGACGGCGCTTCTGCTCAGCGTCGTGGCATCGCTGTGTGCCTGTGGCGCATCGGGCGTAGCAGGTGGTTCACTGTTGCTGATCCCGCTGGCGTGCAGCATGTTTGGTATTTCCAACGATATCGCCATGCAGGTCGTTGCGGTTGGCTTCATCATCGGCGTCTTGCAGGACTCGGCAGAAACTGCGGTGAACTCCTCAACGGATGTGATGTTCATCGCCGCCGTGTGCCACGCGGAAGATGCCAAACTGGCGGAAAAAGAGCGTTTGAATCTGCTGTAATCTATTTAGGGGGTAGCTCCCCCCTTCGATAGGCGGCCTCTTAGCCACGCGTAGTGTAGTAGCGCAAGTCTGTTGTCAGTCATTCGGCATAAGAAATTATGCTGAGGAGATAGCATGCTTAGGATGAGCCGCATGGATGCGGCGAAAGCTTGCGCCACGTCGGGAACGTGTCGCAAGCGGTCCGTTAAGCCTGATACCGACGAAGGTATCGCGCAGCGACATAATTTAGCCGGAAGCCAGGGTTCACAGGGCGACGGCGACTTAGCCGCCCTGTGTCGGGCGCGTGCTACGAGGTAGCATGAAAATGGCGGTATTGTGGCGCACGAAACCCTTTCCACATCTGCATAAAAATATGACTAAGAAGCAGCTCCTCGCAGAAGGAGGAACTTAGTTATGTAGAAAACAGATTTACTTCCGCATCTCGACCAAAGCAAAACCTGAAATTATGCTTTCTTCTCTATGCTAAAAGGATCGATGCCGCGCTGCTGCATGCGCCAGAAGCGGATGATGTTAAAGCCATTCATCAGCAGGAAGCTGCCTTCGATCAGCGATCCACCAATCGAGCCCAGCCAGATATTGTGCGCAACCCAGCCAGCAGTTGAACACCACATCACGCAGCGAGTCGTTAACCCAGAGGTGCGGAACAGCGCCCAGGTACTGACGACCGTACCGGCTATCGGCAACAGTTCCATCGCATGACGCATGCCCGACAAACCAAACAGCAGCGTGAGCGAAATAAAGACAAACATCACAATAATATTGTGTGTTTTCAGAGAAATGAGCGTACGCGCCGAGTTCAACACTGCGCTGGCGCCCGCCGCATTTGCTCCCATCAGAAAGAAATGTAGGCCAATCACGGCGCTGTATGCCGATAGCTGTATTTTGAATTTTTTATCGTTACGGTTGAAAAACATGGTGATACCGACCAGAAACGCCAGTACACCAACAGACTGGGCAATCCAATACTGTGTCATGATCCCTGCCTCTAAAAAGTTGCTGCGAAAAAAAACGGCGCCATTATGAAAATGAAACGCCGTTTTATTTTAATTGGAATGGATGATATTTACAACGTTACACCGCTCTTAAATATGGCTAATTCACGGAAGTCATTCACTTCATTCTTCGTCAGCTTACCGTCAGCAGTCTCGACAATCAGCTCCACAAACTGACTTAGCAGTTCATCCATCGGCATATCGTGGATCAGACGCCCCGCATCGAAATCAATCCAGTGCGGTTTCTTCTTCGCCAGCTCGCTGTTGGTCGCCAGTTTTACGGTAGGGACAAATCCGCCGTAAGGTGTGCCGCGCCCGGTACTGAACAGCACCATATGACAACCCGCGCCCGCCAGCGCGCTGGTTGCTACAGCATCATTCCCCGGCGCGCTGAGTAGGTTAAGCCCTGGAGTGTGTAAGCGCTCACCATATTTCAGCACGTCCACCACCTTGCTCTGCCCCGCTTTTTGCGTACAGCCCAGTGATTTCTCTTCCAGCGTAGTGATCCCGCCCGCCTTGTTACCCGGCGATGGGTTCTCATAAATCGGCTGGTTGTGCGCGATGAAATACTGTTTGAAGTCATTCACCATGTGCACCGTTTTCTCAAACGTGGCTTCATCACGGCAGCGGCTCATCAGAATACGTTCCGCACCGAACATTTCCGGTACTTCGGTCAGCACAGTCGTGCCACCGTTGGCGATCAGATAGTCGGAGAAACGGCCTAACAACGGATTGGCCGTAATACCAGACAGCCCATCGGAGCCACCGCATTCCAAACCAAACTTCAGTTCGCTCAGCTTACCCGGTTCGCGTTTGTCATGGCGCATCGCTTCATACAGCGTGTGCAGACGCTCCAGACCGGCTTCAACCTCATCGTCCTGCTGCTGACATACCATGAACGTGACGCGGTCAGAATCAAAACCACCCAATGTGCTGCGGAACGCGTCAACCTGGTTGTTTTCACATCCCAGACCGATCACCAACACCGCACCGGCATTCGGGTGACGCACCATGTTTTGCAGCATCGTGCGGGTATTCTCGTGATCCTGACCGAGCTGTGAACAGCCGAAGGTATGGCTAAACAGGTAAACGCCGTCGATACCTTCAGCATCATTGGTTTCTTTCAGGAAACGCTGCTGAATCTGGCGAGCAATCCCGTTCACGCAACCGACGGTTGGCAGGATCCACAGTTCATTACGGATACCGACATCGCCATTTTTGCGGCGATAAAGCTGCACGTCCCGATCGCCCATCTGTGCAGGCAGTTCGAGAAATTCAGGCTGGTACTGATATTCATCCAGATCGCTCAGATTGGTTTTCGCATTCTGGGAGTGAATATGTTCTCCGGGAGCAATAGACACCAATGCATGGCCGATCGGCAGGCCATACTTGGTAATCATTTCTCCCGGTGCGATGGTTTCTAGCGCGAACTTATGTCCGCGCACGACAGGTTGCTGAAGTGTCACCGTATGGCTATCCACCGACACCGTTTCGCCTTGCTCGACATCACGCAGGGCGACAGCCACATTGTCCAGAGAATGAATTTTTATAATACTTTGCATGGATAACCCTTCTTGCTGATTAGCAATAACCTTCCACGGCTGAGCGCATACCGCGTTCAACAATGGTTTGTAACTGTTCAGTCACCTGCGCAGCCAAACCAGGAACCTGCGTTAAATCCTGTTCCCAGTGGTCTGCATCGCGCAGTACTACATTCACCAGCTCAGCCAGGCTGACAGTGTTTTCTTTTACGCCCGCCCACAGCGTGGAATAACGCTCCAACCAGTGTGCATCATCCTGCAATGGATAGGTTTGTAACGCATCTCCTTCACCGCTGCGTTCGCCGCGATAGAATGCAATCAGAGCCGCTAGCGCAAACGTCAAGCGCGCAGGCAGTTCCCCGTGACGTTCACGGTAAGTCAGCAACTGCGGCAGAATGCGGGTGCGGAATTTGGTCATGCCATTCAGCGAGATAGACAACAGCTGGTGCTGAATGAACGGGTTGCGGAAGCGGCTTAGCACGGCCTGAGCAAACGAGGTCAGCTCGTCATGCGGTAAATCCAATACCGGCACAATCTCTTCGGCAATGGTCTTTTCCACGAATTTGCCAATCAGGGCATCATTCATTGACTCGCCAACGGTATCCAGACCTGCCAGGAATGCGACCGGCACCAGCGCGGTATGCGCACCGTTGAGAATCGCCACTTTGCGTTCTTTATATGGCTTGATGTCATCAACGATACGGACGTTCAGATCCAGCTTGTTCAGGCGTAATTCGTCTGCCAGCCACTGTGGCCCCTGAATCACGAACAGATAGAAATGTTCCGCTGTATCCCAGAATGTATCCTGATAGCCCATCTCCTGCTGTAACGCCTCAACTTCGGCACGCGGGTAACCTGTGACAATACGGTCAACCAGCGTCGAGCAGAAAGTATTGTGATCGTTCAGCCAGGCGGTAAACGTTGGCGTCAGTTCCCACTGCGCGGCATAACGCAGTACCAGCTCTTTCAGTGCTACACCGTTGTAATCAATCAGTTCGCACGGCAGCAGCACCCAGCCTTTATCCGCCGCGCCGTCAAAATGGCAGAAGCGCTCATACAGCAGACGGGTTAATTTCGCCGGGAAACTGACAGGTGGAGCATCGCTCAGGCGGTCATCTGCGTGATAGCTGATACCCGCTTCTGTGGTATTAGAGAAAACGAAGCGAATGTTTGGATCGTGCGCCAGAGCCAGATATTCATCGAACTGACGGTACACGTTGATTTCACGGTTTACTGAACGGATTAGACGCGGTTCACGAACCGCCTCACCCTGCTCGTTCAGGCCACGGATAATAGTGGTGTAAAGCCCATCCTGAGTGTCCAGCGCGGGCGGGAAATCAGAATCGATCGGGCGAACCACGACAATACCCGCATCCAAATCGGTGTGTTCATTCAGCAAATCCAACTGCCAATCCACAAAAGCGCGCAGGAAATTGCCTTCACCAAATTGAATAACACGATCCGGGTGTTGACGACCGGGGAAGTTACGACGATTTAACATTTGCATTAACAGGCTACCTTAGGACGAATCTCACATTCAGGGCACGACCGATCGACCACCGTCATCCCTATATTCATATTCACCAGCACCAAATCACCACGCGCGCTGATGACAAAAGACCGAGGCATCGAGAGCCGCGGCGTAAGCCCCTTTGGGAATCTTACTGCCGCGTATCTCGCGCAATTCACACCTTACGACGCGGCGGAATTACAGCTCGATGGCAAAATAGTTTTTAGCGTTATCGAAACTGATGTTTTTCACCATTTCGCCCAGCAACGGCAGATCTGCTGGCGCTTCGCCATCTTCCACCCAGCGGCCAATCATCTGGCACAGAATGCGGCGGAAATATTCATGACGGGTATAAGACAGGAAGCTACGGCTATCGGTCAGCATGCCGACAAAGCGGCTCAGCAAACCAAGTTGTGCTAACTGAGTCATCTGGCGTTGCATGCCATCTTTCTGATCGTTGAACCACCAGCCGGAACCGAACTGCATCTTGCCCGGCATCCCTTCGCCCTGGAAGTTGCCAATCATGGTGCCGAGCACTTCGTTATCACGTGGATTCAGGCAGTAAAGGATGGTTTTCGGCAGCAGATTTTCTTCATTCTGCTTGCTGAGCAGGCGAGACAGTTCCTGAGCCAGCGGACGGTCGTTGATGGAGTCGAAGCCCACATCCGGCCCCAGCAGCTTGAACTGACGAAGGTTATTGTTGCGCAGTGCGCCAATGTGATACTGCTGAACCCAGCCGCGACGCGCGTATTCCGCACCCAACCAAACCAGAACACCCGTCTTGAACTGTGCCACTTCATGTTCGCTCAGCGTTTCGCCAGCAAGGCGACGCGCCAGAATTTTGTCCAGCGTTGCGTCATCCGCTTCGGCAAACATCACCACATCCAGCGCATGGTCAGATACTTTACAGCCGTGCGCCGCAAAGTGATCCAGACGCTTGGTCAGCGCTGTTTGCAGATCGCTGAAGCGACGAATGTCGGTGTCAGAGACTTCACCCAACTTCGCCATATAGTCGTTAAAGGTTGCCAACTCAATGTTGAACGCTTTATCTGGGCGCCAGCTCGGCAACACTTTGATAGAGAAGCTTGAATCCTGAGCAACGGCTTTATGGTGGCGCAGATCGTCAATCGGATCGTCTGTCGTACCGACCATTTTCACATTCATCTGCTGCATGATGCCGCGCGCAGTAAAATCATCACGCTCCAGCATCGCATTACAGCGATCCCAGATGTCTTTTGCCGTGCCTGGCGACAGCAGCGTGCCCGTTACGCCAAACGGACGGCGCAGTTCCAGATGTGTCCAGTGGTAAAGCGGGTTGCCGATGGTGTGCGGCACGGTTGCGGCCCAGGCTTCAAATTTTTCCCAGTCGCTGGCATCACCCGTACACAAGCGCTCAGGCACGCCGTTGGTACGCATCGCACGCCATTTGTAGTGATCGCCCTTCAACCAGATGTCATACAAATTTTTGAAACGATAGTTTTCCGCGATCTGCTCAGGCGGTAAATGACAGTGGTAATCAAAGATGGGTTGATCGACGGCATACTCATGATAAAGGCGACGAGCAAATTCAGTATCTAACAGAAAATCTTCACTCAGAAACTGGGGCATGTTTTCTTCCTTACCGTGCTTCTTGTGCACCAAATGGGTTGGTCGTTAAAAGATATCACACCAATTATGCGCGATATCTCACAGTATTTGTGAGGTCATGATCGCAAAAATGTAACAAACAGTACAATAACCCAGCACTTATCGCCTTAAATGCCTCGTCTCTCTCGGTTTAAACGAGGAATTCGTTATTCCGCATAAAAATAATGGTTTTGTGATATCACTCAACTTTTAAAGTTGTATGACAAATTATTGTAGCGCTGCCTTAAGCAGGGATTCAATCGCTATCTCATAAAGAGAAGGGTTTTCCTGCCAAGCACAACAAAAAAACGTGTTGCATGACATCACAAGACACATCACACCGTGACGCTACTCAAGAGCCATCACCGTGTTTTTTATTGACTCGGAGAGAAAGTTAAATGCGTAAAATCAAAGGATTACGCTGGTATATGATCGGCCTGGTGACTATTGGCACCGTGCTGGGATATCTGACGCGTAATGCAATTTCTGTCGCCGCACCAACGCTACAGGATCAATTGCATATCACCACACAGCAGTATTCTTACATCGTTGCTGCCTACTCAGCTTGTTATACCATTATGCAGCCCATCGCTGGCTATATACTGGATTTGCTTGGCACAAAAATCGGCTATGCCATGTTTGCCATTATATGGGCTATCTGCTGTATGGGCACCGCACTGGCAAACAGTTGGGGTGGCCTGGCTATCGCCCGCGGCGCGGTCGGTATGGCTGAAGCGGCAATGATCCCTGCGGGCCTGAAAGCCAGCAGCGAGTGGTTCCCGGCAAAAGAGCGTTCAGTCGCCGTCGGTTACTTCAACGTGGGGTCGTCCATCGGCGCGATGATCGCTCCGCCGCTAGTGGTCTGGGCCATTGTGGCGCACAGCTGGGAAATGGCCTTTATCATCACTGGTGCACTGAGCATGGTATGGGCCATCTGCTGGCTCATTTTCTATAAGCACCCGAAAGATCAGAAAAAACTCAGCGACGAAGAGCGCGACTATATTCTTAGTGGGCAAGAAGCACAGCACCAAACCAATAATGCGAAGAAAATGTCTGCCTGGCAGATTCTGCGTAATCGCCAATTCTGGGGTATCGCGCTGCCACGTTTCCTGGCTGAGCCAGCTTGGGGAACCTTCAACGCATGGATCCCGCTGTTCATGTTTAAAGCCTACGGCTTTAACCTGAAAGAAATCGCCATGTTCGCCTGGATGCCGATGCTGTTCGCCGATATCGGCTGCATCTTGGGCGGTTATTTGCCGATGCTGTTCCAAAAGCATTTCAAAGTGAACCTGATCGTTTCTCGCAAACTGGTTGTCACCATGGGTGCAGTACTGATGATTGCTCCGGGGATGATCGGCCTGTTCTCTAGCCCTTATGTCGCCATTGCACTGCTGTGTGTCGGTGGTTTCGCGCACCAGTCGCTGTCTGGCGCACTAATTACTCTGTCATCTGACGTATTTGGCCGCAATGAAGTCGCCACGGCGAACGGTTTAACAGGGATGGCAGCCTGGATGGCAAGTACCATGTTCGCACTCGTTGTCGGCGCGCTGGCTGATACGATGGGCTTTAGCCCACTGTTTGCTGCACTGGCAGTCTTTGACCTGTTAGGTGCTGTCGTGATTTGGACGGTGTTGAAAAACCAACCTGCGTCAGAAGTCGCCGCAGCCGCTGAAACATTGAAAGAAGCCAACCAGCACTGATAACTCCTGCATTATCCTGACTCATCCGGTATGATCTGATACTGGGTGAGCCACCTCCCCATTAACACATTGTAATAACTGTGACCACAACATTGGTTGCTGCTATTATTAAGTGGTATAACAAATCATCCCTCAAAGATTAACGAGATAGACACTCAGGCCCTGACGTGGCACATGGACCGTCATCTATCGAGAGTAGACATCATCATGGCACTCACTGAACCCCGACGGCTATACCAGCAGTTAGCCGCAGAATTAAAACAGCGTATCGAAAGCGGTATGTATCAGGTCGGCGAAAAATTACCGGCAGAACGTTATATTGCTGAAGAAATGAACGTCAGTCGCACCGTGGTGCGTGAAGCCATCATTATGCTGGAAGTCGAAGGGTACGTTGAAGTCCGCAAGGGTTCAGGCATCCACGTTATTTCCAGCCAGCAGAAGAACGCGTTCATTAATAGCGGTGATATCGAATTCGTCGCAGCCGGTCCGTTTGAGCTGCTTCAGGCACGCCAACTCATTGAAAGCAATATTGCTGAGTTTGCCGCAACGCAGGTGACCCGTCAGGACATCATCCAACTGATGGAAATTCAGGAATATGCGCGTCAGGAAGACCGCTTCCGTGATTCTCAGTGGGATCTCAAATTTCACGTTCAAGTCGCACTCGCAACACAAAACTCAGCAATGGCAACTATCGTTGAGAAAATGTGGAGCCAACGGATTCACAATCCCTACTGGCGCAAACTGCATGAACACATTGACGACAAGTCGATTGAAAGCTGGTGCGAAGAGCATGACCGCATCCTTAAAGCGCTGATTCGCAAAGATCCTTACGCGGCAAAACTGGCAATGTGGCAACATCTGGAAAATACGAAACAGATGCTGTTTCGCGCCACGACGGATGATTTCGAGTTTAACGTCGATCGCTATATGTTCGCCGAAAATCCAGTTGTTCATCTCGACCAAATTCACACTGGCAAGTCCTAAGATGTGCATCTTCCCCCTCGTTTTAAGCGAAGGGGAAAATTTTGCACCAGAGGGGAAAAAGTCAGAAAACGTTGATTTCTGTCAGCGAGTGTAAAATATCGCAGAAATCCCAACTCTTCCTCGAAAAATCCCCCTAAACCGCCCAAGTTGTCGTAATATTTTCCTGTCTCAGCAACACCTATTTTGTTACAGTTAACGCGTCTTTCTTACGCTTAATCCGCCGCTTTGGATGCAAAGTCTGCCAAGGCCAAACAATCCCTAAGCTGCCTGTTTATCGGGTTCGCAGCGAAAAGCGAGCATCAAGTCAGACACCAGCGCCACTATCGGGCGGAAAAAACAGAGATCATCAAAAAATCATAATCCTGTGCCCTGATAACACTATTCACTCTTGTTATGTCTAGAAGCGTGATCGTCGCCAAGGCTAAAATGCAACAGCAGTATTAGGAATACCGGATGGAATTAATCAAAGAACTGTTAAACGCACTCTGGCATCAGGATTTCGATATTTTAGCCGACCCAAAGCTGGTGTGGACCATCTATATATTATTGTTTCTGATTATCTTTCTGGAAAATGGCCTGCTTCCGGCCGCTTTCTTGCCAGGCGATAGCCTGCTCATTTTGGTCGGCGTTCTCGTCGCCAAAGGCACAATGAATTACCCTTTTACGATATTTCTACTGACGACGGCCGCTAGCCTCGGCTGCTGGGCAAGCTATATCCAAGGGAAATGGCTTGGCAATACGGGAATTGTTCAGGGCTGGCTATCACATTTGCCCGCACACTATCACCAACGTGCCCACCAGCTCTTCCACCGTCATGGATTGTCCGCGCTTTTAGTTGGTCGCTTTCTGGCTTTTGTCCGAACGCTATTACCCACCATTGCAGGCTTGTCAGGCCTGAATAACGCACGTTTTCAGTTCTTTAACTGGATGAGCGGTTTCCTGTGGGTATTTATTCTGGTTACGCTGGGCTTCGCTTTAGGAAAAACGACAATATTCCTGAAATATGAAGACGAACTCATGCTCTGCCTTATGATGCTGCCGCTGGTACTGCTGTTTGTCGGCCTGTTTGGATCACTCTTTGTACTCTGGCGTAAAAAACGCGACACTAAAGCAAATAATGCAGAAAAAGGGAGCTAACCGTGTCAATCCGCTGGTTATTCCCCACGTTATCCCCCAGGAAAATAGGCCGCATACTGCTGTTGCTTGCTCTGCCAATTATCGTATTGACGCAGTCCCAGTCACCACGTCATTCCCAAGACGATGCTATGCTACACATCAAGCCTTATGAAGGTGCCGCATTGCCAGATGGCTTTTACGTGTATCAGCGCCTCAATGAAAAAGGGATTGCGATCAAAAGCATTACGCCAGAGCAAGATAGCCTGATCGTTCGCCTTGCTTCGCCGGAACAGAGCATCGCAGCCAGAGACGTTCTGCGTTTGTCTCTGCCTAAAGTCACCATTACCGCGCAGCAGGCAACAAACCCGACACCATTTTGGCAGCAGAAACTGACACAAAAACAATCCAAACTGGGGTGACGAATATGAAACTGTCTCCATCCGTTATCGCATTATTTATCCTGTTTTCCGGTCATGCTCTTGCTAATACCTCCGGTCAGGTAGAAACCTGTCAGCAGAAAGCGCAGGACATTCAGCGCCAAATCGATGAAGCACACAAGCACGGTAACCAAAACCGTATCAATGGATTAGAAAAGGCGTTGGAGGGTGTAAAAACCCACTGTACGGATGCCGGACTAGCAGAGAAACGTCAGGAAGCCATTGCTGAAAAACGTAAACAAGTCGCTGAACGACAACAGGAACTGAGCGAAAGCCGCCAGAAAGGGGATGACGCAGACAAGATCCTCAAACGCGAAAGAAAGTTAGCGGAAGCCGAGCAGGAATTACGCGCTGCGGAAAGTAGCGTGTCGCAATAACCCATCACCACACGCTTCTGTAAAACATTGTCCATACAAAACACACGACAACTGTTCATTTTACAATCAAAAACCAAATCACTAAAATTTACAGCGAGTTATCAGAATTGTCCGTACCCGTTTAGGGCGGCATAAATTTCAACTTCAGCTATAGTTAACGTTCAGGTTTATAACATGAAGGGTTATTAATATGGCTAAAGATCAAAATTCTGAGTACCTACGCGCTGAATTGAAATCACTGGCGGACACGCTGGAAGAAGTATTAAGTACCTCCAGCGATAAATCTAAAGCAGAGCTCGACAAACTGCGCAACAAGGCCGAAAGCGCGCTGAAAGAAACGCGCAGCCGCCTGAGCGATACCGGTGAGCGTATCGCTTCCCAAACCAAAGAAGCGGTTGAATCTGCGGACGATTATGTACGTCAGAACCCGTGGACTGGTGTAGGCATTGGCGCGGCAGTTGGTGTCGTGCTTGGCGTCCTACTGTCTCGTCGCTAATTAGCGGATTGTTATGACAGATAAATCTCAACAAGGCCCCGCTAGCGGGGTCATGGCTTCTGCCCAGCGCATCATCTCCATTATTGTCAGCATGGTAGAAAGCCGCGTCCGACTAGCTGTAATCGAATTAGAGGAAGAAAAAGCCAATCTAATTCAGTTGCTGATCATGGTCGGTCTGACGCTACTTTTTGCCGCTTTTGGCATTATGAGCCTGATTGCGCTGATCATCTGGGGCATTGACCCGCAATATCGTCTGTTTGCGCTGGGGTGTATTACCGCCACATTGCTTGGACTGGCGTTGATAGGCGGCATATGGACACTCCTGAAGGTACGCCGTTCTACCTTACTCAAAGCGACACGTAAGGAGCTGGCGACCGACAGATCGCTGCTGGAGGACGATCCCAAGTGAACCAACGTCAGCAACGAGACAGAGAAAAAGCCCAGCTACTACGCCGGATACAGCAACAACGGCTGGATTTATCGGCAGGTAAGAAACACTGGCTGGATACCACTGCTCGCTACGATCGCAGCTGGCAGAGCCTGATGCAGTGGCGTAAATACTGGATCGTTGGCTCCAGCCTCGTGGCGCTCTATGGCGTACGCCATCCCAGCCGCATGATTCGCTGGGGACGCCGCCTCGTCGGGCTGTGGGGGACATTCAGGCTCGTCCGCAAAACATTTGACCAACGTACGTAACCCATTCTATCGCTTCGGTTATTTTCCTGTCCTATACGACACTTTCCTCTCACTTTTTTATCTCACTCTTGCCTAACGCGCTCACGTCATGGCAGCGCGTTCTTGCAGATTTAACCGAACATCAATTTTTCTGAAATAAAACAACAATTATACTCGCTGGTAGAGGAAATCATCTCCCTATACTATCTGCCCATAACCTGATGGCGGGCCGAGATTTCAGACAGCACCTGCTATAACAAACACAACAGGGCGACATAGCCCACAATAAAATTAATTGGAGATATGATGAAAAATTTAGAAAGCACTGCCCTACTGGTTGCACGTATCTTAATGCCGATTCTGTTTATCGTTGCAGGTTACGGTAAGTTGGGCGATGCCTATGCAGGCACACAGCAATACATGCAGGCGATGGGCGTACCGACCTTCCTGCTGCCACTGACAATTCTGCTGGAACTGGGTGGTGGTCTGGCGGTTCTGTTTGGCCTGCTGACTCGTACTGTCGCACTGTTCACCGCGGGCTTTACGCTGCTGACCGCACTGCTTTTCCACTCTAACTTTGCGGAAGGCATGAACCAACTGATGTTCATGAAAAACCTGACCATCGCGGGTGGCTACCTCCTGCTGGCTGTAACGGGTCCAGGCGCATTCAGCATCGACCGCCTGCTGGGCAAAAAGTGGTAAGACGAGCCTTCTCCGGCCTGTACTACACTTAATAGTCGAATAGCGAATACACTCAATAGCGACGGCAAGCAGACAAGGCTTGCCGTCGTTTTATCATCATTCACTAACGGGAGGATTTATGGGACAACTGGTTGACGGCGTATGGCACGATACCTGGTATGAAACCAAATCTACCGGCGGTCACTTTAAGCGTTCAGAATCGGTATTCCGCAACTGGGTAACACCCGATGGAGCCCCCGGCCTCACCGGCAAAGGCGGCTTTCCCGCCCAGTCTGGCCGTTATCATCTCTATGTTTCTCTCGCCTGCCCGTGGGCACATCGCACGCTGTTAATGCGGCAGTTGAAAGGGTTAGAGGATCACATCGCCGTTTCGGTGGTTCACCCACTCATGCTCGATCACGGCTGGACGTTCGGTACCGATTTTGAGGCCGCAACGGGTGATTCACTCTATCAGCATGAATTCCTCTATCAACTCTATCTGCACGCCAAATCAGACTATAGCGGTCGGGTAACCGTACCCGTCCTGTGGGACACCGAGCAACACACTATTGTCAGTAACGAATCCGCCGATATTATCCGCATGCTGAACAGCGCGTTTGATGGCGTAGGTGCAATAGCGGGAGATTACTACCCAGAAGCACTACGTACTCAGATTGACGAATTGAACAGCTGGATTTACGACAAGGTCAACAACGGTGTTTACAAAGCCGGTTTTGCGACGACTCAGTCAGCCTATGATGAATCTGCAACCACCGTTTTCGCTGCGTTATCCGATCTGGAAACCATACTGGCAAAACAGCGCTACCTGACTGGTGAGCAGTTAACAGAAGCCGACCTGCGGCTGTGGACGACGCTGATCCGTTTCGATCCGGTCTATCACACGCATTTTAAGTGCGATAAATATCGCCTGAGCGATTATCCAAATCTGTTCGGTTTTCTGCGTGATATTTATCAGATGCCTGGCATCGCTGAGACCGTCGATATGGCGCATGTTCGTCATCACTACTATCGCAGCCACGGCACGATTAATCCTCACGGAGTGATTTCGCTGGGTCCAGAGCAAGATCTGAATCAGCCTCACCACCGTGATAGGGCGTTTGTCGATTTATACTAACGTTTGACGTAAAGCATGAAGTGCTGAGGCAAAGTGTGGCTCCACACCTTGCCTCAGAAAACGCAGGATTTAGGGCTGGTTCAGGAGTTTTGGAATTTCACGCAGGAACCAGGATTTCGCCTCGCCCATGCTGTCTCGCCGCCACGCCATAATAATCTGGCTTTCCATCTGGTGCTCTGGCCCAATCACCAGTAAACGCCCTTCTGCAATATCTTGTGCCACCATCGGATAAGGCATAGTCGCGACACCTAGCCCAGCCAACAGCGCACGCCGTTTATCATCCAGCGAACTCACCGTCAGACGCTGCTGTTTATCCAACAGTTGCACGGTCAGTACTGGACGCTCACGCGCGGTGTCCGCCATGGCAATCCCACGATATTTCACACGGGTCGCATCCGACAGCGGCTCCGGCTCTTGGTGAATAGGGTGTTCTGGGCTAGCAACATAAACGTTATTCATCGTGTATAGCTTGCGGGTATTCATTTCGGAAGATGCACGAAAATGCATGTCCGGCGCAATCACGATATCTGCGCGACCTTGCTCAAGACGCTCCCACGCACCCGCCAGCACTTCCGTCAGGATCGATACCTGCGTATTCGCTTTGAGCGCCAGTTTATCGATTAATGGGAAAATCCGCTGAGTCGGAATCAGAGCCTCCGTCACAATCGTCAGGTGCGTTTCCCAACCACGTGC
Organism: Pectobacterium peruviense; assembly: GCF_002847345.1. Taxonomy (GTDB): domain Bacteria; phylum Pseudomonadota; class Gammaproteobacteria; order Enterobacterales; family Enterobacteriaceae; genus Pectobacterium; species Pectobacterium peruviense. Next base: position 199,165 of record NZ_LXFV01000006.1, read on the forward strand.
CAGTGCTTCTGCATCCGTAGTGAGTTTATCCGCAGCTTCCAGCAGGATACGCCCACGTTCCAACAGCATTCGTCCGACATTCGTGAATTTAGTACGATGCCCGGAACGATCGAACAACACCACATCCAGCTCTTCTTCCAGTTTCTGCATGGTGTAGCTCAGTGCCGAAGGCACCCTACCCAGCTCGTCTGCCGCAGCGGCAAAGCTGCCACGACGATCGATCGCATCCATCACCCTCAGGGCTTCCAGCGTCAATGCTCGTTCTCTCGCCATCTTCGTACTCATTCAGGAATTTTGAATATACCGACCAGATTAACTAGCTAACAATCCAACGTCCACACAATTACTATCAGTTTAATAAATAATTCTCTGGGGGATAAAGATTATGATCACACGAAGAGCAGCGGGGCAATGCGGCCAAGCCGACTATGGCTGGTTGCAGGCACGCTATACATTCTCTTTCGGTCACTATTTTGACCCACAGTTACTGGGATATGCTTCTCTTCGCGTGCTCAATCAGGAAGTGTTGGCGCCGGGAGCCTCATTCCAGCCTCGAACCTACCCACGTGTAGATATCCTGAACATTATTCTTCAGGGCGAAGCGGAATACCGCGACAGCAACGGCTGCCACATTCAGGCTAAAGCGGGAGATGTGCTGTTGCTCGCCACTCAGCCGAACGTCAGCTATAGCGAACATAATACCAATGCCAGTAAACCACTGACACGCTTGCAGTTATGGTTGAATGCTTGCCAGACCCGAGAGAACAGCCCATTACAGCGTATGGGGCTGGATTCATCAAATCATACTCTACTTGCCTCACCAGAAGGCGAGCAGGATAGTCTGCAACTGCGCCAGCAGGTCTGGATCCATCATGTCGATCTTCAGGCCAATGAGCAAAGCACGATCGCCCTACAGGGAAATCAGGCTTATCTCCAGTTGATCCACGGTTCCATGGCGGTGAAAGGTAGCCAACACAGCGAAACATTACACTGTGGCGACGGAGCCTTCATCAAGGAAGAAACGACGTTGACGCTACAGGCAGAATCACCGTTGCGGGCACTGCTCATCGATCTGGTCGTGTAGTTCCTCTGTCTGTTGTCTTCGCAGGAAAACGCCACTCACTCGGCGTTTTTACTCAGTCGTGGTAAGATATCCGTCTTGTTCCTCAATGCGTCAGGGTGATATGACAATGGATTCAACCAAACAGGACAAACTTCTTGCCCAGGCTGAACAGATTTGTCAGCAGCGCGCTGTGCGTCTCACTCCGCAGCGACTAGAGGTTTTACGCCTTATGGCACAGCAGTCCGGTGCTATCAGCGCCTATGACCTGCTGGACCTACTGCGAGTTTCCGAGCCTCAGGCCAAGCCGCCGACCGTCTATCGCGCGCTGGATTTTCTGCTGGAACAAGGCTTCATTCATCGAGTCGAATCAAACAACAGCTATGTGTTGTGTCACCATATCGAAGATCACAGCCATACATCTGCCCTTTTCATCTGCGATCGCTGCGGGCAGGTCACGGAACGTCAAACCGAAGGTGTGGAAGAAACGCTACGCAGCTTGGCACAGCAGTCTGGATTTACACTGCGCCACAGCGTTGTGGAAGCACACGGGTTGTGCGGAGGCTGTCAGGAAGTCGCGACATGCAAACAGCCGGATCATTGCGATCACGACCATACCGTTCCCATTAAAAAACGATAGCCCTGAGGGCTATCGTTCCTTTTCTGCGGAGAGACATCACGTTTGCTACCAGTGATATTTGTGATGATCTTCCCAGTGTTTAACTTCTTTCTCTGCCGCTTCCTTTTCATACCCGTAACGCTCCTGGATCCTACCCACCAGTTGGTCACGTTTACCTTCGATGACCGTCAGATCGTCATCAGTTAATTTGCCCCATTGCTCTTTCGCTTTACCTTTAAACTGTTTCCAGTTACCGCTGGCTTGGTCTTTATTCATAAGAATCTCCATACCTTAGGTGCATTGCGCATAAACAAATCGTCACGACCAACTTATGCGTCAGTTTCAGATAAATAGGCTTATTCAGTAAGTAGCATCATAAATGTATTAACCATCACGGTGTTCTTCGCCACTGTCTCCCTTGATTACTGGGTGAACCTAAATGTGATAGTTAATGATCAATCATCAAACGACCAATCAAGACAAAAATGCTTACCTTGATAAAAATTATAGTCGAATATTTTACTAAAAATAAAAAACCAAGTATCTGTAACTAGGACAGAGCAAAGAAAGGGAAAACTATCGCAAAAAAGCAGTGAAAAAACAGGCGGTAATAGGGGAGAGTAGAGAACGCAGCTAAATGTAACTAAATATATATGACTAGCAGATTAATACACAGAACATGATGCACTGATCCAGATTGGAGAGCAGTGCATCAGTAACGGTTAGCTCCAGTCGCTGTTACGAATCACGCCAACCGCTAAGCCTTCTATCGAAAAACTTTGCTGACGCAGGTCAACAACGATGGGGGCGAACTCTTCATTTTCAGCGAGAAGATGAACGGTATTACCTTGTTTTTTAAGGCGTTTAACGGTTACTTCATCTTCAATACGCGCCACGACAATCTGCCCGTTGCGCACATCTTCTGTCTTATGTACAGCCAGCAAATCGCCATCCAATATACCGATATTTTTCATCGACATACCGCTGACACGCAGCAAAAAGTCAGCGCTAGGTTTAAACATCGCAGGATCAACCTGATAGCGGCATTCGATATGTTCCTGTGCTAGCAGAGGTTCACCTGCCGCCACTCGCCCAACCAGAGGAATACCCGTTTCTTCTTCCATTAACAGGCGAATACCACGAGAAGCACCCGACACAATTTCAATCACGCCTTTACGCGCCAGCGCTTTCAGATGTTCTTCGGCCGCATTCGGAGAGCGAAATCCCAGTTGTTGAGCAATTTCCGCACGCGTTGGCGGCATTCCGGTTTGCGCAATATGATCGCGGATCAGGTCATAAACCTGCTGCTGCCTTGCTGTTAATACTTTCATTCCGCCCCCTGGTTGTTTATACAGTCTTGCTGTGAGTATATACAGGTAAGGCACAATTGGGAATCGGGATGTAGGCAAAGCCCCTGACTTTTATTCATTTATGCGTACCGTCAAGCAAAATGTTGCCAGAGGATGCTGCCCCATACGACAGCGGCCAACAAGATGGCAACAAAGACAGCCGCCGACCCGATATCTTTCGCCCGGCCGGATAATTCGTGATGCTCGAGGCCAATGCGGTCGACGACGGCTTCAATAGCGCTGTTAGCCAGTTCAAACAACATAATCAATACTACAGACCCAATCAGCAGCAGTTTTTCGACCAGCGTAACTGGCAATAAACAAGCAATAATGACGCCGACAATCGTCAGTATCGTTTCCTGACGAAACGCCGCCTCATGCTGCCACGCCTGCTTCAGCCCCTTAAAGGAATAACCGGTAGCCTTGATAATCCGGGTCATCCCCGTTGCTTTATTCATTTATCCTCCATTTTTAGACTCTAAATAATTCGAGTTTCAGGCAGGCGGCAAGAGAGGGAGTCCCGATGAGCTTACTCAAGTAAGTGATTCGGGTGACTAAACGCTGCCAACGCACATGCAACTTGAAGTATGACGAGTATATGCAAAATAGTTCGCATTTTAACGCACCTACGTTGTCTCATCACCACAGATCTCCGGCGCAGTTTCTGGTATCCTTGCGGCGAATTGCTAACAAGAGGCTCCACGTTGTTATGTCAGGTTGGCGTAAAATTTACTATAAATTATTGAATCTCCCGCTGAAACTGCTGGTGAAAAGCAAAGTTATTCCCGCAGATCCCGTGGTCGAGTTGGGGTTAGATCCCTCACGTCCTATACTCTATGTTCTGCCTTATAACTCTCAGGCAGATCTATTGACGCTACGTACGAAATGTCTGGCATTGGGCATACCCGATCCTTCTCAATCGTTCGAATTCAATGGCGTCGAACTCCCTAGCCACGTCTTTATTAATGACGGGCCGCGCGTCTTCCGTTATTACGTTCCCAAGCAGAAATCCGTCAAGCTGTTCCACGATTATCTGGACCTGCACCGCGCCAATCCAGATTTAGACGTACAGATGGTGCCAGTTTCCGTGATGTTTGGGCGCTCTCCAGGTCGGGAAGGTCACTCGCAGGCCACACCACACCTGCGATTGCTCAACGGCATTGAAAAATTCTTCGCCGTTCTGTGGCTAGGCCGTGACAGTTTTGTCCGCTTCTCAAGCCCAGTGTCGCTGCGCTATATGGCGACCGAGCATGGAACAGACAAAACCATAGCCCACAAACTGGCACGTGTCGCCCGTATGCACTTCTCTCGCCAGCGTTTGGCGGCAGTTGGCCCACGCTTACCGGTGCGTCAGGAGCTGTTTAATAAGCTGCTGGATTCCAAAGCGATCAAGAAAGCCGTTGACGATGAGGCTCGCAGTAAGAAGATTTCTCATGAGAAAGCGCAGCAAAACGCCATTGCGCTCATGGAAGAAATCGCCGCTGACTTCTCCTACGAAGCGGTGCGTCTGTCAGACCGCGTATTGAGCTGGACGTGGAACCGCCTTTATCAGGGAATTAACGTCCATAACGCCGAACGCGTTCGTCAGCTGGCGCAGGATGGCCACGGCATTGTCTATGTGCCCTGTCACCGTAGCCATATGGATTATCTGCTGCTCTCCTATGTCCTGTACCATCAAGGCTTAGTACCCCCGCATATCGCTGCCGGTATCAATCTTAATTTCTGGCCTGCGGGACCGATCTTCCGCCGTCTTGGTGCGTTCTTTATTCGTCGTACCTTCAAAGGCAACAAACTCTATTCCACGATTTTCCGCGAATATCTGGGTGAGCTGTTTGCCCGTGGTTATTCGGTTGAATACTTCATGGAAGGCGGGCGTTCACGTACAGGGCGTCTTCTGGATCCCAAAACCGGTACGCTAGCCATGACCATTCAGGCCATGCTCAGAGGCGGTACGCGCCCTATCACACTGGTGCCGATTTATGTCGGTTACGAGCATGTGATGGAAGTCGGCACCTATGCGAAAGAGTTGCGCGGTGCGGTGAAGGAAAAAGAAGGCTTTATGCAGATGGTGCGCGGTTTACGTAAGCTGCGTAATCTGGGCCAAGGTTACGTGAACTTCGGCGAACCGCTCCCGCTCACAACCTATCTGAACCAACATGTACCGCAATGGCGTGACGCGATTGATCCCATCGAGGCACAGCGTCCAAGCTGGCTAACGCCGACGGTGCAGGATATCTCTATGGATATCATGGTGCGCATCAATAACGCTGCGGCAGCAAATGCGATGAACCTGTGCTCCACCGCCCTGTTAGCATCGCGCCAGCGCTCACTGACACGTGAGCAAATGCACGAACAGCTGGATTGCTACCTGCAATTGCTGCGTCAGGTTCCTTACCACAAAGATATTACAGCACCTAAGAAGACAGCGGATGAGCTGTTGGAACACGCGCTGAGCATGAACAAGTTCGAAGTGGAGAAGGACAGTATTGGCGACATCATCATTCTGCCGCGCGAGCAGGCGGTACTGATGACGTATTACCGTAATAACATCCAGCATCTGTTGGTATTACCGTCGCTGATCGCCAGCATCGTCATCCATCATCGCCGAATTACGCTTGCTGAAGTCGTCCGACAAATCACGCTGATCTATCCGCTGCTGCAAGCCGAGCTGTTCCTGCACTATTCCAAAGAACAATTGCCGGACGTGCTGGAAACGTTGGCCAACGAACTGACTCGACAAGAGTTACTGTGTAGCCGTGATGGTCAATTGGCGATTAACCCGCCACGTATCCGTACGCTACAACTGCTATCGGCAGGCGTGCGCGAAACGCTACAACGTTATGCGATTACGCTGTCGTTGCTGTGCGCAAATCCAGAAATCAACCGTGGGACGTTGGAGAAAGAAAGCCGAAACATGGCACAGCGCTTATCCGTTCTACACGGTATCAATGCGCCGGAATTCTTTGATAAAGCGGTGTTCTCAACGTTGGTCGCAACCTTACGTACGGAAGGGTATATCACCGACAGTGCGGAAGCGGCGCAAGGCGATATCGTGGCAATCTATAACATCCTCGGCGATCTGATCACTCCAGAAGTTCGGTTGACTATCGAAAGCGCCAGCTCATCTACTGAGATGGAAAGTAGTCAGGTAGTGGAAGAAAAAACACAGGAATAGCCAGACAGAAGTAACGGAAAGATGGCGGAGAAGTACCGCTATCAAACTGTGGATACCTCTGGCATAGCAAGTACACAGCACATTCCGTCATAAAAAAAGCAGCGATTTATCGCTGCTTTTTTGTATCTGCCGATCCGCCTACAGGCCAAACAGCACACCAATAAATATCGCCATTCCTGCATATTTATTATTATGGAATGCTTTGAAACAGGCATCGCGTTCACGCCCGGCTGTCAATATTTGCTGATAGATAAACATCCCAGCAGCCACCAGCAGTGAAATAGTGTAGGGAATTCCCAATCCGGTGATGTTTCCCAAAGCCAGCAGCAACGCCAGCATACTGAACTGCAATAATCCGATGATGATATTGTCAAAACGCCCAAACAGGATCGCAGTAGACTTCACGCCGATCTTCAAGTCGTCATCACGATCGACCATCGCATATTGCGTATCGTAAGCCACCGTCCAGCAGATATACGCCAGAAACATCATCCAGCAGGTCGCAGGCAGGCTTTCGCTCACCGCAGCATAAGCCATAGGGATCGACCAGCCGAATGCCGCACCCAGCACAAACTGAGGCAGATGGCTGACGCGTTTCATAAACGGGTAGATCCATGCTAAGGCCAGCCCAGCGACAGACAACAAGATCGTCATCTTATTCAGCGTCAGCACCAGACCAAACGCCAGCAAAACCAGCACGACAAACAGAACTTTGGCAGATTGCTCGCTCACTTCGCCGCTAGGTAACGGACGAGAAGCCGTGCGTTTTACATGGCCGTCAAAATGTCGATCGGCATAGTCATTGATGACGCAACCCGCAGCACGCATTAAGAAGACACCCGCGACAAAAACAAAGAGCGTCCACGGTGCAGGTGCGCCCCCTCCCGCCAGCCAGAGCGCCCATAGCGTTGGCCACAGCAGTAACAGGGAACCTATCGGTTTATCAATCCGCATCAAGCGACAATAAGCCAGCCATTTCCCTGCTGTAACACTTCTTTCCAAGGATTTATCTCCTCAAATTACCTGCCAACCTTCATCACCAGGTGTGTAATAAACCGGTGATTCCGGTAAGAAAAGCTCAGTCAACAGTAACGGATGACCCGAAAGACATAGGCGGGAACGCCGCGCCCATAAACCTTCGCAGCATCCGGTATGAATATAATCACGCGTCAGCGATTTTTGCTCAAACAGATAACGACCTAACGGCTGATTGCCTATTTTCGTCAACGCCGCGCCAGAACCCTCGAGCGTCTGTTGCGGGACAATCGTTCGGCCAAAAAGCCAAGGGCGATCGTCACCATACAGCACCACTTCACGCAGCCAGTAACGTTCGTCAGGCGGTAATTGATCGCGCTCTTCATCCAGCATCTGTGGCGTAATGAAACCCTCACGACAAAGCGTGACCTTCAATTCGGCACAGTATTTTTCAAGCCGCTGTGTCATGGAACTGGTTTCCATCAGCCAGTCACCAATGTGTTCAGGCAATACCGAAGGGGGTTCAGTAAACCAGGATATGGTGCGCAGAAGCGTTGACGCATCGTCAGACATTTCCCTACTCCGAACAGGTTACTTTGCAAATACAAGTCTTCGTAAATAAACGTATTCGCAAATAAAGTAAGCGCCCCCATTGTAGCGCAGAATGCTCCCCTGATAACACGCTATAAACCAATTCATCCCCGATGTAGCAACATTTCAGCAATACGGCGCATAAAAAAAGCACCACTCGGTATCGCGACCGGATGGTGCTCTTTAAAGGACAGAAAGACGAGCTTCTGTAACCTGACTTCCTGCCACCGGAAAACGGCTTCCGGCGACAAGGGGAGTCACATTACATCATGCCGCCCATACCACCCATACCGCCCATGCCACCAGCACCTAAATCAGGCGCATCGCCTTTCGGCAGGTCGGTCACCATACATTCGGTGGTAATCATCAGACCAGCAATAGAAGCTGCATACTGCAAAGCAGAACGCGTTACTTTGGTCGGATCCAGAATACCCATTGCGATCATATCGCCGTATTCTTCGGTGTAGGCGTTATAACCGTAGCTGCCTTCGCCCGCTTTAACGGTATTGGCAATCACGGAGGCTTCTTCACCGGCGTTGATTACGATCTGACGCAGCGGAGATTCCATTGCGCGCAGCGCAACTTTGATACCCACGTTCTGGTCTTCGTTATCGCCTTTCAGGCCAGATACGCTGATAGAAGCCGCAGCACGAATCAGTGCAACACCACCACCCGCAACCACGCCTTCTTCAACAGCGGCGCGAGTGGCGTGCAGCGCATCTTCAACGCGTGCTTTCTTCTCTTTCATTTCAACTTCAGTCGCAGCGCCAACTTTGATAACGGCTACGCCGCCCGCCAGTTTAGCCACACGCTCTTGCAGTTTTTCTTTGTCGTAGTCAGACGTTGCATCTTCAATCTGCTGGCGAATCTGAGTCACACGACCCTGAATTGCCACTTCATCACCCACGCCATCAATGATGATGGTGGTGTCTTTGTTGATAACAACACGTTTAGCCTGACCCAAATCTTCCAGCGTCGCTTTTTCCAGCTCCAGACCAATCTCTTCAGAGATTACGGTACCCGCAGTCAACGTCGCGATATCTTGCAGCATGGCTTTACGACGGTCACCGAAGCCCGGTGCTTTCACCGCAGCCACTTTCACAATACCGCGCATGGTGTTCACTACCAGTGTCGCCAGCGCTTCACCTTCAACATCTTCTGCAATGATCAGCAACGGTTTACCCGCTTTCGCTACGGCTTCCAGTACTGGCAGCATTTCACGGATGTTGGAGATTTTTTTGTCGGCAAGCAGAATGAACGGGCTTTCCAGTTCAATAGAACCGGTTTCTGGCTTGTTGATGAAGTACGGAGACAGGTAGCCACGGTCAAACTGCATACCTTCAACCACATCCAACTCGTCTTGCAGGCCAGTGCCTTCTTCAACGGTGATAACGCCTTCTTTACCTACCTTCTCCATCGCTTCTGCAATCAATTTACCCACGGTTTCGTCGGAGTTTGCAGAGATGGTACCAACCTGCGCGATTGCTTTAAAATCAGAGCAAGGGACAGATTGTTTTTTCAATTCTTCAACAGCCGCAATCACTGCTTTGTCGATGCCGCGCTTCAGATCCATCGGGTTCATGCCCGCAGCAACAGCTTTCAGGCCTTCAGTGATGATGGACTGAGCCAATACGGTTGCGGTCGTGGTGCCGTCGCCTGCTGCGTCATTCGCTTTAGAGGCAACTTCTTTCACCATCTGTGCGCCCATGTTCTCAAACTTGTCTTCCAGTTCGATTTCACGCGCAACAGATACACCGTCTTTAGTAATGGTCGGTGCACCGAAGGATTTATCCAAAACTACGTTACGGCCTTTCGGGCCCAGGGTAACCTTCACTGCATCAGCCAGTACATTCACGCCGCGCAGCATTTTTACGCGAGCGTCATTACCGAATTTTACGTCTTTAGCTGCCATGATGTACTTCCCTTAAATTCGTTCAGTTCAGATGATTACGCGCAATTACGCTTCAACAATTGCCAGAATGTCGCTTTCAGACATGATCAACACTTCTTCGTTATCGATCTTTTCTGCTTTCACGCCATAGCCATCATTGAAAATAACGATGTCGCCCACTTTCACATCCAGCGGCTTCACTTCGCCATTTTCCAGGATACGCCCGTGACCTATGGCCAGAACTTCACCACGGGTAGATTTACCAGCAGCGGAACCAGTCAGTACGATACCGCCAGCAGATTTTGACTCGACTTCTTTGCGCTTGACGATCACGCGGTCATGCAATGGACGAATATTCATTGATAGCTCTCCTTTGAGAAAGTCCATATCGGTTTAGGATAAACACCGACTATGTTTTCATAACGACTATGTTTTCATAATCGGTCTTGTGGTGTTCTAAGTGGGGGCGTTTCTTAGCCCTTCAAGGGAAAAAATTCATTTTTTTTGCGTTAGGCGGCTACGCGTTACCCATAGCAGATAAAAAATAAGGATTATCAATATGATATATCCTTATCTGCTTTTCAGACTGTCGCGACGTTAACGGTCATCCCGATCGTCTCGGTGTTCAATATTTCCGCGCCCGCCGTCCTTGCGTTGGTATTCACCTTCAAAGGTGTTCCCATCGGAAGGCGATGCACTGGAACCGAAACGCCAGATGTGCAAGTGAGGCATCAGCTTTAACGTCAGGCTTTTCTGCACAGGCGGCAGTAACAGCAACAGCCCCAGAAAATCAGTCAGGAAGCCCGGAATCAGGAGCAGGAAGCCAGCCAGCACCAGCGAAACGCTTTTTACCATTTCGGCCGCAGGGCTTTCACCTGCCGCCATTTTCTGCTGCATCTGCACCAGCGTTTTCATCCCCTGATTGCGCACCAGCGAAACGCCCAGGCAGGAAGTGAAGACCACCAGTAGCAGCGTCATGGCGACGCCCATCACTTCAGCCACTTGAATAAACAGCGATATCTCGATGTAAGCTAAAAGAAAAATAAGTAATAACGGTAACCAGCGCACCCGGTTCTCCTGTGTTTTTTTACGCGTACTGTCGTTAAATAAGAACGTGTGTTAATGAAAACGTGTTAAGCCATCGCGATTGAAAATCCAGATACGCTTTACTCCCAATGGATTAGGTAAAGCACGCGCCCTGCTCTGCGATCCGGCACATCATGATTTAGTTAAATGGGTGCGCCTTTGCACGTTTTCAAGCCGCCACCCCACGATTATTGTTCTAAAATAATGACTCGTGACTACAATCACAGTTCATTTACCGTAACGGTAGAGAACGCCAGTATAGTGATCTAAACACCTGTTTTTCACTGTCGTAACGACATATCCTCACGGCAATGGATATATGGTTGGTCAAACATCCCAATACTATTGCCGAGAGAAGACGGTTTATCCGTAGTCGCGCTACTTTCCGAAGTAAGACGTTTTCCGAAGTAAGACCATCCGAAAAACCAGCCCACAACGTCTAGTCACATCACTAGTCGTACAACAGGATAGGAATTTTCATGTCAGAAAACATCCGTATTGAAGAAGACCTGTTAGGCACCCGAGAAGTTCCCGCAGACGCGTATTATGGCGTTCATACGCTGCGCGCCGTCGAAAACTTCTATATCAGTAATAATAAAATCAGTGACATTCCCGAGTTCGTACGCGGCATGGTCATGGTGAAGAAAGCCGCCGCGCTGGCGAACAAAGAGCTGCAAACTATCCCGAAAAAAATCGCTGACGTCATTATCCGCGCCTGTGATGAAGTGCTGAATAACGGCAAATGCATGGATCAGTTCCCGGTAGATGTGTATCAAGGGGGCGCAGGTACGTCGGTCAACATGAATACCAACGAAGTATTAGCCAACATTGGTCTGGAACTGATGGGCCATCTAAAAGGCGAATACCAGTATCTGAACCCCAACGATCACCTGAATAAATGCCAGTCCACCAATGACGCCTATCCTACCGGATTTCGTATTGCGGTCTACGCAGCCATACTGAAATTGACGGATGCGATAGCGAAGTTGAGCGATGGCTTCGAGCGTAAAGCCAAAGAATTTGAAGACGTTCTGAAAATGGGGCGGACCCAGTTGCAGGACGCCGTGCCGATGACCCTCGGCCAAGAGTTTCATGCATTTAACGTGCTGTTGCAGGAAGAAATCAAAAACCTGCTACGCACGTCAGAACTGCTGCTTGAGGTCAATTTGGGTGCCACCGCGATTGGTACGCGTCTGAACACGCCGGACGGCTACCAACAACTGGCGGTGCAACGTCTGGCGGAAGTCAGCGGACTGCCGTGCGTGCCAGCAGAAGACTTAATCGAAGCCACATCAGACTGTGGTGCCTATGTCATGGTGCACAGCTCGTTAAAGCGTCTGGCCGTGAAGCTGTCGAAGATTTGTAATGACCTGCGTTTGCTCTCTTCCGGCCCTCGCGCTGGCCTGAATGAAATCAACCTGCCGGAATTGCAGGCGGGTTCCTCCATCATGCCCGCCAAGGTTAACCCTGTGGTGCCGGAAGTCGTCAATCAGGTGTGTTTCAAAGTCATCGGTAACGACACCTGCGTCACCATGGCATCGGAAGCCGGGCAACTCCAGTTGAACGTGATGGAACCGGTTATCGGTCAGGCAATGTTTGAATCAACCCACATTCTGACCAACGCCTGCTACAACCTGCTGGAGAAATGCGTCAATGGCATCACCGCCAATAAAGGCGTCTGCGAAGCCTATGTTTTCAACTCCATCGGAATTGTGACGTACCTGAACCCGTTCATCGGCCACCACAATGGCGATATCGTCGGCAGAATCTGTGCGGAAACAGGAAAGAGCGTGCGCGAGGTCGTACTGGAGCGAGGTCTGCTGACAGAAGCTGAGCTGGATGACATTTTCTCCATCCAGAACCTGATGCATCCAGCGTACAAAGCCAAACGCTACACTGACGAAAACGAGCTTCCTTAACACCGACATTTAATTTTTTCAGGCACGTCCGTTCACGAAGAACAGCGTGCCTTTATTTTTTGCTGCATACAGCCATAAGAATAAGTTATGCATATTTTATTAAAATTTAAATTAATTAAGGAGCATAGTCATGCTTGGTCTTGAGTTATTCATTGTTCTGCTCGCCATCTATTTGGGGGCACGACTAGGAGGCATCGGCATTGGTTTCGCCGGTGGCCTAGGAGTGCTTGTACTTACGTTAGGGTTTCAGATAAAGCCCGGCGTAATCCCTTTTGATGTCATTGAAATTATCATGGCCGTTATCGCCGCCATCGCTGCCATGCAGGTGGCGGGTGGAATGGACTACTTGGTCAGTCTGGCGGAGAAACTGCTGCGTAAACACCCGAAATACGTCACTTTCCTCGCACCGCTGGTCACCTACTTCATGACGATTCTGGCAGGAACCGGGCACACCGCGTTTTCCACTCTGCCCGTTATCGCTGAAGTCGCCAAAGAGCAAGGCATTCGCCCTTCTCGCCCACTCTCCATCGCCGTTGTCGCCTCGCAAATCGCCATTACCGCCTCACCAATCTCTGCGGCAGTGGTGTTTGTCGCCGGTATTCTTGAACCGCATGGCGTCAGCTACCTGCTGCTGTTAGGGATTTGTATTCCTACCACGTTAGCCGCGATCATGTTGACGGCGATTGTAACTAACTTCCTAGGCAAAGAGCTAAAAGACGATCCGATTTATCAGGAACGTCTGAAAAAAGGGGAAACCACGCGGCGCGGTAATAGCCAGCATGAGATCAAACCGGGCGCCAAGCTGTCCGTGGTGCTGTTCCTGATTGGTATTATCGCGGTCGTTCTGTATGCGACGGCAATCAGCGGCACCGTTGGGCTGATTCAGAATCCGGTTCTGCCACGTAACGAAGCGATTGTGGTCTTTATGCTGACCATCGCCACGCTGATTTGCATCACCTGCAAGATCGACACCTCACGCATCCTCTCAGCCAGCACGTTTAAGTCCGGCATGAGCGCCTGTATCTGCGTAATGGGTGTTGCCTGGCTGGGCGATACCTTTGTTAAAGCGCATATTTCCGATATTCAGGACACCGCAGGCGCACTGCTGCAAAGCTACCCGTGGATGCTGGCCATCGTGTTGTTCTTCGCCGCCACGCTGCTTTATTCTCAGGCGGCAACGGCGAAGGCGCTGATGCCTGCCGCGCTGCTGCTGGGCGTATCGCCGGTCACGGCGGTGGCTTCTTTTGCTGCCGTTTCTGCTCTGTTCGTTCTGCCTACCTACCCAACCCTACTGGCGGCGGTGGAGATGGACGACACTGGCTCGACGCGTATCGGCAAGTTTGTGTTTAACCACTCCTTCCTGATTCCCGGCGTGATCGCCATTACGCTGTCGGTGATATTTGGCTTTATCCTCGGCAACATCCTGATCTAAAGATTGCCCTTCGGACAGTACCTCGCGGATCGGCCTGACAGGCCGATCCGTATCATTTACCTTCGAGCCGTTCATTCCCTTCAAACAATAAAGCAAGGTATAGTGTGGCTCTGGTTAGCTGGGATTTTGTTCATCTGACACGGAGGATATGATGTCTGACCGCCCGCTTTGCGATGCTGTCGTCATATTATGTACCGCACCTGACGATGCCTGTGCGCAGCAGCTTGCCAATTCGCTGCTGGAAACGCGGCTTGCCGCCTGTGTCACCCTGCTGCCCGGTGCCCGTTCGCTCTATTACTGGGAAGGCAAGCTCGAACAGCAATCAGAAGTACAAATGCTGATAAAAAGCGACACCTCACATCAGCAAGCGCTGCTGACTCATCTGAAACAACAACACCCTTATGATACGCCGGAGCTGCTCGTCCTGCCGGTATCTGGGGGCGATAGCGATTATCTGACATGGCTCAACGCATCTTTACGCTGATTTTCCTGTTATGGACAGCTGTCGGCACACCCCATGTGGCCGCCTCTTCTTTTGGTCAGAAACTGTTTGGCAACAGCACGACGTCACGGTTTCTACCCGTCGATGGGGCTTTCGCCTTTGAGTTTCAGCAGCAGGGAAACCAGCTCAATCTGCGCTGGGACATCCATCCCGATTACTACCTGTACCGCGCGCAAATCAAGATCGAAGGGAACGGTGCCGCAATTGGTAAGGTGGAATTGCCACAGGGCGAAAGCCATAATGACGAGTTCTTCGGTCAGGTCTTTATTCTGCGGGATCGATTGGCGCTAGCGGTTCCGATTGAACAGGCCGAAAGCGGTGCGACCGTCAAAGTGACCTATCAAGGCTGCGCCGATGCAGGTTTCTGCTATCCGCCAGAAACGCGAACCGTACCGCTCAGTCAAGTGCTTGCTACCGCAAACACGGATTCACCAATCAATACGATATCAGGCCAGACCGCACCGCCGCAGACTACGCCTATGCCGTTCTCGCCGTGGTGGGCGTTACTTATTGGTATTGGTGTTGCCTTTACCCCTTGCGTCCTGCCAATGTACCCGCTGATTGCCAGTCTGGTGCTGGGCAGAAAAGAACAGCTGACGCCGCGCCGCACGCTGCTGCTGTCGATGACTTATGTTCAGGGCATGGCGCTGACCTACACGCTACTCGGGCTGGTTGTCGCCGCCGCGGGATTACGCTTTCAGGCAGCGCTTCAGCATCCGTATATTCTGATTGGTCTGTCGGTGATGTTTATCGCATTGGCACTGTCGATGTTTGGCCTTTATACGCTCCAGCTCCCCTCATCGGTACAAACCCGGCTGGCTGAGTGGAGCAACCGCCAGCAGGGCGGCTCGGTGACCGGCGTATTCTGCATGGGCGCGCTGGCCGGGCTAATTTGTTCCCCCTGCACCACTGCCCCACTCAGCGCCATCCTGCTTTACATCGCCCAGAGCGGTAACATGCTGGCAGGCGGTGGAACGCTTTATCTCTACGCACTGGGTATGGGCTTACCGCTTATTCTGGTCACGCTGTTCGGCAACAAACTGCTGCCACGCAGCGGCCCGTGGATGCAGTACGTTAAAGAAGCCTTTGGCTTCATCATTCTGGCGCTGCCTGTCTTCCTGCTGGAACGTATTCTCGGCGAGGTCTGGGGAATGCGGCTATGGAGCGTGTTGGGTATCGCCTTCTTCGGCTGGGCGCTCATGCTGACGCTGCGCAGCAGCAAAGGCTGGATGCGCGGCGTACAGTTGCTGCTACTAGCAGGCGTGGTGATCAGCGCCAAACCGCTGCAAGATTGGGTATTTCCCTCGGCTAGCGTGGCGCAAACCCACACATCAGCGTTGAACTTCGCTCCTGTCGCTAATATTGCCGATCTCAACAGCGCGCTAGCAAAGAACAATCAGCCTGTTATGCTCGACCTTTACGCTGACTGGTGCGTTGCCTGCAAAGAGTTTGAGAAATACACGTTCAGCGACCCGGTGGTGCAGAACCATCTGTCGCGCATCACGCTGCTACAGGCGGATGTTACCGCTAACCGCGAAGAACAGAACGCGCTGCTGAAAAAGCTACAGGTTTTAGGATTACCGACTATCGTGTTTTTTGACGCTAAGGGGAAAGAGATCCTCGGCTCGCGCGTCACTGGTTTTATGAACGCTGAACAATTTCAGGCACATTTGCAGAAGTTCAGCCCATAAACGACACTTTCTATTCGATTTTTGTGCTTCTGGAGGAGACCTAATGCAACGGGAAGATGTTCTTGAACATGCGCTTACTCTACTGGAGCAGCACGGATTTGCCATGACGACGCTGGATATGCTGGCGGAGAAACTGGGTGTTCCTGTCGGGGAACTGACACCATTTTGGCCGGATCGGGAGGCGCTGCTGTACGACGGCCTGCGTCACCACAGCCAACAGGTCGATACCTGGCGGCGTCAGTTGCTACTGGACGACGAGAAAAGTATCGAGCAAAAGCTGCTGGCACGCTATCAGGTGCTGCATGAGTCGGTGAACAAACAGCGTTATCCGGGCTGTTTGTTTATCGCTGCGTGCAGCTTCTTCCCTGATATCAATCACCCTATCCACCAAATTGCAGAACAGCAGAAGCTGGCTTCCTACAGCTACACTCGCGATTTGCTGGAAGAGCTGGAAACCGACGATCCCGAGATGGTCGCACAGCAGATGGAACTGATTCTGGAAGGCTGCCTGAGCAACCTGCTGGTCAAACATCAGGCCGCCAGCATCGCCACCGCACAACGCTTAGCAGAGGATGTATTACGCTTTGCGCTGTGCCGCAAAAACGGCGCGTTGACCTAAGCGAGCATGCCTGCCCAGGCGGAAACGAACAGACACAGCGCCATCAGGCGCTGAAAGCGCACCATGGCAACGGTGGTGCGAAACACTCTGTTCACGGCCTTTCCCAGCCCTGCCCAGCACACCAGACAGGCCATCGAGATAATCAAAAACCACAGCGCCATTATTGATATCTCCCGCAATGCATGCTCCCCCGCGGGGGCGAACAGGCTGACGACAGCTAATGCCATCATCCACGTTTTCGGGTTAATCACCTGTAACAACGCCGCAGCGCGAGCCGTAAAACGGTTGTGCGATTCGCCAGAGAGAGTAGCCGCAGGTGCCCTGAATAACTGCCAGCTCATCCAGCTTAGCCACAGCACGCCAGCCCAGCTCATCACCTGACGAACCACCGGATACTGATGCAGCATCTCTCCCGCGCCAGCTCCAGAAATCAGGACGATAGCGCTTGCTGCCACACAGGCACCGACCACCGCAGGTAGCGTGTTTCTCACGCCATGGCGCTGGCTATTGGTTAAAATCAGGATATTTGTTGGCCCCGGCGTTATCGAGGCGACAAATGCAAACAGCAGAAACGGCATCAAACTCACAGGTCACTCCTTTTTTAAGAGCCCTGACTGTGCCGCTATTTTCTGGAAACGTCTGGAAGGTTTGTGCACAACCGACGGTAATGGGCAGGCGTGATCCGATACGCCCGCTGAAACCAACGGCCAAGATGGCTTTGATCGGAGAAACCTAAGGTCGCAGCCACGTCGGCAGGCTGATCGCCGCACGCCAGTCGCTGCCGAGCTTTCGCCAAACGAAGCTGGATAAGCCAGGCGTGCGGGGCCAGATGAAATTCACGTTTAAAGCAACGTGTCAGCGTGAAGCGATCGGTGTCCGTCTCCCGCGCGAGGTCAGACAGACCGATATTTTCGCCCAGATGCGCATAAAGATAATCGCGTGCGCGATGAGCCACCGCAGTGCTTTGCAACTGCGAGGGTAACCTTTTTCGCCAGTGACAATGTGTGGTAATCTGTGAGAGCAGGTTATCCATAGCGCTCTGCTGCACAATTTTCATTTCATCGTTGTGAAGCGTGGCGAACGTGTCGCCAATCGAACGAACCAGCTGTGGATCACGTGTAAGTGTTTGCGCAAAATGAAGCGAGTAACTTCCTGGCATGGAAGCATATAAACCGTGCAACGCATTGGTCAGCCACTGCTCATCGAGATAAAATGTCAGATAGGTAAACCCGCCATCTACTGGCGCGTCACCGTCGTGGATTTCACCCGGTTCCAGCAGAAAGGCGTCGCCAGGACGACTATGATGTCGTTCACGGCGACAGTGAAACTGCTGCGTACCGGAAAGCGTCACCCCCACGAGGTAGCTGTCGTGCCAGTGTGGATCATAGGCGTGCCCTTCAAAATGCGCCTTGATCGTTTCAATCCCCGTATCTGCATGCTGACGTAGCTCAAGCCAGTCGTTCGCCATTTCGCTCCCCTCTTTTCGCTATCAGCATTACCTGTTCATAGGCATCAATCTGGAAGATTTGTGCAAAATCGACGCCTACCCGATCAGATTGCCGTAAAGTTAAGCAGTTGAACAGCTTTTCCCTAAATAGGGTTGACGATCATACGGGATTAAGGTTTAATGCGCCCCGTTGCCCGGATAGCTCAGTCGGTAGAGCAGAGGATTGAAAATCCTCGTGTC
Organism: Pectobacterium peruviense; assembly: GCF_002847345.1. Lineage (GTDB taxonomy): Bacteria > Pseudomonadota > Gammaproteobacteria > Enterobacterales > Enterobacteriaceae > Pectobacterium > Pectobacterium peruviense. The sequence continues at coordinate 217,761 of NZ_LXFV01000006.1, forward strand.
CTTGGTTCGATTCCGAGTCCGGGCACCACTTGCATCAAAGCACGCTGGTTAAGAATGAGAAGCTTAACGGGCGGTTAATACAGGGTTCGGTCATAAAATCGTTTCCAGTGGAGAGATAGCTGCACTGTAAATAGGAACTGAAATCCTCAAGATAGGGAATCTGTTAGCGCAGATTCCCTTTTCTCGTTCCCGTGTATGGTTACAGTGAATTACATTACTGTCAAGTCATGTAAAACGGGTTGCGCATAAATATCCGTATGTAACGCCAGCTCTTTTTCCAGTGTCCGTCCCACGATTTCCATGTTCAGTTCGACATATTCCATCGTTGTGCTCACATTTCGATGCCCTAGCAAATCCTTAACCAGCAGCAGATTACGCTCCGGCGCTTTCATCAATTCCGTTGCCAACGTATGCCGAAAGCGATGGGCTGATACCAGAAATCCACAATCCCGCGACAATCGGTTGAAAAAAGATCGGATGGCTTGCTGTGCTCTCGCTTCATCGTACTGATATTCGTCTTTATGCCGACGAGACTTCATAAAACGGGTAACATCGAACAAGATATCAGAGGGCTCAGCACCAGCCAGCTTTGCTCGCGCTATTAGCGATGCGAGCCTTGCACGTAACTGGCGAACAGCAGGAACACGCCATTCACGATGCGTTTTACTCCCCTCCAGACGTAGCTCAATGTATCCTTCATCCAGATTGATATCCTGCAGACGAATATGCAGCAATTGATTCTGTCGCATTCCTGTGTAGCGAAGGGCATCGAGTACAGTAAGCCAGTACCAGGCAGGATAAAGTGCGCATCTCAGCCCCCAGATAGCATGAGGCTCTTCAGTTTCTATTCGCTGCATGAGGAGATAAATGGCTGTCAGTTGTTCACGTGTTAACGTCTTCTTCTTTTTTCGCTCTTTTTGAACAACTGCATCGTTAAAGGGATTTTTGTCCTGATCGATTAAATTTCGCTCTATCGAAAAATTAAATATTGCCCGCATATGGGCCACTTTGTTATTCCACGTATGCGTAGATAGATTACGTTCTTTTAATAGATTTCGACGCCATTTCAACACATCCCGGTGTGTTATTTGGGCAGGGGAAACGGTCTCTCCCATAAATCGACTAAACCCGCTCACGACTTTCCGATAGCTGATTTCTGTCGCCTCACGTAAATTATGTGAGAAAAAATACTCATCAACGATTTCGTCCCAGGTCATTGACTTATCTGACATATAAATTCCTTTCTAATAAAAAGCACAAAATGCATCTTTGCTGTGTGCAGACTAAACATTAGCCCGCTAATCAGATTGCCATACGTCAAGGCAAGATCAACAATGCGCTCTCGTCAGGAATACGATTTCCCCGGTAAAGTGATGACGCTTTAACCAGATAACCGTTAATGTTTTGATACGTCCCCGTACCGGATGGGGTGCTGTATATTCTGGCCTGCAGGAAACGCTTGCCATCAGCAACACGATGAACCCCCAGTCGCTCAAAAGATGACTGTAATGCGTTGCGCTTCCCCTTATTTCCAGCCTCCTTCTGAAACTGATAAAATATTTCAGGAACACACAAGAAGACGAACCCGGCAACAATGTGAGCACGAGCGCCCTCTTCATTTATCGTTATTTTCCCTTCAATTAAACCTGCTGATAACCACTCCAGAAATACCGCGCCTTTATTATTCGCCTCTCGAATGTTATCGCTATTTTCTGGAGAAAAAATAGCGGGTGCTTTCGGTTCATTCAACGGCGTCTTTTCACTCTCCTTGTGGTTGTTTATTTCATCTGGAACAGGGATATCTATATCGAGTGCCGTTTCAACGTCAGGCACAAGTGCTTCTGCCATACCGGAAAAAAGGTTCAGAAGCGCTTGAGTATCATTTTGAGTAGATTCCGGGACCAACTCAGTGACTGACTGTTTTTCAACAATTGAGACCGAGCCAGTTGGTACTGCTGAATCCAGCACCGAAACAAGCTCAGGCTGGAGTAATGGCTCGTGTTTTTGTAGCACGAGCTCAGGGTCTGGACTCGGAGATGATATGTTACCGTTAGCAGCTACTGATGAATTGCTATCAGGCAGCGCTGATGTTAGCGCTGAAGCAACTAAAGGTTCCGGTGGCAAAATCACAGCCTCAACGCTTTCCGTCGCCAGCTGCGCCGGTAGCAACATACCCGTTAACGATGGCGCGCCACATTTCTCTGCAGCCGACAATAACAACTCATCAATCAGTGCGATCGTTGCGGGTCTCCCCTGCATACGCTGGGCCAGGCAATCGAATGCATCAGGAATAGTCGATAACCAGGGTAATACCGATAATGGCAATAACTGACCGGCCAGCAGTGATACCCGCCCTTGCGCATAGGATGGGGGCAATTTATCTATACAAGGTCGAAAGCGAAATGGCTTCCCCGGAATAGTAAAGCCCGGCATCCAGCATTCCCCACCATCCAGCTCTCCTTCCCACTCACAAAGCAAGGGCAAGTGATAAAACAAGGCCGACCAGAACACGACTGCATTCCAGAGTAACCCCTGAGCGGCTTGTTCTTCTGGCGGGATCCCTGGCGGTAACGTTCTCCCCTTGGCCAACCTGACGGCATAGGCAGTGAACTGCACGGTCAAATCACCAAATGCGCCAGCATATGCCCAGTTTCCCTCGTTCGAGGCAGGTAGGTTCTGAACACGGCTGAGTAATGAAAACAGCGGCGTCAGGTAACACTGCCGATAGAATGCCGCCGGCAACGCATGATTATCGTTGAGCTGCTGGAGAAAAGTCTGCCGCTTTGGAAGCGAAATCAACGCATCAACAGAAAGGGGGAGATAATATCCAAGTGGGCAGGCTGGTTCAGGCGAAATGGCTTCACTTCGGGGAACATTATCCGTCCCAACAATAAAATTTTTTATTCGGTTGAACATGATTGCCTCCGGCCAGTAAGCGGCACAGTCTTGAGCGGCTCATAGACCCGAGGCAAGAGGAAACTCTTTTTGCATTTTAAAAATTATTTGGTGTTACCAACGGTGAAAAACTGATCCACCCCAACGGTTGAAAACTGATCTAGGGGTTAACCGTTGCTCGATATAGCAGCGTCTTGTAGAGACATAGTCTGCTAAGAGCGAGAAACTGACCTTCCTTGACATTCATTTATTCACTCAAGTTTTTGCTTAAGGCGCCAGTGGGATTTTAAATTTACATGACCCTGTCACTCGTTTACTTGTGGTTATGATCTCTTAGAAAAACGGTCAGTACGTCCTTGGGTGGAGTTACACTACTTTCTGAAAGTAGCCAACCTACAGCGCCGCGATGATATGTTCCGTGAAACAGCACATGATTGAGCATATCGATTGCCTTCATCTCACCAGATCCACCATCGACAAATTGGAATTTAATTGTTTCAGCAAGGCCAACGGGGGACATAGAATTGACATGTTGAATATACCAGTCTGTACATTCAGTCATCGTTATTAGAAGCTCGTCAGCAGAGGGGGTTTCTGGCGTGTTCAGTGCAGTGTAGGAATGCTTCTGACCGGTAATGTTAGCTCTGAATATCATATCAACCACATGTATGTGGTTCATCAATCTGAGCGTCAGATGGCGTTTTTCTGCATTAGCAGACGCATCAATTCTTTTAATCGCTTGTAGAGTTTCAATATCTATCCAGCGCTTGTATCTAAACAGCGTAATTATTGTGTCAGTACCCATGCGTTACCTCTTTTATCTATTTTATGATCATATCAGTAACATGTTGGGCTCTCTACTAACTTCCGCTTCTGGCACTGAGTTGACTGTCAAATCTGGTTGGTTCACAAGTAACATCCGTATCAGATTAAGTTCGAGTCAGTAAATTGATCCTCTGCAATATCGTCAGACTCTTCCTGTTCACAAAGCAGCTTCAATAATTCATTTCGAACCAAAAGTTTCCGAGCCCGGGTTGTGGCCACATACAGCAAGTTAGTTTCATCCGTCCTGGCTGCTTCAGATAACAACGGGTCGGTAATATCCGAGAAGTCGTCGTTTAGCATCACCGTGTCCCATTCCAGTCCCTTGCTGCGATGCGCGGTCGATACCACGACATCGGCATCTTTTTCATTCGTCGTCGCCTGACTACGCAAGACCTGTAGTTTTTGCGGGAGCGGGAAATATTTATCCAGCAAGCCGATAGCCTGGTTCATTTCAACATCGCCGGTTGCCTTGGTCATAGATTTATACTCTTCAAAATCCCGGTATTCACGACTAAGACGTGGTGTACGCATCCGTTCAGGCATATCGACTGAAAACCAGTACAAGTCTTCCAGCTCTTCCGTTTTATAGCCTTCAATCCCACCGACCCAGTACACTATTTTCTCTTTCATGCTCTCATAGAGAGCTGCACCGATGACACCGGCAACCGTACGGCTGAGGATCGTGTAACGCGAAACGTCTGCAGGCAGTCGATCAATTACATCGTCATCACCGCCATTGCCAATCACTGGGTGTGTTTCTTCCTGGCGTGCCAGCAAAACATTCGCCATTTCGGCAACAGCCGGACCAAATCGAAAGCTCTGCGTCAGCCACAAACGGTCAGCACCTTCCAGTGCTGGAGAATTCAGCGCGTTATCGGCCCCACGAAAACGATAAATTTGCTGATGGCGATCGCCAACCAGGACGACATTACAATTTTGAGTAAGTACCAGCGAACTGATGACAGGATTGGCATCCTGCGCCTCATCAAACAGGATCGTGTCCCAACGTTTTGACAAATCGGGCGCTGACAACTGGAACAATTTCAGATAGGTATCATGCGTGACAGGAAACGTCGAATCGATGCAGCTCATCTCATTCCACAGAAACTGAGCCGCCCCCAATATATTGTCTGCATCTAGTCCTTCGCGATCACCCTCATCCGGAAGATGCTCATAACTGAGTGCCAAAGAAGCGCTGCACAGGAAATGGTTCAGCGCAGTCAACGCTATTCTGACCAGCGGCCAGTGGCGGGTATTCAGTTTCCGGCCGACGTCGGTAATGCGCAAATTGGGTGTTAATCTCGGCTTTAGATGCTTGCCAAATTTCATCCATGCTAGTTGATGAGAGGTCTTACACTCAACATTGAATGGAAACTTGCGTTCCGCATCATCACGAACTGCACGATTATACGCAAGGTAGAGCATCCTTCGGTCAGGATTGGCCTGCGCGTAGCGAACCAGCGTTGTCGTTTTACCAGTGCCAGCAAAAGCATTAACGACCAGATGTCTCCCTTTCCAGTTGATCACAGCGGATTGTTCTGCCGTGTCCAAGTAAGCCATATCTGTACTCCATGGTGAAAAATCATGTTCGCACAGTGCAAGAAAGGGAGATCTATCGCCATTAAAAACTAATTCTTCATTTTGGAAATTTTCAGAGCTCAGAAATTTCACTGCTGACCGCATTCAAAAAAATAACAAACAACAAATTACTTTTTAACCTTGATCAGATAACCACTTTGTCTATAGTAAATAGCACTTACCTCAATCACATCACTGTTAAGAACAAACCAAGCTAAAAATTAAAAAACCATTATAAAAAACACTCAAATTTAATATAATTAAAATTAGTTAAAAATCCATTTCAATAAAATAACTGTCATAGATTAATGAATCACATTAGTTTTTCACTTCTCATCGTGTGATAGCAGCGCTGATGGATGCAGTGCCACTCCCGGCAAGTGTAGCGCCTTTATGCGAAGCTACTTAGTAATCTTTTCCGTCGCTACCAATCTACAATTATCCGTATCGCATTTATCATTAAAACACAACTCTGCCAACCCCCTACCAGATAAATCTAATTTCACGCACTCTAGCAAGGAGGATAAATCATTATCATCATCACTACCCCTCAAAAAATAATATCCCTTACCAGAATACAAAGAAAATTTAAAAGGTGTTAACAAAACGCCATCCATTAATTCATCATAGACCATTCCAATATCAACAACCGCTATCCCCAATCCTTTTATCACTGCATTAATAGCTGAATCCATCGACTCAAACTCATACTTATTAATAACTTGAAACCGATCTTTCAAACGTGACTCTTCACACCAAGAAAACCAATCTAATTCTCTTGATTTAACATAAACGAGATCAATTAGAATTCTATTATCTTTTTCAAAGAGATGTAACAACTTTGGAGACACCACTACAATTAAACACTCAGGTGAAAGCAAAGTACAATTCCATTCATCAGAAAACTTACCATCGCCATATTTTACTGTTGCATCATGATTTTTTAAATTGGCAATAGAATGAGAATAGTCATCATTTATAGTTTCGACAGTGATTATTGGGAAGTTATCTTTATTTTTATATTTTCTTAAAATAGGAATGAACTGGCGTATAGAAAAAGTGTATGGACTGCTTATAGTTAATACGATTCCAGCACGGTGAACATTTTCACATGCTTTACTTAGTATTTCGAATGCATGGCGAAGATCACCAGCAAAAGACTCACCTTCTTTAGTTAAAAAAACCTTTGGCCCTTTACGATAGAAAAGCTTCCTGCCAAAAAAAACCTCTATGGTATTGATATGCTTACTAATTGCACTTTGCGAAATAAATAACTCACTCGCAGCCAAAGTGAAAGATTGATGCTTGGCTGCTGATTCAAAAGCCTTTAATGCGTAAAGAGGGGGAATATTAGTCCAATCCATTTATTCATCTCCATGATACGAAAACTTCCCAATAAACGCACACTAGCTATCTCTTACTTCAAAATCATTAACCATGAGAATAATCTCAAAACCCCATAAAATAAACCATGAAAAAAAGGAATAGTAACAATAACTATTTTCCCATTTTTAAACTGAAAAACATCATCTATAACCAAAAGTAAATATTAATCCCCAAACCTCGCAGCCCAATTACTTAGCTTACTTTTATTAAGTGTTAGATGGAAAAATGGGAGCAACTATGAATACCTTTTCATCATTTAGAAAGCACGCTCTTTTACATTCAAAGGAGACAGCAGTAAAATCAATCAATCACAATATATCTTTTTATAATTTACTTCTCTTAATCCAGCGAATAGCCACAGGATTGAAGAGTGCAAATATAAAAAAAGGAGACCGAATTTCTATCCATATGGGAAACTGCTTTGAACTTATAGCTACATATTATGCCTGCCTAAAAATTGGAGCAGTCTTTGTCCCTCTCAGCCTAAAACTGTCTGCTAAAGAAGTGAAAAATTTAATTCAACATAGCTCATCCTGTGCGTACATTGGTGACAAAAAAAGATTTTATGAAACAAAACAAGAAATTGAATCATGTACAATGCTAGAAAAAATATGGGTTATAGATCTAAAAATAGAAGATAAAGAAAATAATACACATAATTGGGAAGAAATCATCTCACAACCTTATGATTATTCAGAAGATAACATTTACACAGACGAAATCGCATCTATATTTTACACATCAGGAACGACAGGACACCCTAAAGGAATTGTTTATTCACAAAAAACACTAATTGATGCTGTAAATTTAACAAAAGTAACCATAAACCCCAGACTCCCCAAATCAGATGGTGATAAGCCTGCTATTCTTAGCTTAGTCGATCTCATTAGCCCATGGAGTATACTTATTACCTTTGCTGCTCTTCAAAAGGGTTATTCAGTACTATTACTTTCAGAAGTCGACATAGAAAACATTACAGAAACATTAAAAGAAACATTAAAAGAAACACAGCCAGCATGGATTGCAGGAACACCGTCAAACTTTCATAAAATCATTAAAAATGAAGAAAACAACAACAATTCACTCGATCTTAGTGAAACAGTTTGTGTCGCGGGAGGTGACTCCTGCGCAACAGAATTAAGCCAGAAATTTTTTGAGTGTTTTGGTTCTCATCTTCAAAGTTCTTATGGTCAAACAGAATTAGGGGGGCCAGTAATATACCATCACGATATCTATGCTATCAACGAACCCTCTATTGGTTGGCCCCTACCTGGCGTAGAAATTAAAATAAATAATACTCAATCAAGTAATGGAGAACTTCTAATTCGCTCTCCGGCGAAAACCATAGGAATTTGGAATGGACATGATATTGAACTATTTCCCTCTGATCGATGGCTCGCTACCGGTGACCTTGTTCGTCAAGAAAATAATAGAAACTTGATTTTCCTCGGGAGAGAAAAAGATCAAATAAAAATAGAGGGCTATCCTGTATACCCAATAGAAATTGAGAATACTCTTATTCAACACGCAGACATCGCCGCCTCAGTTGTGTTTAGCGTCCCAGATAAATTCGCTGGTGAACGTATTATTGCATTAATTCAACCCCAAAAAAACCACTCACTTAAGGCGGAAACAATAGCATCCTACTTATCCGATAACCTTGCTCATTACAAACATCCATCCGAATACATTTTCATTAAAGAAATACCTGTCAATACCACGGGAAAAATCAGCCGTAGGAAACTATCAAATGAATACCACTTATTAAAGAGTCAGGCGGAAAAAGTTTTTACGTTATAAGAAAATAGTAAACATCAAAGAATTTATGAAATCCATTCACAAACCATGAATAGATAACATGAATGACATCTAAAGCATTAAAAACACTTATTAACCTAAAGGAATCATCACCTTGAAAAATATAGAAAACACTATTATCGGAATTCTAATCGACGATCTATTTATTGGCATCCCTCGTTCAGAAATTGAGACAGATATCAATATGCGAGATGGTCTTGGTCTAGATTCCTTAGGGTTCAGTGAACTACGAGCCCAGTGTGAGTATGCGTTTAACATCAAAATTGAAGATGAATACTTTACTCCTCAATATTTCGATTCAATTCAAACGCTCACAAAATTGATTTCAGAGTTAATTCTCAAATCAAATAATCAGGAGGGGAACCAATGAATATTCAACACCAAGATAAAGATGACCATCAGCCACGATTAATGGGATTTACGGAGCTTAAAGGATGGCTAAGACACCGACATCCTATGGTGTACCTCGATCGTGTTCTTGATTACGAGCCAGGGAAATATATTAAAACACTTATGGCAGTTTCGGGTCAGACAGATGCTATCGCTGGCCATTTTCCCGAACGCGCTATTTTTCCGGCAAGCCATATGGTGCAGGCCATATCACAATCGGCAATTATTTTATTTCAGCTTTCAACATCACCGCTAGCTGATGATGAAATCACGCTAGTAGGCTCAATTAAATCTCGGTTTACACGGGTGGTTGTACCCGGAGATCAAATTATTTTTAATCTCAATTGCGAAAGTTTGCGAGATAAATTCCTGACCTTTTCCTGTAAAGCAGAAGTCGCAGGTCAAACGGTCGGAATGCTAAAAGGCTCGCTAGTGCGCGAGAATATATCCACGCTAGGAGAGCAGTTATGGTAAATCATCACTCACCTGTTTGGGTTACAGGTATGGCCTGGTCTACAGCGTTAGGTGATGAAATACCCACTGTCTGGCAATACCTGCTAGAGGGTATCTCCGGTATAACCGACCTAGACTCCACATTATCGTTACGTAGTAACCTTGCAGCCCCAATACCAGACATCCCTTTAGAATGGGACGGGGCAAGACGTCAACACGCATTAACGGTAAAAACCTTACGTAAAGCGCTTGAGGATGCTTCTATTCCTGCGGATGACCCAGATATTCTCCCAGTTTTAGGAACCAGCTACGGCCATCATTTAGATTCACCCGATACTTTCTCGTTATCAGAATGGTCAACACAAGCTGTCAAAGCAGTCGGCTGTGTTAAGTCTCCTATCACGGTAAGTACAGCCTGTTCAGCAGGCTCTGATGCAATTTTAACGGGGCTGAGCTTTATCAAGGCGGGCCTTACCGAAATATGTGTATGCGGGGGAGCCGATGTACTGACTCTGGGGAAACGGCTCAGCCATTCACGGCTAGGCACAATGTCTAACGATGGCCTACGTGCATTCGATATTAGCCACAATGGTACCGTACTCGGTGAAGGTGCTGCCTTTCTGATATTGGAATCCGAAGAGCATGCTAAACGTCGCGGTGCCAAGCCTTACGGAATCCTCGCAGGAGCAGGCTCCGCAAACGACGCCGCCAGTGCCGTTTCGCCTGATTTATCAGGGCAAAATGTGATGCTTACCGTAGAACGAGCGCTCAATAGCGCAGGTTTAAAACCGGAAGATATTTCCATTATAAACGCTCATGGTACAGGAACACAGGTTAACGACAGTGTAGAGGCAAAAGCTTATTCAGCATTTTTTTCCCCCTTGCCACACCCGCCGATGCTATTCGCCACAAAAGGAGCATTTGGGCATACACTCGGCGCAACGGGAGCCATTGAAGCCATTGCAGTGCTACAGGCATTAAAAACACAAAGGCTTCCCCCCATTCATGGATTGTATGATCCCATTACCCCCTCCGATTTACCTATCGCCAATCAAAAAAACATGCCTTGCACGGCAACAGCGGGGCTGAGCATAACGCTTGGATTTGGTGGATTTAACACCTGTCTGGTTTTCCAAAGTGCAGGGAGCGCAGCACGATGACAAACGTCGAAACATTAACCCTGAAAGCACTCAACATCGTGGGTCATGGGATGGCAAGTACGCCTGATTTGTATACGTACAAACCTGCACAAAAAGCCTCACTTTATGCAGACCCTTTGTCATGGCTTGTTCTTGAAGCCGTTGAGCAAGCTATCAACGAGCACCGAGATGTCATTACATCGGCCTGCTCTTCTGTGGGGCATATCGCCATTAGCGACCAATGTACTCTCAAGACCATACACGACATTTCACAAACACTTCCCTCAGGACACCTTTCACCATTGCGCTTTTCCGGTGCCTGTCCAGGGATGATCATCGGACTTCCATCGCAATTCCTACGATTTAGTGGTCCGAGTATCGTATGGAGTATGCCACCGGACAACATGCAGCCCTATGCCACAGCATTAGCGCAGCTCTGGCTGGATGAGGGTTCGGCAACTCACGTCATTATTACCGAACATCGTGTCGACGAATCAGGCCACCACATTCGCAGCGTTGTCGTCACTCAGAGCGGAGGGGAACATCAATGACCTCCCAACCTACCATCACGCCCAGCTCCGCCCAGCACTTTCTGGACGGGCTTATTCAGGTCGATGTCAATCCGCATGATGCACCATCGTTGGTTTTCGTCGATCTGGTAAAACACCTTCGTGAACAAGGGATTGAACCCGGCAATCCCGTAATGGTGGCAATCCCGAATAGCGTGCACTTCGCCGTAATCATTTTTGCGCTGTTGACCATTGGCGCGGTTCCCGTTCTGCTGCCGTCTTCTGCACCAGCGTCTCGTATTTATCGTATCGCGCAGGTAGTTGGTGCCAGAAACCTGATCGCATTACACCTTCCCTCTGGGCTGGCGCAAACGCAACCTGCGCAACCTCTGCCGCAATCGGGTCAGTTGATTCGTGTAGAAATATCCCGTGAACACCGTTATCAGCCGGGCGAGATCATTCTTCTCACATCAGGAACATCCGGTATCTTCAGCGGTTGCTTATTTCATATCAACGATTTATTTCGTAATGCGAGAAATCATGCACAAGCAGTTGAACAGCGCGCGGAAGATCGGATATTGATCAATCTACCAATGTACTACTCCTATGCTTTCGTCGCACAACTGCTCTCCTCTTTTGCGCTAGGAAATACGGCGATTATTGCCGGCCCTCCTTTCACGCCAGGCAACTACGAGCGGACGATTGAAACCTACCAAATCACCCAGTCATCCATTACGCCAACAATGGTTAATGCCTGGTTGCTATCCGGTTCCGAACAGCTTCCAGCTCCGCTGCGACGTCTGACCATCGGCGGAGATGCTCTCTCAGCCAGTTCGGTTGAGGCGATTCTATCGCGTAATCCCGGAATCGAACTGTATCTCACCTATGGTTTGACGCAGGCGGGGCCGCGTGTTGCAACACTGGCCGCGCATCGCGCATCGCCCGATAAATATGCGTCCGTCGGTAAGCCTTTCCCTGAAGTTAATGTTCACCTGCGTAAGGACAACCCTGACGACAAGGATGGCGAACTCATAGTTGAAACCTATACCGGCATGATTCGACGAATCCGCAGTTTGGATGAAGGTATTGATACACCACGCCATGGAGAGCGTCGCATCATCCACACCGGCGATCGTTTCACCATTGATGAGGACGGCTATCTTTTCTTTAAACAGCGCAACCCAACCTATGTCATGAGCCGCGGCGAAAAGGTGTGTTTGAAATCGGTCAGTGAAATAGCCGAAACCATTGCGGGAGTGTCTCATGCGGAAGCGTGGGTACATAACGATGCCGCCGAGACCGGCGGTGTGGAATTCACGCTGGATGTCTATTGTCAAGACAGCTCACTGAGCGAAGGAGAGATTCGACGCCAGCTCGGAAAAATTTTGCTTCGCAGTGAGCAGCCGAAGATTATCACGCTGTATTCCTCTTCAGACATCGGGTGGAGAAAAACCGCTCGTCAAAACGTCGCCACCAAATAACAGGAGTTCACGTATGGATGCCTTAAATCTGCCACTTATACTCTCTGGCGAATCAGCGTCGGCGCTCGCCAGCGTAGCCGAACATTGGCGAACCAAGATCGAATTCCTATCAGACGCTGAATTAACGACGTTTTGTCTGCATCAATTCGCCATTCCGCATGCGGAAATTCGTAGCGCCATCTTCGCGACGGATAAAGCCGGGTTGATCAAAGGACTGACGTCACTTTCGCAGGGTCGCGCAGCGCGCAACGTTTTAACAGGGAATGCGGCGGCGGGGGGAAACCCAGTACTGGTTTTCTCTGGGCAGGGCCCCTTGTGGCCAGGAATGACCTCTGAATTACTCAACGCACTGCCCGCTTATCGTCAAAGCGCGGATAAAAGCGGTACGCTATTTCAGGACAACCTGAACTGGAACCCAGCAGATGCACTTGCGGCGGGTGAGCCTTTCTCACGTCTGAAACAAATCCAACCCATACAGTTCACGATATCCTCCGCGCTTGCGGATGCATGGAGAGCTTTTGGCATCCGTGAAGCAGCCGTGGTCGGACATTCTGTCGGCGAAGCATCGGCAGCCTATTCCTCTGGCTACTTAAGCCTGGAGGACGCCACCAAACTGGTGACACTGTGGGGAAAAGCGCTCTCAAACATTGAAGGACAAGGTGCGATGGTGTCGGTCGCAGCCTCCGTTGAAGATGTTACGCCATTACTCAAAGAGTGGGATGGCAGGCTGGCTATTGCCGCTATCAACAGCAATAAAAGCGTTACATTAAGTGGCGGTACAGCAGACACAGAAGCCCTACTCAACAAATTAACTAAAGCGGGATTTTGGGCCTGGAAAGTGCCGGGTGGAGAAGTTGCAGGGCACTCTCCTCAGGTGGACAGACTTAAAACCGAGGTAATAGCGCACGCGCCGCACGATATTCTCTCTTCAGCGCATGCGGCATACTATTCTTCCGTCTCCGGCGTGCGCTACAGCAACGAAGATTTTCAGCCAGACTACTGGTATCGTATCCTGCGGGAGCCTGTTTTGTTCGAAAACAGCATCCGGGCATTGATCAACGACGGGCATCGTCTTTTTATTGAAGTCAGCCCACACCCCGTTCTGACCTCCATCATAGAAGAACATCTGCGCGAAGCCGGCGTTAAAGGCGCCGCCATCTCCACGCTCGATCGCCGGAAAAACGATCGGGAGGGTTTCCTTCAATCGTTGACTCACGCGTTTATCAACGGCGCATCGGTTGATTGGGCAAGCGTATTCAATCAACTTCTTCCTGAGCATGCGGAGCACTATCGCACTGCGCTAGCATACGCAAATGAAACCGCGCCCATCGCCAATGAGCCCTCTTCGCTTTCCGCTAATGCATTTAATACCGCGCTAGACGACAATATCGATCGGTTAGCGCTGCAAGATCGTAGCCCATCGGAACAATATGACATCCTGCTGGAGCTCGTATCACGAGAAATCAGCGCGCTGCTGGGCGAAACCTTTTCCTCGGACATGCAGGCGTTTCGTGATATTGGATTTACCTCATTGACTGTTGTCGAGTTCTCACGTGGACTCTCAGTCGCCACAGGGATAGAACTCCCCTCCACGCTTGTTTACGATCACCCGACACCGCGTGCATTAAGCGAGTATCTGAGACAAGCGCTTGGCCTCTCATCATCCGATGACGAGCAGGAAACACTGGAGACACGTAACCACGATGAACCTATTGCCATCATCGGTATGGCGTGCCGTTATCCCGGCAGCGTAAACAGTCCAGAAGCATTATGGGATTTACTCGTTAATGAGCGAGATGCAATCGGTGATTACCCGTCGGATCGTGGATGGAATATCACCAAACTGTATGATCCGGAACCGGGCCGACTAGGTAAAATATCCACCCGCACCAGCGGATTTTTATATGACGCTCCGCTGTTTGACGCTGGATTTTTCGGCATCTCACCACGTGAAGCCCTGACTCTGGAACCTCAACAACGACTTCTGCTTGAGGTCTCGTGGGAAGCCATTGAACGGGCAGGAATCGAGCCGTCGAGCTTATATGGTTCCAATACCGGAATATACGCCGGTATCATGGCGACAGAGTATGGATCTCAGATTCAGCATGCATCAGAAGACGTTTCAGGCTACGGCTATATGGGAACCGCCACTTGCGTCGCCTCCGGCAGGGTAGCCTATAGCCTTGGCCTGCATGGACCGGCGGTGACCATTGACACCGCCTGCTCCTCCTCGTTAGTTGCTATCCATACAGCCTGTGAAGCGCTACGCAGCAATGACTGTAAACTTGCATTAGCGGGCGGTATCACGATTATGCCAACACCAGGCGTACTTATCGACTTCTCCCAACAGCGCGTGCTCGCGCCCGATGGCCGTTGCAAAGCCTTTTCTGCGTCAGCGGACGGCGTAGGTCTCTCGGAAGGCATCGGCATGCTATTACTCGAGCCGCTGTCTCAGGCACAGGCCAACGGGCATACGGTTCTGGGCGTCATCCGCGGCAGCGCAGTCAATCAGGATGGCGCCTCTAACGGACTGACCGCGCCCAATGGCTCCGCACAACAACAGGTGATTCGCCACGCGCTGGCCAACGCAGGCCTGACGCCTCAGGATGTCGATGTGGTTGAAGCGCACGGCACCGGTACTCGTCTTGGCGATCCAATCGAAGCGAATGCGCTGATGGCAACCTATGGCCGACATCGCTCAGCCGAACAGCCGTTGCTTCTAGGGTCAATCAAATCCAACATCGGACACACGCAAGCCGCCGCCGGTGTTGCCGGGCTGATCAAGATGCTGATGGCTTTCCGCCACAATATGTTGCCGCGCAGTCTGCACATTACGGAACCTTCTCATGAAGTCGACTGGTCAAGCGGTGCGATACAGCTACTCTCAGCTTCGCGCCCTTGGCCGCAGGTCGATCGGCCCTATCGTGCGGCAATCTCTTCATTCGGCGTCTCTGGCACCAATAGTCACCTCATCGTGGAACAACCACCAGTATCGGTGTCGAATGGCCACATGCAGACCGAGGCTGTCACTGTGCCACAGGAGATGCTCTGGCCAATTGCTGCAAAAACCGATACTGCGCTGCGTAAAAAAGCGGCGCAATTACGGGAGTATCTGGCTAACCAACAAGCTATCGATCCCATTAATGTGGGTTACTCACTCGGTATCTCACGTAGTCAATTTCCCTACCGAGCCGCCGTCAGAGGTCAATCAAAAGAAGCGCTGTTAAAAGGGCTACAATCGCTTGAAAATGGGCAGGATCACCCGACGCTAACTGTCGGTGCCTCCCCCGCCAGCGAATCAGGAAAACTGTTATTCATCTTCCCTGGTCAAGGGTCGCAGTGGCCTGAAATGGGAATGGAGCTGTATAACGCCTTTTCCGTTTACCGGCAGGCTATCGACGAAGTTGATGACGCGCTGCGCGCCTATGTCGACTGGTCGCTAATTGACGTGCTGCGTGGTAGCCCAGACACTCCGCCTTTGGATCGCGTTGACGTCGTGCAGCCAGCGCTTTTCGCGGTGATGACCGCACTGGCTCGCCTCTGGCAATCTTTCGGATTTACGCCGCACGCCGTCGTGGGACACTCTCAGGGCGAAATCGCTGCCGCCTATATCGCAGGTGCCTTGTCGCTACAAGATGCGATCAGGATCGTGGCGTTACGATCAAGACTGATGCTCAGCCAGTCAGGACACGGTGCCATGGCCACGCTCGGCCTTTCCGAAGAACAGACTCGCGCCCTCCTGACTCCAGATGATGGGGAGATTACCCTCGCGGTTTTCAACAGCCCGTCAGCAACCGTGGTTTCAGGCGCTGCCACATCGATCGAGGCGCTACTCCGTCGCTGTAAAAAAGAGCGAATCCGCGCCAAACGCATTGCGGTAGATGTCGCAGGCCATTCTCCTCAGCTCGATACGTTACGCCCTATCCTGATGGAGCTATTTTCCGGTTTAAAACCTAGCGCCACGCGCATTCCTTTTTACAGTACCGTGGACGGCCACGCGCCCGATATGCCTCTTGATGGCACAACCCTCAACGCCAAATACTGGTGTGACAACCTATGCTGCCCGGTACGTTTTTTCGACACGATATCGGCATTGAACAAAATGGGTAAAGTAGCCTTTCTGGAGTGCAGCCCGCACGCCGTGTTACTGCCCGCGCTCGAAGAAACAACAGACAGCACAGCAACGATCGTCGGTTCGATGCAGCGTAACAAACCCGCCATTGAGTGCCTAACGCAGGCAATGGCACAGTTGTACGTCAACGGACATAACCTCAACTGGCGTGCGCTTCATCCTACAGCCAACCTCGTGGATATCCCCACCTATCCTTTCGAGCATCGTCACTACTGGCTGACGCCCCCTGCCGCCAGCAATGTCGCCACAGTCGGACAACGACCGACGGAGCATGCATTACTCAGTGCAATCATCGACCTTCCAGACGACGAAGGCATGCTGCTGACCGGGCGTATTGGGCTAGCCAGTCAGCCCTGGCTCGCCGATCACGCTGCCACTGGTGTTGCTCTGGTTCCAGGAACCGCTTATCTGGATATGGTGCGCTATGCCGCGTTACTCACGGACTACCAAAAAATCGAGGAAGTAGTGATACAAACGCCGCTGGTGCTGCCTGAACAAGGGGAGTTGGATCTGCAACTCAGAGTCGGACGGCCTGACGATCGAGGGCAACGTACCGTTACGATCCATGCACGGCATCATAGCGACGAGGAGAACGCCCCCCCGGAATGGACACTGTACGCCAACGCGTTATTACAGCGCGATGCCTCAAAACAGGTACAACGCCCATTCGACAACGCGGACTGGCCGCCAGCCGGCAGTGAGCCGTTGGATCTCGCCCACCTTCATCAACGGCTCTCTGCCGCTGGATATGAATATGGTTCAGCCTTCAAAGGGCTTAGTGCAGCCTGGCGCAATGGCGATAGCCTGTATGCCGAAGCCAGTTTGCCTGAAGAACTGTCGACGAACGGACACCTTCTGCATCCTGCGCTGCTCGATACCGTACTGCATACCATCGCGCTGCCCGATGGCGCAAACGATGATGCGACAACGCTGCGGCTACCGTTCGCGTTGAGCGGTGTGACGATAGCCGACAAGCAACCACGTCAGCTACGCGCACGTTTGCATTTGAAAACTCAAGATAATATCAGCCTGATTGCCACTGATGAGACGGGTGAAACGGTCGTTTCCATTGAAACGCTTAGCTTACGGGAAACCACACGGGATAATCTGCGCAATCAGTTACGCATCCAGCCAGAGTATGACCTGCTGCGCACGACCTGGAGCCCGCTGCCCAGCGCGTCTAAAGCAAAAGACGTTTCTTCTACCGCCAGTTGGGCGTTACTTGATACCGAAGCCAGCCCGCTAGACATCACCGCCCGCTATGATTCACTGTCGGCCTTAAACGCGGCACTGGCGTCATCCACGGCACCAACGGTACTCGTTTGGCCGTTGCCAGGTAACAATCCGGCGCAGACTGACGATGTACCACTCACCACTCGTGCGCTATGCGAGCAGGTTATCAACCACCTGCAACCCTGGCTGGCCGATGAAAGCATGGCCAACACCACACTGCTGGTGATCACACGCCATGCGACAGAGCACGGTTCACATGAACGGCTAGATGTCGCACAGAGCAGCGCATGGGCGTTACTCCACTCGGCACAGAACGAGAACCCAGGCCGCATCGTACTGCTTGATACCGATCGTCCTCTCATCGATACCGCATTACTCAGCGCAGCGCTGGCTAGCGATCGTCCACAATTGGCACTGCGCCAGGGGCAACTGCTCATTCCGCATCTGACCAGAACAGTGAAAACCGGACTGTTAACCCCACCGACCGACAGCACTCTGTGGCGTCTGGATATTGCGGACGCCGGGAATCTCGACAACCTGGTGCTGAAACCCGCTCCTGAAGCTGGCACGCCGCTCGGTAAGGAACAAATTCGGCTCAGCGTGCGTGCGGCTGGCGTTAATTTCTATGATGTCGTATGCGCATTAGGGTTAATCGCACCGCAGCATGAATTCGGTACGGAAGCCGCGGGCGTCATCACAGAAGTCGGGACGAATGTTAAAGACTTCAACATTGGCGATCGCGTGATGGTGCTGACTGAAGGCGCTTTCGGGCCAACGGTAATCGCCAACCGGGCGACAACTTTCCGTCTTCCTGACGACTGGACTTTCGCGCAAGCCGCCGGTATCCCCATCGCCTTTCTTACCTCCTACTATGCGTTGACGCAGCTCGCTGCGCTGCGTCAGGGCGAACGCGTGCTGATTCACGCGGCGGCAGGGGGTGTCGGCCAAGCCGCTATTCAATTGGCGCACCACCTGGGGGCGGAAGTGTTTGCCACCGCACATCCAGATAAATGGCCAGTCCTCCGCCAGCTCGGTATCGCCGACGATCACATCGCCAGTTCACGCAACCTTAAGTTCACCGGGCAATTCCGTCCGTTACTGAGTGATAAAGGGATTGATGTGGTGCTCAACTCGCTTACCGGAGAATTTATCGATGCCTCTATGTCGCTAATGGCTTCAGGGGGACGCTTTGTCGAACTGGGTAAAACCGATATTCGCGAGGATTTCCCTACGGATCTGAGTTATCACTACCTTGATCGACCGGACAAGGATCCTGAACTAACCACGGAGATGATTACCACGCTGTTATCGTTAATGCACGCGGGGTCACTCGCCCCCTTGCCGATTACCGCCTTTGATATCAGAGAAGCGGTATCCGCATTCCGGTTGATGCAACAAGGCCGTCATACCGGTAAAGTGGTGTTGACGTTTCCCCAGAAACTCAATCCCGACGGTACGGTGTTAATTACCGGGGGGACGGGAACGCTGGCTGGGCTACTCGCACGGCATCTGGTGACGTCACATCAGAGCAAAAACCTGGTATTGGCCAGCCGTCGCGGCTCACGCGCCGATGGTGCGGCACAATTGCAAGCAGAACTGGAAAGCGCAGGGGCTACAGTTAAGATCGTCGCCTGTGATACCACCGACTCTCAGGCGTTGGATAAACTACTCGCAGCGATTCCAGCCACACATCCGCTAACCGGCGTGTTCCATACCGCTGGCGTACTGGCCGACGCCACCATCGCCAACCTGACAGCGGAAAGCCTCGATACAGTATTTTCACCCAAAATCGACGCAGTTTGGCATTTGCACCATAAAACCCGCACACATGATCTCGCGGCTTTCGTTCTCTACTCATCCAGCGCGGGAACGCTGGGTAGTCCGGGGCAAGGCAACTACTCTGCTGCGAACAACGCGCTGGACGCATTGGCACATAACCGCCGTCAGCAGGGTTTGAGTGCCACGTCCCTTGCCTGGGGCTGGTGGCAGCCGGTCACCGGGCTATCGAGCCGGCTCAGCGATACCGACAACGCGCGGATCGCGCGAACGGGTCTGGCGCCTATCACACCAGAACATGGGAATGCGATGATCGACGCATCGCTGGCATTACCTTATGCGGTTTATACCGCAGCGCCGTTGAACGCGCAGATGTTGCGTAAAAATGCACAGTCAGGGCGCCTTCATCCGTTATTTGAACGGTTGGCGGGTCCCGTAAGCGCGCGTAGGTCGTCATCAGACGGAGAAAAGATGCCCGACCTACGAAAATCGCTATCCACGCTGGAACCCACAGCTCGACTAAAACAGTTACAGGCCGCCATCACCGATAACATCGCGAGCATACTTGGCCTTGATAACGGTTCGCTTCTTGCGCCCGAACAGCCATTTAAAGAGAGCGGAATCGACTCGCTCATGGCGCTGGAGTTACGTAACCGTCTGGCGGCAGTTTCCGGCCTGCGTCTACCGGCAACCCTGACGTATGACTACCCGACCCCTGTCGCGCTAGCGGAATATCTCGATGTGGAACTGTTCGCTGGGCAGGAAGCGACGAACAACGGAGCGATGACGGAAGAGGATGAATCGCATTTACGCGAGCATATTGCCAGTATTCCGCTTGCCAGCCTACGCGATGCTGGCTTGCTGGATAAATTACTTCAGATAGCAAACGGTATCGGACCCGTGGAGGACGCGTTGAAAAAGCCTCAGGTTACCGCTATTGAGTCCGCAAGTCTGGATGAGCTGGTGTCTATGGCTCTGTCTGACAAGGAGAACATACTATGACGCACCCAAAAGAGAGCCACACCGCGAAAAATACCACCGCGGGCGAAGGAGCTGCCGATCCGCGTCTGGTTGAAGCGTTACGCCACAGCCTGTTGCTGAACGAACAGTTGAAACAGCGTAATCAGGATTTGGCGCATGCGGCGCATGAACCTATCGCCATTGTTTCAATGGGCTGTCGTTTACCCGGAGGCATTCATTCTCCCGAACAGCTTTGGCAACAGTTGTCCAATGACGAGGACGCCATCGGCCCCTTCCCTGCCGATAGGGGATGGAACGTGAAGACGCTCTTTGAACAAAACCCGGCACTCAGCGCCGTCGCCAAGGCTTGGAAAGGCGGGTTTCTGGAGGATGCAGCAGGCTTCGACGCTGGCTTCTTTAAGATATCCGATCGTGAGGCATTGGCCATGGATCCTCAGCAACGCATACTGCTGGAGGTGAGTTGGGAAATTCTTGAGCGTGCTGGTATCGTTCCCTCCACGCTAAAAAACAGTCAGACCGGCGTCTTTATTGGCGCCACGCACAACGGCTATCTCAGCGATATCGAGCGGCGCAACCCCGCCGCCGATGGTTATCGCTTACAAGGCAGCCTGAGCAGCATCAGTTCCGGGCGCATCGCTTACGCATTGGGACTTAACGGTCCGGCTATCACGGTAGATACAGCCTGCTCTGCGTCTCTCACTGCGATCCATCAAGCCATTCGCTCACTGAAGAGCGGCGAGTGTTCGCTTGCTATCGCAGGCGGAGCAACGATTATGGCTTCTCCAGAGGTCTTTGCCGAGTTCACCCGTCAAGGCGGTCTTGCCGCAGACGGAAGATGTAAAGCCTTTTCTGACCATGCCAACGGAACGGGGTTTTCTGAAGGCGTTGGGCTTATTTTGCTGGAGAAACTCTCCGATGCATTACAAGCGGGTCACAGCGTACTCGCCGTGATTAGAGGGAGCGCAATTAATCAGGATGGTGCCAGCAACGGGCTGACTGCGCCAAACGGCCCTGCGCAGGAACAGGTCATCCGTCAGGCGCTGAATAATGCGGAGCTGACCTTTTCCGATATTGATGTCGTAGAAGCGCACGGCACCGGCACCACGCTTGGCGACCCTATTGAAGCACATGCACTGCTCAACACCTATGGCAAACATCGGTCTGACGATCAACCGCTATGGCTTGGCTCACTAAAATCCAATATCGGCCATACCCAGCTTGCCGCTGGCGTCGCCAGCGTCATCAAGATGGTGATGGCTATCAGGCACGGGCGCTTGCCCAAAACGCTGCATGCCGAGACACCGTCCGGAAAAATAGACTGGTCACGAGGCAACATTAAGTTACTCAACACGGCACTCGACTGGCCTGATACCGGGCGTCCCAAACGCGCAGCGGTATCATCATTTGGCTTTTCCGGCACCAACGCTCACCTTATTCTCGAAGAGGCTCCGTCAATTGCGCCTCCGGTGCAAGAAGCCGCACCTGCAAGGACTTTCCCCGTGCCTGGCATCGCGCTACCGTTGTCTGCGGCCTCACCAGACGGGCTGTGCGCTCAGGCCAAGCAGTTGCACGCATGGTTGACTCAGAATGCAAGCTCGATGCCCGACATCGCCTATTCGCTAGCCACCACCCGCACCCATTTTGACTATCGTGCCGTGATTACCGCAGAAGACAGTAACAATGCGCTTATCGCACTGGAGGCATTGGCCGCCAATCGCTACGCTCCCGGCATCATTCAAGGCGTCCGTTCTCCGTCAGGCAACGTCGCTTTCCTTTTTACGGGGCAAGGTGCACAGTGGCCGACAATGGGACAAGGGCTATACCATCAATCTCCGGTTTTCGCTCACACGTTCGACGACGTCTGCCAGCATCTCGATCCGCTGCTGTCGCAACCCCTTAAAACCGTCATGTTCGCCGAACAGAACAGTACCGACGCGCTGCTGCTGGATCGTACCGATTTTACCCAGGCGGCGTTATTCGCGTTCGAAGTCGCGCTGTGCCGGACTGTCATGCATCTCGGCGTACAGCCAGATGTACTGATCGGCCACTCCATTGGCGAGATCGCCGCCGCGCATATCGCTGGCATATTCAGTCTGGCCGATGCCGCGATATTTGTTGCAACGCGTGGGCGGCTGATGGAGTCCATCGCTGCCGATGGTACGATGGTTGCTATTGAAGCAAGTGAGGCGGAGATTTTGCCGTCGTTGCAGAAATATAAAGAATGCATTGCGATCGCCGCGATTAATTCGCCGTCTTCTGTAGTGATATCCGGTGACACCGACAAGGTGCTGAGCCTTGCAGAAGAGTGGCGCGCACGCGGCTACCGTACACATCGCTTAAGAACCAGCCACGCCTTTCACTCGCCCCATATTGATGGCATCGTTGATACCTTACGCCGTACCCTGTCAACGCTGTCATTTCAGGCTCCCGCCATTCCAATTGTTTCAACGGTGACCGGTCAACGGCTGACCAATGAACAGGCCTGTTCCGTTGAGTATTGGACAAATCAAGCCCGCTGTGCGGTGCGATTCGACGCTGCCATACAATGGCTTGAGACACACAATATCGTTGTCGCGTTGGAGGTCGGCCCTGACGGCGTACTGACGGCTTTGGGTCGAGCCAGTATAGTCGGCGAATCCAACGGTGTTCCCAGCGCAGCGTGGATTGCTCCCTTGCGTAAAGGGCGGGATGAGTTACGTCCCTTCTTTGCCGCTCTGGCCAAATTGTACGCACAAGGGCAACCACTGGACTGGAGGAAACTGCTCGTTCAGACACCGATCGTACCGCTACCTACCTATCCCTTCCAGCACCGTCGCTATTGGTTGCAAGCGCCACAGACACGCCCAACCTTAAATGGTGGATTTTTTGCGGTTAATCATCCTTTTTTACATACAGGGATCGATAGCGCTGCTCAGCAAAGCTGGATTTTTACCGGACAATTAGACGCAGCCAGACACCCTTGGATACTGGAGCACCGGGTCGCCGACATCCCCGCAGGCGCGGGGACGATGACCGCAGAGATGATACTGTCTATCGGGGAGCAGTTTGGGTGCCAGCGTCTTGACGATCTCTTCCTGCACGCGATTTTGCCTCTGAATGAGTGTATTCCCACGTCCATCCAACTCCATGTCAGCCCACCAGAAGCGGATGGCGGTAGAACGGTGGAAGCCTATTTTCATCAGCCTGGCGATCCAGAACCGCGTGAGTATCAGATGGCTCCCTGGAAACGCTATGCCACTTGCCGTCTTGTACCAGACGGAAAGTTATCACCGGAGTGGCCGGATTTTCATAATGACAACTGGCCGCCCGCCGACGCCAAACCCGTTGATTTTACCCCGATTTATGAACACCTCGCTGCTCAGGGTGTGATTCTAGGTAACGCGTTTCAAAGGCTCATTAATGTATGGGAGCACGAAGACGGGCTGTATATCGAAGCCACGTCGCCAGAGAGTCATGCGGAACTGGGAGAGGATTTCATTCTGCACCCGACCCTGCTAGACGCGGGAATGCAAGCAGCATTACTGGAGCAACTGAAACCAGACGAAGAAAACATTCAGCCCCGTTTACTTTTCTCCCTGAGCGGGATACGACAATACATCAGGGGTGCACAGCGTCTGCGAGGTCACCTGGTGCGAAAAACCACTGAGCCATCGACATCAGGCTACAGCGAATATGCGTTACGACTCGCGGATGATACCGGTCGAGCAGCCGCAATCATCGACTCCATAGTGCTGAAATCGTCAAACTCACCGCGCCTTGCCCCGTCACATCCGCCGTTTTACCGTCTGGCATGGCGTGAGATTGCGCCAGACTCATCCACCACGAAGCAGAAAATTCACTGGATTGTTCCGCAAAACAGGTTACGGGAACGCTTCTCCGGGCTCATCAAGGAGCACGATGCTTCCTGCACGTATGACGATATGCATCAAGCTCTGACGACGCTCTCACCGCAGCCAGATGAGATCGCCGTCTTCATCGCGCCAGATGGCGACGATACCCCTGAGTTTATCGATCATAACCCGACACACTGCGTACTGAATGCGCTGCAAACGTGGATCGACGAGCCACGTACCGCAGATGTCCCCCTTCTTATCGTGACGCAAGGCGCAATAGCCACCAATGATGGAGAGAATGTCCCGAATCTCGCCCAGTCCCCACTGTGGGGATTAGTGCGCACCGCACAGCTTGAATATCCGGGACGATTCTACCTGCTTGATATCAATGAGGTAGAAAACACAGCATTGTCTTCTATTCATACCGCAATTAACACGTTGTCCCATGAACCTCAACTGGCGTTACGCGAGGGTAAAATACTCACCCCGCGGCTGGTAAAAGCCGTCGGCAATGGCGACCTTACCGATTACAACCACGCCGACCAGCCGGAAAACCCGAGCCGTAACCTTAACCCTGACGGCACCGTACTCATCACCGGCGGTACGGGCGCGCTGGGCAAAGTTATCGCGAAACATCTGGTGGAGCATCACGGCGTTCGTCACGTGCTTCTTGCCAGCCGACGCGGTAAGGGCGCTCCAGGCGCCAATGCGTTATTAAAAGACCTCGCCGAGCTTGGCGCACAGGCGACGATTGTCGCCTGTGATATCGCCAACGTGGCAGCCGTGGCCTCACTGCTTGATACTATACCGACGGCACATCCGCTCACCGCCGTCATTCACACAGCAGGAAGTGTGGATACGGCGACGCTGAAAACAATGAGTGCAGAGCAGATAGATAACGTTTTACAGTCTAAAGCCGTTTCCGCCTGGAATCTGCATCAGCTCACGCAGCATCACGATCTTGAGGCATTCATTCTCTATTCTTCTGCGGTCAGCATTCTTGCGCAAAAAGGACAGGGAAATTACGCCGCCGCCAACGCCTTTTTGGATGCACTGGCGTACCATCGGCGACATCAGGGTCTTCCTGCGACCGCAATGGCCTGGGGTATGTGGGCCGAACGTTCGGAAATGGGAGAACAGCTTGGTGACGACGATATACAGCATATTATCGCAACAGGCCAAATCCCACTTTCTCGCTCGCAAGGCCTGGCCTTCCTGGATACCGTTGTCGGTGCACAAGTAGTGAACCATCCGCCGCTGCTGATACCTGCGCGTTTAAATCTGGAAGCGCTACGTGAGCAAGGCGATATCCCGCTATTGTCAGAGGTACTCTCTGCTCGCACAGCATCCAGAGGTAGCATCGATGCACCGCCACAGATCGCAAACATGCCGGAAAAAGAGCAACTGCCTTATCTGCTTAACGTGCTCATTCAATACGCGGGTGAGGTGCTGAGTCATCCCGATCCGAAGTCCATAAGAAGCGACGTGGAATTCATTACACTGGGATTCGACTCTCTTACCTCGGTGGAAATGGGAAGCCGATTATCACAAACATTTGGGGTTCGCATTCCCGCCACGGCAATTTTTGACCATTCGACGCCGCAAGCGCTGGCGCAATTCTTACTGAATATTCTGACCGAGGAAACGCACGCTACCGCAGCAGAGGCACACATTGACATAAAAAAAGACGCCGACAGGTTCTACCACCTGCTACGGCAAGCTGTGCAACAAAACATGACGCAGGAAGGACTTAGCGTGCTGGCCGGCGCGGCGCGCCTACGCGAGCATTTCTCGCACCAACAGCACGAACAGCACGCGCCAGAGACAGTGTGGCTGCGTAACGATCGGGAAAAACCGCTGCTGGTTTGCCTTAACTCATTCATTCCCGCCACAGCAAATTTAACCTATCAGCGCTTAAGTTCAGCCTTGAGCGATCGGTACAGCATACTGACCGTACCGTTGCCGGGATATCATGGCGAGCCCTTGCCTGGCACAGACTACGCGGCGGCGGCGGCACTGGCAACGGCAATAGAGAGAGGCACATCAGGGCGCGATTTTACGCTGGTAGGCTTCTCAACTGGCGGGCTCGTCGCGCATGCCGCAGCTCACCAGTTGGAGGCTCGCGGCCGACAACCTAAAGCTGTGGTATTAATCGACAGCTTTCCGCCATCAGCCATGAATGAAGCCACAATGGGCGATGTACTGCGCACATGGTTTGCAGCCAAAGGCGAATTCTGGTCGGATGAGGACCCCTCAGTCATGGCGATGGCCTGGTATCTCGAATTATTCGGCAGGCAGTGGACACCCTCTCATTTGAAAACACCAACGCTGCTGCTTCAGGCCAAAGATTATCCAGCGTCCGCACAACCGGAACGTTGGGCGAATGAATGGCCAAATTTGGTGAAAAGCATCATCACGCCGGGGAGCCATTTTGAACTGCTGACAGAATATGTCGCTCATACGGCAAAAAACTTATCTGATTTACTTGGTGAAACAGAAAAAAAAACGATCCGAAAGAGGAGCTATTCCGCAAGAAAAAATCGAAAAACTGAATATATTAAAAATGAATAATAAATATATTGGCGTGATAAAAAATCAGATATCGCGAGAATCTTGATGCAGGAGAATAGTTATGACTGAAAATGACCTGACTTCTCTTTTCAATAACTCGGCTTTATTTAAAGCCTTGGGATTTAACATTATTGAAATAAAGGACGATGCGGTTGTTATGGAAATAAATGACGACAACCCCTGCCATCAGGGAGGCTTTGGTGTACTCACATCTCTCGGTATTAACGGTGCAGTGATCAGCGCAGCTCTGGAGTCAGCAATAGGCCTATGTGGATTTAACGCTCTGGGTCGTGAACCCGCTGGCGTGGTTGAACTTTCTGTCAAAATTTTACGTGTGATACGTAAAAAACCATGTCGAGTCGAGGCGCGCATCGATAATAAAAACAATAATGTCGCTTTTATTTCTGCCACGCTAATCAGCGCAAGAGGTGGTATTTGCGCAACAGGAACCGGCATTGTACTAAAGAGTAAAGCCACTGAGGCAACACTATGAAAATTACTAGTTAAAGCGTAGCAGAACGATTTTTATTTATACGTGTTAGTGGAACGCCAGTCATGGCGTTTCACGAATGAGTAATGCCACCAACGCGATCTGATATAAAGCAGATTGATAGATTTATTCGTTTCGACAAGGAGTTCAACATGACGACAAATTATTCTGTTCCTAAAGAGATGAAAGCTTATCTTATTCGCCCAGAGCGTTATGGCGATCCTATTACTGCAATTCAACAGGAAACCGTCAGCATTCCGAAATTATTACCTAATCAGGTTCTTATTAAAGTGATGGCGGCAGGACTGAATTATAATAATGTCTGGGCCGCATTAGGAAAACCCGTCGATGTTATCTCAGCGCGCCGTAAAAGAAATAAAGATGCTGAGCCGTTTCATATTGGTGGTTCAGAAGCGGCAGGTATTGTTTACTCTGTTGGTCATAATGTTAGTAACGTCAGCATCGGTGATGCCGTGGTGGTTTCCTGCTCGGTATATGACGCTACCTCGCTTGAATCACGCCTTTCTAACGATCCGATGTTTACCCGCAGTCAGGAAATCTATGGTTATGAAAGGAATTACGGATCATTTGCAGAATTTACAATCGTTGAAGACTATCAATGCTTTCCCAAACCTGACTTTCTGACCTGGGAAGAGAGCGCGACCCTGATGCTCAATGGACCCACAGCCTACAAACAACTCACTCACTGGGCACCAAATAACGTCAAACCAGGCGATGCCGTTCTCATATGGGGAGCAGCTGGAGGATTGGGTTCATTATCGGTACAAATTGTGAAAGCCCTCGGTGGGCTCCCCGTCGCGGTTGTGTCAAGTGAAGAGAAAGGAGAATATGTTCGCAAACTGGGGGCCGTAGGATATATCGTCAGGAAAAAATACTCACATTTCGGTCGACTTCCCGATGTGACTTCCGATGAACATACGTCATGGTCCAGAGCATTCGCCAATTTCAGACGCGACTTCTTTAAGGCCTTAGGAAAAAAAGAACTGCCCAAACTGGTCATTGAGCACTCAGGACAAGATACTTTCCCTACATCACTACAAATCTGCGATCACTCAGGTATGGTAGTCACAGTGGGGGGAACCTCGGGTTATAATTGTGACTTTGACGTGCGCCATTTATGGATGCATCAGAAAAGAATACAAGGTTCTCACTATGCCAATATCCGTGAATGTAATGAGTTTCTTAATCTTGTTAATCAAAGAAAGATTATCCCCACCATGAACAAAGTCTTTCATTTTTATGAAATACCTTATGCGCACCAAGAGTTATTAAACGGAAGTATATTCGGCAATGCAGCGGTACTGGTCAATGCAACCGCTCCGAAACTCGGCTCAAGCGTTTCTCATGATGAGACACTCGCAACTGCAAACAGTCATTGAATGACTAATAACCTATCCCAAAAGAAATAATCATTAATAATGATTATTTCTGAGGGGGGATATTGCGGACAGTAATTGGTAGCTCAGTGATAAACTCTGGGAAAAATCGCTGCTCTTATCCTGGAACACAAAAATCATCGCTTGCTGGGTACGCATTGTAAATGTGTTAATAATCGTGCCGTAATGAACGCTATTTTCTTTATGCTCAGGACAGGCTAACAATGGAATGCGCTCAACGGCACTGGAATATGTTAATCAAGCTGTGCCGATCGTCGGTTTCAAGAGTAGTACAATGTAGGTTTTTTTAGCAATTCTAGCAGAACCGATTGCTGGCCTGCGAGCAGCTAAATGTTATCGACTAGTTGTGGTTGTCGATGGCTGAGTGCATGACAAAATCACCACCGACAGACTCAAGAAACAGAGCGACTTCCCACAGACCACGGGAAACAGTAAATAAATTGCGCAGAATACGCACTTATACTGAAATTTTCACTTAAGATAATGAAGCGATTGTCTATTTGAAATAGTATGGGCGATAAATAGTGAAAATATATTCTGGGAAACTTAAATAAAAAGCAATAATATAATTGCATCAGTTACAAAAATATAAACAGAAGGCTCCCCGAGAGGAGAGCCTTCTGTTGTTAAGCCGCCAGTTTATTTAACGATGATATAGACAGACTGGCAGTGTTCACCAACGATACAACGTGTTCTAACTCCTCCCTAATCCACCCAATTGCATCGACCATAACCTCATAATAATCCGATGTATTCGGGCGTTCAGGATCATTGACTTCCGTATCACCCGTAAAACTCTTCATTACAGCACCATTGCGATAATGAATATCGGCGCGGAAGGTCACTGGTACATAAATTCCTGCAGCTATAGCATCAACATGCTGGGTCAAAAAATCATCCTCAAACTCCATGATATCTATCTCGTCAATGGGTTGCGGAGCCATATACAGACGTATATCTCCTGTATTGCCACACCAGCGGCGTATCCGTCGCGCCTCAAACGTGCAGTTGCTGACAAACTGCGTCAGCGTTTCAGCACATTGATGGGAGACATCCCGTAATGACCGTTCCAGGTGATCCATAAAGCGGAACCAATAACGTTCACTCTGCCGAAACTGTGCCAAAGTAACGTATTCATCTGGCACACTATCACCCTGCCCTGAAGCTTCACGAAACACCGCTTCATCCAGTTCGTAGAGTGGCATGATGTCAGTGCGCAGTAACTGGTCGGTACGACCGCTGATTTGCGAGTGAACACGAGGAAGATACATGTGTCCATGCTCTAACTCGTTAGCCAACCAGTTGGTTGCGTTTATCCACAACGTCAGGACTTTCCGGCTGCGCTCACGTTTAGCATCGTCTGTATCAAGCCGTTCCAGCATGGTTTCCATTACGGCCGTCAGTTGTTCATTTTCAAACAACATTTGAGTGTTAACGTAGGTATGACCGACATTTTCATCCAACTGCCAGCATATTTCGTCATAATCCGGTGCATAGCCTAATTCCCGCTGATACGCCTGCTGAATGTATTCATGAATAATGCACATGGTGTACTCCTGTCAAAATAGTGATGGCAGGAGGCCCGAAAGGGCGTTCCCCTGCCGGATAAAAAGTTAAGTAATCAATCAGGCAACCAGACGTAATGCTGGCGCCGGTGAGTGGTTATCAAGTTGCAGACGTCGGCGTTCGTCACGCAGCCAGGCTATCGCCTGCCGCACAACCTCACCGTAATCTGTCGCAGTCAGTTGATTCACATTCGCGACATCTTTCTGAACGGAAAAGCGTCCAATGATGGCGCCATTGTGGTAGTGGATCCGGCTCTCCAACGCAACGGGGTGTATCTCGCGGCGGCAAACCCGTTTGACGAACTCAACAGTATCTGTCGCACTCACGCTATCTGGATTAACCGCCCCCAGATTCACCGTGATAAACCCAAAATCCGTATCAAAACGCCGGACAACCCGTTCATCAACGTCACAATGCCGTTGCAATGCGGCCAACTTCGCCACACAGTGCTCTCCCGTCTGTGCCAGGGCACGACTCAGCCACGCTTCAAACCGTGACCAGTGCTGCATCGTTTGCGCCAGCTGCGCACGAGGGATGATGTCATCAGTATGTCGATCGCCCTGAGCCGTCAGCCGGATAAAATCAGCATCCGACAAATCCAGTAATGCCGACGGATCACCTGGTAATAAACAGTCAACCCGACCGCTACTCTCCGGAGACGTCCTCGGCAACAATCGTGTATTACCGCTTGCTGTGGCCAACGCATCCAGCCCCAAAATCCACAGGGTCAAGATGCGCTCACTCAGTTGACAACGCGCCCGTAGCTGGCGATTGCCTGGAATGTTATCGAGCATAAATTGCATGACCGGTAACAACCGCTGGCTATGAAACACAATGTCGGTATTCAGGTAGTCCTGCAGATCGTTACTGATATCGATTTGCCACTCATCCTGATGGAGAAAGAGATTCATCCCCTTCAGGTATGTCTGTTTAATAAACTGATCTGTCAGCATGATGCTCCTTACAAATAAAGTAAGGGCGCTTCCCTTTCCGGGAGAAACGCCCGGTTGGGGTTAAATTGTGGTATCAGGCGATTTTCTGTTGAGCTTTTCGCTCCTGTTCACGAGCCCATTTACGTTCCCAGCCAAACATCATCCAGAACGGGGTTCTCCATGTTTGACGGAACGCCATGCTTAAGCTGTTCCCGACAATCACCATCGCAGGTATGCCACATAACGTCAGTTGCACATACGCCATCATTGCCGCAACGGGATCGATATCGACACAAACGGCCATCATCTGTTTCTGTGGATTAAATCCCGCTTCAAGCATGGCTTGTGCCATCGCCACAACCAGGCCACCGGCTCCGCACGCAGGGTCTGAGACAGTAATGAAATCCCGTTCCCCACTGGTTAGCGCAGGCAGACCATCAGCCAGTTGCATTTTCGCCATCATGTAGCCAACAGAATACGGCGTGAAATACTGACCTCGTTGATGATCGCCAAGCTCGAGTTCCATGAACACAGAGCCAAGAAAATCTGAGGCACTGAATTCCATTCCCTCAACTAGCGTGTTGAACAGTAACGGTAAACGGTTCTGATCGGCTTTCTTGTAACGTTTTATTCGCCGCATGTAATCATCTTCGATTTCCTGCACAAAATGGCACCGGTTATGTAACGCCGCTGCCGACATGTGAATAAAATCGCTGAATACCGTCCAACGGTTCTCATACGGTGCAATTTCCTGAAACTGGCGGATAAACGTTGCCCGGTGTGGATTGGGACGCCCCTGGTTTCTTACCCAAGGGAGCGCGGCGAGATTTCCCGGATCATCCGGGTCATCTCCTTCTTCCTCATCGTTGGCTGCAACCTCATCGACCGATTCGGCAGACGGTGGCGGCAGCAACAAAGTGCCAAGCTCCGGAGCCTCCAGAACGACGTCGCTATCATCGATGTCGCTGGCGACACGATGAACAGCCAGACTTCCGGGATTCAGTGAGAAACGCGCGAATGCATCAGCAACGCTATTCAACTCTGGTGTGAACAATTCCGTCTGCATATCACACCGTGGCCAGTCGTAGATTCGGGCCAGCGCATTTACCGCATTGCCCGGTGAAATGTCGTAGCGCAAGTGCTGATGCACCACGCTGTCACACACTAACGTCGTGTCATCCAGTTGCTGGCCATAGTGAGTGGTTAACAGATGTGCTGCCAGTCTCTGCCAATGCTGAACATCATCGAATGGCAATGTGGTCAACCGCTGTTTTTCCAGCCAGTCAACCGCCTTGCCTGCTTCAGAAGCAGATTTAAACAGTATCCACGGGTCTGAACCCAACTCACCATTCCACATCGGCGTACCAGCAAGAGGTATCCCTGCCAGTGCGGCAAGAAATGCACGCCCCACATCAGCAACAAGACTCTCTTGCAGGTATTCATCCAGTTCTGGAACATCACTACCCGTAAAACAACGGCGCCCCAGTCGAGTTGGATGTCCCGTAGCACTGACGAGCAACGCCGTCAGGCTATCCAGATTACCCTGATCGCTATCAGGTAATTCGATACGGTCACTTTCAGAGAGATAAACCGCCGGACGTTGTCCTCGATACAGTACCGGGACCTGAGATGCGCGTTGCCATTTCTCTATCCGTTCCATACCTGGGACCGGTGTCGGAGGCCATGGCCACCCTGCTCGCAGCTCCGTTGGTAACCCGTCACACTGCTCGATATTGATAACCCGAAACAGCGAAAGTGACGGCTTGTACCTGACGATAGTTGTCGGACGCTGTCCCGGCGTTATCCTGCCGCCCAGAGAACGCAGGTCATCGCCGGTCAGCCAACGGTTTGATATCAAACCGTTTTGTAACGTTGATTGCCAGAGCAATAAAACGTTAATACCAGTGAATAACTGTCCGCTTAATGCGTGAACGGGTATGCCGTGACGAATGATGCTTTGTTGCCACGGCACCGTACCGACGTTGATACTCTGCATCAGTCGTTCGGTTAACAACCGGCAAATATCACCGGCATCCGTCAATGTGAAAGTTTTCATAATGGTCTCCATCAAACGGGACCATCCCCTGAGGGATGGCTCCCTCAGGGAAAAATCAAAAATCAGAGTACAGTGGTGAACAGTTGCAGGATCGCGTGACCCGCAATAACCGCCTGATGGCACAACTGCACAAACTGCTCGTGATGAAGATAGGCCCAGATGACAGAGGATGTAATTATCCCCGTTGCTGACATGGCCATCAGGAACTGGTTACGCCGGCGGCGAAACAGCGCCTCTTTATCTGCGACTTGCGTATGCAAAAATAGCCCCAACGTCTGAAGCTCTGCAAAACGGCCGAACTCTTCACGCCGCAGCGCTTCACAGGCCGCATCAAAACGCTCCAGCTCCGTCGGATGTTGATCCTCAAGAAATCGGCGATAACCACCGTCACGTATCGTGTTGTAATGACGGTCAAACTCAGCCTGTAACCAGCTATAAAAATGACTGCGCGTGCGCTCAATGACACCTGGCTCTCGCGTCAGCGACTTCATTGCTCCCTGTGTCGCCTGGGCCGACTCGTGGTGTTCATTAGTGGTTAGTAAACTCATGGTATGGACTCCGAAAAAAAGACGAGTCCACCCCTGCGGGTGTCCCCGTCAGGGTTAATAAGATGCTGTGTTAGTTTGTCAGGCTGATATGAATAACATCATTCTCATGGCGCAAATGAAACTGCTGCCATAAGGGTGTCGTTCTATCACCGTCACTGGGTAAACAAAAAATACCTGTCGTTACTTCTGAACGTGTACTTGAAGCCAACGCTTTCAATGCATGATGAATCAGACGATACAATCGCTCTGTCTCGCACGCAGGCTCGGGCGTAAACGCAACGAGTCTTGCCCAAGTGCTGTCATCAATCGCAACGGCCGGAGAAGATTGCAGTCTATCCATCATGCAGCTTCATCATTCTGAGCCGCTGACGAAATCGTCACAATAGCGGGTATTCGCTCAGATTTTGGACGTTGACGCACATTCCGTAACAGCTTCTGGTGCATGGCCAATGCGGAATCAACCGCGTCGTCTTCGCTATCCATGTACCGTTCACCGTAAAACGGTTGAGCTGTCTCCTCGCCGAAATACAGCAGTTCGACACCAGGCTTATAGCGGTGCCGGTGTTGCAGTACGATGGCTCGGCCACAGCACTGGTGATCGTCAGCAAGCAGCCATTTCCCGGTATAAATTATTCGATGAGCGGACGACTCCATCGGTTCCGAACGCTGACGCCAGGTCTGATAAAGCCAGACAAGCGCTCGCGCAGACAATTTGCTCGTCCAGCGCACGATGAACCACAGCCCTGTAAACAGAACAATTAGTATGTGTAAAGTCATTGACATAACCGATCCTTTCAATGGATTAATCCGCGAAGTAGCAGGACCAGCGCTAGAAGCACCAGGGAACCGGCGACTTTCAGCAGCGTGAGATAACCGAGCAGTTTCAGTAGTGCATTGCGATCGCGCCGAAAACATTCCCGGCGTATCAACTGACACAACGCGTCTTCCTGCTCTGGTGTAAACGAAGCGCTCGGAACGAGATCCTCTTGAGTGATATCAATGTGAGACATGAACTCTCCTTTTTGGTAATGAAAAAAAGGGAGAGTCATCCCGTAGCGGGAGAAGACTCTCCCCATGGGGTAACATCTGATTAAACGAAAGTGTTTATGTGGTTATAACCAGCCACGTTCGGCAAATGATACGATTTCGCCGTGGCCAACAATGATGTGATCCAGTACCCGCACTTCAATCAAAGAGAGTGCGTTAGTCAGTTTCTCGGTGATTTGTCGATCGGCATTGCTGGGTTCAGCATTCCCCGACGGATGGTTATGGGCAAAAATGACCGCAGCCGCATTCAATAGAACGGCACGTCGGACAACCTCATGTGGATGAACCTCAACACTGTTAATTGTTCCGGCGAAAAGGAATTCACAGGCAATTAATCGATTTTGATTATTCAGGAACATCGCGACAAAAACTTCTCGTTCAATATGCTCCAGCTTGAAACGCAAGTACGCTTTAACGTCCTCAGGAGACGTCATGGCTTCCCGTTTTCTGACCTTACGTTCAAGAAGCGCCAATGCCATATTGATGACTCGTGCTTCACGCTCGGTATAAACGCTCGCGTGAGGGGGGGTAATTCGCTCATAAAAGACCTTTTACGGGCGAATGCTTTCCCCCTGGTGGCGGAAAGCATTGCCACTGGGGGAAAGATAAAATTATCGTAGGTCGATAATTGACGTAAAACAGGCTATCAATGCATCAAACCTTAAATGCATCAGTTGCATTCAATTTCAATGGACTCGACTGAGCCACTTAATGTAGCTATCAAAATCGCCGCATTCCTCCGGGCAAGAAGAGAATTCCCGGCAGGAATGCTTACCTTCCAGAACACCATTCTGAAAGGGTTTGTCCCAAAATCCCTGACCAATTTTTTTCCCTAATAAGATCACATCATTAAAATAATGACTGTAATTCTCAGGGATAAAATTCAGCCCAAAGGTTTCGCCAAGACAGTGCGCGATTTCGAAAATCTGATAATCATTGTCTGTAAAACCATCATCATCAGGTGAGCAGTTGATTCGAAGTGTCTCGAATGCATCAATCTCCATCAATTTTCCCTCTATGTCAGAAATCACACACAGCAGGTCAACGACAGAATGACGATTACGAGCAAGACGATTAAGTAAAGTATTCATAACGGATAAATCCTCTCTTCAATTTGAAAAAGGATTTATCCCCAACGGGATAAATCCCGCATGGTTTGAGTAACGATATGGCGGCCAGTCAGTAGAACGTCCGGCCGTCATACCAGTTGCGTTCAATATCTAAACTGAGCGCGTAAAGGTAGTAATCAATCAGCCAGATACTGGCGTTCGGGCTCTCATGCACTTTCGCTGCATCTTTCAGCCCCTTATTGAAATAGCGCTGCCAGAAAATGGCATCAACAGAAAGACTGGGATTGAGAACCTCTGTGAGGTATTTTTCGATAAACACCGGAGGCAACAGATTCAGGCCAATAATTTCACCGACCTGCCGTGCAACCCACGCTATCTTTTTTTGGTTAAGTGTCATCAGCGCCAAATCATCCCAGTCAATCGTATCGATACCAAGACGCATGAGCGCAGTCGCTTCCATCAGTACAGATTCAATGTCAGAGACAATCCTGATGAGGCCTGTTGTGGAACGCTGTAGAAATTCGTCGTCCCGCCGAAGACTAGCCAAGCGCGAGACGAAAGGTTTCGTATTGAAATCGTGCATCGATAAATCCTTTTTTCGGTTCAAAACGAAAAGGGATTTATCTCCACATGGGGATAAATCCCCGTGTGGGTATGAGTTACGTCACTGGAAGCGATAACGCAGCGTTGCTAACTGTTTTGCTAACAATTGTGCAGCCTTGATTGCCTGGTGACGTTGTGGAAACGTATTATCGGAACAAGTATGAGCGTCAAATCGGTAAGATTTTGAGCCTAACCAACCGGTACGACTTTCTACCTGATAACTCCATCCGGAATTACTTCGAGAAACTTGCGCCCGAAAGTTCATATGCCCAGAGCGATTCGGTATCCATTCGCCGATAAA
This sequence comes from Pectobacterium peruviense, assembly GCF_002847345.1. Lineage (GTDB taxonomy): Bacteria > Pseudomonadota > Gammaproteobacteria > Enterobacterales > Enterobacteriaceae > Pectobacterium > Pectobacterium peruviense. The sequence continues at coordinate 254,792 of NZ_LXFV01000006.1, forward strand.
CCCATCATTGCGCTGCTGAGTGTTTTTCTTCAGCAACACAGACAGACGTTCAGTGAAATTAATCGTACGACGTAAGACCATTTGCATGATGTTCTCCTGATAGAAACGGGAGAACATCTCACCCAAGCGGGAAGATATTTTCCCGTTGGGTTGCCTGCTTAAAGTTTTAGAAAGAGTCTTTCGGATACGCCTGTTCTGTCGAAACCGTAACAGATTCGACGATGGTACCTGTCGGTTCATCTTGCTGAGGCTTATGTTGGAAACCACCGAGTCGGCTCAGATACAAAAAGCAGCAAACGGCGACAACACTAGCCCAGATGAGTAAAAATTGAAGGAAGCTGTAGGTCTTGTAAACATGCTGCCGTGTCTTCACTTTTTTCTTCAGTGAAAGCAACAATTGACCTGCCCAGTATCCGTCACGATATGCAGTAGAAGAGTTCATAGTGGTTGCTCCAAAATACAATATTTGGAAAACCACATCCCTGCCATCGGGAAGTAGCTTCCCGGAAGGGTTGATAGATCGGTAGTAGAATCGGACCTTCATCACCACGCTCGCAACGGCGTTTAAACTACCTGGTGATATCTGCTTCCAAAGGCGGGCAGATTTACCACACGCAACTGAGCGTGTTCTTCCTTACAGGCTACAGAAGTGTTCTTTTGTGACTACCCGAAGGCGATCCTCACAAGCCACTGGATCATTGGTGGTCGTCAGAAGAGACGACAGATTAGCCTTTCCAAAATACTAAAATATGGAATTAGATTCAATATATTCTCGACCATCCCTGTGTCATTAAATTATTCGTGTCAGATACGAATAAAAAATTGAACCGTTTGCAAGAAGAATATTTAATCGTATCCGATACGAACAAGAGGGAGGTAGTATGCGTATTTCAAAAAACCAACGTGATGTCTTATTTTTACTGTATGCAATTGAACAAAAAAAATGTCATCAACATTTTGTAACCGTCACTGTGCTATTCTCAATGATAAATAAAAACCGTAGTGCGTCATTATACTTAAATCACTTAAGAACGTCCTGCCATACTCTACATAAAAATGGTTTTGTTGAACAATACAGAGATGAAGGATTGAAATTGTCATATGCGTTAACAGAAAAAGGAAGATTGGTTGCTTTAGCGATTTACAATGAAATGGTCAAACAATCATCTTGATCCTTTCTCACTGAGAGGGATCAGCTTTATTATAAACGCGGGCAACATAACGACCTCGACCATCACCGTGACCTAAATCCATAGAAACTAATGCGTCAGCTTCCTCTTTGCTGAATCCTTTTTTAATATGTAATTTTGTTGCATCTTGGGTATAAGCATATCGAAGGCTGTGAGGTGCATATTTACCAACAAGCCCTGCATCTCTAACGGTATTACGATACCTTTCAATTGCCAAATGCAAAGCAGGACGATTAATCAATCGACCGTTATTTTCGCTCGCAACATGTATTGCATTATTCACTGCACTGATTAACCTGTCCCTTTCAATAATGGTGGTATCTCTTGGCCGCCCTCCTTTCGTACCAAAAACAATGCGAACTTTCTCATCACCATTTTGCAACGCCTTCTGCCATGTTTTAAGGGATTTAACCGACTGAATGGTTTCCTCAGTCCGCAAACCAAGAAAACGGGATAATTCCATTGCTGCAGCTGCGCCAGCATCAGCCGCCCTCACTTTTTCTAAAATGCTTTGATATATACTATCTGGAATAGCAACTTTTGAGCCGTCACGACTTGCGCCAGAAATTCCTAACGATCTATTACTCAAGCTCTCATGCTCCGGGTTAGCCATAATGGTCTTACCCGCTGCACGCAAAATTGATCGTATTGCTGACATTTCATTTTGCAACGTCCTGATTGAAATTTTCTCTTCCTGACGGCTTCTGATATACATTTCAATATGACGGGGCTTAATATTCTTTGCATCCCTAATCTGCACATTCAAGCTCTTTAACCTTTCCGCAAAACGATCGGCTATTTTCATACGGTCATTGAGTGTTTTAAAACTGCCACCACCGTCCCGCGCTAACGTCACAAGATTCTTATTTAACTTAGCCATATGAGTCCTCCTGATCCAATGAAGTGAGTTATGTATTCCGTCCGTGTGAACGGAATACATAACTCACCGACTCCCTTTTGAAAGAGAGCTAAAATAGGCACTTCATCCCCGACGACACGGTTTGATTTTGCGCATCCTGCGTCTCAGCAGACATCTGTGCATCGGGGGCGAAATGTTGAATTGTTGCAAGGCACCCTGGGTGTTACCCATTCGCGGCTTACGCCGGGCTGACTTTCGTCAGTCTACCTCCACACGCCAGTTATTGCTGGCGTCGCCATCGATGTCGTGCTGATTACCTCCTCTATCTAATAGAAATGTCTTCATGATGATGTCTTTCATGCATTCGGACTGTTTGTTAAATGAACGACCATTAAACGGCTAGTAAAACGTCTTTATACGTATTAAAACCGTTACTACGTGTTGGTCAGATGGTAGAAGAATCGTCTATCGGGCAGTGCGTAAGCTCTGACCGTATACGCGCTGCGCGCGTCACTTGGTATTCGCGTTGCTCATGCACAAGTGACGCCGCGCAGCTTCGACCTTCCATTGCGTCTCCCGTAAGCGGCCAAATGTACCAAATGGCCTTATACGTGCGTGCAAAGGGCGGACGTCGCTCTAGACGTATTCGTATCTTGAATCGTGCGTAAAATAGAAAACCTCGAACAACATCAAATAGTTGCTGAAGTCATCAGGCTGTACTCGGTAAGACGAGCCAGTATTTGAGTAGATAAACGAACCTTCATCACCACGCTCGCAACGGCGTTTAAACTACCTGGTGATATCTGCTTCCAAAGGCGGGCAGATTTACCACACGTAACTGAACGTGTTCTTCCTTGCAGGCTACAGAAGTGTTCTCAGCCACCCGAAGGCGATCTTCACAGGCTGACAGATCATTGGTGATCGTCCGAGCGGACGATGGTACAGCGAAAATTATATTAACAACGCGATTCGGGATCGTCAAATAGTTACCCACATACCCACCGACAAAGTCGGCTCGACACTCGCCGACCGCTCCCGTTCGCCCGCGCCTTTGGTGAGCGCGGACTCACTGGCTTATTTTTCCGTGGATATGTGGATAGCATATTAATAATGCTCTTCATACAATTTAACGTGCTGAACTACTTATAACCTGTTCAGTTATCTGAGATAATGCCCCGTAAACCCAGTGAGGAACTGAGTCCCGTGATGGCACTAATAGATCTTTAAGTGTTCGGTTAGCCTGCCGTCCATAACTAAATTTATTGCGATTCTGCCATATACATGAACAATAATATAATAACTCCTCGCGAGACATTTCAAATAACGGTCGAAGACAGGCCACATGAAAACCCGTATAAAATGGGGTTTCCTGATAAAAGGTAGATAACACACCATTACCACTTAAAGCACATGTTAACTCTCCTGCTGATGCAGGCGGCATAGAGTAAATCGGTGCCACATAAGAGGAAATCCCATTATCACCCATTTTCCTTGATACAAATGGAATACCACCTTCACCTTTACTCAATAATCTAAGTCTGTTTAATTCCAAAGAATGTCCATAACGGACATCAAACAAATCTTGGATACGAACCAACTCCAAGACTTTACTTTTTTCAATATATGTTTTTTTATCTTCTTTAAATCTATTTATTGAATCAAAAATGGATATATTATCCAGTTCAGAAAACCATTCTGGAGCACTTCCAGGAACATTTATCTTTCCAAGTCGTTCTCCTTTAGGCTTTCGCCCATAAGAAAAACGATAACGGTTCATAGTAATACAATGAGCATAAAATATTTTCTCTTGAAGGGCCATTTCTCTTTTTGGTAATAAAACCGAAACATTACTGTTAGGCACAAAATCGAAACCTGAAACATATGAGTACGTATGACTTCCTTCACCGTCTGTTGAAACGAATATAGTTCCTCTAGGATAAATATGATTTGGCTTAATAGCGTTTTTTTTAACCCAACCAGCAATGGTCCTTTGTTGCGTACTTGCAGGTCTTATATAAGGTACAGAGTCGATGACAGGTTGCGCTAACACCTCGACATTATTGCTGGCGACGCCATTTCTAATATAAAAAAGATCACTCAACTTCATGTTCCCCTCCTTCTGATGTCGGATTAATCTGCACATCAAGCATTAAATTAAAAAGCAGATACCTTTTAATATCTTGCTCAAATATTTCCTTCGTCAACGAGGAGTAATCGGTTTCGATATAAGCCTCAGCACACCATTCATCGCTTGCTGAAACTTTGTATGTAGCGCTTTCTCCTGGATGAACTTCGCGATTACGATACATCTCGATCCAGCGATCTCTTATGCCAGACCATGTACCATTAGAATCTATTCTTCCTTTATGCTTAGTCTTAATAAAACCATCATCACGCCAATAGCCAAACCAGGTTTTCCGATCTGAATATTCATGAGGCTGGCCTGCAATCCACACCATAATGCAAGTAACAACTCCCACTGAATTAAACAATTCTGGCGGCATCGACATTACGGCATCGAGCGTATGATGTTTCAGTAATTCTTCTCTTACCGGATTAGGAGATATGGCACAAGACATTGGAACAATAGCAATACCGATAGAGCCAGGCTGAAGGCAATTCAGCATCTGCTTCACAAAATACAGCTCATGGAGTTCCGCATCACTTTTCGATTGCGCATAAGGTGGGTTTAGCATTCCAACATTAGGCTTCATGCCTTTTACTGAGCGAATTATCGCATCATCAAAACAACTGGCTTGGTGCAGGTTGGCTTTGCCATCACCACGGAGGATCATATTGGAAGCAGCCAGGGCAAACATTTTTGGACTGTTTTCTATTCCTATCAGCCTATTACGACGAATATCCTGGCGTTGCGCTTCTGTCACCGCCTTTTTCAGCATGTGTTGCATGGCTGAAATCAGAAAACCGCCCGTGCCGGCGCATATATCCAGGACCCGCGACTCAGGCCCAACATTTGCCAGCAAAGAGAACAATTCTGAGATATGCCCAGGTGTCAGTACGATACCGAGTGCTTTTTTATCACCAGCGGTGTACTTTAAGAACTCGCCATAAAACTGGCCAACAACATCAAAATCATGATAAATGTTGATATACGGCCAGACATTTTCACAAATTCTCCGAATAATCTCTTTAAACACGCCTCCAGGATACTCTTTTGCCGTTCTACTGTCAGGACGTCCCAGATTGGGGTGTACTGCTATAGAGGTGTACGGCTGCAACATCGTGTCTTTTTTCGCCTGGGGGATCTCTGCCTTATCCAGTTCTTTTTTAATCGCCCCCAGCCAGGCATCTTGCAACTCCCCTGCAGGCAGGCTGTCAAATGTCTTCATGAACGTGACATTCATTAGTGCGATTAACGTTCCACTGACCAACAAAGGCTTATCTTCTTCGGAAACTTTAGCTTTAGCCCAGATGAGTTCATGAAGCTCACGGGAGAAGGCAAGCAGATCAGCATGGCGTTTTTTCGCAACATCGGGGTCAAAAGAAGCCAGTCGGTAATAATCATCAAACGGAAGCAGCTCCATCACTGGAGCACCTGATTCATTGGTAAGAATTTTCGTTTCTGTCGTTCCTGCAGGAACCAAGAAGCTGGAGATTTTCATTGAGCTGGTTGTTTCACCACTGACAGCGACGGCAACAACGGTATAGTCCTTTGCCAGATGTTTGGCATAGTGCAAGACACCATCTACAGCGAATTCAACAGGTTTATTTCCAGTCTGGCTTTCGTGCTTTCTCACATCATGTTTACACTCGAAGACAATGAGAAATGCCGTATCTTTCAGGTTAGAAATAATAAATTCAGGGTATCCTGCATTCCCTTTTGCATTTTTGCTTGCTTTAGATAACAAAGTTTTAACTCTGGATATTTCAGACTTTTGCTCTTCAATGCTGATCCCGTTGTCTGCGCCATAGTAACCAAGTCCCCTTAACGTATCTCGTACCAACCCTTCCGTTACTCGCTCATTTGCCATACTGATAATCCGGTGTGTTTTAGTGATGGTTGTACATAACACATGGATGTTACTGACCATTCATTCGATCGCAAAACTTAATTTAGCACGATAGAGAGAGGTAGCCTGCTGATTCTGCCTGATGTCACACCGGATTATCAGTGTGGTATGTAACCTGCATGCCCATCTTCTACAGATGTAAGATATCAATCTGACCCTCGGAACGGGCTATTCCTTTTTTCATAGCTTATTTTTTAGATTGGGGTTATTTTTCCTGCCGGATAAAATCCGGTCCTATAATGGCAACAACATTTCCCCGTGTTGTCAGTTTCAGAATTTTTTTCTGGCGCAGCATACGCAACATCTTTCTGAGCTCTCTGCTACGTCGGACATTTAGTTCCTCCGTTACCAACCCCCGCCCAATGAAGCTATATAATCCATCCTGTGTGGCCAGCGCCTCGAATCTCACATGATGCTCTTCAGCAATAAAAGAGGCATGCCGTGCTGGGCTTATCCAATACAATGCCTCCAATATGTCGTTCCATGCTCGGCGGAGCAACTGTAATGATGCATTTAAACCATAGACCGGGCGGCTATAATCGGGCTTTCCAGTCGCAGAGTCCTCCTCTTGAAATTTCCAGATAGCTTCGTGATGGGCAAGTCGGTTGCGTAGATCACGTATGCGAGTAAATTTTTTCTCCAGAACATGACGAGGGGTCCCAGCAGGTGCTCCGAGGAAAACCTCCGGTAGTAACTGAGGCCACAGCAATGAACGATTTCGGGGTTCATCATAAGCGTTGGTCAAAAAATTGGTCCAGAAACCGAAATCCAGTCCAGAGATGACTCGCTCTGCCGTTGGCATTTTTCCAGCATCACGAATGCGACTGGATACTTTACGAATACAATCTTCTTCCCAAGCTGTTTTGTTGTACACTGGTTTCTCGCGACGATAAATAACCTGACCCTGTGAATTTTTCTTGTAGCGGTTTCCCTGCCGTATCCATGTCTTATCACCAATGTAACGTGGCAGATCAAATATCCAGTTAGCATCAGTACGCCAGTGAGTTACGGCTCCAGGTAAAGGATGGCGGCGAATAGCATGATCGATGGCATTGCGTAGCGTTACCTCAAGGCAGTGCATCAGTGGTTGCATCGCACCAGAGAGCGCCTTATTCCAGTTATACCCCCCAAGCTCTTCGCCTGGCTTTAGCTTCAACACATCAGTGTAAATTTTTAGCCTTTCGGGTGAGATATAGTCTTCCAGTTCCATACTGCCCTCCAGGGCCTTAAAGTCAGTGTTGACGTGGACAACAGATACTGTTAGATTTCACGCATCAAGGCGCGGATTTCTTCGGACCCGTGCGTATTAAGTTAGTACCGGAAAGGCCACCCTCGCGGTGGCTTTTCTCGTTAATAATCCACGAATTATATTCTTGGCTTCACAAAATATTACAGACTTTGACTCACTGTTCGAATAAGAGCACGAGCCACTTGTTCGAGAGAGACAGGATTGTCATCTTCAGCAACACTATTTGAATACAAATGCATCTCACTGATACGAGCACGGAACCGAAAGCCAATTGATGGTTCAGAAAGTCCCATTGTAGTCACAGCCTGATAGTCTGTGTCGGGCAACAGCAATCGGCGCTGAAGTTCTGGGAATGAAAATGTCTTCTGAGGTTCATTAACATTGTCACCAAGGCAAATAAGGACACGCCAGGCACCATAATTATATTCCCTAGGCTGCCAGATGTTTACTGTCACATTTTCATCTGTCCAACTGAGTGCACCAGAGACTGGAGACAATTTCTTGAGGACACGAATTTGGTCAATATGAAGGTAGAAGCGATGCTGGCGATCTGGAAGAGGCGAATAAAAAATATTTCGCCAAGCCTCGTCAATAATATCTCTGCCGCAGCTCGCTAACTCTGAAAAAAGGCAAAAGGTCACTGAGATACCGCGCGGAATCCGTTTATTGCCAGACAGAACCTGGTCAGCTCGCGGAATAAGGAATGGAACATTGGCCATCAGAATACGACGCAGATCTTCCTCGTTGCCAATGTTCAACAGCCGACGATACTCCTGATTCCAGTAACTGACTTGTTCCGAGTGAAACTCTCCGTCAAGCAATTCCGCACCAATGTGAGCAGCAATTTCATGGTCCAGCGATAATACGAGGCTATTCTTCATCCCGAAATTACGGATATGGTCACTCAGGCTCTTCTCAAGAAATTCCTTAACAAACGTCGCTTTCGGTTTACCTGCCAAAAAAGCCAGATCGGTGATAGTGGAATCCAATGGAGGCGACACATTACGCAGGGCAATCGTGATACTGTTTTCATTTGCCCCTTGCGGTAAACGGGGTTGTTTCGTCATATGGCACACCCTGAATCAATTTAATATTGTTTTGATTTCACTAATCTACACTCAACAACAATCAATCACAACAAATAGTGCACGATTACATTAAAAGGGTACGATTATATAAAATTGACACCGTTAAGGATTGGCGGCATACTGGCTATAAAGTCGGAGTGGGATAACTGTCCTCCTTGTTTGAAGCCTGTTTTATAACAGCAAGAGCTCTGGCAAAGCAGTATGTACTTTCTTTTTATTTGATGGATTTGCGCCCTTCACTAGACTAAAATGTAACCATGAGATGTTCCATTGAGAAGGATATTCAGATGCAAAGCACAGCAAAGAACCAAGCCTATCAGCGTGGACTCAAGGCTGCAGGTATCTGGAAAAGCACCAAAAACCGCCTGAAACAATGGGATGCGACCTGTGTTGCATGGGCTACCAAACACCATCTACCCGAGCTGATTGGGCATATACCTGTAGTCGCAGGGATTGTGCTATTCGTATCTGGAGTCTTACTGGGCGGAGCGATTCTTTCTGCCGTTCTTATCTTTGCAGCAGGATTAGCATCTGTAATGAGTCGAGGTAGCGTCAATCGGCCTACAGAGCAGAGTCATGGTTCAAGTGAATACATTGATCCTCCACCACTAGACGTATCGAAAGAGACTGATTACTTTGATTTAAGCCACCCTCATAATGATCCAAATTATCACGGATGTCCTTATGGTGGTGATGTTAAAAACTATAATTAATAAATTACAGAAACAACTTTAGAACTAAAGGGGAGCTCACGCTCCCCCTTTCATTTTTGACTATTTCAAGCCCTCATTAACTCCTCCGGCGAATGAACTGATTCCCTTTGATGCTGCACTCCCCGCCTGTTCAGCAGAACTCTGAGCTTTAGACACTCCAGTACCGATCGCATTTGACATTACATTTCCTATATTTACGCCAGCCCACGATAACGCACCAATCCACACCGTAGGCAGAACGATGAACATCGTTCCCATCACAAAGCTCATGACCATATCGTCAGAAGTATTCTGAAAGCCAGCCAGATTAAATCGGCTGTGGGTATCTGAGCTGTAGAGCGCTTCAAGCAGCCAACTGTCGAGCCATCGTGCCAGTTCCCACCAGAATGTCAGGAAATTCAGCGCGAATATCACGAATGTTAGAGTAATCACGACCTTGAATTCATAGACACCAAAAGCAAGGATCAGCGGTAACATGACATACGTGGCCATCAACAAAATAGCCTGAACCATCGGTAACGCCTGGCGCATCGCATCAAACGCCGGAAATGCCCCCAAGCTTCCTAACGCGCCGCCGGCAATAGCACCAAACCGATTGACGGTATTCATCGTGGTGAAATCCGCATTACCACCATAGCCTGCGTAAACCTGCCCCCCCTGAGAGATATTTAGGCTCTGAGGACTCACCAGTCGCCTGATTACTGCTTCTTTATAGTCAGCCGTGCTTTTCCCCATCATTTTCAATGCGGCAGAAAGACGCAGCCACATGCCTGGGTCAGCTTGATTGACGACCCTATCCTGCAAACCAGTATCTGCAGTGGACCACCATTCATTACAGGTAGGATAACCACCCCGTCCTGTATTCGGTCGCCCGCTGTCCCTGGCATCGCTCCAGGGAAAATTTGACCGCGGCATTTTTGAGTTCAGTTCACCATAATAGCGGGAACGAAACGTTGAGCTGCCCAGCCATTCAATGTCCTTCAGCACATCCTTATCCGTTGTGGCACCCTGATCTTGCTGTTTCCACGTATATAACGCGAGCGCATAACAGTCGTTGGTAAAATCCTGAAGCTCTTCAGCCAGCGCCGGATTGCTGATATTGGTTCTCTGCACCTCAAAACGAACCTGGCGCAAATCCGGGCGACAAGGAATGGTCGCGACTGCAGCCTGCGTCACCCCTTTTGACAGGCGGTGTACAACGGCCCACCAAAAAGGTACCGCAGCCGTCTGATCATTGAGGCTGGACACTACGCTCGAATACCCACTTTCATCCGGAGACAATGGTGTCCAGGTTCCACACGTTTTCGCTCGAGACGTATCGTACTGCATGGTACTCAGGCTCAAATTAATCAACGGAACGCAGCAGGCCAACATCACAAAGAACCCACCGTACAGTGCGTTTTCGATGCGGGGTAGCGATAGCATTCCTTTGTTTCCTTCGTCCTCTCCTTCTTCCCGGACCTTCATCCAAATACCAACTATTTTAAAGGCCAAAGGTGCAGCAAATAGTCCGGTACCAATCAGGATGTTCCACAGGCCATTATTAATGACCCAACCCAGCAGCGTCAGAAAATACTCGAAATAGCTGTTTGTGGTCATCGCGTCATTCCTGTGTCGATATACATGGCGTATTCACACGCCAGTAAAAACATCACACTCACGATGGCCATCCGTCTCAGCGGGGCTTTATATTCCGGCTTACATCCAGGGGCATGCCAGATTTTCCAGAACCCCCATCCCAGTACGCTATACAGCATCAACCGCCAGACCAACCAGCCAATGCTCGTTCGCTGCATCCAACGACGAAGGGCTAAGAATTCATCTGGATATGACACACCGATATTCGCTATCAGAAACGCAATAAGCATAGATCCAAAGCCAAGTGGCAACAGGAGTAGCAACACTCTGGTTGCCTGTCGTAGCCGTTTAAAAACAGGCTGAGACTGTATCTTTTTAGATTCAGGCATAATTATTTACCCTGAACAGGGGTAGTCATCTGATTGACGCGCATATCCGTGTTGTCCTGGATTTGCTTCTGCGGATTGGTTTCTACGCGACTATTTTCCCGCTCAATGATGGTCAGCACCGAGTTACGTGCCAGCTCGCGTTTGAGTTCCATCTCATTCTTCAGCGCATTAATTTCCCGATCGAGCGATTCAATACGCCGAGTACCCTCATCAACTGCTGCTTCCTGAGCTGCGGCATTTGGCTCGGACATACCGGTCATCAGCATACGGCGCATCAGTAATGCCGTCTCGACCGTATCCGCCATCGCCAGTTCGCTGGCAAGCCGGCCAGTTAACGCCGCGTTATCTGGGTCACGTTGCAACGCCTGGATAACTCCACTGGTGATAGTAAGACTACCTGCCTTCAGTTTGGCCAGGTTCGCAGCAGTCGGTTTCTCTGCCCCATTAACCATTTTCACCAGTTGTTCAAGGTTGGTTTTCGTTGCCTCTTCCAACATGGGGGCAAACCCGGTTCCCGCCTGAGTAGTTCCGGGTTGTTGGCCTTCATCCCCACTGGTGCAGTCAGTGGCAACCTTACACGTCCGCATCGAGCGATCGCCAAGCACCTGGACGACAGCTTTTGCGGCTTCCTCCGAGTTGGGGAATTTCTGACAGACTGAGCCAGTGCAATTGCTGGTACTGACGGAAGATGTACTCAACGCCGGCTGGCTATTCATCATGTTATAACCGGCTGCGGCCAAATCGTGTGTTGGGCGAATAGCTGGCTGCCCTTTACCGCCACGTCGCTGGCCACCAATCCAATTTTGGCCGTTATTGCCAGTCAGTTTCTGGGAGTCATTATCCGTTTGAATGGCATCCGCTTTTCCGCTATTAACCAGTTGCTTGTATTCATCTGCCTGTGCGGATTGCGTCCATTTGCTGGAATCCGAAAAATCCATCATCCGTTTAGTCATGTTTTGGCAGTTAAACATGGCCTTATCAAATGCGACATTTGCCTGTAGAACACCGTTAGTCAGCATGTCATAGAGTCCCGGGCTCGCTCGTTAAATAATGGCACCAGGTAAACTGGAGACCGCACCGGTCGCCCCCTGAATGACTTCCCCCATCAGGTTTTTGTATCCGGATGTCACGCCATTCAACTGATTGCCGACCGTCGTTTTCAGGTCAAAATTGCCACACTGCAAATCAGAACTCCAACCGAGATCAACACCCAGCTTCTGCATACTGATACGCGTCGCCGGCTGCGAAATCACAGAACCGCCACCGAGCGTATAAAAGAGTTTATCTGACACAGCACCACTGACGTCAGCCCCATACCCTAGCGCTCCGCTGTTCGCCTGGGGTAAATTGACGTTGAACTGATCGGCCAGAACGCACGGCGTAACCCATTGCAGACCCATAGCCAACACGCAAAATTTCATGTTCATCGTTATTCCTTAAAAATTAGTGGTAGATAACAACCGCTGGCCACGACGTTGGCAGCAACTGTAGGGCTGCCAAAGGGCATAGGCTGCATTGCCATTCTCAGCTGACATGTGGTCACCATCAGGGAATACGGCGCATGAGGACGTTAGCTGTGGAGACAAACGCTGCCACTTGTGATTGTTGGTGTTTTCCACGACAGGTTCGGGAGGCCAATACCCATCACGGCGGGAGCCTGTCAGGGGCTGATAGACGTGCAGTTGACCAGAGCGAGTAATGATGTCCGCCACGCGCTGAGCGACCACAGTTGACGCTTTATCGTCATCGGTATGCTGGATAAATCCAGAGCGGGGATAAACATTCCCCCACATATTTCCTGATGCCATGCTACCGACTTCACGCTGGCCAGGAATAAGTGCCTCTGGATACAGTGATTCAGGAATTCCCGTTCGCCAGGCGAGAGAATCTAGCGTGCTCAGAAAATACGGCATGAGCGGTGTGGCGACACTGTCGCAGGAATAACCGGGAATTTGTCCACCGATAAGTGTCGAGGCTGGGTGACCTATTGCATCCGCATACCTAAATTTGATGTTGGATTTTCTTCGTCCAGGATCCTTAATGTCTGCTGCGTTACCACCGCCGGCAGTAACACCAGTTAATCCACTGGTAATCGTACTTTCCAACCCTCCAGCACCCTGGCTGACTGGAGATATTTCTGTCCAAGGGTTACCTCCTGGAGCCATGTATGTGGACACGACCGCATCGGGAATAAAGTGGGACACCTTGACGGACGTTCGTATGGTGCAACCGAAATTCGTGCAGAACAGCCAGTAACAAATGCCACTGACACGCCAGCTGATACATCCAGGCGAAATAGCGCTGGCAACAATCTGCGCGGTATTAACGGCAGCAATAGCGGCAGGCTCACATGCCGTCGTAAGCATAATGCCAACAGCAAGTGGACGGAGTCGGGTTCGCCATTTACTCATGACTCCCCCTTTCTTGCATTTTATATGTAATAGCCATGGCAACATCAGCGGTGCCGTACACCACGTAGCGATCGTCAAAAACGACAGCAGGATATTTTTGTACGCCAATTTCCCATGCATGCACCACGCCACGATAGGCCGTTTGCAGATCCTTCTCATGCTGTTGCCACTGTGGGGAACGCATGACAGCCTGAGCCTGCCCTGTCGCTTGATCCATCGAGGCTGAAAATTCGCCAAACACTGCACGCTGCAGTCGCTCCGGCGCATCCAGCCAAACTATTTGCGTTTCTGGTGTCAGATTGCTGGGAGGATGTTGCTGGTCGGTATAGACCACAGGGTTGGCCAATAATGGGGCAGGTAAAAACAGGAGAAGAAAAGCATAGATTTTGCTGTTCATCACCGCACTCCTTTAGGTTAATAAATACCCTTCAGGTTGCAGCAGGTGGGGAAGATAAGCAGCGGTAAACTCTTTTTAGACACGCGAAAATTTACATTGATAGCAGATCTTTCACTTTTTCAACTGGCTAGCGCAAATAACAAAACGTAACGATATGGTATGTTGGTCTGATAATCGAGTTAAGGGACATAACAGTGACAATACAATCAATTAAGGCGCTTAACTATACGCCAGACGCCATTAAAGACCTTAAATTTATGGAGCGCGAATTGCGCGTCGGTGCTCCTGTGGCATCATACATTATGCGGCAAGTCATCGACATGCTAGATAACAGCGTCAAATTTATCCTTCCTAACTGCTGCGATATCCTTGAACCTGAGGAATACCGCCAAACCCATTTGGATCTTGCAAGGCTTCCTTACCCAGTTGTCACGTTTGAAATTCCGTGGGTTAAGGATTCAGTAGTTCCGCATCTTAAAGGCTTTCCGGAATCGCTTTCAACTAAACGCATTGCACTCTGCTGGGAAAGCAAAACGGGATTTGAACCAATACCAGACTGTAATAAAGTTTTGAATGGTTATCCGGAGGGTGGAGTATTTATTCTTCCCATTTCCTGGTCTGATGTTTCAAAAAAATGGATTTTAGGTACAGGTTACGTATTTTTTCCTTATGAAAATACAATGCGTAAAGCAGCCTATGACGATTTACTACCCGCATCCAAAATAGCTATGGAAGCATTGCGAGATTCCGGCTTTCTGAAACCGAATGCACGCCAATTCAGTGCGGAACCGTTTATCACCTGTAGTGAATTCGCAGATGAGCTTATCAAGCAAGCAGGGGGGCGTGAACGGCTATACGCCCAACTTTTTATCGATACCCGTGATGAAGTTCAGGCGTTCATTCAAGCATGCAGTGTATTGAACTGTGAAAATATCCAGACCGTTACATTACAAAAAAAACCCACAAAAAAATTTGTAAATGGACGTCGTATCGAACCTCTGCCTCAGAAAGACCGCCCAGCTTACACCTATAAAATCCTACAACTCACTGATGAAAAAACATCCTCTGAACCGACTAAAATTGGGGCGGGGGGAGGTACAAAGCGAATGCACCTTCGCAGAGGACATATTCGTCGCAGAAATGAGAAGCTTCACTGGATTCGTCCCACCATGGTCAATGCAAATAGTGGCCAAGGATTCGTAGATAAAGACTACTCTTTGACAGTCAAAAGAAAAGCTTAACCCACATTAGCCCCCGAATCAGTTCACTGTAAGGGGGCTGTTCTACCACATGCGGCGTAACTTATGACTCAGTATTATTCTGCTCTGACGTAGCCTCTTTAATTTTGGTCAGTTTATAGCGTAGACGTTCCGTTGTAATAACCGCGGCTTTCTCGTATTGATGTGATTCCCCCTGCAAACATAACGCATCAGCGCTGATAGCGTCGATACTGCCTGCAGCTATCTCTTTCAGATACAGAACCAAATAAACCACATCAACAGCATCCGGAACAGAAATGTACCAGCGGGGATGATCGTAATCATCAATCTCTGGCCAACTCGTTGTGCCGGCAACAGAGATCAGGATATCAACACAGGGGCCGATACCGTGTCCGCCATCAAAATGCAGCGCTACTGCACCTCGAGTACCGACTCGGTGAGGATGGCACGTTACATTGCACTGCATAGGCAAGCGCTGGCGAATAGCATCACGCAACTGTTGCAGCTCGTTATCGTTTTTCAGGGAAATCCCCGCCTCGCCTTGCGGTTTCAGACTAAAAAGCATGGGAAAATGGCCACTCTCCGTTTGGATAGTCGGCGTAGGGTATTTCAATGTCATCATACTGCAACTTTCTCCTGCTCAACCAAACCACGGGCGTTATCTAATGCTGTGGCGACCCGCATTGCCGCTTCCAGCTCCGAACAATGGAATTCATTCATCAAACGACGTCGTTCCACTTTTTCTTCTTTTTCTGTCATACCGAGCGCCAAATACAAGCTGGGGGGAACGGCGCGGAACAACGCCTGGACGTTCTTCGATAATACGACGCCCTCGGTGTAGCATTTATCCAGCTTGCTGGCCGACATCAACACCGATTTCTGTTCATCGGTCAGGGATTTGAAGCGGCTGATATCATCGACCTCTTTCTTCGGCATAACCAAGCATAGCCACCATTCAGCCATGTTCAGCATTTTGCCGGCCGCGTCAGGGAAGTCCTCCAGGTTCTGCGTTGCCAGCCAGAGCCAGGCACCCAGCTTTCGCCACATTTTGACGATCTTGGTCATATATGGCGCCAGAAGCGGATTCACTGTTGCAATGTGCGCCTCATCGATGGCAAATACGATGTCTCGCTTCTTGTATTGATCGCGTTCAGCAATATTGTTAACGGTGTTAGTCAGTGACACCATCGTCAGTGCCATCTGTGCCTCATACCCTTCACGCGCAAAATAGCCCAGGTCAATCAGCGTCACATCAGCCTCTGGCCAGAGCTGCCCCTCACGGTTAAACAGTTCCGCTTCAAAACTCCCCTCTTGTGTGAACATGCTTAACGATTCGGCCATCTCTGCGGCTTTAGTCCGACGCTGTTCATTACGTTCGGTATCCATGGAGATATTGAGTAATGCACGTTGCAAATGAGAGGGCAACATTTGTTCGGAAGTCGCATAGGCAGCTTTAGCCGCCATAATTAAGGCTTCACGGATCATCGCCCTATCGGCGCGCTTCAGCTCAGCTTCTTCTTTCGTATCCCCGCCAGTAATCATCATGCGGGCTGAAATCTCCATTTCCCCCAAAATATCTCGTTTTTGTTTTTCTTTATTACCTTCTTTCTCGTCGTCTGGATCTTCGCTGTCCGCATCCAACTCAGGCAGTGCATCTGCATCAATGGCCAGAGGAACATCACTGTTCAACAACTGATAAGCGTCACCAAACAACGGAAGACTCAATCCACTATCCGGTTTGATACTGACCTTATTCACCGTCAGCCCCAGACTTTCAAAGTAATCGGCCAACAGCCCAAATGAGTTGCCGGCTTCAGCAATAAACAGTCGGGGTCTGTGGATAGCCATCACCTGCGATAACATCGCGCACATCGTTGCCGACTTCCCGGCACCGGTCGGTCCAAATATCAGCTTATGTGCATTTTGGCTGCGATCGCCTTTATTCAACGGATCGAATGAAAATACGTCGCCCCCGCGATTGAAAAAGCTGATCCCGGGATTACCCGTACCGGTTTCTCGGCCCGTTACAGGCAATAACCCTGCCAGATGCTGTACCCACGTAAGCCGGGTATACCAGTGTTTCTTATCCGTCTCCGGGTTAAAACACATAGGTAATGCCCGCAAATAGGTGTTCAGTGGTGCAACGTCATACTCCGGCCGCACTGGCTGCAAGCCAGCACCTAGCAACACCGTTGTCAGCTCTACGCATTTATGATTGAGCGTTTCCACATCATCAGCACGCAGCAAAAACGTCAGCCCAGCACGGTACAGCTTATGCCGGTTACCCAGATACTCTTTGACGGTTTTGACATCCTGGCGAACACGGCCAGACTCGGTGTTCTCCCCTACGGCATTCTTCGATAGCCGAGTAAAGTCGGCTTCCAGCTTATCTTGTGGCTGCACCACAATGGTCATGCACAGAGTGGTACCTTCCGGAAAGAGATCCATTAACGCATTGATCTTCTCCCCCCGGAGCATTTCCCCTGTAATCGCTCCGGGTTTTGGCGGGCGCCGTAATTTCTCGACCGGCAACGCACAATGCGCCTGATTATCAAACCACCATACACCGTTCTCCACGTCCGAACGTGGCGGGTTGAACCATAGCGTTTCCGTAAAATCATTGAGTACCGGCATGGTGCCATCAGGTGTATCGCGTCGGTCAAAATAGGCGGCTTGACGATATAACGTGTCTTTATCAACCCATTCCGGTGAGGGATTAAAATGACGCAGCAACCAGCCATGCACCTGATGGCCATTCTGTCGCACACACATTACACCAGCACCCGACAATGCGCTGGTCACACGTTCACAGACCTGATTGAGCATAGCGATCGGCGGCATCGGGTCTCGGTTGTTTTTACCAATCCAGCGGTATACCACCATGCGCGTACGGCGCTGCTGACCGCGCCAGGGCTGGCCGGTAATTTTGGTGTCAGTAAACAGCCCTTCAGAACGGGCAATCCCCCGTAAGTGTCGCTCAGTCTCTTTCAGCCAGGCTTCCGAAAACGGTGTACCCTGGGCATGTGGCTTAACATAGTTCCGCAGGCGGTCGATATAGGTATCGACATTGTTCTCATCCTGACAAAAGAACTGCACAATCCAGGGGTTTTCATCCAGCTCGTCAAAGCTGTCCTGTATGGCATCCTCGACCGTATCGCGAATTTGTTCCAGGCGCGCTTCCGTACGTCCTTCTGTCGCAACGGGAGAGACTTCATATACCGCTCCGACAGAAATGCCATCATCCAACAACAGGCATTTATCACTGTCTAAGAACTCTGCCCACGGCAGGTAATCGATGATTGAGGGATTAGCATGATTGAGCTTTACCTCATCCTGGATCGTCATCTTCCCTGGACGTTGCAGTGACGCTCGTCCAGCAACCTGGAGTGGAATACCTTCAGCAAGACTGCCGATCACTTCATCAGGCACTCGAATTTCCCGAGAGCGGGATAGGCGCTTTTTATTAAATAGTGAGAACATTACAGCGCCTCCACGCGTTCACCCGGCATCGCATACTGAGTCTGGCTATAGAACGGAAAGACCGTGCTGTACCCGGGAACGGGTGTACTGCCCTCCGTCAAATGAGGGAAAATGTATATCACCATGTCTGGATTCGGCAGACGGGGGAACTGTTGGCTGATTTCACTCTCCTGAGTGCGACTGTAGCTCCGATCGTCATGTAAAGACGCCTGGTTCTCCCCGGTACTCAGCGGTCGGCGTAATGCCTCTCGGGCCTGAGCAGAACGTCGAGTAGTTCCTTCTCCATCTGCGCCATTCCATAACTCCAACATGGAGTGTTCTCCAGCCGGCAGCATTTCTTCTTTTGAGGTCGAGCATCCGCTCAAGAGCGCGATGACCAGCAGCGTGACCATAATCTGGTATTTAGGCATGTTGTTCTCCAGAACGTCGGAATAAGTGAAAATGACCGGCAATGAGTGAAAATGACCGACACATCGGGTGACGGGATAATTCGGCAACCGTCATCCGTACGGTGTGCCAGTCATTAAGATGGCCCTGTTCGATAGCCATCAGGAAAGGATCGGTCTGTTTTTCCAGAAAACAGGCCAGTTCAAAGCGTTTGAGTGATGCGGGCGGTAGTTGTCTGACAAGAAAACAGCCTTCCAGCACCGGAATACAATGGCTACCGACATCAAGAAACAGAGCATTGTTAACCCAGTAAAGCGAGGCTTGTGCTGATTCAGCCAGGCTTTTGGCCAATAATTCAGAATCGGACTGACAATAATGAATATCAATCCGGAGCCTGTCGGTTGCGGATGCCGTGCTAAAGATCCAGATATTTTCCCAGCAGGCGTGAACGTCTTCCATTTCGCCTCCTTAATCTAAACCACGTTGACTGCTACCATCAGCCTGCAACGAGAAGTCATACCGAACCTTGCGACCTTTATCTTCGTAATCAATCGCCAGTTGCTTCGTAATATGCACGGCTAATCGCATGCCAGGCGGGACATAAATCGCATCAAATGTCTGCCCGTAGCGCTGTTTCACCCAGTCAGTCGTCTCATTCAGGCCACCGGCCAGCGCTTTGCCAAGGACGGCCTGCCCTGCGTCTCCCGTGAGTGAGGACGTCATCCCGCCGTAACCATTTGCTTGCGTCGTTTGCTGATTCTGGCTCAGCGCGCTGGCTGCCCCAGATCCAGCAGAGAGGGCAAAAATAGTGGGCAGATAAGTAGATGCGTTAGATTTTCGCTCGCCACTTATGCACGGGATCCCCGCTTCATCAGAAATCCAGCCAATACCACCATTAGCGCCACTTGCACCTTGATCATTGCCGCTACTACTGCCATTGCTGTTGGCGTTGGCACGCGGCAATGTGCGAACGGTACCATCGGCAAACACAAACGTAATACTATTGACCTGGCCACGAACGCACGACAACGTCCAGTCACCACTGGCAGTACCTGATACGATCGCACCTTCAACATCAGGTAAGTCAACGCCATTTGCGGTCAGGTTGTCTTTACCAATGAGTACCTTGAAGGGATAGGGGTCAGTCACAGTGCCGTTAATCGGAACGCGCCCCAACAGCGCCGTCATTGCCCGGCTACCGATCAGCGTGGAATTTTCTGGTAAGGTGTAAACGGGCTCTGCTGTAACCTCATTTTTTTCGTTCGAGTACCCTTTCACCTGTTGCTCATACGCCGCTTTCTGGCGCGTTAGCTCATTGTCGTTAAGAAAGGAGGTAGGAAACTGAGGGAGCGCTGGCATGCCAGCACTGGAAGTCTTATTAGGATCCGTTGGCTTCTGGTCTTTTGGTTGTACCCATATCAGGCCATCTGCACCTTGTGACTGGGTGCCAGTGGTACCACTTCCCATGCCGTCCAACCCTAACCCCAGAGGGATATCACCGTGCCCTGAGGATCCCAGGTAGTTACTCCCTCCGCTAATATGGCCACCGGGATTACTCATCGTATTAGCCACTTTATCGGTCAGTTCCTGGATTTTATTCTGTAGCCGTAACTGCTCATCCTGTAAGCGCTTTTGTTGCGTGTCGTAGGACTGTTGCACACCTGAAACGGCCTCATTCACTTGTCCGGATACATCGGTACTACGTCGGGTCAACACATCATTTTGTTTTTTCAGGTCCTCATTTTGTTGGCTGAGCTTGCCCAAATCACTGCGTACCTGGTTCAACGAACCAACAACCGTACGTAACGTATCCTCTGGCGTATCGCCGGCGACGCCTAACGCTTTAAGTTCATCCTGAGATAATCCCAGCGTCGTCTTAGCGGTATCAGCAGTACTCTGCGCCTGATCCGGACTCTGGCAACTCTTTACGCCAATCAATGCACCGATGGCCAGTACCGATGGCACAATCACTTTGACCAGCGTATTGGACTTAATTTGCATGAGCACGCTCCTTCTTACTGGCCTTACCTGATGCCGAACTCATTTTGGCGACCGGCTCTGCGACAAATGCCAGTTCCGGACGGCTATCGGTAACCAGATACAATGTTGTCGTGTCTTCTGGTGTGCCTATTGGCCCTACCCAACGATGCTGGAACGTGGCAGAAACAAACTGTCCCTGAAGAACACGGGGATCGAGGACGACCTTTCGACTTGATGTATTGCGAATACGCAGGGCTACAACGGAGCGCGCCCCAACGCCCCAGGCTGACAGCGTGGTAATATCAAACGGTTCAGAGGGGTATAACGTCGTGATCTTCCCAGATAGCCGAGGATTAACGGGATGAATACCACTCACTGGCTCTACCGCACGTAAAGGACCGTAGAGTGTTTGTGCGGCAAAACGGGTCAGAACGACGGGCAAGGGTGCGTTATAGCGGGGAGTCTTAGGCGCTTTCGCGTCTGGCTTCGTTTCCGAAGCAGAGGATGAGCTACTACGCTCAGATGATTTGGCTGGACGGTCGCTATTATCAACCGAGGTCACATCACCGCTGTACACCAGGCGGATAGGCTCCGTCGGGCCATTCAATGACGCTGTCACGTCGAGCAGAATAATCTCGCCGCTTTCCAAATCCTGTAACTGCAACCGCGTTTGAGGAAATGCACTGTCCGCTTTGAGATAAACTGCGCCACCGGTCGATTGTACGCGTAACTTGTCATTCAGTGCCGGAGGGAAACCAACACGAACATTTTTATCAGCAAAAATAACGCGTTCTTGCCCAATTTTTAGTGGAATTTGCAGCGGGATCCGCTCCCATTTAATTAATTCGTCAGCAGCGGCATGCCACGATACGGTCATGAGAAATGCCAGTAACCCGCGATGAAAAAACCATCGTGCTGTGGAAGGTTTCACTTTCACTGCATAATCCCCTTTTTCTCTGGCTGAGGCTGATGTGAAATTTCCAAACGCTGTGGCATAGCGTCATAACAATCCAGTGCCAGGCCAAACGGGTTACGTTCAGCATCCCCATCCCAGCGAACGACTTTTAGCGGGTAACGCACCAGTACGCGTTTGACAGGTTCGGTGTGATAATACTCATCAGTCACCAGATCCAGACGGACAACCCAGTTATCACGGCTGATAACATCTACACTCTCCGCGCTGTACCCACGCCCGGGTATCTCGTAAACCACACGAACGCGGTCCAGTAACTCATTACCCAATGAGCGTTTTTTCGCGTCTGCATTCAGAAAATCCAGGCAAGATGGCGTCAGGTACGGGGATAGGCTAAAAATTTTGCTGGGATAGTCCTGTTCACCATTTTTTGGCCAGGCATTCAACTGCTGGAAAATGTAAAACGCAAAGCTATAGACTGTCGGTGCCGGCACTTCCCACCAGGGCTTGGTACTACCAGCCCGGAGATCTGGAGGATTGTGAACCGTCAAATTGCTAGGTGCCCGCATCCAGCCGAGTATCGTGACCAGTAGCAGGACAACCAGAACGCCACAGGCAATGCGTAATGTCAGAATATGCTGGTCGCGATTTCTCACCGCGTTACGATAAATGCTCATGATCGTCCCTTAGATTGGCTACGGCGTAATGACCATCCCTGAGAGTGAATAATCAACGTCCCCTCCCCCAACCCAAATCGCCGTTTCTTTTCTCCCAACTTTTGCCAGATGTAGTTCTCAGGCTTACCGCGTTTAATTCGTGCTATCCAGTTGCCACCGAAGCCAACCACCAATAAAGGTGTCAATAACATCCCTGTAGGGATAATGACCCATCCAGCAAGAGGAATAAGAAATATGGACCACAGGAGGCCGGTAAGAGTCCCAAACAACGCAGCAAGCCCCAACTCTGGCGTGGTAAACCCTCGAAACACCACGGGTTCGGCATTCAGGCGATCGGGTAAAAAAGGAATGGTCCGCATGCCGGCACCTTACAAAATGATGTTGGCAGATTTGCCCAGCAACCAGATGATGATGACAAGCAGGATTGCTCCTACGACGACGATAGCGCCAAATTTCGTCCAGGTTGCACGTTCATTACGAACTTCAGTAAAAGTATGACCAGCAGCAATCGCAACATTAATAAACATGATGGCCGCTACCAGCAATCCACCCAGAACAATGCCATCCTGTAGATATCCTTTGATCTGCCCCATGATGCCGGAGCCACCACTAGATTGTGGAGCCTCCACGCTAGGCAAAGCAGCAAACGCAGATTGGCATAACACGCCAATGTAGAATAAGAACGAGATAAAACGGCGAAACAGAAACATGGAGAAACTCCTCTGTGTAGAAAAAATTAGCTGGCAAACATCCAAATGCTGATGACCAACAAGATCGCAGCTCTCAATACAAACCGGCCCATCGCTGCATCTCTGACTTTCTCGTTAGCCCACCCATTCCAGACATCACTTAATGCCCAGGCAGCCCATAGAAATAGCGCAGCCAACAGAAAGCCGATGCAAATGAGACTAAGTACTTGCGGATCCAAACCAGATGTAGATTTAAAGGCTGAGGATTGTGCAGCAGTCATAGACATATCAGGGCTGCTCCCGCCGGTAGTTTCCCGCAATGGAACTGGCTTCACGCGGCTGCGCCCGGGATGGCGCCAGATAGGTATCAATACCTGCTCTAATGGCATTCAAATCCGCAGTAATACGTTGATAGTCAAAATGGTATCGGGCACGATCGGCGGGGTCAGATTGCGCAGCAACAACGCGAGCACGTTCCAGCGAGGCCTGGACCTGATCGAGTAGGCGTTGCGAGCTGGCCAGTTCGTCTTTCTCTGATGCATTTGCCGCATGAGTAAACAGCAATGAAGCACCCAAAAAACAAGCAAGCCAAACTGAGGGAGAAAACATGCACACCTCACAGTAAGTTGACGGTGTGTATAGGATGAGGAATCAAGGAGGGTTGGTCAGCGATAAACCCTTTACGCAATGGTGATAATTTATTTGAAGTAGCTTAATCAGCAAGTCAGAAAGTAGTTCCTGACAAAAATGCTAATGAGAGGATCAATTTTCGTTGACCACTGAGCTACAATCGCATTATTAATACTGGCATATATGGCTGCAGTATTTAAAACATTCGCAACCTCATTATTCAAATAGAGCAATAACACACATTATTTTTCGAAATCAATTGATCTCATAGATAATTCAAGGTGACTTATGCTTAAAATTACCGGACTCGATAAGCTTCAGAAAAACCTTAAAGAAGCAGAGCGTGCGTTGGGTGAATTAGATGGTGAGTTGGGAGTAATAACCTTTAACCCCAACGAACCCTCCAGCATAGAGGCCGCTCTTCAATCCGTTGACCAAATGATTGACGAACGTCTCGGAAAATACGCCTCCAACCCTATCATTGGTCCTCTTGCTGACCAGATGAAAGATAAGTATCGAGAGAATATTCTTCAAAAAGCTACTGAAGCCAGATTGAAGCCCGAAGAGGATGAATAATGGCACAAGACATATTTAATGAAATTAATAATGCGATCCTTGATTTGCAGGCCTCACAGCTTCAGACCTACGAACGCCCACTGAAGAAACTCGCTCAACTTTTAAGGCATCCTGATCTCGAGCCCTCCAACAAGAAACTTACGGAAGGGATCGATCTAGAGGCTTTCATTACTGAAAGTGAAACAACCGGAAGAGGCATGGCTGGAAGCGCACAACTTGCCTGGCCCAATGATACCAGAGAGACATTAGGACTAACGCTGCTCTTGATCGAGAAATTGGCTGCGAATCCTGATTACGCTGCCAATTTTGGACATCACTTTTTCTATTCCGGCAATAAGCTCATCGCTGGAATCTACGCTCTCACTAGACAACTCATAATTCCCTTCATTCGCGACTACAAGAACTACGTCCAATCTGGAGGAAATACGGAAACTGCCTTAAAGCCTCAGTTTTCAAGCAAGGTTTTTATTGTTCATGGTCACGATGACGGTGCCCGAGAAACAGTAGCTCGATTTCTGGAGCGGATTGGGTTGGAGGCTATCATATTGCATGAGCAGGCCAATCAGGGGAGAACCGTTATTGAGAAAGTCGTTGCACACAGTGATGTTGGATTTGCGGTGGTCCTGCTTACCCCTGATGATGAGGGATGCATAAAAGGAGGAACACCCGAACCCCGAGCAAGGCAGAATGTATTGCTCGAATTAGGATTCTTTATTGGTCGCTTGGGCAGAGATAAGGTATGTGCATTGAAACGTGGATCTCTAGAAATTCCAAGCGATTTTGCTGGAGTTGTTTGGGAGACAATGGACAATAGTGGAGGCTGGAAACTAGCACTTGCACGCGAACTTGAGGCCGCAGGCCACAACATTGACTGGAATAAAGTAATGCTAAAATAAGTCGCCCCGGAGAGAACAACGCATTTTATCTGACGCGCCGCAAGCGGCTTGTCTGCTGACGAAGGCGTACAAAAACAAGTTTTGTACGCCTTCGTCCAGCTCAATTAAGAGACACTCATCTTCTGAAAAAGAGGATCTGCGCCAATAAATACCTCATCTGGAATATCAACCCATTCTTCCCGCAGAATATCGAATTCACCTTCATTCCAGTATCGCAGGAACATTTTACATTCGTCCGCATCCAGTTCCAGCGCAAACTGAATAGCAGCGACAGCCGCCTCACAGGATTCATCACTCATTACCATCTATCCTATTATAAAATCACAGATATTTTTTAAATGTGGCCGTCGTTACTGTGATCGCAGTACCAAATAGCAACGCTGCCGGCAACAATAATAAGTTGGGGTAGACCGCCATCGGCCAGGACAAATACAGCATAGCGGGTACATAAAAGGCAGGTTTCACCAGACGTTTGGCATGGTGATAGAGAAAACTGGATTCATAGCCAGCACCAAAGCGCCGCAGATCACGACGTCCCAGACCTTCGACAATGGCCACAATTACCACCATCGCAAACAAGGGTATCGAGAGAACCAGGATGGTGACCCTAACCAGGGTAACTACTGTGACATAGACAGTAGCCAGCAAATATTCCCGCAATGATTGTGCCAGCCAACCACTCCAGGCGTTTAAGCTACGACTGAGCTCACTATGACTGTTTGCCTGCATCTGATATTGGTTACTGACCCAATCCATAAAGCCACTGTTGATAAACGCCCAGTGATAGCCGGTGTTGATCCAATGGATTACGGTGACAGAGGGCTCGAAAAACAACAGACTACGTTTGAATTCTGACGATAAATAGCCAAGTTCAGTGTTCATCACCTGCTGACTGTGTGCCGCCCCTTCCGTTGGCCAGAAAAATGCAATACCCACATACTCAATCAGCAGACTCAACAATAATGAACCCAGAATGATACCAATCAGCTTCCATGGCCAGCCCCACAATACGTTATAAAGCAATCCATGTGGCCGCTCTGGCTTTTGTGGGGGAGGATTACGCGCAGGTTCAGCCATACTACTCACCTCCTACTTGCCGATCTGCAACAAGTGAACGCCCGCTCCACCATCCCTCACAGGAATGATAGTTACGCCGCATTTCTGTCGCAACGGCCTGCAAGTTTACTGGCATCATCGCGTCATCAATATCATTGGTCGGCAGCGGCATCCTGATTTTCCACAACTGACCACCTTCAAGCAGGGCGAACGCCTGGCCTTTAGGCAGGCTGACGACATCAGACGGCTCAATCAACGGGGTTTTTATCGTACCAACACGATCCTGAGTACTGGATGTAAAATCCTGTCCAGTCTCAACATTAGCCGTATCCGAGTGACCAGAAACCAACGTTTTACTGTAGATCTCAACCTGCGGCAGCTGTGTCGTGAGCAATTCTGCAGTTTTGTTGTCCCGGACACGCAGCATGATCAGTGTATTGAAGTTACCAATGACCTGAGCCGTTTTCGCAGCATTCCCGATACGCGCCTCGATATCTGATGACGTTTGCGTATAGGCGGTCACTTGAACGCCAGCACCACCGCCTTTGTTGATCAACGGAATGAATTCATCACCCATTAGCTCATTGAACTCATCGCAATGCAGGTTAATGACGGCTTTTTCTTCTTTCTGCTGTGGCAGTCCAGCATTAATACCATGTTTATAAATATGGCCAGCCACGCTAACCAGATCGGCAAACATGCTGTTCCCCACTGCCGTAGCAACTTCACTGTCTGTAAGGGCGTCCAGACCGATATACACAACACCTCGTTTGCGAACAATTTGTTCCCAATCAAAAATGGGGCGTGAGTCATCCATATCCAGATAGTCCGGCGACAACAGGGACGCCGTTTTACCCGTCGTCAGTTTCTCCAATAATGGTAATAAAGAGGCAACAATTTTGTCGAAATAAGTTCTGTCATAGCGAACGGCGGAGCGTAAACCGTCGAGAATAGGATCATAAAGTTTCTTACCAGCCTCTGAGCTTAATGCAACTTCTATTGCCCAAATACCCACGCTATTAGGCTGGCCCTGCATATTTCGGGGAACATCTTCATCAGTGAATACCCCTAAGTTATTGCGTATCTGCAGTTGTAGCTCGGGTAGTTCCTCTTCAATGATTTTCTCAGCATAGCGTAGATACAGGTCCGCAATATTATTGACGTAACGCATAATTAGCGTGTAGTCAGGCCGCTCACCCAATGCAACCAGTGCTCTGGCTACAATATTTACGAAACGCCACGCAAACTCTTTAAATGCAGCACTGTTCCCTTCCCCCGCCAATTGCCCAGAGATACGCGACGCCACTTCAGAGACACGCCCAAACCGCCCAACGGCGTTATAACGAGCTGATATTTCGGGCCAACCCAGATGGAAGATGTAGAGCGAATCACCTCGCCCGGCACGGTGCGCTTCAGCCCAGACTCGACGTAATAAATCAGGGTCACCCTTTGGATCGAAGACAATCGTCACGTCACCACGGCGGATATCTTGGGTAATAAACAGTTCGGCCAACCGTGTTTTTCCAACACGAGTCGTACCCAATACGATGGTATGACCGGGGCGATCGGCCAGTGGCATAGTGACATCAACCTCATCAGGCTCAATACCATGTAGTACCGGCTTTCCACCGACGGGCGGTAATGGGCGCACTGGGTTCAGAGGAGAATCTACGCTCAGTAGTTTCGTGAGCCAGGGCAAGTTATGCTCTGCTGCATTCTCTAGTTTACGGGCGGCCTGATACAGGGTTGGCGGCTGAATATAACGCTCGACCTCCGGACGTAACGTGTCACGCAGCCGTTGGGTGTGTTTCTGCGTCCACATAAATCCCTTACCGATAAACAACCGCCGTTTACTTACAGGGATCTGCTTACTACTCATCACGTAACGTGGTAGGCGTCGTAAATTACGACGGTAACGCAGTACCTTCATTCCCTGGCGGGTTCGTACCATGGCCAGAACAGCGAACCCACCGGCCGTCACATAACTGACTGAAGGGGCCAACGCAATCGCCCATGGTGCCTGCACACAGACAAATGCTACTGTAGCCGAAACTACGGCAGTGTTCAGTTCAACTGCGGGCCGCAGCAATGCCTCAATGACATAACGATCGCTCATATATCACTCATCCCAGCGCTGCTTTGCTGAAACAGCTCCTCCGTGACCATATCCATATACTCCTTTACTCATCTTATGGGATAGCCAGAAACGATAAACTCCCTCAATACACATTGAGATAAGAACGAGAAAACAATAAAAGCTATTAACGTTTTTAAGATCCCGATGAGCGATTTCTGATAATGCCACCGATTTATTAACACACTGACCGAAATACCCCCCCTCCAGCTCAATAGGTAATTCGACACAGTCTCGCACATTCATATATCCAGATGGTGCTGCTTGATAGGCCTGTGCCTGAGACGATAAAACATTCAGATAAATACGCTCAACATCTCCTTTCAATGTTCCTATAACAAAAAATAAAAACAATAATGATCCGACAATAAGGCTCGGCCACATAATTAGCATTCGATATAGCATGGTACTGAGGTCTTTTGCAAACGACATGATATATCTATAATTAATAGATACTTTCATATTCACTACCTTCTAAGTTTATCCAATTTGGATTACCAGCCAACAAAGCCAGTAATTGTTGACCGCTGATGATATAAAGGGGAAATGTATTGTTATGACTTGAACTTGCGTGCTGCTTGCTTTTAGCTCCGGTTCGTCCGGTATGAATAAATAGTCCGCAACACCGATGTTGTATCAGTAATACCGAGAATGCCTCGACATGCGCGGGGTCTATCGCTCTGCTGTAACGTTTTGCCTGGATTAGCCAACGCTGCCCTTTAATAAAGACTTGCCCGTCCAATCCACCGTTGCCGCTATATGATGCATTGCGAATCACCTTTAGCCCCTGACGCTCCATTGCCAGCAAAAGGATTTCTTCAAACACATATGGGTTAACACGACGGAGATAGGAAAAACGCTGCGCATCGCCTGCCAAAGTGGGGAGTCTTTTTAACAAGCGTTCGGCAGTTTTACGATAACGCCGATGGCGACGCACGCTAGCTTTGCCACGCCAGCGGAATAACATGCTTATAGCGGCAACAGTAAGAATGAAAAAAAGAATAGGTACAATACCCAAAACAGGTTCTGCGATCTCAGCCAGATATGGACGCTGTGGGATCATGGTTGTACCTCTGAAGATACAGAGGTCTCCGTAATCAACACGGGATAATGTCGCAATTGTAATCGACGAGCTAATTCACCACCTGACGCAGGAGCCATCTGCACATCAGGAACCAGTGAGCGCAGGGACTGAACCGCAGCCATATCCGTTACATTGACGATTAAGCCAACTGCATGCATTTGACTCAGTTTTGCAGCATTCATCTGTAGCCAGGAACGCGACGCCGGATCGCCTCCAATGAGAAATAACGCACCAATGCCTGGCAAATTCAGCGATCTGGGCGTTTCAATACCAATGGTCAGTTCTGGCGTCACAATCGGCAGCATAGCGCCTTCTCCCGGCTGGCCTTGCCAGGTACGGCTTTCAGTATTATTGCTACCGACGTTGTCCTGGCGATTAATACTCTCAAAGAAAGGCGCGGCATCTTTCCCCCCCAGATCGGCAACAACATTCAGCTCCGCATGAACAAAGAATGGGATTGCCAGCAAACACAGCATAGATGCAGAAATAATTTTCATTTATTTGACGCTCCGGGGTTCGATCCAGACAAGTTGAGTAGCATGAGCAATCTCAGGAAGGGGGGAAGCTGCTGTCGAAGGTTCAATCATGGCCAACTTGCGCTGTACCGCAGAAATGTATCTTGCCGCTGGGGCACCACCGGCCGGATGGTGGTAACAACCAACCGCACGCAACCAACTGCCCAGCTTTCTCTCGTAGCATTCACGTAGGATTTGAGCCGAAACATTCAGATTGGTATACGGTTCAAACGCATCCCAGGAGTTTGCAAAACGACGACCGTTCCAACCCCAGTTAACCTGCCCTAATCCGACATCAATATTTTTATGTGGAACCTTCTTCAAAAAACGTTGTAGTGCCTGCCAGGCTTCCAGTCGGCTGTCATATTGATAGCTCCTCCCCTGGACATTAATGCTCCAGGGCCAGGGGCGAACGCCATGAGGCAGCTTGCGGCTAGACTCCTGTAATGATTGTGCATAGAACAGCTCAGGCGGAACCTGATGTAAATACGCAACACGCTGATACCCGTCAGGCACTGACTGTCGTGACGCACTAACACTGGCAGAGAAAATACTGAATATAATCAGCATCAGAATGCCGCAACGCGCCATCCATCTTCTCCCTGTTGCAACAATACTGGCATCAAGCCATTGCCAAACCGAATCCAGCGACCACCATCATGGTTCAATGTGATCTGACGGCTCCGTACCCGCTCGGCAGGGATATTGCGCTCTCTGGCCCATTCACGCAGTTTGTTATCATCCCCGCCACTATCAACTAGGTAGATATCAACTGGGCGATTATCAGCAAGAACAGCAGCAAGGCGCGTATTGCAATTTCCGCAATCGTTAGCCTTCATAAATAGTGCCAATCTGCCGCCATTATCATGCGCAATACCACCCGCGTTACCCATATTGACGGGCAATGCATTCGGATAAATACGTTCCCAAGCAGCGTCAACCTCACGTTGAAACTTCAGGATCTTTTCAGTTCGCTGATATTCTTCTTTAACCCACTTCTCTGCTAGCTGCCGCCGTTCTGCATCACTGCGAGCCTCAATACCTAGCGTGGTTAATGGATCCAACCCAGGGGATTGAATACCGGTTTTCCCTCGAATCATGTCCTGATATCGCGCCCACTCGTCATCAGTAAGACCCCATTGCGTTGACTGAAGGCGGGATAATCCCTGATCAACAGCTCGGGTTTGTGAGTTCGCTTCAGGTGTAACATGAATACTGGTATTAACTGAGGCGTGTGCCGTTCCTGCCAAAGCAAGCACCATCGCCATTGCTTTCAATCTCATAACGGTTCCTTACTGCAATGTGAGAATTTGAGATTTCCCATTAACCAAAAAACGCGCCTGATTTCCGTCAATACTGGCTAACGTCCAGCCATTAACAGACTCACCAGGCGTTAGCATTCGTAGATCTGACCAGCGATTACCTGCTGAATGGGGGATAATGACGGCATATTGCTGCCCTCCCCGATGTTCAATACTGGTTAATGCAAAAGGGGCAGGTACGGGTTTAGTCACCCGTTGAGACTTTTTGCAGGGGTAGCCTTCTGAGGCGCTAACTTTTCAAATCTGTTTTGCCAGTCAGAGGCTAAAGAGGAAATACGTTTATCATGCGCATCTGCTGTTCCCTGGAGACCATTAATTCGCTGTTCAAGGAGTACCAGGCGTTCAGGTATAGCTGATTGCCCTTCCGCGTTTTTAATGTACTGATTCAGCTTTTCATCCAGTGTGCGAGCCAGACTCTGCTGAGACTGGCGGAACGTATCGAACTCCTGCACAGTGATAAATTCACTTCGAAGCTCGCCAACTTTAATTTTCAATTCTTGTATCTCTGTCGGCAGTTGCTGAAGCTGACCATGCCGAAATGCGGCATCCAGCGAGTCCAACTGGACACTCTGCTGTTGGACGATTAGAAACAGCACGACAGAAACGGCTAACGGAACAAAAAATAAAACAACAAGCAGGCTTTTAAAGAGCCATGACAGCCGCGAAGATTGGTTACCTTTATCGGTAGACTCCCCTCGTTCGAAGAGCCCCATACGTCGTGCAGCAACATCAGCGGAGGAAGTCTTTGCGTAATGTGCATCGACCTCTTCAGCGAATGGATCGGCTTCTTGAGCTTCAGATAAAGGTGGTATTACGGTGTCTGTAACAGAGGACTCAGTTGTCATGCCTCAAATCCTTGCCTTTGGTTAACGGTTTTCGCCATTACTTTGCAAAAACCGAGAACCAGAGACGACAAACAACTGAATATTGAGATTGGGAAATTTAAACTAAGACTTGCAGGATAAGGCGGTTGAGAATGTAGCTTTTATCTCAAACAATGAGAGGGATATTAGGTTCTCTTCTTTATTCAGTTGTATTGGATCGGACTTTATCTGGCTATGTTCTGTAGTGGAGGAATACTCGGCAGACGGAAAGTCAATCGGCAGTTTACAGTTCCACTGCCGAGGGGAGGCTCTATCTTTACACTGATTATCTCCAACAACACTGTGGAAACATTTAGTGTGCCAATTCAGTTATAAGCGAAAAGGAGAGATAAGTGTTAGGCATCACCCTTCAATAAAATTCAGCACTTTTTGACCATCTGGCATAGCCGACATTGTCCTCAAAAACACTACGTTCCGCTCCAATATCTTCTTAATCTCCGCAGCCGATATCGGTTTTTCAAGAACCTTAAATCCCTCCAGCTCTTGGTAGTGGCATTGATCTTTATCGCCATTGTAATCGCATACTTTGACCTCTCCAGCGCCTCTACCATAGGCCACTATGCCTTTACCATTTTCGTATAGGAATACTACATCATTGGCATCAATCCGATTAATGTTCCATTTCCAAGGGTCATAAAAAGCAGCAGCAATACCTTTAGTGGCCATCCATTCAGAATCTTCATCGCTATGAGCTTTGTTGGTATTCAAAATATGGAAACCTGCAGTTACATGCGGCACGTTTTTTTCTGTAACAGCTAAATGAGCTAACTCTTTTTTTTCAACCTCAGCTAACGCCTCTTGGGCAGCTTTGGCACCCTGTTCAAGTAGTTTAAGCATGATTTCTTGCTTTGAAAGCTCAAGATCGGAGGCGAGCGTTTCAATAAATGTATGCAGTGACTCAGGCATTCTTATGGTGGAAGCTATAGATTCTTTTTTGATCTTTCTAGAGTTTTCAATTAAAGACAGAAAATCATTCACTTTTGCATCTCCGGTGACAATTTAAATGAATCTTAAGTTGATTCAAAAAAAGAATCAAATAAAATTCATTACGTATAGACCATCAGATGCGTTATGTCATACGGAGATAAATGAAGTTGAAAGCATAGATGGCCATTAGGGATGTATATTAACGATAACGTAAGCATCGTACAGCCTCAGCCACACTACTCCGTACGCTACTGTTCTTAGTTCTACTCGCTATGATTAAGATGTCATGATGTAAGGGGTGTCCGCTCCTACCTGTCAGATTAGGTATACCTCTGAACCACAAAGGTGTTAGCTAAAATATGAGCTAATGTAATCAGCTATCACATTCATCTGGCGTACCTATTGCTACTGGTTTATCACTGAGCTGGATTACCTGTCGATTTTCCCCATTGAGGTTCCGTTAACCGCTTGGTGCAGCCTGGCGTCTTTCCCTGAATGATAACCTGCCAAATACGCATCTTCATCCCCGCGACAGCTTTTTGCTTCACGGCTTTCCAGTTTGCCAAATCC
Source organism: Pectobacterium peruviense (assembly GCF_002847345.1). Taxonomy (GTDB): domain Bacteria; phylum Pseudomonadota; class Gammaproteobacteria; order Enterobacterales; family Enterobacteriaceae; genus Pectobacterium; species Pectobacterium peruviense. The sequence goes on from NZ_LXFV01000006.1 coordinate 288,637, forward strand.
TTCGGAGATCTGCTTGTAATACAGCAGCATTAACCTTTGCTCTTCTGCCTCGACGGAAAACCGACTGATGGCATTCCAGGCACCGTTCACCCAACCAGCGCAAAATTGATCAGCACGATTGGTCTTTGTGATGCGTTTGATTCGTTTATTTTGTGAAGCGATGTACTCCCCTCTGGCTTTAACTAGCTGGATGCTCAATACATCGAACCCGTACGCAGCAATCTGCGGTCGCTCATTCGGACCGTAGAACGTAACAGACCGTCGGTGGTTCCTTGCCCAAGTGTAATAACAGCGCACACCGAATGCATAGCACAGCATGTTGGCCAGGCTGATCACATATTCAGGTAGTTTATTAGCATCAGACGGACAATTCTCGCTCTGAAATTTTTTAATAGACTTCAGATCTATATCCAATTCACTCAGGCCAAATTTACGCATTAAATTTTGAGCCTGGTTGATGGCACTTGCAGACTCATACTCATTTGTACTTCGTTTTGCTAAATGGAATAATTTTTGAATTTTCTTCATGTATTTTTCTTTTTCGTCACTCACTGACTTTCTCCTTTTTACTGATATTCACAAGAGGGGCTATTGGTGAATAGCCCCTTCCATCGTCAAAATGTGAACGTCAGTTGAGCAACAGCACCATACGTTCTGTCTGTACCAGCCATCCCGGTGATATCCAGATGCACCACATCAAACGGGGACAAGCCAATGCCGGCAGTAAAGTAGGAGTTATCGCTGTCATGAATATCAGTACGATACCCTGCACGCAGTTGCGCCCATTTCCATGCATTCAGCTCACCGCCCACGCTGACATACTGACTGTCTTTATCAGAGTTAAAACGGCTCGCTGGAGTCAGATCGACATCGAGTGCTGTAGTAAAGAAGCTGTTGCTATATGCGGTTCCCAGCGTTGCCTGAGGCTTGATTTTGAACGTATCTTTGACGCCGTTGACTTCTTTCGTCTCGATACTGCGAGCAACCAGGTTCTGACCGACAAGACCAACAATCCAGTTATCACTCAGGTTGGTTGCAAAACCCACATCTACGTTGGCGCCCGTTTTATCGTTACGATAATCGCTACTACGGAAATCCGAACTGTCGTAGTTATTGATCGCAACGTTGTAATTGAATGTATAGACGCGCTGCACCTTCGGTGTAATACCGGCAGAGAACTCGAATCCGCCGACGTTGAATTCACGTGCCATCGCAACGCCCACGTCCGCAACGACAGCTGCACGGCCATTAGCGGATGACGTTAATGAACTCAGGTCAGAGCCGTTGGCTGTTCCGTTTGACACCCCATCAAGCCACTGGAGGTCGCTATCTGTCACATTGGTCTTGACTGTGGCTGTTCCCCATCCCTTTGCAAGAACTGCAAATGGCAGAACGCTGTTAGGAACTGCCGCGACCGTTGACGCGCCAGCATGCGCTTTCGCATGACTACCAGACAAGTCTTGCAATGATGCACGTAATTTGGCAGCCGACAGGCTGGTATCCCCCCCTGCGTTGACAGCACGTTCAAACGATTTCCAGTCGTTGTCGATACGATCGACACCATCCTGCAGATTATCCGGATCGGAGACCTGAGCACCCACGGCAGGTAAAATCAGGCTGAAATCATCGGATTTATCGAATTTTGTCAGCAATGCAGGGTTAACCAACGCCGCTGCACTGTAGTGTGAAGACGCAACTCCCGTTCCACCCATAGCGTCGTTACGAGCTTCAGTCCATGTTCCTGCAGCGTTAGCTGAAGCAGCAACTGCACTGATCCCCGCAATAATAAAACTGCGTGTGATTAATGAAGGTTTCATTCGTTATTTCCTATATATTAAATAAAAGTATTTTATGATTATGTTTTCTTAATATTTCCTGGCACTGGCACAACATTCACTTGTTTTTTTAAAAAAGGTTCCCTGATACTGGCGCATCATTAATTATTAAAATATTTTATAAACTAACCCACTAGCCAATCTTGATAATTTTGATATTCAACTTGGCATTTATCAACAATCATAACTGGAAATACGGAACCAAAAGTCAAGGATTCCACTTGTCTCTGCGAATAAGTTAGATACCTAGTACTTTTTGTTTTTTCTCCGGGCCGACAATCAACCTCCCATTCTTTCAAGACACGATAAACCTTAATGATTGGGATTCTAATGATGCCCTGAATATCTTTCCATTCTTTTGTAAAAGCTAAAGTTACTTCATAATTACCCACCGCACGAAAATAGGCTACCTCAATGTCATCACTCAAAACATCATGATTCAAAAAGTCATTGTCAAAAAAGTAGTTATTCGACATCGGATAGTTTTTTTCACAAAGCAGCCATTGCACATCGATTTCAAACCATAAAGCCAACTGATGTAGCACCTGGGGATTCAACAAATCCAGTGTTCGCTCAGCACTGGATAATGCCCCCTGGCTAATACCAAATGGTGCTAATAGTTGAGCTTGCTGCAGAGCACTTAACCCGAATGTATCCATTAACAAACAAAAACGCTCATAAACTCCCATCATTTTATCAGCCGTTGATGTTCGGGCTTCAGAAAGCCCCCCCTCGAGAATAATGCCGTAGAGTGTTGACTTAGAGACCCCCATACGTTCAGCATGCATATCAAGAAACGCTCTGCTTTCAGGCTTGATTCTTACCGAAAACTGGCTATTACTACCATCATATTTACCATCATCTTCAGGGAATGCCTTCTCACCTGAACGCAACAGTGCAATTAACGCAGTATATGTAGGATTCATTCACTACGACTCCACGTAAAAATCATTTCAATGTAATTGAGTAATTCGCTTTAATGTACAAACGAGATTAAACAACATAATTAACCGTGTACAACAAAATAAATCGATCGGTTCGATCTAATGTATCGATCACATTAAAGTAATGTACTTATTCAATCCACGGTAAATTAACCATCCCAACTAAAAGTTATCGCGCCATAACTACAATCATTACCCCTCTATGAGGGATCGTTACCAGTCGCCATTCTTGTAAAAATGTCTGGCATATAATCCCTACCCGCTCCACTCTTGATAACGCCACAGTCGATACTCGGTAACGGCGACCACACTTAGATAAGACATTCTCAGCTAACTGCACCTGAGAGGTTCTCATCAAATGAGAGCGAAAAATGACTGATTCTCTTTTGTTTTGAAGAGCCGCGTCTAATGTAGAGACGAATGCAGTATTAAATTTTTTCAACTGATTTTTGTTGAGGTGCCCAATTCTAGAAAACAATGAAACATGAACCACTGCATACCGTCTTCTCCTATGCTTCATATATGAGACAGAAAATCCTTTGAATGGCACAAGCAGACATATAAAAAAGTAAATGGGGCAGTACAGAACAATAAATACGACAAACAAAAATACAAAAATCATAAGTGGCCACATGGGGGAATAAGTACCCAAAGCATGCAAACTGCTTAAAGAAATGGCGATATTTAACTCAATATCGCCTCTTCAGATTTAGAGTGGGTTGATCAGTATGCGTTCACTCATATTGACAGATATATGACCAGGAGGAGGGAGCCTTTCGCCATTCTTTGCAGCTATCGCTTGAAATCTGAGTAATTCAACAGATGCTACTCTTAACGCATCATCATATGTTGGGGCGGTAACCGCCAAATCATCAAAATCAGAAAATGTCATTGTTACCCTCCCACTATCATGAACTTCGATATCCGCTGGGTACGGTATGAAAATCGAAATTAGTTTCTGTGCCTGTTTCTTACGTGCATCGAGTTTACCGACAAGATGAGTCGCCCTGAGATGAGTATACCGTTTTAGCATATTCATGGATTTATGCCCTGATATTGCTGCGATTTCCATAACGTTCAACGTGTCCAACTCGAACAAGCGACTGATAGCTTCATGCCTAAGATCGTGAAAATGGAGATTTTCAATAGACATGGACTGCAATGCAATACGCCACGCGCTTTTAAAACCGCTTGAAGTATAGGAAAAAACACTCCCGCATTCGTGCCGAACAAGCTCACTAATATCTTTCAGTACCTCGCGTGCTTTCGAAGACAATGGTACATCACGTGCAGAGCCGTTTTTCGTTAATGGCAGGTGAGCAATACCGAGTCGAAGGTCTATATGCTCCCAACGTAATGACAATATCTCGCCCTGCCTCATTGCAGTCTCAACAGCCAAACGAAATATTGCCAATAATTCAGGGTTTTTACCTTTAAAATAACGCATTATTTTCCGTTCTTCTTGAGAAGCTAACCTGCGCGTCCTTCCCGAAGAAACCGTTGGCTTTCTTACATTCTCAACGGGGTTATTTGTACATGTTCCCCATTCAACTTTGGCCAAATTATACAATGCTGAGAGCAACGCCATTTCAAGACGAACGGTATTGCCGCTGATAGCTTTTTTTGTTCGAGGATTAATCTGGGCCAGCCTATCATCCCTGTAGCTAGCAATATCGACTGATGAGATCTCATCCATGTAACTGTTAGCAAGTGGTGACCTTTTGATAACATTTATTCGATAAAACTCCTGTAACTGACCTCTCTTATGCCGCGACACGGCAGAAAAATACTTATCCAGCGCCTTACTTAGCAGTATCTTTTTTATACGTTTTTTCATCAGAAATGTCCGTCCCTAAATTTAAAGGGAAAGACAATACCGCAGTTTGCCTAATTGCCAATCCGGTGCGTGGAAATCCACGTCATCCATTCAGCCTGGCACCATTACGATGTGGGGAACGCCAGTCCCTCCTGAGGGCTGGCTAGAGCTCAATGGCCAACTATTTAATCCCAGCGGCAATCCCGTCCTGGCCAGCCTGTACCCTTCAGGTCTAGTGCCAGACTTCAGGGGGTATTTCCCTCGGGGCTGGGATAATGGTGCTGGTATCGACTCGGAGTCGTCTAGAGCGATATTAAGTATTCAGGGAGATGCGATACAAAATATTACAGGGAAACTCCCATCCATGACATGGTCCCAAGGGCTTGCAAGTGACGAGTTTTTTGTCGGTGCATTTAAGAATGATCGTTTTATTGGCCCCGGTGACCGGGGCACTGACGAAACAACGACATTCCAAGCTAGCTTTGATGCATCACGAGTAGTTCCTACTGCCGAGGAAAATCGACCGAAAAACATTACTGTGATGTTCATTATCAAAGCTGGTTAGTGGACTTGAGCGCTTTGCCAATCCGGTGCGTGGAAATCCACGTCATCCATTCAGCCTGGCACCATTACGATGTGGGGAACGCCAGTCCCTCCTGAGGGCTGGCTAGAGCTCAATGGCCAACTATTTAATCCCAGCGGCAATCCCATGCTTTCCAGCCTATATCCTTCCGGCCAAATACCCGATTTTCGCGGCTACTTTCCTCGAGGCTGGGATAACGGATCTGACGTAGACACCGATGGTTCACGCGCTATTTTAACCGTACAAAATGACGCGATTCGAAACATTACAGGTTCATTTCAAACGTTTGACTCCAACGGATATTCACCATCTGGAGTGTTTTCCCATCAGTCTAGACATGGCTCAGAGGTGTCGGGCTCCCCTCAAGCGTGGAGCCATTCAATAGTACAAATTGACGCCTCTAGCACTGTTCCTACGGCAGAGGAGAATCGACCTAAGAATATAGCAGTGATGTTCATCATCAAAGCTGGCTAACTCTGCAGGCTAATGCTATGAAAATGGACAGCAGTACGCATCTACATGCTCATCATCTAATCCGCTCGGCCAAATCATAAATCTTGTTCCAGTCATTACTGAATCAGAGGGACAGATGGCAGATTTATAATATTGGCGAGCACCTGGGTTTACCCAGGCGTCTGGTGCAGAGACCCATTGACAACCATTTTGATCAATTTTACCGGAGCCTGCCCACGCACCGGATTGGCAAACTGATTATTCACACATTACAACTGACTGAAAACAGTTATTGTCGCCATTAGAGTTCGTCACCCATTGTGTTGTATTTAAAGGATAGGAGCTATCTGGAGAGTTCTTCCCCTGACCATACCAACCTAATATCCATCCTCCGGCACCGACTGTTTTTCCCGTTGGACAAGTGGCAACTGACCTGGCAGTCGAAGAACAAGTTGTGTTTCCGACCACGATTGTTTTGTCCGTTATTTTTATGCCAGTCCACGCACCGGATTGGCAAGTAAGTATCGCGCCAGTACTGTCATGGCCTATCAGGCCAGTTGTATCGCTGATAGATGTCAGTCCCAGCGTCACCGCATCACAAGAATCGCCGGAAACAACAACGGTCTTTTGGTACAAAAATTGGTCAGCGACAACCAATTTACCAGCACTGACATCATCGGCAGCACTAACGCTTTTTTCTGAAGTAATGTCTCCTTCGACATTCAAGCCAGCGTTCTTCAGCTCGACTTTCTGTTTATCGTTATTCCATTTCAGCCAAGCTTGAATATCGTTCCCATTACGCCAGCCAAAAAAGCCATTACTCTCCAATGCCACAAATCTCGCAGCATTCACCTCATTCGCATTTACCTGTTCGGCATTATTGATGTTATTACTATTCATATCGATAGCGGTGTTCATCTGGTTATATTCCGGATGAGCATCACTACTGAAGCGATAAAGGCGATCGCTTTCTTTATCCAAACCACCAATCAGGCCGCCATTGATGGCCACTGCAATATGTCCAGGTTCTGCAGTTAACCCAAACGGGGTGACGGGAAGGGACCAGGATAATTCGGCTCCATACGCCGTATTCGCCTGTCCACCCAACTCAGTCAGGCTTGGATCGCTGATAAAACCGCCCATCCCATCGATGAGCTGAGCAACTCGACGAATGCCACCTTCGTCCAACGCTTCGCCACCCGCGGTGACCATCAACGCTTCCAGTGCCGGTTTTGTTGAACCATTCACCGTACGCGCTCTCACCCCGAAACGATAGGTCTGCCTGTCCATCGTTGTTGTGCCCATACCTTCATCAAGGTATCCCGCATCAATCAATGTCTGAGCAGTGAACGGCTGCGGTAATGGTGTGGATACCCCCGCCGTACAGGTGGCAGGGGCCAACTGACATAAATAGGCATCATGTTTATCAGACACATACTTCCCAGCAGCCTGGGATACTTTACTGGCATGACGGGCAACGGTCTGGTAATGCAACTCTGTCACATAATTGCTGATCACCTGCGTGACCAGGCCAATCAACGCAATAAAAACCATCACACCGATGATTGAATCTTTGATTAAGCTACCGCGAGCAGGCTGACGCAATATGCCGCGTCGCAATTGCCCCTGTAATGACGTGATTATCGAAAACATAAGGCCACCTCTATCAGTGCCAGAGCGTAAACATAAAGCGATCCATTAATCGCTGGATATCCGTCGTGAAGGGAATAATTAGAGCACCACATCCGGCAATCCAGGGGCCAAGCGGCGTATGATCACGCGCAGTCAGTTGCATCGTCAGCGCACCGGCAGTCAGGGACATAAACAGGATCACGCTTCCAGCGACCCCTGCCCAGGCACTCAAAACCAGCCACAGCATGATGTCTCCCCGTCCGGGTAGAAGGGGGGCCAGCGACGGTCGAATAACAACAGTGATGAGCGTTGCTACCACGACCATGGCAGACATCAACATCACCGGTTGAATGATGTAGGCCGGCAACGGTGAGTAATACAGAGAGAAAAAAAACAGCGGCACGGTATAGCTGTCCGGTAACCATTCTCGTTCCACGTCAGCTACTGCACACGCAAGCAGCCCAGCCAGCATCAGTAGAGGAAAGGGATTGGCACCATGAACATAGAGTGATGCCAGACTGACCAACCAGAATGGGATAACGATTAACAACAGAGTCATCCCATTCAGTACCGGCGCGGGCGGTAGTGCCAAAAAACGAGCAAACCAGCGCACATGCTGACATGCCAGCCAAGCGACTATGGCTAATCCAACAAAGAGCAAAGAGGCCAAAGAAAGAAATAGCGTCAGCGTCATTTCAGTACAATACCCCGACGTTCACGCAACAGCCGTTCGTAGCGTTTCCAGATGATGTCAGCATAATTTTCACGAAGTCGATGACGCTTATCACCGAACCCGGCGTTATAGCTCCCTAAACAGTTCCAGGTTATGCCGCAGACCTGAAAATGGGATGCCAACAATCGGGTACCAATCTGAATATTCAGGCACGGCTTATCCAGAAGATCCTGCTCTGTCGAGATAATGCCTTCTCGAATCAGCTTCGGGATATTGCCTGAGTTCACCATCATCAGACCGTAATCCGCACTGCCATCCGAGTTACTCCGATTAACAGCGTGCGGATTAAAGCTACTTTCCTGTTCCATCACCGCTTCAATCAGCAATGTGTCGATGAAATATTTCACACTCGCAGCATTAATGCAGGCCAACCAGGGTTGCACCGTATATTTTGCCGGGGATTTTCCCTGAGCAACGCTGTTGCCCGGGAAATAAGCCAGCAAGATAGCCGTGATAAGCAGCAACATATTGGCCATGATTAATTAACGAGACGTGGTAATAATGACGGTTTTATCGCCACCATCGCACTGCGTACCGATCATCGTCGCCGCCGTTGATGTGCCTGTGGTGACATTGGCCGTCACCATCGCTGTGCTGCCAATAGTGACAGAATAGATAGACTCCCCGGCGTTCAGGAACATCTGCGATAGATCGCCGCACCCTCCTTCAGACACACCCGTTAATGTCAGCGAAACCGAGTTATTAAATGCCGAGCCGTTTGTCCTGGCAGGAGCCAGAGAATACGTTCCGCCGTAGCGGTTGTAATAAATATCACCCGTGCGATCGACCGATGTAGGAATACCATTAACTGCACGTAACGTTGCCATTGACGCCCCGGTATACCCCGCCCTGCTCTTCAGCTTGCGAGACTGCTCCAGCATTGTGGTCACTTCCGTTTGGGTCGCACTATTCTGATACAACCCCCATAAATAAGAACCCAGTTGAAAGACAAGAATAACGACAGCAGCAGCGACCACTAACGCGATAATGGCATCTTTCAAATTGCCGCCCCGTGCAGGGCGATAGTGGGCGATGAGCCACGGTGCAATACCGCGTTTGCGGCGAGTTGTAGCCAGAGACGTTTCCATTCAATAACCTCTTGAGAATAATTAGTTTTAAAAAAACGGGATGTCGTAATACAGGTCAGAACCCCTGAGAACTTAATGTCATCGTCAGCCCCACTACGGCAAACATGACGTAAATCAGAAAAGCACCAATGATGCCGCCCAGACCAAAGGTCAGCCAGTTACTCAGTGACCGGATCCGCTCTAGTGCAACGGGCATCTGCTCCTGCCCCCAGTCATTGAGTACATCGGCAATATCGCGACTGGCACCTGCACGACTGAGAAAAATGGCACTTTCTCTGGACGGAAAGTTATAGCCACTCTCATAGAGTGCCGACCCCAAATTGCGACCGCTGCGCACACGAAAAGCTGCCGCATCGAGGCGTGCGACCAGCCACGGTGAAGCATGCTTGCTAAGCGTATTCAGGACTTCCAGTGAGAGCATGCCCGCTTTCAGCAATGAGCCGGCGCTGAGCATAAATAGCGCGCCTTGCAGTGTGGCGTAGATTGACCAGGGCGGAATGAATTCGAAAAAATGGCGACGGATAACCCCCCCACGCTTCGGAAGATTGCGAATAATGCTGAAAGTGATAATGCCGATGACAAAACATAGAACGGCCCCGTGCTCCTGCATCCCACGACTGACGCTATTCAATATGATGATATGTAACGTCCAGCGCTCCTCGGGGATCAGCTTGGACATTGCGGGCAACAGATGTTGCGATACGCCGTAGAGGATCCCTGGTATAGAGCACATGACCAATCCCATTTGGCCTAATGCTGGAACCATGGCACTGCGTATTTGCTGAATATATTTCAGCAAACTAATGGATTGGGCCAACGATTCAGACATATTGCCCGAGGCATTCCCCACCCGAAAAAGCACCGCCTCCAGTGGTGAACACCATGCCGCCAGAACGTCTTCTGGTGTGGCTATCTGATCACGTGGGCCAGGCAAGTTCATCTCAGCAAACGTACGTTTGCTAACCGCATCACTCAGTTGCTGGCAAAGCAAGCTGCCGCGATTACGCCGCTTTCCGTTATCACTGTAAATATCCCGCATGATGTCGAAAACTTCTGCCTGCGGCATACCCATACGCCAGAATGTACGCACCATCTGCCAAAACTTAATTCGTTCTGTCAGCCAAAACGTCCGGCGCATCATTGGTGCCCAGGTCACGGATAAAAACAGCAAAACCGCTAAAACCAGCAACAAACAGAAGATAGCTATCAGCAATGTCACCATGGCTAAGCGCACTCCATAAAGTCGCGATCTTCATCCGGATCTAGGTGCTCTGTGGCCATCACCAGATCAGTTTCGCCAGCCAGCAGCAGCCGCCGTAAATGCTGTCCACGGCTAAATCCGCCTGCATGAATCCAGCGCCGACGAGCCACAAAACTCCCCTCATCCAGCCAGCTTTTCATGATGTGACGATCGGGGCGTACGATTTCTGCAACCAGGGTTCGCCCACCGATCCCCTGGTTAATCGCGGTTCCCAGCAATTGCTTCGTACAATGTTCACAGCCATCGGGATTACGAAACCGTAACTGACTAAGCTCATCCGCATTAAACATGCGCCTGGCCAGCGTCTGATGCGGGAGAGGGATCATCTGTAGTTCAAGAGCTTCAGACCACGGTAATGAGCAGGACGGACAAATCGTATTCACCAGCGTCTGGGCAATCAACCCCCGAAAATAGGTCGGATTCGCCAGCTCACGTGCATCAATCCCCCAGTTACGCATACGGGTCAATGCATCCAGCGGATAGGTACAGTGGAGCCCAAACCAGCCGGGATGACCGCTGATAGACGTTTCCAGAGCGGCGTACGCTGACGCATAATCGCGAGCCTCTCCAGTATAAATTCCATCCGGATCAAGACGCAGGGACATCACAACACTACCCGCCCAGGCTTCCCCCGCCTGATGCAGACTGAGGTTGTCAGTGTTTACAGCACACTGCACTGCGCCAAAAATCAGTCCCTCTATCGGCGCTTCCTGGGTCTGGAGGCTGACCTGCCCGTTATTTCTGGCCAGCCATCGACCAGCGAGGACCCTCTGCGTTGTCGATTTACCGGAGCCAGTAGTCCCGCACAGGCCAATCAGCCCCTGTGATGTCAATTCAATTTCTTCCAGCGCCGCTTCATGCTCCGGCTGATAGCCTAAGCTTTGCAGCGTTCTGATACGTCCGCGATCGTCTTCAATCAGGCGCATCACCGCAAAAACGCCACCGTCATCGGTCGGGCGATGGCTGTAGCGCGCAGCATACAGGTTCATGTCTGCCAGAAACTCCGGTTTGACGCGCCCATCCTGAGCAACCCGCGGGTTATACCCCTGAGATTTGGTGTCGCACATGCTTTCCATCATGGTCGACAACAATGTCCCGCCTTCTTCAAAATCCGGTTCACGGATGGTGTACAACAGCCCATTGATCCGGGTACGGATCCTGCTTCCCTGGCGACGGTCAAGGTGTACATGGATATCAGAGGCGCTCATCGATATGACGTCGCGAAACATCCGACGCACATCGCGCTGTGCCCCACTGATCCCCACTTCCACGTCATGCGTATTCGCCAGCCCCCCCTGACCGAGTTCGCTTTTCATCACAAACTCAGGCGGTAATGGCTTCAATCCGGCACGACGCAGCCCGGCAAACCAGCTGACGAACGTCGGTTCTTCACGAATTTCTCGGTTAACACGTACACTCACAGACTCGTTATCAAGACGCGTGAGTGCAATATCCTCGCAGTACTGCCCAGGCACGCGACAGGCTAAATCTGCATCGGCTGACTGGTGAACATCCATCTTCATTATTGTGCTACCCCCGTCTGGATTACCTGTCCGTTGCTAAGTTCAACACCACGTGACGTAATGCTTTTCACGCGATGTTCACTACCAGGCCAGGTATCTCCTGGCTGAAGTACGATACGGCGACCGTTAAACTCAGCAGCCGCGCGGAGTTTCCTGTTTTCACTCCATATCTCTTTCAAACGCGCGGCCGTAATAGCCAGGCTTACCCCAGCGCCTTTGTTCGCTGTACCCAGCCCAACACCAGATATGGCTGAAATATCGGGCCGATTCTTCAGCGTTTGTCCTTTCAGCCGGCTTTCCGCCAGGGCGTTCTGCGCATCCTGTTTCGCCTGCTGTGTTTTTATCAAATCAATTTCCAGCTCAACGGCTCTTAGCGTCTCGACGGTTGGCTCATCAGAAACAAGGACGCCTCCAGAAGGAGCGGGACTGATTTCAGTCACATCAGAAGCCAATACCGATGCCGTAAACAGCAACGGAAATAGGGAAAAAACTTTCATCATGGTGCATTTCCTTCTGATGCAACGCTGCCCTGGGGCTGAGCACGACTGTATGCCGTACCATCCCATGACCAGGTCAGTGACCGCCCTTCAACCTTCAGCCCGATGCGCGTCAAACGGAGTCCCACGGCAGATAATCCTGCAAGCTGAAATGAAGGGGCTAAACGAGAGGTGTGAGAAAAAGCAAATGTGCTCCAGTCCTGGATCCATACAACCTGATCATCCAGCGGGGTTGATGTTGGAGGAACACTCTGAAGTGAGGGCTGGATACCCCGAGACTGAAAGAAGCTCAGCAACCGCCGACGCAGTGGTTCGCTGTCAATCACGCGATCGTCACCACCGCCCAGAAGCGCGGGATAGGAAAATGCAATCTGCGCGGTATCCCCGCTCTCATCGATAAAAACAGCCGGAGAGCCAGGAAGATACTGCACAGCCTGGATCAGACGGTTGACCGTAGCCAATCGGCTGTCTTTTTCCCGTACCCATGTCGTCATGACACCATCTGCCCGGCAGTCGGCAGAGGACAACGGCCAAAAGCCCAATTTCAGGGGAAGTGCGTCCAACTTACGTTCGCAGACCGTTAGCAAAACCTGAGCCGATGGCTGAATCACCCACGGGTGGGGTAATACTCGTTTTTCTTTTTGGGAAAGCTCGTTATCTCCCGCAGCCATCGCAGCCAGCTTTGCTTTTGCCGCCTCGGCCTGGCGGGCAGACCAGTTCTGCCAGTACTGCACGCCCCACATCCCGGCAATGCCGACCGCAAGTAGCACCGGCATACTAATCAGTAACGTCCGCCGTATTCTGGCAGGACACGTCAGCCGATAACGCGCTGGCCAGTCGCGACGTCGCGACGGCAGGATATCAGCGGGTACAGCAGGAGCCTCCGGCGTAGAGGCGACATTCCATCCCGTATCTGGTGTTGGTGTGAGCGCAATAAATTCACTGGTGATAGCGAGCATATCGTCGCGCGCACCGCAGATGTCGCCGTTAAGCGCTGGAATGCCATTGATGGTCGCTAAAAAAACGAATTCGTCGTCACCGAGCTGGACAACACCATACCCATTTTCCCCTGTCCAACTCGTCGCCAGTGCGGCAAGTGACCACAACCGCCCAGGCCTCCATGGGCAAGCGCCCGTGACCGCTGGCGCACCAGAATGAATATCGGCCCCTTTATTGAGCCCGCGCATGGGGTTTAGCTTCAGAGATAACACATCGCGTCCAAATCGCTGGGAAGCCTTTTCAGACATCGGTTCCCAGCGTAATCCCGCAATTAACCCACCATTTTCATGAGGTACAGTAATCACGTTATCGTCCTCACATCAGCACGGGCGTAACAGCGATAATCAGCGTAACGTCATCCGTCTCACTGGATTTACCACCGCCGGCTACCATAACATCAGGATCAAACGCCCCTTCGCGAGAGGCAGTAAGATTACGGGAGTTATAGCCACTGACGATCAAGGTCTGACCCGGCTTCAAATTAACCCGCTCACTTAAGCTGCGTACGGTGGTATAAGGCATCTCCATTTTAGTTCTGCCGTCTTCAGACGATTCACGGCGTAATTGTGCCGGATCGGAGTGGCTGAAGTTAAATTGCAGTTGAATATCCCCTTCATCGCGAATATCCGGTAACAGCGTCATTTGCGTCCCTGTAGTGATACTTCCTGGCTCCATATCGGTTGTGGCATAGTTCTCAGATACCGTTGTCTTCTGGTTTCTCAGGTAAACCATTTGTCCTGCGATCTGAAACGGTGCGGGGACCAGATTGGTGGTCGTCGCCTCATGCGCCATCACAACAGACACCTTGCCTTGCGTCTCTAGCGCTCGGAATAACGCCGTTGTTCCTGCAAATTTCCCATCAACAACATTGATACCCGCAGATGAAACAGCGGTAGTTGCCGTTGGCGTACCCGCCAACGTTAAGCCAAAGCGATCGAGACGCTTACCCACGACAGACCAGTCCAGTGATGTCTGGCTGGAGCCCTTACGCTGAACCGAATAGACACTCACCATCAACTTGACCATCCGATTCATACGCACATTCAGGCTGTCGATATAACTCTCGACTCTATCCAATACCTGGGGAACATCTGTCACAACCAGTTCGCCCGTTGAACCAGACAGATGCCAACTTCCGGATGAGCTGACCATCGATTTGATGGACTGACCGATATCATTATGAATTTTGCTTTCCAGCTTGACGCTCGTGCTTTGTCCGGAATTTTGGCTGCCACTGACCGAGCTGCTATCACCACCGGCTGTCGAACTGCTGGTTCCCGTTAAGTTAGAGTTCATCGCCGTTTCGGCATTGAGAACCTTGAGACGGTAAGTTCGCGTATCCAGGTAATACAGCACCACCTGACTGTTTTCGAATTTCCAATTAAGTCCCAAGCGAGAGGTAATCTGATCCAACGCCCCGCCCAGCGGCTCCCCTTCCCAACTAATATCCGTAATCAGCCCTGCACCGATATTCGGTGAAAATGATTGAGTAGACGTTACGCCGCCAATACTACCAAGTGCGGGACGCCCACCTTCATCTGGACGAGGAAGCGCCCCCTGGATAGCGCGAGTCGCCCCTACGCCTCCCTGTGATGCTGGACCGGACAGCGCGCTCATGGCATCAGGCGTTATCACGACAGGGAACCCACAACTGCGGGTAATACGCTGCCCTACTTCATACAAAGACAAGCTGCCATCAATAATCAATGTCAGGCTGCATGGCGGCAACTTAACCTGTTGCGCGCGAGCGCTGACACAAATAGGACGGGGATTAACCCAGGGCTCATCGACCCAGACCAGTGAAGGTGAGGAAGGCTGCTTGAGAGATAATCCATGCAACTGCTCAGCTGTCCGGATATCCCGCTCAGCTTGATCATCCGCATCACGAAATCCTTTGGTAGCACAACCATTCAGGACCGTAGAGACGAGCAATGCCAACGCAACGTTCCGGTAAGTAAAATGAGGAGTAAATTGTGACATCGTCCGTCTTCTCTTAGTTGATGTATACCAACGAGCCTTCCGTGACACTGGCAGGCAATGGAACTGACCAAGGGGCAGGGTCAACCAGAGTATTCACTCGGCCGTCGCTGATACGAGCCAGAAGCCGCGAGTCACGGGATAATTCACGTAACACCTTGGCCATACCCGGTTTTTCTTTTGCCCACACAACAACCCGTCCGTTATGTTCGGTACAGTAAATGTCTGGGTTATCTTCCAATCCAGGAATCGAAAGTAGATTTGAGGGGCGGTTCCCGGGACATAAAGACAAAACGTTTATCCCCTGAGCCTTCAACCTGCCAAGCGTGTTGGCCGTCTGCAGCATGTGGCGCGCAGTGGAGGTTTCGATGACCGAATCACTCAACGCGTCACCGGCAGAGCGAGCCCCTTGATACCCGCCGATCAGGACTAACAACGCCATTAACACCAACATGCCTTGCACTACTTCTCTCCAGGTTTATCAGAGACAGCAACAACGCATTGGCTGCGATTAGCACGACCGTAGAGCGGCGTATCAACCTTTCCTGGACCATACAAAAAGAAAATGCGCTCTAATAGTGCATCAAAACTGCCATGGATGACTAAGCGAGCAGAAATGGGGTAGTCAACATTAACGGGCCAAACAACAGTCCATTTTCCGCCGTATGGACACTCAACAGTGGATGCCTGACGTGTCAAAAACTCACGTAATGTAATACCCGGTTCTGCTTTCCAGACCGGGATAATGACAGGGATGGGCTTAGGTTCCGAAGCCAAAGACGGAGAAACTACTGGCGTTGATACCACCGGAGAAACGGTTGCAGGGATCGTTTTAGACGGCGTCGAAAGCAGCTTTGTCGTTTCCTCTTTTTTCGGCGACAGCGCAACAGGGGCCGGCGGTAAGGCTGTAGTCGGTGCCAAGGTGGATTTTGCAGCCGGAGCTGGAATAACTGAAGATTTGACCGGTGATGGTTGCCCAGACAACGGGAGCATTTGGGCAGCAACAGAAGGCATCGGTATAACAGCAGAAGATACCGACGTGTTCGCAGATACAGGGGTCGTTACACCCGCGACTAAAGGCTTACTGCTTGTCGCAACTGGCGACGGTGTCATCAACGTAGGAACAGGCAAGGGTTGACTGTCCGGTTTTAACATGCGCGTTGTCGTCTGCGCCCCTGAGCCCGTAAAGGGAGTTCCGGAAGTCTTCGGCGTCGTTGAAATGGCCGATTTAACAGGTGCGGTAGACAATGCAACGGAGGCGGCTGGCGCAAATGAACGGTATTCATCGCGAAGCACAAAACAGATCTCCCGATTCACATCATCGACACGCAGTCGCCACGCAGGACCGGCAACTATCTGCAACGCTTCACTGAGACGAACCGGGCCAATATTGCGTTGTACGCCTGGCAGCGGACGCCCAAGTAGTTCAGAAAACATTGATGAAGACGAAGGGCATAGCGAATAACCAGACTCTAACAACAAATACCGAAATCCATCCCCGACGCTACGCACCAGTTGCGGGGGCATCGTGATGTCGATCATTTGATTGAGTGGATCGCGTTGTGAATCCGCAGGGCGGGTGCTGACCAGCGTATAGCGATCATAGCGCACAACCTCAGGTGAACGATTTTGATAAATGTCGTTCACTCTGGGAGACACATTCTGACGGGAAACTGAAGACGTAGTTGTCTGTTGAGCACATCCAGCTACCAATATTGCTGCAGCAGAAAGGCATGCCAGCGTTGGCGTATTTAGAGGGTGCCGCATAGGTCTTGTCATCAGTCTCCACCGTGTTTAAGAGAAATCTCAAAATCAGGTGGTTATTCTGCCGACAAGCCCAGACTGAACAACGCTAAACTAAAAACGTGCTCAGAAAAGAAAAACGCTGACCGAAGCCAGCGTTAGTGCCCTATTACTACAGGGGATCAGTTAATTTGGCCAAAACTCGGCGTACAACACCTCTTCTACTGTCCAGATTTGTTCATCCGGCAAGTTTTCAAGCTGTGTTTCATCCGTAGCGATGGCAACTGCTTTAGACCAGATCACATCATACCAATCAGGGTCATTCAGCTTGGTTTTCAAACTGGGAGACTCTTTCAACGCATACGCAACATCTTTACGCTGCGCTTTGACCGTCTTTTCCCAGCTCGAACCACGACGTTCCGGTTGATATTTCCATTTCAGCAGGTGAGCAATCAAGACAGCCATGCGGCTTGCCAGCTCCCGTTGTTCGCTCTTACCCACGTCTGCAATCTCCTCTGCAACATTTTTGCAGTCGATCTCTGAAAATTTACCGGAGCGTAAAAGTTCCGCCTGTTCGTTAGCCCAGGCGACGACATCAGTCTCGTATCGAGTATGAGTAGTCATTTTACCCCCGTAAGATCACAGACAAAGTAAGCGTTTTACTAAGTCTGTCATGTAAAAAAGCACCAGTCAAAGACTGGTGCTAGTGTTTACGAAACGGCATAGATCGCCTTGCGACATACGCCATAACCAAACCCAAGGAACGGGATATCATCGTCAAAATCCATCGGCGGTTCATTGCCTGCTGAACGTTGAGACTGTGGGGGACCACTCTGCGCCGGTGCAACTGGCTGCTGAGGTTTTCCCCATGTAGTACTGGCTGCACTTTGGTTGTTACTTCCAGCGTTAGGACGAGAGCCTAGCATCTGCAATGTGCCACCAACGTTAACGACAATTTCAGTCGTATAGCGCTCTACTCCAGCCTGATCGGCCCATTTACGCGTTTGTAATGAACCTTCAATGTAAACCTGAGAGCCTTTGCGAAGATATTCGCCAGCGACTTCAGCGAGCTTCCCGAAAATCACCACACGGTGCCATTCGGTCTTCTCTTTCTGTTCACCACTTTGCTTATCCCGCCAGGTTTCAGAGGTCGCTAATGTCATGTTGGCAACTGCACCACCATTCGGCATATAGCGAATTTCAGGATCCTGACCGAGATGGCCAACTAAGATAACTTTGTTAACACCGCGTGAAGCCATAATTTGTCTCCTTTTACATTGAAAAACACCCCGCAAGCGAGT
>NZ_LXFV01000007.1 GCF_002847345.1 Pectobacterium peruviense
ATATTTATTAGAAAAATCTGAATCTAAAATAGTCATATATGCATCAGTAACATCATGTATATATACAAAATCTCTTTTTTGTTTACAGTCGGTGCATTTTATCCGTTCTCCTTTTTTTAAACTACTTATGAGATATGGAATAAACTTATCTTTATTATCATTCGGGCCATATACATGCTCTAATCTTACATTTAAGAAAAATAAATCATGAACATACGATAGATACCGTCCCCACTCATTAAATGATGATTTAGTCAGAATGTAAGGTCTCATATGTTGATAATTAAACTCAGGCTTTGAAAAAAAACTATCTGTAGATATAAACTTACTTATTTTATATCTTACAGCCAAATCTAATAATTTTAGCGGATTAACAACATTTGCATTTTCTATTTCTGAATAATTACCTGAAGTATTCCTTCCATAATCTGTTGCCAAGTGAAAAATTGCTTCTACGTCAAAATCACCATCTTCCAACAGTTTGTTTATGTTTTCCCAATTGCACCACCGTAACTTATTATCCTGTCCCTTTATCTGCTTAGGAGATCGAGAGATTGCGATGACCGAGTACCCCTTAGATACAAGTTTGTCCACTAAAAAACCACCAATGAACCCAGACGCACCAGTGACAATAACATGACTACCCTTAGACATCGCATCTCTCTTATTTATTAAAAATTCAACCCAAAGAATTCTTCAAATTTTCCGATCACAAAATCCAGATGCTCAGTATCTAATCCCGGATAAATGCCGATCCAGAAAGTCTGGTTCATGATACGGTCAGTATTGGTTAATTCACCGACAACACGGTATTTCACGCCTTCAAAGTAAGGCTGACGAGTCAGGTTGCCCGCAAACAACAAGCGTGTGCCAATCTTGGCATCGTCCAGGAATTTAACCAGATCGACACGATTAATACCGCTTTCTTCTTTAAGGGTAATCGGGAAGCCGAACCATGATGGCTCAGAATTTGGCGTAGCTTCAGGTAGCTCAATAAACTCTTCACATGATGCAAGACCTGCTTTCAGGTATTCAAAATTAGCATTACGCTTCGCCACGAAATCCGGCAAGCGATCCATTTGTGCCAGACCGCATGCAGCTTGCATATCAGAGATTTTAAGGTTGTACCCAACATGTGAATAAGTATATTTATGGTCATAGCCAAAAGGCAGGGAACCTAATTTCTGGCCGAATCGATTATTACAGGTGTTATCACAGCCCGGTTCACAGTAGCAATCACGTCCCCAGTCGCGGAAAGATTCGGTGATCGTTCTCAATTCAGATGAATTAGTAAAGACTGCACCACCTTCACCCATCGTAATATGGTGCGCAGGGTAGAAACTCACGGTGGCAATGTCGCCAAATGTGCCAACGATCTGGCCGTTGTATTTAGCGCCCAACGCATCGCAGCAGTCTTCGATCAGCCAGAGGTTGTATTTATCAGCAATTCTCTTAACTTCAGATAAATCAAATACATTACCCAGAGTATGCGCGATCATAATTGCACGGGTTTTGTCGCTAATTGCCGCTTCAATTTTGCTGGGGTCGATATTGTAAGTTGGAATATGAACGTCAACAAAAACAGGAATCAGGCCATACTGAATTGATGGGTTAACCGTAGTTGGAAACCCTGCAGCAACAGTAATCACTTCGTCACCTGCCTTTAACGCACGATCGCCCAGTTTCGGAGATGTCAGCGTAGCCAGAGCCAGAAGGTTAGCGGCAGAACCTGATACTGTCGTCAGGACATGTTTTACACCAAGGAATTCACCCAAACGGCGTTCAAATTCACGGTTAAAACGCCCTGTTGTCAGCCAGCCATCCAGACAAGCATCGACCATCATTTTTATTTCTGGAGCACCGATCACTTTGCCCGCAGGAGGGATGACACTTTCACCGGCCAAAAATACTTTGGAGGCAAAAGCCTGGTTAGCATATTGCTCGACCAGTTTAGCGATGTCTTCTCTTAGGTTTTGGGTGCTCATCAATAGTGACCTTTATCATTTTGAGTTTTCATATAATCATGTATTTCATTTAGCGTAATCTGACGCATATCCGCACCGGCTAACCAGGCTTTGTGCCACGTGACAATGCGGCTCAGCGTCTCTTCAAGCCGCCATACTGGTGCCCAATTCAAACGCATTTTAGCCTTGGAACAATCTAGCTTCAGATAGTGAGCCTCGTGGGGGTGTTCACCATCATCCAGAATCCATGATGCCTCTTTGCCCCACGCACCAACCATCTTCTCAACAATCCATTGAACCGGTTGAGCATCTTCATCTAGCGGCCCAAAGTTCCAGCCCTCCGCATACTCCGTACCGTTTAGATAAAGCGCCTGCGCGGCACAGAGATACCCAGATAGGGGCTCAAGTACATGCTGCCAAGGGCGGATCGCGTGCGGATTGCGAATCAACACAGGGCGTTGATCTTCAAACGCCTTAAGGATATCGGGAATAAGGCGATCGAGGGCCCAGTCACCACCGCCGATCACATTACCTGCTCTGACAGAAGCCAGCGCACAACCATGTTCCTGATATTTATCAGCATTAAAGTATGACTGTCGATATGCAGCGGCGACTAGCTCAGCACAACCTTTGCTGTTGCTGTAAGGATCATAACCGCCCATGGGCTCGTTCTCACGATATCCCCAGACCCACTCTTTATTTTCGTAGCATTTATCACTGGTAATATTGACTACTGCTTTAACGCCACCGATTTTACGCACCGCTTCCAGCAAATAAACGGTACCCATGACATTCGTAGCGTAAGTATCGACAGGAATATCGTATGAAAGCCTGACAAGCGGTTGAGCCGCCATATGGAAAACAATTTCAGGACCGAATGCTCTGATACTTTCTTCCATTTTCTGGTAATCACGGATATCCCCAATTTCACTGGACATCCCTTCTTCAACACATGCGGCTTGGTAAATAGACGGCTCGGTAGGCGGTTGCAACGCATACCCTTTTACCTCTGCCCCCATGCTCTGTAGCCACAGGCATAACCAACTACCTTTGAAGCCAGTATGCCCTGTTACGAAGACTTTTTTTCCTTGCCAAAATGCTGAATTTACCACGCTGCTTACTCCCATTTTTTCCAAGGAGCTTCACCATTTTGCCAAAGTTCATCAAGAAGCAATTTGTCTCTTAACGTATCCATTGGCTGCCAGAAACCCGTGTACTCATAAGCCATCAATTCCCCCTGCGCGGCCAGGGTCATCAGCGGTGATTGTTCCCAAACACTGCTGTCACCATCAATCAAATCTAACACCTTAGGTGACAGAACAAAGAAACCGCCATTAATCAAGGCGCCATCGCCTTTTGGCTTTTCTTTAAAACTTTTCACCTGTCCCTGAGATAATTCTAGGGCTCCGAAACGACCAGGTGGTAACGTCGCAGTTAATGTGGCAAGTTTGCCATGACGCTTATGGAAGGCAATCGTATCTTGAATATCGATCCCACAGACACCATCACCGTAGGTAAAGCAAAAACACTCATCATCTTTCACATATTCAGCAACGCGGCCTAGACGACCTCCGGTCATGGAGTGTTCGCCTGTATCTACAAGTGTGACTTTCCAAGGTTCTGCGCGTTTTTGAAGCACCGTCATTTCATTATCCTTCATATTGAAGGTAATATCAGACATGTGTAGGAAATAATTCGCAAAATACTCTTTAATAACGTATCCCTTATACCCACAGCATATAATAAATTCATTTATGCCATGATAAGAATACATCTTCATGATATGCCATAAAATAGGTTTCCCACCAATTTCAACCATGGGCTTAGGTTTAGTAACCGTTTCTTCACTCAATCTGGTACCTAACCCACCTGCAAGTATCACCGCTTTCATGGAACGCTCCTAGTTGGTCTCTACTCTTTAATTTTTTGCCATATACTGATGGCAAATAATACATTCGATATATATTTCTTAATCACTTTATGATTCAACCAGATACCACAAAGGCATCTGAATAAAAATTAGCAGTAGGAAGCCCCTTTTCAATCAATAATGCTTTTGCCGACTCAATCATTGATTGGCTTCCACAGGCATAGACACTGGCTGTGTTCAAATCACCAATATCAGCGACAACAAACTCCTGAACATAACCGTATCTTCCATCCCACCCCTCTTCAGGCTGAGACAAAACCAGACTGCACTTTACATTAGCGTGTTGGCTTACCCATAGCTCAACAGAGGGATCATAGAACAAACTGCTTTTTCTATTTCCCCAATAAATATAAATATCTCGTTGAGTACCCTTATTAAGCAGATCAGTAACAATCGACTTTATCGGTGCAAATCCAGTACCCGTTGCCAGAAATATTATTGGCCCAGAGTTTTCATTATTTCGATAAAAAAAGGTACCTTTTGGCCCTTCGAGCTGCATTAGTTGATTAGCAGATAAATTACCAAATACCTTGCTACTCATGGCACCATTTTCTACACGCTTTAAATGAAGCTCAATTTTACTATTATTTTGCGGAATAGAGGCAATGGAGTAACTTCTGGTTATTCCTTGATACTTTAGATCAAGATATTGCCCAGGCAAGAATGTCAGGTTAGCTGTAGGTGGTAAACGCAGCGTAATAATTACAATATCCTCATGAGGATAGTCGATAGAATCAACCTTGCACGGTGCGGTTTTACTTTTAATATTCGCTAACTCAGGATAGTACTCAGCCTCTAGTGTCATATCGCAGTCAGGCTTTACCTGACAAGTCAAAATGGTAGTAAGGATTTCACCTTGAGGACTAAGAATATGGGCTTCACAAGCGTTACACGAACCATTTTTACAGCTGTGCTCCAGAACAATCCCTTGATCTATTGCTGAATCTAAAATTGTTTTTTCTGATCCACATTCAAAAACAACACCAGAAGGCATTAATGTGATTTTATTCGTCATAATGGAAGCCAACTATTATTTATACTTTCGGCTAAATTAAGTTAGTCGATTTAGCACTAATTACAAATCTGAAACATGCCCATTGATATTATCTTTTCAATGTCTATTTCATTTGAGAAATCACTAATACGCACCATCTCTTTTTAAAACAACATTAATCGTCTTAAATAAAATGGCGATATCATTCCATAGTGACCAGTTTTTTACATACCACGCATCAAAGTACACTCGGGTGTCATAATCAACATCATTTCTGCCACTGACCTGCCATAGCCCAGTCATTCCTGGTTTTGCCATGAGATAATAGTCGACATCACCGGCATAACGTTCCAGTTCTTGCTCAACAATAGGGCGAGGGCCAACCAAGCTCATCTCCCCTTTCAACACATTGAACAACTGAGGCAGCTCATCTAAGCTGCTCTTCCTAATGAAATTACCTACTTTGGTGATTCTGGGATCGTTTTTTAACTTAAAATCTTTTTCCCACTCGACTCTTGCTTCGGGATCTTTGTCGAGTAACTCCTGCAACACTTCCTGAGAGTTGACGATCATTGAACGGAACTTTAAGCATTTAAATTTTTTTGCATTACGCCCAACACGTTCATGTCCATATATGGCAGGACCACCATCTTTAGAAATCAAGAAAGCCAAGAATAGCAATAAGGGTGATGCAACAAAAATAATAGAGATAGAACCCACAATATCAAATGTTCTTTTTACTATTCGTGACGTTCTTTTAGCCAGATTGTTACTGACTCGCAGAATCATAACTTCATGGCTAAAAATGAAAGACATTTCAGTTCCATATAATGGAACGCCACGCAACGTTGGAATAACAGAGACAGAACGACATTTCTTTTTAGCTAGTGATTTTAACCAGTAATCTCTCAGTTCATAATCTTCAGCATCAACAGCGACAATGAATTGCGTTTCTTCAGAACAGCACTGTTCCCAAAGTTCATCTTCTGAAGAGAGAACAGGAATATTAAAAATCTGCCTATCGTCATTTTTCTTAGTTGAAAAAAACGCAACTATGCTAAAACCGAGAATTTCTTCACTTTGTAAGGCAGCATAGGCATCTCTGGCATTTTTACCGTTTCCAATAATGACCGTTTGCTTCTTCCAAAGATTCAGTTTGTCTAAAACACGTTTAGTTAACGAGCGCCCCAGAGGGACAAGCATAAGCGCGAAAAACCACGTTAGCACCCAAACATATCGGGAGAAATCCCACTTCGAAAACGCAACAAATGCCAAATCTAATATGGAAAAAATGACTAACGTTCTTAAAATTTCCTTTAACTCGAACCAGAATGGCTTACGATAAGAGTAATGTCTTAATCTGACCCAAAACCAACTGACACAAATAACCGAAAGAACAATATGTGAAATAAATCTGGCAAAAAATTCATTTTTTGGAATGAAAGAATAAATATTAAAACCAAAAAAATCAATCAGAATACAAGTAAGTATTAATGAAATATTAAAAAAGAAAAAATCCGAAAAAGCCAATGAAAATTTTATTATGTTTAGTCTTCTTATCTTAAACAATGAAAGCATTTAATTAAGTCCTAAAGATATATTACACCTATAATCTGAAACTCATGTTAAAATCATTGAAATAACTAATTATTACATCACCGCAATATTTAATATGTGGCGACATTCCATTACTTAGGAGTAAAAATAAAACTATAATTCATAAAGAAACATCTACTAAAAATCAACACTCTACGTAGTATATATTGTTTAAAAATAACCAATCAGAAAAATCATCCAATTAATCTCACAACATTATTTGCAAATTCATCTTCCACATCGGAGATAATGAGCAAGCCATCATTATCTATAATTCCCTCAGCGCCAACATTTGTCGTCACCACAGGAATTTTTGTAGCTAATGCTTCTAATACTTTTAATTTAACTCCTGCACCATAACGTAATGGAACAACAGATATATGCATACTCTCAAAATATTCTTTCGGACTTTCAACAAATCCTGTAACGGTAATATTATTACATTCTAAATTTTTAATTAACTTGGGAGGATTAGCTCCTACTACAAAAAATTTAGCATCAGGAACTTTTTCCAAAATTTTTGGAAAAATAGAATGAACAAACCAGAGTACAGCATCAATATTCTCACTTCGGTTCATTGCCCCCCAAAAAATAATCGTCCCTTTTATTATAGATTCTCGTCTTACACTGTAAAAAACCTCAGAGATTTCAGGGTAGTCAACAATTACGTTGTTAACATTTGGAGTTAAAGACTTTACTATATTTAAATCTTTTTCATTTAAAACAATCACTCGTGCCAATCTAGGTAATAACAAACGTTCCCATTTAACCAAGAGTAAATGCTGGCACTTAAAAAAACATCTCTTTATAAGATTTGAACTACCTTTTGAATATCGTTCAAAAGATTGAGAAATGACATCATGAAAGACTACAGTTGTTTTTGATAAAAGATCGATTGGAATAAAAATAGCACCTTGCTCGTATTCGATATGAATATCCATATTGTCATTAATAATACTGGCAAGATATTCCTTAACTCTACGATCATTCCGGATTGCCATAGGGAACGGAAGCCATGGCTTATTTAAAATATTTAAAAACCTATTTTTATTATTCAAATAAATGAGTTTAATCGAACTGCACTTCTCATATAATGAATAGTCAACATGGATTTTTTCTCGTTCGTTGACAAAAGATATAAGATGAACTTCGCTATTTTTATTCAGAAAATTCATTAGCCGTTTATACGCAAGCTTTTGTCCTGCCTCTGGCACATTTGGAGAGGGAAGGTGCATAGATATAAAAACGATTTTTTTTTCCATAAGACACACTTTGATATATTTCAATAAAAAACTCGACGAAAAAAATTTTGAGTACTCATTCAATAAAGAATAGATCTATTTTTCATCTTCATATTTTAACACCAATATCCTCTATGCATACTACAATACTTAACAAAACTCTTTGGCAGGAATTTATACTTTTGACCCAATTTATACCCAATTAACTTCATACCATTATTCATTATTGCAAGAGGGATATCTACATATCTTTTTTTTCTTAAAATAAAAGAAAGCTCCGAAAAAATAAATCTCTTCCCCTCCCCTCCAGCACCTCCAAATTTATCTCTAATCCATGGTTCATCAGCGTGGAACACTCCAATATCAAAATAACGTTTAAATTCTTGAAATAAACTATAATTATGTGAATGCCTAACTGTTGCATCAGAGACGTAAGCTATCTTATACCCAGAAAGGATTGCTCTAGCTGCAAAATGCATATCTTCACCAAGGATCGTATTTGTAGGAAAGCCTGATAATTTTTCAAATACAGAAACCCTATAAGCAGAAAAAGAGTTAGACATGAAGGCAGTTTTTATCCCCATAATCGGTATATCAGAAAATGAGCAAGTATGACTTTTTTCAGGATAGTTAAAGTATCTGGCATGTTCAGCAATCGGTGTGGCATCAATATGTGGTAGCTGACGCCCATATGCACAGACAACATCTTCATCATCAAACGCAGAAATAATAGTATCAATAAAATTTGGTTCAGGAATTGCGTCCTGTGTTAAAAAAATAATAACATCAAAATCTTTGCTATTATGATTAACAGCTAAGTTTCGAGTACTACCATGATTAAAATCTTTAGACTCAATTTCTGTCACTTTAAAGCCATAATCAGATGCAACATCCAATGTATTATCTTTACTACCAGAATCGATGACATGAACATATAAGTCAACTTGACTATAACGCCTTATCTTATCAGCAACATCCTTCCAAACCTCACCACCATTGAATGTAGGAATAGCCAAAAGACACTTCATTTAATTTCCTTTTCATTGCATGAAATAAAATTTATATACATGATTAATTAATAACATATAAAATGGATAGAAAATCACTTCATATAAAACACACCCTATTTAAGAGTGTGTTTGTTTAATAAAATAAAATGGCATATCTACAGGATTATTTGTCAGACTTATATTCGTAAGAATAATAATTATAGTTTCCGTAGCCGTAATAACTAGCTGCACGTTTTACAATCGCATTCAAAATCACGCCTTTAATTTCCGTACCATTTTGCTCAAAACGACGAATACTCACTTCAATTTCTTTTAATGTATTCACTTCAAAACGAGCAACCAGAAGCGAAGTTCCAGCATGTCTGCTAATAACAGCAGCATCGGTTACAGCAAGGATAGGAGGTGTATCCAATAACACAATGTCATAATTCTTGATTGCCCAATCAATAAATTGTGAAAACCGACTATGCATCAGCAATTCGGAAGGATTAGGCGGAATTTGTCCACGGGGGATAAAGTCCATATTTTCTACAGCCGTTTTACGAATACTTTTCTCTGTCGGTATTTGCCCAGACAAAATATCAGAGAGGCCATTTGTTCCTTGCACTCCCATCAACTCATGTGCGTAACCTTTGCGCATATCACAGTCGACGATAAGTACTCGCTGCCCTGACTGAGCGATTACTGCCCCTAGGTTTGCACTGACGAATGTCTTACCAATTGCAGGGCTGGCACCAGATATCATCAGCACATTATTTTTTGCTTCCATCATAGCAAAATGCAGACTAGTACGCAGACTTCTGATAGCCTCAATGGCAAGATCGGCTGGGTTACCTACAGCTAGCAATTCCGTAGAACGGGTATTACCTTTCTTATTCCTACTTAACAATGCTCTGTCTTTCTTCTGTTGCCATTCAGATAGAGGTACGCTGGCATAGACATTAATACCTAGCTCCTCGAGTTGCTCAGGGCTTTCAAGTCCTTTATGTAAAAAATTCTTAAGCACTACAAATGCTATTGATACAACTGCACCAGCAAACATAGATAGTAGAACAACAATAACTTTTTTAGGTTTTACAGGTTTTATTTTAACTGCTGCTGCATCGATAATACGGACATTACCAACCGTACTTGCTTTATTAATGCTTAGCTCCTGCTGCTTATTCAGCAGTTGCATATAAACTTCTTGCCCTACATTGACATCACGCGTTAATCGCAATATTTCCTGCTGGGTTTTAGGCATAGCGCCTACACGCTTGTTGATTTTTTCACGTTCTTCTTCGAGTGTTTTGCGTTTTTCCATTAGCGCGCGGTAAGCTGGGTGCTCTTTGGTGTACAATTTTGATATTTCAGCTTCTTTAAACGTCAATTCATTGAGCTGAGACTCAACTGCGACCATCGTTTCCAATACCGCTTTTGCTTCGAGAGTAAGGTCAACAGACTCATTCTTCTGCCGATAACTGTTTAATTTATTATCCGCTTCGTCTAAACCTGTACGCACCGACGGGAGTTGCTCTTTGAGAAATTCTAAACTCTTTCCCGCTTCCTCAGATTTACGTTCAACATTTTGCTGCAGGTAATTTTGGCTGATACTATTTAGTATTTTATTAATTAAATCAGCCTTTTCACCTTCATAACTTAATGAGAGAACTCCCGTATCCTTTCCTTTATCAGCAACAGTTAAATCTTCCAGAACATCATTAATTGCAGTAATTGAATTTAATTTCTTAATTCTAAACACAGTGTTTTTTTCAGCCTGGACATCACTCACTAGTATAGATAACCCACTTTGTTTTTCTATCTGACCAACTTTACCTTCAAATTTTACAGTATCACCTACATTAACTTCATACGTGCTATTATCAATGATACGTAATTCAAACCATTCATCCTGCCATGATGCAGGAACCTCTAATCTAGACACAGCAACTTTCTCTGGCACATATTCCATTAAGCGAGAAAATCCTTTGCCAAAAATGGGGAAATATTTTTTCTGAACAACTATATCTAGAGACAAATCACTAATTGTCTTACCCAATACCATCCGAGACTTGATTAACTCAATCTCAGCCGCAGATTCTGGTTTAGCATCGGGTAAAACACTAGATATATCCTTTAATAGTGAATTACCCGTATTCTGCTCAACTTGAATTAAGGCATCAGACCTATAAATTGGCGTTGCAAACGTAGCATAAAGGATACCAATAATAGTAAAAATTGCAGTAACACCAATAATCAACCAACGATGATCCAGCAATGTTCCTAATAAACGACCTAAATCAATCTCATCCGAATTCGTTTCAGATGTTTTTACTGAAATTTTCTCTGCCATGGGTTTCCCTGACTTGTTAACGACTTAATACCTGCACCCATTTATGGGCGGACTGCTCAAGTTGCAAGTAGACGAATTCAAACGCTTCACGACTTTTGCGGTATGGATCAGCAATCTCTTGCTGATTAAGCCAACGGCCAAACAGCATCGTTTTGCCTCGGACTTCTGGCGCAATGCGGCACACAGCCTCAATATGCCCTTTCTCCATAACCAAAATAAGATCATATTGCCGACATAGCGCTGAAGTCAGTTGCTGCGCTTCATGACCATCAAGAGAAAGATTATGCTGGTTCGCCACATCTGCTGCGGTCGAGTCTGCGGGTTTTCCGACTAACGCGCCTAATCCGGCGGATGAAATTTTTTTAGTAGGAAATGCCTGTTTTAATAGTCTTTCTCCCGTAGGAGAACGGCAGATATTACCTACACAAACAACCAATATAGAATCAAACATAGTTATCTCTATGGCCAGGTGCGAACTCGCAGGCTACCCTCACTTAAATCGTTAAACGCAGAGATCGTCGGTGCAAGTTGTGAAATCAAACGGTTCCAACGAGCGATTGGTGCAGAAGTTACATAAACCACGTCATAAGGTTGCAGTTGGAATTCAGCCCCCATAACAAGAGACGTCGCATCCGCAGCATTGAGCTGATAGATATCTGCCAGCTTCGGCCCCTGTGTTCCTCTTAGTGGGCGAATGACAAAGACACCCGTCGCATCAGCCAACGTTTGATCCATACCTTCGGCATTACCTAAAGCTTCCGTCAACGTCATGCCGCTGCGGTCCATTTTAAGTGTGCTTTGCTTTTTGACTTCGCCCATTACGAACACTTTCAGGTCGTCATTACGCGGTATATAGAGGATATCGCCAGGATAAAGGAGATGGTTTTGAGACAGGTCACCATTTTGCATTAGCGCCTGAAGAGAAATTCGTTTCTCTTGACCATTATGAGTGAGAACTATGTTGCGCCAGTCAGCATTTTCCGTCAGCCCGCCAGCACTATTGATGGCATCCAAAACAGTGAGAGGCACATTAGTGATAGGTTGCTGTCCTGATTTATCAACTTCGCCTGTTACGTATGCTTTTTGCGAACGAAACGCGGCAATGCTGACATCAACCTGTGGAGATTCAATATACGTTGCCAAACGCCCCATGACTTCATCACGGACTTCCGTCACCGTTTTACCTGAAACTTTGACCTTACCAATGTACGGATAGAAAATTGTACCGTCGGAATGTACCCAGTTGCCGGTATCAGCAGCGGTGCGGTATGTACCAGCAGGCGTGGTCAATTCAGGATGATCCCACACAGTGACCATGATGACATCGCCAATGCCAATGCGATATTCATACTGTTGTAGTTCGCGTTCCAATGCAGGATTAGTCTGTGCAATTAATGGTTTGACGCGCATTTTATCGACTAAATAAGGCGTAAGAGGATAAACATTCACCAGTTTATCAATATTGAAATCAGCGTCTTGCTGCTCGATAACCTCTTTGCCACTCGTCGAAAGATGACTTCCGGGAATTATGGTACAGCCGCTAAGAAATGCTATAGACACGACTAGCGGTGCCAATTTTAACTTGTGCTTTATCATCCTGTTATTCCATCACTCTTAATTCAAAATTGCACAAATCCCTACAAAATATCAAATGATTATAGAGAATATTTATTCAACTGAACCCGCAGTCTAGCGCATAAAAAGTCTGTAATTTGTCGCTTAGCGACGCTGAGCGGTGCGGTTTGACAGCTTAGTCACCAGCCTGCCTGAATGCGTTCGCCGCCCCAACTGCAGTACTTTTCCTATACGCGGTATAAAATAGAAATAACCGACAAACGTTACAAAAAACAGGCTCAACATCATGAACTGGCTCACGTTATTATGATCGCTGATGATACCCACGGCAGCCAGCAGCAATGCAACAAACGTAATGACCATCAACGACTGCCGCGAGGTCAGTCCTGAAGACATCAATATGTGGTGAAGATGGCCTCTATCGGCTTTAAACGGACTATCACCTCTCAAAAACCGCCGCAGCATGATGGCAATCATGTCCATCAAAGGGAGCGCAATTAACCAAAGTGCCGTCACTGGGTTCATTACCGCGCTTTCTCCCTGAGAAGCAAGAACCAGTAACCAAAGTACGGTAAATCCTATAACGGTGCTACCCGCATCCCCCATAAAAACCTTAAATTTTTTCCCCAACGGAATACCAAGATTAAGAAAAAGATAAGGTAGCGTAGCCGCCATCATGCATAGGCTCCAGAGCCCTAGCTGACGTTCGCCTCCAGAATAGAATAAGAAAAACAGCGAACAAAAAGCGATACAGGAAAGCGTGCCCAGTAAACCATCAATCCCATCGATCATATTAAAGGCGTTGATAGCACCACATACAGCAAACAGCGTAATGACATATCCGAATCCCCCTAAAAGAAGCTCATGACCAAATAACACATTTCCCAATGATGAAAGGGATAAACCTGAATACATCATCAAACCGCCCACCATCGTTTGAACAGCAAATCGGGGCAAAACAGGAAGGTCAAAACGGTCATCAATGACACCAACGACCAAGAGCAACGTGGCGCAAACCATGTATAGAGAGAAATCAGGAAGCCAATCAGAATGCAGCATAAATAAAATGCAGAGGGCGCAATAAATCGACACGCCCCCAACAAGGGGAATATTTCCACGGTGTTTTTTCCGCGCGCACGGCTTATCCACCAATCCGATGGTGGTTGCTACTTTTCTAGCCAGAAACAGCGCGGCGAATGCGCTTAAAAATACAACGATGAAATCTTGCATTTTTGCACCATCATCAACCGTTAAATGTTCTGCATCAGGCACGCTACCGCCCTTGGCTCATAGCTACCAATGCACTGTTAAATCGCGTGTGAAACCCATTTACTGAATTAAACATTCAGCCCGTAAGCCGTCCGCTGTGTATCAACCTTTTTTTGTTCGTAAAGACATGAATGCAGCTAACCAGTTATTAAAATTCACTATTTTTCTTTATAAAACCACACTATCGCTGCAGAAACTCATTTTTCACCCCAATAGTATTGACGACGAAGTGAAGAGTACAAGAGTAAGATGTTCAAGGGCGAGCTTTTCAGAATAAGACTACGCACACACTTTCCCTAACGCATCGTCAGTCTAAAAGGCATTTTTGGAGGAAGCTATCGGGTGCGAACAAAGAATCATAGCAAAAACCGGATCCTCCCTGTCGTAAAAATCCTGTTAAATCGGCACGCTATTCTATGCGTTGTCTGCCGACACTATCAAACACTAACGCGTCCCATACCGCTCATAATCCTGAAAATCTTGCCTAGCGATGCTTTTTCACGCTGTTTTCCGTAATTCGCCAAACGACATTCAGAAATGGCTAACTGCCGCATAAAAACAAAAAATACGCTAGCTACTGGCTTGCTAGCCCCGTCAAAATAAAGAATATCCCTGCAAATTCTGGTCCATCTGTGCACGCCCTGATACGCTAGCGGGGTTATGTTCATTTAAAGGTGAAAAAATAGATATGGAGTGGATCGCTGATCCAACGATATGGGCCGGGTTGGCCACGCTGGTTGTCCTGGAACTGGTTCTGGGCATTGATAATCTTATCTTCATTGCCATTCTGGCTGAGAAATTACCAAAAGAACAACGCGATAAAGCCAGAGTCGTCGGCCTGCTGCTTGCCCTGATTATGCGACTAGGGTTGCTAGCGTCTATCTCCTGGCTGGTGTCGCTGACGACCCCTCTCTTTACGTTCCTTGAGCACACATTCAGCGCTCGCGATGTCATCATGTTGGTGGGCGGGCTATTTCTACTCTTCAAAGCCACCATGGAACTCAACGAACGCCTCGAAGGGAAAGATGAGGAGCAGCAATCCCAGCGCAAAGGTGCGCGTTTCTGGCCTGTCGTCGCCCAGATTGTGGTATTGGATGCCATATTCTCGCTGGATTCCGTGATCACCGCCGTTGGCATGACCGATCATCTGCTGGTCATGATGTCCGCCGTGACTATCGCCATCTTCCTGATGCTGCTGGCCAGCAAGCCACTGACCCGTTTTGTCGCGGAACACCCGACCATCGTTATCCTATGTCTCAGCTTCCTGCTGATGATTGGTTTCAGCCTGGTGGCAGACGCATTTGGTTACCACATCCCCAAAGGCTATCTCTACGCTGCGATAGGTTTCTCGGTACTGATCGAGATGTTAAATCAGGTTTCCCTGTTTAACCGCCGACGCTTTCTTTCTTCTACGGTTCCGCTACGCCAGCGTACCGCGGAGGTTGTTTTGCGTATTTTACGCGGCAATCATGAAGAAGCAGAGCTGGACAACCAAACCTCGTCGATGATTGCAGACAACACTCGGGCAGGCCGGGAAGTTTTCAACATCCAGGAACGCCGGATGATAAAGCGGGTATTGGGGCTGGCACAGCGAACCATTAGCAGCATTATGACGTCGCGGCATGATATTGAGTCAGTTGAGTTGGATATTACGCAGGATGCGCTTGCTAAGCTGTTAACGACCAACCAGCACTCTCGGCTCGTGGTCACTGACAGCAATACCTCCGACGAGCCGCTGGGCATCATAAATGTTGCCGATTTACTACAGCAGCAGTTAAACCGCGAACCATTTAACCCACGCATTCTGATCCGGCAGCCGCTGGTCTTTCCTGAACAACTCTCGCTTTTGCAGGCGTTAGAACAGTTTAGAGAAGGAAGGACACATTTTGCGTTTGTCGTTGATGAGTTTGGCTCGATGGAAGGGATTGTCACATTAAGTGACGTGATGGAAACCATCGCAGGTAACCTACCGCGCGAAGGTGAAGATCGCGATGCGCGCCACAGCATTCAGCAAAATGACGACGGCAGTTGGACCGTAAACGGCTATATTCCGCTGGAAGATCTGACGATGTATGTTCCGCTGACGTTGGATGAAAAGCGTGAATACTACACGCTGGCAGGGCTGCTGATGGAGCACACGCAGCGGGTTCCGCAAGTGGGCGATACATTATCAATCGATAACTATCAGTTCACTATTCTGGCGGTGGAAAGCCATCGCATCGTGGAAGTCCGCATCACACCGAACGACGAACCACAGACTGATTTTGAAGTGTGATGACAGCGATGTAACACAGCCGACACCATGATCACTCACAGCCCCTTCCAGATCGGTAGGGGCTGTTTGCTATGTGTTATCAGGCGGGTATCATAATTTCTGTGGCAACCACCACCACAATCAGCCCAACCAGAACAGGAACAGATGTGCGCTTCACCACCTCAAACGGCGATATCTTCGCCATCCCCGCCACCGCAACCACCACGCCGGATACCGGAGAAATGGTACGACCTAAATTGGAAGCCTGAAGCATCGGAATGGCCAGATAGGCAGGGTTGATACCCATTTGTGACGACAGCTTTGGAATCAGCTCAACAAACGCATAAAACGGCGCATTGCCCGAACCCGTCGTCATCGCCGCCAGCATCGTGATTACCACCAGCACCAGCATAATCACCAACCCACCGCTGCCAAATGACTGCGCGAGGCCAATCAGTCCGCTGATAAAGCCAATTGTGCCAAGTCCCTGAGCAAAAACACCAGCAGCAACCAGCAGGATTACGACGCTAGAGAAAGCATCGGCCATGCCGCGATAAGCTACATCTAGCCCATCAAATACTTTTTGCGCATTGAATGAACGGACAAACTCCAGCACCGCGGTCAACACCA
Source organism: Pectobacterium peruviense (assembly GCF_002847345.1). GTDB lineage: Bacteria > Pseudomonadota > Gammaproteobacteria > Enterobacterales > Enterobacteriaceae > Pectobacterium > Pectobacterium peruviense. The sequence goes on from NZ_LXFV01000007.1 coordinate 16,796, forward strand.
TACAGATAACCAGTACGGTGATAATGTGAAGCTCCGGCCCCCATTTGCCATCAAATACCAGTACGCCCATGATAGGCGTAAACGGCAGAATGGCGTAAAAACGCGGAGCATTCGTCGTGATCTCGCTGACATCCAGAATCTCATGGCTAGCATTCTCTTTGTTGTCCAAATAGCGCTGCCAGAAGAAATGCGCGACGGCCATGCACACGATAGCAATGATGGATATGGGCAGCGTAGCCTTAAAGGCGAAATCCACTAATTTCATCTGCGATGCCTGCGCAGCAAGCACTACGTCGCCCGACGTTGGCGACAGGATCAACGCCACAGGGGATGCGCAGATTGCCGCAGCGGCACCGCGGCTAATCCCGACATTCACCATGACAGGGAACAGCGTTGCCATCAATAACACACCCAGCCCAGTGGCCGATGACACCGCCAGCGACATCAAACAGGCGACAAAATAGGCCGCAATCATCAGCAAATAAGGCGAGTTGATCATTTTAAGCGGGCGTGAAACCAGCTTAACGACGACATCATTCGCCCCGATGTGCGTCATGTAAGCCGCAAACCCACACAGCACCATAATCATCATGCCGAGATCGCCACCACGGCTCATCAGCAAAATTTTTACGTATTCAAAAATATCCGTAGCGCTCCAGCCCGTCGCCTTCGCACTGGCTGGCAATATGTTTTTCCCCAGCATGGCACTGATTGCCAAGAGTAAGAGGCCTCCCACCAGCAACACGCCCGTCGCGGAGTACCCTTTTATAATGTAACGACCAACCAGAATCGTTACAGCAACACCAATCAAAAGTTCGAGCATAGTGAGTTTCGATACCTGAGTAATAAATTATCTGACAGAAATTCCCCGGCAGCGGAATATCACCGCACCGAAAACAGGGAGCGGAGTTTACTGCTTTAGAAAATAAAAAAAGAGAAAAATATTAATATGCAGCGTTAAAAAAGAGACATCGAGCACAAAGGCGGGCTGGGGAAGGATGACAGAGTAAGGGAAAACATTAGGGAGACGCTGCCGATTTGCTGACGGAAATCAGCAAATCGGCCAAGAACGCAGCACTTCTGAAACTTAAAGGCGGTCGAGCAGTTGCTTCAGGTCTTTGCCCTTCTGGTCTTGCTGATTTTGGCTGGCCCAGTCATTTAGGCGTTTCTTCAGCTCGTCCTGTAGACGTTTACGCAGCAATTGATCCACCTGTAACTGGTAGTTCAATTTATCCCACTCGCCATAGACGCGTAACGGGATCGCTGTGTTTTTCAACACGCTGACCAGTTGCTCATCGCCCTGCCACCCCTGCGTGATAGAGACATTCACGTTGACGTCACACGTCTGAGCTGGCAAATCGAATTGTCCTACACCGCTTAGCGACAGCAGCTCTGAGTGACCATTGAGATCGGTAAGGCGCAACTTACCTGCGTTCAACTGCACTTTCCCTGTCAGCTGTTGCAGTTCGGTATAACGCTCGTAGCGCTCTTGTCCTCGCACATTTCCGTTGCTACGCGCCACCGCCATCTGCACCATTTGCTGAATGTTTAAGCCCTGTAGACGGACATTCTTGGCTTGCAGCGTCGCCGTTCCTTGCCATTGCTGGAGCAATGCAGGCAGCGCAATACTGTTTCCGTTAAATTGTCCCACCATCGACAATTTCCCGCTGACCGTCTCGGAAGACAGCGCCAATGCGGACATCAACTGAGCAAGCTCAATATCCTTGAGGTCAGGCTGTAGCGTGATGTTGGTTGATGATTTTGTCACGACTTTAGCGGGTAATGAGAAATGTCCATCCCCCAGTTCACCACTTAAGGTAGTGATGTCTAACAACCCCGGCTGATTGTCTGCCCGTAGCGTAAATTGTCGGACATCAAGCCCACGGTAAACCAGTGATGCGGCCTGTAACGACAGACGAGCGGTGAATTGCTGTAGGCTATCTTCTGGCTTAGCCGTGCCACTTTCATTTGAAATAACAGGAGCTGACGGTTTAACCGCGACCGTAGGGGCGTTGTTCTCTTTTACCGACGCAATCCCCAGTAGAGAATCCAAATCCAGTTTTTCAGACAACAGATCCAATTCATAATGCGGGATATCACCCAGCGTCACACTACCCGCCCCAGACAACTGGCTATTATTGGTATTGAGTGAAAGCTGACTAAACGTGATTTTTTCAGGCTGCTGTTGATAACTCGCCTGTACACTTCCCGTTCCGCTGATACCGTTTGCCGGTATCCCCGCCCCCTGAAGTTGATAATCCAGTTTGGTGATATTGGCATTTACCTGCTGAGGGAAATGTAGCAAATCGACATCTGCGGCAAGAGAGAAGGCAATATCGCGCTGATCGCGATTGATACGGCTAGATAATTCGATGCTGATCTGGCGATCGCTGCTCTGCTCCATCGCAAGATTAATATCGCGAACATTAATCTGTTCATTATTACTACGTTGCAGAATCAACAGGCTATCGGCAACTTTTATCTTATCGATATCCAGCCGCCAGCGTCGTTCTTCAGATGGGGCCTGCGACCCCATAGGGGCAATTGGCGCAGTGTTAGACTGTTTGGCTTCACTTTCCGGCGTCAGGCGAATAATGGCCCCTTTTAGCATCACCTGTTTGACTGCCAACTTGTGCGACAGCAGCGGCCACAGTTGCACATCAAGGCGCATATTCTCAGCACTAACAATTGGCGCACTAGAACCGGGCGCACTTAATGACATACCGCCAGATAAAATACTCAGTTGCGGCCATACGTGCCAGCGCAGATCGCCGTCCAGTTGCAGACGGTAGCCGCTACGTTCCTCAACCTGCTTCATCATATAAGCGCGGAAGTCATTGGGATTAACCAGTACGACCAAAGCCGTCATTCCTGCCACCAGCACCACAAGCAGAATTGCCAGCGTCGTCAGAAATCTTCTCATGCCATCCTCATTGCGAAACGCACAGCTACCTGCTTTTTACGTTACAGGCCTGTCGCCAAACGCTCAGTCTTTATCGATCCGGCTCGCTACCGCACCCTGTTGATCTTTATATTTGGCATCCTGACGGCGGTTGTACGGACGAGCAGCCGGCCCGGAAAGCGGTTCAAAACTCAGTGCGCCAATCATCATGCCGGGGCGTAACGCCAACGGCAACTTACCTGAATTATAGAACTCCAGCACAATTCTTCCTTGCCACCCTGGATCAATACGGTGTGCGGTGACGTGAACCATCAATCCCAGACGGGCTAACGAAGAACGACCATCCAGCCAGCCAACCAAATTATCCGGCAACGTGACGGACTCAAGCGTTACTGCGAGGGCTAATTCTCCCGGATGCAGGAAGAACGCCTCACCTTCCGGCAAATTAATCTCATCACTCATGACGCGTTCGAGAGCAGCGCTGACTTCATCCTTCGGGCCGCTTAAGTCAATGAAAGCCGCTGTGTGCCCACGGAATACGCGAAACTGATTTCCCAAACGAACATCAACGGTCGCGCCACTGATCCTCTCAGTCGGCGGACGGGGTGTAATCACCAGTCGGCCATCATCCAGCCAGGTTTCAATGTCACGGTCACACAGTCTCATCTTATTCTCCATTCGACAGTGGTATCTATCAGATACTGCTACGCTTCACGTTGCATCCGCATTAGCGGTGTAACGTGAGGTATGACGGGTATCCACTACTCAAAAAACTGGCTTATCTTCGCTTTCAAAATATCAATCGCAATGCGGTTTTTCCCGCCACGCGGCACGATAATATCGGCATACTGCTTAGAGGGTTCGATGAATTGCAGGAACATTGGGCGCACGGTCTTTTGATACTGTTCCATCACGGAATCCATTGAACGACCACGCTCATTAACATCACGACGCATACGGCGCAGCAGGCAAATATCCAGTGGCGTATCGACAAAAATAGAGAAATTCATCTCATTGCGCAGGCGCGCATCCGTCAGCAGCAGGATACCTTCCAGGATAATGACCTTTTTCAGTTCAATATGCACTGTTTCCTGTTTACGGGTGTGCTCGACGTAGCTGTACTGCGGGACTTCGATGGCCTGACCCGATTTCAGCATCTGTAAATGCTTGATTAGCAGGCTGTGATCCATCGAGCTTGGGTGGTCATAGTTCGTTTTTACCCGCTCTTCCATGGTCAGGTTGCTTTGGTCTTTATAATAACTGTCCTCAGATATCACCCCGATATGCTGATCACCAACCTGATCGCGCAATTCACGATACAAGGTACTGGAAATAAGACTTTTACCCGAAGCGGACGCTCCTGAGATCCCGATGATGACGCACTGGTGAGACTGATCAGTCATGGTATTAACGACCTGATTAACATAAATAAAAGAGAGGGGAATGCGCCAACAGGCGCTTTGACGCGGCAATTATAGGGAGTTAGCCCCCTTCACGCCACCCTTTCCGCGTATTGCGTCAGGGGAAACAAGGCACTGACACATTCAACAAGCCGGGACGATACCCGGCATTGATAGAAGCATTACAGCGCTCGGAAAGAAATCTCACTGGGGATAACGTTACCCTGCCAGTAGAGCTGAGCGGCAACCTGCCCTGCCAGTTCACGGTACAGAGAAGTGAACTCACTGTGCGGCTGGCTGACCACGGTAGGCTCGCCGCGGTCAAGGTCTTCACGCAGGGAGATATGTAGCGGAAGCTGACCTAACAGAGAACAGTGATATTTTTCAGCCAGTTTCTGCGCGCCGCCCGTGCCGAAGATCGGCTCCAGATGACCACAGTTGCTGCAAATATGTACGCTCATGTTCTCAACGATACCCAGCACCGGCACGCTGACTTTTTCAAACATCGCGATGCCCTTCATGGCATCCATCAGCGCGATATCCTGTGGCGTCGTCACGACAACCGCACCAGTGACAGGAATACTCTGCGCCAGCGTCAGTTGGATATCACCCGTGCCCGGCGGCATATCTAATACCAGATAATCCAGATCCGGCCAGAGCGTATCCTGCAGCAGTTGCAATAACGCTTTACTGGCCATCGGCCCACGCCACACCATCGCATTATCGTCCGTCACCAGATAACCAATCGAGTTGGTTGCCAGGCCATGCGCGATAATCGGCGCCATGTGTTGACCATCAGGCGACGTTGGACGCTCACTGGCAGAACCCAGCATGGTCGGAATAGAAGGGCCGTAGATATCGGCATCCAGAATGCCCACATTCGCACCTTCTGCAGCCAATGCCAGCGCCATGTTGACCGCCGTACTCGATTTGCCGACCCCACCTTTACCAGAACTGACGGCAATGATGTTTTTCACGCCCTTCACGCCAGCCTGATCGTTAACCCGGCGCAGCGTAGCGATATCGTACGTTAAGCGCCATTCGACTGCCTTCGCACCTGATAAACGTAATAACTCATCGCTAACCGTTTCTTTTAATACTGCCAAACCACTGAGCCAGACAAACGGCATCGTCAGTTCGATGTGCAAGACATTATCCAGCAACGCACAATGGCGTAGCGCATTCAGTGTCGTCAGATTGTTTTTCAGTGTCGGGTGCTGAAAAGTAGATAAAACCCCGGTGACCATCGCACGCAATGCTTCAGGACGTTGTTCGGGGACTGTAGCGTTCATTCCGGCTCCTTGAAATTCTCATATTTTACCGTTGAGATCGTGTATAGCATATCAGAGCCATAGTCACCTGACGCCCTTCGGCATCAAAAACGTGGAAACGCTACGCAAAATAGAATCTGCCAGGGTGTTTCCTGCCGTTTTTACTCACGCCAGCGGTTTACGCAGCAAGGCGCTATCGGTTAACATCGATCTCCCTCTATTCACAAAAGAAAGCAAGTTCCTCATGACTCAAGTCGCAAAGAAAATCTTGGTAACGTGCGCGCTGCCTTACGCTAATGGTTCGATTCACCTCGGTCATATGCTTGAACACGTTCAGGCCGATATCTGGGTTCGTTACCAGCGAATGCGCGGCAACCAGGTTCACTTTATCTGTGCGGACGACGCTCACGGCACGCCGATCATGCTGAAAGCACAGCAGATGGGGATTGCGCCAGAACAGATGATTGCAGCAATGAGTCAGGAGCATCAACAGGACTTTGCCGGCTTCAATATCAGTTATGACAACTACCACTCTACACATAGCGAAGAGAACCGTGAGCTGTCAGGCCTGATTTATGGTCGTTTGAAAGAGAACGGTTTTATTAAAAACCGCACGATTTCTCAGTTGTACGATCCAGAGAAAGGTATGTTCCTGCCGGATCGTTTCGTTAAAGGCACCTGCCCGAAATGTAAGGCTGCCGATCAATATGGCGATAACTGTGAAGTGTGTGGCGCAACCTACAGCACAACGGAGCTGATCGAACCGAAGTCCGCCGTGTCTGGTGCGACGCCGGAGATGCGTGAATCAGAACACTTCTTCTTCGATCTGCCCGCTTTCAGCGACATGCTGCAAGCCTGGACACGTTCTGGTGCATTGCAGGAGCAAGTCGCCAACAAGATGCAGGAGTGGTTCGATTCTGGTCTGCAACAGTGGGACATTACCCGCGATGCGCCATATTTCGGCTTTGAAATCCCTGATGCGCCGGGCAAGTATTTTTACGTCTGGCTAGATGCACCAATCGGCTACATGGGCTCGTTCAAGAACCTGTGTGACAAACGTGGCGATCTGAATTTCGATGATTTCTGGAAGAAAGACTCAGACACGGATTTGTATCACTTCATTGGTAAAGACATCGTTTATTTCCACAGCCTGTTCTGGCCAGCCATGTTGGAAGGCAGCGGTTTCCGTAAACCAACCAATCTGTTCGTGCATGGCTATGTTACGGTCAACGGCGCCAAGATGTCTAAATCACGCGGCACCTTCATTAAAGCAGGCACCTACCTGCAACATTTGGATGCCGACTGCCTGCGCTATTACTACGCAGCAAAACTGTCTTCTCGCATTGATGATATCGACCTCAATCTGGAAGATTTCGTCCAGCGCGTGAATGCGGACATCGTGAACAAGGTTGTGAATTTGGCATCGCGTAATGCGGGTTTCATCAGCAAACGCTTTAACGGCAAACTGGCAGACAAACTGGCCGATCCTGAGCTGTACAAGACCTTCACCGACGCTGGCGCCAGCATTGCGGAAGCCTACAGCAGCCGTGAATCCGGGCGTGCCATTCGTGAGATCATGGCACTGGCGGATATCGCCAACCGCTATGTTGACGAACAAGCTCCTTGGGTGGTGGCGAAAGCAGAAGGTCGGGATGCCGATCTGCAAGCTATTTGCTCAATGGGCATTAACCTGTTCCGCGTATTGATGACGTACCTGAAGCCAGTTCTGCCTGCGCTGACGCAACGTACAGAAGCCTTTTTGAACACGGAACTGAGCTGGGATGCTATCACTACCCCGCTGCTGAGCCATCAGGTTAATCCATTCAAAGCGCTGTTCAACCGCATCGATCTGGATAAAGTCAGCGCAATGGTTGACGCCTCTAAAGAAGACATGGTCACAGCGCAAAACGTCGTATCGGGTCCGTTGGCTGACAACCCAGTGCAAGACACCATTAACTTTGACGATTTTGCCAAAGTCGATATGCGTATTGCACTCATTAAGCAAGCCGAGCTTGTTGACGGCTCTGACAAGCTATTGCGTCTGACGTTGGATCTGGGCGGCGAAACTCGCCAGGTCTTCTCCGGCATTCGTGAGGCTTATCCCGATCCAGCGAAACTGGAAGGCCGTTTAACCGTGATGGTCGCCAATCTGGCTCCGCGTAAAATGCGCTTCGGCATATCAGAAGGTATGGTGATGGCGGCGGGTCCGGGCGGGAAAGATATCTTCCTGCTGAGTCCGGACAGCGGTGCTCAACCTGGTATGCAGGTCAAATAAAAACCACATCAAGCCGGATTCTTATCCGGCTTTTTTTTTGCAACAATTCCGCCACAAATATCCGCTTATTCCCCTCCGACCGATTCGTCGCTCCGCATAATTTGTAACCATGAAATAACAAAAACGCTATGTATTACAATATACAGCGAATAAAAAAAATACCTCTTTGTAGGTGTAATGGGGATTTAAATACTTAAATTTTGATTTTGCGCAAAGCCCACAACTTGTGTGTTGTTAAATTGCTCGCAACAAAAATGACACATAATTACACAGGGAAACTAATGCAACTGAATAGAAGAGGTTTCTTTAAAGTTTGCGCGGGGGGGATGGCTGGAACCACTCTCGCGGTATTAGGCTTTACACCCACGGAAGCAATGGCATCAGTACGTCAATACAAACTGTTACGAGCGAAAGAGACGCGTAACAACTGCACATACTGTTCGGTCGGTTGTGGTGTGCTCATGTATAGCTTGGGCGATGGCGCCAAGAATGCAAAACCCTCCATTTTTCATATCGAAGGTGATGCGGATCACCCAGTCAGCCGCGGCTCCCTTTGCCCGAAAGGTGCGGGCCTGGTCGACTACATCCACAGCGAAAACCGCCTGCTCTACCCTGAATACCGCGCGCCGGGCTCAGACAAATGGCAACGAATCAGCTGGGACGACGCGATTGAACGCATCGCGCGCCTGATGAAAGCTGACCGCGACGCCAACTTCCAACGCACCAACGCGAAAGGCGAAACCGTCAACCGCTGGCTGACAACTGGCATGCTGTGCTCTTCTGCTGCCAGCAATGAAACTGGTGTTCTCGACCAGAAATTTGCCCGCGCACTTGGCATGGTTGCAATCGACTGTCAGGCTCGCTTGTGTCACGGACCTACCGTCGCCGCGCTGGCACCGACATTCGGCCGTGGCGCGATGACCAACAACTGGGTTGATATCAAAAACGCCAACGTCATCATCGTGATGGGCGGTAACCCAGCAGAAGCGCACCCGGTTGGTTTCAAATGGGCCGTTGAAGCGAAAACGCACAATAATGCAAAATTGATTGTTGTCGATCCACGTTTTAACCGTTCCGCTGCCGTTGCCGATCTGTATGCGCCAATTCGCGCGGGTTCCGATGCTGCTTTCCTGCTAGGCATTGTTAACTACCTCATCACACATGAGAAAATTCATCGCGAATACGTGGTGTCCTACACCAGTGCCAGCCTGATCGTACGTGAAGATTTCAGCTTCGACGAAGGCTTGTTCAGCGGCTACGATGAGCAAACTCGCCAATATGATAAATCCAGTTGGCAGTATGAGTTGGATGAATCTGGTTTTGCCAAGCGTGATAACACGCTGTCTCACCCACGCTGCGTCTGGAACCTGCTGAAAAAGCACGTTTCCCGCTATACGCCGGAAATGGTGACCTCTCTGTGCGGTACGTCAGCCAAAGATTATGAAACCATTTGCCGCACGCTGGCCGAAACCTGTGTGCCAAATAAAACCGCGACCTTCATGTATGCACTGGGCTGGACGCACCACACTAACGGTGCGCAGATTATCCGCTCAGCAGCCATGATCCAGCTTCTGCTGGGCAATATCGGCATGGCAGGTGGCGGCATCAACGCCCTACGCGGTCACTCCAATATTCAGGGCTATACCGACCTCGGTCTGCTAACGACAAACCTGCCGGGCTATATGCCACTCCCGTCAGAAAAACAACCGGACCTGAAAACCTATCTCACGCAAATTACGCCAACAGCGCTGTTGCCCGATCAGGTTAACTATTGGAAAAATACGCCAAAATTCTTTATCAGTATGATGAAGAGCTTCTACGGCGATCACGCTCAGGCTGCGAATAACTGGGGTTATGACTGGTTACCGAAGTGGGATCGCAGCTACGACGTCATGGTGCAAACTGAGCTGATGGTAGAAGGCAAAATGAACGGCTACATCGTTCAGGGCTTTAACCCCGTTGCCGCATTCTCCAACAAGAACAAAGCGACCGAAGCACTCTCCAAACTCAAATATATGGTCATCATCGATCCGTTGGTCACTGAGACGTCCACGTTCTGGCAGAACTACGGCGAATTCAATGATGTGGATACGAAGTCCATTGAGACTGAAGTCTTCCGTCTACCTTCTTCCTGCTTTGCCGAAGAGAATGGCTCTATCGCCAACTCTGGTCGCTGGTTGCAATGGCACTGGGCGGCGGCCGAGCCACCAGGAGAAGCTCATCACGACGGTAAAATCCTCGGCAAGCTGCTGATGCGCCTGCGTGAACTGTATACCGAAGAAGGCGGGGCTTATTCCGATCCGTTGATGAATATCAACTGGAACTATAAAGACCCAGAAGATCCAACGCCGGAAGAGATCGCCCGCGAAGCCAACGGTATGGCGCTGGCCGACATCTACGACGACAGCGGCAAACTGATCCTGAAAAAAGGCCAACAGCTTGCTGATTTCTCACAGCTACGTGATGACGGTACGACGTCAAGCTTCTGCTGGATCTATGCCGGTAGCTGGACGGAAGCCGGTAACCAGATGGATAAGCGCGACAATGCTGATGCTGGCTTGGGCTGCACGCCAAACTGGTCATGGTGCTGGCCGCAAAACCGCCGCATTCTCTACAACCGCGCCTCCGCCGACCTGCAAGGTAAACCGTGGGACAGCAAGCGCAAATTGCTGGAATGGAACGGCCAGAGATGGCAAGGCATTGATGTGCCAGATTTCGCCGCCACCGTACCGCCGGGCAAAGACACCGGGCCGTTCATCATGCTGCCTGAAGGTCTGGCACGTCTGTTCTCTGTGGACAAACTAGTAGACGGGCCGTTCCCTGAGCACTACGAACCGATCGAATCACCTATCGGCACTAACCCATTGCATCCATCGGTGATTTCCAGCCCGGTAGCTCGTTTATTTGCACGTGATGCGAAAACAATGGGTACAGCGAAGGACTTCCCTTACGTGGCGACCACGTATTCGATTACCGAATTGTTCCGCCACTGGACAAAACATGCGCGTTTGAACGCGATTGTGCAGCCAGAACAGTTTGTTGAGATCGGTGAAAATCTGGCGAAAAGCAAAGGCATCAAAGCGGGCGATGAAGTCAAAGTCTCCAGCAAACGTGGCTACATCAAAGCCAAAGCGGTCGTTACCAAGCGTATCAAAACGCTGGAAATTGCCGGACACAGCGTGGAAACCATTGGTATTCCCTGCCACTGGGGCTTTGAAGGAACCACACGTAAAGGGTTCCTGGCTAATACACTCACCCCGAGCGTCGGCGACGCTAATTCACAAACGCCTGAATACAAAGCGTTTTTGGTTAATGTAGAGAAGGTGTAAGGGTAGCCAACTATGTCAATGCAATCACAAGATATTATTAAACGTTCGGCCACCAACGGTTTTACACCGCCTCCGCATGTGCGTAATGACAAAAGCGAAGTGGCAAAACTGATCGACGTCACCACCTGTATCGGCTGTAAAGGCTGTCAGGTGGCCTGTTCAGAGTGGAACGACATTCGTGACGAAGTCGGCCATAACCTCGGGGTTTATGATAACCCTGCGGATCTGAGCGCTAAATCCTGGACGCTGATGCGCTTTTCCGAAGTGGAAGAGAACGATCGTCTGGAATGGCTGATCCGTAAAGATGGCTGTATGCACTGTAGCGACCCAGGCTGTCTGAAAGCCTGTCCTTCTGCGGGTGCTGTCATCCAGTACGCCAACGGTATCGTCGATTTTCAGTCCGAAAACTGTATCGGCTGCGGCTATTGCATCGCTGGTTGCCCGTTCAATATTCCACGTCTGAATAAAGAAGATAACCGCGTCTACAAATGTACGCTGTGCGTCGACAGGGTTAGCGTTGGGCAAGAGCCTGCCTGTGTGAAAACCTGTCCGACCGGTGCCATTCGCTTCGGTACGAAAGAAGAGATGAAACATCTGGCAGAAGAGCGCATCGCCGATCTGAAAAGCCGTGGTTATGAACACGCCGGTCTCTACGATCCACAGGGCGTGGGCGGTACGCACGTAATGTATGTTTTGCATCACGCGGACAGACCATCGCTCTATCACAACCTGCCGGATGATCCGCAGATTTCGACACCAGTCAATTTGTGGAAAGGCATTCTGAAGCCGCTCTCTGCGCTAGGGTTTGTCGCCACCTTTGCGGGGTTAATGTTCCACTACATCGGTGTGGGTCCGAACACAGAGGAAATGGAGCATGAGCACGAGGGAGAAGACAAAGAAGGGGGAGACAAACATGAGTAAACCAAAAATGATTTTGCGCACCAAGTTTATCGATCGCATCTGTCACTGGATTGTGGTGATTAGCTTTTTCCTGGTCGCGCTCTCAGGGATTGCTCTGTTTTTCCCAACCCTGCAATGGCTGACGCAGACGTTTGGTACGCCGCAAATGGGGCGTATTCTGCACCCGTTCTTTGGCGTGCTGATCGTTATCTGTCTGATCCCGATGTTCTTCCGCTTTGTTAGCCATAACATTCCGAAGAAGCGCGATCTGCCGTGGTTCCTCAACATTATTGAAGTGTTGAAAGGTAATGAACATGAAGTGGCTCAGGTGGGTAAATACAACCCAGGCCAGAAGATGATGTTCTGGAGCATCATGGGGCTGACACTGGTCCTGCTGATTACCGGGGTTATCATGTGGCGTCCTTATTTTGCCCACCTGTTCCCGATTGATGTCGTGCGCTATGCCATTCTGATTCACGCGGCGGCGGCTATCGTGCTGATCCATGCCATCCTGATCCACATGTACATGGCATTCTGGGTTAAAGGCTCGATTAAGGGCATGATTGAAGGCAAGGTCTCCAAACGTTGGGCGAGTAAGCACCACCCGCGCTGGGCACGTGAAATGGAAGAGAAAGAGACGAAGAAATAATTCACTCTCTTTTCGTCTAATCGCTCCCCCTCAAATGCCCGCCTTGCGGGCATTTTTCTTTTCATCCGCAGTCAGCACTAATCGTTATAACTTAAATCCAAAAGTCATAATCCTCCCCTCTTTCTCGGCTATCACTCAACGGCTATGATGCAGTATTATTTTTAAATAGACATCCAGACATAAAGACAGCTATAAAGTAGTGACGCAAACTACATAACAATACTGTCATCGACACAACATCAATTTATAAAACGCCACGGAGCTGATAATGAAGAAATTTACGCCTGCCCTGCTTGCACTGAGCTTACTGACAGCATTACCGGCACTGGCTAATCAGAACGCCACCATTGCCCCTGTTCCGGCCGCTATCGCCAATCATAATGGTCCGGTTCGTATCGCCGTTATCCGCAATCTGGGATCGGACGACAACACCACGCAGTTTGTTTCCGGCGTGCTCGAAGAAGGCAAAAAGTTAGGCTTCAAGGTCAGCACGTTCCTGAGCAACGGCGATGACGCCCGTTTTCAGGATTTCGTGAATCAGGCCATTAGCCAGAAATATGATGGCATCATCCTGTCACAGGGACGCGATCCCTACTCTACCGATTTGATTAAGCGCATCGTCGACAGCGGTATTGCTGTTTCCGTATTTGATACCGCCGTGAACGGCGAGATTCCGGGCGTGACCGTCACCCAACAGGATGATGCCTCACTCACTAACGAATCATTCGGCCAACTGGTGAAGGACTTCAACGGCAAAGCCAATATCATCAAACTGTGGGTTGCAGGCTTCCCGCCAATGGAACGCCGCCAGCTCGCTTATCAACAGATCCTGAAAGCTAACCCCGGCATCAAGGAGCTGGAATCGATTGGTGCCGTGTCCTCTGACGTGCAGGGTGATACCGCCAACAAAGTCGGCGCGGTACTGGCGAAGTACCCGAAAGGCAAAATCGATGCGATCTGGGGATCGTGGGATGCCTTTAGCCAAGGCGCTTATAAGGCATTGAAAGAAAATGGCCGGACTGAAATCAAGCTATATAGCATCGACATCTCTAATCAGGATTTACAACTGATGCGCGAAGCGAGCAGCCCGTGGAAAGTCAGCGTGGCCGTCGATCCTAAGCTGATCGGTAAAGTGAACCTGCGTCTGGTTGCCAACAAGATTGCCGGCGAACCGACGCCAGCAACCTACGAGTTCCGTGCTGCCGCAATTCCACAAGCACTGTTAGCCAGCCAGCCGGGCGCGGTTAACGTCGCCGGATTGGCGAAAATCATCCCAGACTGGGGCCATACGGATGATTTTATCGCACCGTGGTTTGCTACACTGGAAGCCAAACAGGCGAAATAATACGGAGATAACTCATGGCATCGACTCCTCTGCCAACACCCGATTACAGCCGCAATATGCGGCTGATTGGACACAGCGATCAGGGCGGCAGACCCGATGGCGTGCAGGTGATGGTTCATCGCGGCTACGCTTACATCGGGCACATGGTTTCACAAGGCGTGTCGATTGTGGATGTGCGCGATGCCAAGAATCCCAAGCCAGCGGGGTTTATTTCGGCCCCGCCCGGCACTTGGAACATCCATCTACAAACGCATGATGACCTCCTGCTCGTCGTCAATGCGCGCGATTTGTTTGCCGATGCCAGCTTCGCCGAGGAAAAGGTCTATTACACCCGCTCCGTCGCCGATACCGTCAGTACCAAACAGCAAGGCAAAAGCTGGAGTGCCGGATTACGGATTTTCGATATTTCAACGCCGGATAAACCGCGCGAAATCAGCTTCCTGCAGTTAGACGGTATCGGTATTCATCGCATCTGGTACGTGGGCGGGCGTTGGGCCTATGTCTCTGCTTTGCTCGACGGCTATAGCGACTATATCTTTCTGACTATCGATCTGGCCGATCCGCAGCGCCCTGAAGTTGCAGGGCGTTATTGGTTACCCGGCATGCATATCGCTGGCGGAGAAACCGCAAGCTGGCCGGAAGGTAAGCGTTACGCACTTCACCATGCCATCATCAGCGGCGACACCGCCTACGGAAGCTGGCGCGATGGCGGCTTGACGCTGCTGGACGTGAGCGATCGCACCAATCCACAGCTCATCAGCCACCGTAACTGGAGCCCACCATTTGGCGGTGGCACACACACGGCGCTACCGCTACCGGATCGCGATCTGTTGATCGTATTGGATGAAGCGGTATTGGATAATCAGGAAGATGGCGAGAAATTGATTTGGGTGTTCGACATTCGTGAACCGAGTAATCCGGTCAGCATCGCTACCTTTCCACAGCCGAAAGAGACGGATTATGTGAAGAAAGGTGCGCACTTTGGCCCACATAACCTGCATGAAAATCGACCCGGCAGCTTCATCAGTTCATCCCTGATTTTCGCCACGTATCAAAATGCGGGAGTACGGGCTTATGACATCAGTAATCCGTATCAGCCGAAAGAAACTGGTGCACTGGTACCTGCTGCGCCAGCCACAATGGTCGATAAACGCCCCGGCAGGCCGCAGATTATTCAGTCTTGCGATGTGTTTGTTGATGCCGATGGCATTATCTACAGCACGGATTACAACGCAGGTTTGTCGATTATCGAATACCGAGGCTAATTGTCGCCCCTCTGCATAATCAACACTTCACAGCATCAACACTTCACAACATTAGCGACAAAAAAAGCCCTGCGGATAAACGCAGGGCTTAATCTTAATGTTGTGCTTCGCGTAGTTAGCCCAACGCCAGCACCGACACCCACATTGGCCCTTGGCCGACGGCGTAACGCGCCAACGGTTGCAGATCGCCCGTGTGCTGATCGATGTGATAGACCTCAATATGCTGGGACTTCTGCCCTGCTGAAATCAGGAACTCACCGGTGTGATCGATATTGAAACCGCGCGGCTGCGTTTCGGTCGGCTGATGTCCGGTCAGCGTTAACGTGCTGCCGTCTTCAGATACCTGGAAAACGCTCAACAAGCTGGCAGTTCGATCGCTGATGTACAGGAAACTGCCATTCGGCGTGATGTGAATATCTGCCGCCCAGCGCGTATCACTGAAGCCAGCAGGCATAGCATCCAATGTCTGCACTTTCTGCACGTCGCCGCTGGCTGCATCTAATTGATACACATCGACTGAACTGTCCAGTTCATTCACGCAATAGGCAAAGCGCTGATTCGGGTGGAAAGCCATATGGCGCGGACCGGCACCCGATACCGTCGTCATTTCGGCCTGCTGATGTGCACTCAATTCGCCCGCCGTACCCAGATCGTACAAGCGGATACGGTCTTCTTTCAGGCAAGGTGCCCACACAACGGTATTGGTTGGATCGATATTAGTAGAGTGGCACCCTTCCAATCCGTCTAGTTGCTGAATGGGCTCGCCAACAATGCCATCAGCATCAATCGGGCTAACGCTGACGCAAGCGCCACTGTAAGACGCGCTGAACAGGAAACGTCCATCATTATCGGTAGACAGGTGTGTCGGGCTACCCGGCAAAGAGGCAACGCCCGCTTCCGTCAATTTACCCAGTTCATCAATACGATAGCTTAGAACCCTGAAGTCAGGACGAACACCGACATACAGGTGGCGCTTATTTGGCGCGATCGTCATCGGCTGAACCTGCCCTGGGACTTCAACGGTTTGCAATAATGTCAGATTTCCCTGAGCACCGAGCTGCCAAACATGAATCTGCTGGCTTTCCGGGCTGGCGACATAAACCACTTGCTGCATCGTATTCTCCTTATTTCACGCGAATGTGGCGGCACAGGAAAGCTCAGAAGAGGTTCATTGAAAGGATAACGAACTGGCTTGCCCTGACGCACGTAGACCATAAATGACCAATCACTCTATTCTACAGAGACATCGCAAGGCTACTATTGATTTAAGCAATGGCTGATTTAAGTAATGATTGATTTAGCTAACGGGCGCAGATGATGGAGCAATGATGAATGGGTGATGAAAAGTGATGGCACAGAATATTAAGGGAAGATAAAAGGACAACAAGAAGGAATACAGAAAATACATTGAAAGTGGCGGAGGAGTAGAGATTCGAACTCTAGAACACTTTCGCGTCGCCGGTTTTCAAGACCGGTGCCTTCAACCACTCGGCCACTCCTCCGCAATGACGCGCACTATAAACAGTACGCCGCGTATTGTAAAGCTACGTTGTGATTGATTGATTAAAAAATAGATGATAAACCGTTGAAAGCATAGAAAATAGACAATAACATCCTCTAGAAGCCCATTTCATCCCACAACACCGAATACTTCGTCACCAAGCCAACCTTAAACACTTTTATCTCGCTGTTGTCTGTCTATTTTTCGCCGTGTCCTTTATCGTAAGGGTAATTTGATACCCACATTTTTATTTGCGAGACAACTATGACCTACCGAGTAATTGCACTTGATCTTGATGGTACGCTACTGAATCAAC
Organism: Pectobacterium peruviense; assembly: GCF_002847345.1. Taxonomy (GTDB): domain Bacteria; phylum Pseudomonadota; class Gammaproteobacteria; order Enterobacterales; family Enterobacteriaceae; genus Pectobacterium; species Pectobacterium peruviense. The sequence continues at coordinate 33,949 of NZ_LXFV01000007.1, forward strand.
AGAAAAAAATCCTCCCTGAATCTCTTAGCGCCCTCGCGCTGGCTCGTCAGCAAGGCATAAAAGTGATGATCGTCACGGGGCGTCACCACTCAGCAATCCACCCTTTTTATCAGGGATTGCAGTTGGATACGCCCGCAATCTGCTGCAACGGCACCTATGTCTATGATTACCAGCAGGGTCAAGCGTCACACACCAATCCGCTCACTGTCGATCAGGCAAAAAATGTCATCACGCTGCTGGAAGAGTTTGATATTCATGGGTTGATGTATGCCGATGACGACATGTATTACCAGTATCCTACCGGACACGTGGTTCGCACGCTGGCATGGGCTTCTAGCCTGCCGGAACAGCAGCGCCCACGTTTCGCGCAGGTGGAAAATCTGGTGCGTCAGACAGAGGCATCTCACGACATCTGGAAATTCGCGACCACACACGCCGATGTCCCCACGCTGAACAATTTCGCCGCAGAAGTGGAAAAGCAGCTCGGATTGGCTTGCGAATGGTCATGGCAGGATCAGGTTGATATCGCCCAAACTGGCAACAGCAAAGGTAAACTGCTTCAGCAATGGCTTGGTGAGCAGGGTATCAGCATGAAAGACGTCGTAGCATTTGGCGATAACTTCAATGATATCAGCATGCTAGAAGGCGTAGGGCTGGGTATTGCAATGGGCAACAGCGCCGACGAGATCAAAGCGCGTGCCGATCTGGTGATTGGCAGCAATGAAGAACCTAGCATCGCAGATCTTATCCGCACCCGCATTCTGGCATAACCCGCGATTACGCAATCAGGCAACGTGTGATAGTAGGCGGTCACGTCGCTTTTCCTGATTGCGTTCGACTATTGAACAGACTTACAGCGCGCGGCCCAGCACCTGTCGCAGGTAAGCCCCCGCCCCCATTAATCCTGGCTGTTCATGGGTAATCAGGTACACGGGGATATCCTGCATATAGCCTTTAAACCGCCCTTTATCTTCAAAAGCCGCGCGAAAGCCAGAGGCTTTAAAAAATTCCAGAAAGCGCGGTACGATGCCGCCAGCAATATAAACGCCGCCAAACGTGCCTAAATTCAACGCCAGATTGCCACCGAAGCGTCCCATGATGACGCAGAATAGCGACAGCGCGCGACGACAATCCACGTCCGTATTGTTGACGGCACGTTCGGTAATATCTTTCGGTTCCAACGCTTCCGGTGTGCGATCGTCAGACAGCACGATGGCACGATAAATGTTCATCAGCCCCTGCCCAGACAGCAAACGCTCAGCAGAAACATGCCCTAAAGATTGACGCAAAATAGCCAGAATGTTGTCTTCTTCATCGCTATTGGGCGCAAAATCCACATGTCCCCCTTCACCCGGTAGGCTGATCCATTGGTTGGCAACATGAACCAAATGAGCGACACCCAACCCAGTGCCTGCGCCATACACAGCAACGGGCTTACCCGGCACGGGTTCCCCGCCACCGAACTGAAGCAAACTGTCACTCCCCATCACCGGAACCGCCATGGAAACAGCAGTAAAATCGTTGATAACCTCAAAATGGCGTAAACCCAGACTCGCTTTCATTTCAGCGATGGAAAATGCCCAGGTGTGGTTCGTCATCGCCACCCAGTCACCAGTAATCGGGCAGGCAATCGCGATACAGGCATCTTGCACCGTGACCTGCCGCGAATCGAGGTAATCACGAATCGCCCCTTCCAGAGAAGGGAAATCCAGCCCGGAATACGTCTCGATTTGCGACAATTCGCCCGTCATGGCGTCACACAGCACCAAACGCGTATTGGTGCCGCCGACATCGCCCACTAAAACAAAGTGCGTCATTTTTCTTTTCCCCTCAAGCAAAGCAGATACCCGATCATTGCGCGAAAACAGCCCGATACGCTATGGCTATATAACTTTCTAGTGATAAGGATCTCATTTATGGCTAGAAGCTGCGGTTAAGTTAAAAGTAATCGATTACATTCTGAAAACACAAATTGTAATCGATTACTTTTAAGAGGGATACCGTATGGTTTCTTCATCTGAAAACACCACTACCAAATCGTTACAGCCGGCCTTCGTGGTTCCCAGACTGTCGCTCATGATGTTCTTAGAGTTCTTCATCTGGGGTTCATGGTCAGTCACCCTTGGCCTGGTTATGACACAGTATAATTTGGCTGCCATGATTGGCGACGCCTTCTCTGCTGGACCGATCGCCTCGATCCTTTCTCCATTTGTACTGGGCATGGTGGTTGACCGCTTCTTCCCCTCACAGAAAGTCATGGCACTGCTGCACCTCATCGGCGCAGTCATCCTGTGGTTTGTGCCTACCGCGTTGATCAATGAAGACGGCTCACAGCTATTGATCCTGCTGTTCGCCTACACGCTGTGTTTTATGCCAACGCTAGCATTAACCAACAACATCGCGTTCCATAACCTGACTAACAGTGAGAAAAGTTTCCCTGTTGTGCGAGTCTTCGGCACCATCGGTTGGATCGTCGCCGGAGTCTGCATCGGGACAGCAGGCATCTCAGCAAGTGTCAATATTTTCTACGTCGCTGCCGCGTGCTCTGCCATTCTGGCAGCCTATAGTCTGACGCTACCGCATACCCCAGCCCCGGCAAAAGGCTTACCGCTGGCGTTGCGCGATCTGTTCTGTGCCGATGCGTTCGCGCTGCTGAAGAAAGGCCATTTTCTGGTATTTGCCATCTGCGCCATGCTGATCTCCATCCCTCTAGGCACCTATTATGCTTACACCGCGTCCTTCCTGAGCAATACGGGCATCAGCGACGTCAGCACCGCCATGTCATTTGGTCAGATGTCCGAAATCGTCTTTATGCTGATCATCCCGCTGCTGTTTAGAAAGCTGGGTGTGAAATACATGCTGTTCATCGGCATGGTGGCGTGGTTCGTGCGCTATGCCCTCTTCGCCATGGGCGTGAATGAAGAAACGCGCTGGCTGCTCTATATCGGCATTCTGCTGCACGGCGTCTGCTATGACTTCTTCTTCGTCATTGGCTTTATCTACACAGACCGTATCGCCGGAGAAAAAATCAAAGGTCAGGCACAGAGTCTGGTGGTTCTGTTCACCTATGGGATCGGCATGCTACTGGGATCGCAGGTTTCCGGTGCGATTTACAACCGCCTCTTCGACAACGGTACGCTAAACGCTCCCGAAATCTGGGCAACGTTCTGGTGGATTCCTGCGGTTGCCGCAGCAATCATCGCCATTATTTTCCTCTTCTCCTTCAAATATAAAGAAGAGCGCGCCTAACCGTCTGATACGGATTACTTAAGGAGAAAACGGGATGAGGCCGCCTATGGCACCTCATCCTTACGCATTCTCCACTACTGCTATCGCAATCGTGCAACGGTATTCATGACCACAACCCGTTGCCAAAGGAGGTAATAATGAAAACGTTAAAAGGACCGGGTATTTTTCTCGCCCAGTATATTGGCGATCAGGCTCCCTTTAACTCGCTGGAAAATCTGGCGCAATGGGCAGCCGGATTAGGCTTTAAAGCGCTGCAAATTCCCTGCAATCATCCACATATATTCAATCTCGCCACCGCCGCCGACAGCCAAACGTATTGTGATGAAGTGAAAGGTCTATTGGCACAGCACGGGCTGACTATCAGCGAACTGTCGACCCATTTGGAAGGACAGCTTGTCGCCGTCCACCCTGCGTATGACGCTGCCTTTGACGATTTCGCCCCACCAGCCTACCGCCGCAATCCGCAGGCTCGCCAGCAGTGGGCCATCTCAGCGATAAAGCAGGCAGCAAAAGCCTCTTCACGCTTAGGGCTCAACGCCCACGCCACATTCTCTGGCGCGCTGGCCTGGCCCTATTTTTACCCGTGGCCACCGCGTAAAGAAGCCCTGATTCAAGAGGCCTTTAAAGAACTCGGCCGACTGTGGACGCCAATCCTCGACTGTTTTGACGAACACGACGTGGATGTGTGTTACGAGCTGCATCCTGGCGAAGATTTGCACGACGGCGTGACCTTTGAACGCTTCCTTGATGTCGTCAATCATCACCCACGCGCCAATATTCTTTACGATCCGAGCCATATGCATTTGCAGCAGATGGACTACCTGGGCTTTATCGATCGCTACCATGCGCGAATCAAAGCGTTCCATGTGAAAGATGCAGAATTTACCCCATCGAGCAAAAGCGGCGTCTACGGCGGCTATCAGTCATGGGCTGAACGCGCCGGGCGCTTCCGTTCACCGGGAGATGGGCAGATCGATTTTGGCGCTATCTTCAGCAAACTTGCCCAATACGATTACGACGGCTGGGCGGTGCTTGAGTGGGAATGCTGCCTGAAAGACAGCAATTGCGGGGCGAAAGAAGGTGCAGCATTCATCAATCGCCACATTATCCCTGTCGCTCAGCGCGCCTTTGACGATTTTGCCGCCACCAGCGACGATCGTCCGTTAGTAAGAAAAATGTTGGGATTAAAAGAGGAGGACGCAGAATGATCCGCGTTGGCATTATTGGTTCCGGTTTTATTGGCCCAGCACATATAGAGGCGATTCGTCGCCTCGGCTTTGTTGAAGTAGTCGCATTGGCAGAAAACTCGCTGGATATCGCTCAACAGAAAGCCCGTCAGCTCAACATTCCTCATGCCTACGGCAGCGTCGCTGATTTGTTAAATCATCCAGGCATCGACGCGATCCACAACTGCACGCCAAACCATCTCCATGCGGCGATCAATAAGCAGATTATTCAGGCCGGTAAACACGTTTTTTCGGAAAAGCCGCTGTGTATGACCAGCGAAGAAGCGCGTGAACTGGTCGCACTGGCAGAAGAAAAAGGGGTTGTCCACGGCGTCAGCTTTGTCTATCGCCAATTTAGCATGGTGCAGCAGGCAGCCAGCATGATTAAGCATCAGGAAATAGGCCGACTCTTTGCGGTACACGGCGGCTATCTGCAAGACTGGATGCTGCACGACACCGACTATAACTGGCGCGTTGAACCGGAATACGGCGGTATTTCTCGTGCAGTGGCTGATATCGGCTCGCACTGGTGCGATACGGTGCAATTTATTTCTGGTCGGAAAATTGTCGAAGTGTTCGCAGATTTCGCTATCGTCCATCCGATACGCAAATCCAATCGGAATGGCGCAGCCACGTTCTCCTCATCCGATACGCTGCCCGAGTACGACGACAAACCAGTTAAAACCGAAGATTACGCGACCGTTTTACTGCGCTTTGATGATGGTAGCCGCGGATCGTTTACCGTTTCTCAGGTCAGCGCGGGCCGGAAAAACCGCCTAACGTTCGAAGTGAATGGTAGCGAACGATCGCTGGCCTGGGATCAGGAAACACCGCAGCAGCTATGGATCGGCCATCGCGATAAACCCAATCAGCTGTTGTCGGATGATCCATCGTTGCTGAACCCGGAAGCCGCCGCCGCAGTCCACTTCCCCGGCGGTCATATCGAAGGCTGGCCGGATGCGTTCAAAAATATGATGGTGAATTTTTACACCTATCTACGCGACGGCAAACAGCCAGGCGTCGATCCGTTCACTTTTGCCACCTTCTACGACGGTGCAAACATCATGTTCATCATTGACGCCATCGTACAAAGCCATCAGCAGCAAACGTGGGTGAAGGTCGCCAGCTAAGGTATCAGGCGATTCATTCTCTTATGTTATACATCCCGCAGGTGCGACGCCTGCGGGATGCAGCCAGATATATTTATGGTAATCTGCTCAGCCAAGCATAGTAGCGTGAGTGCCTTCTGAATTATGTCGATTCAAAAAATAGCACGGATAGCGGGTGTCTCGGTCGCAACGGTTTCACGGGTGTTGAACAACATTGATACCGTGAAGCCGCAAAACCGGGAACGTGTTCTCAATGCGATAAAAAACAGTAATTATCAGCCAAATTTACTGGCCCGACAGCTACGTACCGCACGCAGCCACATGTTATTGGTTATGGTTTCCAACATTGCGAACCCCTTCTGTGCTGATGTGGTAAAAGGCATCGAGGCAGAAGCAGAAGAAAACGGCTACCGTATTCTTCTGTGCAATTCAGGTGCCGATATTGTTCGCGCCCACTCCAGCCTGCAACTGCTGTCCGGTAAAATGGTCGACGGCGTGATCACCATGGACGCTATTTCAACGCTTTCTGCACTTCAGGACATGATTGGCACCGCGCCTTGGGTGCAGTGTGCCGAGCATGACGACACGTCTGCCATTTCATCCGTCGGTATTGATAACGCAGAAGCATCCCGTTTCGTGATTAATCACTTTATTGGCAAAGGCCGCCGCCGTATCGCAATGATTAACCACGATATGAATTATCTCTACGCCCAGCAGCGAGAGAAAGGCTATCGTGACGTTATCGCGGAAAATGCGTTTGATTATGGCAAGGTAGAATACGCCAGCGCCTTGAGCTATCAGGGTGGAAAAGCGGCAATGAATGAGCTACTTAACGCCCCAGAGCGCCCGGACGCCGTCTTCGTGGTGTCCGACACGTTGGCAGCCGGTGCACTATCTGCAATCTGTGAGGCGGGGCTGAGTGCGCCGCAGGATATTGCCGTGATCGGTTTTGACGGTTCAGAACTGGGCTTCATCACTTCACCGCAGCTCAGCACAATTCAACAACCGTCTGCGCATATCGGCAGAGAAGCCGTGAAATTGTTGTTACAACAGATTGACCAACCTGCCAGCGAAACAGAAAAGCGTTTACTGGAATGGACGTTTGTCGAACGGGCATCCAGCTAACTCACGCAGAATACACCGTTCATAATCCCACGTCTGACAACCTGCGGCTCGTTGACCGCAGGTTGGTATCGCTATTTCTTACTTACTTTTTATCTTACTCAGTTTTTCATATAACGACTGGTAAGCAGCGGAAATAATAGCCTGCGGATCTTTCGGCAAATCATGCTCAGCAACAAACCATTGGGTGCCCGCTTTGGCCGCCGCAGGGAGAATCTCTTCCCACGCCAAAATGCCCTCGCCCGGTGGCGCAAAGTTCATTTCATCATCGCGGATACCGATAGAGGTATTGTCTTTCGCATGAATCGAGTAAATGCGGCCTTTGTACTGGCGCAGAAGGCGCGCTGGATCCTGCCCACCTCGGGATACCCAGGCAACATCCATTTCCAGCATCAGATTCTCTGGCTCTGCGCCATCTAACAGGATTTCCAGCGCCGTTTTACCGCGATACTTCTTCATCTCAAAATTGTGGTTGTGATAAGCCAGTTGCATGCCCTGCTTCTTCAGTTCACGCCCAAGATCGTTCATTTCCGCACCAAAGCGCTGCCACCCTTCTGCGCTATTGGGTCGGTCTTCAACATTGAGCCACGGCACAATAATCATGCGGTTGCCGATGGCTTTGTTAAAGGCCACAACCTCAGCCATATTACCTTTCAGTTCGCCAAACTGGACATGCGCAGCAATGGCTTTCAACTGATATTTCCCCAGCAACCCCTTCATTTCTGGCGCACTGATACCGTGCGTCCCCACAAGCTCAACGGCCTTAAATCCAGCGTTGTGCGCCATAGAGAATTGCTCATCAAGCGTACTCACGCTACGCAGCGTATACATCTGCAACGCTATTTTCTGATTTTCTGCTGGACGCTCAGCAAGCGCCAGACCAGATGAAACCATCAACAACAGCGGTATCGCGAACGCACGGCGTAACAATGTCATACAAGGCATATCCTTCTCCTATTTTTATCCCGTAGCACAGGTGAAAACAAAAAGTAATCGATTACTTTTTATGATGAAAAAATAATGAAGCCGGGATAACTTATCTGACTACCTTGTTCACACGGTAGAAAAAACGAATTGAAAATCACTCTCAATCCTCAATTTGTTATCTTAGTCACAGAATATCGGCTGTTCCACACAATAGACCGAGCGATGCAGGACACTGCCTTAGCGCTCAGCCTGTGTTTACGCCGTAATCGACACACTCTTAATCTGCGCATAGAGCATTTGCCCCGGATGAAGCGCGAGATCGTCCCGTGCCCACGGTGTAATACGGGACCACAGCGTCTGCTGGCCGACGGCCAGCTTCACTTCAACCTGTCCGTCGACATCAATGCATTCCTCCACGCTGGCACGCAGCACATTACGGATACTGCTTTTTTCCGGCGGCTGTAGCACCAGAGAGACATCGGCGGCATTCACGCGAATGCGCAATACGGCATCCTGCGCCAGCTCGACTTTTCCGACCCATACCTGCTGGTCATCTAATGCCAATGCCGTCATTGCGTAATGCTCATGCTGTGCTAACACGCGCACACTCAGAATGCTGCTCTGCTCATCTTTCGGTAACCAAGGGCGTAACGCGCTACTGGCCCACACCTCTTCCAGCAGCCCCTGCGCTTTCACCTTGCCTTTATCAAGCACCACAACATGATCGGCTAACCGGACAATTTCTTCCAGACTATGGCTGACATACAGAATGGGAATATTGACCTCTTTCGCCAACCGTTCCAAATAGGGCAACAGCTCACGCTTTCTGGGCAGATCCAGCGATGCCAGCGGCTCATCCATGAGCAGCAATTCTGGCGCAGTCAGCAACGCCCGACCAATCGCAACGCGCTGTTTTTCTCCGCCAGATAGCGTCAGCGGGTAGCGATTAAGTAAATGCTCAATACCCAGTAAATTGACGATGTCATCGAACTGCGATGCCATTTTTTCAGCCATGCCGTAGCGCAAATTACCGCGTACACGATAATGCGGAAACAGGCGAGCATCCTGAAACACATAACCGATGTGTCGTTTTTCTGGCGGCAGGAAAACACGCTGCTGCGTATCCACCAGCACATGGTCATTGAGCACAATCCGGCCGCCATCAGGTCGGGTCAGGCCAACAACAGCGTTGATCAGTGAGGTTTTTCCTGCCCCAGACACACCGAAAATAGCGGTAATACCGTTGGCGGGCAGTTCAGACTGAACGTGGAGTTCAAGGCTACCCAGCTGTTGATGAAAATCGAGTTGCAGCATTATCCCCCCAACCGCTTGCGGCTCCAGTTTGTTAGCCACTCCGATGCCATCAGCGCAGCCAGCGACAAGACGATGGCAATGATGCACAGCCTTGCTGCATCAGCTTCTGCTCCGGGTGTTTCAATCAGGGTATACATCGCCAGTGGAATGGTTCGGGTTTCGCCGGGAATATTGGAGACAAACGTAATGGTCGCGCCAAACTCGCCAAGCGAACGGGCAAACGCCAATACGGTTCCAACCACGATCCCAGGAAAAGAGAGCGGTAATGTGATGGTGAAAAACACGCGCCAAGGCGAGGCACCCAATGTCCGAGCGGCTTGTTCCAGATGCGTATCGACGGCATCAAGCGACAGCCGGATCGCCCGAACCATCAACGGAAACGCGACAATCGCCGACGCTAACGCAGCACCGCGCCAGCTAAAACTAAAGCTGAAGCCGAACCAGTCATAAAGCCAGGAACCGATTACGCCGCGTCTTCCCATCGCCACCAGCAACAAATAACCAATGACCACGGGTGGCAACACCAATGGTAAATGGATAATGCTATCCAGCAGTGATTTGCCGGGAAACCGACAGCGCACCAAAACCCACGCCATCAGTATCCCAAACGGCAAGCTGCACGCCACAGCCACAACGGAAACTTTGAGGCTCAGCTCAACCGCCTGCCATTCGTAATCGCTCAGCATCATTAACGCGGCGCGAAGCCGTAACGTTTAAACACTGCGGCCGCTTCAGGTGTTTTCAGATAGTCATAAAAGCCGGTAACCGCAGCGTTTTTATGCTCTTTCACTATCGCCATCGGATATTCGACAGGCTTGTGGCTCGCCGCTGGGAACGTACCGATGACCTTAACTTTATCGCTAGCAACCGCATCAGAACCATAAACAATACCCAGCGGGGCTTCTTCACGTTCCACCAGCGCCATGGCTGCGCGCACGTTGTTGGCTCGCGCCATCAGCGGGGAAAGTTCATCCCAGGCTTTCAGATTCTGTAACGCTTCCTTGGCATAGATCCCGGCAGGCACATGATCTGGGTCGCCAACGGCCAGACGTCCGTCTTTCAGCAGGCTTTTCCAGTCCGTTTTATCGTCAATGTTAATCTCTTTCTGCGCACTCGCCTTCGGCGCAATAACTACCAGCTCATTGCCCAGCAACGTATGACGCGTAGCGATATCCATCAGGTTTTTATCTTGCGCATAGTCCATCCACTGTTGGTCAGCGGAGATGAACAGATCGGCAGGTGCACCTTGCTCAATCTGGCGAGCCAGCGTTGAAGATGAGGCATAAGACGCCACGACAGCGACGTTTTTCTCTTTCTGATATTGCGTAGCGATCTCCTGCAACGCATTCGTCAATGATGCCGCGGCGAACACCGTGACTTTATCTTCTGCCACCGCGGGCAACGCCATTCCTGCACTGAGTGTCAATGCGGCGAACCATTTTAACCATTGCTGCTTCATTCTTGTCTCCTGACAATTATCGTTGTGTAAATAATAATATAACGAATTATGAAGCAGTGTCATGTGCTTTAAAGAGGTAGATACACCCGTCATACTTCAAGTTGCATGTGCGTTGGCTGCGTTCAGTCACCCGAATCACTTACTTGAGTAAGCTCATCGGGATTCCTTCTCTTGCCGCCTGCCTGAAACTCGAATTATCTAGGGGTATATTAGGAGGTTAGGAGGTAGAAAAGAAATGTCCGGCAAGAAGCCGGACATCAAAATAGAAAAGGATCGTGAATCAGTGCTGATTCTTTGCGCGCTGGCCGTCAGAATGGCCGATGCGTGACAACACGTTAAATACTTCGCCCAGGCAATAAATCGCACCCATGATAATCACCATCATCACAGGAACCATGGCAACTGCAAACAGCAGGCTCTTCAACAACTCCAACATGCTTACCTCACTTATTGCAACGGTAACGCTACTTTAGCCCTTTTGGTACGCTATTTCACCGTAAACCGAAATCGTCGTAATTGTGATCTAGTCTACCGCAGTAAGAGAAAATAGTGCGTCTATTTGTGCGATTTGCCCCTGATGAAGAAAATAGCGACAATACAGAGAATTAAACTCACCGACGGTGCTCCCACTATGCAGGCTGAAATTCTTCTCACCCTGAAACTCCAACAGCGTTTATTCGCCGACCCGCGGCGTATTGAATTGCTCAAGCAAATTCGTCATACCGGTTCAATCAGTCAGGGAGCCAAACTGGCGGGAATTAGCTACAAAAGCGCATGGGATGCCATCAATGAGATGAACCAACTGGCCGAGCAAACTATCGTCGAGCGCATGACGGGCGGCAAAGGCGGCGGCGGCGCACAACTCACCCGCTATGGCGAACGCCTTCTTCAGCTGTACGATTTACTCGCACAAATTCAGCAAAAAGCCTTTGATGTCTTGCAGGAAGATGGACTGCCATTGGATAGCCTGCTGGCAGCCATCGCGCGTTTCTCGCTGCAAACCAGCGCACGTAATCAATTCTTTGGAACTGTGCTCGCACGCGGTGAAGAACAGGTGCAACAACATCTGGATATTTTACTCGCCGATGGTAAAACAACGATCAGCGCGCTTATTACGCAACAAAGCGCCGAGCGTCTGCAATTACAGAAAGGGAAAGAGGTGCTGGCGCTGATTAAAGCACCGTGGATCGATGTGTATGCCGCTACCTCCGCCGCGCCTGCAGTAGATAACGTCTTGCCAGGACAAATTCAGGCCATTCAGCACGGTGCGGAAAACAGCGAAATTCTGATTACGCTAACTGGGGGAGAAACGCTGTGTGCCATGGTGCCGAATACCTTGCTTGAGCAGCAAAAGCTGCAACAGGGAATGGATGTGAAGGCCTGTTTCCATGCCGACCGAGTCATCATCGCCACGCTTTGTTAATACCACTTTAGCGCTACAGGCCACTGACGAAGGATAGAAGATGTCATTGTTGAAAATTACGCAAGGGTTGTTTCGTCTCAGCGATACCCGCATGCTGCGTTTGGACGAACTGACGCTTGAACAAAACCAGTGCTGGGCCTTTGTCGGGGCCAACGGAAGTGGTAAATCGGCACTGGCACGGTCGATCTCTGGCGAGCTACCGTTATTGAGCGGTGAACGAATAACCGGATTTCAACATCCTGTTCGTCTGTCGTTTGAACAATTACAAAAGCTGGTTTCCGACGAGTGGCAGCGCAATAACACCGATCTATTAAGTGAAGGTGAGGATGACACTGGCCGCACTACGGCAGAAGTGATCCAGGATAGCCTCAACGATCCCGCACGTTGTGAACAGCTGGCACGCCAATTTGGTATTGCGCATTTGCTGGATCGTCGCTTCAAGTACCTCTCGACGGGGGAAACTCGCAAGGCAATGCTTTGTCAGGCACTGATGCCTCAGCCCGATCTGCTGATCCTTGATGAACCTTTTGATGGGCTGGATATTGCCTCTCGCCAGCAGCTTGCTGACGAAATGCGGAAACTGGCAAACGCTGGCTACACACTGGTACTCATTCTGAACCGGTTTGATGATATCCCTGATTTCATCAACCATGTTGGTGTGCTGGCAGACTGTACGCTGACCCGCGTCGGTGAGCGTGAGGCGATCCTCTCTGAAGCACTGGTGGCTCAGCTCGCATTTAGCGAAAAGCTGTCGGGAAATTCACTGCCAGAACCCGAAGATCCACAACGGTATATGACACTACCCGCCGATGAAGCGCGTATTTTGCTACGCAACGGTGTAGTGCAGTACAACGATCGCCCTATTCTGCACAAGCTGACATGGGAAGTATTGCCCGGCCAGCATTGGCAGATCGTCGGACCAAATGGCGCAGGGAAATCGACGCTGCTCAGCCTGATTACCGGCGATCACCCGCAAGGCTATAGCAATGATCTCACCCTATTTGGCCGTAAGCGCGGCAGCGGTGAAACCATCTGGGATATCAAGCGCCACATCGGTTATGTCAGTAGCAGCTTCCATTTGGATTACCGTGTCAGCACCAGCGTGCGTAACGTCATCCTGTCTGGTTTCTTTGACTCTATCGGTATTTATCAAGCAGTTTCCGATCGTCAACGTCACCTGACCGAACAGTGGCTCACCTTGCTTGGTCTCAATGGCGCTATCGCTGATACCCCGTTTCAGTCGCTCTCCTGGGGTCAGCAGCGTCTGACGCTGATTGCCCGAGCGTTAGTCAAACACCCTGCCTTGCTCATTCTTGATGAACCTCTACAGGGGCTTGATCCGCTCAATCGCCAACTGATACGCCGCTGGCTGGATATTCTGATTGGCGAGGGCGAAACGCAGCTACTCTTTGTTTCCCATCACGCGGAAGACGCGCCTGAGTGCATCACGCATCGGCTCACTTTCGTCCCGCAAAATGGTATCTATGACTATCAAATTGATGAGCTATGGAGATAACGCCTAAAAACAGGGATGATAACGCTACCACAAAATAAAACATAGGGTAGAAAGCCAGGCTCAATTACACTGTAGCTTACGCTTCACTACATTTATTCGTAAAAAAATCATCAATAACAGAGGCGAATTCTCGCTGTAGATCACCTTTTTCAGCACCTAGCCATGTTATTTTGCAGCATTGCGATAATAGAGGTCATTATGAACGTTCTCGTCACAGGTGGTAGCGGTTACATAGGAAGTCATACTTGCGTACAATTGCTGGCTGCTGGGCACACTCCCGTCATTCTCGATAACTTGTGTAACAGCAAGGCTAGCGTCGTTAAAACCATTACGCGTTTAACGGATAAGACGCCTATTTTTTATCAGGGAGATATCCGCGACAGCGCACTGCTGGACGACATTTTCGCTAAGCACACCATTGACGCCGTCATCCACTTTGCAGGCTTAAAAGCCGTGGGTGAATCCGTGCGTGAGCCGCTGAGTTACTATGACAATAACGTCAACGGTACGCTCGTGCTGGTTGAAGCGATGAAGAAAGCCGGTGTGAAAAACCTGATTTTCAGCTCCTCCGCCACCGTTTATGGCGATCAACCACACACGCCTTATCAGGAAAGTTTCCCAACCGGACACCCAGCCAGCCCTTATGGCCGCAGCAAGCTGATGGTTGAGCAGATCCTACAAGATTTGCAACATGCGGAACCGGAATGGAGTATTACGCTGTTGCGTTATTTCAACCCAGTCGGTGCGCATCCATCAGGCGAGATGGGCGAAGATCCGCAAGGTGTTCCCAATAACCTGATGCCTTATATCGCTCAGGTTGCTGTTGGCCGGAGAGAGTCGCTGGCGATCTTCGGTAATGACTACCCTACCGTTGACGGCACTGGCGTACGCGATTACATCCACGTTGTCGATCTGGCTGACGGTCATATCGCCGCCATGAATACCCTACAAAATCGTGCTGGCGTACATATCTATAACCTGGGTGCAGGCGTGGGCTACAGTGTATTGCAGGTCGTTGAAGCCTTTAGTCAGGCCTGTGGTAGGCCGCTGGCTCACCATTTTGCCCCGCGCCGTCAAGGCGATCTGCCAGCTTATTGGGCGGATGCAGAACGTGCAGCGAAAGATCTTAATTGGCGAGTCACACGCTCATTACAAGAGATGGCGCAGGATACCTGGCGCTGGCAGTCCAACCACCCTAATGGGTACGAAGACGCATAACGACGTTTTTTCACGTCGAGTGACGGATTAAGGGAAGAGAAGCAGAGCGGATTCAGACCGTCGACAAACCCATTTGCGGAACGAGAACGATGATAATGGGATAGAAGAGTAAAGCGTCCGCGCCAGGGACAAAAACGTCAGGAACGTTTTTGAACGTCGCTTGCGACGACCCTGAAAGGGTGAATCTCAGGGATGAGATTCATATCTGCGCGGCTCGAGCTTACAGGGATGTACTTGCAGCGTCTTTACGATCTACCCATTATCACCGCTCGTCGTACTTTGTCAGCAAACTCATTTCTGCTGCCTCCCCCAGCATTACACGCATCGCCCCTCTATCTTGTCGGGCCTCTACAGGAGCAAGTCATGTTGAATGAAAGTCTTAGCACGCTGGCACCAGATGGTCAGCCGTTTCAATTAACGACCTTGCAGAATCAGGCAGGCATGCGCGTGCGTCTGATGGACTGGGGTGCAACCTGGCTTTCCTGTGAGCTCCCGCTGCCAGAGGGTGAAGTGCGAGAAGTCCTATTGGGTTGTGCATCGCCTGAACAGTATCCTCAGCAAAGCGCTTACCTCGGAGCATCGATTGGCCGCTATGCCAACCGCATAGCCAAAGCCACATTCAGCCGAGAAACAGAAACCTTTCATCTGGTACCAAACCAAAACGAGCACCAGTTGCACGGCGGCCCAAAAGGCTTTCATGCCCGCCGCTGGCGAATTGCGAGTCAGGATGCAACACAGGTGACTTATCAGCTGCACTCGCCGGATGGCGATCAAGGCTATCCAGGACACCTTAACGTGCAGGTCACTTACGCGCTGACCGAACATAATTCGTTAGAAATCTCGTATCAGGCTACCGTGGAGAAAGCCTGCCCCGTTTGCCTGACCAACCACGCGTATTTCAACCTTGATGGCGATTTGACTGATGTACGTAAGCACCAGTTGCAGCTATTTGCCGACTATTATTTGCCGGTCAATAGCGCGGGCATTCCTAACGCCGATCTGACACCGGTTAACGTTACCGGAATGGATTTCCGCCAGCCAAAAACGCTGGAGGAAGATTTCTTACGCGATAGCGATCAAATGGCCGTCGGCGGCTACGATCACGCCTATTTATTACATCGCACCTGCGGATCCAGCGAAAGTCCGGCTGCTAATTTGTGGTCATCCGATGGTCGCGTGCTGATGAGCGTTTTCACCAGTGCTCCTGCCTTACAGCTATACAGCGGCAACTTTCTGGCCGGAACACCTTCGCGAGACGGTGGTCAGTATGAAAACTATGCCGGTGTCGCGCTGGAAAGCGAATTCCTGCCGGACAGCCCGAATCATCCAGACTGGCCACAGCCCGACTGCTGGCTAAAACCGGGGAAAGTCTATCGCTCGGATACCACGTACCAGTTTCTCATCCAGTAACCGCACGATTAAATATAATTAACTCATTGATAACATTGGCAGATGAGTATCTGCCAATTTACAAAACTACTTTACAAAACTATGCCATTCCCCGCTTGCCCCCTTCCAGCTCAGGCGCTTACACTTCCATGACGTCCAAAAAGGAAATGCCATGTCTGCATCATCACGGTCTCCATTACTCATTCATCATCTGCGCCATAAAGGCAGGTGGGGATGGCTATTGGCACTGTGTTGGCTTTTCCTGAATGCACAACTGGCTATCGCAGGTCATCAATGCGACATGACGCTCAGTCAGGCATCCCCCACTATCCAGCATCAAGCACATCTGCAACAGGCTGACGTTCAGCCGCTATCCTCTCATGCTAACCATGCAGCGAAAGCGTCTTACGCAGCAGACCAGCAAACGCCGCTGTGTGAAAAGCACTGCGTGCCGGATAGTGTGAAGCAGGATAATGGATCGCTGGCATTGTTGGCGCTGCCAGTCAGTAATGAACTCGTTTTAGCGGATAACCCAATCACGCTTAATCAGGCATGTGATCTCTGGTTATCTCCTCCTGCGGTTGGCCCTCCCGCTGAGATCCGCTTCTGCCGATTCAGAGAATAACCCAAGCGATTGATAACACCTGCGCCATCGAGCGCAACACCTTGTTTATCAATTATTTTCATTGGGATTATTTTTATGCGTATCACTTACTCAGCCATTATCAGCAGCCTGATTTTTTTCGTCTCTTCCTTCATCTTCCCCGTGTGGGCAAACGACCACCAGCATCACGCGATGATGCATACCAATCCCCCTGCGGCCACTGCCGCCGTTTATCAAAGCAGTGGCAC
Source organism: Pectobacterium peruviense (assembly GCF_002847345.1). Lineage (GTDB taxonomy): Bacteria > Pseudomonadota > Gammaproteobacteria > Enterobacterales > Enterobacteriaceae > Pectobacterium > Pectobacterium peruviense. The sequence continues at coordinate 50,753 of NZ_LXFV01000007.1, forward strand.
CATAAAGAAATGGGATACCAACAGCGTCACGCTCTCCCATGCTCCGATTGCCGACCTAAAATGGCCCGCTATGACAATGGCATTCACGTTGCCATCAAGTGGCGAAATAACACCACTCCCTGTCAACACGCCAGTCACATTCAGCTTTGTCCAGAATGACAGCGGCTACATCCTGACCGCGATTACGCCACAACAGCCTTAATCGGAGCACATCATGAACTTATCCAAACACGACGCCGCGCGCGCGTGTCTGGCGATGTTGCTGTGGCTACCTGCCGCCGTTTTTGCGGCAGATCTGAGTCTTGAACAGGCCTTACAGGCAGCGGAACGTTACTCCGCCGATCTGTCAGCTAATCAACACCAGATTAACGCGCTACAGAACATGGCCGACTCCGCCACACAGCTTCCCGACCCTAAACTGAAATTTGGCGTCGAAAACCTGCCATTGGGCGGCAACAATGGTAGCCGACTCACACGGGAAGGCATGACGATGCAACGTATCGGCGTCATGCAAACCTACGTCAGCAGCAGTAAACGTGATAGCAAGGCACAGGCCATTCGGGTAGAAGCCAATGTGCTGCAAAGTAATAGCGAAAGTATCCGTGCTCGCCTGCAACGAGAAACTGCTCAGGCATGGCTGGATCTCGCGCTCTCACGCAAAGCACTGAGCGAGGTCACGGCGCTGGTCAACGAAAGCCAGCGGCAGTTCGCCTCGCAAAAAGCGAGCGTGGCGGCCGGTAGTGAAGCGAGTAGCGTGCTGGATGCCCGCCTGACGTTGGCAACCATGCAGGACAAACAGGCTGATGCCGAGCGGGACACCCGCATTGCACATGCCCGACTGGTGCAGCTTACTGGCATTGCAGATATCAATGTAAACGGCGATCTTCCTCGCTTTGAACGGCTACCAGCTTCACCGGATGTGTTGAGCGGCACCATTCATCAGCATCCAGAAATGCAACAGGCACAGCGTGAAGCCGAGTTGGCTCAGGCGCGTTCCGCACAGTCAGCCGTTGCCGCCATCCCTAATGTCGATGTTGAAGTCTATTACGCGAAACGTGGGGATGATTACGATGACATGGCCGGCATGATGGTGACAGTCGATCTACCGCTGTTCAAATCCAAACGTCAGGATAAGGACTATGCCGCAGACGTATCGCGCAGTATGGAGGCGCGCGACAAAGTATTGCTCACCGAGCGAGAACATCAGGCGCAACTCGATACACTGATTGCTCAATATCAAGCAGCACAGTCACGTTGGCAGCGTCAGAGCAACGAGATTCTCCCGCTGCAACAGCAGCGCATCAAACTGATTCAGGCTCAGTATCAATCCGGCAGTAGTAATCTTTCCGCCGTACTGGATGCACGCCGGTCTCTGCTCGAAAGCCGAATTGCCGTTCAGGATACCGCTCGGGAGATGGCTCAATACTGGGCCGCTATCCGCTATCTAACGCCACAGGGAAGCCCTACGCGATGACCAAAACCGTAACGAAAAAATCACTGATGCTTAGCCTGATAGCGCTGGCTATTCTCAGTGCAGGTGGCGTGGGCTATCTGGTTGGCAAACAGCAAACACCGCACTCGCCTTCTACCGCCGAGCCAGAACGATCCGTTCTCTATTGGTACGATCCGATGGTGCCGGATAAGCGCTTCGACAAACCGGGAAAATCGCCCTTTATGGATATGGAACTGGTTCCCCGCTATGCCGATGGCGTGCAGGAAGACGGCGGAGTCACCGTCAGCGCCCGTCAGCAGCAAAACCTTGGCGTTCGCACAGCCCGTGCAGAAATGCGCGAACTTGACGACCGCACCACAGGTTATGGCACGGTCACACTCAACGAACGCGGATTACACACGCTGGTCGCACCTAGCGGCGGTATTGTCGAGAAACTCACGGTCAATGCACTGCAACAACAAGTGAAGAAAGGCGAGACGCTAGCCACGTTGTGGAACCCAACCTGGGCGGCAGCGCAGCGCGAATATCTAGCGGTACGGCAACTGGGCGACGAAGTGCTGACACAATCGGCTCGCCAGCGGCTGTCACTGCTATTCATGCCGGAAGCCATTATTCGGCAGGTAGAACGTAGCGGTAAACCGCAAGACAGGATCGCGATTATCGCGCCTGAAAGTGGCTATGTTAACAAACTGGAAGTGCGGCAAGGTATGCAGTTAAGTCCTGCCCAGCCGTTATTCGAGCTTGCCAGCTTGAACCCGATTTGGGTAGATGTCGATTACCCAGAGGCACAGGCAGCACAGCTAACGATCGGCAGCGATATCAGCGCTACCAGTAACGCTTGGCCGGGTAAAACCTTCCACGGCAAAATCAGCGAACTACTACCCGTGTTGGATAGCACGACGCGCACGTTAAAAGCGCGCGTTGTTCTGGACAACCCGCAGCAGCAGCTCAAACCCGGTATGTATCTGACTGTCCAACGCTCTCACACTCAGGCACAGCCGCGTCTGGCGATCCCACAGGAAGCCTTGTTGGTCAGCGGCAGCCAGAATAGGGTTTTACTGAGCGACGGTAGCGGCCATTTCACCCCGCGCCGCGTCACCGCGGGCGCATCGTTGGGCGACTGGGTGGAAATCATTGATGGGCTGAAAGAAGGCGACAGCGTAGTCACCTCTGGTCAGTTCCTGATTGACTCCGAAGCCAGTCTGCGCAGCGCACTGCCACAACTTGATGCTGAGACATCGATACCCCCAACAACATCGACAACGCACTCCGCCCCCGTTGGCTACCAAACTCAGGGAGTGATCAAAGCGATAAACGGCAATCAGGTCACCATTGAGCATGAAGCCGTTCCGGCACTCAACTGGTCGCCGATGACGATGGACTTAACGCTGCCATCGTCAGGGTTACCACAAGGTGTGGGGATCGGCAGCACCGTCAATTTCCAGTTCAACATGGACGATAGCGGAATTCACGTTCTGCATTTTTTACCCGCTGACGATCCGCATGCCGGACATGGAGGTCACCCATGATTGCCTACGTGATTCGCTGGTCGCTCAAAAACCGTCTGCTGGTTCTACTGGCGGCGCTGTTCATGGCGACGTGGGGCCTGCTTTCTCTGCAAAAAACGCCGCTGGATGCCCTGCCCGATTTGTCTGACGTACAGGTCATCATTCGCGTCAGCTATCCGGGTAAAGCGCCACAGGTCGTAGAAAATCAGGTGACCTACCCGCTGACGACCACCATGCTTTCTGTACCAGGTGCCAAAACGGTACGGGGCTTTTCCATGTTCGGTGACGCCTATGTCTATGTGCTGTTTGAAGATGGCACCGATCCCTACTGGGCGCGATCCCGCGTGCTGGAGTACCTCAGTCAGGTGCAGTCTAGTCTGCCTGCTGATGCGAAAACCTCACTCGGCCCGGATGCCACTGGCGTCGGTTGGATCTACGAATACGCTCTGGTTGATCGCAGCGGCAAATACAGTCTGGCCGATCTGCGCGGCTTTCAGGACTGGCTGTTGAAATATGAGCTAAAAACCGTTCCCGATGTAGCGGAAGTCGCCAGCGTTGGCGGTATGGTCAAACAGTATCAGATCGTCGTCGATCCAGAACGTATGCGGACGCAGGGCATCACCCACCAGCAGATCGTCAGTGCCGTTCAGGCGGCTAATCAGGAAAATGGCGGCTCTGTGCTGGAGTTAGGGGAAGCCGAGTACATGGTACGCACCACCGGCTACCTGAAAACGGCACAAGACTTTAATAACGTGGTGATTACCACCCGCAGCGGCATTCCTGTGCTATTGCAGGATGTGGCTACGCTCAGAGAAGGCCCGGAGATGCGGCGCGGCATCGCCGAACTGAATGGCGAAGGCGAAGTGGCTGGCGGCATCATCGTTATGCGCTATGGAAAAAATGCGCTGAATACGCTGCATGCCGTCAAAGCACGGTTACAGGAAATACAAAAAAGCCTGCCCGCAGGCGTGGAAATCGTCCCAACCTACGATCGCTCGCAGCTGATTGAACACGCCATCGACACGCTTAGCTTCAAACTGCTGGAGGAGTTTGTCGTCGTCGCCGCTATCTGCGCCCTGTTCCTGTTTCACTTCCGCTCGGCGCTGGTGGCGATCATCAGTCTGCCGCTGGGGATTCTGGGGGCGTTTATCATCATGCGTTATCAGGGGGTGAACGCTAACATCATGTCGCTGGGCGGTATCGCGATTGCCATCGGTGCGATGGTGGATGCCGCCATCGTGATGATAGAGAACATGCATAAAGTCATTGAACAGTGGCGGCATGAAAACCCTGGGAAACAGCCGCAGAATAACGAGTGGTGGCAGTTGGCTGAACGGGCAGCGGTGGAAGTTGGCCCCGCGCTATTTTGCAGTCTGCTGATCATTACGCTGTCGTTTGTCCCCGTGTTCTCACTGGAGGCACAGGAAGGCCGTATGTTTTCACCACTGGCCTTTACCAAAACCTACGCCATGGCCGTCGCCGCCGGATTAGGGATTACGCTGGTGCCGGTGTTAATGGGGTATTTCGTACGCGGAAAGATACCGGACGAGCAGGCGAATCCGATTAACCATTGGCTGATCGCGCTCTATCATCCCGTGCTGCAAAAAGTGCTGAGTTACCCGAAAACCACACTGCTGGTTTCCGGCCTGCTACTGCTACTGACGCTATTTCCGCTCAGCCGTTTGGGAAGCGAATTTATGCCGCCGCTGGATGAGGGCGACCTGCTGTATATGCCCTCGACTCTACCCGGTATCTCCGCACGGGAAGCAGGCCGATTGCTGCAACAAACAGACCGATTGATTAAAACGCTGCCCGAAGTCGAGTCGGTCTTCGGCAAAGCAGGCCGAGCCGACACGGCAACCGACCCTGCGCCGCTGACCATGCTGGAAAGCACGATTAGGCTGAAGCCACGCGACCAGTGGCGTGAAGGCATGACCATGGACAAGCTGGTTGCCGAATTGGATCGTACCGTCAACCTGCCGGGCATCGCCAACGTATGGGTGCCGCCGATTCGCAACCGTCTGGACATGCTGGCAACCGGTATCAAAAGTCCGGTGGGCATTAAGGTTAACGGCAACAATCTCGAGGATATCGAACGTACCGCCGCGCAAATCGAACAGGTAGTAAAACAGGTTCCGGGCGTGACGTCTGCGCTGGCAGAACGACTGGCGGGCGGACGCTATATCGATATTGATATCGATCGCCAGCGTGCCGCACGCTACGGCGTGTCCGTCGAGGAACTTCAGTCGGTGGTCGCTACGCTTATCGGTGGGCAAAACATCGGCGAAACCATTGAAGGTCGCCAGCGTTATCCCATCAACATCCGCTATCCGCGTGAATTACGCGATTCACTGCAAAAATTGCGCGACCTGCCCATCGTGACAGCCAATGGCAGCAGAGTCACGCTGGCAGAACTGGCCGATGTTCGTGTCAGCGAAGGGCCGCCCATGCTGAAAAGCGAAAACAGTCGGCTGTCAGACTGGATTTATGTCGACCTGCGCGGCCGCGACCTGAAATCCGCCGTTGAAGATATGCAGCAGGCCGTTGCCCAACAGGTCACGCTGCCAGAAGGCGTGTCGTTGAGCTGGTCCGGTCAGTTTGAGTATCTGGAGCGCGCCACGGAGAAAATGAAAATCGTCGTGCCCTTTACGCTGCTGATCATTTTTGTGCTGCTCTATATCACCTTCAACCGCATCAAAGATGCACTGCTGATTATGACAACCTTACCTTTCGCGCTGATTGGCGGCGTCTGGCTGCTTTATATCCTCGGCTATAATCTTTCTGTAGCCGGTGCGGTGGGCTTTATTGCACTGGCGGGGGTATCGGCGGAATTTGGCGTCATCATGCTGCTGTACCTCAACCATGCGGTAGAAAAGCACCGTGTGGCAGGTCAGGCGCTTTCGCGCCAACAGCTAATGGATGCGATCCACGAAGGGGCGGTTCTGCGCGTGCGGCCGAAAATGATGACCGTGGCAACGATTATGGCAGGGCTGCTTCCCATCATGTGGGGAGGCGGTAGCGGCTCCGAAATCATGCAGCGAATCGCCGCACCGATGATAGGCGGGATGGTTAGTGCCCCACTGCTGTCGATGCTGGTGATTCCAGCGGTTTATCTGTTATTGCACAAGGGAGATTCCGGTTTGCTGAAACGGTAAAGCCAGAGCGTGATTTTACGCAAATAACCTGCGGATAAATCACGCTTGCCATCGACTATCGATTGCCGATAACCGTTCTCCACCCCTATAATGAAATCAGTTATCACAGAAATCTTAGGATAGGAAGGAGTTTAGCTATGGCTGTAACTAAGCTAGTACTGGTAAGACACGGTGAGAGCCAGTGGAACAACGAAAACCGCTTCACAGGCTGGTACGATGTTGATCTGTCCGAAAAGGGCCGTTCAGAAGCCAAAGCCGCAGGTCAGTTGCTGAAAGACGAAGGTTTTGCCTTTGATTTCGCGTATACCTCCGTGCTGAAACGTGCCATTCACACACTGTGGAACGTACTGGACGAGCTGGATCAAGCCTGGTTGCCAGTTGAGAAATCCTGGAAACTGAATGAGCGCCACTACGGTGCACTGCAGGGTCTGAACAAAGCCGAAACCGCTGAGAAATACGGTGACGAGCAAGTTAAACAATGGCGTCGTGGTTTCGCAATCACGCCTCCAGAGTTGACACGTGATGACGAACGTTTCCCGGGCCATGACCCACGTTACGCTGCTCTGAGCGACAAAGAGCTGCCACTGACCGAAAGCCTGGCGCTGACCATCGAACGTGTTGTGCCTTACTGGACCGAAACCATCCTGCCACGTATCAAGAGCGGTGAGCGCGTTATCGTCGCAGCTCACGGTAACTCACTGCGTGCACTGGTGAAATATCTGGACAACATGGGCGAAGACGAGATTCTGGAACTGAATATCCCGACTGGCGTGCCGTTGGTATATGAGTTCGACGAGAACTTCAAGCCAATCAAACGTTACTACCTGGGCAACGCGGACGAAATCGCCGCAAAAGCTGCCGCAGTAGCGAATCAGGGTAAAGCGAAGTAATTTACCGTTGAAATGAAAAAACCCGGCCTGCGCCGGGTTTTTTATTGTCCGCTATCTGTCACGCTATTCGATATTACTTATTGCGGCGCTCGCGTACGGCAGATGCTAACTGGCGCAGCAGGGATTCTGTATCTTCCCAGCCAATGCAAGCATCGGTAACGCTACGGCCATAAACCAGCGGCTCACCACTTTCCAGATTCTGGTTGCCTTCAACCAGATGGCTTTCCACCATCACGCCCATGATCGCTTTTTCGCCCTGTACGATCTGTCCGCAGACATCAGTACAGACTTCCATCTGCTTTTTGAACTGCTTGCTGCTGTTCGCATGGCTGAAATCGATCATGACCTGCGGTGTCAGGCCCGCTTTTTCCAGACCAATTTTCACGTCTTTAACGTGCTCAGCGCTATAGTTCGGCGTTTTACCACCGCGCAGAATGATGTGGCAATCGTTGTTACCGCTGGTATTCACGATAGCCGAATGCCCCCATTTGGTGACAGACAGGAAGCAGTGCGGCGCACTGGCGGCGTTGATTGCATCAATTGCTACTTTGATCGTGCCATCAGTGCCATTTTTAAAGCCAACAGGACATGACAGGCCAGATGCCAACTCACGGTGTACCTGAGATTCTGTAGTACGTGCGCCAATAGCGCCCCAGCTCATCAGATCCGCCAGGTATTGCGGGGTAATCATATCGAGGAATTCACCCGCAGCGGGTAAACCGATATCGTTAATTTCCAGCAGCAACTGGCGCGCAATGCGCAGGCCATCATTGATCTGGAAACTATTATCCATATGCGGATCGTTGATTAGCCCTTTCCAGCCAATCGTGGTGCGTGGTTTTTCAAAATAAACCCGCATGACCACTTCCAGATCGTCACTCAACTCGTTACGCAGCGTCAGCAGACGCGCGGCATATTCTTTCGCCGCTTTCGTGTCGTGGATCGAGCAAGGACCAATCACCACCAGCAGGCGGTCATCATTGCCGTTAAGAATTTTATGGATAGCAGTACGCGCGAACGATACCGTTTCCGCGGCCTTCTCCGTGGCTGGAAACTTTTCTAGCAAAGCAACCGGCGGCAAAAGTTCATTAATTTCTTTAATTCTTAAATCATCATTTTGGTAATTCATAAATAAATCCATCGGTTCCGAAACGGTATGTTAGCCCCATCCAATACGCGCCATCCCGCCAGTGCAGGTAGCTTGAGAAACGGGATGTTTCATATTGAAGATTGATTATTATATGTCAAGCTGCTGTTATCAGGACGCTGAAATCAGTGGGATTTGCGCGATCAAATGCTCTCAGATACCGCATCCGTCCTATTTTCACCAAAAAATAGCCTAACCGACAGGTCGGTGAACACAGGGTAGGTTTTCTCTGTGGGTTTCAGTAAAGTGGAATGAAAACGTAACTCAGGGTGATTTATGGCACATAACCACAGCCACACAGAATCAGGCAACAGTAAACGTCTGCTAGCCGCGTTTATCATTACCGCCACGTTTATGGTGGCAGAGGTTATTGGTGGCCTGCTGTCCGGCTCTCTGGCGCTGCTCGCGGATGCAGGCCATATGCTGACCGATGCCGCTGCGCTGTTCGTCGCGCTTGTCGCCGTGCGTTTCGCACAGCGTAAACCGAATGCGCGCCATACCTTTGGTTATCTGCGGCTCACTACCCTTGCCGCCTTTGTGAACGCGCTAACGCTGATACTGATTACTGCCTTTATCTTCTGGGAAGCGATTGAACGCTTCTATGATCCTCAGCCCGTTGCTGGCATCCCCATGCTGCTTGTCGCCATTGCAGGACTACTGGCAAACATCGTGGCGTTTTGGCTGTTACATCACGGTAGCGAAGAGAAAAATATTAACGTCCGCGCAGCAGCCCTACATGTGCTGGGCGATCTGTTAGGCTCCGTAGGCGCGATTGCTGCCGCCGTCATCATCCTTTATACCAACTGGACGCCTATCGACCCGATTCTCTCTATTTTGGTGTCGTGTCTGGTGCTGCGTAGCGCCTGGGCGCTATTGAAAGAGAGTATTCACGAACTGTTGGAAGGCACGCCGAGCCAGCTCAGCGTTGAGGCGCTACAGAAAGATCTGACGCTGAATATTCCCGAGGTCAGGAACATCCACCATGTTCATTTATGGCAGGTTGGCGAAAAACCGATGATGACGCTGCACGCACAGGTGGTACCGCCTCACGATCACGATGCGCTGCTAAGGCGTATTCAGGAATACTTACTGAAGCATTACCAGATTGAACACGCGACAATTCAGATGGAATATCAACGCTGTGATGATGACCACTGCTCTTTTCATCAGGAAAACCATCATTCGGCTATTCATGATGGTGAAGGCCATCACCACAAGCATTAAGTTTGGATTACACGCCGTTTGAAACCACGCTGACGCGATTTTCCTTCGCGCTCTGAATCCACAGCCAAGAGCCGTTCAGGGCAATCAGCGTCAGAATCGCGTATTCTACCGCCATCGCATACACGCCCTGATAAGCAAAAATCACCACGCTTATCACATCAATCACCACCCACAGCAGCCAGTTCTCGACGTATTTGCGCGTCATCAGGATCATCGCCACAATCGACAACACCATCATGGTGGAATCCCAGAATGGGAACGCATCCGGCTGAAGGTTCGGCATTTGTACCGCCAATCCAAGCCCCTGCATGCCAGAAACGGCAATACGCGTTAGCACAGCAAACACCGCATCGATGTAGAACGTCATCAAACCAATCGCGACTACGCAGGCGACCGACCAGCCAATGAGCTTCTGCACCGGTAGCCAGCGAATGCGTAATTCCACTTCTTGCGCATCCGTCTTGCGCGTCCAGGCGTACCAGCCATAAATATTGGCGGCAAAGAAGAAGATTTGCAGCAATAGGCTGGCGTAAAGTTGAATCTGGAAAAAGATCACAGCAAACAGCGTGACGTTAATTAGCCCAAACAGATAGTTGATGGTTTTTTCCTGGCTCGCAAACCAGATACACAGCAACCCAAATAGCGTGCCAATCGCCTCAATCCAGGAAAGGTCGTATCCCCCGTCCCCCAAAGGGATATGAATTAAAATATTACTGGTACTAAAAAAATCCATCTCACCACCCTGTCTCAATTATTGTAAGAAACGTCTATCAAGCTACCCCGGAGCGCCGTCAGGCATTCCCTTTCACGCGCAATTTTAGCGAAGCCGCAAAATCCAGCATGCGATTCAACGGGATTAGCGCGCCTTCTCGCAAAGCGGCATCAACATGTATCTCATGTGCATCGCCACCTTGCTCCAAGCCGTTAGCAATCGCCTCCAGCCCATTCATCGCCATCCATGGACAGTGAGCACAGCTGCGACAGGTTGCCCCTTCACCCGCTGTCGGCGCTTCCAGTAATGTTTTCTCTGGGCAGGCCTGTTGCATCTTGTAGAAAATGCCGCGATCGGTCGCCACAATCAGTTCACGCTGTGGCAGCGTTTTCGCCGCCTGAATCAGCTGGCTGGTTGACCCAACCGCATCAGCCATCTCTACCACGCTCTGTGGCGACTCCGGATGCACCAAAATTGCCGCATCGGGGTACAAAATCTTCATGCGCTGCAGCGCCTGCGTTTTAAACTCGTCATGCACAATGCATGCGCCTTGCCAGCACAGTACATCTGCCTGCGTCTGTTTTTGTACATAGCTTCCCAGATGGCGGTCAGGCGCCCAGATAATTTTTTCTCCCAGGCTATCCAGATGTTCGATCAACTCCACCGCGATACTGGATGTAACCACCCAATCTGCACGCGCCTTTACCGCCGCGGAGGTATTGGCATACACCACCACCGTTCGGTCTGGATGCGCATCGCAAAAACGGCTGAACTCATCGACGGGACAACCGAGATCGAGCGAGCATTCTGCTTCCAGCGTGGGCATCAGAATCGTCTTTTCTGGGTTGAGTATCTTGGCGGTTTCCCCCATAAAGCGTACACCTGCCACCAACAGCGTCGATGCTGAATGGGTGCTACCAAACCGCGCCATTTCCAGCGAGTCCGCTACGCAACCACCGGTTTCTTCAGCCAGCGCCTGAATTTCAGGATCAGTATAGTAGTGCGCGACCATGACAGCGTTTCTTTCCCGCAGCAGCGTCTTTATCCTGCTACGATAATGCTGTTTTGCATCAGCCGATAAGGGTCTAGGCTTCGGCGGAAAGGGATAAATGGTCTCATTGCTATCAAAAAGAATACTCATTACGGATTTCCACGATGACAAGTCGGGTTGTAACACCTGATACTGATTTATTATCAGTCCGGAGTTTTTTATCCTAAACAAAATACCGAAAACCCCGCCTAAAGTCGCGGTGTTTTTTCCATAAAACCCACTATTTTGTTTACTATGCTTAAAATAATAATATGAAGTGCGTGGATGGTGTTATCGGCAGAAGAGAGACAAGGAGAGAAATGGCATGGCCAGCCTCTATATCAGACTATATCGCGATACCCTGACGGTCAGAAACGTGGACACGAAAAAAGAGGTGACTGAGCAATCAGAAGTGCCTTTTACAACCACACGCTTACTGCTCGGGCAGATGATTCCTGCAATGAAGCTATTGGATCGACTCACACGTAAGGTGGCAGCCAAACGACTAATTGATCTGTTCTGCTCACACAACGTCATCATCCATCCCATGGAGATGAATGAAGGCGGCCATAGCCAAGTAGAGTTTGCCAGCTATATAGAACTAGCCAAAAGTATCAGCCCGCAAGGAAAGCATATTTATGTGTGTAGCAAAAATGTGCCGCTTACCGACCAGGAAGTTATACAAATTTTTAGCGGCGACATGCCATCGATCGTCAGCCGCTAATCAGACGGGCGCTTTAGGCGAAGAAGCGATGCCAGTACAGAGAGATAGGAATAACCAGAACTAAAGCAGGCAGGAAGTTAACTACCGCAAATGATTTGATCTGCGCAATCCTCAGCCCTACCGCAATCATGATAATCCCGCCACAGGCAGAAAAATCGCCCATGGTGACCTCTGTCATAAAGGGCATAATCAATTTGGCGGAGAAGAACAACAGCGTCTGGACAATCATCTGCGGTATCGCAATCGACATCACAGCAAGGCCAAGCGTGATAGAGAAAATCAGCGCGGTAAAAATATCCAAAGCAGATTTAATAATCAGCAGTTGATAGTCACCGGTTAATCCTTCCGTCAACGCCCCCACTACACCTGTACCGCTGGCACAAAACAGAACGATTAAGGCGGTAAAATTCTGAGTATAAACATCCTGCGGTAAGCGATGCTCCTGTGCGGGCAGAACGCGGTTTAATCCTTTCTGAATCATCGTACCCGCACGCTGGACGCCGGATTCCATGCGTAGCAGTTCGCCTAACGCAACACCAATCACGATAGCAAGTGCCACTGCGGGTAGTTGCTGGACTTTAACAACCAGCGTGATACCCATTGCAATCGACACCATCGCAAACGCGGGAGGCAGACCATCCTGCAACCGCTGAGGGATAAAGCGACGTAAAGCAATGCCCAAACCACTACCAATCAAGATAGCGGCACCATTAATCAACGGACCAATCATATATCTTCCTAAACAGGGCTATACGCACTTCCCTGTGGCAATGACTCCATCCCTGCTCGATAGGATTAGAAAACAGTTCCTGACGGGTTATATAGTCCATAGAGAGGGGTAAAGACCTAATATACTCCAAAGGCTTAACGAGCAGGAATGATAATGGGTTTTATCTCATCGGCACGATACGTGCGATAGTCATCTTAAAGTGAATTTATTCGAGGAAGGAATTCTACGGCTGAAATGATAGGTAGTGCAGGATGCATCCGGGGTCAACGCTGGCGCGTTGCTGTCTCGCTTCGCTCGGCTCAAACCTGAGCACAGATTTTCAACTACAGACACGACACGTGCAATATGTAATTTAAAATGAATTTATTCAACGAAGGAGCTTTACTGCTGAAGTGGTGGTGGGTCGTGCAGGATTACTCAGCCTTCGGCTTCGCCCCTTCGGGGTCAACGCTGACGCGTTGCTGTCTCGCTTCGCTCGGCTCGAACCTACGATCAATTGATTAAAAGTCACGGTGTTCGTTATGCGAATAACAAGATAAGCGAAGATTACATAGTGTGGAATTTTATTGCTAGAAAGTGGTGGGTCGTGCAGGATTCGAACCTGCGACCAATTGATTAAAAGTCAACTGCTCTACCGACTGAGCTAACGACCCGCAATGCGGAACTACTTGATACTAAATGACACTACGTTTGAAATTGGTGGGTCGTGCAGGATTCGAACCTGCGACCAATTGATTAAAAGTCAACTGCTCTACCGACTGAGCTAACGACCCAATTTCATGCTGCTTCAGCGCTTTGCTGTTTGCCTTGGCAACGGCGGCACATATTACTGATTTAAATTTTCAGCGCAACCTATTTTCTTAAAAAACTGTTTGATTGCTTACTCTTAAGACGTTTAGGCACAAAAACCGCTCATGGTGCGCAATTTTTGTGCCAATTAATACGGTATTACGATCCCGCTAAACGCTTTTGCGCCTGCTTTGCACTTTCCGTATTGGGGTACATTTTTACAACTTGCTGGTAAACGGCTTTGGCTTTATCAGCCTGACCTTTTTCCTGCATGATCACCCCAACCTTCAGCAAGGCTTCGGAACTTTTCGGTGACTTGGGATAATTTTTAACAACGTTGGCGAAATAGTACGCCGCATCGTCCTTTTTCCCTTTGTTGTAATTCAACTGACCAAGCCAATAGTTAGCATTAGGTTGATAGGTTGAATCAGGGTACTTCTTGACGAATGCCTGAAACGCACTAATAGCCTGATCGTACTGTTTCTTCTCCAGCACGAGCGCGGCTGCGGCATTGTAATCGCTATTTGCATCACCCGTACTGGCCGGTGCGGCCGTGTTGGCTGCACCGGTATCAGTACCCACCGCAGCGGCAGGTGTGCTGCCTGTCGTCGGTGTAGAAGATGATTGCGAACTTAATCCATCAATCTGCTGATAGATCTGTTTTTGCCGTTCAACAACCTGATTCAACTGATACTGACTTTCCTGAATCTGCCCACGGAGACTGTCAATGTCACGCTGATTATCAGAGAGCTGCTGTTGAAGTTGGGTTAAAAGCTGACTGTGAGCGTTAGAAATACGCTCCAATTGAGTGACACGGTCTTCGACCGAGCCTGAGCCGACATTACTGATTGGCGCTTGGGCAGTAGCGGCCCAAGGGACCGCTACGCCAACCAGTAACGACAGACCCAACAGGTGATGTCTGAAGTTACTGCTCATGCGATTCTCTTAATATACCAGAACGGCACGACGGTTTTTGGCATATGCCGCTTCGTCATGACCGAGAACAGCTGGTTTCTCTTTACCGTAAGAAACGATAGAGATCTGATCGGAAGAAACGCCTTTGCCCTGCAGGTACATTTGTACCGCGTTGGCACGACGTTCACCCAGAGCGATGTTGTATTCTGGCGTGCCGCGTTCGTCCGCGTGACCTTCGATAGTCACTTTGTAAGACGGGTTGCTACGCAGGAATGCAGCGTGTGCGTCCAGCATCTGAGCGAATTCAGAGCTCACATCATACTTGTCCAGACCGAAGTAAACGATGTTGTTGCGCTGTAATTCTTGCATCTGCAAACGAGCTTGCTCAGAAGAAGACGCGTTGCCGCCGTCCATCATGCCGTTGTTGCCAGCACCCATGGAAGATTGGTCATTGTCTGCGTTCTTGTTGGAGCTACAAGCGGCCACTGCCAGTACCGGCAGAGCCAACATCAGGCCTTTCAGCACTTTATTGAATTGCATTTCTTATGTCCTTTGACGAGTTTATTGTACATATCTGTACTTATAGATACGGCGACCAGGCAGGGAATTTAACCTGTCCATCAGTAGCCGGAAGACGCGCTTTGAAACGTCCATCTGTCGAAACCAACTGTAGCACTGAACCCAGCCCTTGTTTGGAGCTGTAGATCACCATCGTGCCATTCGGTGCGATACTTGGCGTTTCGTCCAGGAACGTGTCCGTTAATACTTGTACGGCACCCGTTACCAGATCCAGTTTGGAAATATGCTGAGCCCCACCATTAGAACTCACCGTTACCAAAAATTTCCCGTCGGCGCTCACATCTGAGTCTTGGTTCTGAGAACCTTCCCAGGTCACACGTTGTGCAGCACCGCCGTTAGCATTAATTTTGTAAACTTGAGGACGGCCAGCTTGGTCTGAAGTATAGGCCAAGGTCTGGCTGTCTGGAAACCAGGTTGGTTCCGTGTTATTGCTGCGGCCATCAGTCACCTGACTGATCTGACCCGATCCCAGATTCATCACATACAGATTCAGGCTACCACTCTTAGACAGAGCAAATGCCAGTTTGCTGCCATCAGGAGAGAAAGCAGGTGCGCCGTTGTGACGTGGGAAAGACGCAACTTGGCGGATCGCACCATTTGCCAGCGTTTGGATAACCAGCGCTGAACGGCCACTTTCAAATGTTACATAGGCGAGTTTGCTGCCGTCTGCGGACCAAGCCGGGGACATCAGCGGCTGTGGTGAACGGTGAACAACAAACTGGTTGTAACCGTCATAGTCCGCAACGCGCAGTTCATAAGGGAACTGACCACCGTTGGTTTGTACGACGTAAGCGATACGAGTACGGAACGCACCTTTAATACCGCTCAGTTTTTCAAATACTTCATCACTGGCCGTGTGCGCAGCATAGCGCAACCACTGTTTGGTGACTTTGAACTGGTTCTGAGCCAATACGCTACCTGGGTTACCTGACGTATCAACGAGTTGGTAAGAAACCAGATAACTACCATCGGCACTCGGTTGAACCTGACCAACCACAACAGCATCAATACCCAACGCAGTCCATGCAGCAGGCGTCACTTCAGATGCTGTTGCAGGTTGTTGAGGCATACGGTTTGCGTCGATCGGGTTGAATTTACCGCTGTTACGCAAATCAGCACCCACGATGCCGCCTACGTCTTCAGGCGCAGCGCCCGGCCCGGCCCATTTAAACGGAACCACACCAATAGGGCGTGCAGAGTCTACCCCTTGGGTAATCTCTATACGTACTTCCGCGTGCAGCACCGCTGCCCACAGCATTAAAAAGCCTACCGCAACTTTCAGTACTTGCTTCATCTCATCTCCCTTATCCAGACGCGAAGTCTACGATAAATTAGCAGAATTTTAACAAAAACAAACCAATGTCAACAAAACAACATAACCTGGTTCATTTACCATCGTAATAATCTTAAATCTATTGGGTAAACAGCCCGGTTACTGCGGTTTAAAGTCTATTGGCGCATTTTTGAAAGCCTCATAAACATCCGTACTTGGCGGCTTCGGTATTTTGGCCTGTTTGGCAGCCGCAATAGCTGCCTGGCATAACGCCGGATCGCCACCTTCAGCCGTGACATCAATCAGCAGACCATCTGGCGCCAGCTTAATCCGTAATGTACAGGTACGCCCTTTGTAGAGCTGCCAGTCATAAAACTTGCTCTGAATGGCTGAGCGAACCTGACCACCATAACTATCAAGCGCTGCACCTGATGCACCGCTCTTCTTATTGTTACCTGTACCCGCAGGTGCACCACCGCCGGATTTCGGCGCATTTTTCGATGACGCCAAACCGCCCAGCAAATCATCGACGGCGTTTTCCTGCTTAGCGGCCTCTGCTGCCGCTTTCTTTTTATCATCAGCGGCTTTCTTAGCCGCTGCGGCTGCTTCAGCTTTCTTCGTGGCTTCAGCGTCAGATTTCTGTTTAGCTGCCTCAGCAGCTGCTTTTTGCTTAGCCTGCTCGGCCTCTTTTGCTGCCTCTGCGGCAGCCTTTGCAGCTTCTGCTTTGGCGGTTTCTGCTGCCTTCTGCTTGGCGGCTTCAGCGGCTTTTTCTTTAGCCTCTTCTTCCGCCTGCTTCTTAGCCGCAGCGGCCGAAGCAGCTTGTTTCTTCGCTTCGTCTTCTGCTTTCTTTCTAGCGTCTGCTGCCGCTTTTGCCTGCTGTTCAGCTTCAGCCTTCGCTTTTGCTGCAGCCGCTTCGGCTTGCTTCTGCTGTTCTTTTGCCTGCTGAGCAGCAGCTTCAGATTGCTTACGCTGTTCAGCCTGTTCCTGAGCCTGCTTTTTCGCCTCTTCCTGCGCTTGCAGACGCTCTTTTTCCAGCTCTTTTAGCCGCTGCTGTTCAGCGGCCTGCTTCTGCTGAAGCTCTTCGGCCTGCCGTTCAGCCTGCTTTTGACGCTGCTGTTCAGAACGTTTCGCATCAGTCTGCTGCTGCTGCTGGCGGTTATACTGTTCCACCACTGCGCTCGGATCGACCATCACTGCATCAATTGACGAGCCTCCGCCGCCCCCGCTGGCATCCATCGTTTGCGTCGACGAACTCCAGAGCAGCAAAGCAATCAGTATGATGTGCAAAACAGCCGAGATAATAACGGCGCGTTTCAGCTTATCGTTTTGTTCGTTTGCCTTTAACACAAGCGATTCCCAAAAACAGTGTTGCCAGAAATAGGCTTAACGATCATTACCGTGATGTGCTCATTTAAATCGGTTGTGTCATCAAACCAACGGATTTTACGCCAGCCTGATGCAACAAATTCAACGCTTTAATGATCTCATCATAAGGAACATCCTTAGCGCCACCAATCAAAAAGACCGTCTTGGGGTTGGTTGCCAGCCGTGATTGCGCTTCGGCAACCACCTGCTCTGCCGGAAGCTGTTCCATACGGTTTTGCTCAACAACCAAGCTATATTGTCCTACGCCTGAAACCTCTACGATCACGGGCGGATTGTCGTTGCTGGAGACCGTTTTTGAGTCGGTCGCATCCGGCAGATCTACCTCAACGCTCTGCGTAATAATCGGCGCTGTCGCCATAAAAATCAGCAACAGTACCAACAGCACGTCCAGCAGCGGAACAATGTTGATCTCGGATTTCAGCTCACGACGGCCTCTGCGTACTCGTGCCATGATCCCCCCTGATTACTTGCTGTTGTCGATGGAGAATGCCTGACGGTGCAGTATCGCGATGAACTCTTCCGTAAAGTTGTCGTAGTTCTGCTCCAGTTTGCCTACCCGCTGGCTCAGGCGGTTATACGCCATGACCGCAGGGATAGCCGCAAACAAACCGATTGCTGTAGCAATCAAGGCCTCGGCGATACCAGGCGCAACCATTTGTAAGGTTGCCTGCTTCACTGCGCCCAGCGCGATGAAAGCGTGCATAATCCCCCAAACGGTACCGAACAGGCCGATATACGGACTGATAGAACCCACGGTGCCCAAGAAAGGAATGTGTGTCTCCAGCGTTTCCAATTCACGATTCATTGAAATACGCATCGCACGGGATGCACCTTCTACCACCGCTTCCGGCACATGGCTATTAACACGATGCAACCGCGCAAATTCTTTGAAACCTGAATGGAAGATTTGTTCAGTGCCCGTCAGGCTATCGCGACGAGTCTGGCTTTCCTGATAGAGACGCGACAGTTCGATGCCCGACCAAAATTTGTCCTCGAACGCCTCGGCGTCACGCGTTGCCGCATTTAAAATTCGGGTACGCTGAATGATGATCGCCCAGGAAGCGATAGAAAAACAGATTAAAATCAGCATGATTAGTTTAACCAGAAGGCTTGCCTTCAGGAACAAATCAAAAACGTTCATGTCAGTCACTGCTTGAACTCCGCGACAATAGACTTAGGAAGCGCAATTGGCTTCATTTGATGTGGATCGATGCATGCGATCAAAACTTCAGCATGGCTTAGCAGGGTGCCATGAGCATTGAGAATACGCTGTGCGAAAGTCAGAGAAGCACCACGCAGCGAGATAACCTCGCTCTGTACTTCCAGCATGTCGTCGAGGCGCGCAGGAGCAAGATACTCCACCGTCATCCGACGAACAGCAAACGCGACATGTTCACTTAGCAAGGCTTGTTGGTGAAAGTTGCGCTCACGCAACGCCTCAGTCCTTGCCCTTTCATAAAAGGCAACATAGCGTGCATGGTAGACAACACCACCTGCATCAGTGTCTTCAAAGTAGACTCGAACTGGCCAGCGAAACAACGAATTACTCACTCTACATCCCAGTAATGCATTAAACCTCGCTACTATACGCAAGAGAAATGAGGTTTGGAATGGATTGTGACAACGGAGAGAAAATAATTATGGGCTGCAAGCAACCCATAACTAAATGGAATAGGAGGCTATTTTAGCCGAAGAAATAGTACAATCCTGCGCACAGGATCACAAAGGCGGGAAGTGGTGCGAAAAACGCGCGCCAAAGCAGACGGTGTGGACGGAAACCAACGCCATGAACAACGCCGGCGCAAACGGCCCAAATCAACAGCAGCCCCTGCCAAACAGCAAGTTCACTGGTACGCGCCGCAAAGCGCGTTGGATCCCAGAACACACAGCCAGCCAACAGCAACGCCATGATGAGGGAAAGAGCCCTTATCGGGCTCTTATCCATCAGGCGATAGAGTTTATCGACCAGATCACTCATTGCTTATCTTCTTCAGCCGCTTTGCTT
The DNA here is from genome assembly GCF_002847345.1 of Pectobacterium peruviense. Taxonomy (GTDB): domain Bacteria; phylum Pseudomonadota; class Gammaproteobacteria; order Enterobacterales; family Enterobacteriaceae; genus Pectobacterium; species Pectobacterium peruviense. The sequence continues at coordinate 70,273 of NZ_LXFV01000007.1, forward strand.
GCCTCACTCTGCTCAATAGCCAGGGCCGTGATGATCCCCAGTGAGCAAGCAAGAAGCGTTCCGAGTATCCAGGCAAAATACCACATAAATTAAGCTCCTTACTTAGTACATAGAGTGAGTGTTTTGCTCAACCTGCTCTTTGGTAATGCGACCGAACATCTTGTAGTAGCACCATGCGGTATAAGAAAGCACGATAGGAACGAAAATAATCGCCACCACTGTCATCACTTTCAGCGTCAGCAGGCTCGATGTCGCATCCCATACCGTCAAACTGACGTTAGGCACAGTGACTGACGGCATGATGAACGGGAACATAGCGATCCCAGCAGTCAGAATCACACAAGCGATAGTCAGAGAAGAGAATAAGAATGCCCATGCCCCTTTCTCTGCGCGCGCCATGAGGGTAGTCAGCACCGGCAACACCACGCCCAGCACAGGGATAGCCCACAATACCGGATGGTTATTGAAGTTAACCAGCCAGGCACCCGCCTGCTGAATAACTTCTTTACGCAGTGGGTTAGACTCAGCCGCGGTATTAATCGCAGACGTCACCACATAACCATCAATACCGTAAATCACCCACACGCCAGCCAGAGCAAACGTCACCATCATCACCAGCGCAGAAATCTGCGCGGCAGATTTGGAACGCACGTGCAGGTCGCCCGTGGTCCGCATCATCAGGTAAGTTGCCCCCTGAGTAAGAATCATTGTCAGACTCACAACACCAGCCAACAAACCAAACGGATTCAGCAGTTGGAAGAAGTTTCCGGTGTAGTAAAGACGCAGATATTCATCGACGTGGAACGGTACCCCCTGCAACAGGTTGCCAAACGCGACACCAATGACAACTGGCGGGACAAAGCTACCGATGAAGATGCCCCAGTCCCACATCCCTCTCCAGCGCGGATCTTCGATTTTTGAACGGTAATCGAAGCCAACAGGACGGAAGAACAGTGAGGCCAGCACCAGAATCATGGCAATGTAGAAACCGGAGAACGCGGCAGCGTAAACCATCGGCCAGGCAGCAAATAGCGCGCCACCTGCGGTGATCAACCATACCTGGTTACCGTCCCAGTGCGGAGCAATACTGTTAATCATGACACGACGCTCGGTATCCCCACGGCCCATCAGACGGACCAGAATGCCCACACCCATGTCAAAACCATCAGTGATAGCGAAGCCAATCAGCAAAATACCGATCAACAGCCACCAGATAAAACGTAAGACTTCATATTCAAACATAGTGGACTCCTGTTTACCGTGCTTCCTGCGCAGCCGCTATAGGTTGTTCAAAATGGTAACGCCCCGTTCTCAGGCTGCTTGGCCCCAAACGTGCATATTTGAACATCAGATACATTTCTGCGACCAAGAAGAGCGTATACAGACCACAGATCAGCGCCATTGAGAACAGGATATCCCCTGCTGTCAGTGATGACGTCGCGACAGCCGTTGGCAGAATTTCACCGATGGCCCAAGGTTGACGACCATATTCAGCGACAAACCAGCCTGCTTCGATAGCAATCCACGGCAGCGGAATACCATACAGTGCGATGCGGTGCAGCCAGCGTTTCTGACCAATTTTGCCACGCAGAACGGTCCAGAAAGACAGGCCGATGATCAACAGCATCAGAATGCCGCAGCCCACCATGATACGGAATGAGAAGTACAGCGGCGCAACGCGTGGGATAGAGTCTTTAACCGCCTGCTTAATTTGCGTTTCTGTCGCATCAGAGACTTTCGGCGTATAGCGTTTCAGCAACAGGCCATAGCCCAGATCTTGCTTAGACTGATCGAACGCTTTTTTAACCTCAGGGTCGGTATTGCCCGCACGTAATTCTTCCAGCAGGTGGTAAGCCTGCATACCATTACGAATACGCACTTCATGCATCGCCATCAGTTCTTTCAGACCTGTGACTTCTTTGTCAGTCGAACGGGTGGCAATGATCCCCAGAGCGTAAGGAATCTTGATGGCATAGTTATTTTCCATCGTATCCTGGTTCGGGATGCCAATCAGCGTAAAGGATGCAGGAGCGGGCTGTGTTTCCCATTCTGCTTCAATCGCTGCCAGTTTGGTTTTCTGCACGTCACCCATTTCATAACCGGATTCATCACCCAGTACGATAACGGACAGAACAGAAGCCAGACCGAAGCTTGCTGCGATGGCGAATGAACGCTTGGCAAACGCAATGTCGCGGCCTTTCAGCAGATAGTAGGAGCTGATGCCCAGAATGAACATCGCGCCGGTACAGTAACCTGCGGCAACCGTGTGAACGAATTTCACCTGAGCAACCGGGTTCAGCACCAGATCGGCGAAGCTCACCATTTCCATACGCATGGTTTCGAAATTGAAATCCGATGCGATAGGATTTTGCATCCAGCCATTGGCGACCAGAATCCACAGTGCAGAGAAGTTAGAGCCCAGTGCAACCAGCCAGGTAACGGCCATATGCTGCACTTTTCCTAAACGGTCCCAACCGAAGAAGAACAAGCCAACAAAGGTCGATTCCAGGAAGAATGCCATCAGGCCTTCAATCGCTAGCGGTGCGCCGAAAATATCCCCGACGTAGTGAGAGAAATATGACCAGTTGGTCCCGAATTGAAACTCCATGGTCAATCCGGTCGCAACCCCCAGAGCGAAGTTAATTGCAAATAACTTGCCCCAGAATTTGGTCATATCTTTATAGATTTGTTTGCCGGACAGCACATATACCGTTTCCATAATCGCCAGCAAAAACGCCATCCCCAGCGTTAATGGTACGAATAGAAAATGGTACATTGCGGTTAAGGCAAACTGTAAACGTGACAGTTCGACTACATCAAACATTTTGACTCCTTGCTCCTCGCAGGAAGGGATTAGCTTGCAAACGCTAACAAGCTGCCAAACATCCGGCCATTACACCCAAAAAGAACACAACAAGAATTGCTTTAACACAGGCTGTAACAAACGCTAAAAATACGTTCACCAAGGCAGTCACACCGCGACGCCCCGACAGCAAGCTCAAGATAAATCACAAGTATTACAAATAGCGTACCCCGTAAGGAGGTAGCCGTATATTACGCCTGTAATCCCCTACAATAAATAGGTTTTTACGTGACCTAGACTAGGTTTTTGGCTTCAAATCAACTTTTCCACTAAACAACACAAAAGACGATAATTGACCTCGCGCAATTTAAGCCTATTTCATAAATTATATCCAGAGGCGTTTTTTGATCTAAAACAATTTAACGCTTTTCTCGTGATTGGCGCGTTGCATTAATTTCTTTATTGCACCAATTGTTAATGCAATGTGACCCCGCGGTTTAAGAATGATTAATTCCGCAATATATTATTTACTTTGAAGTTCGATTATTCACATGCAATAAAACGCATTTCTTTTATTCTTTTTTCTGTATGATTTTCATTATTTTATTACTTATTATTCCGTTCATTTATTGTTTTATAATTGTTGCTGAAATTAACAATATTTCTCATATTTGCTCCTTCTGGATGTCATCCTCTTATGCATAAAAAAGCCACCCGAGGGTGGCTAGCGTGTTTAATCGACTAGTCGATCAACGTGTTAGTATCACTTTTACAGCATCGCCGATATCCGCCAGGCTGCGAACGGTTTTAACACCTGCCGCTTCTAACGCTGCGAATTTATCATCGGCAGTGCCTTTACCGCCGGCAATGATAGCGCCAGCATGGCCCATACGTTTGCCTTTCGGTGCCGTCACACCCGCGATGTAACCAACAACGGGTTTAGTCACGTGCTCTTTAATGTACGCCGCCGCTTCTTCTTCCGCTGTACCACCGATTTCACCGATCATGACGATGGCTTCTGTCTGTGGATCCTGTTCAAACAGCTTCAGAATATCAATGAAGTTAGAGCCTGGGATCGGGTCGCCACCGATACCGACACAGCTGGACTGACCCAGCCCGGCATCAGTCGTTTGCTTCACGGCTTCATACGTCAGTGTGCCTGAACGAGAAACGATACCGACTTTACCCGGCAGGTGAATATGGCCCGGCATGATGCCAATCTTACATTCGCCCGGCGTGATCACCCCTGGGCAGTTCGGGCCGATCATGCGCACGCCGCTCTGGTCGAGTTTCACTTTCACCGTCAGCATATCCAGCGTCGGAATGCCTTCGGTGATACAGATAATCAGCTCGATACCTGCGTCAATCGCTTCCAGAATGGAGTCTTTACAGAACGGTGCCGGAACGTAGATAACGGATGCCGTTGCGCCCGTCGCTTCTACTGCCTCACGCACCGTATTAAATACGGGCAGACCCAGATGTTCCGTGCCGCCTTTACCTGGCGTCACACCACCGACCATTTGCGTACCGTAAGCAAGTGCTTGCTCAGAGTGGAATGTCCCCTGACTACCAGTAAAACCCTGACAGATAACTTTGGTATTTTTATTAATCAGAATGGACATTATTTATCTCCCGCTGCTGCAACAACCTGCTGAGCTGCACCCGTCAGGCTGGTCGCGGCAATAATATTCAGGCCGCTATCCGCCAGTTTCTTGGCACCCAGTTCCGCATTGTTTCCTTCAAGACGTACCACAACCGGCACGCTAACGCCCACTTCGGCTACCGCGCCGATGATACCGTCAGCGATCAAATCGCAACGTACGATGCCACCAAAGATGTTAACAAAGACGGCTTTTACCTTGTCGTCAGACAGGATAATTTTGAATGCTTCAGTCACACGTTCTTTCGTCGCGCCACCGCCAACATCGAGGAAGTTAGCAGGCGAACCGCCGTGCAGTTTCACGATGTCCATGGTTCCCATCGCCAGACCAGCACCGTTCACCATACAGCCGATGTTGCCGTCCAGCGCAACATAGTTCAGTTCCCACTGTGCCGCATGCGCTTCACGGGAATCTTCCTGACTTGGGTCACGCATTTCACGCAGCTCAGGCTGACGGAACAGTGCATTACCATCCGCGCCCAGTTTGCCATCCAGACAGATCAGATCGCCCTGCTTGGTGATAACCAGCGGGTTGATTTCTACCAGCGCCAGGTCACGCTCAAGGAACAGCGTCGCCAAGCCCATGAAAATTTTGGTGAACTGGGCAACTTGCTTGCCGCTCAGACCCAGTTTGAAGGCCAGTTCACGCCCCTGATAAGGCTGTGGGCCGACCAGTGGATCGATGGCAGCTTTGTGGATCAGTTCCGGCGTTTCTTCCGCAACTTTTTCAATTTCTACGCCACCTTCGGTGGACGCCATGAACACGACACGACGCGTACCACGGTCAACAACCGCGCCCAGATAAAGCTCTTTGTCGATATCCGTTGCCGCTTCAACCAGAATCTGATGAACCGGTTGGCCCTGCGCGTCAGTTTGATAAGTAACGAGTTTTTTACCCAGCCAGTTTTCAGCAAAAGCGCGAATGTCTTCTTTGTTGCTGACCACTTTAACGCCGCCCGCTTTACCGCGACCGCCTGCGTGAACCTGACATTTTACAACCCACGGGCCCGAGCCAATCTTAGATGCGGCTTCTTCTGCTTCACGCGGTGTAGTACAGGCATAGCCGGTCGGTGCCGGTAAACCATATCGAGCAAAGAGTTGTTTTGCCTGATACTCGTGTAAATTCATGATGTTCTATCCATTTAGGTTTGGAGATAAGTCGGCAGACAGCTTCCCTCACCGACTCTTGCGGTAGAAAAAAGCGCCATAAACTCTCTGATATATTTGGATAACGCCGTTGAGAAAAAACGGCCTGCATAGCACATAATTTGTGTTTCGGGCGGAAAACCGTCAGGGCTAACCACCCGAAAGAAAACGCTAGCTGTCGGACTACACGTCCAACAGCAGACGCGCTGGATCTTCCAACATCTCTTTCACCGTCACGAGGAAGCCGACGGATTCACGACCATCGACCAAGCGGTGATCGTAAGACAGCGCCAGATACATCATCGGCAGAATAACCACTTGGCCATCAACCGCCATTGGGCGATCTTTAATGGCGTGCATACCCAGAATCGCGCTCTGTGGCGGGTTGATGATCGGGGTAGACATCAGAGAACCAAAGACACCGCCGTTGGTAATCGTAAAGTTACCACCCAGCAATTCTTCAACCGTCAGTTTGCCGTCACGACCCTTCACGGCCAGCTCTTTGATGCGCTTCTCGATATCGGCCATGCCCAGTGCATCCACATCACGCAGTACTGGCGTGACCAGACCACGCGGGGTAGAAACCGCAATGCTGACATCGAAATAGTTGTGGTAAACCACATCTTCGCCATCAATAGAGGCATTCACTTCAGGGTAACGTTTCAGCGCTTCAACGACGGCTTTGATGTAGAAGGACATGAAGCCCAACCGTACACCGTGACGCTTCTCAAAGGCTTCGCCGTATTGCTTGCGCAGGTCCATGATCGGCTGCATGTTGATTTCGTTAAACGTCGTCAACATTGCCGTGCTGTTTTTCGCTTCCAGCAGACGTTCTGCAACACGCTTACGCAGACGCGTCATCGGTACGCGTTTTTCGCTGCGCGCGCCCAGAGCTGGTGCAGGAGACGCCGCCGGAGCCTCAGACTTAGCGGCTTTACCAGAATCTTTCTTCTGGGTAGCCAAATGCTTATCTACGTCTTCACGGGTAATTCGACCACCGACACCGCTGCCTTTGATGGCAGACGCATCGAGATCGTGCTCGGCAATCAGGCGGCGAATTGCCGGGCTGAGTGCATCGCTGTTCTCTTCTTCCAGACCAGCGGTATGACGCTGTGCCGGTGTCGATTCTTTACTCTGAGATTTCTCGCCAGTTTCTTTACCGGAGCTATCGCCACGGCGAATACGACCCAGCAGTTGGCGAGACATGACGGTCGCTCCTTCGTCTTCCAGCACGGCATCCAGAATACCGGCTTCAGAAGCTGGAACTTCCAGCACAACTTTATCAGTTTCAATTTCAACCAATACTTCATCACGCTGAACGCTATCGCCGGGCTTTTTGCGCCAGGTAGCAACAGTGGCGTCAGCTACAGATTCAGGCAGGTCGGGTACAAGAATATCTACGCTACTCATTATCTATCCTTTTATTTAATCAACGTTCAGCGCGTCATCGACCAGATCTTTCTGTTGTTTCTGGTGTACGGACATATAGCCAACGGCGGGTGATGCAGACGCCGGGCGTCCTGCGTAACGTAAAGAAGATCCAAACGGAATTACTTCACGGAGATGGTGCTGACTACAATACCAGGCTCCCTGATTCAGTGGCTCTTCCTGACACCATACGAAATCATGAACTTGGGAAAAAGGTTCCAGTGCCGCTTGAACAGCTTGATGCGGGAACGGATAAAGCTGTTCAATACGGACGATTGCGACATCTTTTTGCTCATTCTTGCGGCGCTGTTCCAGCAAATCATAGTAGACCTTACCGGAACAAAGCACGACACGCTTCACGGCTGCCGGATCTAATTCTTCTACTTCACCAATCGCTGGCTGGAATGAACCATTTGCCAGTTCATCCAATGAAGAGATTGCCAACGGATGGCGCAACAGGGATTTCGGCGACATCACCACTAGCGGTCGGCGCATACCGCGCAGCGCCTGACGGCGAAGCATGTGATAAACCTGTGCCGGTGTTGACGGAATACAGACCTGCATATTTTGCTCAGCGCACAGCTGCAGATAACGCTCCAGTCTGGCAGACGAGTGCTCTGGGCCCTGCCCTTCATAACCATGTGGCAGCAGCATGACCAGACCACACATCCGGCCCCACTTCTGCTCACCGGAGCTGATGAACTGATCGATCACCACCTGCGCACCGTTGGCAAAGTCACCAAACTGCGCTTCCCAGATAGTCAGCGTGCGCGGTTCTGCGGTCGCATAACCGTATTCAAACGCGAGGATCGCTTCTTCGGATAGCACGGAGTCCCACACATTGAACTCGCCCTGTCCATTATGTACATGGTTCAACGGCGTGTAGCTGGAACCATTTTTCTGGTTATGCACGACAGCATGGCGATGGAAGAACGTACCGCGACCGCTGTCCTCACCAGACAAGCGAATCGGAATCCCTTCATCAACCAACGTGGCGTAGGCCAGCGTTTCCGCACCACCCCAGTCGAACGGTTTATTGCCAGCGGCCATTTCGGCACGGTCGGAATAAACTTTAGCAACACGAGGATGAATCTCAATCCCTTCCGGTACTTCACTGATACGTTTTGCAAGCTCTTGCAAACGTTTCATTTCCGTACTGTGCGGATAAGGCTCATCCCATTCATGATTGAGATACGGCGTCCAGGTAAAGGACTGCATATCCATCTCACGCCATTCTTCCACCACGCATTCACCAGCATCCAGCGCATCGCGGTACAGATTGACCATTTCGGTGGCATCTTCCAGCGTGATGGTTTTTTCTTGTTCCAGACGATCGGCATAGACCTTACGCGGCGTAGGATGTTTTTTGATCTTCTGGTACATCATCGGCTGTGTTGCACTTGGTTCATCAGCTTCGTTATGACCATGACGACGATAACAAATCAGATCGATGAACACATCGCGTTTGAAGGCGTTGCGGAAATCCAGCGCCAGACGCGTAACAAACGCCACCGCTTCTGGATCATCGGCATTAACGTGGAAAATGGGTGCCTGCACCATTTTGCCGATATCGGTACAGTATTCGGTGGAACGAATGTCCAGCGGATTAGAGGTCGTGAAGCCGATACGGTTGTTGATTACAATACGCAGCGTACCGCCAACTTCATAACCACGCACTGTCGACATGTTCAACAGTTCCTGCACCACGCCCTGACCACTGACTGCCGCATCGCCGTGAATGGTGATCGGCAAAACACGTGGACCACTCTGGCTATTCAGACGATCGAGACGTGCACGTACCGACCCCGTCACGACCGGGCTGACGATTTCCAGATGCGAAGGGTTAAACGCCAGCGCCAAATGCACCAGACCGCCAGCGGTATCGAATTCAGACGAGAAGCCCTGGTGATATTTCACGTCACCAGTACCCAGGTGTTCTTTATGCTTACCGGCAAATTCGTCGAACAGATCCTGAGATTTTTTGCCCAATACGTTGATCAGCACGTTGAGGCGACCACGGTGTGCCATCCCCAATACGACTTCGCGAGTATCGTTTGCACCTGCATGGCGAATCAATTCTTTCAGCATGGGAACCAGTGCATCACCGCCTTCCAGCGAGAAGCGCTTAGCGCCAGGATATTTGGCCCCCAGATAACGCTCCAGCCCTTCGGCCGCGGTTAACTCTTTCAGGAAACGGCGCTTTTCTTCTACCGTAAACGACGCCTGACCGGTTACCGATTCAATACGTTGCTGGATCCAGCGTTTCTCTTCCGTGCTGGTGATATGCATATATTCCGCACCGATAGAACCGCAATAGGTGCGTTTCAGCGCGTCATACAGATCTTCCAGCTTCATGGTGTCTTTGCCGATGGCAAAAGAACCCACGTTGAAGGATTCCTGCAGGTCATCCTGAGTCAGGTTATGATAATCCAGATCCAGTTCTGCCACAGGTTCCTGAGGGCGCAGGAAAATCGGGTCCAGATTGGCCTGCTGATGCCCGCGGAAGCGGAACGCATTGATCAGCTGCAATACCTTGACCTGCTTGACATCAATATCGGGATCGGTGACTGATGAGGTAAAGCGCGAAGAGTCTTTCGCCAGACGGCGGAAATAGTCACGCGTTTTGGAATGGAGTTGATCCGGTTTGACCCCACTCGTAGGCAATTGCTGGAAGATCGAGCGCCAGCTATGTTCGATCGAGTCAGGATCGGTTAAAAAATCTTCATAGAGTTGCTCTATGTAGGACTGATTCGCACCCGCCAAATAGGAGGAATCCAGCCAGGCCTTCATCGCGCCGTTCTGCATTATGATCCCTTAAGCTAATAAGCTTCAGTTTTCGCCGTGGTTAACATGTAATTAGTGTCCGTATATCGTTCGCCATACAAACGGTTCACTTGTCGTACAATCGGTACGCGCTTAGGGTATCCATCCCCCTAAGGAACCTTTAAAAACCGGTTCGGCGCATAAGCCGGTTTTTAAAGGTTTCCTGCGCTCCCTCTGAAGAATAGCAACTTCAGAGGGAGATACATGTTTTACTACTTAATCTTTATGCAATAACGCGTTACGTATTAACCATCAGTTACGCGCTACGGTGCAGCAACATCGATTTAATATGACCAATAGCCTTGGTCGGGTTCAACCCTTTCGGACAAACGCTGACGCAGTTCATGATGCCGTGGCAGCGGAAGACGCTAAACGCATCATCCAAATCGTCCAGTCGTGGCTTGGTTTCCGTATCACGACTGTCAATCAGGAAACGGTACGCAGCCAACAACCCCGCAGGCCCAACAAATTTGTCTGGGTTCCACCAGAACGACGGGCAGGATGTTGAGCAGCAGGCACACATAATGCACTCATACAATCCATCCAGTTTGGCACGTTGTTCAGGCGATTGCAGATGTTCACGCGCCGGCGGATTTTTCCCATTATTCAACAGGTAAGGCTTTATTTTCTCATATTGGGCATAGAACTGCCCCATGTCCACTACCAAATCACGTACAACCGGTAATCCAGGTAAAGGACGGATAACAATTTTGCTGTTCCCGCGCCGTAACGCAGAAACGGGCGTAATACAGGCCAGCCCATTTTTGCCGTTCATGTTAACGCCGTCGGAACCACAGACGCCTTCACGGCAGGAACGACGGAATGAGAGCGTCGGATCCTGCTCTTTCAGCAGCATCAGCGCATCCAGCAGCATCATGTCGCGGCCTTCTTCCGCCTCCAACTGGTAATCCTGCATCCGCGGAGCATCATCAACATCCGGGTTGTAACGATAAATAGAAAATTCGACTTTCATCGTTTGATCTCCGCAATTAATAAGTACGTATTTTCGGCGGGAACGCCGGACGCAATTTAGGCTGCATGTTCACCTCACGGCGCGTCATGCTGTCGGTCTGCGGCAGATACAACGAATGGCACAGCCAATTCTCATCATCACGCTCCGGGTAATCGAAGCGGCTATGGGCCCCACGACTTTCAGTACGGAAGTTAGCCGAAACTGCCGTTGCATACGCGGTTTCCATCAGGTTATCCAGTTCCAGACACTCAATGCGCTGGGTGTTGAACTCGCTTGATGTGTCATCCAGACGCGCGTCTTTCAGGCGCTCACGAATGACTTTCAGCTCTTCTAACCCTTTCGCCATCGCATCACCTTCGCGGAATACCGAGAAGTTGTTCTGCATACAGGATTGCAGCGCTTTGCGGATTTCCACCGGATCTTCACCAGAACGGGTATTGTTCCAACGATTCATGCGGTCGAGCGACGCTTCAATATCGGATTCGCTGGCATCACGGCTTTCGCCCTGCTCTTCCAGAGACTCTTTCAGGTGGATACCCGCCGAGCGGCCGAATACCACCAGGTCGAGCAGTGAGTTACCGCCCAGACGGTTGGCACCGTGGACGGATACGCAGGCAATTTCACCCACGGCAAACAGCCCTGGAATCACCACATCTTCGCCTTTATCATTCACCGTCAACGCCTGACCACTGACTTTGGTCGGAATACCGCCCATCATATAGTGGCAGGTTGGGATAACAGGGATCGGCTCTTTCACCGGATCGACGTGAGCAAACGTGCGCGACAATTCCAAAATACCCGGCAGGCGGGATTCCAGAACGTCTTTACCCAGATGGTCCAACTTCAGCTTGGCGTGTGGTCCCCACGGGCCTTCACAGCCACGGCCTTCACGAATTTCGATCATAATAGAACGGGCAACAACGTCACGGCCTGCCAGATCTTTCGCATTTGGCGCATAGCGTTCCATGAAACGCTCACCGTGCTTATTCAGCAAATAGCCGCCTTCACCACGACAACCTTCGGTTACCAGCACACCCGCACCCGCAATCCCGGTTGGGTGGAACTGCCACATTTCCATATCCTGCAACGGAACACCGGCACGCAACGCCATCCCCACACCGTCGCCAGTATTAATGTGCGCATTGGTCGTGGACTGGTAGATACGCCCCGCACCGCCGGTTGCCAGCACGGTTGCCTTCGCTTTGAAATAAACGACTTCGCCGGTTTCAATACAAATCGCCGTACAGCCGACAACCGCACCATCCTGATTCTTCACCAGATCGAGTGCGTACCATTCGGAGAAAATAGTGGTGTGATTTTTCAGATTCTGTTGATACAGCGTATGCAGCAGCGCATGGCCAGTACGGTCAGCGGCGGCGGCGGTACGTGCGGCCTGCTCGCCGCCAAAATTCTTGGATTGACCACCGAACGGACGCTGATAAATGCTGCCATCATCCAGACGGGAGAACGGTAATCCCATGTGTTCCAGTTCCAGAATCGCTTCCGGGCCGGTTTTACACATATATTCAATTGCGTCCTGATCGCCAATGTAATCCGACCCTTTTACGGTGTCATACATGTGCCATTCCCAGTTATCCTCATGGGTGTTACCCAGCGCAACGGTAATACCGCCCTGCGCGGACACAGTATGGGAACGGGTTGGGAACACTTTAGATAACAGGGCACAGGACAGGCCCATTTGGGAGATTTGCAGTGCGGCACGCATACCTGCGCCACCCGCACCCACAACCACTGCATCAAATTCTCTGACTGGCAAATTCATCACGCACCCCACACCACAATAGTTCCATAAATGACGTACACCAACAGCGCTATCACAATCGCCAACTGTAAAGTCAGGCGTAAGGCCAGCGGTTTAATGTAGTCGGTCAGCACTTGCCACATCCCTATCCAGGCATGAACCAGAATGGAAAATAACGTTAGCAGTGTGAATACTTTGGTGAGGGCCATCGCGAAGAAACCATGCCAGATTTCATAAGTGATGTCGCCAGCCGTAGCAATAAAGCCAATGAGATAAATTACATACAGAACAATGACGATGGCGGAAGCGCGAATCAGTAACCAATCGTGTACGCCATTGCGTCCTAACGCAGAAGCATTGCTTACCATACGAGGACTCCAGCCAGAATTGAAAGCACGACAGTAATAATAAAGGAGATATTTGCAGAACGCTTACCTGCGGCAAGGTCTTCTTCTATATAGCCGAAATCCATCAACAGGTGACGTATCCCACCAACAATGTGATAAGCCAACGCGACGAGGATGCCCCAAACGATAAATTTGACGATGAAACTATCCATAATTTCCGCAGCGCGCAGGAATCCTTCCTCGGAAGAAAGAGAAGTGCCTAACAGCCACAGTAAAATACCGACAGCGACAAAGGTGATAACGCCGGAGACGCGGTGAAGAATAGATGCTATCGCAGTAACGGGAAACTGAATCGTCTGCAATTCCAGATTGACAGGTCTTTGTTTTTTCACGGATTTGCCCACACAGCTTTTATTATTGTTTCTTCCTCCGGGCCTGATGTGAGGTCAGACAGTATGAAAGTTACAGCCCTGAGAGTGGGTTTATGATACGCGCTCAAACATCGACATTCCGGTGTCTAAACAGCGCATGATCCTTTCATACTGGGTGCTCCTACTGCAGGGTGATTCCGGAGACCTGGCGGGAGTATAGGTCCTTCACATTCCCATTACAATTCCCATACAAACTGTTTGGTGACATTTGCCCCGAACAGTGATTTAGATCACGAATTTCACAATTTATATAAAATTAATTATCTGATTTGACAAAAGTTCAACATTTCAATTACAAATAGGGGATTGAATTTCTTATGATGTGTTAAAGCACGACGGCGACACTTCCACACTGACCTAACTTATGTAACAGTGAAGAGAGTCCACGTAAAAGTCATAGGTAATGACTACAATCTATTCAGAGCATGGTTAATTGCCTGAAGATCGCTAATTACCTGGAGAACGAATTTTTCATCCTGAATGCGGCTATCCGCCTTACTCTGTATCCTATTTGACGACTGTGTCACAACAGAGTTTCACTGGTCATTTTTCGTCCGGTGCGCAGGCATGACGGTATTTCTTCAGTGAAAATTTTTAAAATTAAAAGCGCTAAGGAGACTGTAAATGGCTGATAAAAAAGCAACACTTACCCTAGAAGGTAAAGAACCGATTGAGCTAAATGTCCTATCTGGTACGCTAGGATATGATGAGATTGATATTCGTCCCCTCGGTTCCAAAGGTTACTTCACATTTGACCCCGGCTTTACCTCTACCGCATCTTGCGAATCCAAGATTACTTATATTGACGGTGACGAAGGCATTCTGCTGCACCGTGGCTTCCCAATTGCCCAACTGGCTGAAAAATCTAATTATCTTGAAGTGTGTTACATTCTGCTGTTCGGCGAAACCCCGACCGTAGAACAGTATGAAACCTTCAAGACGACCGTTACTCGTCACACCATGATCCATGAGCAGATTACTCGTCTGTTCCACGGTTTCCGTCGCGACTCACACCCAATGGCGGTTCTGTGCGGTGTTACCGGTGCACTGGCGGCGTTCTACCACGATTCACTGGACATCAACATTGAGCGCCACCGCGAAATCGCGGCCTATCGCCTGCTGTCCAAAATGCCGACCGTTGCGGCAATGTGCTACAAATACTCACTGGGCCAGCCGTTTGTTTATCCGAAAAACAACCTGTCCTATGCGGGTAATTTCCTGCACATGATGTTCTCCACACCTTGTGAAGAATATGTTGTGAATCCGGTGCTGGAACGTGCGATGGACCGTATTCTGATCCTGCATGCCGATCACGAACAAAACGCCTCGACGTCTACCGTACGTACTGCTGGTTCGTCTGGTGCAAACCCGTTTGCCTGTATCGCCGCGGGGATCGCCTCGCTGTGGGGACCGGCGCACGGCGGCGCGAACGAGGCCTGTCTGCGTATGTTGGAAGAAATCAGCAGCGTAGAACACATCCCAGCGTTTATCGAACGTGCAAAAGACAAGAACGACTCTTTCCGCCTGATGGGCTTCGGTCACCGTGTGTACAAAAACCACGATCCACGCGCCACAGTGATGCGTGAAACCTGCCATGAAGTGCTGAAAGAACTGGGCAGAAAAGACGACCTGCTGGAAGTGGCGATGGAGCTGGAACATATCGCGCTGAACGACCCGTACTTCATTGAGAAGAAACTGTACCCGAATGTGGACTTCTACTCCGGTATCATCCTGAAAGCGATGGGGATTCCGTCGTCCATGTTTACCGTTATCTTCGCGATGGCGCGTACCGTAGGTTGGATTGCGCATTGGAGCGAAATGCACGACGACGGCATCAAAATTGCCCGTCCACGTCAGCTGTACACCGGCTACGACAAACGTGACTTCTCGTCTAATCTGAAACACGATTAATTCATTCAGTACGCATCAAAAAGGCCGGATTTTCCGGCCTTTGTTTTTATCCCATACTAGTTAGATCTACACTTCGTTAGATTTACCCAGCCCTTTCATCAATACATCAAACATCAGTCCAGCAAAGCGTTTCGCTATTGCTCATTCGACAGAAGTTTCATCGCCATCTCATTATGTACGTCCATACTCTCAATAATGGCGTTGTTAATTGACTCTGGGAATTGACCGAGCATCGCTTGTTCTTTGGTGTTGCTGCGAAGTTGCAGGGAAATGTTGTGCCAACTTTTTCCATTGCTCAGGCTGTGAAACGTTCACAAAAACGATCACATTATCGGGGTAAAGAGCTAGCTCTTTGTTGCATTTGTTAGACTCGCCTAACAACCAACCGTGAGACTGCATTTGGTTCAGAATATCGTTTTGAAATTGCTGCTCTCTAACTGATTTATCAGATGTCATAAGCTTATTTCTTTTGTTCTAATTTTTTAAGCGCCACGGCCAAATCACGGTCTACTTGGGTTGGGTTTGCATCGATCACACGCCTAAACTTATCGTACTCTTGCTTGGCTTTCTGTTTCGCTTGTTCGGCAGAGATTTTCCCAGCGTGTATTAATATATTAAAATCACTCAGTTTTAGAAAATCATCAAGCTTTGCTGCCCAATCCACCATTTTCATCAGCTTGCCTTGTCTTGCTTGTAGTTCAGCAAATTCAAGGTAGGCGTTAACTAAGCGGTTTAACGTATCTAATTCTTTTTCAGAGAGATAATTTTTTGCCGTAACGACTTCCTTGCGGGTCGGTTCTGTTCCTTTATAACTGGTCAACCCCATATGAGGCTTATCGCCATCCGCACGTTTAAATATCAATTCAGCAGCGGTATGGCCGTGTGCTGCCCAATGCATTTTGTTTTGCACCTGAGCGAAAAACTGCATGCTGGTTTGAGCGTTGCCATCATAATCAATGCTGGTTGCATAAATATCACACACTTTACGCCAGAAGATTTTTTCTGATGAACGAATGTCACGAATACGGTGAAGCAACTCATCAAAATACTGACTGTTATCAGGATTTTTTAAGCGCTCATCATCCATCACGAAGCCTTTGGTCAAATACTCCTGTAGTGTCCGAGTTGCCCATTGACGAAATTGTGTTCCTTGCTGAGAACGGACTCGATAACCCACGGCTAAAATCGCTTCAAGATTGTAGTGAGCAACGTCTCGGCTCACTTGGCGACTCCCTTCCTGACGAACTATTCGGAAATTCCTAATGGTTGAATTTTGTCCAAGTTCACCTTCAGCATAAATATGCTTCAAGTGTTCATTAATCGTTGGGACACTTTTTTGATAAAGTTCGGCAATTAGCTGTTGTGTCAGCCATAAGTTGTCAGACTCAAATAAACACTCAACGTTTGCTTGACCATCAGCACTTTGAAACAGGATAAATTGGCCTTGTGAATTTTGAGAAATATCAGTCATTAATACCCTCCTCCAAGCACCATATTTGCTCTGCTATCTGGCGATACAAACCACATCGCTCTTTGATATCAGCCGTTTTCATTTCTGGGTGAGCTTTAAACACTAGTCCATTGCAAGATGAAAGCTTATTGAAGTTCGGGTTGTTCTCATAGGTCAGCGGATGCAAAGACTTCACCAGCAAGTTTTCTTTAATGTAGTGAGGGAGCTTATCTACATAAGGTTTATCGCTGTATGATTGATTTGTACCTCGTTGTAGCAGTACCAGCCCTCCAATACTATCGCGAGTATCGTAAAAATCATTTTGTTGCTCGAACTCGTCTTTATGGTTTTCAAAGTTGTTTGCCCATAAATGCTCAATCTCAAAAGGCTTGCCATTGGCAGCGTGAAAGTAAGTAGCAAAGTCGGTGTTTGCACCCGCTAAACCATCTACATAACCCGATAGGCGTGAAAGTAAGTATTTAACGAAACGGCCATTTTGACCATGTAGACGGAACCACTCAAAGCCATTCCACTGTTCATCCATTTCGTCTAGCTTTTTATCGAAAATGGCAAGTAACTCGCTGTAATCTTTGTTACGTATTTCTTTAACCAAGTTGTACATAGTGTAGCGAATTGAGCTAGCGGAAAAGTTTCGGAAGTTGATGGATCGACGAACACAGAAAATATCAATATACTTCGCCACAAGGTTCATTTTTTTATTTGCTAAATAAACGGAATCTGTTGTTTTTAGTGGCGCAAGCATCAGAGGGTAGCTCAGAGAGGTTGCGATACCCCACTGGTAGATGTAATGAATTGAGTCGAGTTCAGGCGTAATTATTTCTTCTGCTTTACGAAGGCGTTTATACGCATTCACATAGTATTTGAACTCGGTATTGATGAAGGCATCAAATTCATTCTCACCCGCTTTAGCGAGGTTCATACGAGATAGATTATCTCTCACCCAGTTGTGGAAACGAGTACCAATTTTTTCAAAGTCTTCGTTGAATGAACCCGCTTTGCTCTGACGGATTGATTCGGCATACTTTGCTCTTAGCCAAGCCTGAATAAAACGCTGATCTTCTTCCTTATCGAAAACTTTGAGGTCAGTAATCGTTTGTTTCCAGAAATCATTGGACTGCTGTCGCTTTGCATCATTGCGATACTTTGATAATAAGAAGCCTTTTAACATTTCTGTTGGCGTTAAGTTTAAGCCTCTATCGTTCATTGTTTCAAAAATGGTGTAGGCATTTTCATCGCTGTACGCCACGATTTCGACTAGCACCACTAACTCTTTAAGCCAATCAAGAAACAGGGGTAATACATTCTCATCAATATGATCAACGGGAAATGCCTCGCAGATGTTTTGATAGCGAGCTACCATATTAATGGTAGAAGCATCTGCATCTTCAGTTGGGGAATATTCTCCTTGCTTAAATAATGCATCAAGGCACGCTGTTCGCTCCGGCACATCAATGTTGAATGACTTTTGCCCAAACTTTTCTGAAAAGATCATTCCAGAGATTGCTTCATTCAAGCCTATTTCTTTCTGTTTATTATTGAGATAGATAAGGAATAGTGTGAGTGAAGTTAAACGTTGTTGACCATCAATTATACTGCGCTTACCTGATTTTTCACTTAGGACAAATGGCCCTAAGTAGTAGCTGTTGTAATCTGCAACATCTTGGCGTTGGTGTTCTGGGGCATAGTTATCTAAAAACGCATTACACAGGTCAGTGACCAGTTGTTCGATGTGAGTTTGTTCCCAGCTATACTCACGCTGATAGTAATCAACAGTATATTTTTTGTTATCAAGCACTTCAAAAACAGATCGGTTATTGGCTTCTATTTTATTTTCTAAACGGCTCATCCCTAAACTCCTTGTGGTTGCCAATTCGGGTGAAGATCGGTGATCGCAAAGCGCTTCGCTACTTTGTAAAGCAGATCCGCTTCTTGCAGTTTGTCAATGGTGTTAAAGAAATCAAAGTGCTCGAAAATCTCACGAGCGTTGGGACTAAAAGATTGAATATAACTCTCTAGGTTGCTCGCTACGCCTGTTTCACCAAGGCGGTTCAAATCCATTTTTGAGGTATTGTAAAAGCTTCACTGCGCTGCGTGGGTGAGCAGTTTATCTTGCGCCTCAATCGGC
Source organism: Pectobacterium peruviense (assembly GCF_002847345.1). Taxonomy (GTDB): domain Bacteria; phylum Pseudomonadota; class Gammaproteobacteria; order Enterobacterales; family Enterobacteriaceae; genus Pectobacterium; species Pectobacterium peruviense. Next base: position 89,153 of record NZ_LXFV01000007.1, read on the forward strand.
ATTGCTTTTACTGCTTCGTATTTTGCCAACACGTCTGGCTTGTGGCGTCAAGCATACACTCTAAACGTCTTAGAAGCGTGAAAGGGAGAATGATACGTCCGTATTGAGATTGCTTGAAATCACCACGGAGAGGTCAGCCACCGACCATAAAAATGCGGCTATTGAAGAAAAATTGTTGTTAGTCATTATAATCAGCACATTGAATATGAAAAATTGCGCTGATTATATCACTTCCCCACTTCCTTTTAACTCTGGCAGTGCGGGCACCAATAGAACGGGCGTGATGACAGCATCGTTCTTTCGATGGTTCCGCCGCAGCGCTCACAATTTTCCCCTTCACGATGGAAAACCTTGAACGAAAAAATTGCCCCATGATGTCGATTGTCATCCACGGTGCCGCGCGTGTTGTAGGACAACCGAGGAATATCCAGCAGCGCTCGACTCAACGTCTGCAACTGTTCCTCATTCAACTGCGAAGCCGTATGCTGCGGTGCCAGCTGTGCCTGCCACAGAATCTCAACGCGCAGATAATTCCCTAAGCCCGCAAGAAAAGCCTGATCCAGCAACAGCCCGCTGAACTGACGACGACGGAAACGCGGTAATAACAAACGCTCACACACCAGCTCTGGCGTCAGGGAAAGATCCAATACATCCGGCCCAATACGTTGCAGGAAAGGGTGCGTAGTCAGTGTCTCCCGTGTCAGCATTTCAATATCTGACGCGCTGTAGAGCAGAATGGCGCGATCCTGCGTCTCCAGCCGGATGCGTAAATCCCGCTTCGTTTCCGGCGATTCACCCGCATTCACGACTCGCCACACACCATATAGCTGATTATGACTATACAGCACCCGATCGTTGCTAAAATAGGTCAGCAGCGCCTTCCCGCGCGTTTCGATCTGCCTGACCTGCTGTCCGACTAATTCTGTTTCGTACGGTTTCAGCTCTGGAAACGCAAACCAGACGCGCGTCAGCGTTTCTCCCACGACGGCCTCAACCAGCTTATCGGCCGCTCGGCGAATTTCCGGCCCTTCCGGCATACTGGACTACTCCCTGAAAATCAGATGCTCTGCGACTGAGCGATTCGCTAAATTAATGTAATGCCCCGCCAGTGACCGCCACATCAACCTGCTGCACCAGCGATTGCTTAATCATCACTTCCAGCGCCGCCGTGACTAACGGTGTTGGCATGCTCGGTTCTCCGGGGTGTCGTGCAGCCTGTTCAGGTGAATACGGAATATGAACAAATCCGCCGCGAACCACATCACCCTGCTGATGTAACTGATGTAAAAGCCCGTACATTACGTGATTGCAGACAAACGTCCCTGCGGTTTGCGACACTGAGGCTGGAATTCCCGCTACGCGTAATGTCTGCACCAGCGCTTTCACCGGCAGCGTCGAGAAATATGCTGCTGGCCCTTTTTCCACCACAGGCGTATCAATCGGCTGGTTGCCTCGGTTATCCGCAATTCGGGCATCATTAATATTAATCGCCACGCGTTCGACAGAAATATCAGCACGGCCGCCCGCCTGCCCCACCGCGATCACCACTTCCGGCTGCCATTCGGCTATCGCACGATAAAGCTGCTCCAGTGACAGATCAAAGACGCAAGATAAACGGCAAGCAACCACTCGCGCACCGCCGACTTCTCGCTGATGGAGGTCTTTTACCGCTTCCCATGAGGGATTAATCGCTTCGCCCTCAAAAGGTTCAAATGCCGTGATCAAAACGGTTTTCATCTATTATCCCCGTCATACAAAAATAATGATTATGTCGCAGCAACCGCTATCTGGTGCTGGCTAAAGCAGTTACGTAACTTGCGAGCAAACAGCAGCGCGTGCTGCCCATCGCCGTGGATGCACACGGTATCCGCGTGTACGTTAACCCAAGAACCGTCAATCGCCCTAACCCGCTGACGTTGAATCATTTCCAGCGTTTGCGCCAACGCCAGTTCATCGCTATTAATCAGCGCCCCAGCCTGAGTACGCGGCACCAACGATCCGTCTGGCAAATAACAGCGATCGGCAAACACTTCCTGACGAGTTTCTAGCCCTAGTCGTTTTCCGGCATGAATCAACTCACTTCCCGCCAGCCCGACCAAACGCAACGCCGGATTAACGACCTTCACCGCCTTGGCTACCGCATCAGCCAACGCTGGATCGCTCGCGGCCTGATTGTAAAGCATACCGTGAGGCTTAACGTGGGACAGCGCCCCCCCTTCAGCAGCGACAATCGCGCTGAGCGCGCCAAGCTGATACACCACCTGCGCAAAGACAATTTCCGCAGGCACATTCATCGCCTTGCGGCCAAAATTTTCACGATCGGGAAAACTGGGGTGTGCACCAAGCGCGACGCCATAACCTATTCCCCAGCGTACCGACTGACGCATGGTTTGCGCGTCACCCGCGTGAAATCCACAGGCGATATTGGCAGAGGTCACCAACTTCAGCAGCGCTTCGTCATTCTCACCGCCCTCGCCCAGATCGGCATTCAGATCAATAGTCATGCAGCCTCCACGCCAGTTGTTCGAGGTAACGCCGCTGTTCGTCAGCAGCTTTTTGCGCCTGAGCCTGTGTACAGTGAATAAAATGTATGGGTTCACCGAGTCGAATTTGAGCCAGATGGAATAAGTCAGTTTCGATCACGCTCGCAATACGCGGGTACCCCCCCGTAGTCTGCGCATCTGCCAGCAGTACAATAGGGTGACCATTATGTGGAACCTGCACGACGCCCGGCAGCAGCCCATGTGAGGGTAGTTCGCGGGGTTTATTGCCTGACGATGTGGTGCGCTGTAGTTCAGCGCCCAGCAAACGGTAACCCATGCGGTTACTTTGCGGACTCAACTGCCAGGAGGTTCGCCAGAACAGCTCCTGCATCTCTTCGCTGAACTCCTGATACTCCGGCCCAGGCAATGCCCGCACGCGGTTGCTGAATAACAACTGCTTGATTCCGACTTCTCGTGTCAGTTCGCGAGTCGGGGTTCCCAGCGGAAGCGCATCGCCATCCATGAGTAAACGCCCGTCAAAACCACCAAATCCAGCTTTCAAATCGGTACTGCGCGAGCCGAGCGCTTCTGGCACATCCACACCGCCGGACAAGGCCAAATAGCTACGCATTCCGTTACGCGGCAGACGCATTTTCAACGTTTGCCCCGGTTTTGCCGCAAAACGCCAGCCAGTCCAGAGCGGCTTTCCATCCAGCTCAGCGTGGCAGTCCGCACCGGTCAGCGCCACCCAGCAGGCCGTGGTGAACGTTGCGGTAAACTTGCCCAGTGTAATTTCCAGTGCAGCGGCGTTCTCCGCGTTGCCCACCAGCAGGTTAGCCATTTGCAAGGCAGGTAGATCAAGCGCACCTGACTGGCTGATTCCCAAACGACGAAAGCCGACGCGACCACCGTCCTGCACTGATGTATGCAATCCGGCATGGATAACTTTCAGCATACGCCCTCCTTCTGTGGCAGAAACCGAACGTTATCTCCAGGGCGCAGCAGCGTTGGCGGCATCGTTTGCGGATTAAACAACTTCAATGAGGTGCGGCCGATCAGCTGCCAGCCACCCGGCGTTGCCAGCGGATAGATACCCGTCTGCGCGCCACCAATCCCGACCGATCCCGCAGGCACACGCAGGCGAGGTTCGGCACGACGCGGCATATGCAGTTTCTCATTTAACCCGCCGAGGTAGGCAAACCCCGGCTGAAAGCCCAAAAAGTAGACCACGTACTGTGCAGCCGCATGCGCTTCAACAACCTGGCTCACCGTCAGGCCACTGTGAACAGCAACCTCCGTCAAATCCGGCCCCGCCTCTCCGCCATAAATGACAGGAATGTCGATATATCGTGGATCAAACGCGAGCGATTCGCTTTCTTCCCACCAGCTCTGCAAACGTTCAATCGCATCCAACGCCACCTGTTGCGGATGCGCCAACAACACCGTCAGGTTGTTCATGCCCGGAATCGCCTCCAGCACCTCTTCATGGTGATTCAGGCGCTCAGCAAGTCCCCATATCCGCTGCTGGCTCTCCAGCGACATTGGCGGTTCCAGTTCTAGTACGACAGCTCTCTCGCCCAGAAGATAACACCGTGCTCGTTGCAATCTTTCCTCCTGAATCGCGTTTTATCCATCATGGTGAACAGGGTCAAATGATTAGCCTTGCTTACTGATACACTCTCTTCTCAATAGTTAAGCAACAACGATGCCAACATAAAAAATGCGCCATGATTTATGTGCTATACCGACACTTTCAGCCCATCAGGCTGGGTTAGGAATATCAATAAATGTCACATCGAAACCATGCTGCGCCGCTAGCCATTCACCCAATGCGCGAATGCCGCCGCGCTCGGTAGCGTGGTGTCCGGCTGCGAAGAAGTGCAGCCCCATCTCGCGAGCGATATGGATAGTTTGCTCAGACACTTCGCCAGTGATAAAAGCATCGACCCCGAATCGTGCGGCCTGCTCAATAAAACCCTGACCGCCGCCGGTACACCACGCTACGCGCCGTATCTGTTGCGGTGCATTATCCCCACAATGCAGCACAGTGCGCCCCAGCCGTTTTTCTACACGGCGGCAAAACGCCTCTGCTGTCATGGGCTGTGCCAGCTCGCCATACGGCACCAGCGGCTCGATCATGCCCTGCACCTGAATTTCCAGCAGCGCCGCCAGTTGGGCGTTGTTCCCTAATTCTGGGTGTGCGTCCAGCGGCAGGTGATAGCCGTACAGGTTGATATCATTAAGCAACAGCGTTTTCAGTCGGTTACGTTTCATACCACAAACAATCTGCGGTTCGTTTTTCCAAAAATAGCCGTGGTGAACCAGAATCGCATCGGCCTGCTTCTCTACCGCCGCATCCAGCAGCGCCTGCGAGGCGGTGACACCCGTCACAATACGTTTTACTTCGGCACGCCCCTCAACCTGTAAACCGTTAGGCGCGTAATCCTGAAACGCCGCCGTACTCAGTTTCTCATTAATGACGCTTTCCAGTTCCGTATTACGCATACTTATCCTTCTCTTCTCGATCGTTATTCGCCATGCCGATATTTTTTGCCGCTTCAAACGCCGCCAGAGTATCCTGGCGGGCGGTTTTATGGTCAACAATTGGCAGCGGATAGTTCAGCTTAAAATGTTGTTTGTCGGCCCAGCGGTGGGGCTGATGAATGTCTTTATCCGGCACCGCAGCCAGTTCGGGCAGCCAGTGACGAATAAACCGACCTTCGGGATCGAAACGCTCGCCCTGCGTTGTCGGATTAAAAATACGAAAATAAGGTGCCGCATCGGTACCCGTCGACGCCGCCCACTGCCAGCCGCCGTTATTCGCTGCCAAATCGCCATCCAGTAACTGCGACATAAAGTAGCGCTCGCCTTCACGCCAATCGATCAGTAAATCTTTGACGAGAAAACTGGCACAGATCATACGCAGTCGATTATGCATCCACCCCGTTTCATTCAGTTGACGCATCGCGGCATCTACAATTGGATAGCCCGTTTTGCCCTGTTGCCAGGCAGCTAAATCCGCTGGTGATTCCCGCCATTTAACCCACTGCGTCCACACGGTGAACGGACGGTGTTTACATAACTGCGGCCAGGAGACGATCAGGTGGCGGTAAAATTCACGCCAGACTAACTCGTTAAACCAGGTAAATGCCCCGCCCTCACGCCGTTCCAGCAGCTCCGGGCATTCGGTACGCAGGCGGTTAAAACATTGGCGAGGCGATACGATTCCAAGCGCCAAATACGGAGACAATTTGCTGGTGCCGGGCAGCGCCGGAAAATCTCGCTGTTGATCGTAATCCTGCACCTGCTCGCGGCAAAAACGGCGCAACTGCTGCAACGCCGCACGTTCACCGCTGGGAAAATCGTTGCTATCCACTTCGCGCTGCGGATAGCTGAACGGCGTCATTGCCTGCACGTTATTTATCGGCTCGCCGCGTGTATCAGGTGCCGGTACGCACGTGGTATCCGCTTCCAACAGGCGCTTGATAAAGGCTTGGCGAAATGGCGTGAACACTTTATACATCTCGCCATTGCCCGTCAGCACGCTACCCGGCGGCAGCAACAGGCTGTCATGATAGCCGTGACAAACCACGCTATCGGCCAGCCGATCTTTCACCTGCTTATCACGCAGGCGCTCGTTAATTTCATACTGATGGTTGTAGAAAAGATCGGTGGCCTGCTGCTGTGCACAAAACTGCACCAGCCAGTCAACCGATGCCGCAAAATCATCACATTCATGGTAATGCAGCGGGATGCCTTTCTCGGCCAGCGCGTGCTGCACCAGCGTCAGATTTTCTAGCAGAAAGGCCGCCTGACGCGGTGCCATATCGTGCTTTTTCCACTGTGCGGGCGTCGCAATAAATACCGCCAGCACAGTCGCATTCGGATCCTGACAGGCCGAGTACAGCGCCAGATTATCAGTAATGCGCAGGTCATTGCGCAGCCAGACTACATGTGTAACGGCATGATGTGTAACGGCATGCGTGGTCATGAAATTCCTCGGGCGATCAAACTAGTGTCCGTAACGCAGGCGCAATGCTTCCGGGTATGGCTCAAAGTAACGTTGCTGAGCCAGATACGCATCGGGGTATTCCGCCATGTAATGTTTTAGCAACGTGATCGGTGCCAATAGCGGCTGCAAGCCCTGCCGATAGCGATCGATGAGCAGAGCCAATTCCTGTCGCTGTTGAGAATTCAACTGACGTCTGAAGTAGCCCTGCACATGCATCAGCACATTGGTATGATTGCGCCGCGTCGCTGGCGTCGACAACAGCTTCATCAGCCGCGTCCGATATTCAACAATGTAGTCTTCCAGCGATTCCCACTTATCGATCCCCGCAACAAACGGCCCCAGCTCACGATATTCTGGCTGGGAATGCGCCAGCAGCAGTAATTTATAGCGGCTATGAAAGGCAATAAGCGCGCCACGGCTCAGCCCGTTTTTCCATAGCTGATTCAGTTCGTGCAGCGCATAAACGCGTTCAATGAAATTTTCCCGCAAGCCGGGATCGTGCAGGCGTCCGTCTTCTTCAACCGGTAGCCAAGGCATTTGCCGCATCAACTCCTGCGTAAACAGGCCGATTCCACTTTTACGCGCATCCTTTTGCGCTTCATCGTAAACTTTCACGCGCTCCATGCCACAGCTTGGCGATTTAGCGCAGACGATATACCCGCATAAATGCTGAAGCTGACTGACTTTGTCAGCAGAAAACACCGTCATCTGCTGGGTGACATCCAGCGATGAGCCGTTGCTGGCACGTAGTGTGATGTGGTTTTCCCCCTCTCGCACTAGCCTGAGTGCAAGACGCGGTACGGGTAAACCAATCGCCATTTCCGGGCAAACGGGTTCAAAACGAAAATAAGGCGCCAGCTGTTCAGCGGCAAACGTCAGACGCTTGTGTCCGCCATCAAACCGCACGGGGTTGCCGAGCAGACAGGCGCTGATACCAATAGGGATGAGTTCGAACGTCATGATTTATCCTCACGCTTGTCAATGTGGCTTGCCTTGATGACATTCTGCAAACCCTCTGATCAGCATAGCGGATTTCACCACGATTCTGTGTAGTTGCAGTGAAGAATAAAGTAATAAATCATGAGATTGATGGATTATGTCGATCAAATAGGGACGAGTTCTCTGCGGCCAGAATTCATATCAGAAAGACACACTGCTACTCTATTTTTATCTGTCATCAAATAGCCTTATTCCCCGACTACAATCCCCATTCCGATATAGAGTCCCAAAGAGGATACCCCATGTTTTTTCCCCTGCTTTACTGGCGGGACGCTTTGCTATGCCTTTTAAACTGGCAGCCCAAAAGCGCTCGTCTGCTCCATCGATATCACAATGGATATCGCCTCCCGTTATTGCACGGAGGTGATGATGACCACGGCTGAACTCGCCACGCCCACCGCGATTGCGATCGACAGATTATCCCACGCTTTCGCAGGAAAAACGGTTCTCGACTCTATCAGCCTCAATGTGCCGAAAGGCACCATTCTGGCCTTGTTGGGGCCTTCCGGCTGCGGCAAAAGTACGTTGCTAAAGTTGCTAGCTGGGTTGCTACAGCCAGATGCAGGCACCATCCATTTTGGCGATCGTCAGGTTGCTGGTCACCAGCTATCCCTACCGCCTGAACAGCGCAATCTTGGCATGGTATTTCAGGACTACGCCCTATGGCCACATATGACCGTGGCACAAAACGTCGTGTTCCCGCTGCTGATGAGGAAGGTCCCACGCGATATCTGCCGCCAACGGCTTGACGTCACGCTAGCGCGCGTCGGTCTGGCCGATTTTGCCGATCGTAAACCTGCCGATTTATCCGGTGGTCAGCAACAGCGAGTCGCTCTGGCTCGCGCCATTATCGCGGAACCAAACATCCTGCTATTTGATGAACCGTTATCCAATCTCGACCGGGATCTACGTGAATCGCTTTGTCAGGAAATGGCATCACTCTTACGCCATCTTGGTACCACCGCGGTCTATGTCACCCACGACAGAGGCGAAGCCAACATACTGGCACACCGCATTGTTCACATGTCGCAAGGCCACATTACTGATATCACCACACGCTAACTTTGGGGAAAAATGCAATGAAAAACACACTGTTTACCATGAATCAACGAGGCATCATTATGGGTATAGCTCTCTCATTAGCCGCGGTGACAGGCAGCGCACATGCCCTGACGCTGTATACCGCTGGACCGGGAGCACTGGCAAAGAAACTGGCAGCCGGTTATGAAAAACAGACTGGCGTGAAAGTCGATGTTTTTCAGGCAACAACCGGTAAAGTCATGGCCAGACTGGAAGCCGAACAAGCCAATCCACGTGCAGATGTCCTGATTTCTGCCTCTTGGGATACCGCAACAGATTTGCAGCAACGCGGTTGGCTGTTGGAATTTGATAGCCCGAATGCGGCCACCGTGCCTGCACAGTTCAAAACCCCTTTCTACGTGGCACAGGGCATTTCCGCGCTGGGCATTGTGTGGAATAGCAAGAGTGGTACCCCAGAACCTAAAGACTGGAACGACCTGACCAAGCCTGAATTTAAAGATAAAGTCACGACACCCGATCCTGCGCTGTCCGGCGCTTCGCTCGATCTGTTGATTGGTTTGCAAAATGCGGAAAAAGATAAAGCGTGGGAGATGTTCGATCGCTTAAAAGCCAACGGCATGATCATCGCAGGCCCGAATGCACAGGCATTAACGCCCGTGTTGCAGGGCGCGAAAGCCGCCGTTTTCGGTGCGGTAGACTACGTTTCTTACGGCAGCATGGAATCCGGTGAATCAATTAAAGTCATTTTCCCCTCCAGCGGCACCGTCATTGCCCCTCGCCCAATGATGATCCTGAAAAGCAGCAAAAACCAACAGCAGGCAAAAGACTTCATCAACTACATGTTGTCGCCTGAAGGCCAGAAAGCCGTGGCGGAAGCCTGGTTGATGCCAGCGCGTCAGGATATTGAAGCCAAGCGCCCTCTGTTTAAGAACCTGACGTTACTGCCGGAAGGCGATAGCGCTTCAGCTTCCCGTGCAGCCGTTCTCGATCGCTTTGCCGCCTTGTTTGGTCAACGCTAAGCCTGTTCAGTCATGACATACCTTGGATAGTTCGAGCTGTAGGACACAATGTTCGCGTGTTGAACAACGCGATATTTCTGAGCAATACATGCACGAATCCACGGAGGGATCGAGCAACCAAGCAAGTGCTCAACAGCTTGAAGGATGACGAGTATCGATAATGCCTTGCTGGCAACAGTCAGCAAGGCTGGAGTATCAGATGAACAAGTTTGCTCTACTGCCACTGCTTACGGTGGCGGTACTTTTTATTCTGGTTGGCATTCCCGTATTGTTTGTTGCGCTACAGGCAATCTTCCCAAATTTAGGTGCCGGTTCTTTTTCGAATCCGTTCTCGGCCTTTGCGGACGTTTTCGCGCAAGCGCGACTGTTTGCTTTGTTGAAAAATACGCTACTGCTTGGACTTGGTGTTGCGCTGTGTTGTGCGGTAATTGCTATTCCACTCGGTGCGCTGCGCGGGCTCTTTGCGCTACCGCTGGCAAAATTTTGGGATTTACTGTTTCTCATTCCCTTCCTGATCCCACCTTATATCGCCGGACTATCGTGGATGCTGGCTCTACAGCCAAGGGGTTATGCCGAACAGATATTGCCTATTCAACTGGGCGAGGCTCTGTTTTCATTACCTGGCATGATTGGCGTAATGACGCTAAATATTTTCCCGGTAGTCTATTTCGCCGTTTCACGCAGTATGGCCGCGAGCGGAAACCGCCTTGCCGATGTCGCACGCGTTCACGGTGCCAGCGGCTGGCAGGCATTCTTACGGGTCACGCTGCCATTGTCTCTACCTGCGACAGCGGCCAGCCTGCTACTCGCCTTCACGCTGGCGATCGAAGAGTACGGCATACCCGCAGCACTGGGATCGCGTGCAGGTATTCAGGTATTGACGACAAATATCGAGCAGCGTCTGGCGGACTGGCCGATCGATCTCTCCGGCTCAGCGGTGCTGTCTTTGCTGTTGGTTGCTATCGCGCTATGTGCATTTACCCTACAGCGGGCGATCGTCGCCGGTAGCAATGTGGAAACGACCACAGGCAAACCCGCCGCCATTGTCACTCGTCCATTAGGAATATGGCGCTGGCCGGTGTTAATGCTGTTTAGCGTCGTGGGGTTGCTGGCCGTAGGTATTCCACTTGCCTCCATGCTGATTACGGCGTTTTCTGCCACCATCTCCAGCACTATTTCCTGGCAAAATTTAACCTGGCAGCACTTCACCATGTTGATTGATTACGAAAACGAAGCACTACCCGCATTAACGACCAGTCTGGGGCTGGCTGTCGGCAGTGCTTTACTGACGGGAACCGTCGGCTTTCTCGCAGCCTGGTTTGTCGTCGCCAAGCGTATTCGAGGGGCGGCAGTGCTGGATGGGCTGTCGATGTTACCTGCTGCCCTACCGGGAATTGTTGTCGGGGTGGGATTGATTCTTGCCTGGAATCAAAGCTTCTGGCCGATAACGCCCTATAACACCTGGGTAATTTTGCTACTGTCATATAGCTGCCTGCTTTTACCCTACCCCGTCCGCTATAGCAGTGCGGCATTGGCGCAAATTGGCAGTAATTTGGAGTCTGCAGCACGCGTTCACGGTGCTAGCGCAATGGCAGCATTACGGCTGATTGTTTTCCCGTTGGTATTTCCCAGCCTGCTGGCAGCCATGATGTTGGTCTTTGCCGTCGCGTCACGTGAGCTGGTGACGTCACTCTTGCTATCACCTGCTGGCGTGCAGACGGTATCCATTTTTGTCTGGCGTCAGTTCGAGCAAGGTTCAGTCGGGGATGGTATGGCAATGGCAAGCGTTGCGGTGTTTATCAGTCTATCGGTGATGTTGCTGGCGTTACGATTTCATGCGCTAAAAACAAAATAAGCGCCATTTCCGCTGCGGATTTGGCACTTAATGGTTGCCGTTAAATGTGATGCTTTTTCAAACGAGTGACGTCAGTACGCAATGTACTGACGTCACCATTACACGCACAGGGTAGTCAACGACAACATCAATAATATTAATAGAAATCGCAGGCGGCGGCTTCGGACTGCGCCATCCATACCGGTTTATCGCTGGTTTTCAGCCAGACTCGGTGTAAATAGCTGTAGAAGCGCGCACGATCGCGGCGGAACAGCATCACCGGTAACGCCAGCACGCCGATAGCAATCACGGCAGCGCGACGCAGGAGAATACGGTGCAAGGGATAAGTAGTATAAAGCGACATAACGATCCTCCTCTGGGATAAGCACTCTTTTTCAGAAGCGCTTTTCATAACGATAAAATAAGAACTGTGACATTGGTTAAAATTTTACCGCCTTTTCTGAAAGTTTACTACTCATCTGACCAGTAAAAGATGAAATAATCGCCAACTTTTTTCGCCATCACGTCATTAAGTTACAATAAGGTTAAAAATAAACTTACCGTTAGTTAATTTATGGTTTTTAGATTGGATCAATTTACTCCCGCCTTCTCACTACATCTGATTTTGTTAACACCGTAACCGCCATCACCACCTCCAGCGTCTACTTTTCACTCCATTTTTATACTTTTTTTACGCCCACAGGCGGGAAATTTGCACCTTCTTTTCCTGCGTTTTCCTACCCTGATGCTGTCTATTTTGTTCTGGAGGTGTGTTGTGACGCTTAGCATCGTCTTAGGCGGCCTACTCGTGCTGCTGTTACTGGCCTATCTGGTTTATGCCTTATTGAAGGCGGAGGAATTCTGATGGCTGCTGACGCTTTTTTACTGATCTTTGGCCTGCTGCTCACGGTGCTGATCGTAGCCCAGCCGTTGGGGAGTGGGCTGGCTCGCCTGATTGAGGGCGAAACAGGGGCGCTCTTGCAAAAATTCGAAACGGGGACGGCGCGCGTCTTCGCTCTGGATACAACGGAGATGCGCTGGCAGCAGTATGCTGCGGCTATTCTGACCCTCAACCTGATCGGCATTATCGTCCTGTTTGTGCTGTTAATGGCGCAGGGCTATCTGCCGCTTAACCCAGAAAATATGCCAGGTCTGTCGTGGCATTTAGCGTTAAACACGGCAGTCAGCTTTGTCACCAACACCAACTGGCAGGCTTACAGCGGTGAAAACACGCTGAGCTACCTGAGCCAGATGGTCGGACTAACGGTACAAAACTTCCTTTCCGCCGCCAGCGGTATTGCAGTGGCCTTCGCGTTAATCCGCGCATTTTCCCGTCGTTGTGTCGATACACTGGGCAACGCGTGGCTCGACCTGTTGCGTATAACTATGTACGTGTTGCTGCCGCTGTCGCTGCTGTTGGCGCTGTTCTTCGTCAGTCAGGGTGTGTTGCAAAACCTACTACCTTATCAACACCTGACCACACTGGGCGGCACAGCCCAAACGCTGCCGATGGGGCCGGTCGCCTCACAGGAAGCGATTAAACTGCTGGGTACCAACGGCGGCGGTTTCTTTGGCGCAAACTCGGCGCATCCGTTTGAAAACCCGACGGCACTCAGCAACATCGTGCAAATGCTGGCGATCCTGCTGATTCCTACGGCGCTGTGCTTCGCTTTTGGTAAAGCCGTCAGCGACAAGCGTCAGGGTCATGCGCTGCTGTGGGCGATGGCACTGATATTTATCGTCGCAGCTGCCGTAGTGATGAAAATGGAGGTCACCGGTAACCCGCATCTGCTGGCATTAGGGGCGGACAGCGCGGCAAATCTGGAAGGCAAAGAGACACGTTTTGGCGTTCTGACTTCCAGCCTGTATGCCGTTGTCACCACGGCGACGTCGACAGGTGCGGTGAACGCCATGCACGACTCCTTCACTGCACTCGGCGGTATGGTTCCCCTGTGGCTGATGCAAATTGGTGAAGTGGTGTTCGGCGGCGTCGGCTCTGGGTTGTACGGCATGCTGTTATTCGTACTTCTGACCGTCTTTATCGCTGGCCTGATGATTGGTCGCTCACCGGAATATCTGGGCAAAAAGATCGAAGTCTATGAGATGAAGATGACGGCGCTGGCGATTCTGATTCCCCCCGCACTGGTGTTACTCGGCACCGCGCTGGCGCTGAGTACAGAAGCCGGTCGCAGCGGCATTCTGAACCCCGGCGCGCACGGCTTCAGTGAAGTGCTCTATGCCGTATCTTCCGCCGCGAACAACAACGGCAGCGCATTTGCTGGCCTGAGCGTCAATACGCCGTTCTATAACGTCTTGCTCGCTGTCGCCATGCTGCTGGGCCGTTTTGCCGTTATGGTGCCCGTGCTGGCGATCGCCGGTTCGCTGGTCGTGAAAAAGCGCCAGCCAGAAAGCAAAGGTTCACTGTCTACGCGCAGCCCGCTGTTTATCGGCATGCTCATCGCTATCGTTCTGCTGATTGGCGCACTGACATTTATCCCTGCACTGGCATTAGGGCCAGTTGCTGAACACTTACAGTTCGGCCTAACTCACTAAGGCTGGAGACTCTTTATGACCCGTCACACGATGAATCATCAGGCAACACAGGAACCGACCTCATCTCAACAGGGTGAGGCCTCCCGCCACGTTGGCAAGCGTAAACAACAAACGCTGTTTGACAGAACGTTAATCCGCTCGGCGCTGAAAGATGCGCTGAAGAAACTAGACCCGCGCGTGCAGTGGCGCAACCCGGTCATGTTTGTGGTGTACCTTGGCAGCATGCTGACGACCCTCGTCTGGCTGGCTATTCTGGCGGGTAAAACGGAAGGCAATGCCGTGTTTACCGGGCTGGTATCACTCTGGTTATGGTTTACCGTACTATTTGCCAACATGGCCGAGGCGCTGGCGGAAGGTCGCAGTAAAGCACAGGCAAACGCGCTGAAAGGCGTAAAGAAAACCAGTTGGGCGAACAAGCTCTCTGCGCCGAATCACGATGCCAGCTCGGAATCGGTTCCGGCCGACAGCCTGCGTAAAGGCGATATCGTACTGGTGAGCGCGGGTGAAACTATCCCGTGCGACGGTGAGGTACTGGAAGGCGGCGCGTCCGTCGATGAAAGCGCCATTACTGGGGAATCCGCCCCCGTCATCCGCGAGTCCGGTGGCGATTTCGCTTCCGTCACTGGCGGTACACGCGTGCTGTCCGACTGGCTGGTGATTCAGTGTAGCGTCAACCCCGGTGAAACCTTCCTCGACCGAATGATCGCCATGGTTGAAGGGGCGCAGCGTCGTAAAACGCCAAACGAAATCGCACTGACCATCCTGTTGATCGAGTTAACGCTCATCTTCCTGCTGGTCACGGCCACGCTCTACCCGTTCTCCTGGTTTGGCGTACAGGCTAATCACAGCGGCGATGTCGTCGGAGTGACGGTACTTGTCGCCCTGCTCGTCTGTCTGATCCCAACCACTATCGGTGGCCTGCTGTCGGCTATCGGCGTAGCGGGGATGAGCCGAATGTTGGGAGCGAACGTCATTGCCACCAGCGGGCGTGCTGTCGAAGCGGCGGGCGATATCGACGTTCTTCTGCTTGATAAGACTGGCACCATTACGCTGGGTAACCGCCAGGCTTCCGCCTTCCTGCCCGCGCCGGGCGTCACCGAGCAAGCGCTGGCTGACGCCGCACGCCTCGCTTCGTTAGCCGATGAAACACCCGAAGGCCGCAGCATCGTGGTGCTGGCAAAGCAGCGCTTTAATCTGGCGGAACAAGACTTACAACAATTAGACGCGACCTTTGTTCCCTTTACTGCCCAGACGCGTATGAGCGGTGTCAATTTCGGCCAACGTACCATTCGTAAAGGCGCTGTCGATGCCCTGCGTCGCTACATTGAAGCAAACAATGGCGATTTCCCGCATCAGGTAGAGGAAGCGGTATCCAACGTCGCACGCAGTGGAGGGACGCCGCTGGTCGTTGCAGAAGGCAAACGCGTGCTTGGCGTGGTGGAACTGAAAGATATCGTGAAAAGCGGTATCAAGGCACGCTTCGCCGAACTGCGTAGCATGGGGATCAAAACCGTGATGATCACAGGTGATAACCCGCTCACGGCGGCGGCGATTGCCGCGGAAGCAGGCGTCGATGATTTTCTGGCGGAAGCGACACCGGAAACCAAGCTGGCGCTGATTCGCCAATATCAGGCCGAAGGTCGGCTGGTGGCAATGACTGGCGACGGCACCAACGATGCTCCCGCACTAGCGCAGGCAGACGTGGCGGTTGCCATGAACTCCGGTACGCAAGCAGCGAAAGAAGCGGGCAACATGGTCGATCTGGATTCCAACCCGACCAAGCTGATTGAAGTGGTGCATATCGGTAAACAGATGCTGATGACGCGCGGCTCGCTGACGACATTCAGTATCGCCAACGACGTGGCGAAATATTTCGCCATTATCCCGGCCGCTTTTGCTGCCACCTATCCGCAGCTCAATGCGCTAAACGTGATGCAGTTGCACTCCCCCACGTCGGCCATGCTGTCGGCGGTGATCTTCAATGCGTTAATTATCGTATTTCTGATCCCGCTGGCGCTTAAAGGGATTAGCTATCGACCCATGAGCGCGGCGGCACAGTTAAGTCGCAATCTGTGGATTTATGGTCTTGGCGGGCTGCTGGTGCCGTTCCTCGGTATCAAGCTCATTGATATGTTACTGACCGGGCTGAATCTGGCTTAAGGACTGACGGGTATACGCTATGCGCTATTTACGTTCTTCTTTGTTTTTATTCTTGTTATTACTGCTGGTTACCGGTCTGGCGTACCCGCTGCTGACGACCGTGCTGGCACAGTGGCTGTTCCCGACACAGGCAAACGGCTCGCTGATTTATCGTGACAATGCCGTCGTCGGTTCATCTCTGATCGGGCAGTCATTCAGTCAGGCTGGCTATTTTCAGGGGCGTCCTTCCGCGACGTCAGATGCACCTTATAACTCGCTGGCGTCCGGCGGTAGCAACTTGGCCGCCAGCAATCCGGCGTTGGATAAACAGATTGGTGAACGCGCCACTTACTGGCATCAGGCCATCGGCAATCAGCAGCCGGTTCCAGTTGAGCTGTTGACGGCATCCGGCAGCGGGCTGGATCCGCAGATTTCTCCGGAGGCGGCACGCTATCAGGCGCTCTACATCGCGCAGGCCAGAGGGATGTCGCTCCAGCAAGTACAGCAATTGATCGATCGCTTTACTGAGACCAGCAAGCCCGCCTTCATCGGGCAGCCAGCGGTCAATGTTCTGTTGCTGAATTTAGCGCTGGATAAGGAAAAACCGCTGCCATAATCGACAGTGCGTTACTATTAATTATTATACGGGGAGCCAGACTCCCCGCCGTCTTTGCTGCGGCCTGACATCTGTTCAGGCCGCTCCAATAAGGGATAGATCATGATTGACGGTGAAGATCGCCGCCCAGATCCCGATAGCCTGCTGGCACAGGTTGGTGCGCCACCGCGTGGGAAGCTGAAAATCTTCTTTGGCGCCTGCGCGGGCGTAGGGAAAACCTATGCCATGTTGCAGGAAGCGCAACGGCTACGGGCGCAGGGATTGGATATTCTTGTTGGCGTGGTCGAAACCCACGGACGTAGCGAAACCGCCGCGCTGCTGGATAAGTTGCCGCAACTGCCGCTCAAACATCTTCGTCATCACGGTCGCCATACTGTCGAATTCGATCTGGATGCCGCGCTAGCACGCTGTCCGGCACTGATTCTGATCGATGAACTGGCGCACAGCAACGTCAACGGTTCGCGCCACCCCAAGCGCTGGCAGGATGTGCAGGAACTGCTCGATGCTGGTATCGACGTCTTTACCACGGTGAACGTTCAGCATCTGGAAAGCCTGAATGACGTGGTTGGTGGCGTCACGGGGATCAGGGTGCGGGAAACGGTGCCAGATCCGATCTTCGATCAGGCTAGCGAAGTCATTTTGGTGGATCTGCCGCCAGACGACCTGCGGCAGCGTTTGAATGAAGGCAAAGTGTATTTGCCGCTTCAGGCCGAACGTGCCGTCGAGAATTTTTTCCGTAAAGGCAATTTGATCGCCCTCCGCGAGCTGGCACTACGGCGCATGGCCGATCGGGTTGACGATCAAATGCGCGCTATGCGTGCCGGACAAGGTCGCGAGCAGGTCTGGCATACCCGCGACGCTATTCTGTTATGCATCGGCCACGGCACGGGCAATGAAAAACTAGTGCGTACAGCAGCACGGTTAGCGGCGCGCTTAGGCAGCGCCTGGCACGCCGTTTATGTCGAAACGCCGCGCCTGCATCGCTTACCCGAACCGCAGCGACGTGCCATTTTACGTGCATTAAAACTGGCGCAGGATCTCGGAGCCGAAACCGTTACGCTGTCCGAACCCGATGAAGAGCTTGCCGTCCTGCGCTACGCGCGTGAACATAACCTCGGAAAAATCGTCATTGGTCGCCATGTGGAGCAGCGTTTCGGCTGGTGGTGGCGCACGCGTTTTGCCGAACGACTCGGCAGACTGGGGCCAGATCTCGATCTGGTTGTGGTCGCCGTGCAGGACAATGTGTCTGCCACACCGATTAAAACGCCCGATGCGCGCGGGCTGGTAGAAAAATGGCGCATGCAGTTATTCGGCTGCGGGTTGGCAACGCTACTGTGTGCCTTTATCACTCTGCTCGCCTCATGGTCGCCGTTTGCCATGCTGGAGCCGGTCAATCTGGTGATGATCTATCTGCTGGCCGTCGTGGTTGTCGCACTTTTCTTTGGCCGCTGGCCGTCGGTATTCGCTGCTGTCATCAACGTCGCCAGTTTCGATCTCTTCTTTATTCTGCCACGCGGCACATTTGCCGTATCCGATGCCCAATATCTGGTGACCTTTGCCGTGATGCTCGGCGTCGGTCTGCTGGTCGGTAACCTGACGGCAGGCGTGCGCTATCAGGCTAGAGTCGCTCGTTATCGCGAGCAGCGCGTCCGTCATCTGTATGAGATGTCCAAAGCGCTGAACCGTAGCCTGTCCAGCGCCGATATCGTCGAAGCCAGCCAGCATTTTCTCAGCACCACGTTTCAGGCAAAGATCGCGGTTCTGCTGGCCGATAGCCTGCATCACACCTCCCCCGACTTGCCGCAACCTGCACGGGATAATCAGCAACTGATTGTCGATAATGCTATCGCTCGCTGGAGTTTCGACCATCGCGCGCCTGCCGGAGCGGGGACATCCACCCTGCCCGGTGTGTCGTATCAAATTCTGCCGCTTGCCACCACGCAGCAAATCTTCGGTGTGCTGGCGATAGAACCCAATAACGCACGGCAGTTGATGATTCCCGAGCAGCAGCGCCTGTTGGAAACCTTTACCGTGCTGATCGCCAATGCGCTGGAACGTCTGCATCTGATGCAGAGTACGGAAAATGCCCGACTGGATGCCGAACGTGAGCAATTGCGTAACTCGCTGCTTGCCGCACTTTCGCACGATCTACGCACTCCGCTCACCGTACTTTTTGGTCAGGCTGAAATTCTGACGCTGAATCTGGCGAGCGAAGACTCGCCTTATGCCCAGCAGGCTAACCAGATCCGCCAACACATTTTGAACACCACGCGGCTGGTGAATAACCTGCTCGATATGGCGCGCATTCAGTCGGATGGTTTTA
Source organism: Pectobacterium peruviense (assembly GCF_002847345.1). Classification (GTDB taxonomy): domain Bacteria; phylum Pseudomonadota; class Gammaproteobacteria; order Enterobacterales; family Enterobacteriaceae; genus Pectobacterium; species Pectobacterium peruviense. The sequence continues at coordinate 108,172 of NZ_LXFV01000007.1, forward strand.
ACCTGCGCAAAGAGTGGCAAACGCCGGAGGAGTTAATCGGTAGTGCCCTGCAACAGCTGGAAACCGCACTGGCGAAAAACACCATTCAGGTTAATCTACCTGATGAGATGGTTCTGGTTTATTGTGATGCCAGCTTAGTGGAACGCGTGTTCATTAACCTGTTGGAGAATGCGCTGAAGTACGCCGGAGAGCAGACCACGATCGCTATTTCAGCAAGCGTTATTTCAATAAGTACCGCCACGCAAACCGATACGCAGGAAAACGAACTGGAAATCATCGTGCAGGACAATGGCCCCGGGATTGAGCACGGACAGGAAAGTATGATTTTTGATAAATTCTCCCGCGGCCACAAGGAGTCATCGATTCCCGGTGTCGGGCTGGGGCTAGCCATCTGCCGGGCAATTGTGGAAATTCATGGCGGCCGTATCTGGGCAACGAATGCGGAAAGTGGCGGTGCAGCCTTCCATTTCACCCTACCCTTGTCGGCACCACCAGATCTCGAACCGGAAGATATTGAGGAGCACTGAATCCATTGCAGGCCACTATTCTGATCGTTGAAGATGAAAAAGAGATCCGTCGTTTTGTACGTCAGGCGCTGGAAGGCGAAGGCTGCCGCGTGTTTGACGCAGAAACGATGCAGCGCGGCCTGTTAGAAGCGGCCACCCGCAAACCCGATCTGATTATTCTCGATTTAGGCCTGCCGGACGGCAACGGTATCGACTACATCCGTGATTTACGCCAATGGAGCAGCCTGCCCGTGATTGTGCTGTCTGCCCGTACTGATGAGCAGGATAAAATAGACGCGTTGGACGCAGGTGCCGATGATTACCTAACCAAACCGTTTGGCATCGGTGAGTTACTGGCACGATTGCGCGTCGCGCTGCGTCGCCACAGCCATACTCAGCAGGAAACGCCGCTGGTAAGTTTCGGTACGATCACCGTCGATTTACTTAACCGACAGGTAAATCGCGATGGTCAGGAATTGCACCTGACGCCCATCGAATTTCGCCTGCTGGCAACCTTACTCGCTAGCCCAGGCAAAGTACTGACGCAGCGCCAGCTCCTAACGCAGGTCTGGGGGCCAAACGCCGTCGAGCACAGCCACTATCTGCGTATTTATATGGGGCATCTGCGCCAGAAGCTGGAAAGCGACCCCGCCAGACCGCGCCATCTATTGACTGAAACCGCTATCGGTTATCGATTTATGCCGTAAAATCATCTTTCTGTATCAGGCGACGCCCATGGAGAATCTCTCCCGCGGTACGTGCCCGTCATTTCTTCAGGAATACATCGTCATGAGTAGTTGGTTGATTTACGCCTTGCTGTCTGCGGTATGCGCCGCGATGGTCGCGATATTTGGCAAGATCGGTTTGCAAAATTTGGACGCTAATACGGCGACCGCAATTCGTGCCGTCATCATGGCACTTTTTCTGGTGGGAGTGGTGGTCGCACAAGGTAAGCTGGTGCTAGTCGGCGAGATTATTGCCAATAAGAAAGCGCTGTTGTTCATTGTGCTCAGTGGCGTCGCGGGTGCCTTGTCGTGGCTGTTTTACTTTGTTGCGTTGAAGACCGGTAACGTCGCACAGGTCGCACCAATCGATAAGCTCAGCGTGGTATTTGCCGTCGTGTTGGCGGTCATCCTGCTGGGAGAAAAAATTTCACTGGTGGCGGGAGCCGGCGTTGCGCTCATTTCGGTGGGAGCGTTACTTGTCGCGTTAGGATAAAGGCGTTCTGCATTTTCTGGTTGTACGAGATTAAAAAAGGCGCTGCAAGCAGCGCCTTTTTCACTTATTTGGCGCTTGCCAGCACCGCACTAACAATCTCTACCGCTTCTTTCTCGATGCGCTCACGGTGTTCGACCCCGAGGAAGCTCTCACAGTAGATCTTGTAGGCTTCTTCCGTACCGGAAGGACGCGCAGCAAACCAGCCGTTCTCCGTCATCACTTTCAGGCCACCAATCGATGCCCCGTTGCCCGGCGCAGCGGTCAGGCGAGCAGTAATCGGATCGCCTGCCAGCGTGCTGGCTGATACCTGCTCAGGCGACAGTTTAGACAGCGCGGCTTTTTGTGCATGCGTTGCAGAAGCCTGAATACGGTTGTAGCTCGGCGCACCAAAGCGTTGTGCCAGCTCATCATAATGGTGCTGCGGGTTTTTACCCGTCACGGCAGTAATTTCTGCTGCCAGCAAACACATGATGATCCCGTCTTTATCCGTCGACCACGGCGTACCGTCAAAGCGCAGGAAAGAAGCTCCCGCGCTTTCTTCACCGCCGAAGCCAAAGCTGCCGTCATACAGACCGTCAACGAACCATTTGAAGCCAACCGGTACTTCCACCAGCTTGCGGCCCAAATCTGCCACCACGCGATCGATCATCGCACTGGATACCAGCGTTTTGCCGACGGCAACAGATTGTCCCCACTGTGGACGATGCTGGAACAGATAGTTGATCGCCACCGCCAGATAATGGTTCGGGTTCATCAGCCCTGCCGGGGTGACAATACCATGACGGTCATAGTCAGGATCGTTGGCAAACGCCAGATCAAATTTATCACGCAGCGCTAGCAGCCCAGCCATGGCGAATTCTGACGAGCAATCCATACGGATCACGCCGTCATGATCCAGCGACATAAAGCGGAATGTCTGATCGACAGCATCGTTAACCAGCGTCAGATCCAGTTTGTAGTGCTCTGCAATGCGCTGCCAGTAAGCAATACCGGAACCACCCAGCGGGTCGACACCCAGCTTCAGACCGGCGCGCTGAATCGCCGCCATGTCTACCACGCTAGCCAGACCTTCCACATAGGCCTGAACCAGATCCTGCTCGTGGACATGCCCGCTTTGCAACGCTTGATCCAGCGTAATGCGTTTCACGTCACGCAGTTCATCTGCCAGCAACGCATTCGCCCGCGTCTCAATCACGCTGGTGAGGTTGGTGTCCGCAGGGCCGCCGTTCGGTGGATTATATTTAATGCCGCCATCTTCCGGCGGGTTATGGGACGGCGTAATCACAATGCCGTCCGCCAGCGCACCGCCCTGACGATTGTGAACCAGAATCGCGTTAGACACCGCAGGCGTTGGGGTAAAACCATTATCCAACTGAACGATGACATCCACACCGTTGGCAGCCAACACTTCCAGCACAGAAATAAATGCAGGCTCGGAGAGCGCATGAGTATCTTTACCGACATAACACGGGCCACTGATGCCCTGCTTTTTACGCTCTTCTGCAATCGCCTGTGCAATCGCCAGAATGTGCGGTTCATTAAAGCTATGACGTCCCGCGCTACCACGATGGCCCGACGTACCGAATTTCACCGCGTGCGCTGTGTTGCCGACTTCCGGGCGCAGCACATAATATTGTGACGTTAACTGTGCCACATTAATCAAATCGCTCTGCTGGGCAGGCTGTCCGGCCCTTGGGTGATTAGCCATTGGCGCTTCTCCCTAACGCTGTAGTTAGTGTTGTTAGATAAGTGGTTAATGTTATCCCCTTAATCCGTGCGTTGACTTCGCGCAACTCGAATTATTTAGGGCATAGATAGATGATTAGATGGTTCCACACACTTTTTCTGTCAGTTCCGCAGGTAACTGCATCGTCGTCATGATGTGCTCAACCATGCTACGTTTACGGCCAGTATTCGTGTTGGTAATCACCCAGTATGGCGTGCCCGGAATATGTTTAGGCTTTGTGTGTGTGCCATGCTGAAGCAATGTCTGTTGGTCGCCCGCGAAGTAGACTCGTGTGCGGCCATGAAGCGATTCCGTCGCGGCAGCAAATTCCTGTGGCGACAAGGTATACAGTGTGCACAGAACCAGCATAAAGCGATTGATAGCCTTATTCTGTTCAGCGTATTCATCCGACAGCAGCAGCTCACGAAGGGTTCGTACCCGATCGCGCGGGCTTGGCGCAGCGGCAGGCTGAGATATCACCGTTGCCGTCGCCTCTACTGCTGGCGCTGCGATAGGCTGCCCAGCAGTAAATTTCAGCATGCGCCGTAAAATATCCGATGCGCTCTCACCAATATGCTGTGTATGGCTGGCAATATAACGATAAAGCTCTTCGTCGACTTCAATAGTTTTCATCTTTATCCAGTGCTGTTTTTACCCATTATCATGCAAATTACAGAGGCGTTTCCCTCCTGCAACCCGACATCGGTGGGTAGATGACTCAAATCAAAAGGATTATACAGGCGTTCAAACATTATCGAACAGCGGCATAATGGGACAATACCAAAAGTCGGACTATGCCCCAATGCCTTTCACATTCCTTCGAGTAGCTATGCTGTTCCTTCAGTGACAACGTCGATTCTAAAGTCATGATACCCTAAGCCCATGTCTCTCTGAATGAACTTCACCATGAAATTGAATCATCGCTGGCAAAATGCGCACCAGCCCACAGATAAACTCCCTGTTGTCCTGATTCATGGCCTGTTTGGCACATTAGATAACCTTGGCGTATTGGGTCGGGATTTGCAAAACACGCATGACATTCTGCAAATCGATTTACGCAATCACGGTTTGTCGCCGCGTTCACCACAGATGAACTATCCTGCGATGGCACAGGACGTGCTGGCGCTGCTGGACGAGCTGAACATCGAACGCGCTATTGTTATTGGCCATTCGATGGGCGGAAAAGTGGCCATGGCGCTCAGCGCACTGATTCCCGAACGGCTGGACAAGCTAGTCGCGATTGATATCGCACCAGTGGATTATCAGGTGCGCCGCCACGACACTATTTTCGCTGCGCTACGCGCCGTAACGGAAGCCGGTCTGACATCACGTACCGAAGCGACAGCACTCATGCGCCAGCATATAAAAGAAGAAGGGGTGATTCAGTTTTTGCTGAAATCCTTCCAGCAGGGAGAGTGGCGTTTTAATGTGCCGGTGTTGTGGGATGAGTACGAAAACATCGTGGGCTGGCAAGAGGTTCCGGTCTGGCAAGGGCCAATTCTGTTCATTCGTGGCGGTGATTCCCCTTATTTGGACGATCGCTACCGTGATTCACTGCTGCGCCAATTCCCAACCGCGCGTGCGCATGTCATCAGCGGCGCTGGCCACTGGGTTCACTCAGAAAAACCCGATGCGGTTTTGCGTGCTATCCACCGTTTTCTGGACGCGAATTAACCAGACGGTACGCACACTGGCGGATTCATGGCGACGACGGCAGTTAACCGTTGTCGCCGCCAGTGTGGCTAGGGTATGATGGCGCTCGCAGTAGAGGGACGGCTGATTCAGCCACAAGCATTGTAACCACTTCATCAAAATGCACGCATCACTTCCCGGCATGTTCCACATATAGGCAAACCGCAACCTGACAATCCTGTTGCAGGATAAGAATAGGCATCGGTTTTATTTGTGAACAAGACAGGCAGCGCGGTGTATTTTGGTCCGAATACCTTGCAGTATCATTACTTATGGCAAAAGAACAAACGGATCGTACCACACTGGATCTGTTCGCAGATGAGCGTCGTCCGGGCCGCCCCAAGACCAACCCGCTCACTCGTGACGAACAACTAAGAATTAACAAGCGTAATCAACTACGTCGCGATAAAGTTCGTGGCTTGCGCCGTGTTGAATTAAAAATTAACAGCGATGCCGTCGATATCCTGAACAGCCTTGCTGAAGAGCGGAACATTAGCCGCAGTGAATTGATTGAAGAGATGCTGTTGGCACAATTGGCCGAACAGCAGTCCTGATTGACGTAACACGCGATTCACATAATGCAGTATTCACATCTTGTGCGGCGCCATTTCTGACGCCGCCTGAACGTTAACCCAAGACTAAAAATACCATCCTGGATTAAAGCGACAGCTAGAATTTTTCCCAGTTGTCGCTACTGGCCGGTAGCGCTTTGCTTGCGCGCGGCGCAATCGCCTGCGCTTTCTGCACCGGTTTTGCAGCCACTTGCAGCGCTGACTGCGAATCGGACAGTTGGAACAGCGACACGGTCTGGTTCAACAACGCCGCCTGTTCTTCCAGCGACAAGGCTGCCGAAGAAGCCTGTTCAACCAACGCGGCGTTTTGCTGCGTTACGCTGTCCATTTCCGCCACGGCCTGACCAACCTGCGCTATACCTTTGCTCTGCTCTTCCGAGGCAGAGGCGATTTCACCCATGATATCCGTCACGTTGGTAACTGCACGAACGATATCCTGCATGGTGTCACCAGCATCGCTAACCAGATTGGAGCCGGTATCCACACAGCGAACCGATTCAGAAATCAGCCCTTCAATCTCTTTCGCTGCCTGCGCACTGCGCTGCGCCAGACTACGAACTTCTCCTGCTACCACGGCAAACCCACGTCCCTGTTCACCCGCACGCGCCGCTTCTACCGCTGCGTTCAGTGCCAGAATGTTGGTCTGGAAAGCAATACCGTTAATCACGGTGGTGATTTCTGCGATTTTTCTTGAGCTACCGGATATTTCCGCCATGGTTTTCACCACGTTCTCAACAATCTCACCGCCCTTCTTCGCCGTTGTCGAGGCTTGTAATGCCAGTTGGCTGGCGTGGTTGGCGTTTTCGGCGTTCTGTTTCACCGTTGCCGTCAGTTGCTCCATGCTGGCTGCGGTTTCTTCCAGTGCGGAAGCCTGCTCTTCGGTACGTGAAGACAGATCGTTATTGCCTGCGGCAATCTCAGAAGCGCCCTGATAGATAGAGTCCGTGCTGTTTCTGATGGTACTAACAGTACTGGCCAGGCTTCCCTGCATTTCACGCAGCAATGGGAAAAGGCGACCAACACAGTTATTACCAAAGTCCAGAATTGGCTTACCCAGATGACCAGATGCAATCACGCCAAAGTGATAGCGCAGGTCATTTAACGGACGAACCAGACACACCACCAGATAACGGTCGGTCAGGAACAGCATGATAAGGCCGATAAACAACCCGCTCAGCAAAATGTTCTGCCCAATCGTGGTAATTTGTTCAAAACGCACACCCGCCGCATCGAATTTCTCTGCGCTGGCGTTACTGAACGCGGATAGAGATGCGCCAAACTGGCGACTCAATGGCGGCACAACGTTCTTGGCCTGATTTTGGTAGTCATCCAGCGCGTTGGCTGCGGCCTTTTGGTAAAGCGGCTCAACGCCTTGAACAACCAGATTATTCCAGTCACGGCTGACAGCCTGTACCAGCGCATCGTCCAGACTCGCATGATCGATAGCATTAAACGCCACCAGATCAGACTTCAGTTTATCCAGTGCAACTAACGCCGATGCCTGCTCTTTATCTGCGGTTGCGTTATCGCCACTACGACGAGCGTCAACAGCGCGCGCCAGACGGGTTACCATACGGAAGTATTGATCGTTGCCCTGGTTGATAAAATTCATGTTCTGAACCAGCAAGGTGCTGGTCTTCGAGGTCGCCGTCATCTCTTTAAAAGAGAACATGGTATATATCGATACGCCGCCCCAAAGAACGCAAAAAATGCCCAGCACCCATAGCATAGCGGTTCTGATGGCAATATTTTTTATAAGTCTCATAGCTCACTCCAAATCAGGAAAATGGTTAAAAAGATTTTTATCGCTAATCAACCGATATGAATCAGAAAATTCACACCATGAAACAGGTCACTTCTCCCTAGCGTTCAAATTTCACCGAGTTGAAAACTCAAAAACCACGCTAACTCATCGGCTAAATACAGAGAATATTTAGCGTTATCGCTATATTTATTAATATAATTTTTCACATTGAGAATAAACCCACCTATTTTATAGATATAAGGATTTTAATCAGAGGGTTGCAAGTAAGAGCATCATCCATACTCGCCACAGACCTGCTGGCAAGGATATACCTTCTCGCAGCAAGGCAATGAGAGGTGAGTTTTAATTTTATTCTTTAACATCAAAAGAATAAAATCATCACCACAGCATTGCATCGTTTCAGCTGCAAATGGTTATAATTCTTATTTCCTTTCATTAGGAATATTCCCGCAAAATGTTACAGGTTTTCAATTCGCTAAAAAACATTATCCTTTGTATGTATTTTAATTCTCCTGAATAGTAACGTTCCGTTCCGTGACTTTTATTTTTCACAAAAAGAAGCCTGCTTTTAATTACAACCGGTACAAGTTGTAAAAATAAAAAGCACATTCATAAAAAATGAAACATTGTTATAAATAAATAACCGCGACGATATTAAGGAAATGTGCGTTTACTCTCAGACGATAACATAAACCTTATTAACCCTGTGGAATTTAACATTAACAGTGATGGTTTTCATTTCCCTTCCTTGCCTCCGCATGTCACCCGCTCTTGATTTACGCCTCCTTACCGATACGAGTTTCTCCAGATGTGAGTGTCTGTTATTATTAACGGATAAGTGGGTGAAATATTACACCATACCATTAGGAATCAAGAGGTTATTCAATTCATGGCACTCATCGGAATATTCTTTGGCAGCGATACGGGCAACACTGAAAACATTGCCAAAACGATCCAACAGCAGTTAGGCAGCGGCGTTGCGGATGTTCATGACATCGCCAAGAGCAGCAAAGAAGACCTCGAAGGTTTCGATATTCTGCTATTGGGTATTCCAACCTGGTATTACGGTGAAGCTCAATGTGATTGGGATGACTTTTTCCCGTCACTGGAAGAAGTTGATTTCACAGGAAAATTGGTTGCTCTGTTTGGTTGCGGCGATCAGGAAGACTACGCGGAATACTTCTGTGATGCTATGGGCACCATTCGTGACATCATTGAACCTCGCGGCGCGACGATTGTCGGCCACTGGCCAACAGAAGGCTATTATTTTGAAGCCTCTAAAGGGCTTGCCGACGACAATCACTTCATTGGTTTAGCTATCGATGAAGACCGTCAGCCTGAACTCACCAACGAACGCGTGACGACGTGGGTGAAGCAAATCAGTGATGAACTGAATCTGAAAGAGCTCGTTGGCTAAGCCATTTTGGCTCTGATATCCCCTATCAGAGCCAAAACAGCATTGATAGGTAAAACCTTTCATAATAATTGATACATTTTTTTAACTTCTATCAGTAAACCTGTACAATAATCCCATCGGTTTTATACGTGCATAACCATTTCCTCATTCATCAACAACGGATTGCGTTGTATATCAGTAGTGTGAATGGGGACAATATTGTTAACATTCCCTTGTTTTCATTTTGTATGCGCGGTTCTATAATTGAGACGTGATTACATTTTTTAAGCCGACCGATGTCATAGGCTAGGCAGCCTCCATTGATAAGTAAGCAACAGGACTAAACCCGCATGACTGACAACAATACCGCATTAAAGAAGGCCGGCCTGAAAGTCACTCTTCCAAGACTGAAAATACTGGAAGTGTTACAGGATCCTGTCTGCCATCACGTCAGTGCGGAAGATTTATATAAGAGACTGATTGATATGGGCGAAGAGATCGGTCTTGCTACCGTCTATCGCGTACTCAACCAGTTTGATGATGCGGGCATAGTAACCCGTCATAACTTCGAAGGTGGCAAATCCGTCTTCGAATTGACGCAGCAGCATCATCACGATCACTTAATTTGCCTCGACTGTGGCAAAGTCATTGAATTTCGCGATGAATCTATCGAAGCACGTCAACGCGAGATCGCAGAAAGACATGGCATTAAACTGTCCAACCACAGTTTGTATCTCTATGGGCATTGCAGTGAAGGGGATTGCCGCGAGGATGAAACCCTGCACGACGCCACACGATAAATCGACTGCATAAAAAAATAAAACCGCCGAGGCGGTTTTATTTTTGTCTTCTTACCGGTGGCCTTAGCCTACCCAGGTATCACGTAGTCCAACCGTACGGTTAAACACCAGGTGTTCTGCACTGGAGTAAACGCGATCGGCACAGAAGTAACCTTCACGTTCAAACTGATACGCTTTCTCTACTTCGGCCTGCGCCAAACTCGCTTCTACAAAACCTTGCGTAATTTTCAGTGAATCTGGGTTAATCGTTGACAGGAAGTCATCCGCCGCCGCAGGGTTTGCCACACTGAATAGGCGATCGTACAAACGGAATTCCGCTTGCACCGCATGCGCCGCAGAAACCCAGTGGATGACGCCCTTCACTTTACGACCATCTGCCGGATCTTTGCTCAGCGTTTCCGCATCATAGCTACAGTAAATGGTGGTGATAGTGCCCTGCTCGTCTTTTTCAATGCGATCGGCTTTGATCACATAGGCATTACGCAAGCGAACTTCTTTACCCAAGACCAGACGCTTGTACTGTTTGTTAGCTTCTTCACGGAAGTCAGCACGATCGATATAAACTTCACGGCTGAATGCTACCTGACGTGAGCCCATTTCTGGCTTATTCGGATGGTTAGGCATCGCAACAAACTCTTCGTGCTCGGCTGGCAGATTCTCGATAACCACTTTGACCGGATCCAGCACTGCCATCGCACGCGGGGCATTTTCATTCAGATCATCACGGATACAGGATTCAAGCGCGGCCATTTCCACGTTGTTATCCTGCTTCGTTACACCGATGCGCACACAGAATTCACGGATAGAAGACGCACTATAGCCACGACGACGCAGACCCGAAATGGTCGGCATACGCGGATCGTCCCATCCTTCAACGACATTTTCCACAACCAGCTGATTCAGCTTACGCTTAGACATAATCGCGTATTCAAGGTTAAGACGGGAGAACTCGTACTGACGCGGATGACAAGGAATAGTGATGTTATCCAGCACCCAGTCGTACAGACGACGGTTATCCTGGAATTCCAGCGTACACAGCGAATGCGTGATCCCTTCCAGCGCATCGGAAATGCAGTGGGTGAAATCATACATCGGGTAGATGCACCACTTATTGCCCGTCTGATGGTGATCGGCAAATTTAATGCGATATAACACCGGATCGCGCATCACGATAAAGGACGATGCCATATCGATTTTTGCACGCAGACAAGCTGTACCTTCAGCAAACCCACCGTTGCGCATCTTTTCAAACAGTGCCAGGTTTTCCTGCACGGTACGATCGCGGTAAGGGCTATTTTTACCCGGCGCCGTTAGCGTGCCGCGGTATTCACGAATCTGTTCGGGCGTCAATTCATCAACGTAAGCCAGCCCTTTACCGATCAGCTCAACCGCATAAGCGTGCAATTGATCGAAATAATCAGAAGAATAACGAACGCTGCCGCTCCATGAAAAACCCAGCCACTCGACGTCACGTTTGATCGACTCAACGTATTCGATATCTTCTTTCACCGGATTGGTGTCATCAAAACGCAGATTGCACTGCCCCTGATAGTCACGTGCGATACCAAAATTCAGGCAAATAGACTTCGCATGCCCAATATGCAGATAGCCGTTCGGCTCTGGCGGGAAACGCGTCTGAATATGGTCATGCTTACCGGACGCCAGATCTTCATCAATAATCTGACGGATAAAGTTAGTCGGGCGGGCTTCAGCCTCACTCATTCTTCATTCCTCAATGCTAAAACGACGTATAACCGACAATGATCCAACAAGCTACGCTGGGAAACAACCGTTAATTATTCATAACGAAAAAAAGGGCGAGATTGCTATCTCGCCCATCACTTTCATCGACATAACGCCGCGTTAAACAAGTAACGATGTCATATTACGCTTTATCATGTTCCGCTTTCAGCGCGGTTGCGATTGATTCAGCCTGTGTGCCCACAACAATCTGCACGCTCTGCTTATTCAGACGAATAACACCTGCCGCACCAAGACGTTTCGCCTGCGCCTCATCAACCAGAGAGGAGTCAGCCACATTCAAACGCAAACGCGTGATACAGGCATCGATGCCGATCAGATTGGCTTTGCCGCCCAGCGCCTGCAAATAACCACGCGCCAACGTCGCCGTATCGCTTGATTTCTCACCCGCAGATGCAGTACTCACGTCATATCCATCGGATTCGCTACCGCTCACGGCCAGTTCACGTCCCGGTGTTAACAGATTGAAGCGAGTAATTGTGAAGCGGAACACCACATAATAAATGACGAAGAATACCAGCCCTTGTGCAATCAGCATGTACCACTGGGTGGCTAGCGGGTTACGCGAGGACAGCACCATATCCACCAGACCAGCACTGAAGCCAAACCCGGCAATCCAATGCATACTGGCAGCGATAAAGACGGAAAACCCTGTCAGTAACGCATGCAGGAAATACATCACTGGCGCCACGAACATGAATGAGAATTCCAGCGGCTCGGTGATCCCAGTGAAGAACGAAGCAAACGCCGCCGCCAGCATAATCCCGGCAACTTTACTTTTGTTCTCAGGACGCGCGCAGTGGTAGATCGCTAACGCGGCTCCCGGCAGGCCGAACATCATAATCGGGAAGAAACCCGCCTGATAACGTCCGGTGATCCCTACCACTGCTTTGCCTGAATCGATAGACTGCTGACCAGCCAGGAAGTTAGGGATATCGTTGATACCCGCAACGTCAAACCAGAACACGGAATTCAGCGCGTGGTGTAACCCAACAGGAATCAGTAAGCGGTTAAAGAAGGCATAAACCCCAGCACCAGCCGACCCCAACTGTTGAATGTGTTCACCAAACGATACCAGCGCATTGTAAATCACCGGCCAGACGTACATTAAAATGAACGCCACCAGAATCATCAGGAAAGAAACCAGAATCGGCACCAGACGCCGCCCGCTGAAGAACGACAGCGCTTTAGGCAATTCCACCTGACTAAAGCGGTTATACAGTTCAGCGGACATCACACCAACCAGGATTCCGATAAATTGGTTTTCAATCTTGCCAAACGCAGCGGGCACCTGTTCAACAGGGATCCGCTGAATCATGGCGACAACAGCGGGTGAACACAGCGTGGTCAGCACCAGATAACCGACAAAACCGGTCAATGCTGCCGCGCCATCTTTATCTTTCGACATACCGTAAGCGACACCGACCGCAAACAGTACCGCCATATGCCCGATAATCGCCTCACCCGATTTAATAAGAAGTGCCGCCAATGCGTTCTCGCTTCCCCAACCAACCGGATCGATCCAGTAACCTATACCCATCAGGATAGCGGCAGCAGGCAGTGTCGCGACAGGCACCATCAATGCCCGACCGACTTTTTGTAAATAGCTCAGAGTACTCACTTTTCCCTCTCTTACCTTTGCGAGGTAAATGAAATGTTGTGGGGCAAACAAACCTGCCAATAAATTTCACTGCCGAAAAACTTCACTGTCAAAAAGCGTCATTGTCGAAAAAACAGACCCAGCGAGGGTTCTTAGAGGAGTGTAAGAAAAATAATTCGCTACACAAATTAAACCCCGTAATTATGTGATAAAAATCACCAAAAAACTGCATACAAAAAGTTTATACCTGAATAAAACCCCAACTTATTTCAAGATTAAAAAAAACGGAGTAGACTAATTTTAATGCATAGACAAAACGCGCAACCGGCGCGATTTACGCAATAACGTATTTAATTCCACTAAAAAATCAGGAGAGCGCTGATGAGACTCATTCCCTTAACTACCGCCGCCGACGTCGGAAAATGGGCCGCCCGCCACATCGTTGAGAAAATTAACGCTTTCAAGCCCAGCGCTGAGCGCCCTTTCATTCTTGGACTACCGACTGGCAGTTCACCACTGGAAGCCTATAAATCGCTGGTCGCCATGCACAAAGCGGGTCTGGTGAACTTCAAACACGTTGTGACCTTCAATATGGATGAATATGTCGGCCTGCCAACCGATCATTCGGAAAGCTATCATACCTTCATGCATCAGAATTTCTTCAATCACGTTGATATTCAGCGTGAAAACATTAACCTGTTGAACGGCAACGCAGAAGACACCACAGCAGAATGTCGCCGCTATGAAGAGAAAATAAAGTCCTACGGGAAAATTCATCTTTTCATGGGCGGCGTGGGCAATGACGGACATATCGCCTTCAATGAGCCAGCCTCCTCTTTGGCTTCCCGCACCCGCATCAAAACGTTGACGGAAGAAACCCGTATCGCAAATTCCCGTTTCTTCGGCGGGGACGTCAGTCTGGTGCCTAAATTTGCCCTGACTGTGGGTGTCGGTACGCTGCTGGATGCTGAAGAAGTGATGATTTTGGTGACCGGTCGTAACAAGGCGCAGGCGCTACAGGCTGCGGTAGAAGGCAACGTCAACCACATGTGGACTATCAGCTGTCTGCAACTTCATGCCAAAGCCATCATGGTCTGCGACGAACCGTCAACGATGGAGCTCAAGGTAAAAACCGTTAAATACTTCCGTGAGTTAGAAACGGAAAGTATGAAGAACCTCTAACCGATCGCGGGAGTCGATGATGTACGCGTTAACCCATAGCCGGATTTTTACCGGCCATCAGATTCTGGATAATCACGCTGTCGTGATTGCTAATGGGCTGATCGAGCGAGTCTGCCCGCTTGCTGAGCTCCCAGCCGACATTGAACAACACGATCTGGCCGGTGCGTTTCTCGCTCCGGGGTTTATCGATCTCCAACTGAACGGCTGCGGCGGTGTGCAATTTAACGACTCGCTGGACACGATCTCCGTCAAAACGTTGGAGATCATGCAGCAGGCGAACCAGCGTTCGGGCTGTACCAGTTTTTTACCCACGCTGATTACCTCCAGCGATGCGTTCATGAAACACAGCGTCAACGTGATGAGAGACTGGCTGGCGCAGAATAAGCATCAAGCGCTTGGATTGCACCTCGAAGGCCCGTGGCTGAACGTGATAAAAAAAGGCACACATGACCCTGCCTTTATCCGCAAACCGACACAAGCGCTCGTCGATTTTCTGTGTGCCAACGCAGAGGTGATTACGAAAATCACGCTGGCACCGGAAGAAGTCGAACCGGCAGTTATCCGCCAGTTAACTGCGGCAGGCATTATCGTCTCCGCCGGACACTCTAACGCGACCTGGGAACAGGCTAAGCAGGGTTTTGCCGCAGGCATTCGCTTCGCCACCCACCTGTTCAACGCCATGCCTTATCTGACTGGCCGCGAACCTGGGCTCGTCGGCGCGATTTACGATGCTCCGGAAGTTTATTGCGGCATTATCGCGGATGGACGTCACGTAGACTGGGCCAATATTCGCAACAGTAAGCGTATCAAGGGCGATAAGCTGGTGCTGGTGACCGATGCCACCGCACCAGCGGGCGCAGATATTGACCAGTTCATTTTTGCTGGTAAAACCATATACTACCGTGATGGTCTCTGCGTCGATGAACACGGCACTCTGAGCGGTTCGGCCCTGACGATGATCGAAGCCGTACGTAACAGCGTCGAACACGCAGGTATCGCGCTGGATGAAGCCATTCGGATGGCAACGCTCTATCCGGCTCGCGCCATCGGCGTCGATCACCAGTTAGGCAGTATTGAAAGCGGTAAAGTGGCCAATCTAACCGCATTTGATCGTGATTATCACATTCTCAAGACGTTTGTTAACGGCAATCCTGTTTGGGGATAAAGCGAAAAGCGTCTTGAGGTAAAACGGAAATACGTGGGGGGAAACCAAGATAAGGTTTACCCCGTGTTGACGAAAAAACGCGTTATACCTAAAGAAGCGAGTAACCTTTTAATGACCACAGGCGGACAGGCGCAGATAGGGAATGTCGATCTGGTTAAGCAATTAAACAGCGCGGTGGTTTACCGCCTGATTGATCAGCAAGGCCCGATCTCACGGATTCAAATAGCAGAGCAGAGCCAACTTGCTCCCGCCAGCGTCACCAAAATAACCCGCCAGCTTCTGGAACGCGGGCTCATCAGAGAAGTCGATCAGCAGGCTTCAACTGGCGGCAGACGCGCTATTTCAATTATCACCGAAAACCGCCCTTTCCATACCATCGCCGTACGTCTCGGTCGTTATGACGCCACCATCGCGTTGTACGATTTGCAGGGAAAAGCGCTGGAAGAAATGCACTACGAGCTGCAAGAGAAAACACAGGAGTCGCTGGAAGCCACGCTATTTCAGTCTATCAGCGACTTTATTACCAGCCACCAGCGCCGTATCCGCGAGCTTATTGCGATCTCTGTGGTGCTACCGGGGTTGGTTGATCCGGTTGCAGGTATCGTCCGCTATATGCCGCATATCAGCGTGAATAACTGGAAACTGGTCGAAAATCTGCAACGCCACTTCAATGTCACCAGCTTTGTCGGTCACGACATCCGCAGTCTGGCACTGGCGGAACACTATTTTGGTGCCACTCACGACTCACTGGATTCTATTCTGGTACGTGTGCATCGAGGTACAGGCGCAGGAATTCTCGTCAACGGACAAATTTTTCTCGGCAGTAACGGCAACGTCGGCGAGATTGGTCATATTCAGATCGATCCACTCGGCGATCGCTGCCATTGCGGTAACTTTGGCTGTCTGGAAACCGTCGTCGCCAACGGCGCAATTGAACAACGCGTACAGCATCTGCTCCGTCAGGGCTATCCCAGCAAGCTTTCTGCGAATAACAGTTCGATTTCAGCAATTTGCAAAGCGGCTAACCGAGGCGATGACCTCGCCCGAGATGTGATCGAACAAGTTGGACTCAATCTCGGTAAAGCGCTTTCCATCGCGATCAATTTGTTCAATCCACAAAAAGTTGTGATTGCCGGTGAAATTACCGAAGCAGAAAAAACGCTGCTTCCTGCGATTCAACGCTGCATCAACACGCAGGTACTGAAAGAATTTCGTCATAATCTGCCAATTGAGATCTCCAGCCTCAACCATCTTTCGGCTATCAGCGCCTTCGCATTGGTCAAACGTGCGATGCTAAACGGTGTTCTGCTACAACAATTGCTCGAAAACGCCTGATTCCCTTTCTGGCCGGATTATGTAATCACTAAAAACCCGGCCTTTCCTCTGCATTAATTTGACGAATCAACACCAAAAAAGCCAATAAATTAACGAAACACCACACCAATTGCTTTTTTCATTAAATAATATTGAATTCCTATGGCGTTTTGATGCTAAATCAATGGCACTAAGGTCGAATTCGTAATTACTGGGAGTCATGTATGTGTTCTATTTTTGGTGTGCTTGATCTGAAAAGCGATCCTGTTGAACTGCGTAAGAAAGCACTGGAATTATCCCGTTTAATGCGTCACCGCGGACCAGACTGGTCCGGCGTTTATGCCAGCGACAAAGCGATTCTGGCTCATGAACGTCTGTCTATCGTTGACGTCAACACGGGCGCACAGCCGCTTTACAACGCCGAGCGCACCCACATTCTGGCCGTTAACGGTGAAATTTATAACCATCAGGCATTGCGTCAGCAATACGGTGACCGTTACGCGTTTCAAACTGGCTCCGACTGCGAGGTCATCCTTGCGCTGTATCAGGAAAAAGGCCCTGAATTCCTGGACGAACTGCGCGGCATGTTCGCTTTTGCGCTGTATGACAGCGAAAAAGACGCCTACCTGATCGGTCGTGACCATCTTGGTATTATCCCGCTGTACATGGGCTACGATGAGCACGGTAACCTGTACGTCGCTTCTGAAATGAAAGCGCTGGTGCCAGTTTGCCGTACCATCAAAGAATTCCCAGCAGGCAGCTACCTGTGGAGCAAAGACGGTGAAATCCGTGAATATTACCAGCGTGACTGGTTTGATTACGATGCCGTAAAAGACAACGAAACGGATAAAGTAGCGCTGCACGATGCACTGGAAGAAGCGGTGAAAAGCCACCTGATGTCTGACGTGCCTTACGGCGTGTTGCTCTCTGGTGGCCTGGATTCTTCCGTTATCTCCGCGATCACCAAAAAATATGCTGCACGTCGCGTAGAAGATGACGCGCGCAGCGAAGCCTGGTGGCCTCAGTTGCACTCTTTCGCCGTTGGTTTGGAAGGTGCGCCAGATTTGAAAGCCGCGCAGGAAGTCGCTAAACACCTCGGTACCGTGCACCACGAAATTCATTTCACCGTGCAGGAAGGGCTAGATGCGATTCGCGACGTGATTTATCACATCGAAACCTATGACGTCACCACGATTCGTGCCTCAACGCCGATGTACCTGATGTCGCGTAAAATCAAAGCGATGGGCATCAAGATGGTGCTGTCAGGCGAAGGTTCTGACGAAGTATTCGGCGGCTACCTCTATTTCCACAAAGCGCCAAACGCCAAAGAGCTGCATGAAGAAACCGTACGTAAGCTGCTGGCACTTCACCAGTATGACTGCGCTCGCGCTAATAAAGCGATGTCAGCTTGGGGCGTGGAAGCTCGCGTGCCATTCCTGGACAAAAACTTCCTCGATGTCGCCATGCGCATCAACCCGCGCGACAAAATGTGCGGCAACGGCAAGATGGAAAAACACATCCTGCGTGAGTGCTTTGAATCTGATCTGCCGCACAGCGTTGCCTGGCGTCAGAAAGAACAGTTCTCCGATGGCGTGGGCTACAGCTGGATCGACACTCTGAAAGAAGTGGCTGCAAATCAGGTTACCGATCAACAATTGGAAACTGCACGCTTCCGCTTCCCGTACAACACGCCAGGCTCCAAAGAAGCCTACCTGTACCGTGAAATCTTCGAAGAGCTGTTCCCCGTTCCGAGTGCAGCAGAGTGTGTCCCTGGTGGCCCGTCAGTCGCCTGTTCGTCGGCTAAAGCGATTGAGTGGGATGAATCCTTCAAAAAACTGGATGACCCATCAGGCCGCGCGGTTGGTGTACACCAATCAGCCTACAAATAATTCGATTTAATTTCATCAGTCAACGGGCCTTTCATGGCCCGTTTTTGTGCGCTTAATTGATTGGGAATGCGTGCTTTTTGACGTTTTTCTCACCATACTGTTCACAACCCAAACAAACGATACATTGAGGACACTTTTCGGGAAAAAACTAGTTGACGCAATTAGGCCAACTACGCATAATGCGCCCCGCAACGCCGATGAAGGTGAAGCGGAAAGATGGCTACGTAGCTCAGCTGGTTAGAGCACAGCACTCATAATGCTGGGGTCACAGGTTCGATTCCCGTCGTAGCCACCATCTTTCTGCGGGAGTGGCGAAATTGGTAGACGCACCAGATTTAGGTTCTGGCGCCGCAAGGTGTGCGAGTTCAAGTCTCGCCTCCCGCACCATTATCATCTTCTCGGTTTGACATTGCTTTTCGAAGCTTGTTAGTGTTTGTTGTGATTGGGGTATCGCCAAGCGGTAAGGCACTGGTTTTTGATACCAGCATTCCCTGGTTCGAATCCAGGTACCCCAGCCATTTCAAATAGTGTGTTAGAAAAATATGTTGTCCTATTGGGGTATCGCCAAGCGGTAAGGCACTGGTTTTTGATACCAGCATTCCCTGGTTCGAATCCAGGTACCCCAGCCATCTACTTGATAGTAGAAGTTTTTAGGTGAAGTGATAACAGCAGTACATTTGGCTACGTAGCTCAGCTGGTTAGAGCACAGCACTCATAATGCTGGGGTCACAGGTTCGATTCCCGTCGTAGCCACCAAATTTTTGGGGTATCGCCAAGCGGTAAGGCACCGGATTCTGATTCCGGCATTCCGAGGTTCGAATCCTCGTACCCCAGCCAAATTAAGCTGATAAAACAGCAAAGAAACGGGGCGACAGTCGAAAGACGTCGCCCCGTTTTGTTATGTCTGGTATTAACATAGTCTAGTGCTAACATATCCAAATCAATTATTCGATTTTCCCAAAAGGGCAGTCATGAAGGTTTTATCTATATCCTCTGTTACTCATGATTTCAGCCACATTGTGGTGCCACGGCAGAATAACGTCAGCAAGTCGTGGCGATCAGCCATACGTGCGCAGTTAACCACTTTGTTACTCAGCGTGGCATTGCTGTTTTGCTTTCTCACACCAACTTATGCTGCCGGAGTAGCTTCTTTCAAGATGTCAGCGCAAACGTTCGCTGACCGGATGAATGCTAATCTGACGAAACTCAATATCCCGCTCAAACTGGCTATTAACGTGGAAAAGGGAACATCCGTCGATGATTTCCAGCACATTTTTAACGAGCACGTCGGATTAATTGGGTCGATAGAGAGTAAAAGCCAACAGCTTAATGGACTCGTGATACTCAATGCCGCGTCAGAATCCCCAGAAGCAACAAGGCAGAATCTGCAAATCGTCACTGCCGCGTTTTCTGCGCTATTGGGTGAGGGCGCGTTATCAGGTGGAAATAGTCTCGAAAGCCCTGAGATGACCGAAATGATGTTCGGCCTGCTTCAGGATAGCCAGACCTCGGGTAAAGGTGTTCGGCAGATAGGAAATGTTCGCTTTAAGGCAACCACTAATGCGGACACCGATATTATCTTCACCGCCGAGCCAGCACTGTAGCGGGCGGTGTCCCTATGATCATCAGTCAGACGCCAATGGCGTATTTCAATGCGCGCTGTTTTAACACACCAGCGCGCTGTGCGACCATCAATGCCATGTTGCGCGCAAAACTCAGCGGCGGTAATGCGTTACTGAACGCGTTATAGAACAAATCCATCCCGCTTTGCATCATCAAATTATCCGGCATACGGCGGCACTGGTAGCGCCGTAATACACGTTCAGAAGCCCATTCTTCTCCCGCATTACGCGCGTTAATCAACACATCCAGCAGCGCCTCAACGTCGCGATATCCCAGATTAACGCCCTGCCCCGCCA
This sequence comes from Pectobacterium peruviense, assembly GCF_002847345.1. Classification (GTDB taxonomy): domain Bacteria; phylum Pseudomonadota; class Gammaproteobacteria; order Enterobacterales; family Enterobacteriaceae; genus Pectobacterium; species Pectobacterium peruviense. Next base: position 128,677 of record NZ_LXFV01000007.1, read on the forward strand.
GCGGATTGATGGTATGCGCGGCATCCCCCAACAGTACCAAGCCAGGCTTGATATAGGTTTGCGCATGGCGTCTGACCAACGGGAATGACCCAGCAGAGAGCGCCTTGACCGAGCCCAACCGCTCAGGAAACGCGATAGCAATTTCTTTATCCAACTGTGCAAGTGGCATCGCCTGAAGCTGGCGAATACGCTGTGGGCTGTCATACCACACCAGCGATCCCCATTGGTCAAACAGCGGCAAAAACGCACGCGGGCCGCTCGGTGTGAACTGCTGCCAGGTAACATCCTGCTGGGGTTGTGAAGTTTCAACGCCGATTAACATACAAGACTGACGATACTGCCAGCCGCTGATGCCAATCCCTGCCCACTGGCGAACCTGAGAGTTCGCGCCATCAGCACCAATCAGCAACGAAGCCGTTAGCTTCTGCCCGTCAGCAAGCTGTAAACACCAGCCATCATCCGTGCGTTGCAGACCCTGCGGCGTCGCTGGGCAATAACATTGGCAACGCTTCTCCTCCTGCAAACTTTCCCAGAGTGCCAGTTGCAGCACACGGTTTTCCACCATAAAACCTAGTTCAGGCAGGTGAATGTCGGCAGCATCGAAAACTACTCTGGCGTTCGCCCATTCCCAGGTTTCCAGCCGGCGGTAAGGCGCGCTGCGCATCTGCTGCACTCGCTGCCATGCACCCAGTTCTTTCAGTAACGCAACCGACGCATAGCCAATTGCTGAGATCCGTAAATCTGGCGGACTGGTGGCATCAAATGGCGTTAGTATTTCCTGCTCAATCACCGCAACCTGAAATCCTTGCTGTGCCAGCCCGAGCGCCGCGGCCGCGCCAACCATTCCACCGCCAACCACAATCGCATCGTAATGCATATTGGCTAATCCCCTCTGATTCTGGTTTATTCACACCAGTAAAAATGCATGAAAATAGTGTACTGGATTTGCGGGTAACTTTTCAGAAAAGCCGCATTTTTATAGAAAGTAAGGGGTTATCAAATCAGCGCGGCTTCCAGCACTGGTCACAACGTCAGCTAACGATTACAATACCCATCCTAAATGAGGGGAATTTTTCCTATTCCTTCCGCACTGAGTAATGGCAAGTCGATGACAAAAAAACTGCATATTAAAACCTGGGGCTGTCAGATGAATGAGTACGATTCATCAAAGATGGCTGATTTACTGGGAAGTACGCACGGCTATGAGCTTACTGAAATCGCTGAAGAAGCCGATGTTTTACTGCTCAATACCTGCTCGATCCGTGAAAAGGCGCAGGAAAAGGTCTTCCATCAACTTGGTCGCTGGAAAGCGCTGAAAGATCTTAATCCGAAGCTGATTATTGGCGTCGGTGGCTGCGTTGCCTCACAGGAAGGTGCACACATTCGTGAACGTGCGCACTACGTTGACGTTATTTTTGGCCCACAAACCTTGCACCGCCTGCCGGAAATGATTAATCACGTTCAGGGCACACGTAGCCCCATCGTTGACATCAGTTTCCCTGAAATCGAAAAATTTGATCGCCTGCCAGAACCGCGTGCCGATGGGCCGACAGCATTCGTTTCCATCATGGAAGGCTGCAATAAATATTGCACATTCTGCGTTGTGCCTTATACCCGAGGCGAAGAAGTCAGTCGCCCGTGCGATGATGTGCTGTTTGAAATCGCTCAACTAGCCGCGCAAGGCGTGCGTGAAGTTAACCTTCTGGGGCAGAATGTTAACGCCTACCGCGGCGAAACCTATGACGGTGAAATCTGTTCTTTTGCCGAACTGCTGCGTCTGGTCGCCGCCATTGACGGGATCGACCGTGTTCGTTTCACCACCAGTCATCCGATTGAATTTACAGACGATATTATCAGCGTTTATGAAGACACACCGGAGCTGGTCAGCTTCCTGCATTTACCAGTGCAAAGCGGTTCTGACCGTGTTCTGACGATGATGAAACGCCGTCATACTGCGTTGGAATACAAAGCCATCATCCGTAAGCTGCACAATGCGCGTCCAGGTATCCTGATTAGCTCTGACTTTATCATCGGCTTCCCTGGCGAAACGCAGGCTGACTTTGAACAAACCATGAAGCTGATTGCCGATGTGAATTTCGATATGAGCTATAGCTTTGTCTATTCCGCCCGTCCGGGAACACCGGCTGCGGATATGGTCGATGACGTGCCGGAAGAAGAGAAAAAACAGCGCCTGTACCTTCTTCAAGAACGCATCACCCAGCAGGCAATGCGATTTAGCCGCCTCATGCTGGGCACCGTCCAGCGTATTCTGGTGGAAGGCACCTCGCGTAAGAGCGTGATGGAGCTATCTGGCCGCACGGAAAATAACCGCGTCGTCAACTTCGAAGGCACGCCGGATATGATCGGTAAATTCGTCGATGTTGAAATTGTTGACGTTTATACCAACTCGCTGCGCGGCATCGTAGTGCGGACCGAAGATCAAATGGATCTGCGCGTACATGAATCACCGTCTTCCGTGATTGCTCGTACTCGTAAAGAGAATGAAATCGGCGTTGGGTTCTACCAGCCGTAATCAACGTTGATTCCAGTCTAAGCACAATGATGGGTGGCTTTGTCACCCATTTTTTATGGCTGACTACTATTGCTGTCCCCTTTGGGCTGCTGCTCCTACATTTTTTACAGCAGGCTATTCTTATCCTTCAATCTGTTTCAATTTCAAGGCACTTGCATTTGCTTTTGCGAGACAGCATCCCAATATCATTATTGTGACTTGCAGCATCGGGCATTCACGATGAATAATTCACTCACATGGCGGATACATCAGGCCATCTAATAACAGTTCATTTTGTGCGGGTAGAAAGAGTGCCAGCACCGTAACGCTCAAGAGGAATAATTTGAACGTAACAACAAAAGAAATTGCCCTTGAACCCGCAGATAACCAACGCCTGCTCAGCCTTTGCGGCCCGTTTGATGACAATATTAAACAGTTAGAGCGTCGCTTAGGCATCGAAATCAATCGCCGAGACAATCAGTTCAAACTGGTCGGCAAGAACCTGCTGACGCAAGCTGCCGCCGATATCCTGCAACGCCTGTATGTCGATACGGCTCCAGTGCGCGGCGTCATCGGTGATATCGATCCTGAGCAAATTCATCTTGCGATTAAAGAATCTCGCGTGCTGGAGCAGTCTGCGGAACACACTCCTGACTATGGCAAAGTGGTCAATATCCGCACCAAACGCGGCGTAATCAAACCGCGCACGCCGAATCAGGCGCAGTATGTCGCCAACATCCTCGATCACGACATCACGTTCGGCGTTGGCCCAGCGGGAACGGGGAAAACCTACTTAGCCGTTGCAGCCGCCGTGGATGCATTGGAGCGTCAGGATATTCGCCGTATTCTGTTAACGCGCCCAGCGGTCGAAGCCGGTGAGAAGCTGGGCTTCCTGCCTGGCGATCTGAGCCAGAAAGTCGATCCCTACCTGCGTCCACTCTATGATGCTCTGTTTGAAATGCTGGGCTTTGAACGTGTCGAGAAGCTAATCGAACGTAACGTGATTGAAGTTGCACCACTGGCTTACATGCGTGGCCGAACGCTGAACGATGCCTTTATCATTCTGGATGAAAGCCAGAACACCACCATCGAACAGATGAAAATGTTCCTGACACGTATCGGCTTCAACTCAAAAGCCGTCATCACCGGTGACGTCACACAGATCGACTTGCCAAAGAATCTGAAATCGGGCTTACGCCACGCGATTGAAGTGCTGGCCGATGTGGAAGAGATCAGCTTTAACTTTTTCCACAGCGAAGACGTGGTACGCCATCCGGTAGTTGCGCGGATTGTGAATGCCTATGAAGCATGGGAAAATGCCGACCAGAAACGTAAAGACGCCTTAGCAGAACAGCGTAAACGGGAAGCACAGGCTGCAGCATCAGATCAGGAGCAAAAATGAGTCAGGTGATTCTCGATTTACAAATCGCCAGCGAGCAAGCACAGGGATTGCCGGAAGAAAAAGACTTTCAGCGCTGGTTGGAAGGCGTTCTGCCGCAGTTTCAGGAAGTCTCTGAAGTCACCATCCGTATCGTGGATGAGGCCGAAAGTCGCGACCTGAATAACACCTATCGCGGTAAGGACAAGCCGACCAACGTGCTGTCGTTTCCTTTCGAGGCACCACCTGAAGTCGAGCTTCCTCTGCTTGGAGATTTAATCATCTGCCGTCAGGTTGTAGAACGCGAAGCCGCAGAGCAGGAAAAAACCGTAGAAGAGCACTGGGCGCACATGGTTGTCCATGGTAGCCTGCATCTGCTAGGGTATGACCACATCGAAGACAGCGAAGCCGAAGAAATGGAAGCGCTGGAAACCGAGATTATGCAAAGTATGGGTTATGCCGATCCTTACCTTGCAGAAAAAGATGGCCTCACCGAATAAATAGAAATACATTTTATATGGCCCGAGATCGGGAAGATATCGGGTACTTATCTGTTCCACATCAGCCACTGTGCCGCTTCCAGTTGCTGGCAATAATCCTTTAACAAGAGTGATGTTAATTAAAACGCATGAGCGACGACCATTCTCAAAACAGCGATGCACCCAGTCCCAAAAAGGGCTTCTTTTCTCTTATTCTTAATCAGCTTTTTCACGGCGAGCCAAAAGATCGTAATGGTTTACTCACTCTGATTCGTGATTCCGAACAGAATGAACTGATCGATCCTGAAACACGAGATATGCTCGAAGGCGTCATGGATATCGCCGACCAGCGTGTGCGCGATATCATGATCCCTCGCTCACAGATGATTACGCTCAAGCGCGATCAAACGCTGGAAGAGTGTCTGGACGTGATTATCGAATCCGCCCACTCCCGTTTCCCCGTCATTAGCGAAGATAAAGACCATATTGAAGGCATCCTGATGGCCAAGGATTTGCTGCCGTTTATGCGCAGCGATTCCGAACCGTTCAGTATGGATAAAGTTCTGCGTTCCGCTGTTGTTGTGCCGGAAAGTAAACGCGTTGATAGAATGCTGAATGAATTCCGCTCGCTGCGCTATCACATGGCGATTGTCATCGATGAATTTGGTGGCGTATCCGGCTTGGTCACGATTGAAGATATCCTTGAGCTGATCGTCGGCGAAATTGAAGATGAATACGACGATGAAGAAGACAGAGATATTCGTCAGCTTAATCGTCAGACTTACACCGTTCGGGCGTTAACCGATATCGAAGATTTTAACGAGGCTTTCGGCACCCGGTTCAGCGATGATGAGGTCGACACCATTGGTGGCTTGGTTATGCAGTCTTTCGGCCATCTTCCTGCTCGTGGCGAAACCATCGACATAGAAGGTTACCTGTTTAAGGTTGCGATGGCAGACAGTCGCCGTATTATTCAGGTTCATGTCAGAATCCCTGACAATGCCCCTCAACCAAAATTGGAAGAATAATTTGGCAATGGTTGTCGCTTCGTTTCTACAACGCCAGCAGGTTAAAGCCCTGCTGGCGCTCTTATTTGGTGCCTGTGGCACGCTGGCGTTTTCTCCCTTTGATTTCTGGCCTGCGGCGGTTATCTCGCTCATGGGTCTGCAGGCGCTGACGCTAAACCGCACCGCTCGCCAGTCAGCCTGGATAGGGTTTTGTTGGGGATTTGGTCTATTCGGCAGCGGCGTAAACTGGGTTTACGTCAGTATCGCGCAATTTGGCGGAATGCCGGGCCCTGTCAATGTTGCGATAGTCATTTTACTCGCCGCCTATTTGTCGCTCTATCCTCTGTTGTTTTCTGCCCTGCTCTCACGCTTGTGGCCTAAAACAACGCTGTGGCGTCTGGCGCTTGCCGCTCCCGTACTCTGGCAGCTAACCGAATTTCTGCGCGGCTGGGTGCTCACCGGCTTTCCGTGGCTGCAATTCGGCTACAGCCAAATTGACGGCCCGTTAAAAGGTATCGCGCCCATTCTGGGTATCGACACCATTACCTTCCTATTGATGTGCCTCAGCGGACTGCTCGTTTATGCCATCAATCAGCGAAAAATCGCACCCGCGGCCATCGCTATCGGTGTTTTCGTTTTATCATGGCCGCTGCGCAACGTGCAGTGGTATACCCTGCAACCTGAACGAGCCGTCAATGTCGCGCTGGTACAAGGCGATATCCCGCAGGCGATGAAGTGGGAACAAGATGAGTTGTTGAATACACTGAGGATCTATCTGGATAACAGCCTGCCCTATATGGACAAGGCGCCTATCGTTATCTGGCCGGAAACCGCTATTCCCGATATTGAAAGCCGTCAGGGTACGTATCTGAAGCAGATTGACGATATCCTGCGTAGCCGTGATAGCAGCCTGATTACGGGTATCGTCGATATTCGGCGTGATGGCAACAAGACTGATTTCTATAACTCAATTATCGTACTCGGCGACAAAAAGCCGTACAGCTACCCTACGACGAACCGTTATAACAAAAATCATCTGGTGCCTTTCGGCGAGTTTGTCCCGCTAGAAACGCTGTTACGCCCGCTGGCTCCGTTCTTCGATCTGCCGATGTCGTCGTTTAGCCGAGGTGACTATGTTCAGCCACAGCTTTCTGTCCATGGTTTCAAACTTAATGCCGCTATTTGCTATGAAATCATCTTAGGCCAACAGGTGCGCGATAATTTTCGGCCAGACACCGATATGCTGTTGACCATCTCGAACGACGCCTGGTTTGGCCGCTCAATCGGCCCATGGCAACACTTTCAGATGGCACGCATGCGCGCGCTGGAATTAGGGCGCCCTCTGGTTCGTAGCACCAACAACGGCGTCACCGCAGTGATTGCGCCAGATGGCAAGATCAGTGCCAGTCTGCCGCAGTTTACGCGTGCCGTGTTGGACACGCAGGTGGTTCCTGCAACCGGGATAACGCCTTATGCACGCTTCGGTTCCTGGCCGCTCTGGTTCGTTACGCTGCTGGGTGGCATCACTGCGGTCTTCTTCGGTTTACGTCGCCGATAATCTGCTCTCTCCTCACTTCCCTAAGGGCATGCTTTTGCATGCCTTTTTTATTTATGGCACGGTATTTGCCTCTTATTACCCTGTAAAGGGTTGTTTCTGTATTTTTTTGGATATTACGTCAGCGTAAAGCCCTCTCGCAGGGCAAGTAACGCACCAACTTGGTGCCAACCTCTGACTTTGCTGCCATTTGGTGCGGCGGATATCGCAAAAAGAAAACATTTCCATTTCAATCTATTTACAATCAGCTACTTTTTAACTGTGTACGCAGTAACTTCGCGCTTTAACGGTGCAACGTTATCACTGAGAAGTAGCAACGTGTCATGAGTGCTTCAGCGATACGATGTCAACTTGAAGACAGTGTTAACTTGAAGATAACGGACACATTAACCTTATGGTTATTGATGACAGCGCTATAACTATTGCAGCAACGACAGCAAAGGAGTTAGAACATGCAAATGCGTAAACTGGCATTATCACTGATTCTGCTTGGCACTGCCGCCAGTGCAGCCCAGGCTGAAGATCTGGCCGGTACATTGAAAAAGGTCAAAGATAATGGCGTGATCGTCATTGGCCACCGTGAATCATCCGTCCCTTTTTCTTACTACGATAATACGCAGAAAGTCGTCGGCTATTCTCAGGCCTACTCTGACAAAATTGTCGAAGCGATTAAGAAAAAACTGGATGCGCCTAACCTGCAGGTCAAACTACTTCCTATCACCTCTCAGAACCGTATCCCTCTGTTACAGAACGGTACATTCGATTTGGAATGTGGTTCGACGACCAACAATCTGGAGCGTCAGAAACAAGCCGCGTTCTCTAACACCATTTTCGTTGTCGGTACGCGCCTGTTAGCCAAAAAAGATTCCGGCGTAAAAGACTTCCCAGACTTGGCAGGTAAAACTGTCGTAGTGACCTCCGGTACAACCTCTGAAGTTCTGCTGAACAAGCTGAATGAAGAAAAACAGATGAAGATGCGCATCATCAGTGCAAAAGATCATGGCGACTCCTTCCGTACGCTGGAAAGCGGCCGTGCTGTAGCCTTTATGATGGATGATGCTCTGCTGGCTGGCGAACGTGCAAAAGCGAAAAGTGCCGATCAGTGGGATATCGTTGGTAAAGCCCAGTCTGAAGAAGCCTACGGCTGTATGCTGCGTAAAGACGATCCGCAATTCAAGAAACTGGTTGATGACACCATCGCCGAAGTACAAACCTCTGGCGAAGCAGAAAAATGGTTTGATCGCTGGTTTAAACAACCGATTCCACCAAAAGATCTTAACTTGAACTTTGCACTGTCAGACGAAATGAAAGCGCTGTTCAAAGCGCCAAATGACAAAGCGCTAAACTAATTAATAATGAGAATAAGGGCAGAATCACTCTGCCCTCTGATTGCTGATTCGTGGCAGGACAGACAGGCATGTGATGGTCGTTCCCCATCACATGTTGCCCCGAGAAATTTCGATAAACAGGAAAATAAACAATACGCCTGTAGTTTGAAAAAGAACGGGAATATGGCCGCTCATCAATCTTCAGGGTAGCTTCGCTACCCTTTTTTTACCGGAGTTCGTTATGTCAATAGATTGGAACTGGGGCATATTTCTACAAGACGCCCCCTTCGGCAACACAACCTACCTCGGGTGGATTCTGTCCGGTCTGCAAGTCACCGTCACATTATCTATCTGTGCCTGGATTATCGCCTTCCTCATTGGTTCTTTATTTGGAATCTTACGTACCGTTCCGAACCGTTTTCTTTCGAGCATTGGTACTTGCTACGTCGAGCTATTTCGCAACGTCCCACTGATTGTACAGTTCTTTACCTGGTATCTGGTGGTTCCTGAGCTACTTCCCGTCGACATCGGTATGTGGTTTAAAGCCGAGTTAGACCCCAATATTCAGTTCTTCCTATCATCAATGATTTGTCTGGGGCTCTTTACCGCTGCACGCGTGTGTGAGCAGGTGAGAGCAGGCATCCAATCGCTACCTCGCGGGCAAAAAGCCGCTGGGCTGGCGATGGGTCTGACGCTGCCACAAACTTACCGCTATGTGTTACTGCCCAATGCGTATCGCGTGATCGTTCCGCCGCTGACGTCAGAAATGCTGAATCTGGTAAAAAACTCGGCTATCGCATCCACGATTGGTCTGGTTGATATGGCGGCACAGGCAGGGAAACTGCTGGACTATTCCGCCCATGCGTATGAATCCTTTACCGCCATCACGCTGGCGTACGTTGGCATCAACGCCATCATTATGTTGATCATGCAGGTCGTTGAGCGAAAAACCCGTTTGCCGGGCAATATGGGGAGCAAATAAACCATGTATGAATTTGACTGGAGCTCAATTGGGCCAAGCATGCCGTACCTGATTCAGGGGATGGTAGTCACACTCAAAATTACACTAACAGCGGTAGTATTCGGGATTGTCTGGGGGACGGTTCTGGCGGTGATGCGCCTGTCGCCGATAAAGGCGATTAGCTGGTTCGCCAAACTGTATGTGAACCTATTCCGTTCCGTTCCGCTCGTCATGGTTCTGCTGTGGTTCTATCTGGTCGTTCCTAGCTTATTACAAAATGTGCTTGGGCTATCGCCGAAAACCGATATTCGACTGATTTCAGCTATGGTAGCCTTCTCGCTGTTCGAGGCAGCCTATTATTCGGAAATCATTCGTGCGGGTATCCTCAGCGTATCGCGCGGTCAATCCTCCGCCGCGTTAGCATTAGGGATGACACACTGGCAATCCATGAAGCTGGTTATTCTGCCACAGGCATTCCGCGCTATGGTGCCACTGTTGCTGACGCAAGGGATTGTTCTGTTTCAGGATACCTCACTGGTTTACGTGCTCAGCCTCGCTGATTTCTTCCGTACCGCCTCAACCATTGGCGAGCGTGACGGAACACAAGTTGAAATGATCCTATTTGCTGGGTTCATTTATTTTCTCTTCAGCATTACTGCCTCAATGCTGGTCAGTTACCTGAAAAAAAGGACGGTTTGATGATTTCCCTGAAAAATATCTCTAAATGGTACGGCCAATTTCAGGTGCTAGCCGACTGCTCCACAGAAGTAAAAAAAGGTGAAGTCGTAGTCGTCTGCGGGCCTTCTGGCTCGGGCAAATCAACCCTGATCAAAACCGTAAACGGCTTGGAACCAATTCAAAAAGGTGACATTACCGTCAATGGCATTATCGTTAACGATAAAAAAACCAATCTGGCCCAGTTACGTTCCAAAGTGGGAATGGTGTTCCAGCACTTTGAACTGTTCCCGCATCTGTCGATTATCGAAAATCTGACGCTAGCGCAGGTAAAAGTACTAAAACGCAAACGCGAGGAAGCTAAAACCAAAGCGCAGAAGCTGTTGGAACGTGTAGGGCTGTCGGCGCACGCTAACAAGTATCCAGGGCAGCTTTCCGGCGGCCAGCAGCAGCGTGTCGCAATTGCCCGCGCATTGTGTATGGATCCTATCGCAATGTTATTTGATGAACCGACATCTGCGCTCGACCCAGAGATGATCAACGAAGTACTGGACGTCATGGTTGAATTGGCACAAGAAGGCATGACCATGATGGTCGTCACCCATGAAATGGGCTTTGCCCGTAAAGTGGCGCACCGAGTGATCTTTATGGATGAGGGAAAAATTGTTGAGGACACCCGCAAGGATGATTTCTTCAATAACCCACAGTCCGAACGCGCGAAAGACTTCCTGGCGAAAATCCTGCATTAATTATCAGATACAGCGTGCCGCGAGGCACGCTTATTTAGCACTTACAACAGCCTTACGGTTGAAACGGCTGGCGATGGAACAAATCATGTGAGCATTTCGGGCAGAGCGGCAACACTTCAGGCGTGTAGAACGCGATGTGGTGATGGCAGTTTTCGCAGACCAGATTACCTAGCCCCACGACTTCACCACTGTGGTACACCCCGTGATGATTCACATCTTTGAAGATCTCACGCCACTCCAACTGCGTTTTATCCGTAATATCCGCCAGTTCCTGCCACAGGCTTTCCTTGATCACTCGCATAAAAACGCTGTCGGTAAATTCATTCTGATTTTCACTGTAGCTGCGGCCAAACTCTTCCAGATCGCGCTGAACAGCTTGAATTATCTGTTCTATTTCTTTCTGCGTCAGTTCCGAGCTTTCCTGCAAGGTTTTACGGGCGCTCAGCACCAGACTGTCGAGATCGCGTTCACCGTCGTTCAGCCGAGCCGTCACTGAAGCCATTAACTCGCGGTAATAGCGGGCTATTTTATTCATGCTTCCTCCTGAATAAGCGGGTTGAAAGGTGATAAAGAACGACGATTCGCCGTCTGACACATCAGGCCAAAAACCGATACGTTGCCTATCTCTCTCTATTTTAGATTATTTTTTCCACCTGTCTGAGGAATTGTCGCCAATTTGCGCAATCCCTCGCAGTATGTTGCTTACAGATCAGAAATATTCCTCAGTCGGGCGCTGGGTGTTGTTGCCCGCGCCGCTTACGGCTATGCTATGCGGATCTTTTGTTATGAATCAGAAGAGGCTACTCACGTAGCGATTCTTCACTAAACAGGACCCCTGGCAGCCATGCAAGAGCAATACCGCCCAGAAGAGATAGAAGCGGACGTCCAGCTTCACTGGCAAGAGAAGCAGACATTTAAAGTCACCGAACAGCCCGGCAAGGAAAAATACTATTGCCTTTCCATGCTGCCCTACCCTTCTGGCCGACTACATATGGGCCACGTCCGTAACTACACCATCGGCGACGTGATTTCCCGCTATCAGCGCATGCTGGGGAAAAACGTTCTGCAACCGATCGGTTGGGATGCGTTTGGCCTGCCTGCTGAAGGTGCTGCGGTCAAAAATAATACTGCGCCAGCCCCTTGGACATACGCCAACATCGATTACATGAAAAACCAGCTTAAACTACTGGGCTTTGGCTATGACTGGGATCGTGAAGTCGCGACCTGTAAACCCGACTACTATCGTTGGGAACAGTGGTTCTTCACCAAGCTGTACGAAAAAGGTCTGGTTTATAAAAAAACCTCCGCCGTTAACTGGTGTCCGAACGACCAGACCGTGCTGGCGAACGAACAGGTTATCGACGGCTGCTGCTGGCGCTGCGATACCAAGGTTGAACGTAAAGAGATTCCGCAGTGGTTTATCAAAATCACCGCTTATGCAGACCAATTGCTGAATGATTTGGATACGCTGGAAAGCTGGCCTGAGCAGGTCAAAACCATGCAGCGTAACTGGATCGGCCGTTCCGAAGGTGTGGAAATCACCTTTGACGTGGCAGACAGTGAAGAGAAACTGAGTGTTTACACCACTCGCCCAGATACGTTCATGGGCGTGACCTACGTTGCTGTTGCCGCAGGTCATCCTCTCGCAGCGCAAGCTGCCGCAACAAATCCAGCGCTGGCTGATTTCATTGCAGAATGCCGTAATACCAAAGTCGCTGAAGCTGATATGGCGACGATGGAGAAAAAAGGCATGGCGACCGGCCTGTATGCCATTCACCCACTGAACGGTGAAAAAGTCGCTATCTGGGTTGCCAACTTTGTTCTGATGGAATACGGCACAGGCGCAGTGATGGCCGTTCCGGGCCACGACCAGCGCGACTGGGAATTCGCCACCAAATATGATCTATCTATCAAGCCAGTTATTTTGAATGCCGATGGCAGCGAGCCCGATCTGTCCGCTCAGGCGATGACAGAAAAAGGCAGCCTGTTCAACTCCGGTGAATTTGATGGACTGGATTTCGAGGCTGGATTCAATGCCATTGCCGATAAGCTGGTAGAAAAAGGCATTGGTGAGCGTAAAGTTAACTATCGCCTGCGCGACTGGGGTGTCTCCCGTCAGCGCTACTGGGGCGCGCCAATTCCAATGGTGACGCTGGAAGACGGTACCGTTGTCCCAACGCCAGAAGATCAGTTACCGGTCATTCTGCCGGAAGATGTCGTGATGGATGGCATCACCAGCCCGCTGAAATCTAACCCAGAATGGGCGAAGACGACCGTTAACGGTCAGCCAGCGCTGCGTGAAACCGACACGTTCGACACCTTTATGGAATCCTCCTGGTACTACGCGCGCTACACCTGCCCGCAGTACGATCAAGGAATGCTGGATCCGGCTGCTGCCAACTATTGGCTGCCCGTTGATCAATATGTTGGCGGTATCGAACACGCCATCATGCACCTGATGTATTTCCGCTTCTTCCACAAACTGATGCGCGACGCTGGTCTGGTTACGTCCGATGAACCTGCCAAACGTCTGCTGTGTCAGGGCATGGTGCTGGCCGATGCGTTCTACTATCTGGGTAATAACGGCGAACGCAACTGGGTTTCTCCTACCGACGTTACCGTTGATCGTGATGAGAAAGGACGCATCGTTAAAGCCGTAGATAACGAAGGCCGTGACGTGGTCTACGCAGGCATGAGTAAAATGTCGAAGTCTAAAAACAACGGCATCGACCCGCAGGTCATGGTAGAGAAATACGGTGCAGATACCGTTCGTCTGTTCATGATGTTTGCTTCTCCGGCAGAAATGACGCTGGAATGGCAGGAATCCGGCGTAGAAGGCGCGAACCGCTTCCTGAAACGCGTCTGGAGACAGGCATTCGAGCACACCGCGAAAGGTGCTGTAACAGCACTGGATATCACTACACTGACCGAAGATCAGAAATCACTGCGTCGCGATCTGCACAAAACTATCGCTAAAGTGACCGATGATATCGGCCGTCGCCAGACCTTCAACACCGCGATCGCCGCCATCATGGAGCTGATGAACAAGCTGGCAAAAGCGCCGCAGGAAAGCGATCAGGATCGCGCGCTGATGCAGGAAACGCTGCTGGCCGTCGTTCGTATGCTGTATCCGTTCACGCCGCACGTCTGCTTTACCCTGTGGCAAGCGCTGCAAGGTGAAGGCGACGTTGATACTGCGCCGTGGCCGGTTGCTGATGAGAACGCGATGGTAGAAGACTCCAAGCTTGTCGTCGTTCAGGTTAACGGTAAAGTACGTGGTAAAATTACCGTTGCCGCTGACGCCAGCGAAGAACAGGTTCGCGAACGCGCTGCTCAGGAACCGCTGGTCGCGAAATATCTGGACGGCGTCACAGTTCGTAAAGTGATTTATGTCCCTGGTAAACTGCTTAACCTGGTTGTGGGTTAAGGCAAGGAGGAACTGTGCGACATCGTCTATTCACGTTGGTGCTGGGGCTAGCAGTGTTAATCACCGCTGGCTGTGGTTTTCATCTGCGCGGCACGACACAAGTGCCTGCGCAGTTACAAACGCTGGTGCTCGACAGCAGTGACCCTTATGGCCCGCTAACGCGTTCAGTGCGCGAGCAGCTCCGTCTCAGCGATGTGAAAATCGTTGACGACGCGACGCGTCAGGATATCCCGTCTCTGCGGGTACTGGGCTCAAGCGAAACGCGCGATACCGTCTCTATTTTTCAGGATGGTAAAACAGCGGAATACCAAATGGTGCTGACGTTGCAGGCGCAAGTGCTGATGCCGGGTGAAGATATTTATCCGCTCAGTGTGACGGTGTTCCGCACGTTCTTTGATAACCCGCTGGCTGCACTGGCGAAAGATGCCGAACAGGACATCGTCCGTCAGGAAATGCGTGAGCAGGCTGCCCAGCAGTTAGTACGTAAATTGCTGACCATCAACGGTAGCCAGGAAGTCAAAAATCGGCTGCAGTCCACCGACTCAATCACTTCCGCCAAGCGTTCATGATTCGGCTTTACCCCGAACAACTCACCGCGCAGCTCCATGAGGGGCTGCGCGGTTGTTATTTGGTCTTTGGTACAGACCCGCTCTTGCTGCAGGAAAGTCTCGACAGCATTAAACGGGTCGCTCAACAACACGAATTCAGCGAGCATTTCAGCTTCATCCTAGACCTGCACACCGACTGGGATGCAGTTTTCGGTACCTGTCAGGCGCTCAGCCTGTTTGCTTCGCGCCAATCTCTCCTGCTGATCTTGCCGGAAAACGGCCCGAATGCAGCGATGAGCGAAAATCTGGTCAAGCTCTCTGGATTGTTACACCCCGACATTTTGCTGATTCTGCGCGGTCATAAGTTGACTAAAGCGCAGGAAAACAGCGCCTGGTTCAAAGCGCTGGCACAAGACAGTGTCTATATAAATTGCCTGACGCCAGAACAGGCACAGCTCCCACGCTGGGTTGCTCAACGCGCCAAAGTCATGAAGTTGACGCTGGATGAACAGGCCACGCAGCTCATTTGCTATTGCTATGAAGGCAACCTTCTCGCACTGTCTCAGGCGTTAGAACGGCTCGCGCTGCTTTACCCCGATGGCAAGCTGACCCTGCCACGCGTAGAAAATGCAGTCAACGATGCCGCTCACTTCACACCGTTCCATTGGCTTGATGCGTTACTGGCAGGAAAAGGCAAACGCGCGTGGCACATTTTGCAGCAGCTAAAGCAGGAAGATTGCGAACCCGTCATTTTACTGCGTACGCTGCAGCGTGAATTGCTACAGCTGTTGGCGCTGAAACGGCGCATGTCAGACACACCGCTGCGCACGTTATTCGATCAGCAAAAAGTATGGCAAAACCGGCGTGACCTGCTCACTCAGGCACTACAGCGTCTCTCTCTTCAGCAGCTACAGCAGGCCGTGCGATTGCTGGCGCAGGTGGAGATAACGTTAAAGCAAGACTATGGTCAGTCCGTTTGGTCTGAACTTGAATCACTTGCCATGCTGCTGTGCGGCAAAGCCTTGCCGGAGGCATTCATCTGAATAAGCCCACCGCAGTGCCATCGTTAACAGCATTTTTTGGCGGCACGTTCGATCCCATTCATTACGGACACCTTCAGCCGGTCACCGCGCTGGCAAAGCTAGTGGGATTGACTCAGGTCGTCCTGATGCCCAATAACGTTCCGCCACATCGACAACAACCCGAAGCCAGTTCCCGGCAGCGTTTTCATATGGCTGAACTGGCTGTGGAAGGCAACCCGCTCTTTACCGTGGACGATCGTGAACTGCAACGGCAAACGCCCTCCTACACCATTGATACGCTGGAAGCACTGCGAGCTGAAAAAGGCCATGATGCGCCGTTGGGATTTATCATCGGGCAAGACTCGCTGCTGACGCTACACCACTGGCACCGCTGGCAGGATCTGCTCGGCGTTTGTCATTTGCTCGTGTGCGCTCGCCCCGGCTATCGCTCGACGCTGGAAACGCCAGAATTACAACAGTGGCTTGACGATCATCAGACTCACATGCCTGAGGATCTTCATCAGCAACCGCATGGGCGAATCTTCCTGGCAGACACACCGCTGGTCACTATTTCCGCAACGGATATTCGCCAGCGACGCCAGCAAGGTCTGGATTGCCACGATTTATTACCGCCTGTCGTACTCCGTTACATCAACGAACACAGCCTGTACCAATAGCGCAGGTTTTCCCACCCATCAGCCACGGGCTTTATACCACTCGGCAAAAGCGCGTGATATACTCCGCGGCTGGTTTCAATCACCGGGAAAAACGGAAATTCTCGGCAATTACTCGGTGATTTACATTTTTCCTAAACAATTCAGCGCCACACGCGTTCATCAATTACTGACAGAACGCCATTGAGGGGGAACCTTTGCAAGGTCAAGCACTCCAAGACTTCGTTATTGATAAGGTCGATGACTTAAAAGCTCAGGACATCGTTGTACTCAACGTCCAGGGTAAATCCAGCATCACCGATTACATGGTTATCTGCACGGGCACATCTACACGTCATGTTGCATCTATTGCCGACCACGTCGTGCAATCCTCACGCGCGGCGGGTCTGATTCCACTCGGCGTTGAGGGTGAAAATGCCTCTGACTGGGTTGTTGTCGATTTAGGTGACGTGATGGTTCATGTATTGCAAGAAGAAAGCCGCCAGTTATACGAATTGGAAAAGCTGTGGGGCTAGCATGAAACTGCAACTGGTCGCCGTTGGCACCAAAATGCCCGACTGGGTGCAGACTGGCTTCACCGATTATATGCGGCGCTTCCCGAAAGACATGCCTTTCGAATTGCTCGAAATCCCAGCGGGGAAGCGGGGTAAAAATGCCGATATCAAACGCATTCTGGAGCGCGAAGGCGAACAGATGCTGGCGGCAGTAGGCAAAGGCAACCGTATTGTTACGCTGGATATTCCAGGTACTCGCTGGGAGACGCCGCATTTGGCGCAACAGTTGGAGCGCTGGAAACAGGATGGGCGCGATGTCAGTCTGCTGATTGGCGGACCTGAAGGGCTTTCGCCGGAGTGCAAAGCCGCAGCGGAGCAAAGCTGGTCACTCTCACCATTAACGCTGCCACACCCGTTGGTGCGTGTACTGGTAGCGGAGAGCCTGTATCGTGCATGGAGCATTACGACTAATCACCCTTACCACCGGGAGTAAGGCGATACGATGAAACATGTGAAATAACACTGGATGAAAGTAGAACGTAAACCCTTTCGTGATTATACGGCTGAGTCTGCCCTGTTCGTGCGCCGCGCTTTGGTGGCATTTCTGGGCATTTTGCTGCTTTCCGGTGTATTAGTCGCTAATCTTTATCATCTGCAAATTTTGCGTGTTGATGACTATCGCACGCGTTCCAACGAGAACCGCATTAAGCTGGTTCCTATCGCGCCCAGTCGCGGCATTATCTACGACCGTAACGGTACGCCGCTGGCGTTGAACCGCACCATCTATCAATTAGAGCTGGTGCCCGACAAAGTCGACAACCTTAACGATACGCTGGAAGCGCTGCGCCCGGTCGTCGATCTGACCGATAGCGATCTGGAAAATTTTGAAAAAGAGCGCAAGCGTTCACGCCGCTTTACCTCTATTCCGGTAAAAACCGGACTCGATGAGATTCAAGTTGCCCGTTTTGCCGTCAACCAATACCGCTTCCCCGGCGTTGAGGTTAAGGGCTATCAACGCCGCTATTATCCTTATGGATCTGCACTAACCCACGTCACAGGCTATGTCTCCAAAATCACCGACAAAGAAGTGGAGCGACTGACCAAAGAAGAAAAAATTGCCGATTACGCCGCCACGCGTGACATTGGCAAGCTGGGTATTGAGCGTCATTACGAAGATCTGCTCCACGGCAAACCCGGTTATGAAGAAGTTGAAGTTAACAACCGTGGCCGAGTGATCCGCCAGCTCCACGAACAGCCACCGCAGGCTGGGCGTGATATTTATCTGACGCTGGACCTAAGCCTGCAAATCTACATTGAAAAATTGCTGGAAGGCAGCCGCGCCGCCGTGATCGTGACCGACCCACGCGACGGCGGTATTCTGGCGATGGTTTCCACGCCCAGTTACGACCCCAACCTGTTTGTCGACGGAATTTCCACCAAAAATTATGCAAAATTACAAAACGATCCTAATCGTCCGTTGATCAACCGTGCAACACAGGGGATTTATCCTCCAGCCTCTACCGTTAAACCCTATATCGCGGTTTCCGCCCTGACCGCAGGTGTGATCACCACTAACACCAGCCTGTTCGATCCCGGCTGGTGGCAATTGCCTGGCTCAGAAAAACGCTTCCGTGACTGGAAAAAATGGGGCCATGGTCGCCTTAACCTCACCAAATCATTGGAAGAGTCCGCGGATACCTTCTTCTATCAGGTCGCTTATGACATGGGTATCGATCGCTTGTCTGAATGGATGACCAAATTTGGTTACGGCGAAAGAACCGGTATCGATATTTCGGAAGAAAGCAAAGGCAATATGCCAACGCGAGAGTGGAAATTAGGACGATTCAAAAAACCCTGGTATCAGGGTGATACTATTCCAGTCGGGATTGGTCAAGGCTACTGGACTGCGACGCCTATCCAGATGAATAAAGCCTTGGTTACGCTGATCAATGACGGCCAGGTCAAAACGCCGCATCTGCTTTATAGCTCGCGGGAAAATGGCGCGATCATACCTTTCAAACAGACCGAAAATCAGCAGATTGGCAACATCCACTCAGGTTATTGGGAAGTGGCGAAGGACGGCATGTATGGCGTAGCGAATAGGCCTAACGGAACTGCCCACAAAAGTTTCGATGATGCACCTTATAAAATTGCAGCAAAATCCGGTACGGCACAGGTCTTTGGCCTGAAAGAAAACGAAACCTATAATGCGCACAAGATCGCAGAACATCTGCGAGACCATAAATTAATGGTTGCGTTTGCCCCGTATAAGGACCCTAAAGTAGCGATGTCGATTATTCTGGAAAACGGTGGCGCAGGCCCGACCGTTGGCACCATCACCCGCCAGATCCTCGATCATATCCTGCTGGGTGATAACAATACCGATTTACCTAGTGCGCCACCTGCGCCACCGGGTAGCGAAAGTGAGTAACAGACATTCATGACCGATAGCCAACAAAAGGGATCGTTCTGGGCGAAAATCCACATCGATCTGCCATTTCTTCTCTGCATTCTGGCACTGCTGGGCTATAGCCTATTTGTCTTGTGGAGCGCTAGCGGGCAAGACGTCGGCATGATGGAGCGAAAAGTCATTCAAATTGTGCTGGGATTTACGGTGATGATCGTGATGGCGCAAATCCCCCCGCGCGTATACGAAGGCTGGGCCCCCTATCTCTACGTAGTCTGTGTGATTTTACTGCTAATCGTGGATATTTTTGGACAAATCAGTAAAGGCGCACAGCGCTGGCTGGACTTGGGTTTCATTCGTTTCCAGCCATCGGAAATAGCCAAGATCGCCGTACCTCTGATGGTTGCTCGTTTTATCAACCGTGATATGTGCCCGCCGTCGCTAAAAAATACGGCGATCGCACTGATTCTGATTTTTGTTCCTACGTTGTTGGTTGCCGCACAGCCGGATTTAGGCACCTCAATTCTGGTCGCGTTATCCGGGTTGTTTGTCCTTTTTCTAGGGGGGATGAGCTGGAGCTTAATTGGCATCGCCGTGCTGCTACTCGCCGCGTTTATTCCGCTACTCTGGTTCTTCCTTATGCATGATTATCAGCGCGCCAGAGTCATGATGCTGCTCGATCCAGAAAGCGATCCCCTCGGTGCCGGATACCATATTATTCAGTCGAAAATTGCCATAGGCTCAGGTGGCTTGTCTGGAAAAGGCTGGCTGCATGGCACACAGTCTCAGTTAGAGTTTCTGCCAGAGCGACACACTGACTTTATCTTTGCTGTGCTGGCAGAAGAGCTCGGGTTAATTGGCGTCTTGATTCTGCTCGCGATGTATCTGTTCATGATCATGCGCGGTCTGATGATCGCCGCTAATGCGCAAACCTCGTTTGGCCGGGTTATGGTCGGCGGGCTGATGTTAATTCTGTTCTTCTATGTTTTCGTCAATATCGGGATGGTTAGCGGTATACTTCCTGTCGTTGGCGTGCCGCTACCGCTAATCAGCTACGGCGGGTCGGCGCTGGTCGTCTTAATGGCGGGGTTCGGTATCGTCATGTCGATACATACTCACCGCAAACTGCTATCTAAGAATTTATAACACGAGGTGAGCAATGCGTAAGGATTGGCTTTGGGTCGGCGTAGCAACTCTGGCGCTTGCGGCCTGTACCACAACGGAACAGCGGCAACCAGCGCCGCCAGTCACCCAAGTTTACAGCGGACCGACGGAAGAGATCGGTGGTGCAGAACCTCGTTATGAACCCTACAATCAGGGTACTCTGCAAGACTACAGCATCAAAGGCAAGACCTATAAAATTGTCAAAGATCCGCAAAACTTTAGCGAAGCGGGTTTAGCAACATGGTACGGCGAAGAAGCCAGCGGTAACCGCACGTCAATCGGCGAAGTTTTTGACCCTAATGCAATAACTGCTGCCCACCCGACGCTGCCCCTACCGAGCTATGTGCGCGTGACTAACCTAAGCAACGGTCGCCGTCTGGTTGTTCGAGTCAACGACCGCGGGCCTTACACGCCGGGCAGAATCATCGACCTGTCGAAAGCGGCAGGCGATCGACTCAACATTTCTAACAACACCAAAGTAAAAGTGGATTTCATCAGCGTCGCGCCTGACGGCACGCTCTCCGGTCCAGGAACCGTAGGCACCACCGTTGCCAAGCAAAGCTTCTCCCTGCCGGAACGCCCGAGCTTTGGTGCCAGCGGACTGGGTACGCCCATGATGGAAACGACGTCCCCCACCGCCAACAGCGCCGTTCGCCCGATCAGCAATAGCAGCCTGAGCACACCAACAGAAAATGCTCAGCCGCAGAGCAGCGCACCATCGCACGGCGGCGGTTTTTTAGGGGCGCCTTCTGCACTGCGTGCTGGCGTGGTTGAGTCAAACGTGACGCCAACCGCAACACCATCCACTGCGCCAATGAACATCGCGCCAGCTGCCGCTGCGGTTACCGCTCCTGCAGCAACAACGTCCTCTGCTACTACAGGTCGCTATGTGGTACAGGTCGGTGCCTTGAGCGATCAGCAGCGAGCGCAAACCTGGCAGCGCAGCCTAAGTGAACGCTTCCGTGTGGCGGGTAAAGTCACGGCAAGTGGTGGGCTGTACCGTATCCAACTGGGGCCATTCCAGAATCGTCAGCAAGCCGCTGAACTTCAACAACGTTTGTCAGTCGAAGCTCAGCAGCAGTCGTTTATTACCGCCGCACCCGGCACTCTCTAGTAACGGATAATCGGCAGGCTCACGAAGCAAAAGCGGCGGCTATGGCATTGAACATACCGCCCTTTTGCAAAATCACGTAACGTAATGCCTGATGCCTGCCCTTTCCCCATCTGCTATAGTGTGGCTCGTTTTTAACTCATACCCACGGATGTTGTTGTTCCAATCATGAATACTGTAAACACGTCTCGTTTTACTAAGCGTACTGCGCTTGGCGCACTGCTCGTCATTAGTGCCTCTTCCTTTGCCTATGCCGAAGATATCAATCTTAAAACGATGATCCCCGGCGTCCCGCAAATCGATGCTGAATCCTACATCCTGATTGATTACAACTCTGGGAAAGTGTTGGCGGAAATGAATGCCGACACGCGCCGCGATCCGGCCAGCTTAACGAAGATGATGACCAGCTACGTCATTGGTCAATCGATTAAATCAGGAAAAATCAGCCCGAACGACATCGTTACCGTCGGTAAAGATGCCTGGGCAACGGGTAACCCAACCTTCCAGGGTTCTTCCCTGATGTTCCTGAAGCCAGGCGACCGTGTGCCTGTTTCCCAATTAAATCGCGGCATTATCCTGCAATCCGGTAACGATGCCTGCGTCGCGATGGCCGACTACGTTGCGGGTAGCCAAGATGCTTTCGTTAACCTGATGAACGGTTACGTTAAAGCGCTGGGATTGCAAAACACCAACTTTGAAACCGTGCACGGTCTGGATGCACCCGGCCAGTTCAGTTCAGCGCGTGATATGGCCTTGATCGGTCAGGCGTTAATCCGAGATGTTCCAGAAGAGTACGCGACCTACAAAGAGAAAGAGTTCACGTTCAACAATATTCGCCAGCCTAACCGTAACGGCTTGCTGTGGGATTCCAGCCTGAATGTTGACGGCATCAAAACGGGCCATACGTCATCAGCCGGCTTTAATCTGGTCGCTTCGGCAACAGAAGGCCAGATGCGCCTGATTTCGGCGGTACTGGGCGGGCGTAATGCTAAAGGACGTGAATCAGAAAGCAAAAAACTGCTGACCTGGGGCTTCCGCTTCTTTGAAACCGTCGCACCGTTGAAAGCAGGTAAAGAATTCGCTTCTGAGCCAGTTTGGTTTGGCGACAACGATCGCGTTGCGTTGGGCGTGGAGAAAGATGCCTACCTGACCATTCCGCGCGGCCGCATGAAAGATCTGAAAGCCAGCTATGTTCTGGACAACACAGAACTGCATGCACCATTAGCCAAAAATCAGGTTGTGGGTTCCATCAACTTCCAACTGGATGGCAAGACCGTCGATCAGCGCCCGCTGGTGGTGATGAACGAAGTGAAAGAAGGCGGAATCTTTGGCCGCATGATCGATTACATCAAACTGATGTTCCATCACTGGTTCGGCTAATCCACCTTGTCTGGGGCCAAAACGTCCCCATATAAGTCGTATCCTTAACTCCCGCAGAATGCGGGAGTTATATTTTCTAGTATGATGTACATATGTCAGTGCTAATACCGACGGTATTACCCTATCTGGAGCGCAAATGAAAACCAAATTAAACGAACTGCTTGAATTCCCGTGCGTTTTTACTTACAAGGTCATGGGTGAAGCAAAGCCGGAGTTAGTCGATCTGGTCGTTGAAGTGGTACAGCGTCATGCGCCTGGCGACTACACTGCGCAGATCAAACCCAGCAGCAAAGGGAATTATCACTCTGTTTCCATCACCATCACGGCGACTCACATTGAGCAGGTGGAAACGCTGTACGAAGAACTGGGCAATATCGACATCGTGCGGATGGTGTTGTAAGAAGACAGTGCGGGAACATTGGCGAGTGCGGCACGGCTGCGTAACTATGGTTTTGTGACCACAGCTTTGTGTTGTGTAATTTTGCATAGTGCTGTTCGCTGAGGCTTCCCGCCGTTATAATCACCCCACCTTTCCTTAACCTGAAGATGACACACTTGCTACAGGATAAGATCATCGTACGTCAATTCGGCGTGCAACCGTATGAACCCGTCTCTCTGGCGATGCATAACTTCACCGACCGACGTGATGATAAAACCCCAGATGAAATCTGGCTGGTTCAGCATCCTCGCGTATTCACACAAGGTCAGGCTGGCAAAGCCGAACATGTACTGATGCCCGGCGATATTCCCGTGATTCAGAGCGATCGAGGCGGCCAGGTGACCTACCACGGCCCTGGTCAGCAGGTGATGTACGTGTTGATTGACCTGAAACGTCGCAAGCTCGGCGTTCGCCAACTCGTTACCACGATTGAAAATACCGTGATTGGTACACTGGCACATTTCCAGATTGAAGCCCATGCGCGCCCTGATGCACCCGGCGTCTACGTAGGTGAGCGTAAAATCTGTTCGCTAGGGCTGCGTATTCGTAAAGGTTGCTCTTTCCACGGGCTTGCGCTCAATATCGCCATGGATCTCTCTCCTTTCCTGCGCATCAACCCCTGTGGTTACGCGGGTATGGAAATGACGCAGCTAAGCGATCTGGTGCCAGGCGTGACGCTGGATGACACCTCGCCCGTGCTGGTGAAGACCTTTTTGCAGTTAGTCGGCTATTCCGCACCCGAATATATTCCGTGGAATCTGGACGTTCAGGGTAAGCCGCTTTTTGGTTAACCTGTTTCATTCTGTCAAT
Organism: Pectobacterium peruviense; assembly: GCF_002847345.1. GTDB lineage: Bacteria > Pseudomonadota > Gammaproteobacteria > Enterobacterales > Enterobacteriaceae > Pectobacterium > Pectobacterium peruviense. The sequence continues at coordinate 152,797 of NZ_LXFV01000007.1, forward strand.
AAAAATCAGTTAGTTAGACGACCGTTTTTTGATAAATTACATTTTATTCACATAATTTCTTCATTTTGATCGTGCAAGGGCTGATTGTGATTAGGCAAGATGATATAATTTTTATAGTTTTTTAAAAAAAAGTTTAACAAAAAACATAATCCTTTGAATTTGAATAATAAATTTAAAGAAACGATTCAGAACTGGAACTTACGCAAACATGAGTAAACCGATTCAGATCGAACGCGGTGTCAAATACCGCGATGCCGATAAGATGGCCCTAATTCCGGTACGTACCGTCGTCACCGAACGCCAAGAGCTTCTGCGCAAACCTGAATGGATGAAGATTAAACTTCCGGCAGATTCGAGCCGTATTCAGGGAATCAAAGCGGCAATGCGCAAAAACGGGTTGCACTCAGTTTGCGAAGAAGCGTCCTGTCCGAATCTGACCGAGTGCTTCAACCATGGCACCGCGACCTTCATGATTCTGGGTGCCATTTGTACGCGTCGCTGCCCGTTCTGTGACGTTGCCCACGGTCGCCCGCTCACGCCGGATGCCAATGAGCCTGAGAAACTGGCACAGACGATCCACGATATGGGCTTACGCTATGTCGTGATCACCTCCGTTGACCGCGATGACCTGCGCGACGGTGGTGCTCAGCACTTTGCGGATTGCATTAGCGCTATTCGCCGCAAAAATCCACATATTCGTATTGAAACGCTGGTACCAGATTTCCGTGGTCGTATGGATCGTGCGTTGGAAATCTTGACCGCCACGCCACCTGATGTGTTCAACCACAATCTGGAAAACGTGCCACGCGTTTACCGTCAGGTTCGCCCTGGTGCGAACTATGAATGGTCGCTGAAGCTGCTGGAAAACTTCAAGAGCGCGCACCCGGATATCCCGACTAAATCTGGCCTGATGGTTGGATTGGGGGAAACCAATGCTGAAATTGTGGAAGTTATGCGCGATCTGCGCCGCCACGGGGTGACCATGCTAACGCTGGGACAATATTTACAGCCGAGCCGTCATCACCTTCCCGTGCAGCGCTACGTCAGCCCGGATGAGTTCGATGAGATGAAAGCCGAAGCGATGGCGATGGGCTTTACCCACGCTGCCTGCGGCCCGTTTGTTCGCTCGTCCTACCATGCCGACTTACAGGCCAAGGGCATCGAAGTAAAATAAGCGCTCATAGTTTTTTACACATTTTTTGTGTGGAATAAAAAACGGACGGCAATTGCCGTCCGTTTTTTTATCTGGAGTGCGATCAGGATTCTTTGCGAGACGAATCATTCAGCGCAGCCGTTTCATCCGTCTTGGCTGGTTGATCATCATTCATCGCCTTCTTGAAGCCTTTAATCGCCGTACCTAAATCGCCGCCCAAGCTACGAAGTTTATTCGTACCGAACAGCAGAATGATTAATGCGCCAATTACCAACAGTTTGGCAATACTGATACCTTCCATACAAACCTACCTGATTTACAGAGGCTGGAGACGCCAGCGAACGAGAACACGTACTTGTCGAACTATTGTTGTCGAAAAAATGGTTGTCGAAAAAACTCTTTGTATCCTATGTCCTCTATGTAAAACCTTACGCAGCACGACACAATTGCCATCTGTAACAAAGTAAGACGGCGCTTTCGCGTGCATTCAGATTGCTTTACAACTTTCCGCCCTGCATCACTACAAAAATCCCGTCTGACGGCGTAAACTTTTCACACTAAAGCGGAGATGACATTCCTCCCTACCCTAACGCCGATAAAAACGCTGGCGGCCTGAAAAATAGGGTACAACCGCCGCTCGGCTAATGATGTCTACGTCCACCTCGCAGAGAGGGCGTAGCGTCCTGCCCAAGACTCTCCGAGATCGCAAAACAATCCATGCGAAAATAATCCATGCAAAAGCAATCCAAGAAAGGTCTCTATGTTTAGTACATTACTCGCGGTATTTATCGGTGGCGGAGTCGGTAGCGTGGCGCGCTGGCAGTTGGGCGTTAAGTTTAACAGCCTGTATCCAACGCTACCGTTGGGCACTCTGCTTGCCAACTTGATTGGGGCTTTCGTTATTGGCGGCGCGTTAGCCTTCTTCCTGCGCCATCCTCATCTCGATCAGGACTGGAAAATATTGATTACTACTGGGCTGTGCGGCGGCTTAACGACGTTCTCGACCTTTTCCGCAGAAGTCGTGATGTTTCTGCAAAGCGGACAGCTGGCTGCGGCGGGGTTACACGTGCTGTTGAATTTGGCGGGCTCATTACTTATGACCGCATTGGCGTTTACCTTGGTCACCTGGGTGACAACACACTGATATCACGTGGAAAATAAAGCAAAAAAAACCCGCCATTGGCGGGTTTTTCACGAAATCGGTATAATTAAATAGCGTTAACGTTAGCAGCAGAAGGACCTTTGGCACCGTCAGTGATTTCGAACTCTACACGCTGACCTTCAGCCAGAGTTTTGAAACCATTGCTCTGGATTGCAGAGAAGTGTACGAACACATCTTTGCTACCGTCTTCTGGAGTAATGAAACCGAAGCCTTTCGACTCATTAAACCACTTAACACTACCTTTAATCTTAGACATCAAACTTACCTTTACATGAATGAAAGACACAAAATCTGTGTCAGGTACAGTACAACAATAGATTGACCTTTTGTCCAGTTGAAGTTGGATAAAAAGTGATAAAATTCGCTAAAAATGTATACCGAGCGACTTCGCTGCCCTATTTTAACTCGATGCAGAACGCAGAGAGCTCAGCTCGGACCGATTCATCACTTTTTATGATATCAAAGGAAGCACCATGGTAAGCAAAACGCTGGGTCTGATCGGGGGTATGAGTTGGGAATCCACGATCCCGTATTACCGCATTATCAATGAATATGTGAAAAACCAACTTGGTGGCCTGCACTCCGCCAAAATCATTCTGCACAGTGTCGATTTTCATGAGATCGAACAATTGCAGTCACAAGGTGATTGGGCGCAGGCAGCAGCCGTACTGGGTAATATCGCCGCAGGGTTACGCCAGGCGGGGGCAGACGCTATCGTCATCTGTACCAACACCATGCATAAAGTCGCTGATGAGGTTGAACGCACCAGTCAGCTTCCCCTTTTGCATATTGCCGATGCCACCGGTGCCAGCCTGAAACAGCACGGATTGAAGAAAGTCGGTTTGCTCGGTACCCGCTACACAATGGAGCAGGATTTCTATCGCCAGCGCATTCAGGAACGGTTTGGTGTGGACGTGATTGTTCCTGACCAAACGGGGAAAGAATTAGTTAATCGCATCATTTACGACGAACTGTGCCTTGGGAACATTAACGACACATCGCGGCAGGTTTATCGGGAAATTATCAAGCAGCTTGAACAGCAAGGAGCGGAAGGCATCATTCTGGGTTGTACAGAGATCCCGCTATTAATCAGCACTGGAGATGCGACAGTTCCTCTTTTTGATACCAGTTACCTCCACGCCATCGCCGCAGCGAAATTTGCACTTAACCAGTCATCCTGATGAATTAAATAGAGAAAAACGAGATTCACACGCTGACCAATAATACCCTCTTTTATTTACTCAAGTTTCCCCTTTTTACCCCTAAATAATTCGAGTTGCAGGAAGGCGGCGACACAGTGAATCCCCAGGAGCTTACTCAGGTAAGTGACTGGGGTGAGCGAGGACAGATTGGCTTAGCCAATTTGAACGCCGCTAGCGGTGGCCCTTCAGGGCGAGGTTCAGATATGGACCGAGTATTGCCAACGTATATGCAGCTTGAAGTATGACGGGGATAGAAAAAAAGCAGTATTGAGAGACTCAATACTGCTTTATTCGTATGATTTTATTCCTGGTATGCAATGACTATCGGTACTTCTCGTTATTATTTGCGTAACATTGCTTCAATAAAATCTTTCCAAGTACTCACTTCTGCTTCTACCATGCGAACCTCTTGGTGATTAACGGCGACATATTATACGCACACTTTTTAATCAGGTAAAAGTGTTATGAAAGTATAAAAAGTGTACTACCGTCTATTTCTGCAACGCAGTTCACAGTAGATCTCCCCGCCTTTTTTCGGCATGCTGGGCTATCGCACGATTGTGCCCAATCAGGCCATGCTGTCCTACACAGCAATCGTCATGCAACTCAATAAGCAGAAAGGATTTTACCCCTATGGCGCTGACCCTATACGGCATTAAAAACTGTGACACCATGAAGAAAGCGCGCCGCTGGCTGGAAGATCAACAGGTGGCGTATCAGTTTCATGATTACCGCGTCGACGGTCTGGATGCACAGTTGCTACAGCGTTTTATCGATCAACTGGGGTTTCAGGCTTTACTCAACACGCGCGGAACGACCTGGCGTAAGCTCAGCGAAGAACTGCGTGAACGGATCAACAGCGATACTCTCGACAGCGCAGAGGCCGCTAAAAACATCATGCTGGAACAGCCAGCAGTGATTAAACGGCCTTTACTGATTGCCAATGACGGCAATGCGCTGCTTGGATTTAGTATCGACAGCTATCAGAAATTTATTGCGGAGAACAAATAACGTGTCTTGCCCAGTCATAGAGCTCGCTCAACAGTTACTTAAACGCCCTTCCCTCAGTCCGAATGACGAGGGCTGTCAGGCACTCATGATTGAACGCCTGACGGCAATTGGCTTTACCGTCGAAGCGATGGATTTTGGCGATACCCAAAATTTCTGGGCATGGCGCGGCACAGGGAAGACTCTGGCCTTCGCGGGGCACACTGACGTAGTTCCCAGCGGCGATGAAAGCCACTGGCAGCATCCGCCGTTTGAGCCCATCATTCGTGACGGTATGCTGTATGGTCGCGGCGCGGCAGATATGAAAGGTTCACTGGCAGCCATGGTGATTGCCGCCGAGCGCTTTGTAGCAGCCCATCCTAACCATCAGGGGCGCTTAGCGTTTCTGATTACGTCAGACGAAGAAGCCAGTGCCGTTAACGGCACCGTAAAAGTGGTCGACGCGCTGATGGCACGTAATGAGCGGTTGGACTACTGTCTGGTCGGCGAGCCGTCCAGCACGCATGTCGTGGGCGATGTGGTGAAAAACGGTCGTCGCGGCTCTATCACCGCGAATCTGCGCGTACACGGCGTGCAAGGGCACGTTGCCTATCCTCATCTGGCGGACAACCCCGTTCATCGTGCAGCACCAGCGTTAAACGAACTGATCGCCACCGAGTGGGATCAGGGCAACGATTTCTTCCCGCCAACCACCATGCAAATCGCCAATATTCAGGCCGGCACAGGTAGCAATAACGTCATCCCCGGCGAACTGTTTGTGCAGTTCAATTTCCGCTTCAGCACCGAATTAACGGATGTGTTAATCCAGCAGCGCGTGGCGGAATTACTGGATCGCCACCAGCTTGATTACACCATCGACTGGAAACTCTCCGGACAGCCATTCCTGACCGCACGCGGCGAGCTGGTCGATGCCGTGGTGAATGCCGTCAGACATTACAACGAAGTCACCCCAGAGCTGCTGACCAATGGCGGCACTTCCGATGGCCGTTTCATTGCCCGCATGGGTGCGCAGGTTGTTGAACTCGGCCCCGTCAATGCCACGATCCACAAAGTGGACGAATGCGTCAGCGCGGCAGACCTGCAACTACTGAGCCGGATGTACCAGCGCATTATGGAGCAGCTCATCGCATGATGACGCCAGCAATGTTAACCGGTAAAAGTGACCAGCATCTGGTCGCTTTACACGGTCGTCATCGTCTTCAGCCGGAGGCAGTAACGGCGTTTCTGGCGCTACAGCATGCGGCAAAAACAGCGGGATTTAACCTACAGCCCGCCAGCACGTTTCGCGATTTCGAGCGCCAGCGTCAGATCTGGAATAGCAAGTTTCGTGGCGAACGTGCCGTCATGGATGCCAACAGCCAACCGCTAGATATCTCGTCTCTGGACGACGGCGAACGCTGTGAAGCCATTCTGCGCTGGTCTGCGATGCCCGGCTCCAGCCGTCACCATTGGGGCAGCGATCTTGATATCTACGACCCGGATTTATTACCCGCAGACAGCGCGCTCCAGTTGGAGCCGTGGGAGTATGAAGAAGGTGGCTATTTTTCCGCACTGAACACGTGGCTGAGCGCGCACATGCATGAATACGGTTTTTACCGGCCTTATGCGCACGATCTCGGCGGTGTCGCAGTCGAACCCTGGCATATCAGCTATTATCCATTAGCACAGTATGCGGAAGAACAGCTTACACCGGACCTCATCCTTGCCGCCTGGCAAGATGAAGACATTGCAGGCTACCACTGGCTTTGCCAGCACTTGCCGCAGCTGTTTACCCGTTACATTCATAACGTTGATGAGGCGTGACCATGGCATGGCTGGCTGATTACTGGTGGATAATCCTGATTATCCTGATAGGCATGCTGATTAACGGCATCAAAGAATTACGCAACGTTGACCATACGCGTTTTCTGCTCAACAAACCGAAATTGCCGCCGCATCGTGACAACAACGATAAATGGGACAATGAAGAAGACGACGACTGGCCGAAGAAAAAACCCTGACGCCTGTCATCACCAAACTGTCTGCACGCCAGCTAAGCTCGCGTTGCAGGCAGTTTGGATTCTCACGCAGCGGGAACAAAACTTTCCGCACGATCCAGAAGAAAATCATAAAACTCTTTTGCGCACACCGAAAGCTGGCGTTCTTTATCCGTTACCAGATAGATGCCACGCTGCAACGATAAATCCCGGAATGGAATAATCGCGATATCTTTGTGTTGGAACTGGAACAGCGTCAGCCCCGTCACAATACTTACGCCATAATTTGCCGCCACTAGCCCCATCATGGTGGTTAACTGACGCACTTCCAGCACGTAGTTAAAACCCTCCGGTTCGATAAGCTGATCGGTGTACTGCCGGATGCTGGTGCCTTTGCAAAACCCGACAAACGGGTATTGCGCCACGTCGACCACATCAACACTGTTTTGCTGCGCCAGCGGATGCGAATTATGGCAGATCAAATAAAAACTGTCGGCGAACAGCATACGGGAGCTGAACGTTCCCGCTGACGGCTGCCCTGCCGTCAGCGCCAGGTCGGCACGCCCATCCAGCACGGCTTTCAGACAGCGATCCCACTGCGTATCCAGCAGTTCAACCTTAATCTTGGGGTAAGCGCGGTGATATTGCGCTAGCACCTGAGGCAACCATTCCACCGCCATTGACGGCAGTACCGCCAGCACAATTTTCCCTTTATAGCCTGTGGCATAAGACTTGATTTCACCCACGGCATCATCGTGGGTTTGCACCAGTCGACGGGCGATATCAATGAAATGGAGGCCGTCGGCGTTGAGCTGCACTTTGCGTGTATCACGGTCAAATAGCCGATAGCCGACTTCTTCCTCTAGCCCGGCAATTAATGAACTAAATGCAGGCTGAGAGAGATTTATTTTCTGAGCGGCACGCGTGAAATTATCAGTCTCAGTCAGTGCGATAAAGGCGCGTAATTGTTTTATCGATAGGTTCATAGTGTTTTTATATAAATAAAATGAAGTCTCCGGTAAGAAAGGAACAAATTCAATAGAAAACGAATGGCACCTACTATTTTTATGATCCTTCCCGCATTTATTTAATTCCATTCAAACAACGTCCGGCATTCATAAAAATGGACATTCTAGATAAATATCACAAACCGTAAAAAACAATTGAACAAAAAGACCTAACTATACAAACCAAATCAACCAATTAGCCATTAATAAGAAAACCAGAACAATTAATTCCATTAACAAATGAAATAAACCCATCAGATTTACGAATAAAACCATTGCTATTACGAGTTAGTATAAAGAGGGGCAGAGGTGATAAAAATAGCGCAGACAAAAAATCAAATGACTCTGGGATAAGCATTCATTTTTTATTTGTTAATTATTACATGGATTGTTATTGAGTTGTTTAATTTATTGTAAATGAAACATATGGGCAACATACAGTCCCCTAAATAATTCGCGTTGCGTGAAGGCGGCAACCGAGCGAATCCTCAGGAACTTACTCAGGTAAGTGACTGGGGTGAGTAAGGGCGGCCAACGCACAAGCAGCGTGAAGTATGACGGGTAAATTATACTAATGAGGAACTTTTATGCTGGCTCTCATCGGGGTACTCACCATAGCTACCCTGCTATTTTTCATCATGACAAAGCGAATGTCGCCTCTGGTGGCGCTCATCGTTATTCCGGTTCTCGGTGCACTTGCCGCAGGTAGCGGCACCGATACCGCGAAATACGTCGTGGACGGCATCACCAAGCTGGCACCGATGGCAGCGATGTTTGTTTTTGCCATCGCCTTCTTCGGTGTAGTCACCGATGCCGGTATGTTTGATCCTATTATCAAAGGGATCTTACGCATGGTCGGCACCAACCCGGTAAAAATCATTATCGGTACGGGCGTGTTAGCACTGATTGCACACCTGGACGGCAACGGTGCCGTCACGTTCCTGATCACCATTCCTGCCATGCTACCGCTGTTTAATAAGCTCGGTATGGATAAGCGTATTCTGGTCGGCATTACGGCACTCAGCGCGGGGGTTAACTTCCTGCCGTGGACCGGGCCGATGATCCGTGCCGCCGCCGCGTTGAACACCACCACACACGACCTGTTCATTCCACTCATCCCGGCACAGGTCTGTGGCCTGACGTTCATGGTGCTCATGGGCTATTACTGGGGCAAGAAAGAAGAGAAACGTCTGGGGCTGGCAGCAGGTAATCCACTGGCAGGTGGCTCGCGATCCATCACGGCTGAAGAGCATGTGAAAGAGCTGACCGATGCAGAAAAAGTGCTGCGTCGTCCGAAGATGTTCTGGGTCAACATTGCGCTGGTTCTTGCTGTTATCGGCACCATGGTGTTTACCAAAATTTCACCGACGGTCGCCTTCATGATCGCCCTGACGCTGGCGCTGATGTTCAACTACCCCAACGTTGAAATGCAGAAAGAGCGTATTAACGCCCACGCTAAAGCCGCACTGATGATGGCCAGCATTCTGTTCGCGGCGGGTGCCTTCACCGGCATCATGAGCGGTACGGGCATGTTGAAAGCCATGTCGCTCTCGGCAGTCAGCTTTGTGCCGGAATCTTTTGCCTCCCACATTCCGTTTATCGTCGGCCTGATCTCCATGCCGCTGAGTCTGGTGTTCGACCCTGATTCGTACTACTTCGGCATCATGCCAGTGATTGCCCACACCGTGGACATGCTGGGCGTACCGCCGATTCAGGTCGCACAAGCTTCCGTATTAGGACAGATGACCACCGGCTTCCCGGTTAGCCCGCTGACGCCAGCCACCTTCCTGCTGGTCAGTCTCGCGGGTGTCGATCTCGCCGACCACCAGAAGTTCTCTATTCCTGTGCTCTGGGCCGCCAGCGTCATCATGACGTTCGCCTGCGTCATCTTCGGGGTCTTCCCCTTGTAGGGAACACACGATTCCCCTTGATTACGCCAACAGACACATTTCATTGATAAAGGTAAGTTTATGAAAACAATTCGTATTGGTTCTGGCGCTGGCTATGCTGGCGATCGCATCGAACCGGCCGTAGAACTGGCTCAAAAAGGCGACATTCAGTATCTGGTATTTGAATGTCTGGCGGAGCGTACTATCGCTATCGGCCAAAAGCAGAAACAGCAGAACCCGGAAAAAGGCTACAACGAACTACTGGCCGACCGTATGCACGCCGTGCTGCCGCTCTGCCTGGAAAAAGGTATCAAGATCATCACCAATATGGGATCGGCGAACCCTGTCGCCGCCGGTCAGCGCGTATTGGAAATCGCCAAAGAACTCGGTGCAGACAAGCTGAAGATTGCGATCGTCACTGGTGATGATGTGCACTCGGTGCTGATCGCACAAGATTCCAAATTGGATGAGATTGGCCTACCGGTTTCACGCTGCGGTAAAGACATTCTTTCCGCCAATGCCTATCTGGGTGCAGATGCGCTGGTTGAAGCGTTGCGTCAGGGTGCGGACGTCATTATCGCCGGTCGCGTTTCCGATCCATCTCTGTTTCTGTCCGCGATGATGTATGAATTCGACTGGGCTGCCGATGACTGGGATCGTCTGGGCAAAGGCACCTGCCTCGGCCACCTGCTGGAATGCGCAGGACAAATCACTGGCGGTTACTATGCCGATCCCGGTGTTAAAGACATCCCGAATCTTGACCGTCTGGGCTTCCCGATTGCGGAAATTACCGAAGATGGCAGCGCCGTGATCACCAAGGTTGAAGATTCCGGCGGCTGCGTCTGTGTGGATACCTGTAAAGAACAGCTGCTGTACGAAATCCACCGCCCGGACAGCTACATCACCCCAGACGTGATTGCCGATTTCAGCCACGTAACATTTACGCAAGACGGTGAGAACCGTGTGCGTGTACAGGGTGCAACCGGACGCGCAAAAACCGACACGCTGAAAGTGTCTGTCGGCTATCAGGACGGGTTCATCGGCGAAGGTGAAATTTCTTACGCCGGTCCCGGTGCAGTGGCGCGTGGCCGTTTAGCGCTGGATATCGTCAAAGGACGTTTTGCCCTGTGCCAGCTTGATCCTCAGGAAGTGCGCTACGACTTGATCGGCGTTGATTCACTGCACGGCGCACAGCGGTCGCAAAGCAGCGAGCCGTATGAAGTTCGCGCTCGCGTCGCAGCACGCTGCACCTCCAGAGCACAGGCGGTGAAAGTAGGCAACGAAGTCGAAACGCTCTATACCAACGGCCCGGCAGGCGGCGGCGGTGTTAACAAATCAGTGAAAGAAATACTGGCGATGGATTCCACCCTGCTGTCTCGCGCCTGCGTCACACCAGCCGTTGATTATCTGGAGATTAAATAATGAAACTGCGTGAAATTGCTCACTCTCGTACCGGTGATAAAGGAAATACCTCCAATATTTCGCTGATTGCTTACCGTGCGGAAGATTATGAAGTGCTAAAAGAGAAGATCACTGCCGAAAAAGTGAAATCCTGGTTTGCCGATATCGTGACGGGTGATGTCGTCCGCTATGAGCTACCGAGCATCGGCGCACTGAACTTCGTCATGTACGGCGCACTCGGCGGCGGCGTCACGCGCTCACTGGCGCTGGACATGCACGGTAAAGGATTGAGCTCAGCCATACTGGATATAGATATCTAATCCGATAACAGGGAACAGGTGGAGTTATTCAATTCCCTCTGTTCCCGCTAAATAACGTACATGTGCCGCAATGATTAGCAGGTATTTATTTACCTGCGGGGATTCGTGCGGCCATTTTTCAGAGCAACAACTTTCAGAGTCATTATTTAAGAGTAAATATGCAATGAACAATAAAGTCATTGATGCCAGACATTTCCGTTCTTATTTATTTGACGGAATGACAATTATGTTCGGTGGTTTTATGGGCGTCGGAACACCGAAATTATTGGTAGATGAAATCATTAAATCCGGCGTCTCTGATTTAACGCTGATTGGAAATGATACCGGGTTTGTCGATACCGGCGTTGGGCCGTTAATTGTCAGTGGTCAGGTAAAAAAACTGATTACTTCACACATTGGTACTAACCCGGAAACCGGACGCCGTATGCTCTCCGGCGAGCTTGACGTAGAGCTGGTGCCACAAGGGACGCTGGCGGAGCGTATTCGCAGCGGCGGCGCGGGCTTAGGCGGTTTTCTGACACCTACCGGAGTTGGCACCATCGTCGAAGAGAATAAACAAAAAATAACAATTGACGATATTACCTATTTATTAGAACTGCCAATCAAGGCAGATCTCGCCATATTACAGGCCAGCATTGCCGACACCAGCGGAAACCTTATTTATCACCTCACTGCCCGTAATTTTAATCCGCTTATTGCGCTAGCAGCGAAGAAAGTCGTAGCGCAATGCGAGCAAGTTATTCCAGTTGGCCAACTTGCGCCGGAATGTATTGTCACCCCAGCGGCGCTGGTCGATCACCTTTATTTGGGAGAGAAATAATGGATGCGAAAGAATTAATCGCCCGCCGCGTCGCGCTGGAACTGAAAAACGGTGACGTGGTGAATTTAGGGATTGGCTTACCCACCAAAGTCGCGAATTACGTGCCGCACGGCATCGAAGTTACCTTCCAATCAGAGAACGGCTTTTTAGGGCTCGGCGCGATTACCGAACCGGATGGCAATCTGGTTAACGCCGGAGGTCAGGCATGCGGCATGGTGCCGGGTGCGGCAATGTTCGACAGCGCCTTTTCCTTTGCGCTGATTCGCGGCGGCCATGTCGATGTCTGCGTGCTGGGCGGCTTGCAGGTCGATGAACACGCCAACCTCGCCAACTGGATGGTGCCGGGAAAAATGGTGCCTGGCATGGGCGGCGCGATGGATCTGGTGGTCGGGGCGAAGAAGGTCATCATCGCCCTTGAGCACTGCGCCAAAAATGGCGATGCAAAACTATTGCACCAATGCACCTACCCGCTGACCGCCGCCAATAAAGTCAGCATGGTCGTCACTGAACTGGCGGTCTTCCAGTTTATCGACCAGCAGATGGTGCTGACCGAAATCAGCCCCGACATCACCGTGGACGAACTGCGCCAAAAAACCGAGGCGAACTTCATCGTGTCCGCCGATGTAAAACCATTCAGCATTCATTAATCGAGGCGATCATGAACGACTCCGTTGTTATTGTTAATGCCAAGCGCACCGCAATTGGTAAATTTGCAGGCAGTCTGGCCAACACCTCTGCCATCGACATGGCATCTGCCACCATCCGTGACTGTCTGTCTACGCTGCCGGACACGCTGGCGATTGATGAAGTGATTCTCGGCAACGTGCTGCAAGCCGGCCTGGGCCAAAACCCCGCACATCAAGCCAGCCTGGCTGCCGGTCTGTCTTTTGAAACACCTTCACTGACCATCAGCAAAGTATGTGGCTCCGGTCTGAAGGCGGTTGTGCTGGGCGCACAGTCTATTCTGTCCGGCGATAATCAGGTCTGCGTGACTGGCGGGATGGAAAACATGAGCGCCGCGCCTTACCTGCTGGAGAAAGCGCGCCACGGTTACCGCATGGGAGACGGCAAGCTTGTTGACATCATGATTAAGGATGGCCTGTGGTGTGCGTTTAACGATTACCACATGGGCACCACAGCGGAAAATATCGCCGAGCGCTACCAGCTCACGCGAGAAGAACAGGATCAGGTAGCGCTGGCATCGCAGCAGAAAGCCGTCGCCGCGATTGAAGCGGGTCGCTTCAAAGCCGAAATTACCCCGCTGTCACTGCGTAGCAAAAAAGAGACGCGGATTTTCGATCGGGATGAATTCCCTCGTGCAGATACCACGCTGGCATCGCTGGCTGCGTTACGTCCGGCGTTTTCCGCTAACGGCACAGTCACCGCTGGCAATGCGTCCGGCATTAACGATGCCGCCGCGACGCTGGTGTTAATGCGTGAATCCGAAGCGAAAAAACAGGGGATTACCCCGCTGGCGCGGATCCGCAGTTGGGCGTCTGCTGGAGTACCGAGTGAAGTAATGGGGCTGGGGCCGATTCCGGCAACGCAGAAAGCGCTGCTCAAGGCTGGGCTGACGATCGGTGATATCGACCTGATTGAAGCCAATGAAGCCTTTGCCGCACAGTTTCTAGCGGTACAGCGCGATCTGCAACTCGATCCAGAGAAAGTGAACGTGAACGGCGGTGCCATTGCTCTGGGCCACCCTATCGGTGCGAGCGGTGCGCGTATTCTCGTCACGCTGGTACATGCGCTGCACAGCTATAACAAAACGCTGGGATTGGCGACGCTGTGCATCGGCGGTGGGCAAGGTATCGCGATGATCGTCGAACGCGTTTAAAGCGGGTTGTTGCCAGTCAAAAGACAATGCAGGCCATTACGGCCTGCATTGCTTTCTTCGTGCTACACATTTTGGGGAACAGCAACACGATTCCTCAGTTAAAACGTTTCCCAATTCGCATTCGATGAGCCAGCAGATGTGGGTTTGGGCAAAAGCGATTTCGGTAATGCAGTAAGAGAAGGTGCGCTCGCCGCACGGTGTTCCTGCGTAGCAGCCTGATCAATTTTGAACACCTCAACCGCATTCTGCAAAAATCTAGCCTGCTCTTCCAATGCTGCCGCAGCAGAAGCCGATTCTTCAACCAGCGAGGCGTTTTGCTGCGTAACGCGATCCATTTCATTAACCGCCTGCCCGACCTGATCGATCCCTCGGCTTTGTTCATCCGACGCCGACGCGATTTCGCCCATAATATCCGTCACCCGGCTCACGGCGCTGACGATTTCTTTCATCGTATCGCCCGCGTCTTTCACCTGCACAGAACCAGTATTGGCACGACTAACCGAATCATCAATCAGCGATTTGATCTCTTTGGCAGCCTGAGCACTGCGCTGTGCCAGCGTGCGTACTTCTCCCGCCACCACGGCAAAGCCCCGCCCCTGCTCACCCGCTCGCGCCGCTTCTACCGCCGCATTCAACGCCAGAATATTGGTTTGGAAAGCAATGCTATCAATCACGCTGGTAATATGGGCGATTTTTTGTGAACTGTCAGAGATCTCATTCATCGTTTTCACGACATTATCGACGACAGTGCCACCTTTGTTGGCCGTTTCTGACGCATTTTTTGCCAGCAGCGTAGCCTGACGCGCGTTGTCTGAATTCTGTTTCACCGTTGAGGTTAGCTGCTCCATGCTGGCCGCCGTTTCCTGTAGCGATGCGGCCTGTTGCTCCGTACGCGAAGACAGATCGTTGCTGCCTACCGAAATTTCACTGGCCCCGGAATGAATGGAGTTGGAACTGTCACGAACCAGACTCACGGTACGGATTAATGACTGCTGCATATCGTGCAGCCCCGCCGCCAGTTGGCTCATCTCATTACGACCTGCGGTATCAATATGATGCGTCAGATTACCCTCGGCGATAGCGCTGATATGCCGCATGAGCGTACGCAGCGGGTGCAAAAGAATGCGCTGCAACCCGATCCAACTGAGAATAATCACCAGCACGACGACCACAGACAGTGCGCCCAAAAGCCACAGCATCGTTTCAAATGCGACGTGGTTTTCCTGTAAGCCATCATCCGACAGCTGATTTTGTGCCGCACGCCAAGTTATGTAGGCATCCTGCATCGCCACGTTAAACGGCGTCGCCCCACTACTCAATTTCATCGCCGCCCCCGCCAATCCACCGGAAAGCGAATCCACAATATCATTCAGTAGTTTGTCGTAAGCGGTATAACTCGCCTCAAGTTTTTTGGATAACGCGTCATCCAATCCGGGTGTATTAGGCAGAGACAAATAGTGTTTATAACTACTCTCTGAGGCGGCCAGTTGTGATTTAGCCTGCTGTAAAAGCGCCTGCATGGCCTCTTTATCCGCATTCCCCATCATCATGTTTTGTATAATAGAACCGATAGCGATGCGCGTCTGATTCATCATAATCCAGGCATCAGTAAAGGCGGCCACATTCTGGTTAGAGCGTTGAGAAACAAGGAAACTGTCTCTATCGCTCATCAATGCTCGAACGGATAGCGCCCCTGTTAAAAACTGAGATATTCCTAATACAAACAATAAAATAACAAGGATAGTAATGACTTTTATACGCTTAAACATGGCACACCCTCTTTTTCCATAAGGATGTGATATTTATATCCGAAAAAAGAAGGGAAATATTGAACACTCAACACAAATAAAAACATTGCCTATATTATTTAACATCAGAATATGGATTATATTATTTTTAATATGGATAAAATCTCATTCCAGAAAATATACTCTCTACATTAAATAGTGGCAGCGCCGAAAAATCATTACGCACACCGTACGTAATGATAACGAACACTGCCACATCAAACATCACCAATAAGATAATCTGATGAGTATATTTATTTCAGATAAACCAGCGCCTGCTTCAGCATCTGCTCATCAATACCGTGCCCGACACCGGGTGCGATATCCAACGTAAACGACGTCCCGAGTTCCTGAAAGCGATGGGCGGCAGCATGAGCATGCCCAACCACAATGACGCCATCTGCTTCACCGTGAATCAGATGCACCGCGACATCAGCAAAGGCTTTTTCTGGTAAAACGGCAAAGCGGCCGCTGAACGCAATAATATGCCCAGCCAGCGAGGACTCAGACTTCAACGCTTCCAGCGACATGATGCTCCCCTGCGAGAACCCCACCAGCACGATTTGTTCCGCGCTAATGCCACTTTGTTCCTGCCAGTGGCGCACGGTATCCACAAAACGCGGCAAGTTTGCTTCAATACGAGATAACCGATTCTCTTCCGTGACGCCCTGAACAGAGAACCACTGCCGCCCGTCGCCATAGCCAGTACTGAACGGCCCGGCAATACTGACCACAATCGCCTGCGGTAAGGCGGCAGCAAAATAGCGCCCAATCTGCGCCATGCCTGCGGCGGTATCACCTACGCCATGAAACAGCAGGATTAATCGATTTGCTTCTGA
Source organism: Pectobacterium peruviense (assembly GCF_002847345.1). Classification (GTDB taxonomy): domain Bacteria; phylum Pseudomonadota; class Gammaproteobacteria; order Enterobacterales; family Enterobacteriaceae; genus Pectobacterium; species Pectobacterium peruviense. Next base: position 169,198 of record NZ_LXFV01000007.1, read on the forward strand.
GGGTTGCTGAACAACAACATAATCTTGATTCACGTTTCTCTCCTGAAGGCATGCGTCAAACGCAACACCTGGCGACAGTCGTCATAAAGTAGGGTTAATTCTCACTATACGCCGCGTACTGACAGGAGAAATCGGGAATTACTGAACGAGATGTTCCATTTTTTGCAATGACAGAGGGAAAACCTCACAGCCTCGTCCTGTCAGTGCGGTTTGATAATACGGATCGTTGAGGCTGGATCGTTCGTCAAACAACGCGCCGGACGCACCGGCCGTTTGACCAATCCCCCACCGCAGTTCGGGCAGGCGTGGTGAAATACGGAATCCGCACAGTCAGGACAGAACGTGCACTCATAGGAGCAGATATACGTTTCGGCGTCCGGCGGCAAATCACAGTCGCAATGTTCACAGTTAGGGCGTAATTCCAGCATCGGCTTATCCTGATTCAACAAAAAATTATGGCGCTCTCGCTGTCACTTTTCCGTGGTTATTGCACAAAGATCAGTGAAGGAGACTGAGGTTCTTTTCTACCAGAAACCGCCCTTCATGCAAATAAGGTTTATACCCCGAAATAATGCATCGCATTAACGTCAACCTTACTTTCCAAATCCCTTTTTATTTGGGAGGCGGTTCCATGTTCTAGAAATGCAGGGAAAATAAAATGACAGCAGCAGCGCAGCTATTTTCATTAAAAAAGAATGCGTCGTTAAAAAGAAAAACATTTCGGCAATCCATCATCGCTGCCAATATCAGTATCGCATTGCTGATGTTGGCAGGTTGTGGCAGTAGCGGAGGAGGCGGCGGTGAAACCGCCAGCGTCGCGCCAACGTCACCATCCCCAACAACACCGACGACACCTACCACACCCACGACGCCAACCACGCCGGAAACGCCGACAGCCTCCGCCGTTAAAGTCGGAATTATTGATTCCGGTCTGGAAGCTGGTCGGCCAGAATTTAATTACGGCAACCTGCATTTTTCATCGTTTATTGGAGGCAGCCCGCAACTTAACGATGATCAAGGCGTTAACGGGCACGGTACGCTGGTCGCACTGGCGCTGGCTGGTTTGGCGACGGAAAGCTATGCGGGAGGCGTGGCACCAGATAGCGAACTCTACATCGCACAAGCATCGGCAAACAATCGCTTTAACTATCAAAACACGACGTCCGCCGTGAATTGGCTGCTCAATTCAGGCGTGAAAATTATCAATATGTCCTACGCCGCGGATGAGCGACTCACCACCACCGCAGAGCTGAATAATGCCAGTAACAACTTTAGCTATCTCTTAGTCCGTAACGAATTGAAAAGCATCGTCGATGCCGAAGCACTGAGCATTGTCGCCACGGGGAATAATGCTGGTTCCACCCCCTCGCCTAATACTCAGATCCCACTGATTTTTGGTGATGCCTCGCTGCAAAAAGGCATTCTCGCCGTTACTGGCTACATCCCTGAATGGGTCGGGCAGGAAGGAACCGAGCGCCCTGCTGAACTTTACCTTTTTGATAAGTGCGGCAATGTCGCGGCCTACTGCATGAGTGCGCCAGGCTATGTGGATTATCCCGTTGCAGGCAGCAGTTCGTCTGAACGTTCGCACGGCACCTCTTTTGCCGCACCACGCGTTGCAGGCGGGGCATCCCGAGTACAGGCGGCCTATCCGTGGATGACCGGCTACAACCTGCAACAGACATTACTCACCACCGCGGCCTACCACACCGATGGCTATACCCGATACGACGCAGAGAATTCTTACTACGAAATCATCAGGGACAGCGGAGGTAACGTCACAGGAAGTATTTTCCATCCCGCTTATATCGCGGTAGCCGATACCGCCAACGGACGCCCTTATAACGATACCTTTGGCTGGGGCGATCTGGACGTCGATAAAGCCGTAAAAGGCCCGGCAATGTTTTATGCCGATAACTTCACCGCTCGTTTAACCGCAGGCGATTACACGTTCGCTAACGATATCAGCGGCGACTACGGCCTGATCGTCAACGGCGCCAGCAATGCGGGTGGCACTCTGCATTTGACCGGCACCAACACTTATAAAGGTGATACACAAATCACCGCCAACCGTTTGTACGTTGACGGATCAATTGCGGGTAACGCCAGCGTATCCGGCTTCGGCACGCTAGCAGGAAAAGGCCGGATTGGCGGTAATGTGAATAATACGGGTATCGTTGCCACCACAGCAGAAGGCGGACTGACCGTCGCAGGTAACTATACTCAGGGCAGCAGCGGCCTGCTGAACGTGACACTGGCAAATCCGTTTACCATAGAGGGAACGGCTACGTTAAATGGTGGATTACGCGTTGGCCTGCCCAGCAACACCTACATCGTCCAAACGCAGGAAACGCTGCTGCACAGCAATCAGGGCATCAGCGGCACTTTTAGCACCACCGACCTCGGGCTATTCCTGACAGGAAACCTGACTTACGGCAGCAACGATGTCACGGGCGCATTCAGCCGCCTCAATACCGTAGACGCGGTCATCAACAGCGGCTTGCAAAGCGCCGCACAATTGCAGACCGCTGCCAATATCGAATCGGCGCTACAGGTTGCCGACCGCTGGTCAGCCTTATCCTCGACCAGCGAGCAGCAATCCAGTTTGCTGACGAAAGCCGCCGCATTCCAGCAGTTAGGCAGCGCGAGTGCCGCAGCCATCGCGCTGGATTCACTGTCTGGTCAGGCGCATGCATCCAGCAATGCCATTCTGTTTAACAGCCTGGATTACCAGAACCAGTTACTGAATAACCGACTTGATCTGTTAGGGAACGGGAAGAACTACGGGCTATGGATTGAAACCGGAAAGCTGCGCGGCGATCTGAAACAGTCCGGCTATCTGGGTAGCCATTACGATATCACCCTGACGGCCATCGGTACGGATACCGATTTCAACACCCCAGGATTACGCGCCGGGATTGCCTATACCAACAGCCAGATCAAAGCAGACTACGACGGTAGCGGCGGCAGTAGTGAGAATGAGCTGCACGGAGTAATGACCTACGCGCGCTACAACCTCACGCCGGAATGGTTCGTTCAGGGCAACCTGAGCTATCAGCACGGCCGCGATAAGCTGAAGCGTTCTATCTTGCTGAATAATGTCGAAGCCGTTTCCAGCAGCACGTCAAGCGATAGCTGGCAGAGCCTGCTCAAAATGGGATACGAATTTGCACTCAACGATATTTTTAGCGTTCAACCTTATGCAGGACTCAAATACAGCTACCTGTCTACTGGCGGATTTACGGATACCGGCAGCGCATTGGGTCTGACGGGAGAAGGCAACGACTATTCGCGTACCGTGGGTCTGACAGGGCTTAATCTGCGCGCCCTGCTGCAATGGAATCAGCGATGGTGGAGCAGCGTCGGCGTTAGCGGTGAGTACCAACATGCGTTTACCAACCCATCGCTTGATGTCTCCGCCCGCTGGAGCGGACTGGGCCGCGAAGGAGAACGCCTCGATATACCGGGCATTCGACTGGACAAAGACTCGCAGTGGGCAGGCGTGAGGCTGGACGTGGGTAAAGCAGCGGATGCACGTTTCTTCCTGCGTGCTGACAAACACTTTGCCGATCGCGGTAACGAAGAAGTGTTGCGCGGCGGCGTCGACGTTTCCTTCTAATCATCCATGACGCTGGCGGCATCTCCGTCGGCGTCAATTTGATATCCACGCCGTCACCGAAAAGAACACGTTATATTAGAAAGTGCAGACTCACTCTTTTTAGGTATCCTTTTTCTACCATATCAGCCACCACAATTCTGAAACAAAGGAAGTAAGAAATGGCACAGGACAGAGATGAAATCTATCGACTCGTGGGCGAACTGTTGCGCAGCATCCAAGATGGCGATCCAACTGCTTTAGTAGATTTTGGCGTGAGCCCGGCTATTTACGAAGAGATTCTTGAGGAATTGGATAGCGTGGGGGAAAACATGGCGGAACTGACGCTTCCGCCTTATAACATAGCTTTTACACCAGATAGAACGGGCAGGATTCCCCTGTGCAGTTACGCGATGGACGCCTCCCCTCAGCGCAAGAGAGTGGAATGCCAGCTCTGGTCTAGAGAGAAAAAGACCGAACTGACGTTAATTGCCGACTACCCAGAGAAACCGGGGAAAACGTCTCTGCTTTTCCGACTCTTAGAAACGCAATAACTCCGCCCCTGTTTGAGCGGAATTATTCCATTGAAGACAGCAGACAGCATCACTCGCCGCGCCAGGCCAAACCACGTTCACTAAATGCCCTATCCGAATCTGGATGCGGCGGTGCGTCATCGCCCATATGAGTATCCCTCTCATGCCGACGGTCACTTTCGGCTAACGGTGTCAGGTGTAAATGATGAGTATGCAAAGCCGCCAGCGATTCCCGATGCGCTACGCTGATAATCGCGCTGTCAGGTAAGGCAGTGACCAATGCCTGATACACCAGTTGCTCTGTCTCAGGATCGAGCGCACTGGTCGCTTCATCCAGAAAAACAAAATCTGGCCGATGCAACAATGCACGGGCTATCGCCATTCGCTGCTGCTCACCGCCGGATAACCGCTGCTGCCAGCGATCTTCCTCATTCAACTGTGAGGCCATGTTCGGTAATTCGCTGTCGATGAGCGCCTGTCGGCATTGTTCGTCGGTAAAATCCCGCACATTGCCGGGGTAGCACAACGCCGCTTTCAGCGTTCCCGTCGGGAGGTAGCTTTTCTGCGGTAAAAACAGCGTGCGGCAGTGGCGAGGCAGTGCAATCGCCCCGCTACCGTGCTGCCATAGTCCGGCACAGGCGCGCAGCAGCGTGCTTTTACCCACACCGGATGCGCCGTTAATCATCCAGCGTTCACCGGGCAAGACCTGCCAGTCATCTAACGCGGTCAGCGCACGGCCATCCGGCGTTAACAGCCGCAGATTCTCGCAGGAAAACCCAAGGCCATCGTGTTCCGTCACCCGAATAGGTGATGATGTCCGCACGCTTTTGTTCAGCGCTTCTTCCATATCCTGCAAACGCTTCGTCAGCGCCAGCCAGCGTGTGAAGGACTGATACGCCTGCATAAAATAGCTCAGCGTCGCCCCCAGAGAACCGTAAGCCATCTGAATCCGCGTTAAATCGCCAAAGGTGAGCTCGCCACGTAACAGCTGTGGCAGCGCCAATAGCGTCGGCAACGGTGAAAGAAAATGGCTAAACAGGCTCTGACCAAACGACACCTTAAAACCACGCAGCAGCACAGACAGCGCATTGTCACGCACGCGAGCGAACCGCTGAGCCAGCCGCTCGCCTTCCCGCGCCCCTCCCTGATAGAAGGCAATCTGTTCCGCGTTTTCACGTAACTGAACGCCCAGAAAACGGAAGTCACCTTCCGCATTCTGTTGGTTCATATTCAGCTTTATCAACGCCTTACCCAGCCAGTGTGACAGCGCAACCTGAAGGATATATTCGATATAGAGGGCGTAAACCATATAACCGGATATCGCCCAGTCGCTGCCCATAAACGAGAAACGCAGTACCCCAGAAACCGACCATAGCAGCGCCGTGTACGTGACGGTGCTGATGACGACCGAGATAAGGCCGAGAAAAAAATTCAGCGAGGCCGACACCAGTTCGTTAACGTCATCGGCGATACGCTGATCGATATTCGACAGCGCACCGTCTCTCTCTATTTCGTAATAAGCCGATGTCCCCGTCCAACGCCGGATATAGTGGAGCGTCATCCAGGTACGCCAGCGCAACGCCAGATAGCCTTGACTGAGTACGTTTATCCATCTCAGCATCATCGCGCTCAAACCGAGGATGAAGCTGAAGATAAACAGCGGCTTTATTTGCTCCCAATCCAGCCCAATCAACGCATCGGTGAATTTCCCCGAGACTCGGTTCGCCTCCACGCTGATGTAGGCCGTACCCAGATTGATGCTAATAATCACCGCCAGAATAAACAGCGCCAGATACTTCTCTGGCGTCTGCCAATAGGGCATCAGAATCTGGCCGATGCCCGGTTTTGTCGTACTCGTCTCGCTTGCGTTCATGCGCCGTTTCTACCTGCTGATTCGTGTGAATGACCGTTCTCGTTATTTGTCTAACAGATTGGCCGAACGGATTATCAGAACGAATACGTCCCAGTGAGACGCCACGTCCGCCCTTCCTTCACTCCGATATACAGCGGCGTCGTGCTGGTGTAGTAGATATCGCGATCGAAGACGTTATTGACGCCCAGCGTCAGCGACCAGTCAGGCTGGCGGTAAAACACCGATGCATCGGTTGATGCCGAGCTGCCGATAGTGAAGACGTTATTGGTCGGGCCGTTCTGCGTTTTCGATGAACCGCTGATACCGACTGATGCACCGGCACCCTGATAGCGTCCAGACTGCACTTCATAAGACGTCCACACGTTTCCAGAGTGGCGCGGCGTAATCGTGCTACGAACGGTGGTAGGATCCTTATTATCCGAGTAGGTATAGCTGGCCGTGACATCCCATCCCGGCAACAAAGAACCATTCAAATCCACGTCAAAGCCTTCGCTCTTTCTCCCCGTGGTCGCAATCGGGAAACCGTTTCTATCCGTTACCGCCAGGTTTTTTTGCTCAATGCTGAATACGGCTGTCGTCAGCGTGAGGTTGTCATCAAGCAGGTTAAACTTCAGCCCAGCTTCTTTAGACTGCCCCGTCGTTGGCGGGAGCTGGACACCAGAGCGTGAAACCTGCGCGCTGCCGCTAAAGCTATTCAGCAAGTTGGCGTAAATCGTAACGTCCGGTGTGATATCGAAGCTAATGCCGTAATTGGGGATCCACTTGGTCGCGGTATACGTAGATGCTCGCGTTCCCACCAAATAGCTGTTGTTCCATGTCGAGCGCTTCACCGCCAGTTGGAAATGCAGGCGGTCAAAGACATCGATCTGATCCTGGAACAAGAAACCACTTTGAATCAGCTTGGACGTGTACGTCCGGCTATTCGGTTCACCGATGCTGGGGAACACCAGCGAGTCTGGGTTATACACGTTCCCATTGGTCATCAGGATAAAGCTGCCGTCATAGCTGGCGTAGCGTTCATGCTTATAGTCATGACCGACCAACAAGGTCTGAGTGACGGGCCCGGTTTCGATTTTCCCGCGAATATCATTTTGCTGGCTCCACGTCTGATTAGTGGATTTATAGGCCAGCGGGTGGCTGATTTTGTTGCCATTGGCGGCGATATCCAGCGTTTCGTTCATCTTCATCTGCGAAGCTGTGCTCTGGAAACCCGCTTTACTATTAAATGTCCAATCGTCGACGAGCTTTTGCTCCAATTCATAATAGGCATTCGTCGTTTTCATCTTGTTATGATCGTCTTTATCCCCCAGACGATATTCCGGCAGCTTCTGTATTCTTCCGTTAGCGTAAATCGTCCCGGCAGGTCCCGATTTACGTGCCTGATTGACTTCCGCACCAACGGTGATCCGCGTATTGTCGTTTTTCCAGGTCAGCGCTGGGGCTAAATAATCACCGTGGTTACCGTTGTAATCAGGAAAGGAGTGCTGAGATTTCATGGTTGAGGCATTCAAACGGTAGCTGAACGCTTTATCGTCCGTGATCGCGCCGCCCAGATCGATAGCCGTTTTAAATTCACCGTAGCGCGCCGCCTCGACTTTGAGGACATGCAACGGTTCGGTTACCGGTTTTTTACGCACAACGTTAATGGTTCCCGCGGCGGAGCTGCTCCCCGCGAGCACCGATTGTGGCCCTTTCAGCACTTCGACACGTTCGACCCCCTCAATCGCCGTGCCCTGACCAATACCGGCATTGCTGGAGCCCGACAGGCCATCCGTCGCACCGGACGTTACGGCATAGCCGCGCATCCAATACGTAGGCGCACCACGGTTTGATTGAATGGTGACCACGCTGCCCGAGTTTTTTAACGCCTCTTCCAGCGATGTGGCCTGGCGGGCAGTAATCAGCTTATTACTGATTACCTGAACCGACTGTGCCGTTTGCTGCAACGACGTGCTGGTGCGTAATGCCGAAGAGGAGGTGCCGGGGTTCAATACGGTTTCATCTTCACTGCCTGCGCTGACGGTAATCGCTGGTAGCGTTTTATCACTCGCCTGCGCCACTTCTGCATCATTAGCGCGGGAAGAAACAATGGTCAGCGTGCCATTACCCGTCGTCGTCAATAATAACGGCGTACCTTGCAGCAAGCGTAAAATAGCCTGACGCGTTGAATAATTGCCATTCAGCGCGGCACTCTGATAATTCGCCACCAGCGCAGGATTAAAAGAGAGCGTCTGTTTGCTTTGATTGGCGATTGCCAATAGCCCTTTTTGCAGGTCGCCAGCAGGAATAGAAAATGCCACAGTGTCATTTTCACCCGCCGCATAGACGGTCATAGGAACGGTCGTCGCCCCCACGAATAACGCAGAATTAATCGCCAACATATTAGTGAAGAATAAGCGTTTCTTAAAACCCAACCCCAGAGCGGGAGAGGCAGTATTACGTTTTTTCATTTTTCCCTCGTCAATTGCTTCAAAAAATCAGTTTTTATTGGTCTTCGTATGATTTGTGCAATGACGATGAAAAAGTGACAGCGGGAAAGTCATTTTTCCCGTAATTATTTTTTCTCGGTAGAAAACAGATTGATTTGGAAAAACCTTTTCTCTGTATTTTTAAATATAAAAAATGAATCACTCTACTCTTATGAATCGTATTTTTTATCTCCCGCTAAGAAACATCCAGAAATAGCAATTTACCCATTCCAGTCAGTAACAGAACATTTCTAACTAACGATAGAAAAAAAACGTGGTTTGACTCCTGCAAATTTTGACTTAAAAACAGCACAGGACGCATCGTTCCTTTTGTTCTGCGGCCCTGGGGTATCCCGGTTCAAGCATTGTTGTGATTTACGCGATTTAAGGATGCCCATGTACACAGAGGCTGTTAAAAAACCCGACTTACTGTCACTGATATTTCGCAGCGATTATCGCTGGCTAACGGAAAGATTACGCCGCCGTATTGCCTACGGCTGTGAAGCGGAAGATGTCGCCTCAGAGGCATTTTTACGTTTAGCCTCGCTACCAAATCTTGCCAACGTACAGGAACCGCGCGCGATGCTAACCACACTCGCCAAACGCGTACTGTATGAAAACTGGCGTCGCCGCGATCTGGAAAAAGCCTATCTCACCGCGCTGGCGAGTAAACCTGAATTTCACCATCCGTCGCCGGAAGAGCAACAGCTGTTGATGGAGGCGCTGCTCACTATCGATCAAGCGCTGGATGGGCTATCCACCAAAGCACGGCAGGCATTTCTGTTCAGCCAGCTTGATGGCATGACCTATGCCGACATTGCCGTACAGCTCGATGTCTCCGCCAGTATGGTGAGAAAATATATCGCCAAAGCGCTGACCAACTGCTATCTGGCCACGCAGGACAGCAGTGACTTATAGGTGAACCGCATGGCAAGACGACACATGGATGACCCGATTGCCGAACAGGCGATTGAATGGATGGTGCTGCTGCGTTCCGGCGAAGCAACACAGACCGATTACGATGAATACCGCCGCTGGCGATACGAAAACCCTCTGCATGAGCGCGCCTGCCAACGCATCGAGCAAACGCTGGGGAAATTTCAGCCTCTTCTCGCCGCACTGCCTCACGAACCGATTCGTCAGGCGTTATTAGCACCCTCAGGTCGGCGCAAAGTCCTGCAATATGGACTGGGCATGGTGGCTGTCGCCTCGCTAAGCAGTCTGCTACTTAACCAGCATTACCCCCTGTCACCGCTTCTGTCCGATGTGAAGACTGCCACGGCACAGCGCCAGCAGGTTCCACTCAGCGATGGCAGCACGCTCATGTTGAACGCGCGTACCGCCGTCGATATCAACGTTGAACCAGAAAATACCCTTCGTCAGGTCGGCATTCTCAACGGTGGTATCTTCGCGAAGATTAAGTCGGATGCACAGCGCCCTTTTATTATTGATACCCACATGGGCAATATCGTCGCACTTCAGGCCAATGTGAACGTGCGTTATGAAAGCGGCGGCATCCACGTCGGCGTGCTGGATAACATCGCCAAGGTGACTAACCATGCAGGGCAAAGCCTGCGCCTTCACGCGGGTCAGGGCGTCTGGTTCGATCGCTCAACGCTCTATCAGGTTGCCGTCACGCCGGAGGCAGAAAGCGCCTGGATGCAGGGTCGTCTGGAAGTCCGCGATCGCTCGCTGGCGTCGGTCATCAGCGAGCTGCGTGATTACACTCCCGGCATTATCCGGTTAGATCCCGCTATCGCCGATCTGCGCGTCAGCGGCAATTTCCCGCTAGATAACCTGAACTACACGCTGGATTCTCTGGCGCAAACCATGCCCATCGCGATTGTGCATACCACCGATTACTGGATACATATCCGCGCCGCCGACGCCAGACGCGTATAAGCGATGGCTCGCAAAGGTGGTAGTCAGGGATGGCAAGCCGCAAAAAATTTCACGCACGTGGTGACACTTTTCCTGCCTCGTTGCACATCGTTAATAGAGGTCATCACAATCCCGATGTTCAGGGCGGCATAAAGCGCTCAACACCGTAAGCAAGAGCAGCAGAGGAAAACGTGCAACAGGCATCCGTGCAACACCTTTCATTAAACGCGCGCGTTGATGCGGCACCCGCCGCACGGCGTGACGTCGCACCCGCACAGCCGTCGCGCAGCATGACGGTGGCAGCGCCCGCCCGGGGAGAAATGGGGAAGATTGCGCTCAGCTTTCTGACGGTTGCGCTGATCCATGCAGGTGTCGCCGCCTTACTCATCACGCGAACCACCGAATACACACCGATCAACCTGCTCAATCCAGCAGCCAGTATCAGCATTCAGGCCACGATGGTTGACGCACCGGAACCTGAACCGATTCCTGAACCGTCGCCGGAGCCACCCGTGCTGACATCAGAACAGGGTGAACGTGAAATTGCGCCCGTTCCTGAAAAGCCAGTCGTTGAGGAACAGCAAACGCCACCGCCTCCGGTCAAAAAAGAGGTTCACCAGCCGCCGGTTAAGCCAGTGGTAAAACCGCAGCCCGTCCGCCAAAAAACCACCGCCGAGCGTCAGCCTGCGGCGCGTCCGGCGCCGGAGCCGTCTCCCGCCGCACCGGAAGCGACGCCAGGCCCGCTGACGACAGCCAGCAAAGGCAATCTGATGCAGAACAGCCCGGGGGCGCAGCCTAAACAGGTCGCATCCGTTGGCTGTGTCGTCCCGCAACCTGACTACCCTCGCCGCGCCAAGCGTCTCCAGCAGGAAGGCAATGTGCTGGTTCGTCTGGTAATTAGCCCAGAGGGACGACTGATTCGACACGACATTGCTCGCAGTAGCGGCTATGACGCCCTCGATCAGGCCGCGATTGAAGCCGTGGCGCAGGCACGCTGTACGCCTTACCGCGAAAATGGACAGGCCATTACCGTCATGACGATTCAGCCCGTTAATTTCCGGCTGACTCACTAAGAAAGCACCTGCGTTGAAATAGCGCATCCGCCGTTTCGCAAACACGCCCGAATCAGGTTATTGCATAAGAGGTCATATATGAACACGTTAGATATCCACCATTTCTGGCAGCAGGGCGACGTGGTCACCCACTCGGTAGCCATCATTCTGCTCATCATGTCGCTGCTGTCATGGACGGTCATGCTGCTCAAAGCACGACAGCTGTTCGCCTTGAACAAGAGCGTGCAATACAGTCGGAATACCTTTTGGCAGGCAACCAGCCTGCAAGAGAGCGTCGAGAAATTCGGTAAGCAGCGTTTTAACCCGTTCCGCGATCTGGTGATCGAAGGACATGCGCTGCTGAAACACCCACACAAATTCTCTTCCACGTTGGGCGGACACGTCGATCTCAGCGACTGGCTGGTGCGCGGCCTGAGCAACACGCTGGACACCAACTCAGGCAAACTGCAATCCGGCCTCGGCACGCTGGCATCTATCGGCAGTACCGCGCCGTTTATCGGCTTGCTGGGCACCGTGTGGGGCATTTTTCACGCGCTACAAACCATCAGTACCATCGGCCAGCCCGATCTGGCTCAGGTTGCTGGCCCTGTCGGCGAAGCCTTGATCATGACGGCGTTTGGCCTGTTCGTGGCGATTCCCGCTGTACTGGGATTCAACGCGATCAACCGCCGCAATCGCATCGTTCTGCATGCCATGAATCGCTTTGCGCACGATCTGCACGCTTACCTGCTGACTGGCGCACGCGTGGATACCAGTATTACCGACCTTAATAGTGCGGCGCGGTATGAGCCGACTCACCCCGTTGAGCGCTCCGCCTGAAGAGGAACATAGCCATGAGTATGTCATCCCCGTTTGAAAGTCAGGAAGACGCCCTGCTTAACGACATCAACATGACGCCGTTTATTGATGTCATGCTGGTGCTGCTGATCGTGTTCATGATCACCCTGCCGGTCATTAATCATGCCGTCAAAGTGGAACTACCGCGCGCCAGCGTCGAAAAAATCAAGAAAGATCCACAAGCTGTGGATATCGCGATTACCGCAACCGGACAAATGAACTGGAATAAAGAAGCGGTCGATGATGCCCAACTGATCGCCAAACTCGATGCGGCCTCAGCCGAAGGCACTCACCCGAATATACGGCTGTTTGCCGATCAGGCCGTCGAATATGGTCGGGTAGCGTATGTCATGACGAATGCCCAGCAGCGTGGCCTGAGCAAAATCGATTTCGTCCTGCAACCCGCCAAAGCCCCCTGACTTCCTCTTTCGCTCTGGTGCTGACAGCCTCGCCAGCATCAGAGCGCATCATCTTCTCCATCATCCGAATGCCTCAGCGTAAAAAAAAGTTTCGGCCTGCGGTGACGCTTTTCTTTCTTCGTTGCACATCATGAGTAGAACACTGTCACGCATGGATACCGAATAATGTCTTCTCTTGATGAATCCCCCGTTCTTGCTACGCCGCAGACCGACACGCTTCAGTCGCTGGCCGGAGACGTGCTGAACTTCGCGGCCGCAAAAGGCGCGAGTCAGGCGGTCGTCAGCGTCTCGCAGGGAAACCGCCGCACCATCCGCGTCAGGAACGGCGATATTGATACGCTGACGCAAAACCAAAGCCGCTTCCTGTCCGTTACGGTCTACTTCGGCCAGCGCGCAGGTACCGTTTCTTCGACCTTGTTTAGCAAGGAAGCGTTGCAGGATGCCGTGGACGCCGCCAGCACGCTGGCAAAATATGCCGATGAGGATCCGTGTAGCGGCCTGCCGGAAGCGCAGCATTTTGCCCGTGATATTTACGATCTTTCGCTGCACAACGCCTATACGCTGACAGTTGAGCAAGCACTGTCGCTGGCACTGCGTGCCGAGCAGGTCGCCAATACCACGCATGAGCATGGCTACAGCGAGAGCACGGAAATCACCTCGCAGCAGGGAGACTTTATTCTGGCGAACTCTGCCGGTTTTTCGGCAGGTTACCCAACATCGTTACACACCCTATGGAGCCATGCGATTGCGCGTAATGATACACAACGCCAGCAGGGTTTCTGGCACACCACCGGCAGAGCGCCGTCTCTGCTGGCCTCGCCAGAGACTATCGGACATACCGCCGCGCAACGTGCGGTGGCACAGCTAGGTGCACGAAAACTCTCAACCCGCCGCTGTCCAGTGCTGTTTGACGCCCCTGTGGCGCACAGCCTGATTCATCATCTGGTCGGTGCGCTGAGCGGCGCGGCGCTTTATCGATCCACGTCATTTCTGGGTCAGTGCCTCGGTGAGGCCATCACTGCACCGCACCTGAGCCTGTATGAAAATCCGTTTATTCCTGGGGCACTGGCTAGCGCCTGCTTTGATGCCGAAGGCGTCGCCGCGACTCCGCGGCATGTCATCCACGATGGCATTGCACAAGGCTATTTTCTCTCAAGCTACAGCGCTCGACGCTTGGGGCTCACGACGACCGGACACGCAGGTGGAGCCTATAACCTGAGTGTCAGCAGCAGCCAAAGTCGCGCTGGCGATGACTTGCCAGCGCTGTTGCGCCAGATGCACACAGGACTGCTGGTCACCACGCTGCTAGGACACGGACTGAACCCAATGACGGGCGACTATTCGCAGGGTGTGGCGGGCTTTTGGGTCGAAAACGGCGAAATTCAGTATCCGGTCGAAGAGATCACCATTGCAGGCAACCTGAAAACGCTGCTCCTGCACTGTGTCGCGCTCGGGGCGGACATCCACACGCAGGGCAATCTCTCCTGCGGTTCCCTATTGATTGAAGAGATGCAGATCGCCGGGCAGTAATCCCACATCGCGTCACAGAAACAGGATCACCATCATGGCAATACACGCTTCCAGAGCGCCAGTCTCACCTGCGCTGTCGGCATTTTCGCTGGAAACGACGGAGATAACGCACGCACTGAACCACATCATGCAGCGTCAGGTGGACTATGCCGATCTCTATTTTCAGCGCCGCCAGCAGGAAGGCTGGCAGTTAGAAAACGGCATCGTGCGCCCAACAGGATTTAGTCGCGATCAGGGCGTTGGCGTCCGCGCCGTCAGCGGCGAGAAAACGGCGTTCTCCTACACGAATGACCTCCGTCCGCAGGCGATTCTGCAAGCGGCCAATACCGTAAGAGAAATCAGCCGTCAGGGACAGAACGCCACGGTGGCATTACCCGCATCGCTGCCGCACGGCACAACCGCACTCTATCCGTCAGACAATCCCTTACTGGCCGTAACCGAGGAACATAAACGTCAGCTTCTGCTCTCGATCGACAGACAGGCGCGCGCCCGCGATCCCCGCGTGACGCAGGTAACGGCCTACCTGAATGCTTCACACGAAACCATTCTGATCGCCCGACATGACGGTCGGCTCGCCACCGATGTTCGCCCGCTGGTGAATCTGGTCATCAATGTCGTCGTCGAACAGCAGGGTCGCAGGGAGAATGGTTCCAGCGGTGGCGGGCGACGCCTCGACTACCGATTCTTTGCTGACGAGACGGTCAGCCAGTGGGTTAATCAGGCTGTCGATCAAGCGCTGAATAATCTGGATGCCAGTCCGGTGCCAGCAGGCACTTACAGCGTAATCCTCGGTGCAGGTTCGCCCGGCATTTTGCTGCATGAAGCTATCGGGCACGGGTTGGAAGGCGATTTTAATCGCAAAGGCAGTTCCGCATTTTCCAGTCTGTTAGGAGAACGCGTCGCCGCGCCGGGCATTACCGTCGTGGATGACGGCACGCTCGCCAACCGGCGGGGTTCGCTGCATGTGGACGATGAAGGCACGCCGTCGCAGTGCACGACATTAATCGAGGACGGCATCCTGCGCGGGTATTTACAGGACAGCCTCAACGCCAGACTGATGAATACCGCCCTGACGGGCAATGCACGTCGGGCTTCCTACTCCGCGCTGCCGCTGCCGCGCATGACCAACACCTACATGCTGGCAGGACAATATCCCGCCGAAGAAGTGATCGCGTCGGTCAAAAATGGCCTCTACGCCGTCGGCTTCGGCGGCGGGCAGGTTGATATCAGCAGCGGGAAATACGTTTTTTCCACCACCGAAGCCTACCTGATTGAAAATGGACGCGTCACTCGCCCGGTTAAAGGTGCCACGCTGATTGGTCACGGACCAGAAGCACTGCTGCACGTCGCGATGGTGGGCAACAATCTGGCGTTGGATGACGGCAATATCGCCTGTACCAAGGAAGGCCAATCCTTGCCCGTCAGCGTCGGCCAGCCAACGCTTCGTATCGACAACATGACCGTAGGCGGCTCGCAGTAAGCCGTGCGTCACGGTTCATTGCTCCCTACTTAACTTACTCACGATTTTCTCTAAACGGAGACACCATGTCAGACGCCATTATCACTGCCAACGATACCTCGCTGGATGCGTTGCTCACGACTAGCGACAAACCCATTCTGCTCGACCTGTGGGCACCCTGGTGCCAGCCGTGTAAAACGCTGGCTCCTCTGCTGAACACGATTGCCGATAACACGCCAGACAACCTGACCGTCGCCAAGCTGGATGTGGAGCAATATCCGGCATTCATGCAGCGTTTTGGCGTGCGTGGTATTCCTACGCTGCTGCTGTTTAAAAATGGGCAAGAGATTTCACGGCAGATCGGCGTGAAAACGCTGGCACAGCTACGCGGCTGGCTGGAATCGCACGAGATTGCGATACAGAACACCGCACAGCCGCTGGCAGACACTCGCGTTACGTGGAGCACGTTCTATGGTGATGCTTCACTGCACACTTTCCTCCACCAGCGGCTACGTCAACATGCGGCGGACGGTAATATCGAACACGCATTTTCCCCCTACTGGCAGGACAACAAAGGCTCAGTCTCTGCTGCACTGGCGCACAGTGCAGATATTCGCATCTTTGAACGCATCACCGGATTACCGGCCGCACTCGGGCTGCTGCTGGAAAAACTGCCGAGCACCACACCAGAACAGGTTGATGCCCTCTTTGCGGCTCTCGCTCCGGGAAAAACGGTAGATGGCGTGGCGCTGCAATGGCTGCACCACTGGTTAAGTCACGAAGGAAATCCGTGGTCTGACTGGCTGGTAGATGAAACCGTAGACGGCTTGCGCCAGCAGTGGATTCAGGCAATTTCACGGCTGTTAGCGGGCGAAGCCGTGGCAGAAAGCGAATGGACGGCACTGCATCAGCAGGCAATAAGCTGGGAAGAAAAAGCGGCTACCGAACTGGGCCTGGAAAAGAATATTGCAACAATACTCGCCAGCCTATCGCCGCCGCCTGCCGCGTCCGACGCTGATAGCTGGCGCAGCATCAGCACCACTCTTGGCTTCGCGCTGGCGCAGATCCTGCAAATTAAAGACGGATGGAGCAGAGAAGAACGCGCAACGCCAGATAAGCGCTTCCGCTGGTTTCAGGCACAGGAAGACGCCACGCCGAGCAAAAAACTAACGGATGAGCAAATTACCGCGCTACGTGAACAGTGGCTTCAGGAGAACTCGGATTTTTCCGCGAAAGAGGACGCATTTTATCAGCGCTACCCACAGCTGTCAGAAGCGCAGAAAATCCCCTTGCAGGAAACGCTGTGGGAATTGCTTCGTCGTGCACCCACCTTCAAATCACAGCTGGACTGATACCGTAGTCTGCACCTTCATAACGCGGCGTTGACGCGTCCTTCTGATAATCCATGATGCTGGCAGCCACGCTGTCAGCGTCAGCGTCAGCGTCAGCATGATAGCGAAAAAGTAGATACGCCTGCCGCCACTCCAATAAACCTGATGATTCAATAGTAAAAAAATGGTCGAATAGCCATGACAAGTAACGATTAACATTGTTATCGAGGCACGGTTAAGGCCGTTGTTCGTGGGTTTAAAAGGATTCAGACAACACATCCACACACTGTCCTACTCGGGTGAATAACCATGCAAGACGAATCAACGAAAAACTATTTTGAAACCAGTGATGGAGCCGTTCGCATTTGGATCGAACAAGGCACATCTATCCAGATCCAGGCAATGACAGAACATCACGATCCCGTTGAGCTCTCTGCATCGGAAGCATTGGAAATAGCAAACGTGCTGCAAAAATTCGCGACGCGTCTCTGACAAAATTACGCGATGAGCAGCTTTAGTGTTGCTATCTATACCTACATTACGCTTCTTCGCCAGCGCTCGCACCGTTGCGCATCAAGATCGATTAGCGCACTGGTGGTTTCTTCTCGCCAACGCTTCAGGAGCGCCTTCTTGCCCGTTAGCCCTAACGTAGCAGCCGTCTGTTCGCTTTCATCCGGTGTTTCCGCCAACAGACGTAGCGCAGGCTGCGGCAACGAGGAGTGGATCAGCAGGCGGCAGATCGCGGCAAAACTAGCCTCCATAGGCCGATGCGCAAACGCAAATCCCGCCAGCTCACGCCAGTCGTCGTCATTCAGCGCAATACTTTCGGTATACAGCTCCGTATTTTCCGTCTGCGGCAGTGCGAGGCTCAGCGGAATCATGCGTTGTAGCCAATACCAGTCACGCGCCAATTGCTGGCTTCCCTGCTGCGCCAGTTCATACCCCGCCTCACTTAGCGGCAGTATCGCCATCGCGCTATAGCAGCCACTACTGGCCTCAAGATGACTGCCGATACGCACCAATTGAAACCCACACGATTCCCAGAACACCCACAGATCTGGCTGATAGCCGAAGCTAACCGACAGATAATCCAGCGCCTGCTGTTGTGCCTCACGAATCTGCTCTTCGATTAATGCTCGCCCTATCCCCTGTCGGCGAGATGACGACGCAATCGCAATCCGGCTCACGCGACGTGCACGCAGCATCGGCGCATTCCACAGGCCAGCATGCGCCGCCAGCGATTGCGCCACCAGATTACCGCGCGGGCGTCGCCGTCCAGCCCAGACGTCATGGGCCAGTGACTCAGACAGCCCGCCTTCCTCCACCAGCCACAACACGCCACAAATATCATCCGCCACCTGTGCGCTGGCAATGTGCATGCCCGGCGCATCCATCAGACGGCGCAGATCCAACGGCGAGGTACGATAATGAGCACTGCACAATAGCGCGTAGCACCACGTCAGGCGTTCGGGGTGTGCCAACCAGTCGTCGGCACGTTCAGTTCGAATATTCAGTTCAGCAGAAGGCAGAGTCAGAGCGCCATCAGCGAGATTCAGCGGAGAATGAAGCAAGGCTGGTTCGTTGAACAATAGCGCCTGATCCAGCACGCGTTCTAGCGGATCGTTAGCGGCCCAGCGCAGAGGATCGTCCAGCGAAAATACGCGACACTGCGGCAATGCCGCACAAAACTTCAGCAGAAAACCCCGGCCCGTGCCTTCATACCCCTGCACCGTCGTGGTCATCAAAATACGAGGAAAATAGGGCAACAGCGCAGTCAGTACAGAAGACGGAATCGCCGCCGCTTCATCAATCAGCAGCCAATCAACATCAGGTGCACCATGAAGGCGACAGTGTGCCAACAGCGCATCCGGTGCCCAGAATGGCGCATCGCCGCGCGCGTGCTGTTGCAGAATATCCGTCGCCGAACGGGAAGGTGCGGTGATCCAGCAGACTCCGCGACTACGCTGCGTCAGCATTCCCGCCAGCGTCGATTTTCCCCGCCCGCGCGGTGCAGTAATCACAAATACGCCAGACTCGGCCGTATTCAGTTCATGCAAGATGTGCTGCTGTTGCGCGGTCGGTTCACCCTGCGCAGGCAGCCAGTCTGCTCTTACAGCCAGTGGCGGAATCGCGGGTTCTTGACCTTGTTGCCAGAGAACCACATCGTCATCGGCCAGCAGCTGTCGCTGAAAATGCTGAATAAAGTGCGGAGTAGCAATCGGCTGCGCGTTTTCGCTCCAACGCAGGCTGTCTTGATCCGGCAGTGTCGGCCATTCCTGCCACGACGGAACCAGCATAATCAGCCAGCTACCAGCCTGTAGCGTGCCAGACAGCATCGCCAGCGCTTCGACATCCACACCGCTGCGCGCATCAAATACCGCGTGAAGAAACTCTCGCCCCAGTAATGTCCGAACACGACTGGCTGGCAGCGAAGTGACAGAGTCAGGTGCGTGTTCGCTAATCCATAGCCAGTCGCCCGTTGACTGGCGGCTAAGCGTTAGCGCCTGTTCTTCACACCAGTTCGCCTCACCGCTCAGCACCAGCAGTCGCCGGACGCCATAGCGTTGCTGCTGGTGTTGGCTGTGGAGAAAATCACGCAATATCATCACACGCGCCAGATCGGTCAGGTCTTGCCGATCAGCAGAGAAAGTAGCCCTGCGGCGATCAGCGGCCCGACGGGCACACCGCGAAACAGCGCCACGCCCATGACGGTTCCCACCAGCAGCCCCGCTACAACCGAGGGTTGGTTGCTCATCAGCGACACACCGCGTCCGCCAAGCCAGGACACCGCGACACCAATCAGAATCGCCAGCAGAGATTTCCAATGCAGGAAGGAATGCATCACTTCACTGGCGGTAATTTTTCCGCTGGCAATCGGTGCCATCACGCCAATCGTCAGAACAACGATACCGATGCTCAGACCGTATTTTTCTACCCACGGGAAATAGCTGTTCAACGGCGTGATGCGTATCGCCAGCAGCACCAGAATCGCCAGCGTGACGGTCATGTTGTGGCTGATGATACCCAGCCCCGCCAGGACGAGCAGAATTAACAACGTTGGATCGAAGTAAGCCATGGATGAGAGTCTGTCGAAAGTAGTCAGGTTGCGCGTTAAGCAAACCGCGATAATAGCACTAATCGGAGTGAGGGACAGGTCAGCAAATCATTCGGACAAAGACGAGAAGAGAAAGGCGGTTTTTCGAGAGGGAAATAGGTAAAACATTCAGGTCGCCAGTATATTGCCGATTAGCGACCTGAACGTAAACGATTGCGCAGTTAGTCTAATTTTACGCCGATACGGTGCGCAACTTCTTCATACGCTTCAATCAAACCACCAAGGCTCTGACGGAAACGGTCTTTATCCATTTTGTTCAGCGTTTCTTTGTCCCACAGGCGGCTACCGTCTGGTGAGAACTCATCACCCAGCACCACTTCGCCTTTGAACAAACCAAACTCCAGCTTGAAGTCGACCAGAATCAGCCCAGCGTCGCCAAACAGTTTGCTCAGCACATCGTTCGCTTTGTAGCTCAGTTCCTTCATGCGAGCCAGATTCTCTTCGTTCACCCAGCCGAACGTCTTACAGTAAGATTCGTTCACCATCGGGTCATGCATGGCATCGTTTTTCAGGAACAGATCGAACAACGGCGGATTCAGCTCGATGCCTTCTTCGATACCCAGACGTTTTACCAGCGATCCCGCCGCGCGGTTGCGCACGACACACTCGACCGGCACCATCTCCAGTTTCTTCACCAGCACTTCATTGTCAGACAGCAGGCTCACCATTTGGGTTGGGATTCCGGCTTCTTCCAGTTTGCTCATGATGAAATGGTTGAACTTGTTATTCACCATTCCTTTACGATCAAACTGCTCAATGCGCGCACCGTCTCCTGCTGATGTATCATTGCGAAATTCCAGCACCAGTAGATCGGGATCTTCGGTGGTGTAGACGGTTTTCGCCTTTCCACGATACAGCTCAGCTAGCTTTTGCATCTTTAATTACTCCACACAGTGAGGGTCAAAAAATACGACCCGATATTTAACGCTTCCCCGAACGGTTGCCGATAGCGCCCGTCAATTAGGGTAGAGATTGTTGAATGAAGAAGGGCCGGATAATCCGACCCTTGGTTTATGCGTTATTTACTGAACGCCGCCTGGAATACGGCCACCAGTGCATCGTTCTGCGACTGGGTTAGCGTATGTCCTTTGGAATCGATAAATTGCAGACTGCTGCGGTTATCTAAATCACCGACCTGCAATTTGTAATCGCCGTTAGGCAGTTCAGGGTTTTTCGCGCCCAGGTCATCCCAGGTTCCGCCGCTTGGTGCTCGATACGTCACGGAAACAGAACCCTGCGGACGGCTGCGATCGTTAACCTTCATGCCGATCTTGTCCAACGCGACAGGCAGACGCTCCCACACAACGGTGTACGGACCGCGCACAATCAGCAATGGCAGACCAGTGTCATCCGCGCCGCTCTGCACATCCAACGAACCAACGGTGCGGTTTGCCAGCGCATTTTCGCGTGCCGTTGCCTGAGAGTCCAGACCATTGCTGAGGACATTCAGCATCAGGCCAGCGTAGCGCTGCGTCTGATCGCTCGTCGTCACCGGCTGACCGTTCAGTTGTAAGCCCAGCAGTTTCACGATTAGAGCAACCTGATAACCCTGCTGCTGTACGGAAATCTGATAACGCCCCTGATACGGAACGTTTTCATCTTCACGCGGCCATGAAATCCAGTCAGTCGTCAGCGTTTGGCTGGCATCCTGACGGTTGGCAATGGTAAACGCTTTGTCTTGCAGCACGCGGATAACCTGAGACCAGATCTGGCTGTTTTGCGCGCTGTTTTCTAACAACAGCGTTGCCGTATCTCCTGAGGTCTGGGTACGGGAACCATTCAACAAAGCCAATGGCTGTACTGGAGGACGAATATCCAGCTCTTTGCCGACCGCGCCATTCAGGGTAACTGGCGGTATATCAAAATCCCCGTTCTGCACCGGTAAAATCATCCCGGCAGGCGTATTCAGCGCGTGCTGCGCCGGTGCCTTCAGATAGGATTCATCGCCACTGACCTGACGCTTATAGCGTTGATCGCTGGAACAAGCCGCAAGCAACATCACGAGTGATAAGCCAACGACTTTCGCCACCATCGACTTTTGTAATGAATAACTCATTAAATCTCCCTAACGATTACAGCAGACCCGCTTGCTTAAGTGCTTGCCCCATCACCGTACGACCTGAATCGGTCAGCGGTGTCATCGGCAGGCGCAGCGTATCGGTCGCCATGAGTCCCAATTCCTTACAAGCCCATTTCACTGGGATAGGATTGGGTTCAACAAATAATTTCTGATGCAGTGGCATCAGGCGCTGATTTAAACGGCGCGCTTCGACAAAATTGCCCTGCGCCGCCAGCTTGCAAAGTTCTGCCATTTCACGCGCAGCGATATTCGCTGTCACGGAAATCACACCTTTACCGCCGAGTTGCATAAAGTCCAGACCGCTGGCGTCATCGCCGCTCAGCAAAATGAAGTCTTCACTAACCAGCTCTTGGATCTGGCTTACCCGACTTAAGTTCCCCGTCGCTTCTTTAATTGCGACAATATTTTTCACTTCGGACAAACGGGCAACGGTTTCCGGCAGCATGTCGCAGCCAGTGCGGGAAGGTACGTTATACAGGATTTGCGGCAGATCGGTATGCTCGGCGATCGCTTTGAAGTGCTGGTATAGACCTTCCTGCGTCGGTTTATTGTAGTACGGTGTGACCGTCAGGCAGCCAACAACGCCCGTGCCATGAAACCGTTTGGTCAGAGAAACGCCTTCAGCGGTGGCATTAGCACCCGTTCCCGCGATAACAGGAATACGTCCGTCGCTCAGTTCCAGCGTCAGCAGCACGACATCGCCATGTTCGTCATGGCTCAGCGTGGCAGACTCGCCCGTTGTGCCGACAGAGACAATCGCCGATGTACCGCTAGCGACATGATAATCAATCAGTTTTTTCAAGCTCGCCCGATCGACGGCGCCTTTGGCGTCCATCGGCGTAACTAGCGCAACAATACTTCCCGTAAACATTGGCCATCCCCTCCACAAACAAGTGCTTCATGGTACTTTTGACCTCTATGCAAAAGCAAGCGGACAAGGGCGTTGTAGGCGTCTGACGCAGGTTTTTTTATGACGCAGCAAACGAAATTAAAAATGCTTCTGATGTTTTGGCACAAAAGCAGTCCGTTCACTGCGACGGAGATGTCACTCGTAAGACGTTTTACGGCATTTTTTTCCCGACTGATCAAATCCAAATATCATTTTCAGCCGTCCGTTCGCCACCTTCATGACCCGTATTCAACACGCCTTTCGGTTCAATGAGCAGCAGTTTCACTTCGTGTTCTGCATAAGGCTTATGCTCAACGCCGCGCGGGACGACATACATTTCCCCTGCATTGATACGCACATCGCCGTCACGAAAATCAATTCTCAATTGACCTTCCAGCACAATGAACGTTTCGTCCGTATCGGGATGGGAATGCCAGATGAAATCGCCCTGAATCTTAACGATCTTGAATTGATAGTCATTCATCTCAGCAATCACTTTCGGCTGCCAGCGATCGTCAAATAACGCTAACTTTTGGGCAAAATTAATCGATTTATACATACTGTCTCTCCTTATGATGACGCCTTCAGGTTAGCGAAGCAGAGTAGCGACTGTATTGAACGATTGTGCAAGCAGGCTAAAACGTAGTGAACATGCGCTGCCAATGACCGGGGGAAATGCCAAACGCTTTAACGAAATGGCGCGTCATGTGGCTTTGGTCAGCGAAGCCTGCAAGAGCGGCAATATCGGCGAGGTTGTCACCCGCCAACATGAGTCGCCGACAGTGTTCGAGGCGACGCATGGTGACATAGCGATAGGGCGTCGTGCCAAAGAGTGCGCGGAAATCGCGCGTCAGACTCCAGCGATCCCGACCGCTCACCTGCGCCAGCTCATCAAGCGTAATCGCCTTATCAAAGGCATCATGAATATATTCACGCGCCCGTTCAGCAGCATGATAGTCGAATAAACGCCGCTGATATCGTTGCCCACCAACGGCAGACAGCGCCTGCGCCAGATCGTAGAGCGCATCATCTTCCTCCAGTTCATCGAAAGCGTCTTCCATCGCCCTGAGCAACGGTTCCGTTGCAGCAAACAGGCGTGGATCGTTGGATATGCCGCCGTTAATGAAAGGTAGGGGTTTACCGCCGAGGATTTTTTGGATCAATGCAGGTTCAAGGTAAATCATACGATACTGAAAACCGTCGACAGAACCCGCCTCGCCATCATGGATCTCATCCGGATGAAGCACCAACGTTCCCCCCGGCACGCTATTGCACAGGCTGCCGCGATAGTGAAAACGCTGCACGCCGGATAGCGTCCGCCCAATCGCATAGGTGTCATGCCGATGGGGTTCGTAGCCATGCCCACGGAAGAAAGCCTCAATTCGCTCGAACGAAGCAGGATGCTGAGCCTGTTTTACCCAGTCGTTATTAACGTGATGGCGTCGCATGGTTAAAAGCGCTTTATCTCTGGTGACCAGAACTCACCTTAACGCGGAATGCCCGTAATCACGAAATATTGTCTAAGCGACAGCAAGCGGCGTTAAAAATTGCTCCCGTTTTTTACGGCGGGCTATCCCTGCCCGCCGCCCTTTGGGCCGCCGTAAACGGCGTTAAAAATTGCTCCAGGCAATTTTTTATGTTTACCATGTATTAATGGGAAAAAAGACAGGAAGCATGATGTTGCCAAGCTCACAAGAACACTATCTGGTTATTACCGCACTGGGGGTTGATCGCTCCGGTATTGTCAATGCGATTACCCGCCACGTCAGTAGCTGTGGCTGCAATATCGAAGATAGCCGTCTTGCCATGCTGGGCAAAGAATTCACGTTTATTATGCTGCTGTCCGGCAGTTGGAACGCGATAACGCTGATTGAATCTACCCTGCCGCTGAAAGGCGCAGAGATGGATTTGCTGATCGTGATGAAACGGACGGAGTCACAGGCCAGTCAGCCAACCCCTTCTACCGTTTGGGTCAAGGTTGACGTTGCCGACTCCCCTCACATCATTGAGCGTTTTACCGATTTGTTCGATTCTCACCAGTTAAACATTGCCGAGCTGGTTTCCAAAACGCAGCCCGCCGAGGGTGGCAAACCGCCGCAGCTGTATATTCAGATTGCCGCACACAGTTCTGCTACGCTTGATAGCTCAATTATTGAGCCAGCCTTTCATCAGCTATGTACAGAACTGCACGCACAAGGCAGTATTAGCGTCGTTAACTATGCCCAATAGTCTATTTATGGGTATACCCACAGCATAAAGAGAAACAAGACGGAGAGTCGTGATGAACACACTGAAAGCCGGTGATATTGCACCGAAATTTAGCTTGCCCGACCAAGATGGCGAACAAGTAAATTTAACCGACTTCCAGGGACAGAAAGTGTTGGTGTATTTCTACCCTAAAGCGATGACGCCAGGATGCACCGTTCAGGCTTGTGGCCTGCGCGATAACATGGATGATTTGAAAAAACGTGGTGTTGAAGTTCTCGGTATTAGCACGGACAAATCAGAAAAACTGTCCCGTTTTGTCGAGAAAGAGGTCTTAAATTTCACGCTGCTTTCTGATGAGGATCATCAGGTTTCAGAAGGATTTGGCGTTTGGGGAGAGAAAACGTTCATGGGGAAAACCTATGACGGTATTCATCGCATCAGTTTCCTGATCGATGAAGACGGCAAGGTAGAGAAGGTTTTTGACGACTTCAAAACCAGCAACCACCACGACATCGTTCTCAATTATCTGAAAAGCGCCTGATTCGCGGTTTTCAGATCGTCCACCGGCACCGTCATACGTGCCGGTTTTTCCTGCCTTTTTCTCTCTTCACCACGTTTTTCCCGTTCGGGCATTTCTTTGTCTGCCATCGCTGGCTAAGATAGTCGGCAGAATGCTTTCACGTTAGCTGTTGATAAGGTTATCTTCCGTTATGTCTATTCGGTTAAGAAAAACGGTCATGTCCGTCCTGTTTGGGGCGCTACTGGCTGGCAACCTGCTTCCTGCTCAGGCCGACACGCAGGATCGACTGCCGGATATCGGCACCACCGCAGGCGGTACGCTCAGTATCAATCAGGAGCTGGCGATGGGCGACTTTTACGTCCGTCAGCTACGAGCGGGCGCGCCGCTTATCAACGATCCACTGCTGTCCAATTACATTAATCAGCTCGGCAACAGATTGGTCAAACAGGCCGATTCCGTGCGCACGCCGTTCCATTTTTATCTGATCCGTAATGACGACATCAACGCCTTCGCCTTCTTCGGCGGCAACGTAGTACTGCATTCCGCCCTGTTCCGTTATGCCGATAGCGAAAGCGAGCTGGCCTCCGTGCTGGCGCATGAAATTTCTCACGTTACCCAACGACATTTAGCGCGCAGCATGGAATCTCAGCAGCGCAGCGCCCCACTCACCTGGGTCGGCGCACTCGGCTCCATCCTGTTGGCAATGGCCAACCCACAGTTGGGGATGGCAGCGCTCAGCGGTACGCTAGCGGGCGCACAGCAGGGAATGATTACCTTCACACAGCTGAATGAACAAGAAGCAGACCGCATCGGGATTCAAGTGCTACAGCGCGCGGGCTTTGATCCGCAAGCTATGCCGAATTTCCTGCAAAAGCTGGCTGATCAATCGCGTTATGCTTCAAAACCTCCAGAAATGCTGCTGACCCACCCATTGCCAGAAAGTCGCCTGTCTGATGCACGCAACCGCGCCAACCAGATGCGCTCAACACCAGTGCAGTCTTCTCAAGATTTCTTGTTCGCCAAGATACGCACCTTTGGCATGTATGGCTCACCGGATCGCCCGCTGAACGACGATCTGCTGGTGCAATGGGAAAAGGGTAACGTACGGGAACAGCTGGCCGCGAAGTATGGCCGTGCGATTCAGCTTTATCAGGCGAAGAAGTACGATGAAGCACGTAACGTGTTACAACCGCTCCTAAGCAGCGCGCCTGACAATCCGTGGTTTCTGGACATGATGACCGACATCGATCTGGGACAAAATCGCACGACGCAGGCTATCGCACGTTTACAAAATGTGCCCGGAATGCAGGCTAACCCAGTACTTCAGCTTAATCTGGCCAATGCCTATGTTGAAGGTAAACAGCCTGCGGCTGCCGGCAAAATATTGTATCGCTACACCTATGCGCACCCTGACGATCCGAACGGCTGGGATCTGCTGGCGCAAACCGCAGCAGCCCAAGGACAGCGCGCAGAAGAGCTGGCTGCACGCGCAGAGAGTCTGGCGCTTAACGGTCAGCTCGATCAATCTATTCGGTTACTGAGCAACGCAAGTTCACTGGTCAAATTGGGGAGTCTGGAGCAGGCGCGCTACGACGCCCGTATCGACCAACTCCGTCAGTTGCAGCAGCGTTTCCGCCAGTACCAGAAATCCTGACAAGGAGCATAACGATGACAGCATCTTCAACCAAAGCATCCGTGACAATTTACCACAACCCGCGCTGCTCCAAGAGCCGCGAAACGCTGGCGCTGCTGCAAGAGCACAATATTGCCCCAGACGTCGTGCTCTATCTCGACACACCGCCTAATGCCGCAACGCTGGCTCAGCTTATCCAGCAGTTAGGCTTTAGCAGTGCACGCGAGTTGATGCGAACCAAAGAAGAGATTTATCAGCAGTTGGGATTGTCCGACGCCGCGCTGACAGAAGCACAGCTTATTCAGGCGATGGTCGATAATCCGAAACTTATCGAGCGCCCTATCGTCGTGGCACAGGGTCAGGCGCGCATTGGACGCCCGCCAGAACAGGTGCTGGAGATTCTGTCGTTGTAATGTAGGTAGTTGTGAGTGATCGTTGAAACGATAGTCGTCAGCAATCTTCAGCTACAGCCCGAGGATCTCTTTCACAAAAGGAATGGTCAGCTTGCGCTGTGCAGTGATGGATGCATGGTCAAGCTGATCGAGCGTCATAAATAACGTGCGCATTTCCCGATCCAAACGCTTGAGCAGAAAACGACTCACGTCTTCCGGCAATTCGAACCCACGCAGTCTGGCACGAAGCTGTAACGCCTCACCCTTTTCATCATCCGACAACGGTTGTAGCTTGTAGATTTGTCCCCAGTCGAGACGAGAAGCAAGGTCGGGCAGACGTAAATTCAACTGACGCGGCGGACGATCGCCGGTAATTAACAGCCGGGCTCGTCCCGTTTCCTGAATGCGGTTATACAGATTGAATACCGCCATTTCCCACGCTTCATCGCCTGCAATCGATTCGATGTTGTCGATACACACCAGTGCCAGCTGTTCCATGCCTTCCAGCACGTCCGGCACAAAGTAGGCACGTTTATCTAACGGCACATAGCCCACCGCGCGTTCCTGACGCGACAGCTCGGCGCAGGCTGCATGCAGCAGATGGCTGCGCCCGCCCCCTTCGCGTGACCAGAAATAGATGTAGCTACCATGCTCTTGATACAACGCATTATTGACGGCGGCAAGAAGAGACGCGTTTTCACCCGGATAGAAACTGGCAAATGTTTCGTCATCGGGTAAATAGAGTGGCAATGAAAGCTGTGCCGGCGTGTTCAGAATCACCTCAAGCAAAACGGGCAGGAAAACGGATCGAGTTTACCACAGAAACCTGGCCCTGTTGAGGCCGCGATACGCACGGCCTCAACAAGGAGAATGACGCGGTTATGAACGAGTGTCGTTCTCTTCCGGCGCATCGAGGATCTCTTCCTCTTTACGGAACAGGCTGATGACCTTAAACACCAGACTCATACCGATACCAACAACTGTCGCCAGCGCCATGCCTTTCAGCTCGGTCGAGCCAAGATGCACTTTCGCGCCGCTGACGCCGATGATCAGAATCACGGAGGTCAGGATCAGGTTTTGCGCTTTGTTGTAATCCACTTTAGATTCAATCAGCACGCGAATACCGGATGCACCGATCACGCCGTACAGCAGTAGCGACACGCCACCCATGACAGGAACCGGTACAGCCTGAATCGCCGCAGCCAGTTTGCCCACGCAGGAAAGCAGAATCGCAAGGATCGCCGCACCGCCGATAACCCAGGTGCTGTACACTTTGGTAATTGCCAGCACGCCGATATTTTCGCCGTAGGTCGTATTCGGCGTAGAGCCGAAGAAACCAGATAACACGGTAGAAATCCCGTTGGCGAACAGGGAACGATGTAGCCCCGGATCGCGCATCAGATCTTTCTTCACAATATTCGCCGTCACAACCAAGTGGCCAACGTGTTCCGCAATCACCACTAGCGCCGCAGGCAGAATCGCCAGAATAGCAAACCACTCAAAACGCGGCGTATAGAATGTTGGCATCGCGAACCAGTGCGCTTCACGAATTGGGGTCAAGTCAACGACACCCAGCGCAAATGACAGCGCATAGCCAGCCAGTACCCCAATCAGAATCGGGATGATCGCCAGAAAGCCGCGAAACAGCACCGATCCCAGAATGGTGATCGCCAGCGTCGCTAGTGAAATCGTCACCGCGGTGGAATCCACAGATGCACCATCCGCAGGCAACAACCCAGCCATTCCTGCCGCCACACCCGCCAGTTCAAGGCCGATGACAGCGACAATCGCCCCCATTGCCGCAGGCGGAAACAGTACATTCAGCCAGCCAGTACCCGCTTTCTGAACAATCAGCGCCACCAGACAGAACAACACGCCGCACATAATGAAGCCACCCAGCGCAACTTCATATCCCAACGGCAGTAGCAGTAATACTGGGGAAATAAATGCGAAGCTCGATCCCAAATACGCCGGGATTTTTCCCTTACAAATGAATAAATAAAGCAGCGTACCCACACCGTTGAATAACAGCACGGTTGCCGGGTTGATCTTGAACAGAATGGGTACCAGAACGGTAGCGCCAAACATCGCGAACAGATGCTGGAAACTCAACGGGATGGTTTGTAACAAGGGGGGTCGTTCACTCACCCCGATGGCGCGACGAGTCATCTTCAATATCCTCTGTAGTGTTGTGCAGGTAGAGCCGCACTTGTTATCACAGCCAGACTCACCCCGCCCCATCGTAGTGAAGCAGGATGATGTTGACTGCTGATGTAATAAAAGAACGCGTGTGACGTAATACAGGCTGTAGCGAACCATAGGAAATACTTAGGTTTACGCCAAAAAAAAGCCGACTATAAAGTCGGCTTACCTGTTATTTCGTACCAAATATTTTATCGCCCGCATCACCCAGACCCGGCATGATGTAACCCTGCTCGTTAAGGCCTTTATCGATTGATGCCGTGTACAGCTCGACATCCGGATGGGCTTTCTCCAGTGCGGCAATCCCTTCCGGTGCCGCGACTAACACCAGTACCTTAATACTGTGACAACCTGCCTTCTTCAGCAGATCGATCGTCGCGATCATTGAACCACCGGTTGCCAGCATTGGGTCAACAACCAGCGCCATGCGCTCTTCGATATTGGAAACCAGCTTTTGGAAATAAGGAACAGGCTCCAGCGTTTCTTCATCACGGTAGATGCCGACAACGCTGATACGCGCGCTAGGGACATTTTCCAGCACGCCGTCCATCATCCCCAATCCTGCACGCAGAATCGGTACGACGGTAATTTTCTTGCCTTTGATCTGATCGACTTCAACCGGACCGCACCAGCCATCAATGGTGACTTTTTCGGTTGCCAGGTCGGCCGTCGCTTCGTAAGTCAACAAACTTCCTACCTCGGAAGCCAGCTCACGAAAACGCTTAGTGCTAATATCGTTCTCACGCATCAAACCCAGTTTATGTTTGACGAGTGGGTGTTTCACCTCGACGATCTTCATCATTATCTCCCCATCGGCTAGTGGACGGACAAAAAACGCTAAATGCGTTTTTAAACACCGCTTGCGGCGGCCCGCAGGGCGGCGGGCATGAGAGCCCGTCGTAAAAAAAATCGCGGGATTATACCGCCTTTTTTACTTAGCGCCATACGATTAAGCCTGATCCAGATCAACCGAGAAGAGAAATTGTCGGCATTAACGAAAAATAGCCAGCCGATGACTCATCACTCGCAAACGATTGCCTACACTGTTAGAATTAGCGCGCATTATTTTTACCACAGTATGTTTTCCAAATACCGTGTTTTCTGAATGCCATGTTTTTTAATACAAGTCTGTTTTTGAATACAACCCGTAACCTTCGTGGGGACTCAGCAGTGACCGACAAAACCTCTCTCAGCTATAAAGACGCAGGCGTGGATATCGATGCAGGTAATGCATTGGTAGACCGTATCAAAGGTGTAGTGAAACAGACTCGTCGCCCGGAAGTTATGGGTGGATTGGGTGGTTTCGGTGCCTTGTGCGCCTTACCGCAAAAATACCGCGAACCGATTCTGGTTTCCGGCACTGACGGAGTCGGCACCAAACTGCGCCTGGCGATGGACCTGAAGCGCCACGATACGATTGGTATCGATCTGGTTGCAATGTGCGTGAACGATCTGGTCGTTCAAGGTGCCGAACCGCTGTTCTTCCTCGACTATTACGCAACAGGCAAGCTGGATGTCGACACCGCTGCCAGCGTGATCACTGGTATCGCGGAAGGTTGTAAGCAATCAGGCTGTGCACTGGTCGGTGGCGAAACTGCCGAAATGCCGGGCATGTATCACGGCGAAGACTACGATGTTGCTGGCTTCTGCGTCGGTGTCGTAGAAAAATCAGAAATCATCGACGGCAGCAAAGTTCAGCACGGCGATGTTCTGGTTGCCCTTGCCGCCAGCGGCCCGCACTCAAACGGTTATTCACTGGTACGTAAAGTGCTTGAAGTCAGCAAGACCGATCCAGAGCAATTCGAGCTGGAAGGTAAATCACTGGCCGACCATCTGCTGGCACCGACTAAAATCTACGTAAAATCTATCCTGTCCCTGATTGAGAAAGTGGATGTCCACGCCATTTCTCACCTGACTGGCGGCGGCTTCTGGGAAAATATCCCACGCGTACTGCCAGAAGGCATGCAGGCAACTATCGACGAATCCAGCTGGCAATGGCCTGCAGTTTTCAAGTGGTTGCAACAGGCCGGTAATGTTAGCCGCCACGAAATGTATCGTACTTTCAACTGCGGTGTTGGTATGATCATCGCACTGCCAGCCGAACAGGCAGACGAGGCCGTTGCATTACTCAACAGCAGCGGCGAAAACGCATGGAAAATCGGCGTCATTACCCAAACCGATGCCGGAGACGCAGTGGTTATTAACTGATGAAAAACATCGTTGTCTTGGTTTCAGGTCATGGAAGCAACTTACAGGCGTTGATTGACGCCTGTAAGAACGGACGCCTTAAAGGAAATATCGTCGCCGTATTCAGTAATAATGCGGAGGCTTATGGATTAGTACGCGCACAGGATGCTGCAATCCCTACCTGCGTCCTGAATCCTGAAGACTTTGCTGACCGCGCCGCATTTGATGCGGCACTGGCAAACGAAATTGAGCAATATGAACCAGCGCTGGTGGTTCTAGCGGGCTATATGCGAATTCTCAGTCCGGAGTTCGTCGCTCAATTTTCAGGAAAAATGCTGAATATTCACCCGTCCCTGCTGCCAAAATATCCTGGATTGCATACGCACCGTAAGGCGCTGGAAAATAGCGATCGGGAGCACGGCACGTCCGTACATTTTGTCACTGATGAGCTGGATGGCGGCCCGTTGATTCTGCAAGCAAAGGTGCCTGTATTTAATGACGATACGGAAGAAAGTCTAAGCGAACGCGTTAAGACGCATGAGCACACGATTTATCCGATGGTCATTAACTGGTTCCTGAACGGCAGACTGGTGATGCGTGATAATGAAGCCTGGCTGGACAGCGTGCGTATCCCCCCACAGGGTTATGCTGCCGAGTAATACTGTCAGTTCATCATATTTGTAAGGCTCTTCTGCGGAGCCTTACCACTTCTGTCTTACCCTTACCCAGAAAATCCCCATAGATAAATCAGCATCCACAGTTCGATAACAGCAGCCTGCAGGTAACGAACGCAGAAATGCTGTCATCGTTAACACCCGATCGGATCATTCTGCCGCAGCCGACAAAAAACGCGACCCACGTAGAACAAGCGATACTAGCTTACCACCAATGAATCATAGCCTTTCCAGCGATAAATCAGCATCGATACGCACCAGAAGACAACGAATATACCAATCACGATAAAGCCGGCATTGCCAAGGCTATCATTGAGGCCGCTGACCACAGTCCATGCCCCGCCTTGCAAATCAAACTTATCCACCAGCAGCCCCAGAGCCTCAAGGCCGCCAATAAATAGAGCCACTACCACCGAAGCGCCGGTGATAGTCATGTTGTAATACAGTTTGCGCTGTGGTTTGTTAAATGCCCATCCATATGCGCCTACCATCAGGATATTGTCCAAGGTATCGATCAGCGCCATACCGCTGGCGAATAAGGCTGGAAAGATGAGAATTGACCAGATGGATACACCGAGAGAGGCGCTGGCAGCGGAGATACCGAGTACACCAATTTCCGTCGCGGTATCGAAGCCCAACCCAAACAAAAAACCGACCAGATACATATGCCAGCTTTTATCGACCATCCGAAAGGTGGAGCGGAAAAGCCAACTCATCATCCCGCCAGAAGCGCCCATCTCATCACGGTTTTGCAGCGGTTCACCACGTTTTAAGGCCCGGAAATTTCGCCAGACGCCGCGCAAAATAACCAGATTCACCAGCGCCATCGCCAACAGGAAAAAGGCAGAAATCGATGTTCCGATAATGCCGCCGACATCGTGGAACCACTCGATATCTTTCTGAAACGCCGCCGCTGTCGCAGCAATCGCCACCGTAGCCAAGATCACAATCGTTGAGTGCCCGAGTGAAAACCAGGCCCCAACCCCTAACGGGCGCTGTCCCTGCTGCATCATTTTACGGGTAACGATATCAATCGCGGCAATATGGTCGGCATCCACCGCGTGCCGCAAACCGTAAGACCAGGCCAGCAAACAGGCCGCTATCAGTGCACCATTATTCTGGAACACAACCAGTGCCCAGCACCATGAAACAAGATTTGCCGACAACAGCAATATTAACAGCATCGCGCTACGGGGATGGTTGCGCAGAACGGGAAGTAACATCAAGTTTATCCTTTATAGTCGATTGTAACTGTGCGGCGGCTATCACCGCCTGCCCCAAAGAAATTGAACCATCGCCAGCAGGCAGTCGCGTAGGTAACAGCACGTTAAGGCCATCAAGACGAGACACCAGCCGCTGACATAACAGCCTGTTGTGGAACACACCGCCCGCGCAGGCGACGGTACCGATATTCAGTCGTTGTGCATGATGCCGGACCAGAGAAGCCAGCCCGGCGGCCAGCACGTCATGGAACGCCCATGCTCGGGCTTCTGGCTCCGCACGCCAGTTCAACCACTGCCGCCAGAAGGTCACCATATCCAGTTGACCCGCAATGCAGGGCAGCGTCACTGGATGATCAACCCCGCCACACCGCGTAGCCATTGCCTCCAGCCGCCCAGCCGCCTCTCCTTCATAGTGTTGAACCTCGGCCGTACACCCCAGCGCTGCTGCCGCAGCATCAAAAAGCCGCCCAGCGGACGATGCGGTAGGAGAATTGATCCCCCGTACGATCGCTTTGGCCAGAGGCCTCCAAGGATGACGGCGAACGCTATCCGTTTCCGGTAGAGCCTCCCAGTCAGGAACGAAAGCTAGGCAGTGCGCCAGAAAATTGCGCCACGGCTGCCGTGCAGCCAGATCGCCCCCCGGCAGAGCGACCAGCGGTAACCCGCCCAATCTCTCGCAGACGCGGTAATCCACCTTCAGGCACTCTCCGCCCCAAAGCTGCCCTTCAGCCCCCATTCCCACGCCATCTAACGCCAGACCAATAACGGCTCCGCCGTCCAACGGCCAGCCATGTTCAGCCAGACAAGCGGCAATATGGGCGTGGTGATGCAAAACGTAATGGCACGGCAACGCCATCTGCTGCCCCAATCGGAGAGAGTGATAGCCGGGGTGGGAATCCACCACGACCTGCTGAGGCGTGAAGTCATAAACCCGGCACATCAGATCAAACGCACGGCGCCACTGCGATTCAACGCCATCGTCGCTTAAATCGCCCAGATGCTGGCTCAATACCGCACTCTCGCCACGCACCAGACAGAACGTGTTTTTCAGGTCGGCCCCCAAACACACCATTGGCGGGATATTCTTGAAACCAGAAGGCAAGGCGATCGCATCCGGTACGAACCCTCTGGCACGTCGTATCATCATGCCGCGCGTATCCAGCAGCGAATCGTCCATACGCTGCGTAATACCCCGGTTGTGCATTAGCCAACCATCGGCAATACCAGCCAGTTCACTCAACGCCTGTTCATTGGTTAGCGCCGGAGGACGTCCACTAAGATTTCCCGACGTCATCACCAGCGGACGTCCGATATCCTGCATCAGCAGATGCTGTAATGGGTTAGATGGCAACATAACCCCCACGTCATTCAGATCAGGGGCGATGTCCTCGCTAAGGGAACCCATTATCCGCTTGTCTACCAGAACAATTGGCGCTGCCGGGCTGCTTAACCGCGCTGCCGTCAGCTCGGGCAGGCCGCTGGCGTTTTCTATCATCACTGCCAGCGGTTTCGCTGGACGGTGTTTACGCAAACGCAACAACCGGACAGCCTCATCGTTTTGGGCGTCGCAGGCCAAATGAAAACCACCAATCCCCTTGATCGCAACAATTCCCCCGGCCTTCAACATCGCTACCGCAGCCTGAAGAGCCGCTTCACCCTCACAACGTCGATCAACTGCCTGCCAAAAGACATGAGGGCCGCAATCCGGGCAGGCCACTGGCTGGGCGTGAAAACGCCGATCTTGGGGATCACGGTATTCCGACTCACAGGCTGGACAAAGCGGAAACTCCGCCATCACCGTCAACGGGCGGTCATAGGGCATGGCATGAATAATGGTAAAACGCGGCCCGCAGTGAGTGCAGTTAATGAAGGGATAGCGATAGCGCCGCTGCGCCGGATCGTTCATTTCAGCGAGACAAGATGGGCAGGTAGCGGCATCCGGTGCTATCTGGGTATTCATGGTGCCGCCATGGCTGGGGCGAATGGTAAAATCCGTCGGTAACGTTTTCCAGCACATGACAGACTGATCCAGCACATCAATACGCGCCAGCGGCGGACACTGTGTATGAAGCGCATGGATAAACGCCTGCGGTGCCGATATCAGACGAATCTGCACGCCAGCGCCATCATTACAGACATCGCCATACAGATGCATCTGTTTCGCCAGTTGCCAGACCCAGGGGCGAAAGCCAACCCCCTGAACCTTGCCCCGAATACTCAGCACCACGCCCGTGTTATCCATTGCGCCCCGCATGTCCCCTTGCCTCAATGCGCCACGGCTGCGCGCAAGCGGGCTTTCATATCGTTATAGGACGTACTGGCAAAGTCTTCCGCCCAGCGTTGATCCTCAATCACATCCACCTTCGCCGCGCAGTACTTGGTTTCCGGTGTTTTGGATATCGGATCCAGATTGTCCTGAGTCAATTCATTACAGGCACCGATCCACCACTGGTAGGTCATGTAGATAGTGCCTTTATTGATGCGCTCGCTGATATCAGCACGACTAATCACTTTACCGCGTCGTGAACTGACCCAGACCAGATTGTTATCCTTAATCCCCAGTCGATTCGCATCTTGCGGGTTCATCTGCACACGCCCCGGCTCATCTGCCAGCGCCTGTAGCGCAGCACAATTACCCGTCATGGAACGGCAGGAGTAATGCCCGACTTCACGAACGGTGCACAACACCAGCGGGTACGCGTCATCCGGCACTTCCGCTGGCGCACGCCACTGCGTGGCAAACAGTTTGCCTTTGCCGGTCGGTGTATCAAAGTGGCTATCCTGATACAGATAGGGCGTCCCGGGGTGATCCAACGTCGGACACGGCCACTGAATATGGCCCATATCGCCCATTTTTTCGTAGGTGACACCATAGAACAACGGGCAAAGATTACGCATTTCGTCCCAGATCTGCTGGTTATCAGCATAATGCATCGGGTAACCCATTTCGCTGGCGATCAGGCTGATAATCTCCCAGTCACGTTTTACATTGCCTTTCGGTTCAATCGCTTTTTCAAAACGTTGGAACCCACGATCCGCACAGGTAAATACGCCGCCGTGTTCACCCCAAGAGGTAGCTGGCAGCAGCACATCAGCCACTTCAGCGGTTTTAGTCATGAAGATGTCCTGAACCACCAGAAAATCCAGCGCTTCGACCCCTCTACGAACCAGACTGAGATCGGCCTCGGTCTGTAAAGGATCTTCTCCCATGATGTAGTAGGCTTTGATTTTCCCTTCCAGCGCCATATGCGGCACTTCGGTGATGCGGGTTCCGATGCTGTCATCCATCACCGCCGGTGAAATTCCCCAGGCATCGGCAAACTTCGCGCGGACATCAGGATCCGTTACAGACTGGTAGCCGGGGAACATGTTCGGTAGTACCCCCATATCGCAGGCCCCCTGTACATTGTTCTGGCCTCTAATCGGGCCGACGCCCACATTTTCACGACCTAAATTACCGGTCAACAGCGCCAGCCCCGCCAGCCCACGAACAACATCAACAGCCTGACCGAACTGGGTGACACCCATTCCCCACATAATGGTCGCTGATGGCGCAGCCGCGAAGGTTCTCATTGCCTGGCGCACATCCACCGCCGGTACACCGGTGAGATGTTCGACCGCTTCCGGCGCATAGTCCTTGACGATTTCACGGTAGGTGTCCAGCCCCTCGGTAAAACGGTCAACATAGTGCTGGTTGTAGAGTTTCTCTTCCAGCAGGACATAGCCGAACGCATTCACCAATGCCATGTTGCTACCGTTGTTCAACTGGAGGTGCTGATCGGCAATACGCGCTGCCTCGATACGGCGCGGGTCGCAAACGATGATTTTGGCCCCATTCTGATGAGCCTTCACCACGCGACGAGCTACAATCGGATGCGAGTCCGCACTGTTGTAACCAAAGATCAGCAGGCATTTAGAGTTTTCGATATCGCTGATGGAGTTACTCATCGCACCATTACCCAGTACTTCCTGAAGCCCCGCCACGGAAGGGCCGTGACAAACGCGTGCGCAGCAGTCCACGTTATTGGTGTTGAGCACCGCACGGGCAAATTTCTGCATCACGTAGTTTGTTTCATTACCCGTCCCGCGTGATGACCCCGTGGTCATAATGGAGCGCGGGCCATATTTCGCTTTAATCTCGCTAAAACGCTGTGCGGTATAGCGGATAGCTTCGTCCCAGGAAACGGGAGTCAGTCGCCCCCCTTTCTCATAGCGGATCATGGGTTGCGTTAGGCGGGGAGTCAGCAGTTGGGTGTCATTGAGAAAATCCCACCCGTAGTACCCTTTCAGGCACAGTTCATTCTGGTTCGTGACGCCGTCAGCCGCTTCGGCTCGGATAATCTTGTTGTCTTCAACAACAAGTTTGAGTTTGCAACCCGCACCGCAGTACGGACATACGCTAGTGATCTTTTTCATTAATAACAGGCCTGTTAAAAGTGAAAGAATTCGGGCCTGACCGAAGTCAGGTATCATCAGAAATTCAGGATTTCAATCGAATTGAGCGCGGCACGGCGACGTTTTTCGACGTTCATGTATTCCAGCTTATCTCGGTCAATACAGACAATGGCATTCGTCGGACAGACGTTGATACATGCAGGGCCTTCCACATGACCATTACAAAGGTCACATTTGTTGGCTTCCACCTTGTATGACAGGAACGGTTCACCGGTGATCCTTTTCTTCATCACCGGGCGGGAAACCACTTCCATGACACCGTAGGGGCAAGCAACAACACAGGTTTTACAGCCGATGCAGCGTGACTGCTGGACATGTATGAAATCTTTTTCACGCGTAATCGCCCCATTCGGACAGACATTGGCACAGGGGGCATCTTCGCACTGCCGACACATGACGGCCGTTGAAACATTCGCCCCTTTGATGACGTGAATGCGGGGTAAAAAACTTTCCGGCGTCAGGGAGGCGCAATCCTGCGCTTCCTGATGCGACACGACACAGGCCACTTCGCAAGTGCGACAGCCTATACATTTGCTCGAATCAACAATGACAAAACGGTTCATCATATTCTCCGACTACGAGGTTATTTTTTTAATCGTACTTAGTCAGGTATGCATAAAACGCGCCAATCAATAACAATCTGTTTTTAATATGTTTTTTTAAATAACATTGTCAAAATTAGCGATTTCGACACTTATGACGATGCGAGACACAAGAATACAAGCAAAGAATAGGCTCCTGATTCATCCCAACCAATATCCATATTCTTTATGTGATTATTCATAGTCCAGGAGTGAAAACGTTGATGCTTGTCAGGCAGATTTTATTTATCTTCACATTTTTGCAGCGTTTTTCTGTACTTCCCGGCTAAGGGAAACCACGCCACCGTTTTGCCACTCCCTCAGCAATCGCCCCTCACTTTCCACTGTCACACGCGTAGACAAAAGTGACGATATTCAAGGTATGAGGTTCGACACTCGCGGCACTTCTCGCTCAAATAAAACATAACCAATTGAATAAAAACAAAATAAAATAATGGTACGAATTGTGCTTATGGTGCAGGTGATGATTTACTTTCCGTCGTCTGAACCTGAGGACTGAACATGAACCGCTTTGTTATTGCGGACCCCGAGCTCTGTATCGGGTGTAATACCTGCATGGCCGGATGTACGTCAGTACATAAAGCGCAGGGGCTACAGGGACTCCCCCGGCTAACCGTGGTGAAAACCGAGGATAAAACGGCCCCGTTAATGTGCCGCCAGTGCGAAGATGCTCCCTGCGCCCGCGTCTGTCCGGTCAATGCTATTACGCATGAAAACGCCGCCATTGTGCTGAATGAAAGTCTGTGCATCGGCTGTAAACTCTGCGGGCTGGTTTGCCCTTTCGGCGCAATTACTCCGTCCGGCAGCACGTCGGTTAATACCCCAACTCTGCTACAAAACGGGATTCCCGAAGCGCTGCTGCGTGACGTTCCCGGTAGCGCGCCCGGTACTAACCCTTTTATCGCCTGGAACGCCGGTATTCGCGCCATCGCGGTGAAATGCGATCTGTGTGATTTCCAAGATACGGGTCCTGAATGTATCCGGGTCTGTCCGACCAAATCCATCTCTCTGGTGGATAGCCAATCCATCAGCACCAACAGCCAGTCCAGACGTTTGAAAACCCTGCTGTCATCCTTTCATGAACGGGGTTTCATGTCCGTGCAGCAGGAAGGGGGCGAATAATCATGGATTCACTTCAGTTGCTTCAGTGGTCAGCGATCTGTTACCTCACAGGCGCCGTGTTATCCCTGCTTATGGCGCGCAAAGAAAATGCATCAATCATCATCGCCGCCATTACCGCTATCTGCGGTGGCGTACTGGGGTTATGCAGCGCCGTACCCGTATTGTTGAGCGGGCAGATTCAGCTATACGCTACGCAGGGCCTATTTAACTTTGCTGCTTTTACTGTGCGTCTCGATATGCTGGCCGCCTTTATGGTGACGGTCATCTCGCTGCTGGTCACAGTCTGCTCGCTCTACTCCATCGCCTATGTCCGTGAATATATAGGACGAGGTGCCGGCAGTATGGGGGGCTTTATGAATCTGTTTATCGCTTCCATGGTGGGTCTGGTCGTGATGGATAATGCGTTCTACTTCATTATTCTGTTTGAAGCCATGTCGCTAGCCTCCTGGTTTCTGGTTATTTCTGAACAGGATCGTGAATCCGTCAGCGCAGGTCTGCTCTACTTCTTTATTGCCCATGCCGGTTCGGTGCTGATTATGATCGCGTTCTTCCTCATGTGGAGAGAAAGCGGCAGCCTGGATTTTGCGGAATTCCGCCGGTTATCGCTCTCTCCAGTGTTGTCCTCGGTCGTCTTCCTGCTGGCCTTTTTCGGTTTCGGTGCCAAAGCGGGCATGCTGCCATTGCACAGTTGGCTGCCGCGCGCCCACCCAGCGGCGCCGTCTCACGCCTCCGCGTTGATGTCCGGC
This sequence comes from Pectobacterium peruviense, assembly GCF_002847345.1. Classification (GTDB taxonomy): domain Bacteria; phylum Pseudomonadota; class Gammaproteobacteria; order Enterobacterales; family Enterobacteriaceae; genus Pectobacterium; species Pectobacterium peruviense. The sequence goes on from NZ_LXFV01000007.1 coordinate 210,245, forward strand.
GTCATGGTGAAAATAGGTATCTTCGGCATCATCAAAGTGGGTATCGATCTGCTGGCAGCACCACAGCTGTGGTGGGGGATTGTGGTACTGGCGTTCGGATCCATTTCCGCCGTACTGGGTGTGCTGTATGCGCTGGCAGAGCACGACATTAAGCGTCTGCTAGCCTGGCATACCGTCGAAAACGTCGGGATAATTTTGATGGGTGTTGGCGTAGGGATGGTCGGTATCGCCACTCAGCATCAGGTATTAGCGACGCTCGGCTTGCTGGCCGCGCTCTATCACCTGCTGAATCACGCCGTGTTTAAAGGGCTACTGTTTTTAGGCGCGGGTGCCGTCATCTACCGCCTGCATACCCGTGATATGGAAAAAATGGGCGGCCTCGGCAAACTCATGCCCAAAACTGCATTGGCCTTTCTGATTGGCTGCATGTCCATCTCCGCCCTGCCGCCGCTCAATGGCTTTATCAGTGAATGGTACACCTACCAGTCACTGTTCAGCATGAGCCACGACGGCAATGTTCTCATGCGCCTCAGTGCCCCCGTAGCCATTGTGATGCTGGCCATCACGGGGGCATTAGCCGCGATGTGCTTCGTCAAAGTCTATGGCGTGAGTTTTTGCGGCGCGCCACGTAGCGAGGAAGCCAGTCAGGCCCGAGAAGTACCGTGGCAAATGACGTTATCCATGTTGCTGCTGGCACTGTGCTGCGTAGCGCTAGGCCTTGGTGCAAGCAAGGTAGCGCCCATTATTGCTCAGGTTGCGATGTCGCTGAGCGGTGCTCAGGATGTGGCAGTCGCGCAGGGAAACTTGCTGATTCCGGCTCAGACCGAGCAGGCGATGTTCTCCCCGGCACTCGTCTTTATCCTGCTCATCGCGTTGCCGGTGCTGCCGCTCTTGATCTGGTTATTCCTGAAAGGTAATCGTCCCGCGTTTCGCCGCCAGGGTGACCCATGGGCGTGTGGTTACGCCTGGGAACCGCAGATGGCCGTCTCGGCCAGCGGCTTTACGCAACCTCTGCGCGCGATGTTCGGCGGGCTCTATCGCATGCGCCAGCGGCTTAACCCAGCCCCTCAGCTATCCAGAGCGCTGCAAGGTATCACTCAGGGAGCCACCATCACCGAGCCGTTTTGGGATGAAAAAATCATTTACCCGTTGGTGCGTCTGGTACGGCGTATTGGCGCACAGCTACAGCGATTACAGGGCGGCGACTTCCGTCTCTACTGTCTGTACGTAGTTGCAGCACTGACCGTACTGCTGCTGATTGTCGCGGTGTGAGGGAGAAATCATGACGATGCAAGAAACTCCGTCACTAATGATGGGCATCTTTGCGCTGATACAGGCAGGGATACTTTTGTTACTGACACCTTTATTTACCGGTATTTCCCGCCAGATCCGCGCCCGCATGCACTCACGCCGTGGGCCGGGTATCTGGCAAGACTACCGCGATATAGTCAAACTGCTCGGACGTCAGGACGTCGCTCCGGCGCAATCCGGCATCATCTTTCGCGCGATGCCCTGGGTGTTGCTGAGTAGCATGTTATTGATAGCAATGACGCTACCGGTATTGACCCGTACGTCGCCCTTTGGCGGTGCGGGTGACATCATCACCCTACTGTATCTGTTTGCGCTGTTCCGTTTCTTCTTTTCCCTATCCGGTCTCGACACTGGCAGCACCTTCGCGGGTATCGGTGCCAGTCGTGAACTAACACTGGGCGTGTTGGTTGAACCGACACTCATTCTTGGCCTGTTGGTTGTCGCCCTGATAGCGGGTTCCACGAACATCGGGACTATCAGCGCCACGCTGACGGACGCCTGGAGCTCACCAACGGCTACGCTGCTAGCGCTGCTGGCCTGCGGCTTCGCCAGTTTTATCGAGATGGGAAAAATCCCGTTTGACGTGGCAGAGGCGGAGCAGGAATTGCAGGAAGGGCCGCTGACCGAATACTCCGGCTGTGCTTTAGCGCTGGTGAAATGGGGCATTGGCCTAAAGCAGGTGGTGGTTGCCGCACTGTTTCTGGCGGTGTTCATGCCATTCGGTAAAGCGGCGGACATGACCGTAGGCCCCCTGCTGCTAGCGCTTGTCCTGATGCTTATCAAACTGCTGGTGATTTTTGTACTGGCGTCGCTATTTGAAAACAGTCTGGCTCGCGGACGCTTCCTGCTGACCCACCGGGTCACCTGGGTAGGGTTTGGCGTTGCCACGCTGTCATTTGTGTTTTATCTGACCGGTCTGTAGGGAGTCTGAAACATCATGATGGAAAGTTCATCCTTTATGACCAATACGGCCCTCGCAACGTTGTTACTGCCATTTATTGGCGCGTTGCTGACGGCATGTTCGCCGAAACACAGCGCGAAATGGCTTTGCACAGGGTTCGCTTTGCTGGCGACGCTTGGCACTCTGGTGCTGGGCTGGAGCTTCCTGGCACACGGGAAAGTCGCCGTTACGCTTCCTCTTCTGAGCTATGGCAACGTGGCGCTGTTTGGTTTTACGGTCGATCGCATCAGTACGCTGATCGTTTTTGCCGTCGTCTTCCTCGGCCTACTGGTCAGCCTCTATTCAATCGGCTATCTGAATACAGGCAACCGCGAACATCCGCATGAGGGAACCAACCGCTATTATGCTTTCCTGCTGATCTTCATTGGTGCCATGGTTGGGCTGGTCATGTCCTCCACGATCCTCGGCCAGTTATTATTTTTTGAAATAACGGGTGGCTGCTCGTGGGCGCTGATTGGCTACTATCAGACGGCAAAGTCACAGCGCTCAGCGTTGAAAGCGTTGTTGATAACCCACGTCGCCTCTCTGGGCCTGTTTATTGCCGCAGCCATGCTGTTTATCTCAACGGGTACGTTTGCGTTGAGTGCCTTGTCCCAACTTAGCGGCACCTCGGCGCTGCTGGTATTCGGCGGTATTCTGTTCGCGGCCTGGGGCAAATCGGCCCAGTTGCCATTACAGGCGTGGCTACCGGATGCCATGGAAGCACCGACGCCGGTCAGTGCCTATCTGCACGCCGCATCAATGGTGAAAGTCGGGGTCTATATCTATGCCCGAGCCATTGTTGAATCTGGGCACATCCCGCTGGTGATTGGCTGGGTAGGCATTGGCATGGCAACGTTGACTATCGTCTACGGTTTCCTGATGTACCTGCCGCAGAAAGATATGAAACGCCTGTTAGCGTGGTCCACCATCACCCAGTTGGGCTACATCTTCCTTGCTTTGTCCATCGCCATTTTTGGCTCCCGTGAAGCCTTTGAGGGTGGGATTGCCTACATTTTCAACCACGCCTTTGCGAAGAGCCTGTTCTTCCTGGTGGCCGGTTCCCTCAGCTACTGTTGCGGCACCCGACTGTTACCGCGTTTACGCGGCGTGATCAAAAAGATGCCCGTCGTGGGTATCGGTTTCTGTATCGCGGCACTGGCTATCGCTGGCGTTCCGCCGCTTAACGGCTTTTTCAGCAAATTCCCCATCTTTGCAGCAGGGTTCGCCATGTCTCACGAATTCTGGGTAATGACGCCGCTGATGGTGTTAGTGCTGATCGAGTCTGTCGCCAGCTTCGCCTGGCTTATCTACTGGTTCGGCCAGGTTGTCCCCGGAGAACCGAGTGAAGAACTGGTTCAGGCTTCACCGCTGCCCATAACGATGCGACTAGTACTGTTGGTACTGATCGTGATGTCGTTCTGTTCCAGCGTCATTGCCGTAATCTGGCTTGGATAAGGGAGATTGATTATGACCGGTTCACTTATCGTCAATAATCTGGCGGGGCTGATGATGTTCACCTCGCTGATGGTCATCGGCGTAAAACGTCCTACGGCGTCCTGCTGGTTGTATTCACTTCAGGCGCTGATACTGGTACTGCTGTTTTTAACATTGTCTTATACGCTGGACGCCCACGAATTGAGGACATGGGCCATTAGCGCCTTTTTTACGAAGGTTGTACTCGTCCCCGCCATCCTGTATTTCGCGTTTCGCACCATGCGCGATCCTGCCCACGAAGGCAGCGTGATAAGCCTTCCGGTACTGATGATCCTCGCCGCCGCTATCGTCATTCTGTGTTGGTTTGTCGCTGAACCCGTTCAGCTACCGCTGCTTGCGACGCTGAAACCGGCGCTGGCGGTTTCGCTCGGCCATTTTATGGTGGGCCTGCTCTGCATCGTCACACAGCGCAACATCCTTAAACAGGTATTTGGCTATTGCCTGATGGAGAACGGCTCACATCTCACCCTGGCTCTGCTGGCGAATAAGGCACCAGAGCTGGTGGAAATTGGTATCGCCACTGACGCAATCTTTGCCGTCATCATCATGACGATACTGGCCCGTAAGATCTGGCGCACACTCAATACGCTGAGTGTCGACCAACTGACCGCGCTGAAGGGGTAACAGGATGAGCGATACATCCGTACTTTTATTGCTGCTGCTAACACCACTCGGGATCTCCGTGCTGAATTTTAGCTGCCATCTGGCGGGATCTGCCGCACGAAGATTGGTCACGACACTGCATGCTATCGGGATTGCGGCGCTGTTAGTGGAATCGCTGTGGGTGGTTTCCCTGATTTATTATCACGGTGACATTTTGGCCGCGCACAAATGGTTGCATATGGATGCCCTGAGCCTCCTGTTTTTGGCCATTCTCGGTATAGTCAGCTTTATTACAGGGCTGTACTCCATCGGATATATGCGCCATGAAGTGGACGATGGCGAGGTGTCCGTTTCCGGGTTGTGCAACTACTACGGCTTCTTCCATCTGTTCGTATTCACCATGTTGCTGACCATCACCAGTAATAATCTGATTATGATGTGGGCTGCGGTTGAGGCCACCACGTTAAGTTCCGCCTTTCTGGTCGGTACCTACAATCAGCGTTCCTCTCTAGAAGCCGCGTGGAAATACATTATCATCTGTTCCGTCGGGGTCGCGTTTGGCCTGTTCGGTACTATTCTGGTTTACGCCAACGCCACCAACATTCTGACCAACCCAGACGACGCCATTTTCTGGACCGATGTTCTGCAACATGCCGCCCTATTGGATCCGGTATTGATGCAATTGGCGTTCGTGTTTGTTCTGATTGGCTTTGGTACTAAAGCAGGCCTGTTTCCTATGCATGCCTGGTTGCCGGATGCGCACAGCGAAGCGCCAAGTCCGGTCAGCGCCCTGCTCTCTGCGGTGCTATTGAACTGCGCATTACTGATCATTCTCCGCTACAACATCATTATTAACGGCACCATCGGCAGCGGTTTTACCAGCACACTGCTTATCGTTTTCGGCCTGCTTTCCATTGCAGTCGCGGCATTCTTTATTCTGGTACAAACCGACATAAAACGTCTGTTGGCCTATTCCTCGGTAGAGAATATGGGGCTCATTGCCGTGGCATTGGGGATTGGCGGCCCGCTGGGCGTGCTGGCTGCGATGCTTCATACCCTAAACCACAGTTTGGGCAAAACTCTGCTGTTCTGCGGTTCCGGTAATGTCCTGCTGAAATACGGCACGCGTGATATTACCGTCGTCAAAGGCATGCTGAACGTCGTGCCCTTCTCCGCCGTGCTGATGACTGGCGGTGCGCTGGCGCTGGGTGGGATGCCTCCTTTCAACCTATTCCTGAGCGAATTCATGACCGTGGTCGCGGCGCTGAGCGCCGATCATTTCTGGCTGACCCTCGTTCTACTGCTGTTGTTAACGCTGGTGATGGGAGGACTGGTGCGCATGATCTCAGCCATCATTTTTGGTTCCGCGCCGCAGCAGGTCAGCCGAGGTGAACTCGGACTTCTCACCACCTTGCCCATGGAGATCCTGTTAGTGCTCATGCTGATCATGGGAACCTACATTCCACATCCGGTAGTACAGATGCTCGAAAACGCGGCAAGCGTCGTGCTGCAACGCGACAGCCGTGCCGTACAGCCGCATTACACCTGGCCCTGGGCAAGTGGTTCCGATAATACCGTGAGTACCGCTGGCCGCCGTGCTGTTAATACCTCATCAGGAGAGAAAAGTGACTTACGATAATCACGTCAGGGCCATTCAGAGCGACCAAAAACTGGGGGGGAACTACCTGGCGCAAATTCGCCAAAAATTCCCGGCGGCGGTACTCGATGAGGAGTGGCAAACTCACGATCAACTGACTATTACGATAAAAACCGAGTCGCTGCCAGACGTCGTAGAGTTTATTTATTACCCGTTAGGTGGCTGGTTGCCGGTGCTATTTGGCAACGACGAACGAACATTAAACGGTAATTTCGCGGTCTATTATGCGCTCTCCATGGAACAGGGGGAGAAGTGCTGGATCGTAGTTAAGGCGTATGTGGATCCCCTGACGCTGGAATTCCCCTCCGTCACCCCGCGAGTTCCCGCCGCCGTCTGGGGGGAGCGCGAAATTCGAGACATGTACGGCCTGATACCCGTCGGGCTACCGGATGAACGCCGTCTGGTGCTGCCGGATGACTGGCCCGACGATCTCTACCCGCTGCGTAAAGACACCATGGACTATCGGCAACGCCCAGAGCCAACGACCCAAACTGAAACCTATCAGTTTAAAAACGAAAGCGGCAGCGAGGCACGTATCGTCCCCGTCGGTCCTCTGCACATTACCTCCGATGAACCCGGCCACTTCCGCCTGTTTGTCGACGGAGAACGTATTGTCGATGCGGACTACCGCCTATTCTATGTCCACCGCGGCATGGAAAAACTGGCGGAAACCCGCATGGGCTATAACGAAGTGACGTTCCTGTCTGACCGGGTATGTGGAATCTGTGGTTTCGCGCACAGCGTGGCTTATACCTCCTCGGTGGAGAACGCACTGGGCATCTACGTGCCACCGCGCGCTCACGCTATCCGCAGTATATTGCTGGAAGTGGAGCGCCTGCACAGCCACCTGCTCAATATTGGGTTGTCCAGCCACTTTATTGGCTTCGATACTGGGTTTATGCAGTTCTTCCGAGTCAGAGAGAAATCCATGGCGCTGGCGGAGTTGCTAACTGGCGCGCGGAAAACCTACGGACTCAATCTGATCGGCGGTATCCGCCGCGACATCCTGAAAGAACAACGCCAGAAAGGGATCAAACTGGTCCAGGAAATGCGGGCCGAAGTGACCCAACTGGTCGATATGCTGCTCAACACACCCAATATGGAGCAACGTACCCAAGGCATCGGCCTGCTGGATCGTAAGATCGCGCGTGACTACAGCCCGGTTGGCCCGATGATTCGCGGCAGTGGTTTTGCCCGCGATATGCGTTTCGACCATGATTACGCAGGCTACAGCGCGCTGCCGAAAACGCTGTTCACACTGGACGGCTGCGATGTGTTTTCCCGCGTAATGGTGCGGGTGAAAGAGACGCTGGAATCCTTATCTATGGTGGAGTTTGGTCTGGCTCACCTGCCGGAAGGCCCTCTGCTGACCGAAGGCTTCACCTACCGACCGTATAAGTTCGCACTGGGCTATACCGAAGCCCCGCGCGGAGAAGACGTGCACTGGAGCATGCTAGGCGACAACCAGAAACTGTTCCGCTGGCGCTGCCGGGCCGCAACTTACGCCAACTGGCCGGTACTGCGCTATATGCTGCGCGGTAACACCATCTCCGATGCACCGCTTATTATCGGTAGTCTCGATCCCTGCTATTCATGCACCGACCGCGTTACGCTGGTGGACATTAAAAAACGCAAATCCACTACGGTGCCTTACAAAGAGATCGAGCGTTACAGCATTGAGCGTAAGAATTCGCCGCTGAAATGAGGGATGAATGATGCTGAAATTATTTAAAACCATCTGGCAGGCTGGCGATGTCACCGTCAAATACCCGTTTGCGCCGCTGGAGGTTTGCCCTGGATTTCGCGGTAAACCGGAATACGACGCCCAGCAATGCATCGCCTGCGGTGCGTGCACCATCGCCTGCCCAGCCAATGCGCTGACCATGGAAACCGACATTGAGACAGGTGCCCGCACCTGGCAGTTGTTTCTTGGGCGCTGCATCTTTTGCGGCCGCTGCGAAGAAGTGTGCCCAACTCGCGCCATTCAGCTATCAGCAGATTTTGAATTGGCCGTAACCCACAAGCCGGACTTATACACCCGCGCTACCTTCACGCTGCTGAAGTGCCGAGTGTGCAGTCAGCCCTTCGCCGCAGAGAAATCGGTGGAATATGCCATGGCGCTGCTGGCCCATTCCGGTATTGATGCTGAGAGCATAGAAGAAATGCGACCCCAGTTTGAAACCTGTCCGGCCTGCAAACGTGAACAAAGTCTGAATCATCACGGTCGCACCAATCTGAGTTATCACATTGGAGAGGCAAAATGAGCCAGCCAAAAATGAAAATAAACCATCATGTCAGCCAGCCCATTACCCTCGATGAGCAGGCTGCCCAGTTGAAAGGCCGTTTGCTGAAAGATATTCAGCGTTCGGCTTACGTCTATCGCGTTGACTGTGGTGGCTGTAACGGTTGCGAAATCGAAATCTTCGCCGCGATTACGCCTCTCTTTGATGCCGAACGTTTCGGTATCAAAGTGGTGGCCTCGCCGCGTCACGCCGATATCTTACTGTTTACCGGTGCGGTCACCCGCGCAATGCGGGTTCCCGCCCTGCGAGCCTATGAATCTGCACCGGACCCTAAAATTTGTATCTCCTATGGGGCGTGCGGCTGCGGCGGTGGCATTTTCCACGACCTGTATTGCGTATGGGGCGGTAGTGAAAGCATTGTCCCTATCGATGTCTGGATCCCTGGCTGCCCGCCGACACCCGCCGCGACGATCCACGGCTTTGCCGTAGCACTCGGCCTGCTGGAGCAAAAACTGAAAGGGCAAGACCACATTCAGTTGCCGGGAGAGCGCGCGGAAACTCTGCTGCCCACCATACCGCTGGCGACACGCGTTATGGTTGAGCGGGAAGCCCGTCGACTGGCTGGATATCGGCAAGGCCGTGAAATCAGCGATCGGTTACTGACTCTGCTGGCGGGCTCCGATCTCTCTACTGCCGCCCAAAAACTGGATGTCTGGCTCAGCGAGGAAAACGACCCACGCCTGCGTGAAATCGTACAGAGCCTGATGCAGCTATTGCGGGAGGCACCGAATGTCTGAGGATCAGGTTATCTTTTGGTCGCTGCGCCAGAAATTTCTCGACAGTGAATCTGTGCCCGAACAGCCCCAGCAGGTGATGTATTACTCACTGGCGATTGGCCACCATGTTGGCGTGATCGATTGCCTGAAAGCCGAGTTGACCTGCGATCTCGATCGCTATCCGCAGTGGACAGCCATGCTCGGCACCGGAGACGCACAGCGCAAAATGAACGGTCTGCTGACCTTCGGAGAAATTTATATTGATAGCACGCACGTCGACATGCTGGCCCACGCGCTGGCCCCGTTGGCGCAAACAAGGCAGTTGGAGCCGTTTAAAACCTGGAGTACCACACTACTGCGTCTGCTGGCAGAAATTCAGCAAGAACCCGCTATTTATCTCATCGTAAAAAAACAGATTGCCAATAAAGTAGGATGAACCGATGACACATACCACACCTGATATCCTTCTGACCGTCGGTAACAAAATGATGGGTGACGACGGTGCCGGCCCGCTGCTGGCGGAAATGATGGCGGCCGGCCCGATTACGGGCTGGATTCCCATTGATGGCGGCGCTACGCCGGAAGATATGACGCATCACATTCAGGCGTTACACCCCGACCGGGTACTCATTGTGGATGCTGCCGATATGGGCTTAATGCCGGGCGACATACGACTTATCGACCCAGACGACATTGCCGAAATGTTTATGATGAGCACGCACAACATGCCGCTTAACTTCTTAATAGAGCGATTAAAAGAGACGGTTCCAGATGTTATTTTTCTGGGGATTCAGCCAGATATTGTCGGGTTTTGTTACCCGATGACGGAAAAAATCAAACAGGCAGTGGAAACCGTGTATCGGAAACTGCCGGAATGGGAAGGTGACGGCCCGTTTGCTCAACTCACGGTTGAAGAAGCCTAGCCTGCTAGCATGATGCCGGAGCCATGCTCCGGCTATTTACCCGTCAAACGGTTATAAATCGTATATCGAAATCCCCAGCCGCTGCATACGCGAAAGCAGCGTGGTGCGTTTCAGCCCTAACCGCAGGGCAGCACCACGAGGTCCCGCCACCACGCCGTTGGTTTCTCGCAGCACCTGGATGATACGCTGACGTTCATTCTCATCGTTTTCTGGCGGCGGTGTTAGAGCAATTTTATTCTCTTTCACCGATACCGACGGTACAGACACATTCAGCTCGTGCATTTGCAAATTCAGCGTTGAACCTCGGGTCAGGATCACCGCCCTTTCGATGACATTTTCCAGCTCGCGCACATTTCCCGGCCAGGGATACTGGCAGAGCTGGCGCAGCGCCTGCGCCGGAATGTTGTCTATGCTACGTTTCATTCTATGCGCAATTTTCTGGACAAAGAATTTCGCCAGCAGAGGAATATCTTCAGGCCGTTCGCGTAGCGGCGGAATAGAGATCGGGAAAACATTCAGCCGGTAATACAAATCGCTTCTGAATTCGCGATCCATCGACATCTGCTTCAGGTCGCGATTGGTTGCGGCAATCAGGCGTACATCGACCGGGATAACCTTATTACTCCCCAGTCGCTCGATTTCCCTCTCCTGTAGCACCCGCAACAGCTTGGGCTGAAGCTCGAGCGGCATATCGCCAATTTCATCCAAAAACAGCGAGCCGCCTTCCGCCATTTCAAAACGCCCGATATGAACAGTGGAAGCCCCAGTAAATGCCCCTTTTTCATGCCCAAACAGATCGCTTTCCAACAGGCCGGAAGGCACGGCGGCACAGTTCATTTTGACCATCGACCCTTTGTTCCGATAGCTCATCTTATGAATAGCCCGTGCAATCAGCTCTTTACCCGTACCGGTTTCCCCGAGGATCAGTACGGTACTGTCGCTCGTCGCCACCATACTCATTTGCTCCAATACCGACCGCATCTGAGCGCTCTGATATATGATATCGCCCTCAGCATCCGTGTTCTGAATACGCGCATTGAGCCAGATATTTTCATTCTTTAGGGTATCTTTCAGACGCGAAATCTGACCGTAAGCATCGGCGTTATCCACAGCGATGCCGATACGAGCCGCTATTTGCTGCAACAAATTCAGATGATTGTCATGAAAAAAATCCGCTTGCTCATAGGCCAGAACCAGCACCCCTAGCGGCTCACTATTGAAAGAGAGCGGCAACAGACACACCGTAGACAACTGGTGGGAACGCAATTCATCAAAAAAAATATCGCGAGCCTGTTGGCAGCGATCGTCGTCAAGATTGAGCACGACGACCTCGTGGCTGTGTAGAACGTGCTCAGTTAACGATTTCGCACGAGGAAATGTACTCTGATGGCGGGATACCGGGGAATCAGGGGCATAATAGGTCGACCACAGGCGGAAATCAGCGGGTTTTTCACTGTTGCTGAGCGCCATCGCAATATACTGAACACCAAAAAAACGGTGGATCTCCCGCGAGACTTCCTGCACCAGCGCATCCATCTCCAGATGAGATAGCACCGAATTCGTAATATCGACCAGAATGCGAAAATGATCGCGCTGATGTCGCATCTGCTGGGACTCATCAAGCAAGGTTTTGTTGTGGCAAATATGGGAAAGCACTCCGCCAGCAAGGCAGGCCACCTGACGCAGAAAACCAAGCTCTTCTGGCGTAAAGTGTCCACCACGGGAACGAATAAAACTCAATTCCCCCTGTAATAGACTCGTACCATTTAGCGGCACGGTACAGTGTCCGCCACCAGTGCAAAACTCATCCTGCTGCGGTGTTTCCTGCGTGACATTCTGCTGCCAGAAACCATAGCTGGGCAACGACAACGTAGCCGACTGGAAGAAAACGAACCCAGAGGATAGCGCGGTCAGGACCGATAAAACGGAGAGTGGATCCTGCTGGCGGAGCAATGCCTCCGCGATATCGACCAGTTTCTCGCGCCGGATATCCCAGTTGCCAGCAACTCGGGAAGTATTTAGTGAAATCATCGGGGATTTAGCTACCACTTCCGAATTAAGATGCACTAATTATAAGGAGGTGGGAAAATAATAAAATCGACAGTACCCGGTACTTTGATCTGACACAATATTTTATTTTCTCACGTTTAGCGCCTACATTTTTTGTAGAGTAAAAAACATAGCATGATAAATAATTATTAATAAAACATTAACTAAGAAACATTACTCTACCTTTGGGATGGCGTAATAACATTCGCTACATATCGCAGTATTATTCCTATAACCTGCCGATAAATTAATTTATTATAACGATAGAGAATAATGCAACAACACGACGATAATATTGCACCCCATAGACTTTAAGCATGAAATATATATACCAACCAGTCATAAAAAACTCATTTATTATGAAATCATCGGCACTTGTTACCGGAATATAATTAAACTCTCACATACCGCACATTCTTATATTGATGAGCAATAATAGAATGCCGTCAAAAACAACGGCACGCGTATTGCTTCCCGCATACCTCTTTGGCAGTGAGTCTCTTATTAGCCTTACTTTTCATCCCACCGCTGGAAAGATTTGGGCAAAATCTCATCACAATACCCGACAGCATCAAAAAAAAGGCTTTCAGTAGCTGAGAAAATAGAACCTCTTAAGGCAGAAAAAGCAGCCGGACAAGTATGGCCTATCGCTTACAGCGGTATGGTTTTGCTTCGGAGACATTATGCATGAACTCACGCTTTGTCAGCGCGCCATCGAAATCATTGAACAACAAGCCCAACAACACGGGGCCAAAAAGGTCACAGCCGTCTGGCTAGAGATTGGCGCTTTTTCTTGCGTTGAAACCAGCGCCCTCGATTTTTGTTTTGGCATGGTATGTCGCCGCACGCTGGCGGAAGGATGCCAGCTCCATCTCCACCAGCAGGAAGCAGAGTGCTGGTGCTACGACTGCCAACAGTCTGTCACGCTGTTAACCATCCAAGTACGTCGCTGCCCGCAATGTCAGGGCGATAACCTGCGAATTGTGGCAGACGATGGCATCCAGCTCAAACGCATGGAAATAGAACAGGAGATTTAATATGTGTACAACCTGTGGTTGCGGCGAAGGTAACCGCTATATCGAAGGGGATGAACATAATCCCCATTCCGCTTTTCGCAGCGCCCCTTTTGCACCAGCCGTGCATCCAGCCATAAAGATTACCGGACTGAAAGCACCTTCTTTTATACCTAAGGAAACCCGTTCGGGTGACTTGCACTACGGACATGGAGAAGCGGGAACCCACGCACCGGGAATGACGCAGCGCCGAATGCTGCAAATAGAAATCGATGTTCTTGATAAAAACAACCAGATCGCCGCCCACAATCGCGCGCAGTTTTCCGCCAGACAGCAGTTAGCGCTCAATCTGGTCTCCAGCCCCGGTTCCGGCAAAACCACGCTATTGACGGAAACACTGCGACGCCTGCGCGGTCGCACCGAATGTGCCGTTATTGAAGGCGACCAACAAACCAGCAACGATGCCGCCCGTATCCGCGAAACCGGTACACCTGCCATTCAGGTCAACACCGGAAAAGGCTGCCATCTGGATGCACAAATGATCCATGACGCCATGCAGCGTCTGCCGCTGGCGAATGATGGGATCCTGTTTATCGAAAACGTTGGCAACCTGGTGTGCCCTGCAAGTTTCGATCTGGGCGAACGTCACAAGGTGGTGGTACTTTCCGTCACGGAAGGAGAAGACAAGCCGCTAAAATATCCACATATGTTTGCGGCGGCCTCCCTGATGCTACTGAACAAAGTGGATTTGCTGCCGTATCTCGATTTTGACGTTGAAAAATGTCTGGCCTACGCACGAGAGGTGAACCCGGATATTGAAATCCTGCTGGTTTCCGCCACCAAAGGTGACGGTATGGAGCAGTGGTTAACGTGGCTGGAGGCGCAACAACAATGTGCATAGGCGTTCCCGGTCAGGTAAAAGAGCTTATCGGCGACAGTGCTGCCTGGGTCGATGTTTGCGGCATTCGTCGCGAAGTGAACATGTTATTAGTCGGCGCATATGACGACGATGGCCAGTCACGAATTGATCAGTGGGTGTTGGTGCATGTCGGCTTCGCCATGAGCGTGATTGACGAACAGGAAGCCCGCAACACGCTGGAGATTTTACAAAAGATGTTTGGCGTCGAACCCGATGTCGGCGTGTTGCTGTACGGTGAGGATCGCCGCTAATGCATCTTGTCGATGAATACCGCGATCCCGAGAAAGTGATGGCGCTTATTGCCCACCTTAACCAGTGGGCCCCGATGCTTTCTTATACCAAACAGCGTCCGTTGCGCATTATGGAGGTCTGCGGAGGTCATACGCACGCGATATACCGCTTTGGTATTGATCAACTGTTGCCGGAAAATATTGAATTTATTCACGGCCCAGGCTGCCCGGTGTGCGTCCTGCCGATGGGGCGTATCGACAACTGCCTTGAGATAGCCAGCCATCCAGAAACGCTTTTTTGTACCTTCGGCGACGCCCTCCGTGTTCCGGGGAAAAATGGCTCTTTGCTGGATGCCCGCGCCCGTGGCGCAGACATCCGCGTGGTCTATTCCCCTCTGGATGCACTGAAACTGGCTCGCGATAACCCACAGCGCAAAGTGGTGTTTTTCGCCCTCGGGTTTGAAACCACCATGCCAGCAACCGCACTCACCCTGCAACAAGCCAAGGCCGATGGCGTCGACAATTTTTACCTTTTTTGTCAGCACATTACCATCATCCCTACCCTACGCAGCCTGCTAGTACAGCCGGATAACAGCATTGACGCTTTTATCGCGCCGGGACATGTCAGCATGGTAATCGGGGTTGATGCTTACCAGTTTATCGCCACTGAATTCCAGCGCCCGTTGGTAATCGCGGGATTTGAACCGGTTGACCTGCTGCAAAGTGTTCTTATGTTGATCGAGCAAAAACTCGCCGGTCAGCCTGATATTGAAAACCAGTACCGCCGTGTGGTGCCAGATGCAGGCAACACGCTAGCGCAAAAAGCGATAGCGGATGTCTTCATGCTGAAAGGTGACGCCGAATGGCGTGGTTTGGGCATTATTGGTGAATCCGGCGTGACATTAACCCCAGATTATCAGCAGTTCGATGCGGAACGTTATTTTCGCCTACAGCCGCAAGAAACCAGTGACGATCCACGGGCATGCTGCGGAGACGTATTAACCGGACGCTGTAAACCCCACCAATGTTCGCTCTTCGGCACAATCTGCACGCCACAAAGTGCCTTCGGCGCGCTGATGGTTTCTTCTGAGGGCGCGTGCGCCGCCTGGTATCAATATCGCGCACAGGAGACTGCATGATGAAAACCATTACCCTCGCCCACGGCAGCGGCGGCCGAGCGATGCAACAGTTGATTTCCAGCCTGTTTATAGAGGCCTTCTCTAATCCATGGCTCGCAGAACAAGAAGATGCGGCACGCTTATCGCTGGCGGAGCTCACAGCCAGCGGTGACCGGTTGGCTTTCTCTACCGACAGCTATGTGATTGATCCGTTATTCTTTCCCGGTGGGAATATTGGAAAACTGGCAGTCTGTGGCACAGCCAATGATATTGCTGTCAGCGGTGCGCGACCACGCTGGCTCTCCTGCGGTTTTATCCTCGAAGAAGGATTAAGTCTGGAGATGCTGGAAACTATCGTGCGCAGCATGGCGCAAACTGCCCAAGAAGCCGGCCTGGATATCGTCACTGGCGACACCAAAGTGGTTCCACGCGGCGCGGCGGATAAAATTTTTATTAACACGGCGGGCATCGGTGCCATTCCCCGTCAGGTGTGCTGGGGAACCCATCAGATCGACAAAGGCGATGTCATTATCGTCAGTGGAACGCTGGGCGATCACGGGGCGACGATCCTCAATCTGCGCGAACAGCTTGGTCTGGAAGGTGAACTCGCCAGCGACTGTGCGGTGTTAACTCCCCTGATTCAAACGCTGCTACCGATACCCGGCGTCAAAGCGCTACGCGATGCCACGCGCGGTGGCGTGAATGCCGTGCTACATGAATTTGCAGCCAGCAGCGGATATGGGATGGACATTATCGAGGCACAGCTGCCAGTAAAACCCGTGGTTCGCGGCGTATGCGAACTGCTGGGACTGGATCCGCTAAATTTCGCCAATGAGGGTAAAGTGGTCATTATTACCCGCCGAGAATCCGCATCCGCCGTGATGGAGGCCTTACATCAGCACCCGTTGGGATGTGACGCGGCGTTGATTGGCGAAGTAACCGAACGAAAAGGTGTACGCATAACCGGGCTTTACAGCGTGAAGCGCACGCTGGATCTTCCTCATGCGGAGCCCTTACCGCGTATTTGTTAGCCCGCACACGGTGAAAACGCTGGCGGATTATGCCAGCGTGCTCTCACTGACTTCTACACTTCTACGAGAGATGAAAAAATGCCCTACGACCTCGACTGGTAGGCATATTGCCGTCCACCACAGGTAAGGAAAGTGCCATGCGCACGGTTTGTTCTGCCAGCGTCAGCATCGCTTCCGCCGTCAGGGTTTTCTTCAACGGTGACATCAGAGATGAAGCCAGATATTGTCCACATCCGTCAACATAACCCACAGTAAAGCGGATATCGCCGCAGGGCAGTCTCAGCCCCAGCGACTCCCCAACAGTCCGTCGTAGCCAGCACTGATCCGGGCCGGGTAGTACCAGCAGGCTCAGCATCCAAGGCGTCAACATGCAGCCAATCCACTGGTGCTCAAACAGTTGAAATCCGCACGCGGACACCGGAATCTGAGGCTGAAAAAAAGGCAAAGACTGCATTTCCCTCTCCGCGATCGCCTGAAAAGCCGTTTCTAACTGTGCGGCTGGATTGTGCTGAAACCCGTTAACAACATCCGGCATCAGATGCCTCCCGCAGTTCGGCGACCACGCCGCTAGACTGCAACGCCGCCAGAACCTGAGCGAGCGCAGGCTCAATCGCCCGACTGACCAAGGCCGTCAGGCCGATACCGGGTTCAAGCGATGCAGGCACAACGCCCACCAGCGTCAATCGACGGGGGAATTCCTCCGTCAGCCGTAGCGCCATCAGCACATCGGAAAGCCCGAGCTGGTGGGGCGACACTTTACGGGTAAAGAACGCGGGGATTTCCTCATCATGCAGCTCCACGACACTGCCGGGTGGGCTATCAGCCAGAACCGCATCGGCCACAATCAGGTGATCGCGATTTGCCATTACGTCCATCAGTTCCATTCCTGACGTGCCACCATCCAACACCTCGACGTGCTCCGGCAAACGGTAGCGCTGCTCAAGCGCTTCAATAATGCGAACGCCCACGGCCTCATCGCCCAACAGCAGGTTGCCAATCCCCAGCACCAGAATGCTCATCACAACACCCTAACCTTGGTCACTTCCTGACCTGAGGTATCGACAAGATGCACGGCGCAGGACATACAGGGATCGAACGAATGAATCGTTCTCACGACTTCCAACGGTTTGTACGGATCTGCCACCGATGTCCCCACCAGAGAACGTTCATAAGGGCCAGGCTCATTGTTAAAATTGCGCGGCCCCGCATTCCAGGTTGAAGGCACAACCGCCTGATAGTTGGCTATTTTTCCATCTTTAATAACCACCCAGTGCGACAGTGCACCGCGCGGTGCTTCAATAAAGCCCACACCGCGGAATTCACCTTGCTCTGGGATGTTGGGGGGAATAAACGTTTCATGATCGCCATTACCGATATTCGTCACCAGCGCCTGCCACTGCTGTGCCAGCGTGTCATGCAGCACGCAGGTATGTACGGTGCGCCCTAAAACCCGGCCCAACGTTGATGGCAGTTGATCCTCCGTCATTACGTTACCGGTTAGCGTTTTGTAAATATCATTGGCGCGTGTGAAATAATGCTGTGCGGGCTGATAGCCAGCTCGCAGATTGCACAGCAGCCACGCCAAAGGCCCCATTTCCACCGCATTGCCATAGAAGGTTGGCGATTTCACCCATGAATATTTACCGTCATCCTGCCAGCCGGTGTAATTCGGGCGGGTCAATCCCTCCCAAGGAGCCAACGGCTGATCATCCTGATACCAGGCATGTTTGCCACTTTCCTCGATCCCCTTGAGTAGATATTCATCACGCGGATTGTTTATCGGGCGAAATTTTCCATTATCCAGAAACCCGCCCGGCATCAGGAACGTCTCACTTTTACGATCGACAGGCAGTTCCGGTACACAGAGATAACAGTCGGCTCCTCGCCCCACGGTGAACCACTCAGGATAATGAGCAGCGATAACCGCTGTGTCGACCAGATAAACCTGTTCGATGAAATCACCAAGACGATCGATAAAGGATTTCAGATACATCAGGCGTTCCAGATTCAGCACGCCCGGTGAATCAAGATTGATGGGGTTTGCCACGCCGCCAACGGCCAGATTCTGAATATGCGGCGTTTTCCCCCCCAGAATCGCGACTATCCGGTTGGCATCACGCTGACACTCCAGCGCCTGCAAATAGTGAGCGACGGCAATCAGGTTAATCTCCGGCGGCAACGACATCGCCGTGTGTCCCCAATAGCCATTAGCGAAAATACCGAGCTGGCCGCTACCGACCAGATTTTTAATCTTCTGCTGCACCTGAGCAAATTCCGCTTCACTGTTCAGCGGCCAGTTTGACAGGCCTTTTAGCAGATCGGCGGCTTTTTTCGGGTCGGCCTGTAGTGCAGAAGTGACATCAACCCAATCCAGCGCAGAAAGTTGGTAGAAGTGCACGATGTGGTCATGAATACTGTGCGCAGCCGCGATGATATTACGGATATATTGGGCGTTGACCGGCACTTCCATCCCCAGCGCATTTTCCACCGCCCGCACAGAGGCCAACGCATGAATGGTGGTACACACCCCGCAAATACGTTGCACAATCATCCACGCATCGCGCGGATCGTTGCCTTTGACTATCTCCTCCATACCGCGCCACATGGTGCCGGATGACCAGGCTTTAACCACTTTGCCGTCTTCAATTTCGCAATCGATGCGCAGATGCCCTTCAATACGGGTGACGGGATCAATGGTGATGCGTTGGCTCATGCTCTACCTCTAACGATTTATTTTCATTTTTGTGTTGATGCACAGGCAACACTGGCAACAACCGGATCAACAGGATGTAGGCACAGACTTCTATTGCCACAAAACCGATGGATATCAGCAGCTCGCTGAATGTTGGGAAATAGCCGTAGCCGTTGCCTGGGTTGTAACTCAATAGGGAATAATTCAGACGCCAGAACGCCGCACCAAAGACCATGCACAGCGCACCGATGAACAACAAGCGAGGGTCGCGACGATTATTCTTCCGGCGGAAAAGCAGCAAAGGGATCGCCAGCAGCAATGTTTCCACCCAGAATGAAAGGGCGAAACGATCGATGTGCCACAAATACGCGGTCTTGTCTCGCGCAATAAGCTCCCCGAAGCGCAGTACAATAAACAACAACAGCAGAATATCGATGGTGCGGGTCAACCGAGTGAATAACGGTGTCTCCTGAACGCTTTTCCCCCTAAGGCCCGCCTGAACCAGAGATCCTTCAAAAATCACAATTGAGAATCCCAAAATAGCGGCGGTTAACAGCGAAAACAGCGGCAGCATTTCGTAGCTTTGCCATAGCGGGTGCACCTTGATACCCGCAGCAATCATCAGCGACCCCATGGATGACTGATGCATTGATGGCAGCAAAGCCCCCAGCGCAATAACAAAAAACATCAGTTTATTCAAACGCCTGAGTGAGACCTTACACCCCAAGCGCTCTAACAGCGTCGGAGCAAACTCCAACACCATCACGCCGATGTATATCGTCATACACACTGCCGTTTCAAAAAGCACTGACGACGTATTGAAATGGCCGGGAATGAAGAAGTAAGGCAGATTCCAGTAACGCCCCACGTCGATCGTGATGGATAACCCGCCGAGTGAGTAACCGAACAGACTAGCCAGCAGCGCAGGACGCACCAATGGATGATATTCACCGCGGTTAAAAACATAGACAGCCCAGGCCAACGCCCAGCCACCACACGCCAGACCGGTTCCGACCAACAGATCGAAAGCAATCCAGATACCCCATGGATAGCCACCATTTAAATCGGAAACGGAACCAATCCCCAGCACCAGCCTTTTCACGATCAACAACAGGCACAACACAATGAAAGGTGCCAGCAACATCACGGGCCAACTCACCAGCCGCCCGCCAAGGGGGCTCGTTTTATGCATCGTCATGTTCATCCTCTTTTTCGTCCTGATCGTGCTTACCCATGTTGCGCTGCACCAGGAAAGTGATCCCTGCCAGTGCAGCAAACGGCAGAACCATGCCTTTATACAAAGAGTGCTGCACATGTTCGGAACGCGCCCCCGTTGATAGGCTATCCAGCGGTGGCAACCCTAAGTTTTCAAACGGTACGCCAGTCAACACCAGCACCTGTGTTCCGCCCCCCTCCAACTCGCCGTATACATGTTGCTGATAATGTGGAAGAGGATGTTCGTACCGATCGTTCCCCTGCAATGTCTGGCGTGGAAACCGGTAAGGCTCTCCTGTTTTCCCTGCAAGGCGCATTTTAGCTTCGTCCAGCAGTTGCTCCCGCGTGCCGAAAATCACCGCCCCCGTTGGGCAGACTTCAACACACCCCGGCAACCCTCCGTTATCCAACCGCTCAACGCCCTTCTGATTGCAAAGCTCACACTTGTGAATTTTTCCGAACGGGTCGTCATAGTCATATTTCGGCACATTAAACGGGCACCCCACGATGCAGTAACGGCAACCGGTACACACATCGGGATCGTAATGCACGATGCCTGTATGGGCGTCTTTACGTAATGCTTGCACCGGACAAACGGATACACAGTTGGGATCCACACAGTGCATGCACTGTTTTTTGATATAGGCATAACCGTTTTCCGTCTGGTCTTTATGTACGCCGCTCCCATCACTCCACACCTGAATAATGTTGTTGGTGTAGGGGCTGAGCTTATCGTTGTTCGACCATATCGGTTCCGTGCCCGCATAGGCGTAGGTCGCCCCATGCGGTGCATCACTATGGTTGATACGCTGACACTGGCTGACGCATGCCTGACACCCCACGCACAGCGTTGAGTCATACAGCATGCCAAGCGAGTTCGGAATTGGCGGCTTGTTCTCTGCTTTCGCCAACGCAGAGGGGGCGATGCCGACCGTCATCATCCCGCCAGTAGCCAGTTTTAGAAAATTACGTCTGTCCACGGCTTACTCCTTGCGCGAGGGCTGATCACCATCGTTACGATTGGTCTTTTGTTGCCGCCCCAGCTCTTTCACCGTCATCAAACTGACGCCAGCCACCAGCCCCACAACACCGCCAAGCAACCCGACCGTGCTCAGGCTGACATTCCCCCCTTCCTGACTCATCACGTCTGGTTTGGCATTACGCGGTGTGGGGTTTTCGACGCTGGCGAGTTGAGCTATCCCTTTAGTAAAACCGATACCTTGCTCATTGCAGCCATAGCATGGATGGCCGATCCCAACCGGCCATATGCCACCACCGACATCACAGAACTCCAGAGTCGGGCAGTTACCGTACGTTTCCGGCCCCTTGCAGCCGAGGTGGTACAGACACCACCCCTGTCGGTGGCCATCATCACCGAACTGTTTGGCAAAACGCCCCGCATCGAAATGCGGGCGGCGCTCGCAATTCTCATGAATCAGACGGGCGTAGGCGAACTCGGGACGGTTTTTCGCATCAAGCGCAGGGGGACGCTGATAGGTAATGATGTGGGCGACGGTGGCCAGGAAGTTATGCGGATTAGGGGGACAGCCAGGGATGTTGATGACCGTTTTATCAGGCAGGATTTCCTGCAAACTGACCGCGCCGGTAGGATTAACACCGCTTGCAGGAACCCCACCCCATGCGGAGCAAGACCCAATTGCGATGATCGCTGCGGCGTGCTGCGCGGCTTCGCGAATGTGGTCAACTATTGGCTTACCGGCCACCATGCAGTAGATTCCACCATCCTTTATGGGGATAGATCCATCCACAACCAGCACATATTGGCCTTTGTATTTCTCAATAGCGTGGTGTTTGTTTTCCTCCGCCTGCTCACCAAACGCCGCCGAAAGCACTTCGTGATATTCCATAGAGATAACGTTTAACAACAGACTCTCAATAGTCGGGTGAGTCGCCCGTAATAAAGACTCCGTACAGCCTGTACATTCCTGTGCTCCAATCCAGATAACGGGTGGCCGCGCAGAAGAACTCACCGAGGAAGCGATATCAGCCGCCGCTCGACTGCTCAGCCCCATGGTTGCAGCCAGCGCAGCGCACAGCTTCATGAAATCACGACGATTGACACCCTCACGGAAAAACATTTTATTTTCTTCAGTCATTATTCTTACATACCTTCAGTTAGCCAGTGAGCAACTCACTACAAACTTAATGGCAATACTGATTACTCCTTGCACATAACATCGAATTGATTTGCATCATTTTTTAATCATCAAAAATTTATTATTCATAAAAACATGAGTAAGATCGCTTCAGTTACCTCACTGGTGTTGACACATGGAAAGCACTATCGGAAGGAAATAATAATCATTATTATTTTATGGGCGTCATTTATCGCAGAATCTTATGACTCTCAAATAAAAAGCATTCCCGTTTGATAAATAAAAAAGAGGCGAACTTATAAGAATGACACTTTCGTCGTTATTATTTCCTCCAGCGAAAATAACAATACTTTAAAATAAAACCGGTCCGAAATAATTAACTCCAGCCACCAAATCAGCACATCGCTAATATCGAGCATTTGACGTTATATATTCTAAATAATTAGAAATGCGGGGGAAAACGTTAGCGTTTTGAATAACGCAAGGCGTTACCCCTTTAGGATAAGGCCCACGAATGGGCCAGGTAACAAAACCAACGCCTATGCCACTTGAAGTATGGCGGTATGCAATCGTTACCCCGCGAACTGCCGGAATAACGCTTTGCCGCGCAGTAGCCGCACACCCAGCCAACCGCCGCAGAGCGAGAGGAGGAACGCCGCGATTAACGGAAGCGTTATCCACATAGTGACATTCGGTTCCCAGGCAAAGTTAAAGACCTTCCGCTGTAACAGCCACAGGGCGGATTCCGCGCCAATCGCCGCCGCGGTTCCGGCCACCAAACCCAGTACCGCGAACTCACACCACAGCGTGGTGCGCAACAAGCGTAATCCCGCACCCAGCGTCCGGTACACCATCAACTCCTGACGCCGTTGACGCATCCCGACCTGAATTTGTGCCAGCAACAGCAAGACACCACAGAACAGCACCAGTATGACCATAATCTCCAGCGCACGACTGACCTGCTGCAAGACTTGCCCTACCTGACGCAGAATACTGCCGATATCCATCACGCTCACCGTCGGGAACTGACGATTCATTTGGGTAATCATCTTCTCATCGCCATCGTAGCGGAAGCTGGTCAGCCAGGACTGTGGCTGGTTATCCAACGCCCCCACGGGGAAAATAAAGAAGAAGTTCGGGCGCAGGCTTTCCCAGTCAACCTGACGGAAGCTGGTCACCGTGGCGCTAAACGGCTGCGTATCACCAGTAAAGGTCATCGTATCACCAATCTTGATGCCCATCTCTTTGGCTTCTTTCGCTTCCATCGAGACTTCGCCCGCCTTCGGTGCTTCCCCTTCCACCAGCACGTTATGTTGTGGAATCCCGTTCATCCAGGTTAGGTTCAATTCACGGTTTACCGTGTTACCACCCGGATCGTCCTCATGGATCACTTCCGTCGCGATCTGTTGATTAATCTCCGTCAACCGCGCACGAATAATCGGGAAGAACTGCTCCGGCATCACGTTATGCTGAGAGAGGAAATCCCTCACCTGCGGCACCTGTTCCGCCGTGATATTCAGCAGGAAATAGTTCGGACTGCCCGGAGGCAACTGCTGCTGCCAGCGCTCCAGCAAATCGCCACGCATCACCAGCAGCAACGCTAATAGCATGAAGGACAGCGAAAACGCGGCCAGTTGGCTGAGTGTCGACCACGGCTGACGCAACAGGCGATTAATAGCCAGACGCAACGCCAGTCGTTTAACCGTCAAACGCCGTAACAGCAGCAGTCCGCCCCAACCGATAACGCCCAACAGTAGCGACAGCACTGCCACACCGCCGAGCAGCGACCACAGCAGCACGCCACCACCGGACAACACGGCCAGCAGGCCGACAACAATAAGCACAACAACTGGCAGGTAGTAGCGCAGCGGCCACACGTTCGCTACCACATCCTGACGCAGCACGCGCAGCGGTTGTGTCGCCAGCAGCAGTCGATACGGCCGTAGCCCAACCAACAGCGAAATCAACACCAGCGATCCCAACGCCCATACCCACGGCCATAGCCCAGAGGCTGGCAATGCAGCAGGTAGCACCGGAGCCAGCATTTTCATCAACAGCGCTTCAAATCCCAGCCCAAGCACGCTACCGCAAACTACCGCCAGCCCGAGCACAGAGAGCCATTGGCCGATGATTAAGCGCCTCAGCGCTTGTTTGCCTGCTCCCAATGTCTTCAGAATAGCGACCAAATCATAGCGGCTGCGGCAGTAATGCCCCATCGCCACTGCAACGGCGGCGATAGACAGCAGCAGCGTGAGCAACGCCGACAACAACAGGAACTGTTGTGATCGCTTTAACGACTGGCTCAGTGCGCCTTCAGAATCTTCCATGCCATACCAACGCTGATCGGGCTTGAGCTGTGGCTTGATGAAATTACTGAACTCACTAATCTGTTTTTCATTGCCGGAAAACATGTAGCGCCAGGTAATGCGGCCGCCCGGCTGAATCGCCCCTGTTTTCTCGACATCGTCCAGATTCATCAGAATACGCGGCGCGGTTTCGAACGGATTAAAGCCGGAATCCGGTTCCTGAATCAGTTCACCGCTAATACGCAACGAGGTATCGCCGACGTCCAGCATGTCACCGACGTTCAAGCCGAGTAGCGCCAGCAGGCGCGGTGCCACCAGCACCGTTCCCGCTTCGGCATGCAGCCCTTCAGGACGCGTCTGCAAATTACCATACAGCGGATAGCGCTGGTCAGTAGCCTTGACCTGCGCCAACTGCGGCGTATCGCCCGCGAACGTCATGGTCATAAAGGAGATCTGCCGACTGAGCGTCAGCCCGCGCTGCTGCGCGTCCAGAAGCCAGGTATCCGCGACAGGCCGCGATGCACGCAGCACGCGGTCACCCGCCAGAAAATCACGACTCTGCTGACTGAGCCCTTTTTCCATGCGGTCGCTGATCGTACCCAGCGCCAGCACGCAGGCCACCGCCAGCGTTAACGCCAGCCAGACAATCAGTAAGGAAGGAGAGCGCCATTCGCGCCAGAACCACCGCCAGATCATGCGTCCTCCCGCAGTTTGCCGTCGACTAACCGCAGACGTCGCTCGCAGCGTGCCGCCAGTTGCTCATCGTGCGTCACCAGAATTAACGTAGTGGCATAATCGCGATTGAGGGAAAACAGCAAATCAACGATGCGTTCACCGGTTTTACGATCCAGATTCCCGGTAGGCTCATCGGCAAACAGCACGTTAGGACGACCGCTGAAGGCACGCGCCAGCGCCACACGCTGCTGTTCACCGCCAGAAAGCTGGGCGGGAAGATGATGTAAGCGCTCACCTAGCCCGAGCTGTTGCAGAAGTTGCTCGGCCTGCCCACGGCTGTGGCTGTCACTTTCACCGCGCAGCAACGCCGGTAATTGCACGTTCTCCAACGCATTCAGCGTCGGCACCAGCATGAAAGACTGGAAGACAAAACCGACGTGTTGAGCACGCAGTGCCGCACGACCTTCTTCATCCAGTGCGTTCAGCGATTTTCCCATCAGGCTAACGTCACCTTCAGTGCCATCATCTAGACCAGCCAGAATCCCCAACAAGGTTGACTTACCGGAACCGGATTCGCCAATCAGGGCAATTGTCTGCGCAGGTTTGACAATGAGCTCAACTCCGGTAAGGATGGAAAGCCGATTCTCTCCTTGACCAACGTGCTTACTAAGATGATGAACTTCAAGAATGTTTTCTACGTGCGCAGTTTTGCTTGGCGTAGCACTCGCTGGGCTGGTCTTCGCAAACATGTTTTCGTCCTTTTGCTTCTGGGATTATGCAGCGTACGCGCTTTCGCCGCTGACACATTATTAATTCTGGGCGATAGCCTCAGTGCGGGCTACCAGATGCCAGCCGCTAACGCCTGGCCAACGCTGCTGAACACGCAGTGGCAGACGCAGAAAAAAGGCATCGCCGTGGTTAATGCCAGCATTAGCGGCGATACCACCGCACAGGGGCTGGCGCGACTTCCGGCTCTACTGAAACAACATCAGCCACGTTGGGTATTGATTGAACTGGGCGGCAATGACGGGCTTCGGGGATTTCCTGCACCCAATATCGAGCAGGATCTGGCGAAAATCATTACGCTAGTCAAACAGGCTAACGCTAAGCCGCTGCTCATGCAGGTTCGTTTGCCAACCAACTATGGCCGCCGCTACACCGAGTCATTCAGCAATATGTACCCCAAACTTGCGGAGCAGTTTGCGCTTCCTCTGCTGCCTTTCTTTATGGAGCAGGTGTATCTTAAACCGGAGTGGATGATGGAAGATGGCATCCATCCAACCCGTGATGCACAACCGTTTATCGCAGAATGGATGGCGAAGCAGCTGGAACCCTTAGTTAACCATGAGTCTTAATAAATAGGCTTTTGAATTAGGTAAAGTTATGCAAAAAACGGTCTTCATTACCGGTTGCTCCAGCGGCATTGGCCTAATTGCCGCACAGGATTTGCAAAAACGCGGTTATCGCGTGATTGCGGCCTGCCGCCGCGCAGAGGATGTCACGCGTCTGGCCGCGTTGGGTCTGGAAGCAATCACGCTCGATCTGGATGACAGCGCCAGCGTTGAACAGGCCGCTGCGGACGTGATCAGACTGACCGATAGCCGCCTGTATGGTTTATTTAACAACGCCGGATACGGCCTGTATGGGCCACTCAATACGATTTCACGCCAACAGCTCGAACAACAGTTTTCCAGCAATCTGTTCGGTACGCATCAGCTCACACAGTTGCTATTGCCCGCAATGCTGCCACACGGCGAAGGCCGCATCATCCAGACCAGTTCGGTCATGGGGCTGGTGTCCACGCCGGGACGCGGCGCGTATGCCGCCAGCAAATATGCACTGGAAGCCTGGTCGGATGCCTTGCGCATGGAACTCCACGGCAGCGGGCTGCGCGTCAGCCTGATCGAACCCGGCCCGATTAGCACACGCTTTACTGATAACGTGGCGCAAACGCAGACGGACAAGCCGGTCACCAATCCCGGTATCGCCAAACGCTTCACGCTGCCGCCGGAAGCGATACTGCCGAAACTCCATCATGCGCTGGAAAGTTCACGACCTAAATTACGCTACCCCGTAACGCTGGTGGCTCACGCCTTAACCTGGCTGCGTCGTCTGTTACCGGGGTGTCTGCTGGATAAAGTATTACGAGGATAAGGCGGCAGAGGGTGACGTATTGCGCACTCACCTCTGCACGAGGCTTGTAAGTCACATCAACAGGCCCCATCTAAAGATCAAACGAATTCAAGAAGTAAGAGAGAATACTCATGTTAGAACAACAAGCGACTATCGTTGACGTTAACGAATCCAACCTAAATCAGGTTTTGGAACACTCCGCGACACTGCCCGTCCTGTTTTACTTCTGGTCGGCGCGTAGCCAACACTGCCTGGAACTGGAGCCAGTGCTGGACAAGCTGGCGCAGGAATACGCAGGACAGTTTGTTCTGGCGAAGGTTGACTGTGATGCCGAGCAGCGCGTAGCCGCCCAGTTTGGCCTGCGCTCAATCCCAACCGTTTATCTGTTTAAAGACGGACAGCCGCTGGATGGTTTTCAAGGCCCACAGCCGGAAGAAGCGGTTCGCGAATTGCTGAAACGCGCACTGCCGAAAGAAGAAGAGCTAAAAGTCGCTCAGGCACAGCAGCTGATTCAGGAAGACAAACTGCCGGAAGCAATGCAGTTGCTGAAAGACGCCTGGCAACTCAGCCAGCAGCGCAGCGACATCGGCCTGATGTTGGCGGAAGTACAGATTCAAATTAAACGCAGTGAAGACGCCGAAGCCGTGTTGGCTACCATTCCTTTGCAAGATCAAGACACTCGCTATCACAGCCTCGTCGCTCAGATTGAGTTGCTGAAACAGGCAGCAGATACACCAGAAATTCAGCATTTGCAGCAGCAGTTGGACGCGGACCCGCAAAATGCAGATCTGGCAGTGCAGCTATCTCTGCAACTGCATCAGGTTGGTCGTAATGAAGAAGCGCTTGAACTGCTGATGGGATTCCTGAAGAAAGATCTGGCCGTCGCTAACGGCAGCGCACGTAAAACGCTAATGGACATCATGGCCGCCCTCGGCACCAGCGACGCCCTCGCCGCCCGCTACCGTCGTCAGCTTTATTCTTTGTTATATTAATTCACAGACTGTCTCCCCACCGGCGTAAAAAATTATGCTGAGGAGATAGCTGGCTTAGGATGAGCCACATGGATGTGGCGAAAGCTTGCGCCACGTCGGGAACGTGTCGCAAGCGGTCCGTTAAGCCTGATATCGACGAAGGCACCGCGTAGCGGCGTAATTCACGCCAAAAAGCCTGGGGTCACGGGGCGAGCGGCGCTTGAGACGCCCCGTGTCGGGCGCGTGCTACGAGGTAGCATGAAAATAACGGTACTATCGCGCACGACCCCCCCGAAAGCCGAATAGAAATGTGGCTAAGAGGCAGGATGAGGATCAGATTCTCAATTCCCCGCTGACTACAGCGTCTTCAACACCGAGATCCAGCCGTGGCCGCCGTAGACTGACCAGCCGTTTAGCCAGCGGCGCAGCATATTCATCGCCAGCATCGCGACGACTTCCTGATGGGTTTTCAGACTGTAGCGCTGTACGTTGAACTGTATCGTTTGGGCGAAAGATCCTTCGGGCGTATGCAGAGCCAAGGAAAGCTCAGCATCGTCCCGACTACCGACCACCAGCGCTAACGATGCGCCTTGGCGCTCTGCCAGATGGCGTGCATAGTCAACTAGCCCAGATAGGCTGGTGTCTTGAGCGTTTGCCAACAATTCTCCGCCCGCCAGCGGAACGCTTGCAGACTGGAGCTGCCAGTTGAGCAACCCAGCAGTGAAATGTTCACTCACCGCTAACGTCATATCACGTTCGGCAAGACGTCGAGCCAGCTGTGCAGGGAGCCCTTCCGTGCCTTCAAAGATGGCATTTTCCCCTGCGACGGTGCGCACGGTTTCCCACAGCTGCTCCATTTTTTCCTTCTGTGCCGCTGGGCCAGTCAATTTCAGCTCGATAATCGGCATAGAAGAACGGTAGCCCAACACCACGCCCGGCGGTAACGCCATGCCATCCAACTGGCTTGCCAGATCGCTCTCGGAGCGGCCAAAGGTGGTCAAACGCAGGCACAGCGGCGCGTCTGCGACAGCAAAACGCTCGCGCAAGCGCGGCATAATTTGCTGATCGACCATGACCTTGAATTCAGAGGGTACGCCCGGCGTAAAAAACATCAGGCATTTGTTCAATTGCAGCGCAAAACCACAGGCGGTGCCCACCGGGTTATCCACCATCTCAGCGCTGGCGGGGATTTGCGCCTGTTTGCGGTTACTGGGCGCCATCACTCTGCCGCGCTCGGCAAAGAAAGCCTCCATACGCGCCAGCCATTCGGCATGCTCAACCAGCCCTTCACCTGCTGCGGTGGCCGCAGCTAATGCGCTGAGATCGTCGCTGGTCGGCCCTAAGCCGCCATTCACAATCAGGATATCGGCTATCTGGCTACGCTGCGTTATCGCCGTCACCAGCGCATCGAGCTCGTCACCCACCGTCATCCGGCTGGTCATCGGTAGTCCCTGCTGAAACAGATAATCCGCCAGCCAGGCTGCATTGGTGTCAATAATCTGACCATGCAGTACTTCATCGCCGGTACATAACATCTCAACCCTAAGCATTTTTTCACTCCTGATGATGATTCTGGAACCACTTTAGAAAGTCAGATGAACAAACACAATATTTCTTTCAGCCAGCCCGATAATGCGCCACGCCGACGCATCTCACTCCAGTGTAAATATAAAATTACACCCTTCGTAACAGCGTTTTGACAGGAATCACTGAATACTCTACCCTGCTGCCAAAAATATCTGCATATACCCGTAATACTTCAAGTTGCATGTGCGTTGGCTGCGTTCACTCACCCGAATCACTTACCTGAGTAAGCTCATCGGGATTCCTTCTCTTGCCGCCTTCCTGAAACTCGAATTATTTGGAGTATAACCACGCTATATATAGAGGAATAGGTGAAAAATCGTACTATTGGCAGTATTTTTATCGTTGCTGGTACCACAATTGGAGCAGGAATGTTGGCGATGCCATTGGCAACAGCGGGCGTCGGATTTGGTACCACATTAATGATATTGATCGTCCTGTGGGCACTGATGTGTTACAGCGCCTTGTTGCTGGTTGAAGTATATCAGCATCAACCATCGCACACGGGATTAGGCACATTGGCAAAAATCTACCTCGGCCGTTGGGGGCAGTGGATTACCGGTTTCAGCATGCTATTTCTGATGTATGCGCTAACGGCGGCATATATCAGCGGCGCAGGCGAACTGCTCGCCAGCAGCATCAGCCAGTGGAGTGGCTACTCACTTCCGCTGTCCGCAGGGATTTTGCTCTTCACACTGGTTGCTGGCGGCGTCGTCTGCATCGGGACATCTTCTGTCGACTTATTTAACCGCATCCTGTTTAGCGGCAAAGTACTGATGCTCGTCATCATGCTAGCCGTCATGGTTCCGCACATTCAGCGCGTCAATCTGTTAACGCTGCCGCTGCAACAGGGTCTGACGCTCTCAGCATTACCCGTTATTCTGACCTCATTCGGCTTTCACGGCAGTATCCCCAGTATCGTGCACTACATGGGTGGTGACAGTCGTAAGCTGCGCCGGATATTCCTTATCGGTAGCGTGATACCGCTGATTGCCTATATTTTCTGGCAGCTCGCGATGTTGGGCAGTCTGAGTTCTTCGACATTCAATGCTATTTTAACCGATCAGGCAGGATTGAATGGATTGATGCAGGCGATTCGTACTCTGGTTGCCTCACCGCACGTTGAATTGGCCGTCCACCTGTTTGCCGATCTGGCACTGGCGACCTCTTTCCTCGGCGTGGCGCTCGGATTATTCGATTATTTAGCCGATCTATTTAAGCGTAAAAATAGCGTCACAGGGCGTGCACAGACGGGCTTGCTGACCTTTATTCCACCGCTGGTATTCGCACTCTTTTACCCACAAGGGTTTGTCATGGCGCTGGGCTATGCGGCGATTGCACTGGCCGTGCTGGCATTACTCATTCCCGTTCTGCTGAGCTGGCAAGTACGCAAACAAAATCCTGAAATACGTGCAACTCGTGGCGGTGTGCCGGTTCTGGCTATGGTCTTCGTCAGCGGCATAAGCATCATCCTGATCCAGTTGGCGATGGTGGCAGGCTGGCTGCCGTCAATCAGCTAATCTTTTCGGCCGCCCTAGACATAAAAAAACGCAGGGAGCGTTTTTCAACGTTGCGTAGCAACGGCCCGAAGGGTGACGGACAAGGATGCCCGTCATAAAAAAAGAGCGTGAACTCAACATTCACGCTCTTTTTTCTTTCCGGCTACAACATAAAGCCAGCACACCTGCGGCTTTAAGTATAACGGGTATATTAGAAGCTCAGACCAACGCCGACATAGGCAGAATCAGCCAACTTGTTATCTGGGCCGTTTTCACGCGCCATATTGATGTAGCGATAGCCCACATCGACGCTCAGCGGTGCAAACACCTGCCAGCGTACGCCCGCTTTCCCTTCAACATAGTGGTCGACATGGCTGGAGAAAGCATCCGGTGCATAATAACCTTCGCCATACAGCGAGAACTGGCGGCTCAGCGGCCACTGCACGCCACCACCCAGTGCAACGCCATAGCCATCATTGCCGTGATCCTGGTTCAAATACAGCGCTTTGCCACCCAGAGTCAGCTTGAGTGGGCCAACGGGAATGGTGTATCCCAGACCAAAACCGTAGACGTCATTGTTGTTGTCGCCGTGGGAGTAGCTCACATTGCCAGCAAGACCAGGAATACCCAGACCGAAGCCCGCACTGGCACCAGCGTAATCACGACCAGCTTCCCCAGAAAGGCTAATGGCATGTACAGAAGCACTTGCAAGTAACAGGCTTCCCGCACAGGCAATCACAAACTTTTTCATTTTCAATATCCTTAAAACCGTCGTTAAACGCGCGTGTAAAGATGTTATCGTTGCCGATTCTACCCGAAACATCTCCCCACTCCAGCATGAAATTGCCCTGAGCAGGGATTTATTCTGTTAATAATCATAAAAATGCTCATTGGAAATTGCTGACAATAGCAGCAATAAGCGCCACCTATTTGCCCAAAAAACACAAAGTGGACAATAGTACTCATCATGGATGATGGGGAAAACAAGCGGAAGGAAGCGATCGTGAGAGAAGGAAAAGTAGCGGTAGGGAAAAGCACCACAGAGAAAGACGTTCATCCTACGGTGAATGCCGAAAGACGCAGCCCGATACAGTTTCAGGACATCTGGTTTTTAGAAAAACTGGCGCAGTTTGATCGCGAAACCAGCGCCAATCATCAGAGGTTCAAGGTGGGTTCAGACCCTCACACTCCAGATAAATAGCATCCAGCCGAGCTACCCTACCTTTTAGGGTGGAGATACATTGCCTTGACCCAGTTTTTTACCTGTTGGCGAGACAGCTTAATTCCACCATTCTTCAGTTCGGCTGGCAGCGCACAATACGCAACCGGGCGCTGAAAGCCAGCAAGCTGCGGCTGTAGCCAATCGCGTACCGCATCAAGCGTCGTGGTGTGTGTCAACTCCAACACCGCAACAGGACGGTGGCCAAACTCCGCGTCTTCAACGGGAACAATACATGCCTGTTGAACATCGGGATGCGTCAACAGCACGGCCTCGATATTCTCCGGCTGGATCCCTTCCCCGCCGCTGAAGAACTGATTATCCAGACGCCCTTGAATATGCCATTCACCCTCGGCAAATAGTCCGCGATCGCGCGTGTGGAACCAGCCGTCATCATCGACTAGTGGAATCAGTTTTCCGTCACGCCAATAGCCAGCAGCCAACGTGCTGCCACGCAGCAGAATCTCCTCGCCCATAAGCCGGATCTCTCGCCCTTGCAGCGGCATTCCGACGCCTGAACGCCCATCGGCACGCTTAGCACAGACCGTGGACGCCAGCTCAGTTAGACCGTAACCACACCAGCAGCTGACACCGCGTGCCTCCGCCTGTTGCGTCAGCGTCTGCGGAATCATCGCACCGCCGAGCAATACCGCTTTCAATGCTTCAGGAAAGGCATTTTCCGAGAGCAGTCGCCATAGCTGAGTCGGCACCAGAGAAGCGTGGGTGCAATCACGCAGCGCACTCTCCAAAGGCTGATGCGCGCGAACAACCATCGTTGCCCCAGTAGCAAGCCAGCGCCAGACGATGCCCTGCCCAGAAACGTGAAAGAGCGGAAGTGACAGCAGCCAACTGTCGCTGGCAGAAAAAGCCATCATCTTAACCACACCTTCCGCGCTGGAGAGATGAGCAGCGAACGTATGCGCCACCGCTTTCGGCATTCCGCTGGAACCGGATGTCAATGTCAGCGTCGCCAGCCGATCAGCCTGCCAGCGTAATCGCGTTGTGTAGTTAGTTTCGTCGGTATCACCCGATGACGAGGAATCTGATGGTAAAGAAAGCGAGCGTACAGCATTCGGCCACGGTTTATCCGCCAGACACAGGCCATAGGTCACATTCAGCGCGGGCAACAGCGTCTCGGTTAACGTATCGGGCAACTGTGGATTCAGCGGTAACGCACGCGCACCACACTGTAACAACGCCAGATAGCTGCACAGCATCTGTACGCTGTTTTTCCCGCGTAGCGCTACCGTACTTTCGGCAGTCACGCCCTGCTGTACGAAATGCTCTGCCAGACGATCTACCCGCCGGGCGAGCGCCTGCCAGCTCCAGCGGGTTTCATCTTCAATCAGCGCGACAGGCTCATTCAACGAGACAGACTCATTCAACGGGACAGACTGGGGCGTCTGGCTAGCCCAGTGTCGCCACGGCCAGTCAGTCAGGATCGCCATACCACGTCCAGTTGCTCTGCAGCCAGAAGCGGCAACGTACTATCCGGCCAGCGTTGAATCACCTGCGCCTGCATCAGATCCAACGTGTCCAGCCCAGGAACCGTGTCCGGCGTCAGCCAGTGTGCCAAACGCGCCAGTTGCGTTAAGCCCAGACTGGATTCAATGCTGGAGCTGATCACCGCCGTTAACCCAGCCTGATGCGTTTCCTGCACCAGTTGCTGGCAGCGTGCGAGACTGCCGACCAGCGTCGGCTTGATCACAATCGCGCTCACGCCCGGTTCGGCTTCCACCCGAAAATCCGCTTCGCGCACGCTTTCGTCCCAGGCGATGTTGATGCCGGTTTCCCGCGCAAACTCACGAGATTCATCACGGGTTTTGCAGGGTTCTTCGAGAAACGCAATGCGTGAACGTAATGACGGGGCAACATAGCGGGCAAAGCCGTCCGCTTTGGCTCGCGTCCAACTGCGGTTGGCATCCAGACGGAGTTTCAGATCCGGCAAGGCTTCCAGCAGTACGTTAACGATCATCCCGTCACGCACCGCCTCGTACAGGCCAACTTTAACTTTTGCCACTTTCTCGCCCGGCATCGCCTGTAGCATCTCGAACAGCTCATCAGGATCGCCATTGCACAATGGCGCTTTGCGATAGTCCGCCGCCTGTGGCAGGTACTGATCCAATTCGGCCTGCGCGCAGCTCAAACCAAAGGCAACAGACGGCGGAAGATCGTCAGAAAATGCACGCCCTGTCGCCCACGCAGCCAGTTGTTCAAGCGCGACCGATTGCGCCTCCGCCAGCGTTTCCACACTGAATTCTGGCAGCGGTGCAATCTCACCCCAGCCCAACCGCTCACCTTCTTGCAGGCGAACGATAAGGCCATCGCGGGTTTTCAGGCGCTGATTGCGCAGCACCACTCCGGCTTCCATCGGCACGCTGTAACGATAGAGAGTGACCTGGCGCATTACGGATTCCGTTTGAATTTGCTGAAGTCCGGCTGGCGTTTTTCATTGAACGCGTTACGACCTTCCTGCCCTTCGTCCGTCATATAGAACAGCATGGTGGCGTTGCCTGCCAGTTCCTGCAAACCAGCCTGACCATCACAGTCCGCGTTCAGCGCCGCTTTTAGGCAGCGCAGCGCCATCGGGCTGTTTTGCAACATTTCACGGCACCAGCGCACGGTTTCTTTTTCCAGATCGGCCAACGGTACAACGGTGTTCACCAGCCCCATATCCAGCGCTTGCGCAGCGTCGTACTGACGGCACAAGAACCAGATTTCACGCGCTTTCTTCTGACCAACGATGCGTGCCATGTAAGAAGCACCCCAGCCGCCGTCAAAGGAACCGACACGCGGGCCAGTCTGACCGAAGATGGCATTTTCTGCCGCAATCGTCAGATCACACATCATGTGCAGAACGTGTCCACCACCGATGGAATATCCGGCCACCATCGCGATGACTGGCTTTGGACAGGTGCGGATCTGGCGCTGGAAATCCAGCACGTTCAGATGATGCACGCCGCTGTCATCCTGATAGCCGCCGTAGTCACCGCGTACTTTCTGATCGCCGCCGGAGCAGAATGCTTTATCGCCAGCACCGGTCAGGATAATCGTCCCGATACCGTCATCGTGACGGGCATTATCGAGCGCCTGAATCATCTCTTTTACCGTCTGCGGACGGAACGCATTGCGTACCTGAGGACGGTTAATGGTGATTTTGGCAATACCATCGATGGATTTATGGTAGAGGATATCGGCGAAGTCGCCGCTGCAATCGTGCCATTCAATCGGTGCGTAAAGCAGTTCTTCACTCGGATAAAGCATAGTTATCAATCCTTAACGGGATGCGAAAGAAAAGTGCGAACCCGCTCGGCGTAGGCCGCCGGATTCGCCTGATGAGCATTATGACCCGCCAGAGCAACGCTCAGTAACGGCAGGCCATATTGCGCCGCCAGCGTCTGAAATTTCACGTCGCTGGCACCGCATAAGTAAACAAAAGGTCTCGACAGATACTGGAGACGCTCCGCCAAGAAAGGCTGTCGCCCCAGCGAGGTGGCTTCCAGCATCGCCGCAACAGATGCGCCGTGATTAGTGCTGCGGCGCGCGATCAGCTGTTCGCGCTGTACTGAGTCAATATCGGCAAAAACCGCCTGCTGATACCAGTCCTGCAACACATCCGGCAGTGGCTCCTGACGAAAGCGCTGCGCCCAACGTGCATCATGCTGGATACGCTCCGTACGCTGCTCGGGGGTTGGCAAACCGGGGTGTCCGCCTTCAACCAGTAACCCCAGCATACCGTCACGATACCCCTCGCAGGCGTGGTACATCGCAACGCGCCCGCCGAGCGAATAGCCCAACAGCCAATAACGCTCGATACCCTGCGCCAGCAGCGTTGCGGTTAGCTGACGGCTGATATCGGCAAAATCCGCGGTAGCAATGGCTCGCGACGCGCCGTGTCCGGGTAAATCCACCAGCAGCACGGGCCAGTCACGAAAAAACGGTAGGACAGGCAGCCAGTCTTCACCACTGCCTAATAAACCATGCACGCACACCAGCCACGGCTGCATCGGAGCAACCGCGCCACTCGTCACTTTCCGGCAGACTAGCCCCTGAAAATCTAGTGAGTCCACGCCGCCACCTGCGCGACCAGTTCATTGAGCGTTTCCGCGCCGTCTTTCGGTTCAACCACCACTTCAAGCAGCGTGACGCCACCCTGAGTCCAGCAATCCGACACCGTGTCCGCCAGCTGTTCCCAGCTTTCGGCTCGCACGTAATTCAGGCCAAACATCGCAGCAGCATGTCCGAACTCCACATTTTGCGGCATACAGTAAAACGCTTCGCGCTGTGCAACCGGCGTTGGTAGCAGGGAAAATATCTGTCCACCGTTATTGTTCACCACGATCAACACTAACGGAGCGGGAGACTGACGCAACAGCGCCAGCGCATTCAAATCGTATAACGCGGAGAGATCGCCGACGATGCCCAACGTCGCTTTCGCCGTGGCACGCTGTACACCTGCCAGTGTGGAAATCAGGCCATCAATACCGCTGGCTCCTCGATTACCATACACAGGATACCCTTGTGGAAGCTGTGCCAGCGCATCGATCAGACGTACCACGAGACTGTTGCCGACAAACAGCTGCCCGTCCGGCGGCAAAAGCGCCGGTATTCGCTGCGCCAGCTGCGCTTCACCAAAGCGGGAAGACAGATGCGCGTCGACCTGCCGCTGCGTTCTATCGGCAATATCCACCAGCAAGTCCGCCCACGGCGTCTGTTTGTCTGCTGGATGCGCCGACAGCCATTCGCCAACGTCCGCGACCAGACGGCGACCGCGATGGTGCGCGGGATCCAGTCGTCCCGGCAAATCATCAATTAACCAAAACTCTTGCGGCTGGCACTGTTCCTGCCATTGCAGCAGACGTTTTCCGGTCAGGCTTCCACCGAACTGTAGGACGATTTCCGCCTGCCGTAACAGACTCGCCGCTTCAGGGTGTGCCAGCCAAATATCTGCACAGGGTAACGGCTGCCCACTTTGCGACAGAACATCACCAATCAGCGGCCAGCCCAGTTCGTTCGCCCACGCAGCAAGACGCGTGCCTTGTTCAGAGCTAACGCGACCAGCGAGAATGACGCCACGTTTCTGCCGCCACTGCGGCCAGTCTGGCTGCACCACCAGCGAACTCTGGCGCATTTCACGCAGCCAAGGCTCGCGGCTATTCCACCAGTCGCCCAGCGTCATTAGCCAGTCCTGATAAGCCGTGCCGTCATCGGCACCATAAAGTGGTTCAGCAAAGGGGCAATTAATGTGCAACGCGCCGTGCGTAAGCCGCGCCATAGCACTATCCACAGAGGAAACCAGCCAGGTGGCCGGAATATCGGGCGTAGGGCGCGGTAAATCCAGCGCCAGCGTAGGGTGTGAGGCATACAGTGCATGCTGACGAATCGCCTGATTCGCACCGCAGTCAATCAGCTCCGGCGGGCGGTCAGCCGTCAGAACGACCAGCCGTTCACCAGTCAGCCCGGCTTCAATGATTGCGGGATAGAGATTCGCGGCAGCCGTGCCGGATGTCACGATAATCGCAACAGGTTCACGCGAGGCTTTTGCCAGCCCCAGCGCAAGATGCCCGAGCCCTCGCTCATCGAAATGCGTATGGCAAATCAGCGCATGATTATCCGCCGCGGACAGCGTCAGCGGGGTGGAGCGAGAACCAGGCGCGATGCAGATATGCCGGACACCGTGGCGGGTCAGCGATTCCAGCAATAATGTAGCCCAGCGGCGATTAAATACACTTGTTGACATGATGGACTCAACAACTCAGGTTGCAGGTTATTCCCGTCATACTTCAAGCTGCATGTACGTTGGCTTCTCTTACTCGCCCCAGCCACTTACTGATGTAAGCTCCTGGGAGTCGTGCACTCGCCGCCTGCCTGCAACTCTAATTATTTAGGGTATAGCAAATAATAATGATCAAACTGTTGGTGGCCTGGTTGCCCTTCAACGACTATCGCGATCAGCCTTATTATATTTTTTTTTACTACGCTGACTTTGATATAAACCAGTACCTGACACAACAATCATAAAACAAAACTATGACATATCACCGTCTAGCAGGGATCTCAGCCCAGCGGCTTTGTTTTCTAACTCCTGCCATTCTTGTTCTGGATCAGAACCCGCCACAATTCCGGCGCCGGCATAAAGTGTCAAAACATGATCCCGCACCTCGGCCGAACGTAGCGCCACGCTGAATTCAGACTGCTGACGGGAAAGATAACCCGCAGAACCCGCATACCAGCGACGCTCAAACGGTTCATGCGCCGCAATAAAACGGCGCGCTTCTTGCCGCGGTAACCCCGCTACCGCCGCCGTAGGCTGCAATGCATCGAGGCACGCGCTATCAGAAGCGGTGCGTAACGTGGCATGAATGGTACGACGCAAATGCTGCACCTTGCGCAGACGCACAATTTCCGGCGGCATCACATCCAGCGACAGCGCCGACTGCTGTAACCGCTGGCAAATATCATCCACCACCAACATGTTCTCATGCTGATTTTTAGTGTCCTTCATCAGCCAGCTAGCCAGCTCAGCGGCTTTAAGCACATTACGATCGCTTGCGACCGTTCCTGCCAACGCTTCCGTTTCCAGTTCTCTCCCCCGTCGGCGATAGAGCCGCTCAGGGCTAGAACCGAGAAACGCATGACGCGCATCGTGCGCCAGCATGAAATGGAAACAGTGGTGATTCGCCGCACGACTGGCGGCCATAAAGGTGGTTGCCTGAAGCGACTGTGTGAGCGTTAGCGTGGTTGCGCGCGCCAGAACGACCTTTTCCATCAGCCCGGCTTTAATGTCATGCAGCGCCCGCTGGAGTAAATCAATCCACCCCTGGCGCTCCGGCTGGTGCCCGACGGATTGCACTTCCGCATGCAAAATAGGCAGTGACGCTGGTGGCAGCAGCAGGTTAATAAATGCCGAGGCTTCATCGGCATCCTGCTGTAATGACGTTTCACTGAACAGGTTAATACTCAGGCTGAGCGTATCATCCTGACGTCGCAGCTCTGCCCGAGGCAAAAACAGATAGCCAGGTGATGAGGTACTACCTTCTTTTATCTGATTAAACGCGTTCAATCCCCAGATGCGCACATCGGGATCGCACTGCTGCTGAACGAGGAATGCCTCAGCATCCTGAAGATGATGAAATCCACACACCTTGCCGCAAACGGCGGTTTCTTCACGATCCTGACGGTGCTGCCAATAGAATTGGGGGTACACTGGCTGGGTCGCCAGCCACGGTAGTAGCTCAGACGCCTCGCTGAGAGTTAAGGAACGCGTTATTTGTCTGAAACCTGCGCGTTCAGGCTGTGGCTCGCGCAAATCCTGCTGCAAATGCCGCAGCAAGTCGGAAAGTTGTTTCACCGTTACCCCGGAGACCTAACACAAAGTAGGGGATTATACGGGAAAAAAACACGTCGTGGGTGAGAGGTTATTCAAGACCAAGAGGCTACCTTCAGCAGAGTACGCCCGATCGCATTTTTTATGACGTGCCATCTCTGGTCGCCACCCTTACGGGCATGACAATAACGGTGAGCACAACCTGAAATCGCATCAAATAACAAAACTGAGCGCGTGCATCGCACTAAAATCCCACTCCATCATCATTATTGCTTCAATTTGACTGATTTCTTTTGCCGATTATCTAATCGGCATTTTTTTTACAGTGTTCCAGGCCAAGCACTTCGCTGAACGCCCCCATCCGTGTTACGACGATCCGATGTGCCAGCCTAAATTTATCAAGCCAGCGCAGCGGTTTCCGCCATCATAGACGTACACTGCCCCACCGTCAGATAATGCCACCATTGGCAAACACGGTTTGACCGTTCACCCACCCGCCGTCGTTACTGCAAAGCGTAGAGATGACGTTGGCAATATCTTCTGGTTCAGCCAATCGCTTGTGCGGCGTGCGCTGGGCAAAACCAGCAATTTGCTGCGGCGTCTTGCCATCGGTGAAGATAGTCGTGTTGACCAATCCCGGAGCAATGGCATTGACCGAAATCATGCGGCCTTCCAATTCCTTGGCAGTGGCTGCGCCGATCCCGTAACCAATGCGACTTTTCCAGTAGCCGGCTTGGGTTGTGCGGCTTGAGCTCCGCTACTCGCCGTACCCATTAACAGCACGG
Organism: Pectobacterium peruviense; assembly: GCF_002847345.1. Classification (GTDB taxonomy): domain Bacteria; phylum Pseudomonadota; class Gammaproteobacteria; order Enterobacterales; family Enterobacteriaceae; genus Pectobacterium; species Pectobacterium peruviense. The sequence continues at coordinate 251,078 of NZ_LXFV01000007.1, forward strand.
CTGGCGCTGCCATGGCGGCGGCGGTCAGGATCTTGCGTCTGGAAAGGCTAGCCTCACCAGAACGAACGGGATTGTTGAAATCTTGTGTGGACATAACGAAATCCTTCACCATTGATTTGAGATTGCGGCAGAGAGCGATACCGCCTGTATGAGGACGGTTTATTTGCCCTTAGCGCGCTGCTGAGTTGCCCGCACGTTGATCAAATCAAACACCTGTTCGAAGCGCCCTTCACGCTCAGCCAAGCGTTGCAGTTGAGCGCGCTTCACAACGATCTCGTTTGGCGTCGGTTGCTCGCAAAATAGTGCCATAACTTCATCGATGTATGCGTTGAGAGGCATGTAACCTTCGCGATCCGACTGACCGGGCGTGAGCTCGGTTTGGATACCCGGTGGCACGAGTTCGATGACTTCCACCTGATCCACAAGCTGATGCCGCAATGACAGGGTGTAGAAGTGAACGGCAGCCTTAGTCGCGCTATAAACCGCCGCATCAGCGCGCGGAACGAAAGCCAGACCGGAAGACACATTAACGATTGCTGAATTCTGTTGGCTCTTCAGGTGATCGATAAAGGCATTTGTGAAGCGGATAGGCCCAAGCACATTCGTAGTAACCTGCGCCTGCGCATCGCACAGATCGCTTCTAGTACTCAGATCGTCGTAACGCATGATGCCAGCATTGTTAATCAGGATGTTGAGGGATGGATATTCCGTCACGATCCGCTGTGCAAACGCATTGATAGCCTTGGGATCATCGATATCTAATTCGAACGCGTGCATATTTTGTCGTCCATCGATCGTCTCCTGCAGGAGAGAAGCTCGCCGACCCGTCACAATGACCGTATTGCCGAGATCGTTGAAACGCTGTGCGAGCTCGCGACCAATGCCGGAACCCCCTCCCGTAATGAGTATTGTGTTATTTGCCGTTTGCATAATTAGCTTTCCCCTTCTCGTTTACATTCAGGAACTATCTCTTTTAAATTCAGGCGCTATGCAGCCGCATAGTCGATGCCCGTCTTCCGACAGTATTCGTGCGTAATAGGGCACAACGTCGCAGTTCGACGAAACAGGGCTGCGCACAAATGCCAGACGCACTTTTCTACTGGAAAGCGGGTAGGCTTCAAAGAATAAGCACCTCACAAACTTTTGGGAAGTAGGCACCATAAAGTGCAATACTTACCAAATAGTAAGCGTAGAGAATACGGGCTTTAAGGAACTTCGATACTTGACTATCGACACTCCGATACGCAAACTTCGGGAAAGAAAAGCACCATAATGATCTCCATTACCCACAAGAAAGAGAGTGACCTATGAGCATCGACTTCGCTAAATACTCAGAAGTCCAGAGAAAGCTTTCATCAGCGACGAAGCAGGATCCACGAGTAGAAGCACTGGTTAACGAAGTGATCGGCCGAGTAGCGGACAAATGGACGATGTTCATCCTTGAGGTTCTGGCTGAAAACGGGGAACTGCGCTTCACACAATTAGCAAAGAAAGTAGCAGGAATCAGCCAGAAAATGCTGACACAAACCCTGCGTGAGATGGAACGTGAAGGGTTAGTGATCCGCACCGTACATCCCGTTATCCCGCCAAAAGTGGAGTACCGCCTGACGGATCTCGGTCTTGGGCTTGGAGCGGCGTTCTGTGGCGTGTGGGTGTGGGCTGAGCAAAACCTTGAAGTCATCGAGCAAGCCCGTGCCACATTCGATCTGCAAGCCAAAAGCAGCTAAGGCTGCACGAAGGGGAGTAGCCAGCAAAGTTTGTTGTCAATTATAGGCGTGATGAGCACCACGATTCTTTTCATTCAGACTGCTAATTATGGTAAAAATAGGCCCTTGTTACGTCGACCGGATAGCCTCATTCAGGATGAGTACAACACTGAATTCCAACCCGTTATGCAGTAATCAGAATCTGCCAGGCAAAAAAGCACAGGCAGCGACACGTATCGTTTTCTTTGTTGCAGGCTTTGCCATGGCGTCCTGGGCACCGTTAGTGCCGTTTGTTAAAACGCGACTGGCTATCAGCGATGCCTCTCTGGGGATGTTGCTGCTTTCTCTCGGGATTGGATCACTGTTGGCCATGCCACTCACCGGTTTTCTCACCAGCAAGCTGGGATGCCGCAGCGTTATTTTGCTGGCAAGTGCACTGCTTTGTCTGGTGTTGCCCGCACTGACGCAGGCAGAGACACTGCCTATGATGGCGATCGTGCTACTCTTTTTTGGCGCGTCCATCGGTATGATCGATGTCGCGATGAATATCCAGGCTATCATCGTGGAACGTGCCAGCGGCCGAGCTATGATGTCTGGCTTTCATGGTTTCTTTAGCGTCGGGGGGATTATCGGGGCTGGTGGCGTCAGCGCCCTGCTGTGGCTTGGCCTGTCTCCACTGATGGCTATTCTGGCTATTGTCGCCCTCATGCTGATATTCATGACAACCGCGCACAAGCACCTGTTGCGCACCACGAATCAAGATAGCAGCGGCCCACTGTTTGTTATTCCACGCGGTTGGGTGATGTTCATTGGCTCACTGTGCTTCATTATGTTCTTAGCCGAAGGTTCCATACTGGATTGGAGCGCCCTCTTTTTAACGGTTGAACGCAACCTGAGCGGCGCGCAAGCGGGCATGGGCTATGCCGCGTTTTCCGTGGCAATGACGCTGGGCAGGCTGAATGGTGACCGCATCGTTAATGCGCTTGGACGCTACGCCATTCTTACCGGTGGCAGCCTCTGTGCTGCTCTCGGTCTGGTGTTAACGATCAGCATTGATAACCCAATCACCGCTATTCTTGGCTTCGTTATGGTCGGTATCGGCGCATCCAATGTGGTACCAATCCTTTTCAGCGCCGCGGGGAATCAAAAAATCATGCCGCCAAATTTGGCCATCGCTTCTATTACAACGGTAGGCTATGCAGGTATTCTGATCGGCCCGACCATTCTCGGTTTTATTGCCCAGTTCAGCAATCTAGCCACCGCATTCGGGTTTGTCGCACTGCTGTTGCTTGCCGTCAGCGCCAGCGCGCGTGCCGTAATCCGCTAATCAGGAGCGTTAATTGATGCCAGCCATGATCCTGCGTTATTTTACCCTCCTTACCGTATTATCGTTCCTTATTACCGGAACGTTCGGCTATAGCTACATCAACGATTTGTTGGCGGACAAAAAACATTCACTGACGACCATTGCCCAAGGCATACAGAAACGTATCGATACCTACCGTTTCTTCACGTACCAAATTTACGGCAGCCTGAACAGCGAACCGTCCACTAGCGACGCCAGCATTACCGCGATTAATTTAATGCCCGATGTTTTCTACGTAGAAAAAAACGGTCAGAAGACGGATGCTCTGATTTTTGGGCAACATGATAAGGCAACGCTGACATCGGTCCGCCGCATATCGCGTTACCTCGATATTCTCTGGGGAGCAGAGAATAACGTCTATTCCATGTATTACCTGAATGGCATCGACAATAGCCTGACGATGATCTCTACGCAGACGCTGAAAGATATCTCCTCACAGTTCCGCGGCAATTATATTACGGTTATCGCCGAAGCCCGCCGGACGGAAATGCTGCAACAGGCGAATGTGTTAGACGAACGCGAAAGTTTTTCTCCGCTGCGTAAATTACGTTTCTATAACGACTACTATTTTACGCTGCGCACTACATTCAATCAGCCGGGTCATCTGGCGACAATTCTGGCGTTCGATCTGCCGATTAACGATTTAATTCCAGACACCATTCCGCGTGAGTACCTTATGCTGAAGCCGGATACGCCAGCGGCCAGCAATATGGATAGCAGCAATGCGAGTGAAGGCATGGCCGATGTGCAGCTTCATGGTTCTAATCTGGACATCTCCGCTACGCTCGTGAATGCACCAATAAAAATCGTTTTTCAGATGCCCGTAAAAGCACTGATTATTGATTCATTGCGCAATAACATCTGGCTCCTGCTGTTGAATCTGGTTCTGCTGAGTGTATCCATCGCGGGTTTTTATCTTTTCCGTCGGAAGTATGTGCATCCTGGAGAGGATTTATCTCATCAGTTAGAGAAGAAACTGGATATTTACCGCGAAACAACGGGAAAAATCCCGATGGGCGTGCTGGTTTATGATTTCAACAGCAACAAAGTGATCATACAAAATGAACGTGCGGAGCATTTGCTTCCGCACCTGAGCTTGCAAAAAATCACCAATATGGCGGACGAGCATCAGGGCATCATTCAGGTCACCATTAATAATGAGATGTATGAAATCCGCCAAATCCGTAGCCAATATTCGCCAGACTATTGCCTCTTCCTACTGCGTGAGCAGGATAAAGAGATTCTGGTGCAGCGGAAATTACTGCTAGCCCAACGTGAATACGAAAAGAATATTCATGCCAGAAAACGTTTATTCCAAAACCTGCTCAGCGAATTCAAACAGCCGCTGATTTCACTACAGCAGCATATTCATGCGATACGCCACAGCGATACGGCAACCGTACCAACACAAACGCTGGATCAACTCACAGCAGATACCCGCTGCGCAATCGAACTGCTGGAAAATATCGCGTTGCATGAAAAGCTGGAAGCGCAGGAATGGGCCGTGGTCAACGACAGCTTTTCACCGCTGGCGCTTATCGATAATGTGCTCCTTGAACTACTGCCGCGATTGAATCAAAAAGGGCTGACCCTATTCCATCATTACAATTTGGACAGTAATCAAACTTACATCGGTGATGCAGGGCTGTTGAAAAAAACGCTGGCGCTGCTGCTAAATTATTCGGTAACCAATACGGATTACGGCAAAATTACGGTGTCGATTGATAGAAAAAATAATGAGTCGGACACGCTGATTATTCAGGTTAGCGATACAGGGACGAATGTTTCAGGCAAAGAACCGGAAAATATTCGACATCCTTTCCTACATCCTGCCGCTTCCGATCGTTTCGGACAAAATTCAGGATTGACCTTATTTTTGTGCAATCAACTCTGTAATAAACTGGGCGGCGCATTAACTATCAACAGTAAGTCCGGGTTAGGCACACACTATATCCTGACGCTCAAACTGGAACCGGAAACGCTTCCCGTAGAGGAAGAAAAACTGCTGGATGGTATTACCGTTCTGCTGGATGTGACATCTGATGAAGTACAGCATATTGTCGGCCATATGCTGACAAACTGGGGCGCGAATTATCAAGTCAGCGATGAACGTCAGATTAATCAGGAAGCGGATATCTTTATTACTGATGACCCGGAGAAAAAAGCGGATTATACGCTGCTGCTGAGTCATGAAGATGACACAGTAACGCCTTTGGGCCCGCGCCGTTTGCGGGTGAACTATAATATCAGCCACCTCCTGCTGGAGGCATTGCTTAAGCTGATTGAACTGCAACTGGAAACACCACCCGATGCAATGCAAGAGGGGGAACCGAACGATGTCGAATTTTACGCCGCTCAATTGGCGTCAAGTGACTATTATTCGCTGTTCGTGGAGACAGTACCGGATGATTTAAAGAGGCTGTATACTGAAGCGGAAGCAGGCGATTTCCCGTTGCTTTCGCAGACGGCACACCGGCTGAAAGGCGTGTTTGCCATGCTGAATCTGCATCCTGGCAAACAGCTGTGTGAACAGCTTGAACAGCATATTACCGCGCACGATAGTGTACAAATCGAGGCTAACCTTCATGAAATTGAGCGGTTTGTCAGTGCATTACTATCCCCAATAGAACCTAAAGGGCAGCAAGGTAGCCAACAAGATGAGTAACCAAAACGATGAGTAACCTAAACGTAATTATTGCCGACGACCATCCTATTGTCCTTTTTGGCATCAAAAAATCGCTTGAGCAGATTGAATGGGTCAATGTGGTTGGCGAATTTGAAGACTCAACAGCGCTGATCAATAACCTGTCTAAGCTGGACGCTAACGTTTTAATCACCGATTTATCCATGCCTGGCGATAAATACGGCGATGGCATCACCCTCATTAAATACATTAAGCGCCACTTTCCTCACCTCTCGATTATTGTTCTCACCATGAACAATAATCCGGCGATTTTGAGCGCAGTATTGGATCTGGATATCGAAGGCATCGTGCTGAAACAGGGCGCGCCGACCGATTTACCCAAAGCGCTGGCAGCCCTGCAAAAAGGGAAGAAATTCACGCCGGATAGCGTATCCAAAGTACTGGAGAAAATCAGTGCCAGCGGCTACGGCGATAAACGCCTGTCCCCGAAAGAAAGTGAAGTGCTGCGTTTGTTTGCAGAAGGCTTTTTGGTTACCGAAATCGCCAAAAAACTGAATCGTAGTATTAAAACGATCAGTAGCCAGAAGAAGTCAGCCATGACCAAGCTGGGCGTCGAGAACGATATCGCCCTGCTGAACTACCTGTCTTCCGTTAATGGCACGCAGGTAGACTAAGTTTTTCCTCTCCTGCACCGGCAACCGCTGGTGCAGGTTATTCCACAGATGTTCTCGCCTGACGCACCACGTTACTGTAATACGACAGCGCCTGCTGCAACGTATCCAGCGTAACCGGTTTTGACAAACAGTTATCCATCCCTGCCCCAAGGCAACGATCTCGTTCTTCCGCCAACGCATTTGCCGTTACACCGATAACCGGGAAACGTAATCCCTGTTCACGCATACGCTGTGTGAACAAATAACCATCCATGTTCGGCATATTGACGTCTGTCAGCACGATATCAATGTGGTTTTTACTCAATACACTCAGCCCATCTACACCATCATTTGCCGTCATCGCCTGATAGCCCAGAGAACCAAGCTGATCGGCCAGCAGTCGACGGTTGATCGGATGATCGTCAACCACCAGAATCATAATGTCGCCATTCTCAGCACGCACATAGCTGGTCAGCGGCGGCGAAATCTCGGGACTAGTTCTGTCCTCACTTTCTGAGCGATAGATTTTCTCGAGCAAATCAGGCAAGTGCTGAGGTGTCGATGTCCCTTGCAACCAGTGCCCTTCGCTAACTTTCTGCGCTGATCCGTTATGTGCGCCACTCATCACGATATGCGCCCGAACGCCAATGTCCTCTGCCGAGGTGTAATCACTAATCATCACATCATCGGGCGACACAATTTGATTCTGGTAACGCACAGCCTGCATACCTTGCTCCTGCAACAGAGCGAGTAGATACGCCTCCAGCCGAGCATTACGCACCCTCAGCCAGCATATTTTCCCCTGCAGGCTGGCGTTGATTGCCATAGGGGCATAGCGCGCTTTATACAACGGAATCCTGACGCCAAACAGGCTGCCGAGCCCAGGCTCCGATTCGATGGTAATGTCGCCGTCCATCAGATTGACCAGCTTTTCACAAATCGCCAGCCCTAAACCTGTGCCCTGAAAATGACGCTGCACACCGCTTCCCGCCTGGAAGAACGGATCAAATAACTTCACTGCCTCGCGCGGTTGAATACCCACGCCGGTATCGCGCACCACAAATTCCAGATAGCCATCGCGACAGCCTACTTCAAAGATGATGCAGCCCGTGTCCGTAAATTTGATGGCATTGCTCAACAGGTTAGATAATACCTGCTGCAAACGCACTGGATCGCCAAACAGGCTGACAGGAACATTCGGAGCGATAAAGCAGTACAGCGTCAGGCGTTTTTTGACCACCAGCGGGAGATAGTTACTGGTGATATGGCTGATAACCTCATGCGGCGCAAACTCACACGGTTCTATCTTCAACTGCTCCGACTCAATCTTGGAAAAATCGAGGATATCGCTGATGATTTTCAGCAACAGCGAAGAAGAGTTGTTCATCGCCACGACCAGACGGTTGGCGTCCTTCGGCAGCGACTTGGTTTGCAGCAGGTCGAGGTTACCGATAATCCCATAAAGCGGCGTACGCAATTCATGGCTGACGGTGGCAAGGAACATCGATTTCGACTGGCTTGCCTGCTCGGCGGCATTCGCCATTTCCTGTAGCGATTCTTCCATTTTGACGCGCGCACTGACATCAAGCAGTACGCAAATTGCCACATTTTCATTACGATAGCGCGAATGGACAAAGCTGATTTGCAGATGATGATTGCGGCTGGTCATGACATCGACAAACTTGGACTGCTGCTCGCAAATGATGCGGGTAATTCGCAATCTGTCTTCATGCGTGAGCAGGTTGAGATAGTTGTGCGCCAGCTCGTTACTGAGGATGTTCGTGCCGTCATTAATACGCAGGATGCAAATCCCTACTGGCGCCGACGCCACAATCTTGCGGTTGAATTGCTCATTCTCTTCCAACTGGAACGCATTCACTTCCGCAGGCAACAGCATTTTCCGCTCAAATACCAAAGCCAACACAAACAGAAAAATTGCCCATAGAATATTCAGTACAAGCATGTTAATCATCAATGCGCTGATATGAGAGAGCAGGACTTTCAACGGCAGCGCATACACGATGCTGAATGACGTCGGCGGCAGCGACTTTTTCAGAATGAGTTCATCATATCCATTCACATAGCCAAAATAGTTATGATCGGAAGGATAACTGTCTACCGAAGACGTATAGCGATCTTTAGCATCGGAAAACTGCAAAACAACCTGATTATATTGATCCAGCAGTCTGGCATTGATGGGAAACTTACCCACGGTGACGAAATCATCCAGACGAATCGTCTGTTCAATCCCCATGATGACTTCCAGCTTGTTATCCACATAAATCGGCGTCAGCGCATATAAATAACCGACATCGGGGATAGACGCGGGAGTAATCCAATAGAGCGTTTCATCACGACCGGTTTGGGGGCGATTTTTCTTCTGATCCTGAAACCGATCCTGCACGTTTTTAAGCAAGTTATCGCGGTCAAGTGACTGGTTGCGGATGCCAAAATCAACCATACAGCGCCGATCGCCGCCGACAAAAAAGACCCGATTAAGATCGTAGACGGCAGAGAAATTATCCTGCCAGCCGTTGAAAAAATGGCTCAATGAGAGCAGTGCCGCATTCCCGCCATATTGCGTGGAACACGTTGCGCCAGGAGCAAGGGCATAAACGGAGACACCGGGGCCTCCTTCCGTTGGCGGTTCTGCTTTTTCTCTCGCTAGCACCAGACGATTTGCCGCTAGATACTGGAGTTCGCGCACAATATCCGACGCATGTCGGATGTAACCCTGCGACTGATCAAAGCTGAGATTATATTCCTGCCGTAGCTCTGACTCTTTTTCATTCAATACTTTAGTGACATAGAAAACGGATATCAGCGCGCCCAACACCCACAGCATGACCGCCAGAACCCGAAACAAATAGCGGGAGACTTTTAATGTGGTATGGAATGAGGCGAGATATTTCAAGTGGATACCGTTGAATGAGGGGAGAACCCGTTTGCTGATACACTACCGAGAGTCGATAAAAAAAGCCAGCGCATCGCGCTGGCTTACTCTACTCATTCCGGTTTAAGGAAAAGGCTTATTCGTCATCTTCAGCGATATCATCATCGCCATCAATGTCGTCGATAGCATCATCGTCTTCGGCGATTTCGCCTTCGACTTTTACTACGCCATCCAGCTCTTCATCTTCTACCGGTTCGGCAACACGTTGCAGACCAACAACATGTTCGTCTTCCGCTGTACGAATCAGCGTCACACCCTGTGTGTTACGACCCACAATGCTGACTTCAGATACACGCGTACGCACCAGCGTTCCCGCATCAGTGATCATCATGATCTGGTCTGCGGTATCAACCTGAACCGCACCAACCACTTTACCGTTACGCTCGCTGACCTTGATAGAGATAACCCCTTTCGTCGCTCGCGACTTGGTTGGGTACTCATTCACGGCAGTACGCTTACCAAAACCATTTTGCGTGACGGTCAGGATATCGCCCTCGCCGCGAGGAATGATCAGCGATACCACGCGATCTTCACCTTGCAGGTTGATACCACGCACACCCGTTGCCGTACGGCCCATGGAGCGCACTGCCTGTTCGGAGAAGCGCACCACTTTACCTTCCGCAGAGAACAGCATTGCTTCATCGCTGCCATCGGTCAGGTCGACGCCAATCAGCTCGTCACCGTCGTTCAGGTTAACCGCGATGATCCCCGCACTACGCGGACGGCTGAATTCCGTCAGCGCCGTTTTCTTCACTGTACCGCTCGCGGTTGCCATGAAGATGTGGCGGCCTTCTTCGTATTCACGTACCGGCAGAATCGCGGTGATACGCTCATTCGGTTCAAGCGGCAGCAGGTTGACGATCGGACGACCACGCGCGCCACGACTGGCTTCCGGTAATTGATATACCTTCATCCAATACAAACGGCCACGGCTGGAGAAGCACAGAATCGTATCGTGGGTGTTGGCCACCAGCAGACGATCGATAAAATCTTCTTCTTTTATACGTGCAGCGGACTTGCCGCGGCCACCGCGACGCTGTGCTTCGTAGTCGCTCAGCGGCTGATACTTCACATAACCCTGGTGAGACAACGTGACAACCACATCTTCCTGATTGATCAGATCTTCGATGTTGATGTCGGCGGTGTTCGCTGTGATTTCTGTGCGGCGCCCGTCGCTGTACTGCGTTTTGATCGCTTCCAGCTCTTCGCGGATCACTTCCATCAGGCGCTCAGGGCTATTGAGGATATAAAGCAGCTCGGCGATCTCCGCCAGCAGGTCTTTATATTCATCCAGCAGCTTTTCGTGCTCCATGCCAGTCAGTTTCTGCAAACGCAGATCCAGAATCGCCTGTGCCTGCTGTTCCGTCAGGTAGTAATGACCTTCACGGATGCCGAACTCTGGCTCCAGCCACTCTGGACGTGCAGCATCATCGCCCGCACGTTCCAGCATGGTGGCAACGGTGCCCAATTCCCACGCTTGTGCGATCAGTGAGGCTTTTGCTTCAGCAGGTGATGCAGCACGACGAATCAGTTCGATAATCGGATCGATGTTCGCCAGCGCAATCGCCAGACCTTCCAGGATATGGGCGCGGTCACGGGCTTTACGCAGTTCAAAAATGGTACGACGCGTCACCACTTCACGACGGTGGCGCACAAACGCAACCAGAATATCTTTCAGCGGCATGATCTTCGGCTGGCCCTGATGCAGTGCCACCATGTTGATGCCGAATGACGTCTGAAGCTGCGTCTGAGAGTACAGATTATTCAGAACCACTTCGCCCACGGCGTCACGCTTAATCTCGATAACGATGCGCATACCATCTTTATCGGATTCGTCACGCAGTGCGCTAATACCTTCAATACGTTTATCTTTGACCAGCTCGGCAATTTTCTCGATCAGGCGAGCTTTGTTCACCTGATACGGAATTTCATGCACGATAATGGTTTCACGTCCGGTTTTCGCGTCTGCTTCAACTTCGGCACGCGCACGGATGTAAATTTTGCCGCGCCCAGTGCGATAAGCTTCTTCAATACCGCGTCGGCCATTGATGATCGCCGCCGTCGGGAAATCCGGGCCTGTGATGTGTTCCATCAACCCTTCGAGGCTAATGTTTTCATCGTCGATATACGCCAGACAACCGTTCACGACTTCTGTCAGGTTGTGCGGTGGAATGTTCGTTGCCATCCCGACAGCGATACCGGAAGAACCGTTAACCAGCAGGTTGGGAACACGCGTAGGCATGACGTCAGGAATCTGCTCGGTGCCGTCATAGTTCGGCACAAAATCGACCGTCTCTTTTTCAAGATCGGCCAGCAGTTCATGAGCAATTCTCGACATGCGAATTTCGGTATAACGCATGGCCGCAGCGGAGTCGCCGTCAATCGAACCGAAGTTGCCCTGACCATCAACCAGCATGTAGCGCAGTGAGAAAGGCTGCGCCATACGTACGATGGTTTCATAAACGGCAGAGTCGCCGTGCGGGTGGTATTTACCGATGACATCCCCGACGACACGGGCGGATTTTTTATACGGTTTGTTCCAGTCGTTACCCAGTACGCTCATTGCATACAGTACGCGGCGGTGTACCGGTTTCAGTCCATCTCGAACATCTGGCAATGCACGTCCGACAATAACGGACATCGCATAATCCAGATACGAGCTTTTCAGCTCTTCTTCAATAGTGACCGGTGTGATTTCTCTGGCAAGGTCGCTCATGGAGCCGCTATCCCTCTATTTAGGCATCTACCCGTGTTCAGAAAAGTGAACCGTTCAGAAAGGTGAACTGTTCAAAAGGTGAAAAATTATATCACAAACCGCCGTTTCGGGGGAAACTCCCTTCCGCCCTGAGCAGACTGTTTTCCCAATGCGTGTTTATCCTGCAGAGAAAAGCGACACCGCTGCACGTTACGACATGAAGGGGTATACTCGCGGCAGTAGAAGATGATGAAAGGCTGCGATGAAACATGAATGTAGAAAATCAAACTCCGAACGTTGACCATCAGGAAATTGCCAAATTTGAGGCTATCGCCTCACGCTGGTGGGATTTAGAAGGCGAATTCAAACCACTGCACCGCATTAACCCACTGCGTCTGGGCTATATTTCGCAGCGCGCGGAAGGCTTGTTCGGCAAGAAAGTGTTGGATGTCGGCTGCGGCGGCGGCATTTTGGCCGAGAGCATGGCACGTGAAGGCGCGGACGTCACCGGGCTGGATATGGGCGCAGAGCCGCTGCAGGTCGCGCGCTTGCATGCGCTGGAAAGCGGCGTCACGGTCGATTACGTGCAAGAGACGGTAGAAGCACATGCAGACGCCCACTCAGGCCTTTACGATGTGGTCACCTGCATGGAGATGCTGGAGCACGTTCCCGATCCGCAATCCGTGGTGCAAGCCTGCGCTAAGTTGGTCAAGCCAGGTGGGCACGTGTTTTTCTCCACGATCAACCGCAATGCGAAAGCGTGGATGATGGCCGTTATCGGTGCTGAGTATATTTTAAAAATGGTGCCACGCGGCACGCACGATATTAAGAAATTCATTCGCCCGGCAGAGCTGATGCGCTGGGTTGATGATACGCCACTGCGCGAAAGGCATATCACCGGGCTGCACTACAACCTGCTAACGGACCGCTTTAAACTTGGTCCAAATGTAGACGTGAACTACATGCTGCATACCAGCCACGACAAACAGTGCTAATCCAGAATAGTCTTAAATGCTGCACGGCTTTTTGCCGTGCGCCTTTCCGCTTCTGCTGTTAAAGCCATCAAATCGTCAAATTTTCTTTTTTTTTGCCAGAATATTGACATCGCCACAGGCCTTATCAGGCGAGGATTTTAACAAAATACGAGATTTAGGAACCGTAAATTAACCTAAAATCAACTCTTGTTCTTAAAAGAATCCCCACTACAATACTCACCATGTAGTAGCTTTTTATCAAAAAACACCTATATCTAGTATTTATCCACAGAGTTAGTCACAGAGGTATTTCTGTGGGTAAACAGGGGATATTTTTTATTTTCATCAACAGGTAAACCCCAACATGAACCAGAGCCTCCTAGTTACAAAACGCGATGGCAGCAAAGAAAAAATCAATTTGGATAAAATCCACCGCGTCATTACTTGGGCCGCAGAAGGTTTACACAATGTCTCCGTTTCTCAGGTGGAACTGCGTTCCCACATTCAGTTTTATGACAGCATCAAAACCTCTGATATTCATGAAACCATCATCAAGGCCGCAGCCGATCTGATCTCCCGCGAAAGCCCAGATTACCAATATCTGGCTGCGCGTCTGGCCATCTTCCATCTGCGCAAAAAAGCCTACGGCCAGTTTGAGCCGCCAGCCCTGCTGACCCACGTCACCAACATGGTCGAACTGGGCAAATACGACAAACACCTGCTGGAAGACTATAGCGCCGAAGAATTTGCCCAGATGGACGCTTTCATCGATCACTGGCGCGACATGAATTTCTCCTATGCTGCGGTTAAACAGCTGGAAGGGAAATATCTGGTACAAAACCGCGTCACCGGTGATATCTACGAAAGCGCCCAGTTCCTGTACATTCTGGTCGCCGCCTGCTTGTTCTCCGGCTACCCGCGTGAAACCCGTCTGGATTACGTTAAACGTTTCTATGACGCGATTTCCACGTTCAAAATTTCTCTGCCGACGCCAATCATGGCGGGCGTGCGTACCCCAACTCGTCAGTTCAGCTCCTGCGTGTTGATCGAATGCGGCGACAGTCTGGACTCCATCAACGCGACGTCCAGCGCTATCGTGAAATATGTTTCCCAGCGTGCGGGTATTGGCATCAACGCAGGCCATATCCGTGCACTCGGCAGCCCAATTCGCGGCGGTGAAGCGTTCCATACCGGCTGTATCCCTTTCTATAAACATTTCCAGACAGCGGTGAAATCCTGCTCTCAGGGCGGCGTACGCGGCGGGGCTGCCACACTGTTCTATCCACTGTGGCATCTGGAAGTAGAAAGCCTGCTGGTATTGAAAAACAACCGTGGCGTAGAAGGCAACCGCGTTCGTCACCTCGATTACGGCGTGCAGTTAAACAAACTGATGTATCAGCGCTTGGTAAAAGGTGAAGAGATCACGCTGTTCAGCCCATCTGACGTACCGGGGTTATACGACGCTTTCTTCGCCGATCAGGATGAATTCGAACGCCTGTATGTGCAATATGAAAAGGATGACAGCATCCGCAAGCAGCGTATCAAAGCGGTTGAACTGTTCTCCCTGATGATGCAGGAACGTGCTTCCACGGGCCGTATCTATATTCAGAACGTTGACCACTGCAACACGCACAGCCCGTTTGATCCGCTGATTGCGCCAGTTCGTCAGTCTAACCTGTGCCTGGAAATCGCGTTGCCGACCAAGCCGTTGAACGACGTGAATGATGAGAGCGGTGAAATCGCACTGTGTACGCTGTCAGCGTTTAACCTCGGCGCGATTAATAGTCTGGATGATTTGGAAGATTTAGCGACGCTCGCAGTACGCGCGCTGGATGCCCTGCTGGACTATCAGGATTATCCGATTAAGGCAGCAGAGCGCGGTGCGATGGGCCGACGCACATTGGGAATTGGCGTCATCAACTTCGCCTACTATCTGGCGAAAAACGGCGTGCGTTACTCCGACGGCAGCGCCAACGGCCTGACGCACAAAACGTTTGAAGCGATTCAATACTATCTGCTGAAGGCGTCGAATGTGCTGGCGCGTGAGCAAGGTGCCTGCGCGTGGTTTAATGAAACCACCTATTCACAGGGTATTCTGCCTATCGATACCTATAAGCGCGATCTGGATGCGATCTGTAATGAACCGCTGCATCTCGACTGGGAAGCGCTGCGTAGCGATATCAAAGAATACGGCCTGCGTAACTCCACGCTGTCTGCGCTAATGCCGTCTGAAACCTCGTCTCAGATCTCTAACGCCACCAACGGCATTGAGCCACCGCGCGGCCACATCAGCGTCAAAGCGTCCAAAGACGGCATTCTGCGTCAAGTCGTGCCAGAATACGAAACGCTGAAAGATGCTTACGAACTGCTGTGGGAAATGCCAAATAACGATGGATACCTGCAACTGGTTGGTGTGATGCAGAAATTTGTCGATCAGGCGATCTCCTCCAACACTAACTACGATCCATCACGCTTCCCGTCAGGTCGAGTACCGATGAAACAGTTGCTGAAAGATCTGGTCACAGCCTACAAATTTGGCGTTAAGACACTGTATTATCAAAACACCCGTGACGGCGCTGAAGACGTGCAAGACGACCTGCTGGCAGAACCGCAGGACGATGGCTGCGAAGGCGGCGCGTGTAAGATTTAAGCCAATAATGAAAGGCTGCATTGCAGCCTTTCATCCTTTTAGCGCGGGCGTCCAACCCGTAGCCGCAACTGGCGTTAAAAAATGCTTCCAGCATTTTTTTGGAGAGATTCATGGCCTATACCACTTTTTCACAGAACAAAAATAACCAACTGCTCGAACCGATGTTCTTCGGCCAGTCTGTCAACGTTGCGCGTTTCGACCAGCAAAAATATGAAATTTTCGAAAAGCTGATCGAAAAACAGCTGTCCTTCTTCTGGCGCCCGGAAGAAGTTGACGTGTCCCGCGATCGCATCGACTATCAGGCGCTGCCCGATCATGAAAAGCACATCTTCATCAGCAACCTGAAATACCAAACGCTGCTGGATTCGATTCAGGGACGTAGCCCGAACGTAGCGCTGCTGCCGCTGATTTCTATCCCTGAGCTGGAAACCTGGGTGGAAACCTGGGCATTCTCGGAAACTATTCACTCACGTTCCTACACGCACATCATCCGTAATATCGTGAACGATCCCTCGCTGGTGTTTGACGATATCGTCACTAACGAAGAGATCCTGAAGCGCGCCAAGGATATTTCCGGCTACTACGACTCGCTGATTGAGATGACCAGCTACTATCATCTGCTGGGTGAGGGAGTCCATCAGGTTAACGGCAAAACCGTGACCGTGGACCTGTATGCGCTGAAAAAGCAGCTGTATATCTGCCTGATGAGCGTGAACGCGCTGGAAGCGATTCGCTTCTACGTCAGCTTTGCCTGCTCGTTTGCTTTTGCGGAACGCGAACTGATGGAAGGCAACGCTAAAATCATCAAGCTGATCGCCCGCGATGAAGCGCTGCACCTGACTGGCACGCAGCATATGCTGAACCTGATGCGTTCCGGCCATGACGATCCTGACATGGCGCTGATTGCCGAAGAGTGCCAGCAAGAGTGCTATGACCTGTTCGTACTCGCCGCTCAGCAAGAAAAAGAGTGGGCTGAATACCTGTTCCGCGACGGCTCAATGATTGGCCTGAACAAAGATATTCTGTGCCAGTACGTGGAATACATCACCAACATCCGCATGCAGGCCGTGGGTCTGCCACTGCCGTTCCAGACGCGCACCAATCCTATTCCATGGATCAACGCCTGGCTGGTATCTGATAACGTGCAGGTCGCACCTCAAGAAGTCGAAGTCAGCTCTTATCTGGTCGGTCAGATCGATTCAGAAGTCAGCGATGACGATCTGAGCGATTTCCAACTGTAATCGATGAGCAATCCAACTATTACACTGCGCACATCCGGTGCGCAGTTTTCCTGTTCAGACGATGGCCCTTCCCTGCTGGATGTGCTGGAATCCAACCGCGTCAGCATTGAATATCAGTGCCGCTCTGGCTATTGCGGTTCCTGTCGACTGCGTCTGGTAAAAGGCCGCGTAGCGTATCGGCAAACACCGCTGGCCTGCATCCAACAAGATGAAATCCTACCCTGTTGCTGTATGCCGCAAGGCGACATCGAACTCGATATCTAGCCCCATCTCTTTCATATTTTTTGTCCTTGCTATTGAAGATTATTTAATTGAATAAGCTCGCTTATTTGGTTATTTTCTCTCTACTCAGAACAAATAAATAACATCAACACACCATGCCATAATAATAACCATCACGTCACAACCAGATATACATTTGCTTTACCTTTCTGATTATACATAGCAAAAAAAGGATATATCACATGAGAATAAGTACAAAATTAAAAACCGGATTCGGTGCAGGGATGGTAATACTTGCTATTATTGGCTTTATTTCAACGATTAATTTATCTAGCCTTAATAATCAAGTAGAGAAAATTGTTCAAACGTTATACCCCACCACGGCTTATGCCAATACCTTAATTAGTGAAATAAATAACGTATTCGTCGAACAGTCCGCTTTTTTTATCCATGAAAAGCAGGAGAACACCGACGCTACAATTGAAGCGATTAAAAAACATCGCAGTAATATGCTCAACACTCTGGATCAACTACAGAAACTGGTCATCGACGATCCCAGGCTTCAAGAGAAATTGGGCGAACTGGAAAAAGCGCATCAGGCCTTTGCCCAGTCGAGCGACAACTTACTTCATGAAGCAAAAATAGGAAATAAAGACGGGCTGCGTGAACAAGCGCTGCATGTAACCTGGCCACTCGGCACCACGCTAAAATCACTCGCTGAACAGTTTATTGATGAATCAAATAATAGAATGATTCAATCGGAAAAAACGGTGCACGATGAATATCAAACAGCCAGATTATTTCTTCTATTTATTATTATAGCGGGTATTATCTTTAGCTTTATTATTTCTCGCATCGTCATTCGCAGCATTATTCCGCCATTAACACAGGCACTGCATTTAGCCCAGCAGGTCGCAAAAGGTAATCTGACGCATTCTCTTCAAGGCTCGACAAAAGATGAAGCGGGCATCTTACTTAATGAATTAAACAATATGACAACCAGCCTGCGAGATATTGTCAGTCAGGTTCGTGATGGTGCCAGTGCGATTTCCACCGCAACATCGCAGTTGAGCGCTGGAAATAGCGATCTGTCAGCGCGAACCGAACATCAGGCCAGCTCGCTGGAAGAAACCGTTGCATCAGTGGAACAATTAACGTCCACACTGCAAAATACCGCCGCAAATACCCACCGTGCTGACACCCTTGCTTCCGCAGCATCGAAGGATATGCAAGACAGCACAACAACGATGAAGCAGGTGACAGAGAAAATGCGCGATATCCGTGATTCATCGCGGCGTATGGTGGAAATTATCGGTACCATTGACGGCATCGCCTTTCAAACCAATATTCTGGCGCTGAATGCGGCCGTTGAAGCCGCCAGAGCGGGTGAACAAGGGCGTGGGTTCGCCGTCGTCGCGGGTGAAGTACGTAATCTGGCACAACGTAGCGCATTAGCCGCCAAAGAGATTAAAGCACTGATTGATAACTCGGTAGAAAAAATCTACGAAGGCATGGAGATGGTTGAAACCGCAGAATCATCCATTGGCGCACTGGTCGACAACGCGTCGACTGTCGGTCAGATTATGAATGAAATCGCACGTGCCAGCGGGGAGCAGAGCGAAGGAATCAATCAGATCAATCTTGCCATCGGGCAAATTGACAGGGCTACACAGCAAAATGTGTCGTTGGTTGAACAGTCCACCGCAGCGACACAATCGCTGCAAGATTTGGCGCAACAGCTATCGGCATCCGTATCCACCTTTGTTCTTACTGATTCTGTCAGTACGCCCCAGTTCATCAACGCGTCACAGCGACTATTGACGGGTTTACCAGCAGTGGCTTCTCGCGTCTGATAACAGACAAACCATTCGTTATTACCTCTTTCCCCTGTTAACCAGTCGGCCTGGATAATCCGGCCGACTGCCGTCAAAGATAGGTTTTAGCCGAGGATGGCGCTAGAATCGTCAACGCAATACATTTCCGTCTAATTTTCTCTGGGACACTCACAAAAACAGCCATAAGATAGAGGTTAATACTATGCTCACCGTCATTCCCGTTTTGATCTTTGTTGCACTTATCATCGTCTGGTCTGGCATCAAAGTCGTACCGCAGGGATACCAATGGACTGTAGAACGTTTTGGTCGCTATACCAAAACGCTGATGCCGGGGCTTAACCTAGTCGTGCCGTTTATGGATCGTATCGGCCGCAAGATTAATATGATGGAACAGGTGCTGGATATTCCCTCTCAGGAAATTATCTCACGCGATAATGCCAATGTAGCCATTGATGCCGTCTGCTTTATTCAGGTGATCGATCCCGCACGTGCTGCCTATGAAGTTAGCAATCTGGAACAGGCTATCGTAAACCTCACCATGACCAACTTCCGTACCGTACTGGGTTCGATGGAACTAGACGAAATGCTGTCTCAGCGCGATAGCATCAACACGCGCCTGCTGCATATCGTTGACGAAGCCACCAACCCATGGGGCATTAAAATCACACGTATTGAGATCCGTGACGTACGCCCGCCAGCGGAACTGATTGCTGCGATGAACGCGCAGATGAAAGCAGAACGTAACAAACGTGCCGATATTCTGGAAGCCGAAGGGATTCGTCAGGCAGCAATCCTGAAAGCCGAAGGGGAAAAGCAGTCACAGATTCTGAAAGCCGAAGGCTTGCGTCAGTCCGCGTTCCTGGAAGCGGAAGCGCGTGAACGTGCAGCGGAAGCAGAAGCGCAGGCAACCAAAATGGTATCTGAAGCTATCGCGGCAGGTAACATTCAGGCGATTAACTACTTTGTCGCACAGAAATATACCGATGCCTTACAGCAAATCGGTTCTTCTAATAACAGCAAAGTGATCATGATGCCGCTGGAAGCCAGCAACCTGATGGGCGCTATTGGCGGGATCACGGAACTGATTAAAGACAGTAAAAATAGCCGAGGTCAATAATGGGCATTGAACTGGTGATGGAAAATGCACACTGGTTCTGGCTGTCACTCGGCGGTCTGCTTTTGGCCGCCGAAATGCTGGGTGCCAGTGGCTATTTACTGTGGAGCGGCCTATCGGCGGTATTGGTTGGGCTGTTAACGTGGGTGATGCCGCTGGGTTGGCCATGGCAGGGAACGATTTTCGCCGTTCTGACCATCGTCACGGCGCTGCTTTGGTGGTACTGGCTGCGTAAACGGACGCTGTCCCGTCCTCAGTCGACGCTCAACCAGCGCGGACAACAGCTGGTTGGCCTGCGAGCTACCCTGTCAGAACCCATTACTAACGGTTTTGGTCGGGTAAACATCGGCGACAGCAGCTGGCGCGTAAAATCAGAGCAGGATCTGCCTGTCGGTACTCATGTTGAAGTGATTGCCATTGATGGCATCACGCTGCATGTGCGGCCAACCGAGCGCTAACATAACGCATTATTTGGGGGAGCCTGTCTCCCCTTTATGCCAGTTTACTTTTTTGATCATTTACTCTTTTGCCGGTTTATCTTTTTGACAATTTATCGTTTTGACAACAGCCTGCCAGATTATTGATTATCGGACATTCCGCGCCACCGTCCCCCGGACACTGTTCAGCCAGCGCCAGCAACTGTTCACGCATCGTTTTCAACTCTTCGATATGCATCTCGATTTCCTGCACTTTCTGCAAGGTCCGCGCTTTGACATCCGCACTTCGCCGCAGCGGATCGTTAAATAACGTAACCAGTTCCCGACATTCATCCAGATTAAAACCCACCTGACGTGCCTGACGCAGCAGCGTTAGCTCTTCGACGTGATGCTCATCGTAGCTGCGGTAACCATTTTCAGAACGCAGCGGCGTAGTCAGAAGTTCTTTCTCTTCATAGAAGCGAATGGTTTTACTGCTGAGGCCGGTTTTTTTCGCAACATCACTGATATTCATGATTTCCCCCTTGACCCTCCCCTTGCTAGAAGGTTTACCTTATTCAATAACTAGTAGAAATCAGATGGCCGGTCAACGTCTTTCACCTCCGGCTGTGATCACGGGAGAAAATTATTATGTCTCAAACTATCGTCTTGTCGTTGCAGGGACTGACCTGCGGGCACTGTGTCCAACGCGTTAAAAAAGCACTGGACGCGCTACCCGCTATCGAACAAACCGACGTCACTCAGCAGTACGCCAGAGTCAGCGGCGACATTGATACCCAAACGTTGATCGACACTATCGAGCTGGCAGGCTACGACGCACAGCTTGCCACCACGCCGGATGTATCTCTTCAGCTTTCAGGCCTGAGCTGCAACCACTGTGTCGCCGCTACGCGTAAAGTGCTGGAAGCCATTCCCGGCGTCGTGGCGACGGATGTCACTAAAGAACAAGCCGCCGTGTATGGCAACGTCGAAGCCACCATACTGATTAGCGCCATTGAAGAAGCTGGCTATCACGCCAGCGTGCTGGAGAATGTTCACCCAAAAACTGAGCCGCTGGCACAGGTAGCGACGACGCCGGAAACGCTGCCAGCGGCCGAGAGTATTCTTCCGGCAATAACTACCCAGGCCACCAATGTTGACGACAGCGTACAGCTCCTGCTTCAGGGGATGAGCTGTGCCAGCTGCGTGAACCGCGTACAGACGGCGCTGCAAAACGTCAGCGGTGTCACGCAGGCGCGGGTGAATCTGGCTGAGCGTAGCGCGTTAGTGAGCGGTCACGCCAAACCGGAAGCGCTGATTGCTGCCGTTGAGCAGGCGGGCTATGGCGCTGAAATTATTCAGGACGAAGAAGCACGCCGCGCGCGCCAGCAGCAAACGTCTCAGCAGGCCATTCGCCGTTTTCAATGGCAGGCCGCACTAGGTTTACTGCTGGGTGTACCGTTGATGCTGTGGGGTGTATTGGGCGGCAGCATGAGCCTGACACCGGAGAACCAAACTCCGTGGCTCGTCATCGGTATTCTGACGCTGGCGGTGATGGTATTAGCTGGCAATCATTTTTACCGTAACGGCTGGCGCAGCCTAAAAAACGGGGCGGCGACCATGGATACATTGGTCGCGCTGGGAACGGGCGCGGCATGGCTTTACTCGATTACCGTTAACCTGTGGCCGGATCTTTTCCCGATGGCGGCGCGTCATCTGTACTATGAAGCCAGCGCGATGATCATCGGTTTAATCAATCTCGGTCATGCTCTGGAACAACGTGCTCGCCAACGCTCTTCACGCGCTTTAGAACGGCTGCTGGATTTAACGCCTCCAACTGCTCGCGTCGTGACGCCGGAAGGTGAGAAATCTATTCCACTGTCTGAAGTCCAGTCCGGCATGACGCTACGCCTGACAACTGGCGACCGTATTCCAGTCGATGGCGAGATTTTGCAAGGCGAAGTATGGGTAGATGAAGCCATGTTGACTGGTGAGCCGATCCCACAATCCAAAACGTCCGGCGATACGGTTCACGCAGGCACATTGGTTTCGGATGGCAGCGTTCTCTTCCGTGCGGACGCGATCGGCAACCAAACCACCCTGTCGCGTATCATCCGACTGGTCAGGCAGGCGCAAAGCAGCAAACCCGCTATCGGGCAGCTCGCGGATCGGATTTCTGCCGTATTCGTTCCCGTTGTTGTTGCCATCGCGCTTCTCAGCGGCGCGATCTGGTTCTTCGTGGGGCCACAGCCGCAGATAGTCTATACGCTCATTATCGTCACAACCGTCCTGATCATTGCTTGCCCTTGTGCGCTTGGGCTGGCAACGCCGATGTCGATCATTTCCGGCGTCGGGCGAGCAGCAGAGTTTGGCGTACTGGTGCGGGATGCCGATGCGTTACAGCAGGCCAGCAAGTTGGATGTGCTGGTGTTTGACAAGACCGGTACGCTAACTGAGGGACAACCGCGCGTCGTGGCAATTCACACGTTCGGCGGCGTAACAGAGGAGCAGGCACTGGCATGGGCGGCCTCGCTGGAACAGGGGTCTAATCACCCGCTGGCGAAGGCAATTCTTGCACGAGCGGAAAATCTTACGCTAACGCAAGTCGAGCAGTTCCGCACGCTGCGCGGTCTCGGCGTCAGCGGTAAGATTGGCGACGCCAATCTGCTGCTGGGGAATCCGCCTCTGCTCAAACAGCATCAGGTCGATATCGCTGCAGGTGAAACGCTGATCAACGAACAAGCTCAGCGCGGTATAACACCTGTGCTGCTTGCGGTGAATGGTCACATCATCGCGGTGTTCTCTATCCACGATCCGCTGCGAGCAGATAGCGTCAGCGCCTTGCAGCGCCTGCATCAGCAGGGCTATCAGCTCGTTATGCTCACGGGGGATAACCCGCTAACGGCGAAGAGTATCGCTAAAGAAGCGGGTATCGATCAGGTGATCGCAGGCGTACTGCCAGACGGCAAGGCGGAGGCCATCAAAAAGCTACAGGCTCAAGGCAAACGCGTAGCAATGATTGGTGATGGCATCAACGATGCCCCCGCACTGGCGCAGGCCGATGTCGGTATTGCGATGGGCGGCGGCAGCGACATTGCGATTGAAACCGCGGCTATCACACTGATGCGCCACAGCCTGCACGGCGTCGCCGATGCGCTGGCACTGTCCAATGCCACGCTGCGTAACATGAAGCAGAATCTGCTGGGCGCATTTATCTATAACTCGCTGGGTATTCCGATTGCTGCTGGCGTGCTCTATCCACTGACCGGAACGCTGCTTAGCCCGGTCGTCGCTGGTGCTGCCATGGCACTGTCCTCCATCACGGTGGTCAGTAACGCCAACCGCTTACTGCGTTTTAAACCTAAAAATCAGTAATGTTAGTGCGCCATCTTCATCGCGAATGATGGCGCCCCCTTTCTTACGCATAATCGTCTTACCACACCACTACAGTAGCTCGACCCGCGGTATACCTTGTATTGTTCTGCATCTAGCGTTTAGCATAGCTATTCCCACATCAGGAGGCGGAATCAATGGGGCAACTGCTGCGTAGAATCGCGACTTTTCTTGGTTTTATTTCACCGCTGGCTTATGCCTACCCGGCGATAGATGTTCAGCTTGCCAATGAACGACAGTTGCATCTGGTCGGCAGTATTCATATGGGTAGCCTGGATATGGCACCGCTGCCCGATGCACTGCTGCAACAGCTCAAGCAGGCGACTGCACTCATTGTAGAAGCCGATATCTCTGACTCTCATTCTCCCTTCGGACACAGTGATGCCGAGCTACCGCTCTTGCAGCGCCTCAGCCCGGAGAACTACCGCCAGCTACAAAAAATCTGTGAATCGCTCTCTTTCGATGAGAGTAATATCAATACGCTTCCAAGCTGGCAGGCCGCGCTGATGCTGCAAGCGAGACAGGCACAGCTGCTGGGCTTACGCCCCAATTACGGTATTGATTATCAGTTGATTAACGCTGCGAAATCTCATGGTATTCAGGTTATTGAACTGGAAGGACAGCAGACGCAGGTTGACCTATTACAACAGTTGCCTCAGGGCGGTCTGCTGTTGCTGGAAGACACCATTAAGCACTGGCACACCAACGCGCGTTTACTGCAAACGATGGTGGGCTGGTGGCTAGACAGCAAGCCCGGCACCTATAAACCGGATATCCCCGCAACGTTCAGCAATGAAATGACCGACCTGCTGATGGGTCAGCGTAACCGTCGTTGGCAACAACAGCTTCAGGCGCTGCCGCCCGGAAACTACGTGGTAGCCGTCGGTGCGCTGCATCTGTATGGCGATGAGAATTTACCTACGCTGCTCAACAACTGTCATTCAACCACTCCGTGAAAGAACACACTATGACGCATCAGCGCGTCCGCAAGATAAGACCCAAAAAGGGTTTAAGGATAGTGAAGTCATGACACCCGCAGTCAATTTACTCGAAAAGAACAAGATCGCCTTTACGCTACACAGCTACCACCACGACAGCGACGAAACCAACTTTGGTGAGGAAGCGGCTAGAAAGCTGGGGCTGAATAAAGAACAGGTTTATAAAACGCTGCTCGTTTCTCTGAATGGTGATGCAAAAAATCTTGCTGTGGCCATCACGCCAGTCGCTGGAATGTTGGATCTCAAGAAAGTCGCCCGTGCACTGTCCGCCAAAAAAGCCGATATGGCCGATCCGGTCATCGCTCAGCGCGTAACAGGTTATCTAGTGGGAGGGATCAGCCCGCTTGGGCAGAAGAAACTGCTGCCGACCGTGATTGATGAACCGGCACGCCAGTTCGGTACCATTTTCATTTCCGGCGGTAAACGTGGGTTGGATATCGAATTGTCGGCAGACGATCTGGCGCGGCTACTGCGCGCCACCTTTGCCGATATCGCCAAGCATGATTAATACCGCGATTAAACGAGCATAACCTGCCTGGCTATATTGTATCAAAGCGAAGCAGATAGCAGAGGACTCCACGGCCAGTGTGTCCCCTGCTACCGCTTCATATACTCGTCATACTTCAAGTTGCATGTACGTTGGCTGCACTACTCGACACACTAATGTGTGTCTCGCCCCGCTGGGGCCGCTGCAAGCAGCGTTCAAACCTGCCTCTGGCAGATTTGTCAGTCGCCCGAATCACTTACTTGAGTAAGCTCATCGGGACTCCTTCCCTTGCCGCGTTATTCGGCCTTATGGCCTCACCCCTTCGGGGTCAGCGCAAGCACTGTTCAAAAACGCCTTGCCGTTTTTGTCCTGAAACTCGAATTATTTAGGGTATAATCGATTACTGATCGACTTTCGCCCCTTTATCCAACTGCATCACCGGGCCTTCCTTCACATTGACCATCAGGCCTTTGGTTTGCAGTTCCGCATTCCTTACGCGAATACCTTTATCCGCATCAATCCGCACGTTATCAAAGTGGAAACCACTGAGTGGCGCTTCCGGCACGCCGATAATGTACGCAGCGGCCTTGGTCTTACCGGTGGACTCCAGATTTTCAATGGTGACATTGCTGAAATGCGGTGTCTTGTACTGATCAAATGGCTGCTCTGGATCGGTATCCGGTGGATAAATCTGCTCACCCATCGTGAAGCCGCCTTCGGCCAGCATTTTGTCTACCTCAGCCTGCACAATCGGCGCAGCTTTATAGTAAGCGGCAAAAACCAGCGGTATTTCGACATCTACCATTTTGGTATTACGGTAAGTGATGTTTTTCACTTCGCCGCCTTTACCACGCAGGGTTTTAATGCGGATACCGTACATGGAACCTTCAAACTGGTTGTTTTCAACCAGCACGTTATTCACACCACCAGAAGTTTCGCTGCCGATGGAAATACCGCGCCCCTGCTTCAGTATATTGTTAGCGATATAGATGTTATCCACGACGCCATTCGGGAAGCGACTATCCGGCTTCTCGGCTTTTATCGCGATATGGTCGTCATTACAGTCGATATAGTTGTTAGTAATGCGGATATTCTGGCTGTCGATCGGGTCGATAGCATCAGTGTTTGGTGCATGCCACGGTGACAGAATCCGAGTGCCGTTCACATCCACATCATGCGAGTAACGCATCACAACGTGGAAGCTCGGGGAATGCGTAAGCGTGACACCGTCCACCAGCACATTACTGGAGCTTTTGATATAAATCAGACGGGGGCGATCGGTCCCGCCTTTCTTACCGGTTGCGCGAATATTCTCACGCCAGCGCTCCCACCAGACGGCGCCTTGCCCATCAATCGTGCCCTGTCCCGTGATAGCCACGTTCTGCGCATCAGCAATACTGATAAAGGGAAGCCAGCCATTTTCCGCTTCAGTGTACTTGGTTTTTTCCGTTGCGCGATACGCCGCCACTTCGGTCGACGCAACAATAGTTGCATCTTTTGCCAAATCCAGTCGGATGTTACTTTTCAGGAACAACGGATCGACCAGATAGTTACCGCGAGGAACGTGTACCGTTCCGCCACCCGCCGCAGCACAATCATCAATCGCTTTCTGGAAAGCTTCGGTATTTAGTGCGATCTGTAGGCGGTGACCTTCGGCCCCGTATTGTGTGACGTCACAGATTTTATCTGGGAATTTCACTGAACTGGCGGCCTGTGCCGTACCAGCTTGAATACCCAGCGTGATGCAGGAAGCCATTAATGACAGAGCAAGACCACTACGCATACTTAACCCCACTAAATAATGAAATATCGTTTTAATAAAATACCACCAACATTCCATTAAAAAGCGAGAGACGATCACGTTTTAGATGTATTCGTAATAATTACAATAAGGTAGGGATTTTTTCGTGCAATTGCACGATTCCCATTCAGAGAATAGGCGTATGACGCGTACCGCCTCCGTTAGACGCGGCGCTATACAAGCAGAGCAGAAAGCACGAAAGAACGTAGACCAGAGAGATTGTGCTGACCTGGGCGGCCAGCACAGATAAGAAAAATAGCGTTATGCCGTCAGACGAGCAAAAGCGTCACGGATTTCCTGTTCAGGTAAATCCACACCAATAAAGACCATCACGCTCTTTCTTTCTTCATCAGAAAGCCATTCTCTGTCCCAGTCAGCGCTATACAAGCGTTGGACACCCTGAAACAGCAGGCGACGGTTATCACCGTTGATGGCCAAAATGCCTTTATAACGCAGCAGGTTATCGGAGAATTGTAGCAACAGGTTTTCCATCACATCGGAGACTGCCTGAAGCTCAACGGCATCATCGAGATACACAACAATCGACTGCACGTTATTCTGCGTAGGGGCGACAAAGCGAAATACCGGCGTTTTCACGTCCAGCTTGTCACTAAGAACAAAGCCATCGATGTTAAACAGCACGCTCAGATCGATATCACCGTGTACCACAGGATAGATCGGCGCACGCGCATTGATGCGTTGCAAACGCGGTAGCAGCGTCTCATCTTCGCTTGCCACATCAGTTTTGGTTAGCAATATGCGGTCGGCATAGCCAATCTGCGACTGCGCGATGGTGAACTGATCGAGCTGTTGTTGCGCATGCACCGCATCAACCAGCGTGATGATTCCGTCCAGAACAAAGCGTTCGCAGATAACTTCATGAGAGAAGAAGGTTTGCGCCACCGGCCCCGGATCGGCCATACCAGTGCATTCAATGATAACGTGATCGAAATCCAACGTGCCGTTATCCACACCATCAACCAGATCGAGCAGCGCATCGGCCAGTTCATTGGACTGCGTGCAGCAGATACAGCCGTTACTCAGCGTCGTAATCTGGCTGGCACGTTCACCGATTAACGTGTTATCAATCGGAACTTCACCAAATTCATTTTCAATCACGGCAATCTTGTAGCCGTGTTCGGCATTCAAAATATGCCGTAATAAGGTGGTTTTTCCTGCACCGAGAAACCCGGTCAGAATAGTGACGTACACGGGTTTAGTTACATCAGATGATAAAGGTTGAGTCATAACCGGTTCCAAGTCGTTAACAGCAGCGCATCCCGCCTTTGCCGTCTCCGCCGTAACGCGCCTGCTGGCGTTCGCGGAAAAATTCTTCGTACGTCATCGCAGGTTTATCCGGGTGATTGGTCTGCATATGCTGCACATAGGTATCATAATCTGGCATACCGACCAGCATACGCGCCGCCTGGCCCAAATATTTTCCTGCTTTTCCCAGATTGCCAAACATCATTACCTCCAGACCATCGCCTGCAATAGCGGCTAGATAAAAAATACCCTGTATAACGTTATACATTATACAGGGTATCTGTACCCGTCATCTTTCACGTTCAACCTTGCAAGCTGTCTCGCAAAATCTGACGGGCGCGTGTGGCTTAGTGACCGGAAGAAACTTTCACGCCACCTTCAGGAACCGGAACATACGGTGTTTCCTGATCGGTACGTTCAGCCACTTTACGTGCAGCCAATGCCGCTTTAATACCGTATGCGATAATGCTGTACACCACGATCAGGAACAGAATGCTCAGACCGGCGTTGGTGTAGTTGTTAGTCACGATATGGTTCATGTTCGAAATCTGCTGCGCGCTCAGATCGGCACCGCCTTCTGCAATTTTACCCTTGAACATGTTCGCCATGTAGAAGAAGCCTTCCAGCTGTGGGTTGTCGCTGAACAGTTTCAGACCCAGCGCCCAAGTGGTACAGATCAGCAGCCAAACCGCAGGAACCAGCGTTACCCAAATGTACTGCGTACGTTTCATCTTAATCAGGATAACAGTACCCAGTACCAGCGCCACCGCAGCCAGCATCTGGTTAGAGATACCGAACAACGGCCACAAGCTCTTCACGCCGCCCAGTGGATCAACCACGCCTTGATACAGCAGGTAGCCCCACAGACCGACGCAGCCCGCCGTACCGATCATACCGGCAATCAGAGAGTCAGTTTTCTTCAGGAAAGGAACGAAGTTACCCAACAGATCCTGCAACATGAAGCGACCGGCACGTGTACCCGCATCCAGTGCTGTCAGAATGAACAGCGCTTCAAACAGAATACCGAAGTGATACCAGAAGCCCATGTTGGCACCAGGAATGATCTGGTGGAACACGTGTGCGATACCGACAGCCAGCGTTGGTGCACCGCCTGCGCGGTTCAGAACAGAAGGTTCACCGATGTCTTTCGCCGTTTGCATAATCTGCTCAGGAGAAATCACGAAGCCCCAGGAGCTAACGGTCGCCGCCGCGTGTGCGGATACGTCCTGCAACTGTGCCAGAATCATCGGCGCATCCGCCGTGCCCAGTCGATGCAGGTCCGGCATAGTAATACCCAATGCTGCTGGCGGGGTATTCATCGCGAAGTAGAGACCCGGTTCGATGATAGACGCCGCAACCAAAGCCATGATCGCCACGAAAGATTCCATCAACATCGCACCGTAACCGATGAAACGTGCATCTTTTTCGTTAGCCATCAATTTCGGCGTAGTGCCGGAAGCAATCAGCGCGTGGAAGCCAGATACAGCACCACAGGCGATAGTAATAAACAGGAACGGGAACAGCGTACCTTTCCAGACCGGACCGGTGCCATCCACAAACTGCGTTATCGCTGGCATTTTCAGATCGGGATTCAGGATCACGATACCAATCGCCAGACCGACGATGACACCGATTTTCAGGAAGGTCGCCAGATAGTCACGCGGAGCCAGAATCAACCATACTGGCAGCAATGCGGATACGAAAGCATAGCCAATCAGCGTATAGGTGATTGTCGTATCTTTGAAGGTCAGCGCTGGGCCCCAGTACGGGTCGTGTGCAACGACACCACCAAACCAGATTGCCAGAACCAGCAGCACGATCCCCATCACCGAGATTTCACCGACTTTACCCGGACGGATAAAGCGCATGTAGACGCCCATAAACAGCGCGATCGGTACCGTAGAACAAACGGTAAAGACGCCCCACGGGCTTTCTGCCAGCGCTTTCACCACAATCAGCGCCAGTACGGCAAGAATGATGATCATGATAAGGAAGCAGCCGAACAGCGCAATCGTACCCGGTACAGGACCGAGTTCTTTCTTAACGATTTCGCCTAACGACGCACCATTACGGCGGGTCGAAATAAAAACAACACCATGAAATCCTGCCC
>NZ_LXFV01000008.1 GCF_002847345.1 Pectobacterium peruviense
ATAAACAGCACCATGAAGTCCTGCACGGCACCCGCCAGCACTACACCGCCCAGCAACCATAAGGTGCCCGGCAGGTAGCCGACCTGCGCGGCCAGCACCGGCCCGACCAACGGACCTGCACCTGCGATAGCAGCAAAGTGATGCCCGAACAGGACGTTACGGTTCGTCGGCACATAGTTAAGACCGTCGTTATTAACAACGGCGGGTGTTGCTCTGGTCGGATCCAACTGCATGACTTTTTGTGCGATATACAGGCTGTAGTATCGATAAGCCACGAGGTAAACGGCGACAGAAGCAACAATAATCCATAAGGCACTGACATGCTCACCGCGACGTAGTGCAACTACGCCCAGGCAGGCAGCCCCAATGATTCCAAGAATCATCCAGGGGATGTGTTTAAGAATGGAATTGTTCTTCATAAGACATCCTTCAATTAAAAATTACAATCGTTTGATTTTGTTAGCTGTAGAAAAATAAACCCTGGTAAAGCGCCGTGCGATAACGCAAGTCATCGCGTATTTCAGATAAGGGAGATAGTGGTGGCACAGTACGTCATCGCGTACGCGCGTAGAGCGGGTATTTGGGTAGGCGGCAGAATAGCGTGCTAAGCGGTTAGAATGACGTAGTGAGTGGCGGGAGAAAAATTGGACGACATCAAAAGAAAAGGCCGCGACATTCGCGGCCAGTAGAATGCTGAGTATCGTGAGCGATTACGGAACCTGATACGCCAGTTTGTAATTGCCCGCTGCCACAGTGCGGAATGTCACGCTGTCGGTGCGCCAGCGGATTTCCACTTCCGCAGGTGATTGAACTTTCCAGCTAGATTCATCGTTGACGTTCAGCACCAGCCGGTCAATGGTCGCAGCGTCTGTGGCTGGGTCGGTGATATCAAGCGCGAATGCAAAGGCGAGATCGTCCGGCACGCTATTGTTTGATGAGAACAACTGTGTCCACTGTGCCGCAGTAATCCCACCGAGCTCGGCTGGCGTCATACCATCAGCAATCAACGCCGTTGCGCCTGCCGTATCTGCTGACAGCGCACCAACATCAACCCACGCCCCGCTTCGCAAGACATGCCAGTTCACCAGATCCCGCGTCACGGCGACGCGCACTTTGCCGCTGCCAGTCTGCGTTGCCGTTAGCGTTGCGGAATTGATTTGTGACCACACGGCAGACGTCAGTGATTTTTGAATAGCAATCTGCGTATAAGGAATATACGACGACCGTAAATCAATTTGAGCACTACCAACAATCTTGATTGGCAGCAAATCAGAGATTGATTCATTTGAAATCCAGCCTGAATGAGTAAACCCACTATCAAAATCAGCCGAGGAAACCTCAGTCAGTGAACCATTATTTGCAGAATACCATTTACCCTTGCTGCTAATTAAAACCTTTTCAGACTGAAATAGGTTAAATTTCTTTAATGTCAGGTAGTTATTGTTATTGCCACCAGCGGTAATAAACAGCCGAAAACTCTTATATCCCTCCGCAGGCGAGAAATTATAGCGGCGGACAGCGCCGAGCGTATTATTGACATCATTATTTACAACATGTAAGTCATCCCAGCTTGCCCCCCCATCATTAGAGCCCTGAAAAATCCAGTCTTTCGGACCATTATTATAAATGACCGTTCTGTTAGCAAAGCTATAACCGGAAATTGTTGTTGGAGTTGGTAGATCAACCCTAATCCAGTGAGGATTGGCTACAGTCGCAGCATTTAACCCTCCCCAACAATCATATTCATTACTAGATAAATTATTGTCATTATCAAATGCAAAGTAGGGTAAAAATTGAGGTCTGGACATATCACTGGCACTAATGACATATCCGATTGGATTTGTATTTGATGTCATTTTCGGAACAACAGATTTTGCAACAACGGAAAGATTAATCGACTCTCCATCAGCTCGAACTGGTGCAGAATAAATGCCATCATGGTTATTAAGCGTGAATATATCGCCGGTATATTCATGCATTGCGCCATCAAAAATAACCGCATTGGTCGCATTGTAATTCGGCTCACTTGATGCATTAAAGTCATCAACCACATAAGTCTGATTCGCCGCACCGGTTTCTTCTTTCAGCGCATACGCCGCGAGATTAAATGCATTTTGTGGGCGAATGCTGAACGCATGATTTTGTCCTGCCGTTGCGCCCAGGCGTTCGGCGACGATATAGCCCGAACCGCCGCTGCCGGAACCACCAGCAGCACTGATGATGGTTTTCTCATTCACCGGGTTATAGCTCAGCGTCACACCCGCCCCGGCTTCCAGCGAGGAATGGACGAGCTGTTTCGTTTTTTGCGTGTAGTCGGTGATTTCTGATGTGGTGTGAGTGTGCCCTACCGCTGCTACACCCATTTGCGCTGGCGTTGGTGAAAAGTCACCGCTACCTAACAACGATTGACCAAAGAGCGTGCGGATATTCGTTCCAGAGATTAATTCAGCCTGCTTCGCATTCCAGACTGCTTTTTCATCCGGTGTAGCAAATTTTCTGGTGGCCGTTTCGGTAATCTGCTCGGCGGTATAATCACCCGCTTGTGCGGTTACAACGCCAGTGCGTCCGAATACGGAGGAAACACCCGAAACACCGGGTTCTTGCCCGTCTCCGTTATTTGAATGGCAGCAAGAGTGAGGATTAACGGTACATGTTGATTTTCCTGTACTGTCACAGACATTAATTTCAATATTTACGCTTTTCATTATTTTGATAACTCCATTGATAAAAGGAATTGTAAATATCACTTATTTGACCCGTGTATTATTTCAACGTGCTTTACTAATCTGATACCTCCTTCTCTATAAAATTAAGAATAAAAAAAGGCCGCGATATACGCGGCCATTGGAATATTTAACCTGGTGAGCGATTACGGAACTTGGTAAGCCAGTTTGTAATTACCCGCAGCCACAGTACGGAATGTCACGCTGTCGGTGCGCCAGCGAATTTCCACTTCCGAAGGTGACTGCACTTTCCAGTTAGACGCCTCGTTGACGTTCAGCACCAGTTGGTCAATGGTCGCAACATCTTTGGCTGGGTCGGTGATATCAAGCGCGAACGCAAACGCGAGAGCATCCGGCACGCCATTGTTTGATGAGAACAACTGCGTCCACTGTGATGCAGTAATCCCACCGAGCTCAGATGGCGTCATACCATCAGCAATCAACGCCGTAGCGCCTGCCGTATCTGCTGACAATGCACCAACATCAACCCACGCCCCGCTCCGCAAAACATGCCAGTTAATCAGATCTCGCGTGACGGCGACGCGTACTTTGCCGCTGCCCGCCTGCGTTGCCGTTAACGTTGCGGAATTAATTCGTGACCATGAATCAGTTGATGTTAATAACGTCTGAATGACTAATTGCTCTAATGGAGTATATGTTGTGCGCACACTAATCTGCCGATCAGAAATCAGTTTTACAGGAGTAGTAAAAATAGGCAGCGTCGTATTTAATGAATCGATTTTCGATACACCTAACAGATCTATTTTTTCTGGGGTCAACTCTCCAGTGATTTCAGTCAGTATGCTTCCAGAGAAGCCATAGTTTTTCCCACCAGTATGGATGACAAACTTTCCATTTGGTTGAAAAAATTTTAATTCTGAAATAGTGACATATGGGCTACTACCATTAATAGCTGTAATTAACAGACGGTAACTTTTGTAACTAGCGACTTGTGAGAGAGTAAAATTCCTTATCGCACCAGGTTCATTATTCACGTCATCGGTAACGGAATGTAAATCATCCCACGTTACACTCTTATCATTGCTGCCTTGGAGTTTCCACGTTCGAACATTCCCCATATCCAGTTGGCTACGGTTGGTAATTTGATAACCACCGATGACCTCTTCTGCTGGTAAATCGATTTGTAGCCAGTGGGGACGTTCAATAGAAGGTACCCATGTACCATCAGTTCCCCAACAGTTGGGTGGCGGACCTGAATTGTTAGATCCATCAAACGCGATAAAAGCTTTATACATCCCTAGAGATTCATTAGATGCACTCGCTGTATAACCTACTGGCAATGTATTAGATGTCATAAAAGGAATAACGGACGAAGAAAAATCAGCCATTACCGCGATATCTAATTTCTCACCATCCGATTTTATTTCAGCAGAGTAAAAACCCTCATCTGGCATTAATTGATAGTTTGAACCAGTATAAAGACTGGCCATGCCATCAAAAATAACTGCACTCGTCGCTTTGTAATTTGGTTCACTCGACGCATTAAAATCATCAACCACATAAGTCTGATTCGCAGCACCCGCTTCTTCTTTCAGCGCATACGCCGCGAGATTAAATTTATTTTGTGGACTAATGTTGAACGCGTGATTTTGCCCTGCTGTTGCGCCCTGACGATCGGCGACGATGTAGCCAGAGTTGCCGCTGCCGGAACCACCGCCCGCTGCGCTAATTACCGTTTTCTCACTCGCTGGGTTATAGCTCAGCGTCACGCCTGCCCCTGCTTCCAGTGAGGAATGGATGAGCTGTTTCGTTTTTTGCGTGTAGTCGGTGATTTCCGATGTGGTGTGAGTATGCCCTGCTGCGGCTACGCCCATTTGCGCTGGGGTTGGTGAAAAATCACCGCTACCTAACAACGATTGACCAAAGAGCGTGCGGATATTCGTTCCAGAGATTAATTCAGCCTGCTTCGCATTCCAGACGGCTTTCTCATCCGGTGTGACAAATTTTCTGGTGGCCGTTTCGGTAATCTGATCGGCGGTATAGTCACCGGATTGTGCAGTGACAACACCGGTCCGTCCAAATACGGAGGAAACACCAGAAACTCCGGGCTCTTGCCCACTTCCGTTATCGGAATGACAGCAAGGATGAGGATTAACGGTACATGTTGATTTGCCTGTACTGTCACAAACATTGATTTCAATATTGATGTTTTTCATAGTACTGATGGCTCCATTGATAAAAGGCATCAGAAGTTTCGTTTATTTAGAGAGAGTATTATTTTAAAGCGTTTTAATAATTTATTCTTTTTATATAAAACCAAGATGAAAAAAGGCCACGATATACGCGGCCGTTGGAATAGGCAGTAGAGAGAAGAATTACGGAACCTGATACGCCAGTTTGTAATTACCCGCCGCCACGGTGCGGAATGTCACGCTGTCTGTGCGCCAGCGAATTTCCACTTCCGCAGGGGATTGCACTTTCCAGCTAGACGCCTCGTTGACGTTCAGCACCAGCCGGTCAATGGTCGCAGCGTCTGTGGCTGGGTCGGTGATATCAAGCGCAAACGCAAAAGCGAGGGCATCCGGTACGCCATTGTTTGATGAGAACAGCTGCGTCCACTGTGCCGCAGTAATCCCACCAAGCTCGGCTGGCGTCATACCATCAGCAATCAACGCCGTAGCGCCTGCCGTATCTGCTGAAAGCACACCAACATCAACCCACGTCCCGCTCCGCAAGACATGCCAGTTAATCAGATCTCGCGTGACGGCGACACGTACTTTGCCATTTCCCGTCTGGGTTGCCGTTAGCGTTGCAGAATTGGTTTGTGACCATGCTGCCGCACTCGGTAAAGTTTTCTGTATTGCAATTTGAGGATGCGGCGTATATAGAACGTTTGCATCAATATTTTTAGATGAAAAAATCGTTACCGGCAATATACCTAACAAGGATGAGTCGGATATTACACCAGATGACAAAAAGCCATTCTCATAAAAATCTGCCGCCACCAACGGAGCCGGGATAGATGTTAATACCCCATTGCTCGCCGAATACCACTTACCATCACTACCATTAATCAACAGGCGATCGCTGCGGAATATTTCAAATTCGCCAATTTGGACATGCGCACCGCCGTTTTGCTCTGTTATTAAAATACGGAAAGATGAATAAAGCGTGTTATTGGCAAACGTATATTCTCGAACAGCCCCCATTGCATCGCGAGTATCATTAGAGACCGTATTTAACGTATGCCACGTTGTGCCATCATTACTCCCCTGAAACATCCACGATTTCGGGCTGAGCGGCGTTGAGTGCATGTTTTCGTTTGTAATTCTGTATGTATCAATCAATACGGGGGTCGCCATAGTAATACGCAACCAATGCGGGTTCGCCGCTGTTGGTACCGTTTTGGACGCCCAGTATCGATTTAACGTTCCATCGAATGCTGTCCATGCCGCGTATTGCGCTGAATACTCAGATGAGGCATCAACAGTGTAGCCAACAGGCATATTATTTGCCGTCATTGCAGGAATCAGCGAGGTATTAACAGCATTAATCGCATCAATTTCAACGCTCTCACCGTCTGCTCTGATTTGTGACGAAT
Source organism: Pectobacterium peruviense (assembly GCF_002847345.1). GTDB lineage: Bacteria > Pseudomonadota > Gammaproteobacteria > Enterobacterales > Enterobacteriaceae > Pectobacterium > Pectobacterium peruviense. Next base: position 6,286 of record NZ_LXFV01000008.1, read on the forward strand.
AAAAACTACCGGACTGATCTAAGTGATATCGTGTTCCGGCATAGGGATGTAATGTGCTATCAAACACAGCAGCATCAGTTACGCTGTAGTTCTCTTCGCTAGATGCATTGAAATCATCAACCACATAAACCTGATTCGCTGCACCAACGACTTCTTTCAGCGCATACGCCGCAAGATTGAACGTATTTTGTGAGCTAATGGTAAACGCGTGATTTTGCCCTGCCGTTGCGCCCTGACGATCGGCGACGATGTAATCAGAGTTACCGCTGCCGGAGCCACCACCCGTTGTGCTAATTACTGTTTTCTCACTCACAGCGTTATAGCTCAGCGTCACGCCTGCCCCTGCTTCCAGTGAGGAATGGATAAGCTGCTTTGTTTTTTGCGTGTAGTCGGTGATTTCTGATGTGGTGTGAGTATGCCCTACCGCTGATACACCCATTTGCGCTGGCGTTGGTGAAAAGTCACCGCTACCTAACAACGATTGACCAAAGAGCGTGCGGATATTCGTTCCAGAGATTAATGCAGCCTGCTTCGCATTCCAGACGGCTTTTTCATCCGGTGTAACAAATTTTCTGGTGGCAGTTTCGGTAATCTGATCGGCCGTATAGTCGCCGGGTTGTGCAGTGACAACGCCAGTGCGTCCGAATACGGAGGAAACACCAGAAACACCGGGTTCTTGCCCGTCTCCGTTATTTGAATGGCAGCAAGAGTGAGAATTAACCTGAATCGGGGGATTAACAGTACATGTTGATTTACCTGTACTGTCACAGACATTAATTTCAATATTTACGCTTTTCATCGTGCCGACTACTCCGTTAGTGAGGGTGTATCAGGAGTATCGTTTATTTGGTTGGTCTGTTATTTTAAAGCGCTTTACTAAGCATAAGATTATTTAATCAATTAAATCAGCAAATTAGATTTGTTCCATGTAGGTAATTACAGGCTTAGATGCAGTATGACTTCTCGGGATAGCGCCCAGAAAAATGGCGGTATTGTCATCGGTCGAGAGACAAAAACCGCCATGATTATTAATTACTTATAAACAATCTCACCTTTCGGGGCATAGGCTTCCGCATCCAGCGGAGAATGCTTCTCGATGTACTGCTTCAGTACTTCAGCATCAACAAAACCGGTGTTCACATAGCCCGGCAGGTTATCAAGACGCGGATAACCATCACCACCCATCGCGTTAAAGTTCAGCGTTGCCATGCGGTAAACTTTATCGGCCTGCAACGGTTCGCCTTTGATTTTCACGTTCTGCACACCCTGCCCGTCTGCCGTCAGGCTGACGTTAAGGAATTGCGCATAGGCACCGGAATCCACCTTTTTATTGGCGGCTACGGTCAGATATTTCTCGACGTCGCTGCCTTTCATATTCACGTAAACCAACGTGTTGGCAAACGGCTGAACCTTCAGTACATCTTTATAGGTGATATCACCCGATTCAATCGAATCACGGACACCGCCGCCGCTCATGATGGCAAAATCTGCCTCTGCACGCTCAAGTTGCGCAGACAGCAGCACGTGTGCCAGATTAGTTTGACGGAAACGCACCTGATTGCGATCGCCTTCCAATTTGCCTTTCACGCTACCGATCTTGATACCCAACTGCGCCTGTCCTTTTTCCTGGAACGGCGTCAGCATTTTCATGACGTCAGAGTCCTGCGTGATTTCATGCGTATAGAAGACACGTTCAGTTTTGCCGTCTTTCTCTACCTTTTTCTTCAGGTTGATCGGAATCAGCTGATAATGCTCAAGTTTCAATTCACCATTGCGGAATGTGAAATCAGCACGACCCACATATTTACCCCACTCATGCGCCTGAACAATCCAGGTACCATTCTGGCGATCGGGAGCACAAGGCGAGCCAGGCACATAATCCACCTGCTTTTTGTTTTCCTGCGCCATACAGACCGGATCCTGCGAGTGACCGCCGACAATCATGTCCAGATAGCCAGCAGGCAAGCTACGCGCCATTTCCACATCACCCGGTGCATTAGAGCCATGATTACCATCGTCATAGTGCCCCATGTGCGTCGCGGCAATAATCACATCTGGTTTTTCGCTCTTACGCAATTGCTCAACAACCTGCTTTGCTTCCGTCGAAGGATTACGGAATTCGATATCGGTAAAATACTCAGGATTGCCTAATTTGGCCGTATCATCCGTTGTCAGGCCGATAACCGCGATTTTCACACCTTGCTTATCGAACAGGGCATAAGGCTTGAATAACCGCTTATCGGTGCTTTTTTGGTAGATATTGGCCGATAACAGTGGGAATTTTGCCCATTTCTCCTGCTGACGCAGTACAGACAGTGGATTATCGAATTCGTGGTTGCCGAGCGCCATCGCATCATAGCCAACCATGTTCATACCACGAAAATCGGGCTCCGCATCCTGCAAATCGGACTCAGGCACGCCGGTATTAATATCACCGCCGGAAAGCAGTAATACGCTGCCACCTTTACTCGCCACTTCCTGACGAATCTGATCGACCAATGTTTTTTGCGCCGCCAGACCATATTCGCCGTGATCGTTATGCCAGAAATGGCCGTGGTGATCATTCGTATGCAAAATAGTGATGGCGTATGTTTTGTCTTTTTCCCAAGCCATTGACATCACAGGCGTTAGCGCTAGCGATACCGCCATCGCACATCCCAGAGCTTTTATTGAAAAACGCATGATAAATCTCCGTTTATTTTAAAGACTCAGTGGAACCACTGAGAAATTCATCGCACAGACTATAATTTACCGCACAACTTAGCACAGCCAGATGAACAATGCGCGAAGCGCATTCACGCCGTCTGTCAGCAATGTGTGATAGGCAAAAAAACCATATTAGGTATAGCAGCGATAGTGATGTCACGCTGGCCTGGTGCCATCGTCGCGGCGTCATAAACTCTTGCTAATATGGATGTTTCATTGGAATAACCGGACATCACGCCGTTTATCCTCTGTTTTCTGAGGATTTTCGCAGGTGGATAAATTTATTCCGCTGAATACACAGAAAAGCAGTAAGGCATTACAGCCTAGAACATCACGCCATCAGAATAATTACGCATGTTTATCAATGCTTATCGTGAGAAACCATCCCTAAATCTGTGTTACACTATCTTTAACTTGAGAAGGTGATGTTTTTCATAAAATACCACTTTTATCCAAGCAACATTTCGCTATATGCAATAGAATTTGTGTATACCCAGAATATATTGGCGTTGCAGCCAGACAGCAAACGAACGAATCCCAATCCGCTTTTCGGTACATAATAAGAGTGATAAGGGTACGTAAGCGCCGCTAACCACGCTGTAGCTTCAAGGCAAGAAGGGTAAATCCGCTCAATTACGTTTCACCTATGGCACAAGGAGTTGGGATGCATGCTGCAACACCGCTAATTTCTACTATTGCTGGGGGGCTGGTTCTTGCCTTCATCCTTGGTATTCTGGCAAACCGCCTACGTATCTCTCCCCTTGTTGGTTACCTTGCCGCAGGCGTGCTTGTCGGTCCTTTTACCCCCGGCTTTGTTGCCGATACCTCACTAGCATCAGAACTGGCTGAACTTGGCGTAATCCTGCTGATGTTTGGCGTCGGTCTGCACTTCTCGCTGAAAGACCTCATGGCGGTAAAGTCTATAGCCATTCCCGGTGCAATAGCCCAGATTGCTGTGGCAACGCTACTTGGAATGGGGCTATCCACCATGCTGGGCTGGAACCTGGCGAGCGGCCTGGTTTTTGGCCTCTGTCTATCAACCGCCAGTACTGTGGTTCTGTTACGTGCGCTGGAAGAACGCCAGCTTATTGATAGCCAGCGTGGCCAAATCGCTATCGGCTGGCTGATCGTAGAAGATCTGGCGATGGTGCTTACGCTGGTTCTGCTGCCAGCCTTCGGTGACATGATCGGAGCTGAGCATGCTGACACCAGCAAGCTGCTAGCAGATTTGGCTTGGACCATAGGTAAAGTCATCGCGTTTATCACCCTGATGATTGTGGTAGGTCGCCGTCTAGTGCCGTGGGTGTTGGCAAAAAGCGCCAGCACCGGTTCACGCGAACTTTTCACACTGGCGGTATTAGCGATGGCTCTGGGTATCGCCTTTGGCGCAGTGAAACTGTTTGATGTCTCCTTTGCACTGGGCGCATTCTTTGCCGGTGTGGTACTGAACGAATCTGAACTTAGTCAGCGGGCAGCTCACGATACGCTGCCGCTGCGCGATGCCTTCGCCGTACTGTTCTTCGTTTCTGTCGGCATGCTGTTCGATCCGATGATCCTGCTGAACGACCCAATTTCCGTGCTTATCACTCTGGCAATCATCGTGTTCGGTAAGTCAGCCGCTGCTTTCGCGCTGGTTCGCCTCTTTGGCCACTCAAAACGAACAGCATTGACGATTTCTGCCAGTCTGGCGCAAATCGGCGAATTTGCCTTTATTTTAGCCGGACTCGGCATTGTGTTGGGGCTGTTGTCCGAAGAAGGTCGAAATCTGGTATTAGCCGGTGCCATTCTCTCTATCATGATAAACCCGCTGCTGTTTACGCTGCTTGAACGCTATCTGGCGAAGAACGAAACAATAGAAGAGCAGATCGTAGAAGAAGCCATCGAAGAAGAGAAACAGATTCCTGTCGATATGTGCAACCATGCTCTGCTGGTCGGCTATGGTCGCGTTGGTAGCCTGATTGGCGCCAAATTGCATCAGGCAGGCATTCCCGTGGTAGTCGTTGAGAATTCACGTACACGCGTCGATGCCCTACGTGAGCAAGGCATTAAAGCCGTCTTGGGCAACGCCACAAAGCCTGAAGTTATGGATATTGCTCGTATCGACTGTGCCCGTTGGCTATTACTGACAATCCCTAACGGCTATGAAGCTGGGGAAATCGTCGCGGCGGCCCGTGAGAAACGTGCCGATCTGGAGATTATTGCTCGCGCGCACTATGACGATGAAGTTAGCTACATTACCGAGCACGGTGCCAATGAGGTAGTCATGGGCGAAAGGGAAATCGCTAACAGCATGATCACGCTGCTGAAGCTGGATGAAATCCCACCAGCACCTCAGGCGTGTCCTATCTAAACGGCTATATGTTGAATATAAAAATAGCGGGCACATTGTGCCTAATGCCAGTCAGTTAAGCAACTGACTGGTTGTTTTTACAAGCTTTTCCGTATTTTTG
>NZ_LXFV01000009.1 GCF_002847345.1 Pectobacterium peruviense
CTTTATCGACCCGGTTGTGTGTTCACAGCGCCGTGTCGATGGAGGCGCATTATAGGGATCCGTTTTCGTTACACAACAACTTTCTTGATCTTTTTTTCTATTCGCATGTTTTTCGACCATTTCGATGAGATCTTATTCGATCCATGCCATTTTTCAGTTGCCGCAGCCGCATATCTGTCGATATTTTGTCTGTTAATGCGAATAATCAGCATGTGGTAAATAACTGTGAGGTTGTCGATGAGTGCAAAAACATTCCGTCGTTATAACGGTATCTCGCCCATTTTAGGTGAAAGAGTCATGGTCGATCATTCCAGCGTGGTGATTGGCAAGGTAACACTAGGCAATGATGTCGGTATCTGGCCTCTTGTCGCCATACGCGGCGATGTTAACTACATCACTATCGGTGCCAGGAGTAATATCCAGGATGGATCAGTGCTTCATATCACCCACTGTTCAGAGAAAAAACCTGAAGGTAACCCACTTATTATTGGGGAAGATGTCACTGTGGGACATAAAGCAATGCTGCACGGTTGCCAAATAGGAAATCGGGTTCTGGTCGGAATGGGGTCAATACTCCTCGATGGCGTCGTTGTCGAGGATGATGTCATGATTGGTGCTGGCAGTTTGGTCCCGCCAGGAAAACGCTTAGAGAAAGGACATCTATACGTTGGCAGCCCAGTGAAGAAAATTCGGCCACTGACACAAGAAGAAATAGAGGGACTGATGTACTCGGCCAATAACTATGTTCGTTGGAAAGATGAATACCTTGCTCAGGATAATGAGTAATAGCCCTCATCATCCCATTCTTCAGCAATGATCATTTTTTCCAATTCATCTTCAAGATCCCATCGATGTTCCCTGAACAGCGCCAGCCACTGTTCGGGGCTATCACCGCCATAACGTCGCTGGAGCGGCTCTGCGCTCACTAGACATTCCTGCAGAAAGCCATTTACTAAAACAGGAAAGCGGATCGCCATTACCTTATCATCCCAACTTTCACGATCTGGGAACTGGATCGCCTGATTCATTTAGCGAGATCCTGCTTCAGTAAACCAATCACTGGTTCCACGTCCGGCATCACACCATGCCAAAGTTTAAACGCATGTGCCGCTTGCCCCACCAGCATTCCCAAACCATCTGCATAATGGACAGCTCCCTCTTGTACGCACCATGACAAAAAGGGTGTGAGTTGCGGTAAATAAAACATGTCATAACAGCTCGTTTCCGAAGAAATGAGTTCTGGCGGTAAGTTAGGAATACTGTCGTACATCCCAGAAGATGTTGCGTTAATGATCAGATCGAAAGACTTGCCATGCAGATCGTCAAGAGCAATAGCTTGAATATCACCGATATCACAGAAGATCTTCGCTAATGCATCAGCCTTGGAAAAAGTCCTATTTGTCAGCACGACAGTACAACCATAGGCCAGCAAAGGTTGGATAACTCCACGCGCCGCACCACCCGCACCAACGAGCAAAACACGATCCAGAGGTTTTACCAACTCTAATCGTTGCAGATCGCTGAGCAAACCGATGCCATCAGTATTATCACCAAACAGGCGGCCGTCGCTCAGTCTCTTCAATGTATTAACCGCCCCCGCAAGCGCAGCACATTCGCTACGCTCATCGGCTTCGGAAAAGGCTCGCTCTTTAAAGGGCGCAGTCACATTCGCGCCACCAGCACCATCGTGAAAATACTGGCGCAGCATCTGCTCAAAATTATCCAGAGGCGCTAACACGCGCTGGTACGTCAACGTTATCCCCGTCTGCGCCGCAAATAGCTCGTGTATGCGAGGTGATTTACTATGTGCAATCGGATTGCCAAAAACTGCAAAAGACGTTACTTCAGACACGTTCCCCTCCACCTTGCCGTTACCCCTGACGAATGAGCTCGCCTGTTAATACATCCCTGATTTCTGATGGATTCATTCTTCCGCCGACGTCCCCAACTAGCACAGGGAAATCATCGCCAAACTGAAGAGAGACTTCCAGAGCAGTACGGCAAGGAGGCTGACCGCTTAAATTGGCACTGGTCGACACCAACGGTTTACCGTAGTGCTGGCACAGTTCCTTAACTAATGGATGGTCACTAACGCGTACCGCAAGCGAGGAAAATTGCCCCGTTAACCACTGCGGCGTCGTAGGTTTTGCAGGTAATACCCAAGTAACCGGACCTGGCCATGTGGAAAACATCATAGCCTTTTGCTCATCGGATAACGCGCTGTCATTAATGTAAGGCACCAATTGGCTAAAATCTGCCGCAATCAGGATCAGTCCTTTTTGCCAGGGACGTTGTTTTAACGCCAGCAGGCGATTAACCGCCACTTCACTATCAGGATCGCACCCCAACCCAAATACCGCTTCAGTCGGGTACGCAATAACCTGTTCATTATGTAACTCCCGCAAAATGGGAACTAGTAGTTCATCAGACACATCATTCATTCTTATCAACTTCTGCCGCTATCGGTTTTCCACATAATTTACTCGCACAAAATAGCTTGGTGCCTTGTGCCGTCTTTTTCTCAAACAATAAAGCGTAATGGCAAGAAGGGCATTCACCCGCTATCGGCTTATGGTTTAACGTAAACTGGCAATCGGGATAGCGATCGCAAGAATGAAACACCTTACCGTAGCGAGATTTACGCTGTAACAGCGTGCCTTCATTACACTGTGGGCATCGAATTGCCGTTTCATCAGGGCGATCAATAGTCTCGGTATGGTGGCATTCAGGGTAATTGCCACAGCCGATGAACATTCCATAGCGGCCTTGCCGTAGTACCAATGTCGACTGGCAAAGCGGACATTGCTGCCCATCCAATACCTTGACGATATGCCCATCCGCTTGCGCCTTCAGCGGGCGAATAAATTCACATTCCGGATACGCAGAACAGCCAAGGAATGGGCCATGACGACCAGAACGGATAACCAGCTCTGACCCACAGTCTGGACATATTTCCTGTTTTTTTTCAGCAAACAGTGCAGGCTTAACCATTCGAACTGTTATTCCTCAGGCTATTGCACATAACCGTCATTGACCTCAAAGAGTAATTCTTCCATTTGCTGATAGGCATTCTCACAACCTGGCACATTGAAAAGCACCATGAGAATGACCCACTTTAGATCTTCCAGATCAAACTCCTGCGTTTCCAATGCCATAACGCGTTCAATAATCATTTCCCGCGTTTCAAGATTTAGAACCTGAATTTGCTCAAGAAACAATAAAAAGCCACGACATTCCGCATCAAGACGCAACGTTTCATCCTGCGTATAGATGCGCATAGCTAGAGGATCGCTCGCCAAATAAAGCGGCGCAGTCTGCCCTTCCTGAATATCGGCTAATTTTTCCAGCCAACTCAACGCGCTATAGATATCGTTACGATGAAATCCAGCGCGGGTGAGGTCATCAGTTAACGTATCCTGATCGACACGCATTTCAGTTTCATTGTGGATGTAACTCTCAAACAAGTACATGAGTACGTCGAACATGGCTTGCCCTCCTTAATCGGACATAGCCGCCGGGTACTGCTGCGATCCATCCTGCTAACTCCAGCTCTAATAGCTTAATGACTATCTCTGGCACAGGTTGGCCGGCACGTTCAGCGACAACATCAACAGGTGTAACCTCATCTCCTACGTTAGCCAACACGTCGGCAAATGGCAATTCGCCATCCTCTTCTTCGTTAGAAATAGTTTGCCCGCTTTCCGTTGGCAGCCACTGTAATTCACTCACCAACTGTTCAAGAATATCCTTCGGATGTGTAACCAGACTGGCCCCTTGCTGGATTAACCAGTGTGTTCCCTCCGTCATAGGGTTACCGATAGGCCCCGGCAGAGCAAAAACCTCCCGTCCTTGCTCCAGTGCGTAACGCGCGGTAACCAATGACCCACTGCGGATAGATGCTTCAATGACCAAAACTCCCAGCCCTAGCCCGCTAATGATTCGGTTTCTTCTAGGGAAGTTGGTTGGGAAAGGCGGCATAGCGAGGGGGAATTCTGAGACCAAAGCACCACCATCGCCACAAATACGCTCGGCAAGCTTGACGTGACGCTTGGGATAAATATTCCTCAGTCCGCTTCCCAGCACTGCAATTGTTTTTCCTCCCGAATCCAAAGCGGCACGATGAGCAATGCCGTCGATACCAATTGCTAGTCCGCTTGTTACTGTAAGTTCATTCGCGGCAAGCTCTTGGGCGAAAAAGCATCCCCAGCGTTCACCGTAAGCACTACTACCCCGGCTACCAATAATCGATATTTGTGGCGATGCCAATAACTCAGGAGAACCAGAGATAAAGAGCAACAGCGGAAAATCACGAATATTACTTAACAGAAAGGGATAAAGGGCATCTTCGCACGTCACGATATGATATGATGATTGGGATGGGACAACCAGTTGAGTGTGTCTTCCAGGATCCTGCGATCATAGGTACAAAATTGTGCTATTTGAGCATCAGACAGACCTAACGCCCCCAAAGTCTCGTTATCGAACGTATTTAAATCAATCAGCTTTTTGACAATAGTTCGAAGGCGCCTGACACCTAAGTGCCGCACGCCCGTCATGCGTAGCCAGATTTCCGTTGATAGCATCCGCGTCCCTCATGCTGCTCTGTTCCGATTAGTGGTGCAATTCGGTGCTGATGCTGTCAATCGAGGCAGGAAATGTCTAGAATGGGCACTAAAGCTCTCTCACTATTCAGATACAGATCTAAACATATATGTCAGTTTTGCAGGTATTACATTTTCCAGACGAGCGGCTCCGCATCACTGCGCAACCCGTAAAAGAAGTCAATGCAGATATTCAACGTATCGTGGATGATATGTTCGATACCATGTACGAAGAAGAAGGTATCGGCTTGGCCGCGACACAAGTGGACATTCATCAACGCATTATTGTTATTGACGTCTCTGAAGAGCGGGATCAACGGCTGGTGCTGATCAATCCCGAGCTGATTGAAAAGAGCGGCGATACGGGCATTGAAGAGGGTTGCTTGTCGATCCCTGAAACTCGAGCGCTGGTTCCTCGTGCAGAGCATGTAAAAGTTCGCGCATTGGATCGTGAAGGTAAACCGTTCGAACTTGAAGCAAGCGAGCTACTTGCCATTTGCATTCAGCATGAAATGGACCACCTGGTTGGGAAATTGTTTATCGATTACCTTTCCCCGCTTAAACGCCAGCGCATTCGTCAAAAACTGGAAAAACTAGCTAAGCAGAATAGCCGGCCCCGATAATTTTCATCCTGACAGGAAGCACCGTGTCTGATTCTTTACGTATCATCTTTGCCGGAACCCCTGATTTTGCAGCGCGTCACCTTGACGCACTTTTATCATCAGGGCATGAGATCGTTGGCGTTTTCACACAGCCTGACCGACCAGCCGGTAGAGGTAACAAGCTCACACCAAGCCCGGTAAAAGTGCTGGCAGAGCAACATAACATCCCCGTTTTCCAGCCTAAATCTCTGCGACCAGCAGAAAATCAGGCAATGGTTGAAGCGTTAGATGCCGATGTTATGGTTGTTGTCGCTTACGGCTTAATTTTGCCGCAGCCTGTGCTATCCATGCCTCGCCTTGGCTGCATTAATGTACACGGTTCTTTACTGCCTCTCTGGCGTGGAGCTGCGCCGATACAACGTGCATTGTGGGCAGGAGATAGTGAAACGGGCGTGACGATCATGCAAATGGACGTTGGACTCGATACGGGCGCGATGCTACACAAAATTGCGTGCCCCATCCTGCCACAGGATACTAGCGCAACGCTGTACGGTAAACTTGCTGAGCTGGGCCCGCGCGGCTTATTAGAAACGCTGGAACTGCTTGCAGATAGCAGCGCTGTCGCTGAAGCACAAAACGATGCCCTTGCCACCTATGCAGAAAAGCTCAGCAAAGAAGAAGCCCGTCTAAACTGGCAGCTATCTGCCGAGCAGCTTGAGCGCTGTATTCGTGCTTTTAATCCTTGGCCAGTCAGCTATTTCATCGTAGATGAACAACCGGTGAAAGTCTGGAAAGCTGAGGTCATCGCCAAAGCACATGACTCACAGCCAGGCACAATCCTACAGGCAGATAAGCAGGGTATTCAGGTAGCAACCGCCAATGGCATTTTGAATATTCAGGAATTACAGCCCGCAGGCAAGAAAGTAATGAGTGCGCAGGATCTACTCAACTCACGCCGTGAGTGGTTCGTTCCCGGTAATACACTGAACTAATCTATTTTTCATACCGGCGTCATGCCGGTATATCCTCTCCCTTTTACGTATACGTCATCGCTAACACATGAAAAGCTCATACAACCTACGCAGTATTGCCGCAAAAGTGGTGGGACAAGTTCTGGATCAGGGGCAATCGCTCAGCGCCTTATTGCCTGTTCATCAGCGTGATGTTTCCGATAAAGATCGCGCACTTTTACAAGAGCTTTGCTTCGGCGTATTACGCGTTTTACCGCAGTTGGAATGGTGTATCCAACAACTGATGGCTAAGCCTCTAACGGGCAAACAACGCACGTTGCATTACCTCATCATGGTCGGCATCTACCAACTGCACTATACGCGAATCCCGCCACATGCTGCTCTGGCAGAAACAGTAGAAGGCGCCGTGGCGTTAAAAAGGCCACAACTCAAGGGGCTGATTAACGGCGTATTACGCCAATTCCAGCGCCAGCAGGAAGAACTCATTCAGCGTGAAGCAACTCACTCGTCTCACTACTTGCACCCAAGCTGGCTGTTAGCCCGTATTGAGCATGCCTATCCAAATAACTGGAAAGACATCGCTGAGGCAAATAATCAACGCCCTCCGATGTGGCTACGCGTGAATCGGTTACACCATACGCGAGAAGCGTATTTAAACTTGTTGGTGCAAGAAGGAATCGAAGCGTTTCCTCATACCGAATACAGCGATGCGATACGGCTTGCTTCTCCATGTGCCGTCGATCAATTGCCAGGATTTTCACAAGGGTGGGCTACCGTACAGGATGCTTCAGCCCAAGGCTGCGTCTATTGGCTTGATCCACAAGATGATGAGCAGATCCTCGATCTCTGCGCCGCTCCGGGTGGAAAAACGACACACATTTTAGAGGCAGCACCAAAATCTCATGTGCTCGCTGTCGATGTTGATGAAACACGCTTAGGCCGAGTAAAAGAAAACTTACTTCGGCTACAAATGCATGCTGAAGTCAAACAAGGCGATGGACGTTACCCCGACTCATGGTGCGAAGGACGTGTATTTGATCGCATTCTGTTGGACGCCCCTTGTTCCGCTACTGGCGTAATTCGTCGTCATCCTGATATTAAATGGCTACGCCGAGACAGAGACATCGAAGAATTAGTTGCACTGCAAAAAGAGATTCTTGATGCCATTTGGCCACACCTCAAAACAGGTGGCACGATGGTTTATGCCACCTGCTCAATTCTGCCGCAAGAAAATGCCCAACAAGTTACGGATTTCCTGTCTCGCCATGCCGATGCAGCACTTGTTGATACCGGTACAAGTGAAATGCCGGGTATACAGATGCTCCCTCATGCTGATGGCGGTGATGGTTTCTTTTATGCGAAGCTGGTAAAAAACTGATATTGAACCCAGTATTGTCTGCAACAAGCGGCAATCAATAAACGGCATAGCTTATTATGAAAATTATCATTCTTGGCGCAGGTCAGGTCGGCGGAACACTGGCGGAAAACCTAGCGGGTGAAAACAATGACATCACTGTCGTTGATACTGATGCAAATCGGTTACGCCAACTTCAGGATAAGTTTGATCTACGTGTCGTTACAGGCTATGCCTCTCATCCGCGTGTGCTGCGCGAAGCAGGGGCGGAAGATGCAGATATGCTGGTTGCAGTTACCAATTCAGATGAAACGAATATGGTAGCATGCCAAATCGCTTATTCTCTTTTCAAAACACCAAATCGAATTGCACGCATTCGTGCTGCTGAATATATTCGTGAATCAGAGCAGCTATTTTTACCAGAAGCCGTTCCCATCGATCACCTTATCTCCCCAGAGCAGTTGGTGATCGATAACATTTACAAGCTGATCGAATATCCCGGAGCACTTCAGGTCGTCAACTTCGCTGAAGGCAAAGTGAGCCTTGCCGCTGTTAATGCCTACTATGGCGGCCCATTGGTCGGTAATGCCCTCACCTCTCTCCGTGAACATATTCCCCACGTGGATACCCGAGTTGCCGCTATTTTCCGCCACGACCGTCCAATTCGTCCACAAGGTTCTACCATAATCGAAGCGGGTGACGAGGTGTTTTTTGTCGCCGCTTCTCAGCATATTCGAGCAGTAATGAGCGAATTGCAACGCCTTGAAAAACCGTATAAAAGGATCATGATCGTTGGTGGTGGGAACGTCGGTGCAGGATTGGCACAGCGGTTAGAAAAAGATTACAGCATCAAGCTGATAGAACGAAATGCAGACCGGGCGGTGGAGTTGGCTGAACTTCTGCAAAATACAGTAGTGTTTCATGGCGATGCCTCAGATCAAGAGCTTCTCGCCGAAGAACATATCGAGCAGATCGATGTATTCATCGCTATTACCAACGATGATGAAGCAAATATTATGTCAGCAATGCTGGCTAAACGCATGGGCGCGAAAAAAGTAATGGTGCTCATCCAGCGCCGAGCTTATGTCGATCTGGTTCAGGGCAGCGTCATTGATGTCGCAATCTCACCACAGCAGGCGACAATTTCTGCGTTACTCAGCCACGTACGTAAGGCAGACATCGTTAGCGTATCCTCTTTACGCCGAGGTGTAGCCGAAGCGATCGAAGCGATCGCCCATGGTGACGAAGGCACATCGAAAGTCGTCGGCAGAATGATTGAAGACATTAAGCTTCCACCAGGTACCACCATCGGAGCAATTGTTCGCGGTGATGACGTCATTATTGCCAACGCAAATAGCAAAATTGAGCAAGGTGATCATGTCATCATGTTCTTGGCTGACAAAAAATTTGTGCCTGATGTTGAACGGTTATTTCAACCAAGCCCCTTCTTTTTGTAATGTAGGAACAAATTCACTGCCAACCAGATAATCTGGCAAAGTTACAGCTATTGGTTAGAATTAATTTATATTTTTGGCAAGGAGAACGGATATGAGCATCATCAAAGAATTCAGAGAGTTTGCCATGCGTGGCAATGTTGTCGATTTGGCCGTGGGTGTCATTATTGGTGCCGCTTTCGGCAAAATTGTTTCCTCTCTGGTATCAGATATTATAATGCCGCCACTTGGACTTTTGATTGGTGGTGTTGATTTTAAACAATTCAGCCTTATTCTTCGTGACGCTCAAGGCGAAATTCCTGCCGTTGTCATGAACTATGGTGCTTTTATCCAGAACATTTTTGACTTTGTCATCGTCGCTTTCGCGATTTTTATAGCCATAAAGCTTATGAATAAAATGCGCCGTAAACAGGAAGATACACCAGCTGCACCACCGAAGCCGAGTGCTGAAGAGAAGCTATTAGCTGAAATTCGCGATTTGCTTAAAGAAAAACACAAACAGTAAAAATTGAATTTCCCTTCAAGCACAGCTGTATTACGCAGAAAGTAGAAAGGCCAGTGGTAAATAATCATTTGATTGCTTACCACTGGCCTCCCAACTACTTTTCTTCATATGTTTGTCTTTTCTACGATAACTTCCTTTCCCTTTTTCATTCACTTCGATTCGTTGGCGAAACAGTGGGTCATGTAGCAGTGCCTCAATGGCATTGTCCTGAATTTTCCCACGCTTATGGCGGTATGTGGTCATCATCACTCCTAATAGAATCGATATGGTATGTGCATAAATAAAACGTGCTGAGTATATAGCCGAAATCGATGGATGAGAACAGATAGGTATGTGTTTTTCCACTTATTCAGATACAGGCAATTTCTTACCATGCATGATCTTGCGAAAACGTAGTTTATTTCAGATATAAAAAAACCGGGTTTCCCCGGTTTTTTCACGCTCTTACAGATTACTCTGCAGTAGCTACTTCTTCTGTCTGAGAAACTGAGCGATCAACGAGCTCGATGTATGCCATCGGCGCATTGTCACCAGCACGGAAGCCACACTTCAGAATACGAGTGTAACCACCGGCACGGCTCGCGAAACGCGGGCCCAGTTCATTAAACAGTTTTGCCACGATCTCGTTATCACGAGTACGGGCGAATGCCAGACGACGATTAGCAACGCTGTCGGTCTTGGCAAGAGTAATCAGCGGTTCAACAACGCGACGCAGCTCTTTCGCTTTCGGCAGGGTCGTCTTGATGATTTCATGACGAACCAAAGAACTAGCCATGTTACGGAACATAGCCTGACGATGGCTGCTGTTACGGTTCAGTTGACGACCACTCTTACGATGGCGCATGACCTTATCCTTCTCAGTAAAACCTTAACCTGTGATCTGGTTACTCATCAGCAATACTTGCAGGTGGCCAGTTTTCTAGGCGCATACCCAGAGACAGACCACGGGAAGCCAGTACGTCTTTAATCTCAGTAAGAGATTTTTTACCCAGGTTAGGCGTTTTGAGCAGCTCAACCTCGGTACGCTGTACCAGATCACCGATGTAGTGGATAGCTTCTGCCTTAAGGCAGTTAGCAGAGCGGACAGTCAATTCCAGATCGTCAACAGGGCGCAGCAGGATCGGATCGAATTCTGGTTTTTCTTCTTTAACTTCTGGCTGACGAACATCACGTAAGTCAACAAAAGCTTCAAGTTGTTCAGCCAGAATGGTAGCCGCACGGCGGATCGCCTCTTCAGGATCGATCGTGCCATTGGTTTCCATTTCGATGACTAGCTTGTCCAAGTCAGTACGCTGTTCTACGCGAGCTGCTTCAACATTGTAGGCAATACGCTCTACAGGGCTGTAGCAAGCATCAACTAACAGACGACCAATTGGGCGCTCATCTTCTTCCGTATGAATACGGGCAGATGCCGGCACATAACCACGACCACGTTGAACTTTGATACGCATACTAATAGATGCGTTTTCATCGGTCAGGTGGCAAATTAAGTGCTGCGGCTTGACGATTTCGACATCACCATCATGGATGATGTCGGCTGCAGTCACAGGGCCAATGCCAGATTTATTCAGGGTAAGAATAACTTCATCTTTACCTTGAACTCTCACCGCCAGCCCTTTCAGGTTGAGCAGGATTTCCAGGATATCTTCCTGTACGCCTTCTTTGGTGCTGTACTCATGCAGTACACCATCAATCTCAACCTCGGTCACCGCGCAACCTGGCATGGATGAAAGCAGAATACGGCGCAGTGCGTTGCCAAGAGTATGGCCGAAGCCTCGCTCTAATGGCTCAAGGGTCACCTTGGCGTGCGTCGAACTCACTTGCTCGATATCAACCAGGCGCGGTTTTAGAAACTCTGTCACAGAACCCTGCATTGTGTCCTCTCTTTGGTACTAAGCTTTACTTGGAGTAAAGCTCGACGATCAGGTGTTCATTAATGTCCGCAGACAGATCGGTACGTTCAGGAATACGTTTGAACACACCTTCCATCTTGGCAGCATCAACTTCCAGCCAAGTTGGCTTTTCACGCTGTTCAGCCAGCTCCAGAGCGGCTTTCACGCGAGATTGCTTTTTCGCTTTCTCACGGATGCTGACTACGTCATTCGGGGATACCTGATAAGAAGCGATGCTAACAACGCGACCGTTTACCATGATAGCTTTGTGGCTTACCATCTGACGTGATTCAGCGCGAGTAGCACCAAAACCCATACGATAAACAACGTTATCCAGACGACCTTCCAGCAGTTGCAGCAGGTTTGCACCTGTGTTGCCTTTCAGACGTGCTGCTTCTTTATAATAGTTACGGAACTGACGCTCTAGCACACCGTAGATACGGCGAACTTTTTGCTTTTCACGCAACTGTACACCATAGTCAGACAGACGCGGTTTACGCGCACCGTGCTGGCCAGGAGCTTGTTCAATTTTACACTTGGAATCGATCGCACGAACACCAGACTTCAGAAACAGGTCGGTGCCTTCACGACGGCTCAGCTTGAGCTTAGGACCCAAATATCTTGCCATTTTCTTTCTCCAACAATCCTAAAAGCGGCGTTATACGCGG
The DNA here is from genome assembly GCF_002847345.1 of Pectobacterium peruviense. Classification (GTDB taxonomy): domain Bacteria; phylum Pseudomonadota; class Gammaproteobacteria; order Enterobacterales; family Enterobacteriaceae; genus Pectobacterium; species Pectobacterium peruviense. Next base: position 12,048 of record NZ_LXFV01000009.1, read on the forward strand.
CGCTTTTTCGGCGGACGACAACCGTTATGAGGGATCGGAGTCACATCAGTAATATTAGTGATGCGGAAACCAGCCGCGTTCAATGCGCGGATAGTAGACTCACGGCCCGGACCAGGTCCTTTAACCATAACTTCCAGGTTCTTAATACCGTATTCTTTCACGGCCTCTGCGCAACGTTCTGCAGCTACTTGAGCAGCGAACGGCGTAGATTTACGAGAACCACGGAAGCCGGAACCACCGGCAGTTGCCCACCCCAGCGCATTACCCTGACGATCAGTAATGGTTACGATGGTGTTGTTGAAAGAAGCATGGATATGAGCCACACCGTCAGAGACTTGCTTTCTTACACGCTTACGTGCACGAATAGGTGCCTTTGCCATTATTCAATCACCCCGATTATTTCTTGATCGGTTTGCGCGGACCCTTACGGGTACGGGCGTTAGTCTTGGTACGCTGACCGCGAACCGGCAGACCACGACGATGACGCAAACCACGATAAGTACCAAGGTCCATAAGACGCTTGATGCTCAGGGTAACTTCACGACGCAGGTCACCTTCTACAACAAACTTGGCAACTTCGTCACGCAGCTTATCGATTTGCTCTTCAGACAGCTCACTGATCTTAACATTTTCGGCAATCTCTGTTGCAGCACAAATAGCCTGCGACCGAGTTTTACCGATACCGAAAATTGACGTTAACGCAATAACGGTATGTTTATGATCAGGAATGTTAATGCCTGCTATACGGGCCACTATGCACTCCTACAATTTTATACAGCAACACCATTCTGAAAAGCCCGTTTTCAGGATACTCAAATAATGTTGCAGCTACATACAAAAGATTGGCTGGCTAATCTAGCCAGCTCAATCCAACTTTGCAAGAAAAATATGCGAGATAATCAGCCTTGACGCTGTTTATGCTTCGGTTCGGCACTGCAGATCACACGAACGACACCGTTACGCTTAACAATCTTACAGTTACGACATAATTTCTTGACGGAAGCACGAACTTTCATTTTTACTCTCCGTAACTTCTCAAGCTCACCTAATTAACGGTTATAGCCTTTCAGGTTTGCTTTCTTCAATGCAGACTCATATTGACTCGACATCATCAGAGTTTGCACTTGAGCCATAAAGTCCATGATGACGACAACAACGATCAATAAAGATGTACCCCCAAAATAGAAAGGCACTTTCATTGCGTCACGCATAAACTCCGGGATCAGGCAGATAAAAGTAATATACATCGCACCAATCAGAGTCAGGCGAGTCATTACTTTATCGATATATTTCGCCGTTTGCTCTCCCGGACGAATTCCTGGCACGAATGCACCGGACTTCTTCAGGTTATCTGCTGTTTCACGCGGATTGAAAACCAACGCAGTGTAGAAGAAACAGAAGAAGATGATTGCAGACGCATAGAGTAACACATAAAGCGGTTGTCCGGGCTGCAAATACAGCGAAATAGTTGTCAGCCAGTTCCAACCGGTACCGCCCCCAAACCAGGATGCAATCGTGGCAGGGAACAGAATAATACTGGAAGCAAAGATCGCTGGGATAACCCCGGCCATATTCACTTTCAGCGGTAAATGCGTACTCTGTGCTGCATAAACACGACGACCTTGTTGACGTTTTGCATAATTAACGACGATACGACGTTGACCACGCTCAATGAAAACAACGAAGAAGGTTACTGCAAACACTAAAACTGCAACCAACAGCAACAGGAGGAAGTGCAGGTCGCCTTGCCGAGCTTGCTCGATGGTATGGCCAATGGCCGGCGGTAGACCCGCAACAATACCAGCAAAGATTATGATCGAGATACCGTTACCGATACCACGCTCCGTAATCTGTTCTCCCAGCCACATCAGGAACATTGTCCCAGTAACTAGGCTTACAACAGCGGTAAAGTAGAAAGCAAAACCTGGGTTTATAACCAAGTCTTGCATTCCAGGCATATTTGGCAAACCGGTAGCAATACCGATCGACTGGAATATAGCCAATACCAAGGTACCGTAGCGGGTATACTGGCTGATCTTACGACGGCCAGCTTCCCCTTCTTTCTTTATTTCAGCCAAGGCGGGATGAACCACCGTCAGCAACTGGATAATAATCGATGCCGAAATATACGGCATAATACCCAGAGCAAAGATAGAAGCACGGCTGAGAGCACCACCAGAGAACATGTTAAACATTTCAATGATGGTGCCTCGCTGCTGTTCAAGCAATTTGGCAAGCACAGTGGCATCAATACCAGGAATCGGGATAAAAGAGCCAATACGGAAAACAATTAGCGCACCGATAACAAACAAAAGTCTGCGCTTCAGTTCACCAACTCCGCCTTTAGCACTCTGAAAATCTAATCCTGGTTGCTTAGCCATCTGCTACTTATTCCTCAATTTTACCGCCAGCAGCTTCGATAGCAGCACGAGCACCTTTAGTGACACGCAGACCACGAATCGTTACCGGACGAGCAACTTCACCAGACAGAATCACTTTCGCGAATTCAATCTGAATGCCAATAACATTAGCGGCTTTCAGCGTATTCAGGTCAACTACGTCGCCTTCTACTTTAGCAAGATCAGACAAACGAACTTCTGACGTGATCATTGCTTTACGAGAAGTAAAACCAAACTTCGGCAGACGACGGTATAAAGGCATCTGACCACCTTCAAAACCACGACGTACGCCACCACCAGAACGAGAGTTCTGACCTTTGTGACCACGACCGCCAGTTTTTCCCAGGCCAGAACCGATACCACGACCTAAACGCTTCGGTGCATGTTTAGCACCTTCGGCCGGAGACAGAGTATTTAAACGCATCTGTTACTCCTCCACTTTAACCATGTAGGAAACCGCGTTGACCATACCACGAACCGCAGGAGTATCCTCACGTTCAACAGTATGACCAATACGACGCAGACCCAGGCCAAGCAGTGTCGCCTTATGTTTCGGCAGACGACCGATTGCACTACGGGTTTGAGTGATTTTAATAGTCTTTGCCACGGTCAATTACCCCAGAATTTCTTCAACGGATTTACCACGCTTGGCAGCGACCATTTCCGGGGACTTCATGTTGGCCAAGCCATCAATCGTTGCACGAACCACGTTAATCGGGTTAGTGGAACCATAGGCTTTAGCCAATACGTTGTGAACCCCTGCAACTTCCAAAACGGCGCGCATTGCGCCACCGGCAATAATACCGGTACCTTCGGAAGCTGGCTGCATGAACACACGAGAACCCGTGTGAGCACCTTTAACCGGGTGCTGCAGGGTGCCGTTGTTCAGCGCGACATTCATCATATTGCGACGGGCTTTTTCCATCGCTTTCTGGATCGCTGCTGGAACTTCGCGAGCTTTACCGTAACCAAAACCAACGCGACCGTTGCCATCACCCACTACTGTCAGTGCGGTGAAGCTGAAAATACGGCCACCCTTAACGGTTTTAGATACGCGATTTACCGCGATCAGCTTTTCCTGCAGTTCGCCAGCTTGTTTCTCGATGTGAGCCATCTTACACCTCTACCTTAGAACTGAAGGCCAGCTTCACGGGCAGCATCTGCCAGTGCTTGGACTCGACCATGATATTGGAAACCGGAACGGTCGAAAGAGACATTCTTGATGCCTTTTTCTAACGCGCGTTCTGCAATAGCTTTACCTATTGCGATTGCAGCGTCTTTGTTGCCAGTCGACTTCAGTTGTTCAGCGATAGCTTTTTCTACAGTAGAAGCGGCTACCAGGACTTCAGAACCGTTCGGTGCAATGACCTGCGCATAAATATGGCGTGGAGTACGATGTACCACCAGACGCGTCGCACCCAGTTCCTGGAGCTTGCGGCGTGCGCGGGTCGCACGACGGATACGAGCTGCTTTCTTATCCATAGTGTTACCTTACTTCTTCTTAGCCTCTTTGGTACGCACGACTTCGTCGGCGTAACGGACACCCTTGCCTTTGTAAGGCTCAGGACGACGGTAGGCGCGTAATTCCGCAGCAACCTGACCAATAACCTGTTTATCAGCACCTTTCAGTACGATTTCAGTTTGGCTTGGGCATTCTGCAGTAATACCTGCCGGCAGTGCATGCTCTACTGGGTGAGAAAACCCAAGAGACAGGTTAACCACATTGCCTTTAACAGCAGCACGGTAACCAACACCAACCAGTTGCAGCTTCTTAGTGAAGCCTTCGGTAACACCGATAACCATTGCGTTCAACAGAGCGCGAGTGGTACCCGCTTGGGCCCATCCATCAACGAAACCTTCGCGCGGGGCGAAAGTCAAAGCGTTGTCAGCTTGTTTCACTTCAACAGCATCATGGATCTTACGACTCAGCTCGCCGTTTTTACCCTTAATCGAAACATCCTGACCGTTGAGTTTTACCTCTACGCCGGCAGGAATGACGACGGGTGCTTTTGCAACACGAGACATTTTTCCTCCCGATTAAGCTACGTAGCAGATAATCTCGCCACCAAGACCAGCCTGGCGAGCTGCACGATCAGTCATAACACCTTTAGAGGTAGAAACAACTGCGATACCCAAACCGGCCATAACTTTTGGCAGCTCATCTTTTCTTTTATAGATGCGCAGACCTGGACGGCTTACTCGCTGAATGCTTTCTACCACTGCCTTGCCCTGGAAATATTTAAGTTCTAATTCCAGAACTGGCTTGGTGTCGCCTTCGATTTTGAAATCTTCAATGTAACCTTCTTCCTTCAGCACGTTGGCAATTGCCACTTTCAGCTTGGAGGAAGGCATGGTGACCGCAACTTTGTTCGCGGCTTGACCGTTACGGATACGGGTCAGCATATCCGCGATCGGATCTTGCATGCTCATCTGTCTTTACTCCCGTGATTCAATTGGTGACAATTACCAGCTAGCCTTTTTCAGACCCGGAATTTCACCGCGCATAGCGGCTTCACGGACCTTGATACGGCTCAACCCGAACTTCCGCAGGAAAGCGTGCGGACGACCAGTTTGGCGACAGCGGTTACGCTGACGAGACGGGCTGGAATCACGCGGCAGAGTCTGCAGCTTAAGAACTGCATCCCAACGATCTTCGTCGGATGAGTTCACACCAGAGATGATAGCTTTCAATTCCTCGCGTTTAGCGCGGTATTTTTCAGCCAGTTTCACACGAACAACTTCGCGTGCTTTCATGGATTGCTTAGCCATTAGTAACCCTACCTTACTTGCGGAATGGGAAGTTAAAGGCGGCCAACAGCGCACGGCCTTCATCATCGGATTTCGCAGTAGTGGTAATGGTAATGTCCAAACCACGAACGCGATCGACTTTATCGTAGTCGATTTCCGGGAAGATGATCTGTTCACGCACGCCCATGCTGTAGTTACCACGACCATCGAATGACTTGGCGGACAAGCCACGGAAGTCACGAATACGAGGTACAGCAATGGAAATCAGTCGCTCAAGGAACTCCCACATGCGTTCGCCACGCAGAGTTACTTTACAGCCGATCGGATAGCCCTGACGGATTTTGAAGCCTGCAACAGATTTGCGTGCTTTGGTGATCAACGGTTTTTGACCGGAGATTGCTGTCAGATCAGCTGCTGCGTTATCCAGCAGTTTCTTGTCAGCGATCGCTTCACCAACACCCATATTCAGGGTGATCTTCTCGACCCGAGGGACTTGCATGACAGAATTGTAGTTAAACTCAGTCATGAGTTTTTTAACTACTTCGTCTTTGTAGTAATCATGCAGTTTCGCCATCGTACTACTCCAAATTACTTGATAGTTTCGCTATTAGATTTAAAGAAACGGACTTTTTTTCCGTCTTCGAATCTAAAGCCTACACGGTCAGCCTTACCAGTTGCCGCATTGAAGATTGCAAGGTTAGAAACTTGAATTGCAGCTTCTTTTTCAACGATGCCACCTGGTTGGTTCAGGGCCGGAACCGGCTTCTGATGTTTTTTAACCAGGTTAATACCTTCAACAATGACCTTACTAGCAGACAGGACATTTTTTACTTTACCGCGCTTACCTTTATCTTTGCCGGTTAGCACAATAACTTCGTCATCACGACGGATTTTCGCTGCCATGATTCGCTCCTTAAAGTACTTCTGGTGCCAGAGAGATAATTTTCATGAACTTCTCATTACGCAGTTCACGAGTTACCGGCCCAAAAATACGCGTACCGATAGGCTGTTCGCTGTTATTGTTTAAAATAACGCAAGCATTTCCATCGAAGCGAATGACAGAACCGTCCGGGCGACGAACACCCTTCTTGGTGCGCACCACTACCGCCTTCAGAACGTCGCCTTTTTTCACCTTACCGCGAGGAATTGCTTCCTTGATGGTAATTTTGATGATGTCGCCGACGCCTGCGTAGCGACGGTGCGAGCCACCTAGAACCTTGATACACATTACGCGACGTGCACCGGAATTATCGGCCACGTTCAGCATAGTCTGTTCTTGGATCATTTTAGTGCTCCGCTAATGTCAACTACTACTTTAGGACCCTTTCGGGCCATTAAATACCCCATAATTGAGGGCGCAGCATTATAACACTGCTTCCTTAGTATGGGTAGAAAAAATAAACGGCCCTTTGCAGAGCCGTTTATCTATTTTCGAGAAGCGCTACTGTATTACAGAATCGCTTTCTCTACAACGCGAACAAGTGTCCAAGACTTAGTTTTGGACAGCGGACGGCATTCATGGATTTCAACCACGTCACCGATACCGCATTCATTGTTCTCGTCATGTACGTGCAGCTTAGTCGTACGTTTGATGAATTTACCGTAAAGCGGGTGTTTCACGAAACGTTCGATGGCAACAACCATGGATTTCTCCATTTTGTCGCTTACAACACGACCTTGCAGAGTACGGATTTTATCGGTCATTACGCACCCGCCTTCTCAGTCAGTAAAGTCTTAACACGTGCAATATTGTGACGCACTTGTTTTACCAGGTGAGTCTGTTGCAACTGACCACTGGCAGCCTGCATACGCAGGTTAAATTGCTCGCGCAGCAGGCCGAGCAGCTCAGTGTTCAGCTCTTCAACGCTCTTTTCACGCAGCTCATTTGCTTTCATTACATCACCGTCTTAGTTACAAAGGTGGTTTTGATAGGCAGTTTCGCTGCTGCCAGTTGGAATGCCTCACGGGCTAACTCTTCCGGCACACCGTCCATTTCGTACAGGACTTTACCTGGCTGAATCAAGGCAACCCAATATTCCACGTTACCTTTACCTTTACCCATACGAACTTCAAGCGGTTTTTCGGTGATCGGTTTGTCCGGGAATACACGGATCCAGATCTTACCTTGACGCTTAACAGCACGGGTCATGGCACGACGTGCAGCTTCGATTTGACGAGCAGTCAGGCGACCGCGGCCAACAGCTTTCAGACCGAAAGTGCCGAAGCTAACATCCGTACCTTGCGCCAGACCACGGTTGCGGCCCTTGTGCACCTTACGGAATTTTGTACGCTTTGGTTGTAACATCAGCGACTCTCCTTACTTGCGGCCTTTACGCTGCTGCTTTTTAGGTTGAGCAGCCGGTTTTTCCGGTTGTTCAACTGCAGCCATACCACCCAGAATCTCACCTTTGAAGATCCACACTTTCACACCGATAACACCATAAGTAGTGTGCGCTTCGGAAGTGTTGTAGTCGATATCCGCACGCAATGTATGCAACGGAACACGACCTTCACGGTACCATTCGGTACGCGCGATTTCAGCGCCGCCAAGACGGCCACTTACTTCAACTTTAATACCTTTAGCGCCAAGACGCATGGCATTCTGTACAGCACGCTTCATAGCACGACGGAACATGACACGACGTTCCAACTGAGAAGTGATGCTGTCAGCAACCAATTTTGCGTCCAGTTCAGGTTTACGAACTTCTGCGATATTGATCTGTGCAGGTACGCCAGCGATATCCGCTACGACTTTGCGCAGTTTCTCAACATCTTCACCTTTTTTACCGATCACGATGCCTGGGCGAGCAGTGTGAATAGTCACACGGATGCTTTTTGCAGGACGTTCGATAACGATACGAGAAACGGAAGCCTTCTCCAGTTCCTTCGTCAGGTATTTACGAACTTTAAAATCGCTGTCCAGGTTGTCAGCGAATTCTTTGGTATTCGCATACCAGGTAGAGTTCCAAGGTTTGACAATACCCAGGCGAATACCATTAGGATGTACTTTCTGACCCATTGCTAGTCTCCAGAGTCTCAGCGATCGGACACAACCACAGTAATGTGGCTGGTACGCTTCAGGATGCGATCCGCACGACCTTTAGCACGCGGCATAATGCGCTTCATGCTTGGGCCTTCGTCAACGAAGATTTTCGCGACTTTCAGATCATCAATGTCAGCGCCATCGTTGTGTTCTGCGTTAGCAATAGCAGACTCCAGCACTTTTTTAACCAGACCAGCAGCTTTCTTGTTGGTGTAGGTCAGAACTTCCAGAGCTTGCGACACTTTCTTACCGCGAATCAGGTCTGCCACTAGGCGAACCTTTTGAGCAGAAGAACGAGCGTGGCAATGTTTAGCGATAGTTTCCATCTCTTCCTCCTACCTTAGCGCTTCTTGGCCTTTTTGTCGGCCGCATGGCCGCGATAAGTACGAGTCGGCGCGAATTCACCCAGCTTGTGACCGACCATTTCATCGGAAACAAACACCGGAACGTGCTGACGACCATTATGGACAGCGATGGTCAAACCGATCATATTTGGAAAGATCGTTGAACGACGGGACCAAGTGCGCAAAGGCTTCTTGTCTCCGCTTTCCACCGCTTTCTCTACCTTCTTCAGCAAGTGCAGGTCTATAAATGGACCTTTCTTGAGAGAACGTGGCATGGTTTATCCTCTAAGATTATTTAGTACGGCGACGTACGATAAATTTATCAGTACGCTTGTTGCTGCGGGTCTTTTTACCTTTGGTCTGAAGGCCCCACGGACTCACCGGGTGCTTACCAAAGTTACGACCTTCACCACCACCGTGTGGGTGATCGACTGGGTTCATTGCCGTACCGCGAACGGTAGGACGAATCCCGCGCCAGCGTGCAGCACCAGCTTTACCCAGAACGCGCAGCATATGCTCAGCGTTGCCAACTTCGCCCAGCGTCGCGCGGCAGTCGGATTCGACTTTACGCATTTCGCCAGAACGCAGACGCAGGGTAACGTAAGCACCATCACGAGCAACGATCTGAACGTAAGTACCAGCAGAACGAGCCAATTGGCCGCCTTTACCTGGTTTCATTTCTACGTTGTGAACCGTTGAACCGACTGGGATGTTACGCATCGGCAAGGTGTTACCCGCTTTAATCGCAGCATCAACGCCAGATTGAATCTGGTCGCCGGCTTTCAGGCCTTTCGGCGCCAGAATGTAACGACGCTCGCCGTCTTTATACAGAACCAACGCGATATTCGCGGAACGGTTCGGATCATACTCCAGACGCTCAACAACCGCAGGAATACCATCTTTGTTGCGTTTAAAGTCAACAATACGATAAGCCTGTTTATGACCACCACCGATGTGACGGGTAGTGATGCGGCCATTGTTGTTACGGCCACCGGATTTGCTGTTCTTTTCCAGCAACGGGGCATAAGGTTTGCCCTTGTGCAGCTCAGGGTTAACCACTTTAACAACGTGGCGACGACCCGGAGATGTCGGTTTACATTTAACAACTGCCATTGTCTTTCTCCTCCGACTTACTCAGCGCCGCCGATGAAGTCCAGATTCTGGCCTTCTTTCAGGGTGACGTAAGCTTTTTTCCAGTCGCTGCGACGACCAATACGCTGTCCGTGACGCTTAACTTTACCCTTAACTACCAGGGTGTTTACGTCTTTAACTTCTACTTCGAACAGTTTCTCGACAGCAGCAACGATCTCTGCTTTAGTCGCGTCTTTAGCAACTTTGAGAACGATGGTGTTAGTTTTTTCCATCGCGGTAGATGCTTTTTCAGATACGTGCGGCGCGCGCAGTACTTTCAGCAGACGTTCTTCACGGATCATGCCAGCATCTCCTCAACTTGCTTAACTGCATCAGCAGTCATAACGACTTTGTCGAAGGCGATTAGGCTAACTGGGTCGATTGCTGCTGCATCACGCACATCAACCTTGTACAGGTTACGTGCAGCCAGGAACAGATTCTCATCCAGTTCACCAGTGATGATCAACACGTCTTCCAGTGCCATTTCTTTCAGCTTCTGAGCCAGCAACTTAGTTTTCGGTGCTTCTACAGAAAACGTCTCGACAACGATCAGACGATCTTGACGTACCAGTTCGGACAGGATGCTTTTCAGCGCGCCGCGGTACATCTTTTTGTTAACTTTCTGACTGTGGTCCTGTGGCTTCGCAGCAAAGGTTACACCACCGGAACGCCAGATCGGGCTCTTAACAGAACCTGAACGCGCACGGCCAGTACCTTTCTGACGCCAAGGTTTTTTACCAGAACCAGTTACTTCAGCACGCGTCTTTTGAGCGCGAGTACCTTGACGGGCACCTGCTGCATAAGCAACAACAACCTGATGTACCAGCGCTTCGTTAAAATCACGACCGAAGGTAGTTTCGGAAACAGTCAGCGCGCTTTGCGCGTCTTTCAATACTAATTCCATTGCTATCTCCTCACGCCTTCACAGCTGGTTTAACGATCAGGTCGCTACCGGTAGCACCCGGAACAGCACCTTTAACCAGCAGCAGGTTGCGCTCAGCGTCAACACGCACTACATCCAGGCTCTGAACAGTTACACGTTCGTTACCCAGTTGGCCTGCCATTTTCTTGCCTTTGAACACTTTGCCCGGAGTCTGGTTCTGACCGATAGAACCCGGAGCGCGGTGGGACAAGGAGTTACCGTGAGTAGCATCCTGAGTACGGAAATTCCAGCGCTTAACTGTGCCAGCAAAACCTTTACCTTTAGATGTACCAGTAACGTCTACTTTTTTAACGTCAGCGAAAATTTCAACACTGATGCTCTGACCAATAGTGAACTCTTCGCCTTCAGACAGACGGAATTCACGCAGGGTACGGCCAGCTTCTACGCCAGCTTTAGCAAAGTGACCTGCTTCTGGCTTGGTAACACGGTTTGCTTTTTTAGCACCAGTAGTTACTTGCACAGCACGGTAACCATCGTTAGCCAGGTCTTTAACCTGAGTTACGCGGTTTGCTTCAATTTCGATAACGGTTACGGGGATAGATACGCCATCTTCAGTGAAGATACGGGTCATGCCCACTTTTTTACCGACTAAACCAATCATTGTTTCAACCTCTCAATCGCTCAATGACCTGATTAACCCAGGCTGATCTGCACGTCTACACCAGCAGCCAGATCCAGACGCATCAGAGCATCAACGGTTTTCTCGGTTGGCTCAACGATGTCAACCAGACGCTTGTGAGTGCGAATCTCGTACTGATCGCGCGCATCTTTATTGACGTGCGGAGAAATCAGAACGGTAAAGCGCTCTTTGCGGGTCGGCAGCGGGATCGGACCACGTACTTGCGCACCAGTGCGCTTAGCAGTCTCGACGATTTCCGCAGTTGATTGATCAATCAGACGATGATCAAACGCTTTCAGGCGGATACGGATTCTTTGGTTCTGCATGAGACCAGAGCTCCAATTATTTATAAACGTAAATGATTACTCCTCACACCCATTTCGATTGATGGGGGAGTGTAATCGTCAGCACATAACCCCCATATCGGGAGTATTGTTTTAGTCAATAAATCAATATTGACTCTCTGATTCGGATTGAATCAGGCTTACCTTGTTTCAGTAAGCTCGCGCATTATACGCAAATTGGCTGGGGAAGCAATAAGCAGGATTAAATGATTTTAAACGCGGCCGGAACGATAAACGTTAGTCCGGCCGGATTGAGGTAGACAGCAGACTACGACGCCATGTTACTCAGCCTTTAACTGAGCTTGAAGGTAGTTTTGTATCCCAAGACGAGAAATCAAATCCAATTCAGTTTCCAGCCAGTCGATATGCCCTTCTTCATCGGCAAGAATTTCTATCATTAAATCTCTACTGACGTAGTCATGCACGGAATCCGAGTGAGCAATCGCCTCACGTAAATTCTTTGCACCATCTAACTCAAGTTGCAGGTCAGAACGTAAAATCTCTTCGACATCCTCGCCAATATTTAGCTTACCCAAATCCTGCAGATTCGGGATGCCTTCAAGAAACAGGATTCGTTCGATGTAGCGATCAGCATGTTTCATTTCGTCAATAGACTCATGATACTCGTGATCGTTAAGACGGGTTAAGCCCCAGTTTTTAAACATTCGGGCATGAAGAAAATATTGGTTAATGGCTACCAGCTCGTTGCCCAATAACTTATTCAGGTGTGTGATGACTTTTTTATCGCCTTTCATGACATGCTCCTCCGCTCCAGTTATTAAAGTGTAGAACTGGTCAGCAGAGAGTCAAAAAAAACGACCCTACATTTTATGCTACTTCATACATGTCAGGAATTTTAGCCTGCTCTTCCTCAAAAATGACACGCGCCTGGCGAATACATTTTCCGCAATCTGTCCCGATAGGAACGAGCTTGCGTAATTGTTGCATAGATTGAGGCTGGTGCTGACGAACAGCATTACGGATGACTTTGTCAGAAATTGCGTTGCACAAACAAACATACATACCAGAATGACTCATCGTTATCGCGAATGTCTTTGACGCTACCTTTCAGGACACTGCAAACGGCATTTGAAACCGCTCCTAGCGATTTTTTAACCAACTCAGTCATTGTAAATGATAATTATTTTTATTTCAATTTCCATTTAATTATTGAGGCGTAAAAAAAGGCACCGAGGTGCCTTTTTCATGCATTTAGTTTATCAGCGATTAAGCGATAACTTTAGCAACAACGCCCGCGCCTACAGTACGGCCGCCTTCACGGATTGCGAAACGCAAACCGTCATCCATCGCAATTGGGTGGATCAGGGTAACAACCATTTTGATGTTGTCGCCCGGCATTACCATCTCTACGCCTTCTGGCAGTTCGATGGTGCCCGTTACGTCAGTCGTACGGAAGTAGAACTGAGGACGGTAGCCTTTGAAGAACGGAGTATGACGGCCGCCTTCATCTTTGCTCAGGATATACACTTCTGATTCGAACTGGGTGTGCGGCTTGATTGAACCAGGCTTAGCCAGTACTTGGCCACGCTCGATTTCTTCACGCTTGATACCACGCAGCAGAACACCAACGTTCTCGCCTGCACGACCTTCGTCCAGCAGCTTACGGAACATTTCAACGCCGGTACAGGTTGATTTCACGGTATCTTTGATACCAACGATTTCAACTTCTTCACCAA
>NZ_LXFV01000010.1 GCF_002847345.1 Pectobacterium peruviense
CAGGGGTATCATATTCAACGTGAGACGTGTTGATGGTGATACCACGTGCTTTTTCTTCTGGTGCGTTATCGATCTGGTCGAATGCACGCGCGCTACCACCGTAGGTTTTAGCCAGAACGGTAGTGATTGCAGCGGTCAGCGTTGTTTTACCATGGTCAACGTGGCCGATAGTACCGACGTTAACGTGGGGTTTTGTACGTTCAAATTTTTCTTTAGACACGGCGATATTCCTTACTCAAATGCTCTCCCCCTATGGAGAGAGCACGGGATTTTGTTTTAACCCTGAGGCTTATTTACCACGGGCTTCAATTACGGCCTGAGCAACGTTGTTAGGCGCATCATCGTACTTCAGGAACTCCATGGAGTAAGAAGCACGGCCTTTGGTCAGAGAACGCAGTTGAGTTGCGTATCCGAACATTTCAGACAGCGGAACTTCAGCATGGATCACAACGCCAGTAACGTTGGATTCCTGACCACGCAGCATACCACGACGACGGCTAAGGTCACCGATGACGTCACCAGTGTTCTCTTCCGGCGTTTCAACTTCAACCTTCATGATCGGCTCAAGCAGAACAGGTTTTGCTTTCTTAAAGCCATCTTTAAAGGCGATAGAAGCAGCCAGTTTAAACGCCAGCTCGGAGGAGTCAACGTCATGGAAAGAACCGAAGTGCAGACGCACACCGAGATCAACCACTGGGTAACCAGCCAGAGGACCCGCTTTCAGCTGCTCCTGGATGCCTTTATCAACGGCAGGGATGTATTCACCAGGAATTACACCACCTTTAATGTCGTTGACGAACTCGTAACCTTTAGGATTTGAGCCCGGCTCCAGTGGGTACATGTCGATAACAACATGACCATACTGACCACGACCACCAGACTGCTTGGCGTGTTTACCTTCAATATCAGTAACCTTCGAACGAATCGCTTCACGATAAGCAACCTGTGGTTTACCCACGTTTGCTTCAACGTTGAATTCACGTTTCATACGGTCAACGATGATATCGAGGTGCAACTCACCCATACCAGCGATGATAGTCTGGTTAGATTCTTCATCAGTCCATACGCGGAAAGATGGGTCTTCTTTAGCCAGACGGCCCAATGCCAGACCCATTTTTTCTTGGTCAGCTTTGGTTTTCGGTTCTACCGCAATGGAGATAACCGGTTCTGGGAACTCCATACGTTCCAAAATGATAACGTTGTTCGGATCACACAGTGTGTCACCCGTCGTTACATCTTTCAGACCGATAGCCGCAGCGATATCGCCCGCACGAACTTCTTTGATCTCTTCACGCTTGTTAGCGTGCATCTGAACGATACGACCAAAACGTTCACGTGCTGATTTAACTGGGTTCAGTACGGTATCACCGGAGTTAACCACACCAGAGTACACGCGGAAGAACGTCAGGTTACCAACAAACGGGTCGGTAGCAATTTTGAATGCCAGCGCAGCAAACGGCTCGTCATCACTTGCATGACGCTCAGCCGGTGTGTCTTTACCGTCATCCAAAAGACCGTTGATCGCAGGTACATCAACTGGGGATGGCAGGTAATCGACTACCGCATCCAGCATCGCCTGAACACCTTTGTTCTTAAATGCAGAACCACAGGTTACCAGGATGATTTCGTTGTTCAGAACGCGCTGACGCAGAGCTTTTTTGATCTCTTCTTCAGTCAGTTCTTCACCACCCAGATACTTCTCCATCAGCTCTTCAGAAGCTTCAGCTGCGGATTCGATCAGGTTCTGGTGCCATTCGTCAGCCAGATCTTGCAAATCAGCCGGGATCTCTTCGTATTCGAAGGTCACGCCCTGATCGGCATCATTCCAGTTGATGGCTTTCATTTTCACCAGGTCAACAACACCGGTGAAACCTTCTTCAGCACCAATCGCCAACTGCAGCGGAACAGGGTTCGCGCCCAGACGGGATTTGATCTGACCAACAACTTTCAGGAAATTCGCACCCATGCGGTCCATTTTGTTAACGAACGCAATGCGTGGAACTTTATATTTGTTTGCCTGACGCCATACGGTTTCAGACTGCGGCTGAACACCACCAACTGCGCAGTAAACCATTACCGCACCATCAAGTACACGCATAGAACGTTCTACTTCGATAGTGAAGTCAACGTGTCCTGGGGTGTCGATGATGTTTACGCGATGCGGTTCATACTGCTTAGCCATACCAGACCAAAATGCAGTAGTCGCTGCGGAAGTGATAGTAATACCACGTTCCTGCTCCTGCTCCATCCAGTCCATGGTAGCTGCGCCGTCATGAACTTCACCGATTTTATGATTTACACCAGTGTAGAACAGAATACGTTCGGTAGTAGTGGTTTTACCGGCGTCGATGTGCGCACTGATACCGATGTTACGGTAGCGTGCGATGGGTGTTGTACGAGCCATTTGTATCCTCTATTTACTAGGGCGTTCAATTTAGTTAACCCAAGCGGGTTGGCTATTTTTAGCGCCCGCTTGGTTAGCATGACTACAGCGAAGGGATTACCAACGGTAGTGAGCGAACGCCTTGTTAGCTTCGGCCATACGGTGAACGTCTTCACGTTTCTTAACAGCAGTACCTTTGTTCTCTGCTGCATCAGAAAGTTCGTTCGCCAGGCGCAGAGCCATAGATTTATCACCGCGTTTACGAGCAGCTTCTACGATCCAACGCATTGCAAGCGCATTACGACGAACCGGACGGACTTCTACTGGTACCTGATAAGTAGAACCACCAACGCGGCGCGACTTAACTTCAACAGTCGGGCGAACGTTGTCCAGAGCTACTTCAAAAGCTTCCAGATGGCCTTTACCAGAACGCTGAGCCAGGGTCTCCAGCGCGGTATAGACGATTGCTTCAGCAGTAGATTTTTTACCATCTACCATCAGGATGTTTACAAATTTGGCCAGCAGTTCTGATCCGAACTTAGGATCCGGCAGAATTTTACGTTGACCAATGACGCGACGACGTGGCATGGAAATACTCCGTTGTTAATTCAGGATTGTCCAAAACTCTACGAGTTTAGTTTGACATTTAAGTTAAAACGTTTGGCCTTACTTAACGAAGAACCATTAAGCCTTTGGCTTCTTCACGCCGTATTTGGAACGGGATTGCTTACGGTCTTTAACACCTGAGCAGTCCAGCGCGCCACGAACGGTGTGGTAACGCACACCTGGCAGGTCTTTAACACGACCGCCACGGATCAGGATCACGGAGTGTTCCTGCAGGTTATGACCTTCACCGCCGATATAGGAGGTAACTTCAAAACCGTTAGTTAAACGAACACGACATACTTTACGCAGTGCGGAGTTCGGTTTTTTAGGGGTGGTAGTATATACACGGGTACATACGCCACGTTTCTGCGGGCATGCTTCCAGCGCCGGAACGTTGCTTTTAGCAGCCTTCAGGGAGCGTGGTTTGCGTACCAGCTGGTTAATTGTTGCCATTAAAAAAGCTCCTGGGTTTTGCTTCGTAAACACGTAATAAATCGTCTCATGTTTGCGCAAGGCAAAGTATGAGGACGCAGAATTCTATTGCTGGCAGTGGAAGGAGTCAAGAAATATACAATAATTCGGCGTTACCACGCGAGTTGCTGCGGATGTTCCACTGTCAGTTGAACAAACTCATTATAGCCAATGAGCGTCACGCTGTTTGAAATTTGTTCAGTCACACCCCTTGCCTCAGTATCAGGCTGGAGCGCATAGATAAGAACCGCTGAATCAAGCAGGCGTTGAATAATGTCCCCACCAGCCAGAGCCGCAATCACACCATCTTGTAGCAAGACCAATGCATCGCCCCGCTCCAGACTACGTAAAAGTGTATCCAGGTCAGCGTGATAAGGAGAACTTGAGAGCGTATGTAACATAAATGGAGAGGCCCGTCGCTAGAATGAAAGGATGGAATGATAATCGGCCAGCTTGCTACGCCATGCTTCTGGCGCTAACAGCCCCACATCCAAAACCCAGTCCGTATCTATACTCAGCCCGCGCTGGCGCACGGAAGTCTCGCACAGATAGCAAGATTCGATGTCGTACAACGGCAACACACCAAACGTGGCGATGTAATTGCGCATCAGAATCTTTTCCGGCTGTTGATGCGGCAGCAGTTGAAGCACGCCATCGCCAACAAAAAACACACCAATCTCTTCCGTCAGTGCCGACATCGCCAACAGCGCATCCAGCCCTTCTCGCCCAGACGCACTCCCATGCGGAGAATGCGTAAAAACAAATGCGACTCGCTTCATAATGCTACCTTAAAACTGAATAACCCGATCGCAGGTCAGCACCGACTGTGCCAGCTCACCCAGCCCACTCAGAATAAAACCGGGTTGCAGATTCGCTCCCGCAAGGTTGAGCTGAGTGGCTTGCTGAGCGTCAGTAATGCCTCGACGCAGCGCGGCGGCAACGCAAACATTCAGCGCCACCTGATGCACGTCGCCCAGCTGTTGCCAGCCGCGAACAACATCAAACTCATCGTTAGCTGGTGATGTCAGTTGGTTAGCATTCAGCACGCCTTCTCGGTAGAAGAACACACTTTTCAGTTTATGCCCCTCAGCCAACAGCGCCTGCGCAAACTGCAACGCGCTACTCGCTTGCTGTGTGCCGTAAGCAGGGCCGGTCACCAGCAAGCAGTAAGTCAGCATCAACGTTCGTGCCCGCTGAAGTCGCCGCTTTTGAATTGACGAATATAAAGATAAACAGTGTGCTTGGAGATATTAAGGCGCTCGGCAACCTGATTGATGGCGTCTTTAATATCAAAGATGCCTTTTTCGTACAGGCTCAGTACGATTTGGCGATTTTTCGCATTATTGGAAACATTGCGATCCGCATTGACTTCCTCAATAGAGAATTCCAGCGTTTGTGCAACCAGATCGTCAACGGATGATGCGAAGTTAACAGAAGACGCGGCGTCATGCGTTTCAGGTGGAATAAAGGTCTGCACAATCTGGGAGAAAGGTACATCCAAATTCATGTTGATACACAACAACCCAATCACGCGCTGATCGCGATTACGGATCGCAATCGTTACTGACTTCATCAACACGCCGCTTTTTGCGCGGGTAAAATAGGCCTTCGACACGCTGCTATCTTCGCCTGCCATGTCATGCAGCATGCGCAATGCAAGATCCGTAATCGGCGAGCCAATCTTCCTGCCAGTATGTTCCCCATTTGCAATGCGCACAGCGGAACATTTAAGATCCTCAAGCGAGTGCAAGACAATCTCACAATGCTCGCCAATCAACATGGCCAAGCCATCAACCACCGCTTCATACGATTTCAGGATCTCATAGTCCGTTTGACTGAACGGCCGTTCATCCAGCAAATCAAGCTCATAAGATTCGCCAGATACAAGCGAATTAGACATGGCAGACACCACCCTCAACGTCATTTATCCCGTAAATAATTCGAGTTGCGTGATAAAACGTTAGCGTTTTAAACAACGCCCCGCGTTGGCCCTTTAGGGCAAGGCCCATTTATGAGCCTTGTAACGCGGCAACCGCGCAAATCCCCGGGAGCTTACATCAGTAAGTCACTGGGGTCAGTGAGGACGGCCAACGCACAAGCAGCTTGAAGTATGACGGATATATTTATTTTGTATTGACAGGGGACATAGTCTAGCAAATGTCCACTCTCGCGTCCCTGAATTTAACGGGCTCCCTCTTAAGGTTGTATTAATTTAATCCCGCTAGAGTCTGCGTCTTCTTTCCTCTCCATAATGGAAATCACGAGAGACGTGTATGAAAAATCTAATACCAATGGGCAGACCACACCTAAACAGCATTACGTTTGTGCTGATATTTTCTGCCTTTATTACTCTGGTCCAGAACATCGCCTACTACCGTCAAACGCTGCAACTGCTGGATATGGCGGACTGGATCAATATCCCTTTCTTCCTCAGCATGCCGGTAGTGATTTTCGCCGTGCTGAATATCATTTTCACGCTTCTGGCAGCGCCTTATCTGCGTAAGGCCGTCATTGTTTTCTTCCTGCTGTCCGGCGCTGCAGTGCAATACTTTATGCTGAACTACGGCATTATCATTGACCGCACCATGATCCAGAATATCGTTGAGACGACGGCCAGCGAGTCCTTTTCGCTTCTTACGCCGCAGCTGATCGTCTGGGTATTTTTCACTGGCGTCATTCCCGCAGCGGCGGCCATCTGGATAAAAATAAAACCCGCCAAGCCAACAACGCTCTATATTGGCCTGCGCTTTCTCAGCGTCATTATCTCGTTATTCGCTATTTTATCTGTCGCAGCATTCTTTTATAAAGATTACGCCTCGTTCATGCGTAATAACAAAGAGTTGGTAAAAGCGATTACGCCCAGCAATATTGTGGCAGCCAGTTTGTCCTACCATAAGCATAGCGCGCTGGCTAATTTGCCTCTGGTGCAAATTGGTCTGGATGCCCGCAAAGTGCCGCCGTCATCTCCTACGGCAAAAAAGAATCTGGTTATTCTGGTGGTCGGCGAGACCTCTCGGGCACAAAACTTTTCGCTAGGAGGCTATGAGAAGGAAACCAATCCGTTGCTGACGAAAGACAATGTGGTTTACTTTGAGAACACGTCATCGTGTGGCACATCAACAGGTGTTTCCGTTCCGTGCATGTTTTCCAACATGCCGCGACAAAACTTTGATGGTGGCTTAGCCAGCCATCAGGAAGGGTTGCTCGATATCTTACAACGGGCAAAAGTTAACGTGCTTTGGCAGGAAAATGACGGTGGCTGCAAAGATGCCTGTACGCGTGTGCCAACAGTTGATGTGACATCGCTGAAACTACCAGTGTTATGCACCCGCGGCGAGTGCCACGATGAAGCGTTATTCCACGGTGTAGAAGACTATATTAACAAGCTCGATAACGATGGGATTATTGTATTACATACGATAGGCAGCCACGGCCCGAGCTATTACCAGCGCTATCCTGACGCCTTTAAGAAATTTACCCCAACCTGTGATACCAATCAGATTCAAACCTGTACGCAGGAGGCACTGACCAACACGTATGACAATACCATTCTGTATGTCGATTTTATTCTGGATAAAACGATCAACCTACTGAAGCAGCATCAGGATAAATTTAATACCTCACTGGTTTACCTGTCTGACCACGGCGAATCGTTAGGCGAGAACGGCATCTACCTGCACAGCATGCCCTACTCTATTGCGCCGAAGCAGCAAACGCATGTGCCGATGTTGATGTGGTTATCAGCAGGTTACCAGCAGCAACAGGCGATTCAAGACACCTGCCTGCGCCAGAACGCGAAGCAGCAGGATTACTCGCAAGATAATCTTTTCCATACCATACTGGGGATGTTTAGTATCGCCACGAAAGAATATCAGCCTCAGCTCGATATCCTTCAGCCGTGCAGGGATAAGACAACATGAAATTATTGATTGTTGAAGACGATAAGCTGTTGCAGGAAGGATTATTCTTGGCACTGAGTCATGAAGGTTATGCCTGCGATTGCGCAGGCACGGCCAAAGAAGCGGACGCGCTCATCAGCAGTGCGCACTACAGTTTGGTCATTCTCGATCTTGGCTTACCGGACGATGACGGGCTCGCGTTGTTATCACGCTGGCGTAAAAATAATTACCAGCATCCCGTACTTATCTTAACGGCGCGGGATAAGGTCAACGATCGCGTCAGCGGATTGGATGTTGGCGCCGACGATTATCTTGCCAAGCCTTTTGCACTGACAGAATTACAAGCGCGCGTACGTGCGCTGATTCGCCGCAATCAGGGATCAAGCAACAGCAAGATACAGGTCGACAACATTACGCTGGATTTAAATAATCAACAGGTGCTGCTGGACGAAAAACCAGTGGTACTGACGCCAAAAGAGTTCGCGATACTTTCCCGACTAGTGCTGAAAGCCGGTTCTCAGGTACACCGAGAGCTTCTACATCAGGATATTTATGCCTGGAACGACGACCCGTCCTCCAATTCGCTAGAAGTCCATATCCACAATCTGCGTCAAAAGATAGGCAAAGACCGTATCCGAACCCTGCGAGGTTTTGGCTACCTGTTGACCAAAGGGGATCAACCATGAAGAGCGATGCCGACGCCGTCACCAGTATGCGTCGCCGTTTGGTGCTGGCACTGGGCGGCATCCTCCTCGTTTGCCAGATGATCAGCGTATTCTGGCTCTGGCACGAAAGCGAAGAACAGATCGGCCTGCTGGTTGATAAATCCCTGAGCGCCAGTGCCCAGAACATGCAGATCGATCAAGAGATTAATGAAGCAATCGCGTCGCTCAGTATTCCCAGTCTGGTGATGGTCATCCTGACATTGCTCATGTGCTTTCAGGCGGTCAGTTGGATCACCCGCCCGCTTTCTCGTCTACAGGAAGAATTGCAGGATCGCACGGCCGAAAATCTGGAACCGCTGCCACAGCAGAGCGACATTAAAGAAATCGCCGCGGTCACCCATACCATCAACCAGCTTTTCCAACGCTTAGACGAAACGCTGAAACGCGACAGGCAATTTACTGCCGATGTCGCTCATGAGTTACGAACTCCGCTAGCCGGTATTCGGCTACATCTTGAATTACACCAGCAACAGCATCAGATTGACTGCGGTTCACTTATCAAACGGATCGATAAGATGGTGAAGACGGTGGAACAGCTCTTACTGCTTGCGCGTGTCGGACAAGAATTTTCGGCAGGCCACCACGAAAATGTCGCATTCCTGAAAGACGTTATTTTTCCCATGCAGGATGAACTAGCGGAGATGCTGCAAAAGCGCCAGCAAAGGCTGAAATGGGTATTACCGCAGGAAGATGTCTCTCTCCACGGTGATGCCACGTTACTCCAATTGTTGTTACGCAATCTGGTAGAAAATGCCTATCGCTATAGCCCGGAAGCAAGTCAGATCACGGTTAGCCTGATTAAACGGCAACACCTTGAACTACAGATCGAAGATGAAGGGCCGGGTATCGATGAAAGTAAGGTTGGTGAATTAAGTAAGGCGTTTGTTCGCATGGATAGTCGCTATGGTGGTATCGGTCTCGGACTGAGCATCGTGACGCGCATTGCTCAGTTGCACGATGGAAGATTTTTCCTTAGTAACCGACCGCAAGGCTCTGGTGCACTCGCGCAGGTGGTACTAACCACGCCTGAGGAATACCCAGACTCAGCCTGAAGAACAACAACAGAAAACCACGTCAAAATAACATCGCGACGACACATCCCTGTGCACGCGCCTTATACGCCTTATTGATACACAGGATAGCGGCGGCACAGCGCGACAACCTGCTCGCGAACACGATCGCGTATCACCGTTAACGCTTCATTCCCAGCACCTAGCCCATCCAGCACATCACATAACCACCCTGCCAGTTGCTCACACTCTGTCACACCGAAACCGCGCGTCGTCACAGCTGGCGTACCAATACGCAGGCCTGAGGTAACAAAAGGTGAACGTGGGTCGTTAGGCACCGAATTCTTATTTGTCGTGATGTAAGCATCGCTCAGCGCAGCGTCGGCATCCTTACCGGTATACGGCTTAGCAGACAGGTCGATCAGCAGCAAATGGTTGTCGGTGCCGTCGGAGACGATCTTGTAACCACGCAGTTGGATAATGCGCGCCATTGCCCGGGCGTTAGTCACGACCTGACGCTGATAAACCATGAAATCAGGGCGTAACGCTTCCTTGAAGGCTACCGCTTTAGCTGCAATAACGTGCATCAGCGGGCCACCTTGAATACCGGGGAACACGGCGGCGTTGAGCTTTTTGTAAAAATCCTCACTCTGCCCCTTGGCCAAAATAATGCCACCTCGTGGGCCACGCAGGGTCTTATGCGTTGTACTGGTCACAACATGTGCGTGAGGGAGCGGGTTGGGGTATTCACCCGCCGCCACTAAACCAGCAACATGAGCCATATCCACCCAGAAGATAGCCCCCACTCTGTCAGCAATAGTGCGCATACGCGCCCAGTCCTTGTGGCGTGAATAAGCGGAAAATCCTCCTATTAACATTTTTGGCCGGGTTTCCAAGGCAATACGCTCCATTTCGTCGTAGTCGATAAGCCCTGTTTCAGGGTCAAGACCATACGGTACGATCTTGTAGTGGCGACCAGAGAAGTTGGAGGGGTTCCCGTGAGTCAAATGCCCGCCCTGAGCCAGATTCATACCCATCACGGTGTCACCGGGGTTAGTCAAGGCCAGAAATACGGCGGCATTCGCCTGAGCGCCAGCATGGGGCTGGACGTTAGCGTAATCGCAGTCAAACAGCACTTTGGCCCGCTCGATAGCCAGACGTTCGGCTACGTCAACATACTCACAGCCGCTGTAGTAGCGCTTGCCGGGGTAACCCTCTGCGTATTTGTTGGTGAACACGGAATTCTGGACCGCCATCACCAGCGGACTGGCATAGTTCTCTGAAGCGATGAGTTCAACGTGGATTTCCTGACGGTGTTCTTCGTGCAAGATGGCATCGGCCAACTCAGGGTCGAAATCGGTAAGAGTTAAAGAGGTGTCATACATGGGCATCATCCTATGCGTTAATCGTTGGTTTTTTTAAAGGGGATACTTCGGTGGTGGTTTCATCAGGCCAGTAGTAGCTATCCGGCAAAGGGCGTGCACCGAAGATCGCCTGACCGACGCGCACTACGGTGGCACCTTCCTCGATCGCGATCTCAAAATCGCCGGACATCCCCATGGATAATTCATCCAGTCCGATGCCAGCAGGCGCGTTTTGCTGCAACCGATCGCGTAGGTTACGCAGCCGAATAAAACACTGACGTACGCGTTCGGCCTCGCTGGAGAACAACGCCAGCGTCATGAGCCCACGCACACGTAGCGCAGAGAATGTGGGAAGCGCCTGAATAAAAGCAGGAACGTCTTCAGGAGACAGGCCGTACTTACTCGCCTCACCAGAGGTGTTAACCTGCACGAAGACATCCAGTGAGCGTCCTTCAACGTGCAAGCGACGATCCAACGCTTCAGCCAGTCTCAGGCTATCCAATGCCTGAAATTCGCTAGCGAAGCGTGCCACCAGCTTAGCCTTGTTGGTTTGTAGATGGCCAATGACCGACCACTGTAAGTCGGCTAAGTCCTGCATGGCTTCCCATTTGCGGTACGCCTCCTGCACCTTGTTCTCACCCAATATCCGGCAGCCTGCTATATGGGCCATACGCAGGCGATTTTCTGGCTTGGTCTTGCTGACTGGCAGCAAGCGCACGGTTGCTGGATCGCGGCCAACGCGGTGACAAGCCGCCTCGATGCGCATCTGTACTGCCGCCAGATTACGTTGAAAATCCTCAACCGTGGCGGTTTCAGGGTAGCGACCGTGACTATCGTGGCGAGTGGGTGTATCGGAAGATATCGGCATCGGCCTAACTCCTGATAAAGAGGATGAATGGATTGTGAAACGTATTTATAGATTTAAAATAGCCGGATGTTCCCCACCATTTTTCTTATAAGAGGCAGACCAATTGTTCAAACACGCCCAGCTCGAATCTGTCAAAGCCTGGATTGGCGATCCCGCGCACGGCGCTTTGCCACTGCATGCTCGTATCCAGCGGGCGATTCGTCAGCTCATCCTCGATGGCATTCTCGATGTGGGAAAACCCTTACCCGCTTCGCGCGCGCTGGCTACATCGCTGGAGGTATCGCGTGATACGGTCGAATCGGCTTACAGCCAGCTGCATGCAGAAGGGTTCATTGAGCGTCGCGTAGGCAGCGGCAGTTTCGTGTCAGAGCGGGCAAAACGTCTTTCAGGACGTGGTAAAGCCAGAAAAACAGGAGATAGCAAAGCAGAGCTGCGTCTCAGTCAACGCGGCAGCGCCATGTTCCAGAATGGCGGTGTACGAGATTTCATCATACCGCGAGCGTTCGCGCCCGGCGTGCCGGAAACACGCAGCTTTCCCCTCCAGACGTGGGAACGACTAGAGCGGCAGGTGCTAAAAGAATATGGCACTAAAGCGCTGTTACACAGCCCGCCGCAGGGTATGGAAACGTTGAGACGAGCCATCGCAGATTATGTCAACCTCGAACGAGGAGCCCGCGCTACGCCAGACCGCGTGTTAGTGTTGACCAGTTCCCAGCAAGCACTCACTCTGTGCGCGAATGTGCTGATGGATGCTGGCGATAGGATCTTCCTTGAAGATCCTGTGTACCACGGCGCACGCAAGGCATTCGAGGCCGCCGGGCTCGCGTGCGTGCCTATACCGTTAGATGCGGATGGTTTGCAGGTCGATCACCTGCTTGAAGCAAGCAGCGGACACAATGCGCCCGCTAAAGCCGTATTCCTCACGCCCTCACACCAGTTTCCAACCGGCGCGACGCTGGCGTTGGATCGGCGGCTGGCAGTGATCGAATGGGCTAGGCAGCACCAAAGCTGGATTATTGAAGACGACTACGACAGCGAGTTTCACTACGCGGGCAAACCCACCGCCTGCGTACAGGGACTCGACCCGCACGATCGCACGATCTATATCGGCACCTTCACCAAATCGCTGTTTCCCGGCCTGCGCATCGGCTACATGGTACTGCCGCCGCAGTTGGTCGCACCGATGACCGTGGGCCGTACCTTGATGGATGGGCACAGCGCACCAATTCCGCAGCTCACGCTGGCACGCTTTATCGAAGGCGGCCACTTCGGTGCCCATGTACGCACGATGCGCACCATTTACGCGAAACGCCGCGATGTGCTGGCACAACTGGTTCGCCAGCATCTGGCTGATTTCGTAGAGCCACGGGTGCCGACTGGAGGCATGCAGATGCCCTGTATCTTCATCCGCGACATCCCTGAACACGATGCGGTGGAATCCGCACGCCGGGCCGGTATCGATCTACTCGGGCTAACAGCGCTGTATGCATCGGGCCAGCATAAAGCAGGTTTCCTCATGGGATTTGCTGCCCACGCTCCGCATGAACTGGAAATTGCCGTCAAGACGTTGGCGAAGGTGCTAAGTGCGCTGTGCCGCTAATAGGTGGTAAGCGGTGGATGATAGGTATGAGCCGTACAGTCAGTGGGAAAATATCAGTCAGACTGAAGATAAGCGTCATCGAAAGATGAGTAGCTGGAAAAGGGATTCGGTGCAGGGACGTGATTGTGAAACACAAAAAAACCGCAGGCCAAGCCTGCGGTCATATCGCCATAACAGCGATGCTTATTTAGCGGTTTTCTCTGCGGCGGCTGGTTTCTCAGCTTTCGCATCATCGGCTGCTTTCAGGTCAGCTTCAGATTTAATGTCCAACAGTTCAACGTCAAACACCAGCGTAGAGTTAGCCGGAATGCCAGGCACGCCGGTTTCACCATAGGCCAGCGCTGGTGGGATAGCCAGCTTGATTTTTCCGCCTTTCTTAACGTGCTTCAGACCTTCAGTCCAACCTGGGATCACACCGTCCAGACGGAAAGAAAGCGGCTCACCACGTTTGTAGGAGTTATCGAACTCGCTACCGTCAACCAGCGTACCCTTGTAGTTAACGACTACGGTATCGCTGTCTTTCGGCGCGCTGCCGCTACCTTCTTTCTCAACCTGATACAGAAGGCCAGATTCAGTTTTCTTCACGCCTTTTTCTTTGGCGAAGGACTCAAGATACTTGGTGCCTTTATCAGCGTTATCTTTCGCATCTTGCTTCATCTTGGCTTCAGCAGCAGCTTTTACTTTACCTTCAAAGCCTTGCAGCGTTTTTTCGATTTCTTCGTCAGTCAGCTTGCTCTTATCAGCAAAGGCATCCTGAACGCCAGCAATCAGCTGATCCTTATCCAGTTTGATACCTAATTTTTCTTGCTCTTTCAGAGAGTTATCCATATAACGCCCTAAAGATGCACCTAACGCATAAGCCGCTGCCTGCTCATCGTTCTTGAATTTGGCTGCCGCAGTGCTCTCAGACGCCTGTGCTTTGTCTGCCGCCAGAGCCTGGCCCGCGTTCAGAGCCAGAGCCATCGTTGTTGCTAACAGCGTTACTTTAAACAGTGATTTCATCCATTTCTCCAGCATCTGGAGCGACACGCTCCAGCCATCATTAAAATAAATTCGCGCCTACTATAACTGTGCGGACGAAGACAACACAACGACGCACTCGACAATCCTTTGATAAAAAACGTCAGGAAGCTTTTCCGACACCATTTGTATCGTCCTAAGGCCATCTGGCAACGATATGCCCCATTCCGGATACGTCATTGCGCCCTACTGCGACCGTTTTTACTACCAGAAGTTTCCGCTTTCTGACAAACTCGCGGGTAACAAGAAGTAAGGGGAACACCGATGTCACCATCAGCACTCGAAGAACGGCTTGAACAATTGGAAAGCCGACAGGCCTTTCAGGAATTAACCATAGAAGACCTTAACCAAACGGTGATTCAACACGAGCGGGAAATTAGCCGCTTGCGTGAGCACGTCCGTCTACTCACCGACAGACTGCGCAATCAGCAAACGTCGCTTGTTGCTTCCCAGTCGGAAGAAACGCCACCACCGCATTATTGAGGCCCGAGCCACGTGGTATCTGCGCTTACTCTATCGGTGCTTACTACAGGCCAGATATAAAAAAACCTCAGGTGATATTCATCAACCTGAGGTTTTTTTATGCACTACAACTAATTAGTGTAATTAGTGGCAGCCACATCCACCGTTGCCGCCGCAGCCGCCTTTACCATGTTGGTGATCATGGTCATGATCGTGGTCATGGCCGTGACCGCCACAGCAGCCGTCGCCGTGTTCATGATCGTGTTCGCCATGAACGTGACCGTGAGCCAATTCTTCTTCCGTCGCTTCGCGAATGGCAATCACTTCAACGTGGAAGCTCAGATTCTGGCCTGCCAGCATGTGGTTGCCGTCGACAACAACGTGCTCATCTTCAACTTCGGTGATTTCAACTGGAACTGGACCCTGATCGGTCTCAGCCAGGAAACGCATGCCAACCTGCAACTCATCAACGCCCATAAAGACATCTTTTGGTACGCGCTGAACCAAATTCTCATCATAGTTGCCGTAAGCGTCGCTGGAACCAATGTTCACATCAAACGTTTCGCCAGCTTCACGGCCTTCCAACGCGGTTTCCAGACCTGAAATCAGGGAACCGTGACCATGCAGATAGTCCAACGGCGCGCTCACCGGAGACTCATCAACCAACACACCGTCTTCTGTACGTACCTGATAGGCCAGGCTGACCACCAGATCTTTTGCTACTTTCATGATATCTCCTACCGTTGGAAATCAAACTGGCGCAAATTGTAGCTGAAAAATGTCCCTATGTACCGTCTGGAATCAAAAAACGTCAACGGTTGGTGACAATGCCACCATGACATTCATCCATCATTCTGGCCGGAAGATCCCGATAATATCGCTAGCTTGCGGGGCGGGTGCCGTCGTGGGTTCATCTGCCCGACTCTGGCGATATCCGCACTTTACGCACACCACCACCTCAGCCTCATCCTCTCGTCCAACCGCTAGCGTGTCCTGAGCCTGACACGTCGGGCACACCGCCCCGGCAATAAAACGTTTACGCATGCTCGCTCCCACTTCTCTCCGTTCCAGCACCTATAACCTAGAACCTAGAACCTATTCAGATAGGCGTTATTGATTCTTACTCGTCGTCCTCATCCCACACACTTGGCCGACGACGCTCACGCTGCATTTCCCGCTGGAAAATATCTTCCAGCTCACGGCGCGCCTCTTTTACACGAGAAATCTGTGCGACATCTCCCGTCAGTTGCGGTACCAGCTCACGCAGCATACGCATATCAAGGCGGCGAAAATGCTGTTGCGCGCGCATCGCCTGATGGGGATGCATGCCTAACGTTACCAATGTTTTCCGCCCCAATTCCAGGGCGCTGGAAAAGGTTTCACGCGAGAAATGCCTTACGCCAGTTTGCAGCAACTCATGGGCTTCAACACGTCCACGCGCCCGTGCCAAAATCTCCAAATTCGGAAAATGTTGCTGGCACAGATGTACAATTTCCATCGTATCTTCCGGCGTATTACAGGTAATCACAATCGATCGTGCTTTATCTGCTCCCGCCGAACGCAGCAGTTCCAGTTCCGTGGCATCACCATAATAAACTTTATAACCATAGCTGCGCATCAGGCTGACGGCGCTGATATCGCGCTCCAGAACCGTAATCCGCATTTTGTTCGCCATGAGCAAACGGCTGATCACCTGTCCAAAACGTCCGAAGCCCACCACAATGACCTGCGGTTCGTCGTCTTCGACATACGGTTTCTCATCCGGCACATCCTGCACGTTATAACGACGCGCCAGAATGCGGTCTATCACCTGCATCAGTAGAGGCGTCGTCATCATCGATAGCGTCACCGTCACCAGCAACAGCGGCAGTTGCTCACCTTTCAATACGTTGAATGAAGCCGCAGCGGAAAACAGAACGAAAGCGAACTCGCCGCCCTGACTCAGCACGCCAGCAAACTGCAAGCGTTCGGAACGGCGCATTCGGTTAATCCGCGCAAGGAGATAAAGTACAGCTGCTTTCACCGCTACCAGCACCAATACCGCAATCATAATCTTCACGATGTGGGTGTAGAGGATCCCGAGATTTAGCGCCATTCCTACAGAAATAAAGAACAGCCCAAGCAGCAACCCTTTGAACGGTTCAATCGCAATTTCCAGTTCATGCCGATACTCACTTTCCGCCAGCAGAATACCGGCGATAAAGGTGCCTAACGCCATAGAAAGACCTAATGCTTCCATAAACAGCGCAGAACCTAGCACCAGCAACAACGCAGCGGCAGTGAATACTTCGCGCACGCCGGATGCCGCAATAAAACGGAACAGCGGACGTACCAGATAGCGCCCACCGATTAGCATGCCGAGAAACGCAGCAACCTTCAGTCCAATCCGTTCCCAATCGCCGAAGTCACCCTGCACCCCAGCGAGAATAGGAATCAACGCCAACGCGGGAATCACCGCAAGATCTTGAAAAAGCAGCACAGAAAAGCCAAGCTGTCCCGATTCATTGCGGTTCATGCCTTTTTCGCGCATCAGTTGCAGCGCCATGGCCGTTGACGACATCGCCAGCCCCACACCACCAATCAGCGCAGACTGCCACGAGAAATCAGTCAGATATAAGGCTCCGCCTAAAATCAACGCGCTGAGGCCAACCTGAGCCGCCCCAACGCCGAAGATTGAACGACGTAGCGTCCACAGCTTTCCCGGATTCAATTCCAGACCGATGATGAACATCAGGAAAACTACACCCAGCTCCGAAAAGTGCAGGATAGCTTCCACGTCACGGATAAAGCCGAGCCCCCAAGGGCCAATGGCGATCCCGGCGATCAAATAGCCCAATACGGCGCCAATCCCTAATCGGGCAGCGATCGGTACGGCTACTACCGCCACAAACAAAAACAAGACTCCGGCAGTCAGTAGCGCAGAACTCTCCATATTAGCGTTCCTCTTCAGATAAAGGTGAGGATAGCCATTCACCGTAAGCTCTGGCTTGACTCGATAACACATCGGGCTGTAAACGACGTGCCCAGTAAACAATCATGGGGCGCATCCAGTGCATACGGCACATGGCGGCCGTCAGCTCAAACGGGCGTAGCAAATCTTCCATCGGGTAGCGATTATTGCCATCCGCATGGTAGGCATCTTCCGGTTCGCCGGTCGTAATCACCGAACGCCAGTATTTGCCCGCCAATGCATTGCCGCCAATCCCATTGGCAAAACCACGGGATAACACCCTATCGAGCCACTCTTTCAGTAAAGCCGGACAGCTATAGGTGTAAAACGGGTGTTGGAAAACAATGATCTGATGCTCGCGCAGCAACTGTTGTTCGTGATGAATATCGATAAAAAAATCAGGATAGTGTGCATAAAGATCGTGCACGGTTACATTTGCCAACTGCTGCGCCGGTTGCAATAAGACGCGGTTTGCGACCGAGTCCTGTGGTTCCGGATGGGCATACAGCAGCAAAATCTTCGGTGGCTGCGACATCATTCCCCTCCAAAGCGTCGTCATGATAATCGTTTTCCGTTACCATGCAGCGCAACGACTAAAAACAGGACACCCCGTGTCCTGATATGTCCATAATTTAACATACTCTGAACATACGGCGCTTTATGATTGTTTTCTCTTCGCTGCAAATTCGACGTGGTGTACGCGTTCTGATCGACAACGCGACAGCAACGGTTAATCCTGGCCAGAAAGTCGGTCTGGTTGGCAAAAATGGCTGTGGTAAATCTACGCTGCTGTCATTACTCAAAGGTGAAATCACCGCCGACGGTGGTAGCGCGACATTCCCACAAAACTGGTCACTGGCCTGGGTCAATCAGGAAACCCCAGCATTGGACAAACCGGCGCTGGACTACGTCATTGACGGTGACCGCGAGTTTCGTCAACTGGAAGCCGCGTTACAGACCGCCAACGAAGAGAACGACGGCAACGCTATTGCCACCCTGCACGGCAAACTGGATGCCATTCAGGCTTGGACGATACAAGCCAGAGCGTCGAGCCTGCTCAGCGGATTAGGGTTTTCTCAGCCACAGTTGCAACAGCCTGTCAGCGCCTTTTCCGGCGGCTGGCGGATGCGTCTGAATCTGGCACAGGCGCTGATTTGCCGTTCAGACTTGCTGCTGCTGGATGAACCGACCAACCACCTCGATCTGGATGCGGTAATCTGGCTGGAGAAATGGCTGAAAAACTACGCTGGTACTCTGGTTCTGATCTCGCACGACCGTGACTTCCTCGATCCGGTAGTGACCAAGATTCTGCACATCGAGCAACAGTCGCTCAACGAGTACACCGGCAACTATTCCTCGTTTGAACGCCAGCGCGCTACCCGTCTCGCACAGCAGCAATCGCTTTATGAGCACCAACAGGAACGTGTCGCGCATCTACAACACTACATTGATCGGTTCCGTGCGCAAGCGACCAAAGCCAAGCAGGCCCAAAGCCGAATAAAAATGCTGGAACGCATGGAGATGATTGCGCCGGCGCATGTCGATAACCCTTTCCGCTTCAGCTTTCGCGCCCCGGAGTCGTTGCCCAATCCTCTCATGAAGATGGAAAAGGTCAGCGCAGGCTACAACGACACGCTGATTCTCGAATCCATCAAACTCAATTTAGTGCCAGGCTCCCGCATCGGGCTGCTTGGCCATAACGGCGCGGGTAAATCAACGCTGATCAAGCTGCTTGCTGGCACGCTTGCCCCGCTGAAAGGGGAAATTGGGCTCGCGAAAGGCGTTAAGCTCGGTTATTTCGCCCAGCATCAGCTAGAGTTCCTGCGTGCAGACGAGTCACCCTTGCAACATCTGGTACGTCTGGCAGAACGAGAAACAGAGCAGCAACTGCGCGACTACCTCGGCGGCTTCGGTTTTCAGGGCGACAAAGTCACCGAGATCACCGAGCGCTTCTCCGGCGGCGAAAAAGCCCGTCTGGTGCTGGCGCTGATCGTCTGGCAGCGTCCGAATCTCCTACTACTCGACGAACCGACCAACCACCTCGATCTGGATATGCGTCAGGCATTGACCGAAGCGCTAATCGATTTTGAAGGCGCGCTGGTTGTCGTCTCGCACGATCGACACCTGATCCGTTCCACCACCGACGATCTCTATCTGGTACACGACCAAAAAGTCGAACCGTTCGATGGCGACTTGGAAGACTACCAACAGTGGCTGGTCGGCCTTCAACGTCAGGAAAATGCGGCCGATGAAACGCCAAAAGAAAATGCCGCCAATAGCGCGCAGGGTAGAAAAGATCAGAAACGTCGCGAAGCCGAGTTGAGAACGCAAACGCAGCCGCTGCGTAAGCAGATCACCAAGCTTGAACAGCAGATGGAAAAACTGGGAGAAACGCTCGCAGCACTGGAAGCTCGGCTGGCGGACAGTGCCATCTATGATATCAGCCGCAAAGCCGAACTCACCGACTGCCTGCAACAGCAAACCAAAGTTAAAATCGAGCTGGAAGAAACAGAGCTGTCCTGGCTAGACGCGCAGGAACAGCTAGAGCAGATGATGCAAAGCGAGTAAGTGGTATTTCCCTACGAGCGGGTAGCCCCCGCTCGCTTTCCCACGTTTTTCTTTCCTTCTCACGACATTATCTTAAAAAGTGATGATAAAGCGCATTGAGCGCAATATTCCCCCAAGGTAATATTTAGTGATTAATCTACTGATTTCTACACACTTACCTATTCACTGACATTGAAGGCCGCAAGGCATAAAACGGCCGGACAATAAGGCAAGGACAATATTTATGATGGAAAATACGCCGTCTGTTTCTACTGATTCGCTCTCTGCTACGCTCACAGCTTCCGGCAACAACGCCGTCACCACGACAGCAAGCGATGCGTTATCTGAATTAAACATGTCGCAACTTAGCGAGCAGGAAAAAAGCGAAGTCTCGGTACTGGTCAATAAAATTGATATTACTGACCCTATGCTTTCCATCTCTTATGCAGCAAACACGATGGGTAATATTTCGCGCTTTTCAGAATCCTTAATGCAAGAAGTCAGAGCGAAGGATGCAGGCGTGATTGGTGAACAGTTGACAGACCTTCTGATGAAAGTAAAGTCGGTTGACCTCACCGTTTTTGACACTAAGCAAAGCTTCCTCGCCTCATTCCCATTGATAGGGAAATTGTTCAGCACCATCCAACGTACGCTGCTGGAGTATCAAACGCTGGCGCAGCAGGTTGATACCGTTTCTAAAAAACTCGAAAGCGCCATGATGGAGCTATTGCGCAATATCTCCACGCTGGAACAGCTTTTCATACGCAACCGCGAGTATTTTCAACAAATCACGCTGCATATCATTGCCGGTAAACAGAAATTGGCAGCCATTCAGTCTGGCGATCTGACCGCCGCACAGGAAAAAGCACAGCGTACCAACGACCCGATGGATATGCAGTACGTGCGTGATTTAGTGAGCAACATACAGCGCTTTGAAAGACGACTACACGACCTGATGATGTCACGCACCATCGCGATCCAAACCGCGCCTCAAATTCGTTTGATGCAAAGTAATAGCCAGTCGCTCGCCGAGAAAATTCAGAGCAGCATTCTCTCTACGATCCCGTTGTGGAAGAGCCAGATCGTGATGGCGATAACGCTGCATTCACAGCGCAAATCGGCAAAACTGCAAAAAGAAGTCTCTGATACCACCAATGCCATGCTGAGGAGAAATGCAGAAATGCTCCAGCTCGGTACCGTTGAAACCGCGCGGGAAGTCGAACGCTCGATTGTGGACATCGAAACCTTACGCGAAGTGCAAAGCCGCCTTCTGAACACCATCGAAGAAACCGTCACGATTGCCAATGACGCCAGAGTACGTCGCACTGATGTAGAGAAAGAACTGGGCACGATGGAAACAGAGCTAAGAACGCGTCTGGCCGAGATTGCAGCGAACCAACAACACGCGATGCAGCAACGTTCTGCATAAATAATTTCGTTTTGATAAGTGGTCTTTATTGAATATGCAAAACGCATCTTCCCCTCCAGATGAGGGATGGCAAAAGAAACTAGGTCGTTTGTGCCTGACGCTGCTTAAGCTCTGGGGATTAGTCTGCGCTGCTTTTATCGTCTCTACGCTCATCACTATAGTGTTTCTAGGTGAATTATATCCAGACCTCATGGCGGATAAAAACGTTCAAACCTGTGTTTTCATTGTGAATGCTTTCAGCTTAATTCTGCTGTGGTACGCCTTTACACGGTCTCAGGTTGATATGATTTGGCCACTTGTGGCTGGCGTAATTTGGTTCATTGCGCATGATGCCCTATTCGTTCTGGGATGGATTGCCGTAGCGTGGTGGATAATCAAAGCATGCTCCGAGATTTCCCACCCTCGTCTCGGCACCGTTATCCAGTTTCTTTTAGTTTTCATCATCATCATGGGCTACACCGATGCACATCAGTTTGGTGAACACCCTTTCTATAATACGGCCTTCGCCACGTGCATTGTGCTAGGTACGATGAGCCATTACCAAGGGAAAACGGCTTTCAAAATAAGGAAAGACCAACCCAAAACGCTCATTCCGGCACCAGCACCTATGTCGCCTCAACCTTCACCGGTCGTTATTACACCACCCGTTCAGGAAGCCGTTACATTTGAGAGCCGTATAGTACGGTTGCAAAACCTACAGAAGCTCCCCAGCGAGCTTCTCGACGAACTGAAAACGATCGTTGAGTATGCGCAGCTTATTGTCACGTGTATGAAGGAAGATCCCAAGGATGTTGAGCCGGGAACAGCGTTTCTTAATCGCTACCTTCCTGCCGTAGAAAAAGTGGCCGGTGAATTTGTCAGACTTTCCAACCAATTAGAGAAACATGGCAAATCAGACGATTTTCTGCTGAAGAATGTTACCGCACTGAAAGCGCTGGGCTCCGCCTTTCAACAACAACACGCACGACTGCTGGAGAACGATACGCTGGATTTTGATGCAGAACTCAACCTTGTTGATAATCTATTAAAAACAGATGGTTATAAGTAATCACTACTGATGGCATGCAGCCAACAGAGTGATTCTTAAGTCGCGGGCGAAAAACCGCTCGCGACTTTATCAAACCAGCATCAATGCCAGATCAGCATTAATGCCAAATCAACAGTACGCAAGCGGCGGTCAGCAGCCCCATTGATACGTTGAAGATAATCCACGCTTTCTTACTGCGCAGCAGTCGCCCAATCATCGTGCCGAATCCGAGCCAGATGACACCGGACACCAGATTGACCAGCACAATGCCGATGCTTATCGCGATCACGGAATGGTTATAACCTTCACCAGCCAGACTAAAACTGGCAACCGCGCCCAGCGCCATGAGCCACGCTTTCGGATTCAGGAATTGCAGCAACCACCCTTGATAAAGCCGGATCGGTTGGGGCGGCGCAACGGACGTTTCCAGTCGTTCGTAAGCCGCCGTGGCGATTTTCCACGCCAGCCAGAGCAGATAGGCACTGCCGAGGACTTTCAGGATAAAATGCAGCGAAGGATAAATCAGAATCAAACCACCGACGCCGAATGCCACCAGCAGCAAAATGCTCTGCATCCCCAGCATGATGCCGACCATCAGCCACAGTGAACGCATAAAGCCAAAATTCGCGCCCGAGGTGGTCAACAGCATATTATTCGGCCCCGGTGTGATAGCCGCTACCCACAAAAAACCCAACATCGAAAGAAATAAACTCAGTTCCATTATTTGTGGGCGCTCCTGACCCAAATGTCGTACCAACTGGCAGCATTGAAGCTAACAGTGTG
Source organism: Pectobacterium peruviense (assembly GCF_002847345.1). Lineage (GTDB taxonomy): Bacteria > Pseudomonadota > Gammaproteobacteria > Enterobacterales > Enterobacteriaceae > Pectobacterium > Pectobacterium peruviense. The sequence continues at coordinate 23,145 of NZ_LXFV01000010.1, forward strand.
ATATTGATCGTACAAGAGCCGACAACAAGATTTTCATATCCTTTATGCATGACCATTTTCGTCCGCTGAGCGGCGCCCATAATCCGCATCTGCAAACGCTATTGCCGCGCTTGATTCGCCGTCACGCGCAGTTCTCACCTGTCTGGCAAGCGCTCGAATTACCGGACGGTGATTTCGTCGATCTGGCGTGGAGCGAAGCGCCCGAACAGGCGAGGCATAAACCACGCGTAGTGTTGTTTCACGGATTGGAAGGCAGCTTTCATAGCCCCTACGCTCACGGCCTATTGCATGCCTGCAAACAGCGCGGCTGGCTGGCCGTTATCATGCATTTTCGCGGGTGCAGTGGGAAGCCCAACCGGATGAAACGTATTTATCACTCCGGCGAAACCAGCGATGCCAGCTATTTCCTGCGCTGGATGCAAGAGACGCAGGGTGAGGCTCCTACCGCTGCCATCGGCGTTTCTCTCGGCGGCAACATGCTGGCCTATCTGCTCGGCCAGCAGGGTGAAGCCTGTTCCCTGTCCGCCGCGGTCATCGTTTCCGCACCATTGATGCTCGAACCTTGTAGCCGCCGGATGGAACAAGGTTTCTCCCGCGTCTATCAGCACTACCTGCTGCACCTGTTGAAACAAAATGCCAGCCGCAAGCTGGCAGCCTACCCAGACACATTGCCGATTCAGTTACCGCAGTTGAAGCGAATTCGCCAGCTACGGGAGTTTGATGATGTCATTACTTCACGCATCCACGGTTTTCGCGATGCGGCCGACTATTACAAACGCTGTAGCGCCCTGCCGTTGTTGCCTCAGATTCGTAAACCGCTGCTGATCATCCACGCGAAGGACGATCCTTTCATGACGTCCGAGGTCATTCCCGATCTGTCGCAGTTACCGTCTAATATTGAGTATCAGCTAACGGAACACGGTGGGCATGTCGGCTTCGTCGGTGGAACATTGCTGAAACCGGAAATGTGGCTGGAACATCGCATTCCCAATTGGCTTAGTCCATTTTTGGACCACGCCACTGGTTCTTTTTATTCAGAAACAATTTTTACTCAGGAAACATAGCGTGATAATTCCCTGGCAACAGCTCGATCCAGAAACGCTGGATAACATCATCGAATCTTTCGTGCTGCGCGAAGGCACCGATTACGGCGAACAGGAGCGCTCGCTGGCGCAGAAAGTCGAAGATATCCGTAGTCAGCTCCAATCCGGCGAAGTCGTTTTGGTGTGGTCTGAGTTACATGAAACGCTAAACATTATGCCGCGCGGTCAGCTAAATGCCGGTGGACATGCCCCTTATTGAGCATGGCGAAAGACGTGAAAGAACGCGTCAAACATGCTAACAATGGGAACAATTACGTCATTTTTGAGAATGCGCGCAGGCTCTCAGTCTATGCGGGCATCGCGATCACGGAGTCACGCGCCTTATGTCACATCAGCATCCGATTATTGCGGTTACGGGCTCCAGCGGAGCGGGAACCACGACCACCAGTCTGGCCTTCCGTAAGATATTCCAACAGTTCGACCTACGCGCAGCCCAGTTGGAAGGTGACAGCTTTCACCGCTATACCCGCCCGGAAATGGATATGGCAATCCGCAAAGCGCGTGATTTAGGACGCCACATCAGCTACTTCGGCCCAGAAGCGAATGATTTCAGCCTGCTGGAACAGTCGTTTATTGAATATGGCCTACATGGGCGTGGTCAGACGCGTAAATACCTTCATACCTATGATGAAGCGATTCCCTATAACCAGGTTCCTGGGACGTTCACACCGTGGGAACCGATGCCGGAACCTACCGACATCCTATTCTATGAAGGACTGCACGGCGGCGTAGTCACCGAACAAAATGATGTGGCACAGCATGTCGATTTGCTCGTCGGCGTGGTGCCGATCGTCAACCTGGAGTGGATACAAAAGCTGATCCGTGACGTCAATGAGCGCGGCCACTCGCGTGAAGCGGTAATGGATTCCGTTGTCCGCTCCATGGAAGACTACATCACCTACATCACGCCGCAGTTCTCTCGCACCCATATCAACTTCCAGCGCGTACCCACCGTGGATACCTCCAACCCGTTTGCTGCCAAGTCTATCCCCTCACTGGATGAAAGCTTCGTCGTCATCCACTTTCAGGGATTGGATAATATTGATTATCCCTATCTGCTCGCCATGTTGCAGGGCTCGTTTATCTCCCACATCAACACGTTGGTCGTTCCCGGCGGGAAAATGGGACTGGCTATGGAATTAATCATGGCACCGCTGGTGCAGCGGTTAATCGAAGGGAAAACGATAGAATAAGCATCGAGAAACACAGGGTGAGGCCTCCCTACGGGAACCTCCCCTGTGTTTCCCCTAATAACGGGCTTAAGTGACCAGAATTAGGGCTCAGAGAAAGGAATTATGGCAGTACTCTAATTTCGTAGCTGTGTGTCACCTCAACGGCTTTACCCAGCATCAATGCCACAGAGCAGTATTTTTCCGCTGACAGCTCGACGGCACGTTCGACGGCTTTATCGGTCAGCCCTTTCCCCGTCACGATAAAATGCAGATTGATATGGGTAAATAAGCGCGGTGCTTCAGACCGACGCTCTGAGGTTAATTTCACCTCGCAATCCGCCACATCATTACGGCCCTTTTGCAGAATCGATACCACATCAATCGCGCTGCATCCCCCTACGGACATCAACACCATTTCCATCGGACTGGGCGCTTTATCGCCAGAATTACCGTCCATCAATACCTGATGTCCCGATGAGGATTCGCCCAAAAACGTTAAGCCTTCAACCCATTTTACCCGAGCCTGCATGATGCCTCTCCACTAAAAATTTTTTGAAAATTTATACCGTTACTGTACAAAAACCAGCGTTAATCAGAGCTTTGTCATGCTGAAGCGAGACAACACAAGACACATCCTTAAAGCTGTGTTAAAACGAAAATAGAATAGACCTTTTCTGGACAAACCCAGAAACGAAGAAGATGATGACGTAGCCAGAAATACCCAGCCACGTTTACGGTGCGGCAAGGCAGCAACCGAAAAACCAAGGGTACAGTGGTTCCAGTATATTCCCTGACGTCATTCTGCCTAGACTGAATTTTATTTTTTTTAGCAGTTAAACACGCCGTACAGGGAACTCTGACCCCTGTAATTTGCGCAGTGAATTACAACAGAGGATGATAGCGAATGGTTCTCGGCAAACCGCAGACAGACCCAACTCTCGAATGGTTCCTTTCCCATTGTCATATTCACAAGTATCCATCGAAGAGCACGCTGATTCACCAAGGTGAAAAAGCAGAAACGCTTTACTACATCGTGAAAGGCTCTGTAGCAGTGCTAATCAAAGATGAAGAAGGCAAGGAAATGATTCTTTCCTATCTCAATCAGGGCGATTTTATTGGTGAGCTCGGCCTGTTTGAAGAAGGTCAGGAACGCAGTGCCTGGGTTCGGGCAAAAACCGCCTGTGAAGTGGCTGAAATTTCCTATAAAAAATTCCGCCAGCTCATTCAGGTTAACCCGGATATCCTCATGCGCTTGTCTGCGCAAATGGCAAACAGACTTCAGGTTACTTCAGAAAAAGTCGGCAATCTCGCCTTCCTTGATGTGACTGGCCGTATCGCCCAAACCTTACTCAACCTGGCCAAACAACCTGATGCCATGACGCATCCAGATGGCATGCAAATTAAAATTACCCGTCAGGAAATTGGGCAAATCGTTGGCTGCTCGCGTGAAACCGTGGGCCGCATTCTGAAAATGTTAGAAGACCAGAATCTGATCTCTGCGCACGGTAAAACGATCGTCGTTTACGGCACTCGCTAAACCCTTGTCGCGGTACCCTACCAATAAAAAAGCGTGAAGCCTCGGCCTCACGCTTTTTTTATGCCGAGCTTCCTGCTCGCCACCTAACGGGAAGTCGCAAGCGATGTTGAAAAACGTTCCCTACGTTTTTATCGCTGCGCTTTTGAGAGCGTAATCAGTGTGCTGCGTTAACCACTTGAGCGACGGCTTTGGCGAATTTATCCATCCCCTGCGCGATATCATCTTCATCAATGATCAAAGACGGTACAAAGCGGATCACGTTCGGCCCTGCCATCAACACCATCAGCCCCTGAGCCGTTGCAGCAGCCAAGAACTCGCCCGCACGGCCATGCCATTGAGGTTTCAGCTCAGCCCCCAGCAAAAGCCCCATACCGCGAACCTGATCAAATACACCATACTGCTGGTTGATTTTATCAAGTTCACTGATAAAACGATCGTGACGATCCGCGACACCAGACAATACTTCTGGCGTGTTGATGACATCCAGCGCGGCTTCCGCCACCGCACAGGCCAGAGGATTGCCGCCATAGGTGGTACCGTGTACCCCAACGGTCATGACTGATGCGATCTCTTCCGTCGTCAGCATCGCACTAATAGGGAAACCACCGCCCAACGCTTTAGCCGTTGTCAGGATATCCGGCGTAATACCATAGTGCATATAGCTGAATAATTTACCGGTACGCCCCATCCCGCTCTGCACTTCATCAAACACCAGCAGCGCTTTATGTTGATCGCACAAATCACGAACGCCCTGTAAAAACTCAGGCGTCGCGGGTGTAATACCGCCTTCGCCCTGAATCGGCTCCAGCACGACCGCACAGGTATGATCGTCCATCACCGCTTTAACAGCCGCCAGATCGTTGAACGGAACGTGCACAATATCCGCAGGCTTAGGTCCGAAGCCATCGGCATATTTAGGCTGTCCGCCAACTGAAACGGTGAACAGCGTACGGCCATGGAACGCATTGTAGAAGGCGATGATCTTGGTTTTATATGGACTATGGCGTTTAACCGCATAGTGGCGCGCCAGCTTAAATGCGGCCTCGTTTGCCTCTGCACCGGAGTTAACAAAGAACACGCGGTCGGCAAAAGTGGCATCAATCAATTTGCTGGCAAGGCGTAGCGCAGGCTCATTGGTGAAAATATTACTGGTGTGCCACAGTTTTTCGCCCTGCTGCTGCAATGCGTTAACCAGCGCAGGATGGCAGTGACCGAGCGCCGTGACGGCGATACCACCGGAGAAATCGATATATTCACGACCGTCCTGATCCCAAACGCGGCTCCCTTTACCTTTCACTGGTACAAACTTCGCGGGTGCATAAACCGGCAAAATCACTTTATCGTGAGTATCCCGTGTCACTGCTTTCTGCTCTGCTGCCATTTGCTGCCTCACTCTGCTGTCCATCATGTCGAAATGAAAATATAGTCAATAAATATGCATAAAAAATCAATAACAGGCAATATTAAATCGGCTATTGAAAAGAATAACTCTCTATATAGTTAAATTTTAAGGAAATTATCCAGAAGCTGATGCCCTTGCTGGCTAAGAATACTCTCGGGGTGAAACTGCACCCCCTCTAGTGGTAAGGAGCGATGGCGTATCCCCATAATCTCATCACGCTGCCCTTCATATTCGCTCCAGGCCGTGACCTCAAAGCAATCAGGTAGCGAAGTGGACTCAATAATGAGTGAATGATAGCGGGTGACCGTCAAAGGCTGAGCCAACCCGGTGAAAACCCCCGCATCGCTGTGCGCAATCGCTGAGGTTTTACCGTGCATCACCTGCCGTGCCCGCACCACCCGCGCGCCGAACGCCTGCCCCATCGCCTGATGACCAAGACACACACCCAGAATAGGCAATTTATCGGCAAAGTGACGAATAGCAGCCAGTGAAATGCCCGCTTCATCCGGCGTACAGGGACCCGGTGAAATGACCAATCGCTCAGGCGCAAGCTGCTCAATCTCACGCAGCGTCAGTTCATCATTACGCTTCACCACGACCTCTGCGCCAAGCTCACAAAAGTATTGGTAAAGGTTGTAGGTAAAGGAGTCGTAGTTATCAATAATCAGTAGCATAGTCATTGCACAGTTAGTCGGGAAAGCGGTACTAACATACATGAAATTCACATCAGGTACCCAGCCCTTGTCGCCAGCAAAGACAAAAGGCATGCCATCCCTATGCAATAAATTAGCACGATAATAATTATGACGATCACAAATGATTTATTTATACAAAAATCACTTTTATTAATAGGTAATATTTATTATTTATCTCTATAGAAAACTATTTTTCTGAAATCATTTTTAACAAAAAAAATAATAAACAAAAAACCCCCATGAATTAATTAGAGTTTTTAGATTAGGCAGGTTAGTTCATGGGATTTATCTTTCTAACCAATATTTATCTTTAACTTTTGATGACGATCACAATTGCTAATAAGCGAATAAAACCCTAGAAATTAAACGGATGAAAAATAAAGAACAAAGTTTAAATAAAAAATACAAGACATTGATTTAAATGACTTTAAGTGGAAATTAGTTTCTATTTAAAAGCAATAAACACAAATCCTCTCAGCTGTCCTCTGTTATTTAATTAATATATTTAACGCCCCATCTTGTTTTGTTTATTTTTTCTGTTAACACTTAGCTCGGCTTTATAGACAAACCTTAATTTCATTTTTGTTGAAACAGCCATTTTATTACACAGGGTGTGTAGTGATAAATACCCAAAAAATTCTATGTCAAGGAGAGTACACAATGAAATACCTACTGCCTTCTGCAGCCGCTGGGCTGTTGCTGCTTGCTGCCCAACCGACAATGGCGGCAAATACGGGGGGTTATGCCACCACTGACGGCGGCGATGTTTCCGGCGCTGTGAAAAAAACCGCACGCTCTCTGCAAGAGATCGTCGATATCATTGAGGCAGCGAAAAAGGATTCAAGTGGTAAAGCAGTCAAAGGTGGAGCCTACCCGCTCGTCATTACCTATAACGGTAATGAAGATGCACTAATCAAAGCGGCTGAAGCTAACATCTGTGGCCAATGGAGCAAAGATCCGCGTGGTGTAGAAATCAAAGAGTTCACCAAAGGGATCACTATCCTCGGTACTAATGGGTCTTCCGCTAACTTCGGCATCTGGGTGGTTAACTCTTCCAATGTTGTCGTACGTAACATGCGCTTCGGTTATATGCCGGGTGGCGCAAAAGATGGTGACGCTATCCGTATTGATAACTCACCGAACGTCTGGATCGACCACAATGAGATCTTCGCCAAGAACTTCGAATGCGCTGGTACACCAGACAACGACACCACTTTTGAATCGGCTGTCGATATCAAGAAAGCCTCAACCAACGTCACCGTGTCATACAACTATATTCATGGCGTGAAAAAGGTCGGTTTGAGCGGTTCAAGCAACACGGATACGGGTCGCAACCTGACTTACCATCACAATATTTACAGCGATGTTAACTCACGTCTGCCACTGCAACGTGGTGGTCAGGTGCATGCTTATAACAACCTGTATGACGGCATCAAAAGTTCAGGCTTTAACGTCCGTCAGAAAGGGATCGCGCTGATCGAAAGCAACTGGTTCGAAAATGCCCTCAACCCTGTGACCGCACGTAATGACGACTCCAACTTCGGTACCTGGGAACTGCGTAACAACAACATTACCAGCCCGTCTGATTTTGCTAAATACAACATCACCTGGGGTAAACCATCCACACCGCACATCAATGCGGATGACTGGAAGAGCACCGGAAAATTCCCTGCCGTCCCGTATAGCTACTCCCCTGTTTCCGCACAGTGCGTGAAGGATAAACTGGCGAACTATGCTGGCGTAGGTAAAAACCAGGCAGTACTGACAGCAGCCAACTGTAAATAAATGCATTAATCCCGGCGTATTCACTCTACGCCGGGTTCTTCCTGAGCGAGTTCTTTGGGCTCGATCATTTTTTACGGCACATGGAGATGAATAATAATTATTTCTTAACAAACTAAAATTCAATGTAAAATTAACCCATACAAAAACAAAACTGAATGTGCCTGTGATATTATATTTTGACTTAAGATGAATTATTTACGTTAGTCTCAGCGCTCACCATCATAAAAGTAGCGATGTAAAATCATATAGATAAAGAAACCAGAATAAATCAATCATCCATTTAAATAATAACCTACTGATTTTCAATTACTTTAAAAGAATATCGTTTCCTATAAAATCCAAATCATCCAATCATCAGTATTACAAAATGTTTCCACTGTAATACATTTAACATTTCACCCTTGAATTGAACTTATTTTTTGACCACACTCCCCTTGGTTTTTCATCAAAATTGATGATTCATTTTTGTTGAAAAATGTGTGTCGGGCATATGGAGCGATAAATGCCCATGAAATTCTATTCCAAGGAGACAGTCATAATGAAATACCTATTGCCTACGGCAGCCACTGGATTGTTATTACTCGCGGCTCAGCCAGCGATGGCAGCAAATACGGGCGGCTATGCCACCACAGATGGTGGAGAAGTTTCCGGCGCTGTGAAGAAAACCGCACGTTCTCTGCAAGAAATTGTGGATATTATTGAAGCTGCGAAAGTGGATTCAAAAGGCAAGAAAGTCAAAGGCGGTGCTTACCCGCTCATCATCACCTATAACGGTAATGAAGATTCATTAATCAAAGCGGCTGAAAAGAATATTTGCGGCCAATGGAGTAAGGACGCTCGCGGCGTACAAATCAAAGAGTTCACCAAAGGCATTACCATCCAAGGTACCAATGGTTCATCCGCCAACTTCGGTGTCTGGATCGTGAACTCCTCTGACGTCGTAGTACGTAATATGCGCTTCGGCTATATGCCAGGCGGTGCGCAAGACGGTGACGCCATTCGTGTTGATAACTCTCCAAACGTCTGGATTGACCACAACGAGATCTTTGCCAAGAACTTTGAGTGTAAAGGCACACCAGACAATGACACGACTTTTGAATCGGCCGTCGATATCAAAAAAGGGTCAACCAACGTCACGGTGTCATATAACTACATTCATGGCATCAAGAAAGTCGGTCTGAGCGGCGCAAGCAATACGGATACGGGACGTAACCTGACTTACCATCACAATATTTACAGCGATGTTAACTCACGTCTGCCGCTGCAGCGTGGTGGTCTGGTTCACGCCTACAACAACCTGTATGACGGCATCACTGGCTCCGGCTTTAACGTCCGCCAGAAAGGGATTGCGCTGATCGAAAGCAACTGGTTCGAAAATGCGCTCAACCCAGTGACGGCACGTAACGACAGCTCCAACTTCGGTACTTGGGAGTTGCGTAACAACAACATCACAAAACCAGCGGACTTCTCCAAATACAACATCACCTGGGGTCGCCCTTCTACGCCTCACGTCAATGCTGATGATTGGAAAAGCACCGGCAAGTTCCCTTCCATTTCTTACAAATACTCTCCGGTTTCGGCGCAGTGTGTGAAGGATAAACTGGCAAACTACGCTGGCGTGGGTAAAAACCTGGCGGTACTGACAGCAGCTAACTGCAAATAAACGCGGTCTGATTTACCCTTGAGCGAGCTCTTAGAGCTCGCTTATTTTTTATGAGGACCGACAAATGAACATGAGTATGCATCCCAATAAAGAGGGAATAAATTAAATATCATGCTAATTATTTTATGAGTTAATTATCTTTGTTATTGATGTAATCAAAAATAATTCACAACACGGGATTAATTAATAATTTGATCGGCGTCAATTATTTTTTGACATGGTCATCTCAATGAAGGATTTTACTTATTTCTTGATGGCGCTCACATTTATCACCTTTATCAAAACTCTCCCAACGTAGAATAACAAAACGAAATATAATTTTATTTTTCATAAAAACTCTGAATGCATCTATTTTAGAAAAAATGAAAAAAATATCATCATTTAAAATAGAGACTTATTAATCATCAGCATTCCCCTGCGTTATTCAGTCGATATATTTAATATCTAAATATTGAATTATTTTATTTTTATGATAACACTTAATCTGGGTTTCAATAAACCTAGATTTCATTTTTATTGAAACACCAAAATAATATAATCTGGGTGATGTGGAACATTAATACCCAAAAAATTCTATTCCAAGGAGAGTACCCTAATGAAATACCTACTGCCTTCTACAGCCGCTGGGCTGTTATTACTTGCGGCTCAACCGACAATGGCGGCAAATACGGGAGGTTATGCCACCACTGACGGTGGTAACGTTGCTGGTGCAGTGAACAAAACGGCGCGCTCTATGCAAGATATCATTGATATTATCGAAGAGGCGAAGCTGGATTCTAAAGGTAAGAAAGTCAAAGGTGGGGCTTACCCACTCATCATCACCTATAACGGTAATGAAGACGCGCTGATCAAAGCTGCTGAGAACAATATCTGCGGCCAGTGGAGTAAAGATGCTCGCGGTGTGGAAATCAAAGAGTTTACCAAAGGGGTTACCATCATCGGTACCAACGGATCTTCCGCTAACTTCGGGATCTGGCTGACAAAATCATCCGATGTCATCATCCGTAATATGCGCTTTGGTTACATGCCGGGCGGCGCGCAGGACGGTGATGCCATTCGTATCGATAACACGCCGAACGTCTGGATTGACCACAACGAAATCTTCGCGAAAAACTTTGAATGCGCAGGTACAAAAGACGGTGACACCACCTTCGAATCTGCGATTGATATCAAGAAAGCCTCTACCAACGTGACGGTGTCGTACAACTACATTCACGGCATCAAAAAGGTGGGGCTGAGCGGCTTCAGCAGCAGCGATACGGGCCGCGATCTGACTTACCATCACAATATTTACGACGACGTTAACGCGCGTCTCCCACTGCAACGTGGCGGTCAGGTTCACGCTTACAACAACCTGTATACCGGCATCACCAGTTCTGGTCTGAACGTACGCCAGAAAGGGATTGCACTGATCGAACGTAACTGGTTCGAGAATGCGAAAAACCCGGTGACCTCACGTTACGACGGTTCCAACTTCGGTACCTGGGAACTGCGTAATAACAACGTCATGAGCCCAGCCGACTTCGCTAAATACAATATCACTTGGGATAAAGACACCAAGGCCTACGTGAATGCTGAAGACTGGAAAAGCACCGGCACGTTCGCTTCACTCCCTTACAGCTACTCTCCGGTTTCACCACAGTGCGTGAAGGACAAACTGGCAAACTATGCTGGTGTGAACAAAAACCTGGCCGTGCTGACAGCAGCAAATTGCAACTAATCACGAAGTGTAAAGTGTACTAAGCGGACTTCAGGCTCCTACCCTCATTGTCCTGTGCTAGCAGGAGCCTGCAAGCGAGCTTAACGCCCGTCGATTTATCGTTCGGGCCATACTTGAGCGAGCCCTAAGGGCTCGCTCATTTTTATCGTTAATATTCAAGGAAATGAAATGAAACGTTCTCTTCTGTTCGCCGCACTGTTCAGTACCTGCACAGTATTCAGTGTCGGCATACCGATGGCTAGCGCCGCCACGCCAGCGGCACCAGAGTTGAAAGGATTCGGAACGGATACCGTGGCAGGCAGCGGTGGACGCATTATTCGCGTCACAACGCTGGCTTCTTCCGGAGCCGGTTCACTCAGAGAAGCACTGGCCACCAAAGGGCCACGTATTATCGTTTTCGAGGTTGGTGGCATCATCGACCTGAATAAAAGTGACCTTCGATTAGCTGAGCCGTTTGTCACCATCGCTGGCCAAACTGCACCCTCTCCCGGTATCACCATCATTCGCGGCGGGATGGGGATTAGCACGCATGATGTGCTCATGCAGCATATTCGTTTTCGCATCGGCGATGCCGGTACGGGTAAAAAAAGCGGCTTTGAACGCGATGTTTCAATCAACGGCAAAGATGCCTATAACGTGGTGATCGACCACTCCAGTTTCGCCTGGGGGACAGACGAGAATCTGTCTATCTCCGGCCCACGCTACGACGGGCCGCAGGGCACCGCACACCGCATCACGCTTTCAAATAATATCGTTGCTGAAGGCTTATACGACTCGGCTCACACTAAAGGCATTCACTCGATGGGGACGCTGGTTCACGATAACGTGACTGACGTGTCGATCGTGGGCAGCCTGTATGCCCACAACAACGAGCGCAACGCCTGGTTCAAGGCGGGTTCAACAGGCGTCATGGTCAATAACCTGATCTACAATCCTGGCATCTGGGGCGTTCGCGTTGGTGGTGTAAAAGGAGAATGGGAAGGGAAAACCATGCCCGCTAGCCCGCGTGTTTCCGTCGCGGGTAACGTGATGCACTACGGCGCAAATACCAAAGCGGGTTTAGGGCTGGTAGGGAGCAACAGCTCCGGCGATGTCTGGATGTCGGATAACCTCGCCTACGATGCCAAAGGCAGCGCTGCTCCGCAAACGTCAGGCACTGGGATTACGTTACTCAAGGTGTCCCCTATTTGGCCTGCGGGCTTAACGGCATCAGCGGCCAGCGCCGTCACCAATCAGGTACTGCAAAGCGCAGGCGCACGCCCCAGAGATCGTGATGCCGTCGATAAGCGTATCGTGGATAACGTCAAACAGCGGAAAGGTGGCTTCGTGAACAGCCAGGAAGACGTTGGCGGCTACCCCGTTGCAACGGCAACCTACCGTCAACTGAACGTACCCAGTACCGGCGTGGACGCCTGGCTACAACAGATGGCAAAAGCGCTGGAGTAACGTGCTAGCTGAAACGTTAAGATCGCAAAAGGCCACTCTCGTGGCCTTTTTCATATTCTCAGTGTCTTACTTCTCTATCTCACCAATCAAGGCAACACTTTCGCGGATTGAATCACAATCGGCGCAGTCGGTACGTTCTGATAAGGCCCGACGTTTTTCGTTGGTACCTGCGAGATCTTATCTACGATTTCCATGCCCTTCACTACTTTACCGAACACAGCGTAACCAAAATCACGCTGCCCGTGGTCGAGGAAAGCGTTGTCCGCTATGTTGATAAAGAACTGGCTGGTCGCACTGTCTTTGTCAGACGTACGCGCCATGGCAATCGTGCCGCGCTGGTTACGCAAACCATTATCGGCTTCATTCTTGATCGGCGCATTCGGCGCTTTCTGGTTCATTTCGCCAGAAAAGCCGCCACCCTGCACCATAAAGCCAGGGATCACACGGTGAAATGTCGTCCCGTTATAAAAACCGTTGTTAACGTACTCGACGAAATTTTTTACCGAAACCGGTGCCTTTTGATTATCTAAAGACAGTTCGATATTGCCTGCGGACGTCGTCAACAGCACATGAGTGGTGCCGGAAGCCGCAAAGGCTGGAGAAAATGCCGTCAGTGAAATAAGGGCTGCCGCAGCAACCAGAGTACGTTTGAACATGAGAATTCCTTTTTGAAGAGGCCGACTACAGAAAGCGTAATGATTGTAAGTATCCGCACTCTTCAACGCCACCCATTTACCTTTTTTTACGTATAAAAGTCTGTTCGTAACCAACTGTGATCGAAAACCTGCGTGAAAGATAAAAAAAGGGCCGATTACTCGGCCCTCAGACCGTACGGAACGAGAACGGGGGGAATGGGATAGAAGAGTAAAACGTCCGCGCCAGAGACGTACTTGCAGCGTCTTTACGATCTACCCATTATCACCGCTCAGCAAACTCAGTCCATACGCTCCGAGCGCACCGCCAGATCGCGACTGTACTGACGACTGGCTTCCACCAGCATCGAGGTATAAGCATCCTTCGGCACATCGCTGGTCAGGTCGTCGGTTTCTAGCGTTTCCAGTATCTTACCGTACTGCATCACCGCGACTTTATGGCATAGGTGGGAAATCACGCCCAAATCATGCGTCACCATCAGGTAAGTCAGCTTTTCCTGCTGCTGCAACTCCGTCAGCAGATTCAGAATTTCTGCCTGTACCGATACATCCAGCGCCGACGTTGGCTCATCCAGCAGCAACACTCTCGGCTCCAGAATCAGCGCTCGGGCAATCGCCACACGTTGGCGCTGTCCACCCGATAGCTGATGCGGATAACGGCGACGAAAATTGGTTCCCAGCCCGACTTTCTCCAGCAAGGTATCGATGCGATCGTCACGATCGTCAAAGCGGTGGATCGACAGCGGTTCCTCCAGAATCGACTCCACCGTATGACGAGGGTGCAGCGATCCGTACGGATCCTGAAACACCATCTGCACCCGACGACAGCGTGCCTGATCGATCCGGTGCGCCAGCTTCTTCCCATCAATCAGCAACGTGCCTTCCCAGTGATTAAATAGCCCTGCCAGACACTTCAGCACCGTGGTTTTGCCGGAACCCGACTCCCCTACCAGACCAAAGATATCGCCATCGTTGACGGTAAGATTCACATCGTACAACACCTGATTCTTCGTGCTGCCCTGACCAAAAGAGAGATTCAGGCTATTCACTTCGATCATCGGCTTGCGCTGACCCATTGCTTCAGTTGCCATGATTATCCCCTTTATCCATTGATCCAGGCTGGATCGCGATTCATCACCGGCAAACGCGGACGTCGGTGGTCGATATCCGGCAGTGAATTCAGCAACCCACGCGTGTACGGATGCTGTGCGTTGTCCAGATCGGCGGCAGCAATCGACTCCACGACGCGCCCGGCATACATCACCAGCACCCGATCGCAGAAGCTGCGCACCAGATTGATATCGTGACTGATAAAAATCAGCCCCAGACCGCGCTCACTCACCAAATCGTCCAACATCGCCAACACCTGCAAGCGCACGGACACATCCAGTGCGGAGGTCGGTTCATCGGCAATCACGATTTCGGGTTCGGTAATTAGCATCATCGCAATCATGATGCGCTGCCCCTGTCCGCCCGAGATCTCATGGGGATACAACTTGTAGACACGCTCTGGCTGACGAATCCGCACCACGTCCAGCATCGCCATGACCTTTTCCTTCGCCTCCCGGTGCGACACCTTATGGTGTGCCAGATAGGCTTCGGCAATCTGATCGCCGACGCAAACCACCGGGTTCAGCGAATATTTGGGGTCCTGCATAATCATGGATATGCGCTTGCCGCGAATCTGACGCATCCGCGCCTCATCCGCTTTCAGCAGATCGGTATCACCGAAGCGCAGTTTGTCCGCCGTAATCCGCGCACTATGCGGATGCAGCTGCAACAGCGCACGGCCGACCGTCGATTTACCGGAGCCAGACTCGCCGACAATTGCCAGCTTTTCACAGCCCAGCGTGAAGGAGACACCGCGCACGGCATCCGTCACAACACCACGGTTCACGAAGCCTACCCGCAGATTTTCCACTTCCATCAGGGGCGAGCTTCCCGGCGCACGTTGAGAAAACTTATTCAGTTCTGGGATCGAGGATGTCACGTAGGCCGTCTCCAAGGAAGTTGAATGCCAGGCTGTTAATCAAAATCGCCAGCCCCGGAATAGTTACTAACCACCAGCACTCCATCATGTAACGACGACCCGCAGAGATCATCGCGCCCCATTCAGGATCGGGCGGCTGTGCCCCCAACCCCAGAAAGCCCAGACCCGCCGCTGTCAGAATGATGCCCGCCATATTCATAGTGATACGAATAATCACCGACGGCAGACACAGCGGCACAATGTGATGCAGCAGGATGCGGACAGACGATGCCCCTTGGAGCTTCACGGCAGAAACAAAATCCGCGTGACGCAGCGACAGCGTCTCCGCCCTTGCCAAACGAGCAATCGGTGGCCAGGCCGTCAACGTAATCGCGATCACCACATGATCCAGACCAGGACCGAGTGCCGCAACGAACGCCAGCGCCAATACCAGGCTGGGGAAAGAGATGAAAATATCGGTGATACGCATCAGGATGGTATCGACGATACCGCCGTAATACCCAGAAATCACACCCAGCGCCAACCCGATCGGTCCAACGGTGACCGACACCAGTGCAACGATATACAGCGTGATGCGCGAGCCGTAGACCAGACGACTAAATACATCGCGCCCAAACTCATCGGTGCCAAAGTAATGTGCCGCACTCGGCGCCTGTAGCGCGTTGGACAAATCCTGTACCAGCGGATCGTGCGTGGCGATCCACGGTGCGAAGATGGCAACCAGTACCAACATCAGCACAATCGCGGAACCAATCGCGGTAAGTGGATTGCGCATCATCGTCAAGAGAAACCCGCCGATTCGCGCCCCACGCAGCCGCAGACGACTCACGCGTTTTTCCGGCGGTGTCCGCATTACTGATGCGCGAGTGACCGGCGGCTCAGAGGAAATATTCATGCGTTCGTCCTCGGATCAAAGATTTGATACAACATGTCCGACAGCAGGTTAAGCGTCACAAAGATCAACCCCACCAGCAGCACGCATCCCATAACCGCGTTCATATCCCCCAGCAGCAGGCTGCCTGTCAGATAGGAACCAAATCCCGGCCATGAGAAGACCGTTTCGATCAGTACCGCCCCTTCCAGCAGCGAGCCATACGCCAGCGCCACCACCGTCAGAAGCTGAACCAGAATATTGCGAAACGCATGCGCCCAGACAACACGGAACTCAGATAGCCCTTTCACTCGCGCAGTGATGATGTATTCCTGCGAAAGCTGCGCCAGCATGAAGCTACGCGTCATACGGCTGATATAGGCCAGTGAATGGAAACCGAGAATCGTGGCTGGCAGCACCAGATGGTTCAGCGCGCTGCGGAACACATCCCACTCACCTGCCAGTAGCGAATCCACCAGCAGCAAACCGGTACGGTTCTCCACCAAACCGTCGTAGGCCATATCAACCCGCCCAGCGCCGCCAACCCAGTTCAGCCAGGCATAGAACACCAGCAGCCCCATCATCCCGACCCAGAATATCGGCGTGGAATAACCGGCCAGACTAATAAAACGCACCACATAATCTGCCCATTTACCGCGTCGCGCCGCAGCCAGCACGCCTAGCGGCACGCCCAGACCCGCGCCCACGATAATCGCCATAGTGGCCAGTTCGATGGTGGCAGGGAAAACCCGGATAATGTCATCCACGACCGGTCGCCCAGTCAGAAGCGCATTGCCCAAATCCCCATGCATCAGTGAATTGAAGTAAATAAAGAACTGGACATACAGCGGCTTATCCAACCCCAGCTGTTGGTAAACCTGTTGATAGGTACTTTGGTCAGCATCCTGCCCAACAATAGCCAGGACTGGATCGATTGGCATCACGCGGCCGATCACGAAGGTCAGGATTAATAACCCGAACAGCGTGATGACGACCTGAAACAGACGTTTTGCCAAACGACGCAGTACTCCACCCGGCTTGATCCAATCAGAGAAAACCATGTTCTTTCTCCTGATATCCCGGTTAGCGGCGACAGCAAACCACCACTCACGCGGTCATCTCTTTTTAACGTATCTGAGCCGGATGATTAGCTGGAAAGGTGTCGGCTAACCATCCGGTTTAACGTGTGGACACTAGCGCTGCTTATAGACCTCGCGCAGATGCGTCGTGGAGGACGGATGCGGCACATAGCCTTTCACGTCCTTACGCAACACCACAGAATCGATCATCTGCGACACCGGAATAATGGCCGGGAACAGTTCTTCATAGCGATTCTGTACGTCGATATACATCTGCTTCTGTTTCTGAGGATCTTTCTCCAACAGCGCCTGATCGATCATGTCGTTCAAGGGTTTGTCGTAGAAAGAGGTGCGCCACCCTTGGAAGTTGGTCAGTTTGGCTTCGTCGCTGTTATCGGGGTTATAGACAACAGAACGCAGGCTGGAGTGAGGATGCGGGTCAACGCCACCACCGCCGCGACCAACCAGCATATCGAAGTTACGATCGCGCATCGCGCCGTAAACCTGATTACCGGTGCCGGAGATGATTTTGGCTTTGATGCCCGCCTGTGCCAGCGTGGACTGTACCGACGTAGCCAGATTCAGGAACGGCTGATCGGACAAGACACGCAGCGTGGTTTCAAATCCATTCGGGTAGCCCGCTTCGGCCAGCAGCGCTTTGGCGCGCGGCACGTCAAGTTTGTAGCCAGGATCCGGCAACGTCGCATCCATCCCTTTTTGGATGGGGCGCTGATGATAGAAACCATAGCCAGGCATCACCGTCTTATTGACGCCATCGTAATCAATCAGGTAGCGAACCGCTTCGCGCACTTTCGGTTTAGCGAAGTATTCATTTTTCAGGCTCATTGCAACGTAGTACAGCGTGCCTTTTTTCACCTCATCAACCACAACGTCTTTGTCTTGTTTCAACGCGTTGATATCCGGCACCGACATCCCAGAGGCAACATCAATATCGCCTTTTTCAATCATCAGACGCAGCGCCTGTGATTCGGTCATGTGGCGGAAAATTACGCGCCGCATTTTCGCGTCGCCCTGCCAGTTGTTCTCAACCTTGCTGATGCGCAGCACGTCTTTCGCCTGCCACACATCCAGCTTGAACGGGCCGGAACCGGCTTCGTTCGTGGTCAGCCAGCCGTTACCCCAGTCACCGTTTTTCTCATGTTGCATGACCGTTTTGCTGTCCAGCACCGAGCCGCTACCCAGCGTCGCCAGCGAATAGATCACCAGCTTGGGGTCGTTCGGTTTAGGCAGTTCGATTTCAACGGTGTGGGCGTCTTTGGCGCGGATCATTTTCTCCACGTTTTCCGCAGTGAAACCGTAGGATTTCCAGGTCGTGGCCTGAGCCATATTGAGGCTAAGCAGACGTTTCATCGACCAGGCAAAATCTTGCGCCGTCACGGGGTTACCGGAATGAAATTTGGCGTTGTCCACCAGATTGAAGGTAATGACGGTGCCTGCATCATTGACGCTCCAGCTTTTCGCCAGAGAAGGCAGGATGTTACTCAGGTTGGCCGGATCGAGCACCACCAGCGAGTCATAGAGGTTGACGATAATGCCCACCACTTCGTTACCGGTCATTGCAGCCGGATCGAGTGAGAGCATGTTGTTCATATTCATCCCCACGATCAGCTGATCGTCAGGAGTTTTTGCCGATAGAATGGCCGGCGTAGCGGCCATGCAGAGTGAACTTAACAGCAGGGTACGGAGTATTGCTCGTGCTTTCATCATTATTCTCCAGGTGTGGGAGCATGGAAGACGACAACTTTTTATTTTTTAGGTAAGGCTATCTTTCAGATCGAACAACAAACTATTCATATAAAAAACTATTCTTTACTTAGGGTATGCTCCTCAATCCAATCAAAGTTGATATCTTCTCCCAGCCCTGGACGTTGCGGCAGATGCACAAAGCCCTCGTCATCCATCGGATCGACAATCGAATTCAGATAAGCAGCAGGTTCGTCGTAATCGAGGAAAGGATGCAGCAGCCCGCGTTCATACCAACGGCAGTTTTTAATCGCTCCAACAACGTTGAGGTTTGGCGCACCGTTACCGTGGATTTCACAATCCATACCGAAGGATTCAGCCAGGCTCGCAACTTTCAGACACGGCCAGAGACCACCTACGCCTTGCACGCCCGCGCGTAAAATGTCGCATGCGCCTTCTTTAACCCAGTCAGCACGGCTGAAATATTTACCTGACAGGCTTTCCGGCCCAATCACATCGATATCCAGGCTCTTGGTCAGCCAGTTGTAGGATGCCATGCTCTGTTCTTCCATTGGCTCTTCAAACCAGGTGAAATCGAGCTTTTGCAGTTCACGACCGATGTATAGCGCATCGCTGCGGCTGTACCAGTGGTAACCATCCAGCATCAGGCAGATATCTGGGCCGACCGCTTCACGCACCGCCGCACAGGCTTTTACGTCAATCTTAGGGCTGGGTGCGAATGACACCGGAGGCATCCATGTGTGCAGCTTGATGGCTTTATAGCCGCGCTGCACCAGCTTTTCTGCAAACTGGCCGAACTCTTCTGGCGTAGATAAACCGCCTTCCAGTTCATCGCCACACATGGTACTGCCGTAAGCAGGGACTTTTTCACGATAGCCGCCGAGCAGTTTATGTACCGGCATGTTCAGCACGCGACCTTGCAGATCCCACAGTGCAGATTCCACAATCGACAGCGCACGATCGGTCAGTTGGTTGGCGCTGCCGCGTTGCCAATGCACCAGATCCTGCCAGAGACGCTCGCGGTCGAACGGGTTCTGCCCGATCAGCACTTTGCGGAAGAAAGCGTTAACGATATGAGGACGAATCACTTCCGGCGGAGCGAAAGCGTAACCTTTTTGGCCGTCATCCGCCGTGATGGTCAACAACGCCATCTTGGCCTGATTCTCAGCTCCCGGGTGTGAATGACCCGCACTGTCGGAAACCCGACGTGTGGGATAAGTGAAGACGGTGACATCAATTGATTCTATTTTCACGTTGTTACCTGCCTTGATGTTTAACACAACTCATGTACGCGATTGCGAATGTAAGCCACATAAATAATTAAAGAAGAACTCCACTGGCTGTGTTGGGTCGGTAGATAAAAAAACACCGATATCTTTCTGGTACGACCTTATAAGTCGATCGACATCACAAAAAGAAATGGCGTGCTAATTAAAAAAAAATAGCGTTTTATTTTCAATTATTAAGGTTGTTACGCCGTTAGTCATTAGGCAATTTCTTTCATATGAAGAAATTATGCTGCGGATAACTGTGCAATTGCACATAAAGCTGTGAGCATTATCACCAGAAACTTTCATATCCTTATTAAATAAATGGATAATCCCTTAGTTTTATTTCTAAGCGTTCTGAAACGTGAATGATTGATGAGGGGGATGATTACTCTGATAGCGGATTGGCCGCTAATCAGTCGGCTTCTGACCAAAAGCGTGCTATAGATCTCATTTTTACTTGTCATGAAAAACCCAACAAAAACCAAGACTTAATAAAAAATAAGCAAAATCATCAACATACCCACAAAGAAGTATATAAAAGACAACTTGATGTACATCAATAAGCGCCCCTTGTAGCGCGATAAGGTAACCTCAGAAGAAGCAATTTTGAGGCAAAAATGAACAAAGTCAGACTCGCTGTTATCGGTAACGGGATGGTTGGCCACCGTTTTATCGAAGAGTTACTGGATAAGGCCCCAACGTCCACCTACGAGATTACCGTTTTTTGTGAAGAACCCCGCGTCGCTTACGATCGTGTCCACCTCTCTTCTTACTTCGCTCACCACACGGTAGAAGAACTCTCTTTAGTACGCGAAGGCTATTACGAAAAAAATGGCGTTAACGTCCTGCTAGGTGAACGCGCCATCACCATCAACCGCAGTGAAAAAGCCATACACTCCAATTCCGGCCGTACCGTGTATTACGACAAACTCATCATGGCAACCGGCTCCTATCCCTGGATTCCTGCAATCAAAGGATCGAACGGGCAAGACTGTTTTGTGTACCGCACCATTGAAGATCTGAACGCCATCGAAAATTGCGCCCGCCGTAGCAAACGTGGGGCAGTGATCGGCGGAGGGCTATTAGGTCTGGAAGCAGCTGGTGCGCTCAAACACCTTGGTGTGGAAACACACGTCATTGAGTTCGCCCCCGTGCTCATGGCCGAGCAGCTAGATTCACAGGGTGGTGCCCTGCTGCAACGCAAGATTGAAAACATGGGTGTGCGAGTGCACACCGGAAAGAATACGCAGGCCATTCAGCATTCCGGTCTGGAAAGCCGCAAGACGATGGTGTTTGCCGATGGCAGCACGCTTGAAGTGGATTTCATCGTGTTCTCTACCGGTATCCGTGCGCAGGACAAACTGGCGCGCCAGTGTGCGCTGGAAATCGGCCCACGTGGCGGTATCACCATTAACGACTGGTGCCAAACGTCCGACCCTGATGTCTATGCCATCGGCGAATGTGCCGCCTGGCAGGGCAGACCGTTTGGTCTGGTTGCGCCCGGCTACAAAATGGCACAGGTCACTGTCGACCATCTGTTAGGGCATGAGAACCGATTCCAGGGTGCCGATATGAGCGCCAAGCTCAAGTTAATGGGCGTCGATGTTGGCGGGATTGGCGACGCACACGGTCATACGCCGGGTGCGCGCAGCTATATGTGGCTGGATGAAAATAAAGAAACCTACAAACGTCTGATCGTCAGCGCTGATAACAAAACGTTACTCGGTGCCGTACTGGTCGGCGACACGCGGGATTACGGCAATCTGCTGCAATTCATGCTGAACAAGATCCCGCTGCCGGACTCCCCTGAAGCGCTGATTCTTCCGGCTACGACGGGCAGTGCGAAACCAACGCTGGGCGTTGATGCACTGCCGGAAAGTGCACAAATCTGTTCCTGCTTTGACGTGTCCAAAGGCGACATCATCAAAGCGATTAACGGTGGCTGTCATACCGTCGCGGCGCTGAAGGAAACCACCAAAGCCGGTACGGGCTGCGGCGGCTGTATTCCACTGCTGACACAGGTATTGAATGCGGAACTCAGCAAGCAAGGGATTGAAGTCAATAATCACCTGTGCGAACACTTTGCCTATTCGCGTCAGGAGCTGTACCACCTGATCCAAATCGAAAAAATCAAAACGTTCGATCAACTGCTGCAAAAACACGGTTCAGGCTACGGCTGTGAGGTCTGTAAACCGACCGTCGCGTCCCTGCTGGCTTCCTGCTGGAACGAATACGTACTCGAACCACAGCACACGCCATTGCAGGATTCCAACGATAACTTCCTCGGCAATATCCAGAAAGACGGCACCTATTCCGTCATCCCACGCTCCGCCGGTGGGGAGATCACCCCCGATGGTCTGATCGCCATTGGCCGTATCGCGAAACAATATAACCTGTACACCAAAATGACCGGTTCTCAGCGCATGGCGCTCTTTGGCGTACAAAAAGACGACCTGCCTGACGTGTGGGCGCAGCTCATCGAAGCCGGATTTGAAACCGGCCACGCTTACGCCAAAGCGCTACGTATGGCGAAAACCTGCGTCGGCAGCACCTGGTGTCGTTTTGGCGTCGGCGACAGCGTGGGCTTTGGCGTCGAGTTGGAAAACCGCTACAAAGGCATCCGCACCCCGCACAAAATGAAATTTGGCGTCTCCGGCTGTACGCGGGAATGTGCTGAAGCACAGGGTAAAGACGTAGGGATCATCGCCACCGAAAAAGGCTGGAACCTCTATGTATGCGGCAACGGCGGGATGAAACCGCGCCACGCCGACCTGTTGGAAGCCGATCTGGATCGCGAGACTTTAATTCGCTACCTGGATCGCTTCATGATGTTCTACATTCGCACGGCCGATAAGCTCCAGCGTACGTCCGTGTGGCTGGATAATCTCGAAGGCGGCATCGACTATCTGCGTAATGTGATCGTGAAAGACAAACTGGGCATTAACGATCAGCTTGAAGCCGATATTGCACGGTTGCGAGAAGGCTATGTCTGCGAATGGCAGGCCACACTGGCTGCCCCAGAGGCACAGAAACGCTTCGCCCACTTCATTAACAGCCCAGAACGCGATCCAAATGTACAAATGGTGGGTGAACGTCAACAACACCGTCCAGCGCGCCCTACCGAGCGTATTCCAGTGAAACAGATTGAGCTAGAGGAGGAAAACGCATGAGCCAGTGGACGACGGTATGTAAGTTAGACGACATCCTGCCCGGTACGGGCGTTTGCGCACTGGTCGAGCAGCAGCAGATCGCCGTATTCCGGCCACGTAACGATGAACAGGTTTACGCCCTCAGTAATATCGACCCCTTCGCACAGGCTAGCGTATTAAGCCGTGGGATAGTGGGCGAACATCATGAAGAGCTTTGGGTCGCAAGCCCATTGAAAAAACAGCACTTTCGCCTTTATGATGGTTTCTGTCTGGAGGATGGTGCCTATTCTGTTGCAGCTTATGATACTCAGGTAACAAACGGTAATGTGCAAATATCCATCGCAGACAGTGACGTAGCGGTTGATAATAGCCAACCATTACCCTAGCCCTAATGGGCAGTGTCCTGCGTACATCGCAGGGCACACCACCATCTTATTTTTTAAGATAATCTGAGTTCTCAAGAGGCGTTACATGGATTACCTGCCAATATTCTGTCAGCTACACGATAAACCTTGTCTGTTGGTAGGAGGCGGTGAAATAGCCGAGCGCAAGGCCCGGCTATTGTTGGATGCTGGCGCAGTGATTACCGTCAATGCGCTCGATTTTAACGATCAGTTTCGGGCGTGGGAGAAGGATGCTCAATTAACGCTGGTACACAGCACCTTCGATCCCACGTTACTGAACGAGGTATGGCTAGTGATTGCCGCCACAGACGATCAGGACGTCAACAACCACGTTTATGCCAGCGCCAGCGAGCGCCGAATTTTTTGTAATGTCGTCGACTCCCCTGAACGCGCCAGCTTTATTATGCCGTCAATCATCGATCGTTCACCGCTGATGGTCGCCGTGTCTTCTGGCGGTACCGCGCCGGTTCTGGCTCGGCTACTGCGGGAAAAACTGGAAAGCATCCTGCCGCAAAATCTCGGTAAGCTGGCAACACTCGCAGGCGAATTACGCAGCCGCGTCAAAAACCGCTTCTGCAATATGAGCGCGCGCCGCCGATTCTGGGAAAAACTCTTCGTACACGATCGGCTGGCACAGGCGCTGGCCAATGAAGACAAACAAAGCGTTCAACAACTGACGGAACTGCTTTTCTCCGCGCCGTTGGATGACAGAGGTGAAGTAACGCTAGTGGGTGCCGGACCGGGTGATGCAGGATTACTGACGTTGAAAGGTCTACAGCATCTACAACAGGCCGACATCGTCGTTTACGACCGGCTGGTGTCGAAAGAGATTCTCAATCTGTCACGCCGTGACGCCGAGCGCATCTTTGTCGGCAAAGCGTCTGGGTATCACAGCGTTCCTCAAGATCAAATTAATCAGTTGTTGGAAGAAAAGGCACGGGCTGGCCATCGCGTCGTCAGGCTAAAAGGCGGCGATCCCTTTATCTTCGGCCGTGGTGCCGAAGAGCTAGAATATCTGCAACTGGCAGGCGTGCCCTTCTCTGTCGTTCCCGGTATTACCGCTGCATCAGGCTGCTCGGCCTACAGCGGTATCCCACTCACCCATCGCGATCACTCGCAGGGCGTCAGGCTGATCACCGGGCACGTCAAACACGACACCGATCTCGACTGGTCCAGCCTGGCAGCAGAAAAACAAACGCTGGTGTTTTACATGGGGCTTCAACAGGCTGAACACATTCAAAATAAGCTCATTGAGCAGCAACTACCGGAAACCGTGCCGGTCGCCATTATCGAAAATGGCACCTCAACGAAACAGCGTGTTCTAAGTGGACAGCTCTCACAGCTGGGCGAATTAGCCCAACAAGCCAGCAGCCCAAGCTTGATCATTATCGGCAGCGTCGTCGGACTGCGGGAAAAATTGAGCTGGTTCGCTGAACAGACAGCATAATCCTCTCCCTATCCCTAGACTCACCCGCTATCCGTCCTACTGGATAGCGGTTATTGCACCATCATAATGCAACGCCCCATCAAATAGCATAACAATGCACTATTTTAAACATACCCCCTTACAAAATGTCACTTTAATGCTTTACCACAGGCCACATCTGCCTTATTTTGATTAAAATAAAACTCATTAATAAGCAGACTATATGAATAAATAATCAATAATAATTTACGTAAAACGTGGCCCGACTATTGCTTAGTCTTCTAATAGATTCGCGGCGCGACCTCTGAGTCGTTCATATCGAACCGATTTCATCGTCAAACCATCGTGGTTCATTACACTAGTGCTTCACCGCTTTAGTACATATCGAAGGGTGATACATCGCATTAGTACAGATACATCGCGTCATTACGTATTTCTACTCTCGTTCATGAACGGAGTATGTAGTCCTCTCATCACAAAAACAGTTCTGTTCAACAGAACAATCAGCAAGCAGTTTGGAGTCACTTGTGGAAGACGTTACTTTCTGGCAGCTCATCAGTTTTGGTGAACACGGCTGGGGGAAATTATTACTGATTGGGGCAGGAATGACGCTCGCGCTGGCGATCTGCGGCTTCCTGCTGGGGGCAGTGATCGGCACGATCGGTGCCTGGTCCAAAATTTGCGGCAATCGCCCCGTGCGCTATCTGGCAGATGGTTACACGACGCTCATCCGTGGCGTCCCCGATCTACTCATCATCTACCTGCTTTATTTCGGCGGCAGCTCTGCGTTAACCCTGCTCGCCAAACTGTTTGGCAGCAATGAGTTCTTTGGCTTTCCGGGCTTCCTCGCTGGGGTACTCGCCGTCGGCATTTCCTCCGGTGCGCAACAGACGGAAGTCTACCGCGGCGCCTTTTACGCAGTGTCCAAAGGGGAAATTGAAGCGGCCAAAGCCTGTGGTATGCCAACGCTATTACGCCTGCGCCGCATCATCGTCCCGCTCCTGCTGCGCCACGCGATCCCCCCACTCGGTAATGTGTGGCAATTGGTGCTGAAAACCTCTGCGCTGGTTTCCGTTACCGGTGTCGCAGAGCTGATGACGCAGTCACAAACCGGCGCCGGTTCTACTGGCAAACCGTTCGATTTCTTCATGGCGGCCGCGCTGCTGTATCTGCTTATCTCAATCTGTTCCGGCTGGATTATGCGCCGTGCTGAGTCTCATTATTCCCGGGGTGTGAAACGCTGATGGATTTTCCTTTTCTGTACGAAACGTTTCTGGAGATTATTCCCGGTATCCCGCTGACCCTACAGTTGGCGGTTAGCTCTGTTTTTCTGGGCTTTTTTCTGGCGCTGGGCTTAGCACTGATGCAGTTGTCATCTTTTGCCGTGCTGCGCTCAATTGCACGAACCTACGTGCTGTTTTTCCGCGGCACACCGCTGCTGGTGCAGCTGTTCCTGATTTACTACGGGCTGGGACAATTTCCTTGGGTTCGGGAAAGCATGCTTTGGCCGTTCCTGCGAGAGCCCCACTGGTGCGCCCTGCTGTCGCTCAGCCTGTGTACCGGTGCCTATGCCAGTGAAATTATCCGTAGCGGATTGCAGTCCGTTCCCGTAGGCCAGATCGAATCTGCACGCGCCTGCGGCATGCCGTCGTTCATGATTTTTAAACGTATCGTTTTTCCGCTGGCAATCCGTCAGGCGCTCCCTGCTTACGGCAATGAGCTGATTTCGATGGTTAAATCGACCTCGCTGGCTTCCATCATCACGCTGATGGAAATCACCGGTATCGCCGCACGCCTCATTGCAGAAACCTACCGAGCGCTCGAAGTTTTCCTAGTCGCCGGTGCTATTTATCTGTTTATTAACCTTATTCTGACACGTTTACTGATGTGGACAGAATTTAGGCTTACACCTCATCTCCGTGCGCCGGGTGCGCAACCGGCAGCGAAAAAAATTAAGAAATTGGGAGATCTGCAATGACGACACCCGCCATTAGCCTGCGCAACATTCATAAAAGCTTTGGTTCTCTGGACGTCCTGAAAGGGATTTCGATTGAGGCCAACCAAGGGGAAGTCATCTCAATTTTGGGATCGTCTGGTTCAGGCAAATCGACGCTGCTGCGCTGTAGCAACCTACTTGAGCTTCCCGATCAGGGCGAGATTATCGTCGGCGGAGAAGCGATTGAAATGAAGCCGAACCGTAAAGGGCAGAACCGCCCGTCGAACCTCAAACAGATCGACCGAATTCGCAGCCAGTTGGGCATGGTATTCCAAAACTTTAACCTCTGGTCACACAAGACCGTGCTGGAAAACATCATCGAAGCGCCCGTACACGTCTTAAAACGTCCACAGGCGGAATGCGTGGAACACGCCGAGCAGTTGCTGGAGAAGGTCGGGCTAGCGGATAAGCGTCACTACTATCCCGCTCACCTGTCCGGTGGTCAGCAACAACGCGCAGCGATTGCCCGTGCGCTCGCGATGGAACCTAAAGTGATGCTGTTTGATGAGCCAACCTCTGCACTCGACCCAGAGCTGGTTGGCGAAGTGCTGCGCGTCATGCGCACGCTGGCGGACGAAGGGATGACCATGCTGGTCGTGACTCACGAAATGGATTTTGCCCGCGAAGTCTCTAACCGCATCGTCTTCCTCCATCAGGGGGAAATTGAAGAACAGGGAACGCCGGAGCACGTTTTCACCGCCAGCCAGTCGGCTCGCTTCCGGCAATTTATTGCCAGTTGGTAAACACAACCCCGCAGATTTCGTGTTCAGACATCTACCTCTGCCACGAAATTCAGAGGGAATAAACAAAACATACCCTAAATAATTCGAGTTTCAGGAAGGCGGCAAGAGAAGGAGTCCCGATGAGCTTACTCAGGTAAGTGATTCGGGTGACTGAACGCGGCCAACGCACATGCAACTTGAAGTATGACGGGTATATAACGATATAAAACGCCGGGAGAACACCATCATGATCAAATCAAAACTCACTCTGCTTGCCTGCTCACTGTGTATGGCAGGCACGCTGGCCGCCTCATTCACCGCATCAGCGGAAGAGAAAAAATGGACAACCGTCCGCATCGCGACCGAAGGCGCTTACCACCCGTATAACTTCACCAAGCCAGACGGTACGCTCGATGGCATGGAGATCGAGCTGTACAAAGTGCTGTGTAACAACATGCAGGTGAAATGCGAAATCATGGTTCAACCTTTCGCCAGCGCCATTCCTGCACTGAATGCCGGTAAATATGACGCGATCATTGCAGGTATGTCCGCCACGGCAAAACGCCGTGAGGTGATCGATTTCAGCCAGCCGTACACGCAGTCAGGGCAGACTTTCGCCGTGCTGAAATCCAGTTCACTCGCCAAAGATTTCCCAGATGCAGGCGTGCGTTTCTCCATTGACCCAGCTGATGAAGCTAAAGCATTGGCAGAAGTCGAGAAACTGAAACCGCTGTTGGAAGGCAAAACCATCGGTGTGCAGTCTGCTTCTATCGCCAGCGCCTTTTTAGATAAATATATGAAAGGCGTGATGAAAGTACGCGAATATAAAACCACCCAGGAACACGATCTGGATCTGAAAGCAGGCCGTGTGGATCTGGTCATCGCTTCCGCGCCTTACTTGAAAAGTACGACGGACAAACCGGGCAATGACAACATCGTAATGCCAGGGCCACAGTTCATCGGCGGCATTCTGGGTAGCGGCTCCTCCGTTGGCCTGCGTAAAAGCGATCCTGAGCTGAAAGCCATGTTCGACAAGGCGATCGATCAGGCCAAGCAAGACGGCACCATCAGAAAACTGAGTGAAAAATGGTTCGGTATGGACACCACGCCACTCTGAGTGTGACCTTCTAGTGAATCACGCGTCATAGCCAACGGGCTATGACGCGTCCCGCGCCAATGCATCAAAGAAATCAAACGAGCACACCACGCATGAATGCAACACACAATGAAGGAACGCTGCCTGCCGTCAATCACCAGACCGTGGAAGAGATCTGCGGCCTGATTGCGGCCAAGCGGCAGCAATTCTGTACGTTGAGCGACGGTATCTGGGACACGCCAGAACTGAACTACGAAGAACATCGTTCAGCAGCACAGCACGAAGCCGTCCTGAAAGCAGAAGGCTTCCGCCTGACCAAAGGCATCGCCGACATGCCGACTGCGCTACTCGGGGAATTCGGTGAAGGTCTGCCGATTGTCGCCATTCTGGGTGAATATGATGCGCTTCCGGGCCTGAGCCAACAGGCAAATGTCGCAGAACCGAAGCCGCTCGAAAATGGTGGCAATGGCCACGGTTGCGGACATAACCTGCTCGGCACCGCGGCGCTACAGGCTGCGACGGCAGTGAAGGATTATCTGCAAAAACATGCGCTGGCCGGAACGGTACGTTTTTACGGCTGCCCTGCAGAAGAAGGCGGATCGTCCAAAGGTTTTATGGTCAAGGAAGGCGTATTTGATGACGTCGATATTGCCATCTGCTGGCATCCAGCGACCTTCACCGGCGTCAACAGCCCGGTATCGCTGGCCTGTAACGAACTGAATTTTTACTTCAAAGGCCGTGCCGCTCATGCTGCCAGCAGCCCACACTTGGGGCGCAGCGCGCTGGATGCCGTTGAATTAATGAATGTTGGCGTTAACTATATGCGCGAACACATGCCGTCCTCCGCGCGCATTCACTACGCGATTACCGACAGCGGCGGTCACGCACCAAACGTCGTACAGGCTAACGCGACCGTGCGTTACCTTGTACGAGCACGCCAGTTGCCGGAACTGCATCAGTTAGTCAAACGCGTGAAAAAAATTGCCGAAGGCGCGGCGCTGATGACAGAAACCGAGGTCAGCAGCGAAGTGATTAGCGGTGATGCCAACCTACTGGCAAACCCACCGCTGGAAGCGCGTATGCACGAACACCTGCTGGCACTCGGCCCGATAGCGTTCGATGACGAAGATCGCAAGATGGCGGCAATGTTCCAGACGGCGCTGAGCGCCGAAGACATCGCCGAATCCTACGCACGTTTCGGCGTCAAACCTCAACCGGGTTTAACACTGCACGACGGGATTTATCCACTGTATAGCCCGAATGAAGCCTTCATCGGTTCCACCGATGTGGGAACGGTCAGTTGGGTTGTGCCGACCGTGCAAATCCGCAGCGCCACCTACGCTATTGGTACACCGGCGCATTCGTGGCAATTGGTTGCACAAGGGAAAACTGGCGCAGCACACAAAGGCATGGAATATGCGGCAAAGGCGATGGCATCACTGGCTATCGATCTGCTGGTAACGCCTGAACTGATTGCACAGGCAAAAGCCGACCACCAGGAACGATTGCAGCACACACCGTTTGAGAACCCGATTCCAGACGACGTGTTTGCGCCTATCCCGCAGGAATAAGAAGCTGATTTGAAGGGATAAATAAGACGTATCAGAAAACCGTCAGGAGAGATCCTCCTGACGGTAATTAAGACTTACGGGCGAGAAACAAAGCCGACTGCGTCGTACACTTTCTTCAGCGTTTCCTGTGCGCGAGCGCTGGCTTTTTCAGCCCCTTCACGCATCACCTGTTGCAGGAAAGCCTCATCGTTACGGAAACGGTGATAACGTTCTTGCAGCTCAGACAGCATGCCGGATACGGCATCCGCTACCGCACCTTTCAGGTGACCATACATCTGGCCATTAAACTCCTGCTCCAGCTCAGGGATGCTTTTTCCCGTAACACCAGACAGAATATCCAACAAATTCGATACCCCGGCTTTATTCGCAACGTCATAGCGCACGACTGGCGGCTCATCGGAATCGGTCATCGCGCGTTTGATCTTCTTCACCACTGCTTTCGGATCTTCCAGCAGCCCGATAACATTGTTGCGGTTATCGTCGGACTTGGACATCTTCTTGGTAGGCTCCAGCAGCGACATCACACGTGCGCCCGACTTCGGAATGAACGGCTCAGGCACTTTGAAAATATCGCCATACAGGCTGTTGAAGCGCTGACCAACGTCGCGACTCAATTCCAGATGCTGCTTCTGATCTTCGCCCACTGGCACTTGATTTGTTTGGTACAGCAAGATATCCGCCGCCATCAGCACCGGATAATCAAACAGACCGGCGTTGATGTTCTCTTCATAACGCGCAGATTTATCCTTGAACTGCGTCATGCGGCTCAACTCGCCGAAATACGCGTAGCAGTTCAATATCCAGCTCAGTTGGCTATGCTCAGGCACGTGAGACTGAACGAAAATGGTGCTCTTTTTCGGATCGATACCACAGGCCAAATACAACGCCAGGGTATCCAGCGTCGCTTTTCTCAGCGCCTGCGGATCCTGACGCACCGTGATGGCATGCAAATCCACGATGCAATAGATGCAGTCGTAATCGTCCTGCATGCTGACCCACTGACGTAACGCCCCCATGTAGTTACCAATGGTCAATTCACCAGACGGTTGCG
This sequence comes from Pectobacterium peruviense, assembly GCF_002847345.1. Classification (GTDB taxonomy): domain Bacteria; phylum Pseudomonadota; class Gammaproteobacteria; order Enterobacterales; family Enterobacteriaceae; genus Pectobacterium; species Pectobacterium peruviense. Next base: position 54,672 of record NZ_LXFV01000010.1, read on the forward strand.
CACCGCTAAATACAATGGGCTTGCTCATACTAAGGGTTCCTGATTGTGTGAAGAGGAGTGCCCGATCAGGGGCAAAATATCGGCAAAACGATCCAGAACGACGTCCGGCTGACTCAGCTCGATCGCTTCACCATAGTTATAACCATACGTCATGCCAACACTGCGGCAACCTGCCGCCTGTGCCGCCTGAATATCATTGCGGGAATCACCGATGAACAAGAGTTCACTCGTGCGTAATCCCAGCTTACCCAGCACCAGATAAAGCGGCGCAGGGTGAGGTTTTTTCACGATGACGTCATCGCCACCGATGATCAGCGAAAAATAATCGCCGATCCCTAATCCTGCCAGCAACGGCGCAACAAACGGCGTGGGTTTATTGGTCACCACTGCCATCGGAACACCTTGCTGTGCCAACTGCGCCAGCGTCTCTTTGACCTGCGGGAACAGCGTGCTGCCGCTATCCACCGTCTGCGCATAATAGCTATCGAACCGCTCACGGGTTTCCTGCAAGCGTACGGTAGTCGGCTCAACACCAGCCCAGCGTAGCGCTCGTTCAACCATCACGTCCGCACCGTTACCAATCCAGGTTGCGACACGGGCTTCGCCCGCCGCAGGCAACGATTGTGCGACTAATGCCTGATCGATAGCCGCCGCCAGACCCGGTGCGCTATGAATCAACGTACCGTCCAAATCAAAAGCCAACCCGCGAATCGCGGCTAATTCAGTCATGTTTCGTCCTTGAAATTTCATTACGCATTTGATCAATGACAGTTCGGTAATCTGGATGACCAAAAATAGCCGATCCCGCTACAAACATATCCGCGCCAGCTTCAGCAATCGCGCCGATATTCTCCACCTTAACGCCACCATCGACTTCCAGTCGAATGTCGTAACCGCTGTCGTCGATCAAGCGACGAACCTGACGCAATTTATCCAACGTGCTGGGAATAAAGGACTGACCGCCAAATCCAGGATTAACCGACATCAGCAGAATGATATCCAGCTTATCCATGACGTAATCGAGGTAACTTAGCGGGGTCGCAGGGTTAAACACCAGCCCGGCTTTGCAGCCGTGATCCTTGATCAGTTGCAGTGAACGATCGAGGTGATCCGTGGCTTCGGGATGAAAGGTAATGAAACTGGCTCCCGCGTTGGCGAAATCGGGGATGATACGATCAACGGGTTTCACCATCAGATGAACATCAATCGGCGCGGTAATGCCGTAATCGCGTAGGGATTTCAGAACCAGTGGGCCAATCGTTAAATTTGGCACATAGTGGTTATCCATGACATCAAAATGGACCACATCAGCCCCGGCAGCCAATACGTTAGCAGTATCTTCACCAAGACGGGCAAAATCAGCCGACAAAATGGACGGCGCGATTAAAAACGGTTTCATTCATTTCTCCAAACGGTAAAGTCTGAATGCCTGCGGGTAACCTATTCTCGACTAATAACGCCTCTCTGACGACATTAACCGATTCACTGCGCTCTGTTTACCCCACCTGTACACAATATGGTATTACCGATATAAGGCGAGTAACTCACTGACTTTACTACGCCCTAAAATATTACGACTAATCGTTCGGCGTGCTTTAACAACATACAGCACGGCCTCCTGATACCATTCACGCGTCAGCACCGTGTCATGGTTGGAAATCAGCACGGGAATCTGGCTTTCTACGGACAAACGACGTGCCAATAACGCCAAACTCTGCTGGTCGGCACGACTGAAATTATTGGTGTGATAGGCCGTAAAGTTCGCGGTAGCAGACAGCGGTGCATAAGGCGGATCGCAATAAATAACCGACCCCTTCTCTGCTTTTTCCAGCGTGTCCTGATAATGCTCACAGATGAACGTGGCATTTTGCGCTTTCAAGGCGAACCAGCGAATTTCCTCTTCAGGAAAATAGGGTTTTTTGTAGCGCCCGAAAGGAACATTGAATTCACCGCGCATGTTGTAACGGCACAGGCCGTTATAACAGTGGCGATTCAAATAGAGAAACAGCAGCGCACGCCGATAGGCATCGCGACAAAGGTTAAATTCTTCACGCAGCAAATAGAACGTCTCTGACGTGTTTACCTCATCCGTAAAAAGTTTACGAGCATCGGTAACAAACTCATCTGCATTCGATTTAACGATATTGTAGAGGTTAATCAGGTCGCTATTAATATCAGCCAGTATGTAGCGATCGTATTCCGTATTCAGAAATACGGAACCCGCGCCAACAAAAGGCTCAATCAGACAGTCTCCTGCGGGTAAATAGCGACGAATTTCTTCTACCAGCGGATATTTACCACCAGCCCATTTTAAAAAAGCGCGGTTCTTCTTCATGCCGTCGTTAGTTACTCATACGTTTCAGAGCCGCGGATTGTACTCTGTGTCAGACAGCACATCAGGGCTAAAATTGGTGTTACTTATTCAAGTCCTGCTTCACCTGGCGGATCGGCTTAACCCATGGTTTTTTCGCTTGTACCTCTGCGGGCAAGGCGGCAATCGCCTGTTTCGCTTCCGCAGAAGAAGCATAGACTCCGGTCACTAACACATACCAGGATTTTCCGTCTCGTTTCGTTTCATACACCCACGAATGGGCGAGGTTATGCTGTTTCGCGTAGGCTTTCAGCGTGTCCGAGCGTGAAGCGCTGCTCAGTTGCAAAGTAAAGTGGCTGGCTGGGGCATTCTGTACGGAAACGTTCTGCCCAGCAGTCGCCGGAGCAGCTTTTGCATTCGCTGCAGGCTTGCTTACTACTGGCGCTTTTGGCGCATTGTTTGCGGCAGGCTTAGCGTTGCTAGCGTGTGCAGGCGTCGTATTGTGCGTATTTTTAGCGGACGATGTCGCAGGCGTTTTCCCCGTTGGAACAACCGTCGCAGGTGCCGTCGGCAGCGTCGAATTTCCTGTCGCGCCCTGGGAGAACTCGCTAACGCGCCCTTGCTGTTGCGACAGCGCATCAGTGATGTTGCCCGGCAACTCAATGCGCTGTTGGCCTGCCACTGGCGGTTGAACCTGCGCATCCGTTGGCGTACCGGAAATCGGTGGAGCACTTAATGTTTGAGGCGACATCGGCACTTGAGAAGACGTCTGCGCTGGTGTTTGACCATGACTGGCATCGCCAGATACCGCAGTAGGGCTCTCACCCTGTGAGGCAGGCTGCGCACTTTGCGTCATGGGGGACGATGAAGAGAGATCGATATTTCGCTCTCCACCCGCTTGATTCTGCGTCTGTGACGTTTGTGGCTGAGAAGGTGCCTGCAAAGCAGAACCAATACCCACGATCAGCAGCACCAGTACCACAATCCCGATGCCAATCATCAGGTGCTGTCTGGAAAGCGCGATTTTCGGTACTGCGAAGTTGCTGCTTTTTTGCTGACGAGTAGGTCGACGGTCACTGGTATCTGGCTTCAGCTCATCTTCCGGCTTGAACTCATCCATTTAACATCTCCCCACTAAAAAGCTCGAATCCGCCGCGCGGTCGCCAAGGCGAATCATTGAATCGTAACGCATTGTATTTTATTAACCATAACCCATCAGGGCGTGTCTGTCGTTAATACTTCTGTTTCATAACTGGCATAGCATTACGCATCAGGCCAAGCAATCTGCTATCGAGGCCAACACCATGTCATGCGCGACGCCACCACGGACTTCGGATTGACCAATTGCCGTTGGAAGCACCAGACGTAACTCACCCGCCAGCACTTTCTTGTCACGCATCATGTGGGGAAGATAGGCTTCAGGCGTCATTTGCGTCGGACCGTTCACTGGCAGGCCAGCGCGAACCAACAGAGACTTGATACGTTCGACGTCCGAATCGGAGAACTGTCCGAGGCGACGTGCCGTATGTGCAGCCATCACCATGCCTGCCGCAACCGCTTCGCCATGAAGCCAGTTACCGTAGCCCATTTCAGCTTCAATAGCATGCCCGTAAGTATGGCCCAGATTGAGCAACGCGCGCATGCCACTTTCACGTTCATCGGCTGCCACCACTGCGGCTTTAATTTCACAGCAGCGTCGAATGCAGTAAGCCAGCGCGTCATGCTGTAGCTCACGCACTGCCTCAATGTTTTCTTCAAGCCAAAGAAAGAAATCGCGATCCAGAATAATGCCGTACTTGATCACTTCCGCTAGCCCGGATGACAATTCCCGTGCCGGTAAAGATTTCAGGCAGTCCAGATCGATCACAACCGATACGGGCTGGTAGAACGCCCCGATCATGTTTTTACCCAACGGGTGATTGACGGCGGTTTTACCACCGACGGAAGAATCTACCTGCGATAACAGCGTTGTCGGCACCTGAATGAATCGGACGCCACGCTGATAACTGGCTGCGGCAAAACCGGCTAAATCGCCGATGACACCACCACCCAAAGCAACAATTGTCGTATCACGACCATGCGGCTTCGCCAGCAGCGCGGTAAATACCTGATCCAAGACGGTCAGCGATTTGTACTGCTCGCCATCAGGTAAAATAACCTGATCGACATGCACGCCATTTTTTTCCAGCACACCACGAACACGGTCAAGATACAGAGGGGCCAATGTCTGGTTCGTCACCAGCATGGCCTGATCCCCCGCTTTCAACGGCATAAAAGAAGCCGAATCATCAAACAATCCGGCAGCTATCGTAATGGGGTAACTACGTTCCCCAAGTGTTACGGTAATTCTTTCCATGCTCGTTAAACAACCCGTTCAGAATCCGCTCAATGCGGATAAGGTATGCTCTTAGTTACTTTCCAGCATATTGATAATCTGGTTAGCAACGACCTTGGCACTTTGCTCGTCAGTCCGAATGGTAACGTCAGCGATTTCTTCATAAAGCGGGTTCCGCTCTTTCGCCAACGCTTCCAATACTTCACGTGGAGGGGTTTCAACCTGAAGTAACGGACGCTTCTTATCACGCTGCGTGCGGGCCAGCTGTTTCTCGATTGTCGTTTCCAAATAAACGACAACGCCGCGCGCGGAAAGACGATTGCGCGTCTCACGTGATTTGACTGAGCCACCGCCTGTCGCCAGTACGATGCCTTGCTTTTCCGTCAATTCATTAATGACTTTCTCTTCACGATCGCGGAAGCCGTCTTCGCCTTCCACATCGAATACCCAGCCCACATCAGCCCCAGTGCGTCGCTCAATTTCTTGATCGGAGTCGAAAAACTCCATATTGAGTTGCTGAGCTAATTGACGGCCAATAGTGCTTTTGCCGGCACCCATAGGCCCAACCAGAAAGATATTGCGTTTCTCTGCCATGTTTTTTGGTATTACTAAGACAATTCGTTAATGATAACCCGCCCCGCCAATTAACCCAGCGGCGGGACCTAAACTGAAACCTCATGAGCGATAGTGCGAGAATCAGACAAAAAATTATCTCAAGACTCAGGGTAGTTTGGCAACCGAATAAAATGTCACACCGACCACAGGTGGTCAATGTAGTATGTTTTATCGACATTTTCGGTGGAACAACACTTCAGTGCTCAATTCGCTAACCCTTGTAAGCTAAATCCGCCGCAGCGTCAAACTCATAAGCGCCAAACGTGACAAAATATTGCTCCCTATCCGAGCGAAAAACACCGCATAACATCAGAGCGAGCCTGGGTTTACTCATAATGATGCAGGGATCAGCGTTGGTGTAATGAAAATGACCAATTCTCGTCGCGTATGCTGCTCAGTATGGTTTCTGAACAGATGACCAAATACGGGAACCTCACTCAATATTGGCACCTTTCTGTCGTTGTTCTTCTTTTGCTGCTGGAAAATGCCGCCTAATACGATGGTTTCTCCATCAGCGACCGTCACCTGAGTTTGGATTTCCTGTTTATCGATCGCTAACGCTTCGCCGTTATCACCTTGCTTAATCGTCTGTCCCGGCATGTTTTGACTGATTTTCAGGTTCAGCGTAATGCGTCCAGCACGCAGAATGTCAGGCGTAACTTCCATGCCTAATACCGCCTCTTTGAATTCGATAGACGTCGACCCGCTGGCACCGCTGGAGACCTGATACGGAATTTCCGTCCCTTGTTTAATACTGGCGGTTTGCTGATGTGCGGTAAAGAGTCGAGGACTGGCAATAATCTCGACCTCATTTTCCTGCTCCAGGGCCATTAATTCCAGATCCAGCAAGCGACCGTTCAACCGCGCCAGATGGAACCCCACATTTACCGCTGGTGTATCCACAGGCAGGCCAACATTAAAATTATTCAGCCTGAGCGCTTTGTTTGTCGCGTCCCCTTCACCCAGCCCCCAGTTAACACCCAATGCCTGCAGGTGCTCACTGCTGATGGTGACAATATGCGCCGCCAGTTGTACCTGCGCTAACGGCAGATCGAGCTCTTTCACCCACGGTTCGAGCTGTGACAGCGCGTCTTCCGTATCGCGAATCAATAAGGTATTCGTGCGTTTGTCCACGGTTACGCTGCCACGCGTAGAAAGTAGCGTCCCACGTTGAGCCTGAACGCTAGCCGCCACTTCCGCGGCATCAGCATACTGCAAGGCAACAGCAAGATTACGCAGCGGCAATTTCTGTGCCTGTTCCGCTACGCGTTCGTCCCGTTCTTTCTGCAAGGACTCAAGATGGTCAGCAGGGAAAACCAGCAGCACGTTACCGTTGCGCTCTACGCTGAGCCTCCCCATACGTAAAACAATATCCAACGCCTGCTGCCAGGGAATATCTGCCAGCCTCAAGCTGAGATTCCCCGTCACACCCGGCGCGATCACCACATTGAGCTGCTGGTGATCGGCTAATGCCTGTAACACGCGAGGTATCGGTGAGTCCTCAAATGCCATCGATACCGCGCTCTCCGCACTGGCCTGATACGGCACGCTGAGAAGCAACAGACAGCTCCACGCCACTACCCGACATAACATCCTCATATTCATCATCGTCCTTGTTATCGAGATACACTCTTGTCCAAAAAAATCGTTGTCAAAAAACGACTTTCAAAATACGTGTCACCAGAGAGACTTCACCTATTCCGCTCGCTTATTGATAAACGGAGAAGCCAGCAACATCTCATCTGGCAGGCCGTCACAGCCAGCCTCACCCACCATCGGAACCAATTTGGCTCCTGATTTATCCAGTTGACTGACCAACCAGTTTCCTGGCGGGATCGTCTCGCCACTTGCCAGCCGGATCCACCCAACAGCCTCTGGCTGCGCGAGCCAACCAATCCAACGCTCGCCAGAGCCAATCACGCCTTTTAGCTGCCACGGTGGCAATGTCGCCGAAGGTAAACAACGCACAGTAGCCAAAGGATGAAAAGGGTCTATGCGTTCTGCGCGTTCTGCGAGCTTTTCTGCCTGCACGCTATGCGTTACGAAGAGCAGCATCAAAGCGGTACGAAGCGTGATATGACTCATGGCGCACCCTCTGGCCTGATTAGCGATAGCTCAACCTGTAACCGTGGCATTCCTAATAATGGCTCCGTTTGAGCGGTATCAGGCTTTACGGTCAGTTGCGCGATTCGCAGTACATAAGGCAACCCCGTCAACTTACGAAGCACCTGCAACACGCCCGTGTAATCGGCGCTAAATGCCAACTGCCAGCGGTCATGATGAGGTTCACCTGCGTCACGCAGCGTGGGTTGCCAGGACAGCAGCGAAGCACCAGCCTGCGATAAAGGCTCGACGATAAGCTGTGCCAACCTGTCGGGCTGAAAGGGAACGACTTGCGCGGTTTTCTCCGCTAATTGCGTGCGTAACATCGACAACGGCGGCATCGCGTCTAGCTTTTGTTGCACCTCCTGTATATCCAGACGCACCTGAACGGTTTGCGTTTCTATGCCAATAACAGCTCTCCGTACTTCGCCGATGAGGAACCAACCTGATAGCAGTCCAGCAGCGGCAACAAACGCCCATTGGAGAAAGAGCTGCTGCCATAATGGTTTATTAATGAGCCTCGGCCAGTTCAGCACAATATCAGTCACAACTGATTGATTACTCATGGACTTCTCCCTGTGAAAGATCGGTCGTACCACGCCAGTCAGCCTGAAAGGAAAAACGTAAACCCGTATTCACACCACGCTCCCGGGATGCATGCAGCAGTTGTACACGTTCGACTGAAGCATGGCGCGACAATACATACTGTAACGTAATGATATCGTGGTGGTTCTCACTCATTCCAGAAAGTAACAGGTGCGATCCACGGTCAGCTATTTCCGTCAGCCACAGACGCGTGGGCATCATACTGGCAAGTTGCCCTAATACATGGAGGTTACGACGGTTGTCATGCTGGACTATCGCCTCAGCGCGTTCTTGCGCCTGATAGCGACGTAGCGTTTCTCGCGCCTGGTGGGTCTGCTGATACAACGCCGTCAGTTGCTGCTGTTGCGCCAGCACCGAATTGAACACATCCTGCACACGTTGCTGTCTGTGCTGCCAAAGTAGATACATCGCCGCGATAAGGCACAACATCAACCCCGTCTGGAAGCACAGCAGCCCTAACCAACGACGTGCCCGCTGACGCATCTGAGTTTTACGCCAAGGTAAAAGATTAATCAGCAGCATGGTTAAACATCCTCAGGACGCAATGCCAGCCCACCCGCGATCGCAAAAGCCGAGGGGAAGCTAGGCAGCGGCGGCTGCATGTGGTTAAACGCCGTTAACGGCGACCACGGCTGTAGTACGTCGCTCAGTTGGCAGGGTAAATCGGGCGAGACACTAGAGTAATAGGCTATGTTGTCGACATCATGCTGATAGCGAGTGCTTACAAGCGATAAGATATCAGCCTCATCCTTCAGCTCATCAAGGAGTATCACACCTGAGTGGAAAGCATGGTTGAGCGGGGATACCCACAGCCAACTATCCAACAGGCGGTGCAGAAACAGACGGTTAGATTCAAGCTCTGCTCGCTGCGCCATTACCCGAAGCGCACACGTTGAGATCTCAAGAACATCAGGGTGCAATCCCGCGTGATTCAGACATGCCAGCCAATTATCGATCTCCTGTCGCCGTGCAGCCGTCACCAGCAGCGAACCCTGCATCTGCGGGTCTCCCCGATAGTCTATCGCCAGCGACTCGCTGCCGATCGGCAGCTTGCGAGCCGCTATAGTTTCAATATAGAGGCTGCGCTCCGGCTCCTGTAAACGCCGATCGGGCATAGGGAGATGCTGTTGCAAAGTCAGTTGAACAGGAAAACCCACCCGTAGCGAAATGTGTCCAGGCAGTAAACGACGCCATTTTCGTAAGGCCTCACAAAGCGCCTCAGTATGGTGTAAACTACCTGAGCGCAACGTGTCATCTGGTAGCGGACATTGCCACCAGTGACGAAGCTGCCAGCCATAGCGGCGACGCTGAACCGCCAGCGCACGCATGAAGCCGTTTTGTATATCTAACCCAACCCGCCAGATGTGATAAGCCATGTTCAACCCGATTTCCTTATCCAATAAACGTATCCACAGTGCTGGGTTATCTTTATACTAGCGCCCGATTGTTTATAAACTGTCCAAACGCTACTGAATGGAAAATCCCAGGTGAAGTTCGTAAAGTATCTATTCATCCTTGCAGTCTCTTGCATTCTGCTGGGAGCTGCCTCGATATATGGTTTGTACCGCTATATCGAACCCCAACTGCCCGATGTTGCCGCGCTGAAAGACGTTCGGCTTCAAACGCCGATGCAGGTCTACAGCGCCGATGGCGAGCTGATCGCGCAGTTTGGTGAAAAACGTCGTATCCCGCTCAAACTGAACCAAGTTCCTCCTGAGTTGGTACATGCCTTTATCGCGACCGAAGACAGCCGCTTCTATGATCACCACGGTGTCGATCCCGTCGGGATTATCCGCGCCGCGTCTATCGCGCTCACGTCTGGTCACGCCTCTCAAGGGGCGAGTACCATTACGCAACAGCTCGCCAGAAACTTCTTCCTGAGCCCGGAACGCACCCTGACTCGTAAGATCAAGGAAGTGTTTTTAGCTATCCGTATTGAGCAGTTGCTGACCAAGGATGAAATCCTTGAGCTCTATCTGAATAAGATTTACCTCGGCTATCGCGCCTATGGCGTTGGCGCGGCGGCGCAGGTTTACTTTGGCCGCCCTGTTGACCAGTTGACGCTAAGCGAAATAGCGATGATCGCTGGCTTACCGAAGGCTCCATCGACGTTCAACCCGCTCTACTCCTACGATCGTGCCGTTGCCCGTCGCAACGTCGTGCTTGCGCGTATGAAGGATGAAAACTACATCACGCAGTCGCAGTACGATGCGGCACGTAACGAAAAACTGGTCGCGAATTACCACGCGCCTGAAATTTCGTTCTCCGCGCCGTATGTCGCAGAAATGGCGCGGCAGGAGATGGTCAAACGCTACGGCGAAGATGCGTATAACGACGGTTATAAGGTCTACACGACCGTCACCAAAAAATTGCAAACTGCCGCGCAGGACGCATTGCGTAATAACATCCTCGCCTATGACATGCGCCACGGTTACCGCGGCCCAAGCAAAGTGCTGTGGAAAGTGGGTGAAGGCGTCTGGGATCAGACGAAGATGATGGCTGCCCTGAAAGCGCTACCAGTCTACGGGCCGCTCTATCCGGCCATCGTCACCAGCACAACGGCAGACAACGCGATTGCGATCCTGTCTGACGGCAGCAATGTTGCCCTGCCGATGGCGGGCATGCGCTGGGCACGCGCATACCGTTCCGATACGCAGCAAGGGCCAACGCCGAAGCGCGTAACGGACGTGGTACAAGCAGGTCAGCAGGTTTGGGTGCGCAAAGTGAACGATGACTGGTGGCTGGCACAGGTGCCGGACGTCAACTCCGCTATCGTCTCGCTTAACCCGAAAAACGGTGCCATAGAGGCGCTGGTTGGCGGCTTTGACTTTAACCAAAGCAAATTCAACCGCGCGACACAGGCACTGCGTCAGATTGGTTCCAACATCAAACCATTCCTGTACACCGCGGCGATGGACAAGGGTTTAACGCTAGCAACGATTCTGAACGACGTCCCGATCACCCGTTGGGATGCTGGAGCAGGATCTGACTGGCGGCCGAAAAACTCCCCGGCGACCTATGACGGTCCGATCCGCTTACGTCAGGGACTGGGTCAATCCAAAAACGTGGTAATGGTACGTGCTATGCGTGCGATGGGCGTGGACTATGCGGCGGAGTACCTGCAACGCTTCGGTTTCCCGGCACAGAATATCGTTCATACCGAATCGCTGGCGCTGGGTGCCGCCTCGTTTACGCCGCTACAGGTCGTACGTGGTTATGCCGTCATGGCAAACGGCGGCTATCTGGTCGATCCCTATCTGATTAGCAAGATAGAGAACGAAGTGAGCGGGACGGTCTTTACCGCGACGCCAAAAGTGGTCTGCGATACCTGTAATCTACCGCTGGTCTACGGTGATACGCCACGTTCTCCAGTCTTAGCAAACACGAATGTTGAAGATGTTGCCACGTCAAACGAAGCACCGCCGTTAGGTCTGCCGCAGCCAGAGTTGGAGCCTGTTACACCAGAGGCCGCACAGCAAAGCGCAGCGCAGCCTTATGCACCGCACGTGATCAACACGCCGCTGTCTTTCCTAATTAAAGACGCACTGAACAGTAACGTCTTTGGCGAACCGGGTTGGATGGGAACAGGCTGGCGTGCGGGTCGTGATTTAAAGCGTCATGATATCGGCGGTAAAACCGGTACAACGAACAGTTCTAAAGACGCATGGTTCTCTGGCTATGGCCCGAATCTGGTGACTTCAGTCTGGATTGGCTTTGACGATCACCGCCGCGATCTAGGAGCCAGCAGTGCATCTGGTGCGATCAAAGATCAGATCTCCGGTTATGAAGGCGGTGCGAAATCGGCGCAACCAGCGTGGGATGACTTTATGAAAGCCGCACTGGATGGCGTACCTGAGCAACCGCTAACGCCGCCGCCAGGCGTCGTCAGCGTGGTCATTGACCGCAGCAGCGGTAAGCTGTCTAACGGTGGCGGGAACAGCCGTTCCGAGTACTTCATTGACGGTACACAGCCGAAAGAATATGAAGTGCATGAAGTCGGCACCACACTGATGGATAACGGACAAAGCGAAGAGCTATTCTGATATCCGGCATTACGTTCATTGATGGCCTTCCTAACGGAAGGCCATTTTTTATTGCAAATTCAACACGATTCCCTTTTGGCCAGTTAGCTAAGCTATCGGCTATCAAGCCCTTCTTCTTTCACATCGCATCACTTCGGCATCACGGTGACAATCGCCCGACGATAGGAAAACAGATTCGGCGTTCCCTCGTCTTTCGCCTGCAAAATGATATGGAAAGGCGTCGGCGTTTTGACTTCTGGGGCGACAAACTGCGTTTGCATGCCTGACTCATTAACCAGCTTCACTTCTGGCGCAAAATGTACGCCGATCGCCGTGGCCGTAGGTTCCTTATATTGCCACCAAGTATAATTCACCTTGTCGCCATCGCGGTCGTGCGAACCGTCGGCAGATAGCGTCACCGTCTCACCCGCTTTCACACCGATCGTCACAATGGAACGCCCGGCCTGACCATTCAGTACCACGTCAGGATTATGATTAGCCTTGTTATTCCCTTTCGTTAACGTCCAATCCATGCGAGCGGCAAAATCATTCTGGAATGCTTCGCGCCAGCGCCAGATTGTGGCCGAGGAGGTGCGGTACATTTTGCCATTATTGCTCATAACCTGATCGGACGTGCTGACGCGAAGTCCGCTGGTATCGCCCGGAACGATAGCCGCATAGCGACCTCCCCAACTGCCATATTCCGAATGCTCTGGATCGCCAAGTCCGTTTTGAATCAGGTAGAGGAACGAGGGCGTATCCCCTTCCATCGTATATTCAATCGCAGGATAGACCGCGCCGAGTGGACCTTTGCTGCGGATATGTTTGCTCAGCCATTCGTTATTCACCTGACTCATATCGCTGCCTTCTGCAAACGACGAGGACATGCCAATCCAGGTAGAGAGAAAATAATCATTCCAGGCATGGATACTGGTGATGTAGCGCAGCGTCGGGAAATTCGCCCGAATCCAGGCACCGGTATTATCCTGATCGGAGATCGCATACACGCGAATCTTACTGATAAATGCCGCTACCTGTTCCAGTGAGCGAGTGTCGCGTACGTCATGAAGAGCCTGTGCCAAATCGACTGCGCCGCCCCATACCGTGATCCACAGCGGGCGAGCATCCTGTTTGTCCACCGCCTGAATAATCAACTTAGACGCTGCCGTTGCTTTATTATCGCCAACAGCGTCCATGCCAAATCCGGCACGACCCGATCTGACAACCTGACGCAATGCGTCCGCAGACGGGTAGCCGGACGCATGCTGGCGCAGATTGGGCAGCACCTGCTCGTAGGCATCAAGTCGCTGCATAATCATCTCTGGATTGACCTTATCCCGCAGCCAGGTTGACGTGGTTGCCACAATCCCCTCGACATCGAATTCATTACTGTAGAGCAGGAAGCGCACCAAAGACTGCGAATCATCCGGCTCATTGCCAATGTCCGTCAGGATAAGTATCCGGGTTTTCTCTGGTACGGTTTCTGCAGTCAGACCCAGTGCAGGAAATAGCAGCGTGCTCATCAGCGCCAGCAACATCAACGGCGTTCGTATTATCCCCTTCGGTATATTCATCATTTTCCCCTTTGTGTCAGTGTCGTTTTGCTTATTTATCCAGGGCTAAAAAACAAAAAAACCCGCCGTGAATAGCAAGTTTTGCTATCCACGGCAGGTTCGCCTTAATTAATTCAGTCACGCCCTGTGCAGACGTTATAGACGCCTGCACCTGTCACGACAACGAACTAAAAAAGGATGTGTGACCAACATCACCGGAAAAGGCGTACGTTTTCCGTTACGCCACAGGAAATTAGCGGGGTGTGCGACGCAGCCAATCGTGTGCCAGAAACAGCGCACTGACATTACGCGCTTCACGGAAATCAGGCTCTTGCAGCAGCGACAACATGTTATCCACTGACCAGCGGACTTGCGGCATCGGCTCCGGTTCATCGCCTTCCAGGCTCTGTGGATACAGCCCGCGCGCCACCACAATATTCATCTGGCTGGAAAAATAGGAAGGCGCCATGGTTAACGTCGCTAGCAATTCCAGCTTTTCAGCGCCAAAACCGACTTCTTCCATCAGTTCACGGTTAGCCGCTTCAAAGATCGTTTCACCGGGATCGATCAGCCCTTTGGGAAACCCCAGCTCGTATTCTTCAATGCCAACGGCGTATTCGCGGATTAACAGCAGTTCATCATCAATGATCGGGACAATCATCACCGCCTGCCGACCACTTGAACGCATCCGCTCATAAACCCGGCGTACCCCGTTGCTAAATTCAAGATCGACGGATTCAACGTTAAACAAGCGCGAACGCGCTATCGTTTCCACCTTGAGGATTTTAGGTTTTTGCAGGTTATGACTCATTGATGCCCCCAGAGAGTTACGACCAGAACGGCACCTTAGCCCAACGCGCATGAAGAGATTACTTTTACTGTAACCTGAATACGACATGCTGTTGAATAAGAAGAGATCGTAAATATTCTTTTTTGATTCTGTTCACATTGTGCGTTAACAGTCACCTTCGCTGCAACTATCGTGACGATGAATTTACGTGTGAGCAACATGCAAGATACATCCTGTATGAGAAACCACCGCCAAAAGTCAATAACTTAAAAAAAATAGGATTATCCTCATTCAAGAGACATTTTTTGCTTGTTACTATCATCGCCTTATGCGATTAATTCTATTCACAATTACGTTATTAATCTAAGAAAACAATGCCATACGGGTTATCATCGATTGTATAATTTTGTTAAACTCCGACAAGAACAGGGAGCATCGCGTTTTGGAATGGAGATGACATGAGCACAATATTTACCATATTGGCGATATTGCTTGCCTGTCTGATCGTTATCGGAGGTCTTGTCGGCTACCGTATGCGGCGCCGTTTCCTGTCCGCGCCACCCTTACCCGTTTCGCAATCGCTTCCCCGTCGGTTAACTGAAGATGAGCGGATCGCCGTAGAGCGTTATCTGGCTCAAGAAAATAGCCAGCAAACCACGCCGCTTGATACTCCCAATGCACAGCCAAAATTACCGCGTTCCCTGCAAAGTAATCGGGTTTATCCCATCACCCATACGATTACACGTTACGGCCTGAGCACCGATGTTCAGAATAAGTGGCGCTACTACATTGATACACAAGAAATTCATCTGCCACCCAGTTGGGAACAGTTCATCACCGAAAACAATACCGTCGAACTGATTAAGACACGCTCGATCCCGCTGGTTATATCTCTGAACGGACACTCGCTAACCGAATGCCTTGACGATCGTCCGCTGGCTCCGTTGCCAGCTGAAATCC
Source organism: Pectobacterium peruviense (assembly GCF_002847345.1). GTDB lineage: Bacteria > Pseudomonadota > Gammaproteobacteria > Enterobacterales > Enterobacteriaceae > Pectobacterium > Pectobacterium peruviense. The sequence goes on from NZ_LXFV01000010.1 coordinate 69,967, forward strand.
CTGTGCCAAATGCTTCCATCCGTCAGGAAGGCAATGAACATGCGGAGCTGGTCACCATCCGCAAAGAAACGCGTGAAGAACACGCAATGCACCATTCCCGAGGGTTGAAAGAAACGGCCGTGCTCTGCCTGTCCTTTCTACTTCTGTTCATTAGCCTGAATAGCCCCATTGCCCTGCTCCCCTGGCTGATCGGCGCCGCATCATTGTTAGCAGGCTGGAGTTTGTGGCAGCTTTTCCGGTCTCCGTCCGCACAGGAATTGCGGGATGTACATTGCCTCCACGGCACGCCGCAAGGTTTAGGATTGTTTGGCGAATCTAATCAGGGCCCGCTCGGCAATATCTCTCTTGGCAATATCGATCTGATCTACCCGCCCCACTGGCAGCCCTATATCACGCAGGATCTGGGTCGAAAAACGGACGTAGATATCTATCTCAACCGTCAGGTGATCCGTCAGGGAGAGCACCTTTCACTGCATGATGAAGTGAAAAATTTCCCGCTACAGCGCTGGGGCAGAAATCTGCTGCTGGCTGCGGGTTCGCTGCTCAGTCTGATTTTGTTGGTCACTAACGTACAGCTTGAACTGCCGTTAAAACTCAGTCTGGCCTGGCTTCAAGGCGCACAGCGAATTGAGGTAATGCAGGTCAGCGATCTGGAAAAAGCCCAGCTCCGTATTGGCGACACGCTGGCCGTTCGCGGTAATGGTATGTGCTATGTGCCTGCAGGAGTTCATCCCGTCTCAGCGCCGTCGTCCTACGCGTTCAGCCCTTTCGACTGCTCCGCCATTTACTGGAACAAAGCCGCGCCGTTGCCATTACCAGAGTCTGAAACCATTGAAAAAGCCTCCGCTTTGCTTAAATCCGTCAACAGTCAACTTCATCCGCAAGCGGAAAAAGAAGGTCAGGTCAATTCTCAATTAGCGTCCACGATCCAGAAATCAGGACTGATTTTGTTGAAGAACTTCGCTGAAGTCGTTCTGAGAACACAAGATTTGTGTAAACAGGAAAACGATTGCTCTCGCCTTAAAAATGCGCTGGTGAATCTGAGCGACGTCAAAAATTGGAATACGCTGGTAAGAGACGCCGATTCCGGCAAGCTAAAAGGCATGAATGTCGTGCTGCCCGCCGTTAGCGCAGAAACGCTGGAGTCATTGGTCAACAGTTCCACCGATCAATTCTTCTATCAGGAAATCAATAACGCGACAGAGTCGCTGAACAGCCCGCCTCCCGGTGGATTCCTGATTCGCAGCGACGAAGGTCGGCAGTTCGTTAACTATCCGCTCCCGCCGATGCCGCTCAATGAATATCGTCCATCGGATCAGTGGCAGGAGCTTCAGCGGCTTTCAGCCATGCTGCTGCATACGCCGTTTAATGCCGCGGGCGTCATCACCCAGCTCAATACCGATGCTAACGGAACGCAGCACATCAGCCTGCATAGCGAACCCGATGTCATTACCGTCTGGCGCTATCTCGGCAGTTGCCTGCTGCTGCTGCTCTTTTCCGCGACGTTTATCATTAATGCGGTTCTGACCGGGATTAAAATGCATAAAAGCCAGAAACGGGTTACCGATATTCAGCGTTATTACGCCTCACGCTTCAATATAATGGCCGATTCGTTCCCAGATCACCGCCCCCTGCTACCCCGCTAACAGCGTCGTGCCCTTTCGGCGGTTATGCTAACCTAGCGGAATCGGTTTCTTGTCACTATTGCATCGCGCGTCTCCTGCTTCTCCCTCCTATAGCACGACGCGACATCTGGAGTCGTTATGAATCCCCACGTTAACTGGCACGACATCGACACCGTGATACTGGATATGGATGGCACGCTGCTCGATCTGGCGTTTGACAGCTATTTCTGGCTTCAACTGGTGCCGCAGTCGCTCAGTGAAAAACGCCGAATCAGCCTTGAGCAGGCACATCAGCTTATCAAGCAAGAGTATCAGGCGGTTCAGCACACGCTAAACTGGTATTGCTTCGATTACTGGTCAGAACGTCTCGATCTGGATATCTATCAAATGACGACAGATATCGGCACGCAGGCCCGATTACGCGATGACACCACGCCGTTTTTAGCGGCGCTGCGCGAGTGCGGTAAGGAGACGATTCTGCTGACCAATGCGCATCCACACAGTCTGGCTGTGAAAATCGAACACACGGGGCTGGATCAACACCTTGATTTATTGCTTTCCACCCATACTTATGGGTATCCGAAAGAGAATCAGCGTTTGTGGCAGGCCGTACAGCAGCAAACTGGCTTCAACCCCGACAGAACGCTCTTCGTGGATGACAGCGAGCCGATTCTGGATGCCGCGAAAACATTCGGCATCCATTACTGTCTGGGCGTACGTAATCCAGACTCCGGCCAGCAGGAAAAGGCATTCCTGCAACACCCGTCAATGAATGACTATCTTGCATTCCTACCAGCCCTGCGTCACTCCGTTAACGCAGGGTAATGCAGGTGGCCTGAGGGGGAAACACGGTGATGAGGTTCCCGCAGGGATGCCTCGCGCCATGTTTCCCCCAGTAACGCGATCCTTAAACGATCGGCATGAGGGTAATCAGGGGATTTATGGCGAAAGTTACTGAGCAGGCTGACGACGCCGTTCGTCTGGACAAATGGCTCTGGGCCGCCCGTTTCTATAAAACCCGAGCAATCGCCCGCGAGATGATCGACGGCGGCAAAGTGCACTATAACGGGCAACGCGGTAAACCGAGCAAACAGGTCGAGCTGAATGCCGAGATTAAACTGCGTCAGGGAAATGATGAACGCACCGTGATCATTGTGGCCGTCAGCGGCCAGCGCAGAAGTGCGACAGAGGCGCAGGCGCTGTATCAGGAAACGGCTGCAAGCATAGAGAAACGAGAAAAGGTGGCACAGGCGCGGAAAATGAATGCGCTGACGATGCCACATCCCGATCGCCGCCCGGATAAAAAAGAGCGACGCGATCTGATTAAATTTAAATACAGCGATCAAGACTAATCGCCGTATTAAGACGAGAAAATATTATGGCTCACGACCAACTACATCGTTATCTGTTTGAGAATTATGCCGTCCGTGGCGAATTGGTGACAGTTAACGAGACGTATCAACGTATTTTGACCAACCACGACTATCCAGAAGCGGTGCAAACACTGCTGGGCGAGATGCTGGTTGCTACCAGCCTGCTGACGGCAACGCTGAAATTCAGCGGCGATATTACCGTGCAGCTTCAGGGCGATGGCCCACTGAAACTGGCAGTGATTAACGGTAACCACCAGCAGCAGATGCGCGGCGTTGCCCGTCTGCAAGGGGATATCACGCCGGGCAGTTCGCTGAAAGAGATGGTCGGCAATGGCTATCTGGTCATTACGATTACGCCGACCGACGGCGAACGTTATCAAGGCGTCGTTGGCTTAGAAGGTGAAACCGTTGCTGAATGTCTGGAAAGCTATTTCCAGCAGTCCGAACAGTTGCCGACGCGGCTGTTTATCCGTACCGGACAGCACGAAGGCAATCCGGTCGCCGCTGGCATGCTGCTACAGGTACTACCTGCGCAGGATACTGACCGGAATGATTTTGATCATCTGGCCCAGCTCACCACGACAGTCAAAGCCGAGGAGCTGTTTACCCTACCTGCCAACGAGGTGCTGTACCGCCTTTACCATCAGGAAGAGGTTACGGTATATGAACCGCAAGATGTCGAATTCCAGTGTCACTGTTCGCGCGATCGTTGCGCTGATGCATTAATGACGCTGTCCGATCAGGAGATCAATGAGATGATCGAGCAGGACGGTGAAATCGATATGCACTGTGATTATTGTGGCACACACTACCTGTTTAATTCACTGGACATCCGTGCTATTCGGCACGACTCATCAGGAAATCTGTTGCATTAATCTTTTTAACGGGTACGACAGTACCCGTTTTATTTTGCTTATTTCCCCACCTGTAAACCGCCGTGATTATTTTTCAAACACCCTAAATAAGCAAAGTTATTAATGAATTTATTTAATTTTATGATTGCTATCGCGGTTAAAATAAGCTCACTCCCTACAATGTTTAGTAGTACGACTATAACTTGAGGAGTAGCAACATGCAGATCAACGGTATTACCCCGCAAGCCCTGGCTGCTTATGGAATCCATGATGTCCGCGATATTGTCTACAATCCCAGCTATGAACTGCTTTTTAAAGAAGAACGCTCCCCTACCCTACAAGGCTATGAACGCGGCATCGAAACCCAACTGGGTGCAGTAGCCGTTGATACCGGCATCTTTACCGGCCGTTCCCCGAAAGACAAATACATCGTGCGCGATGACGTTACCCGCGACACCGTGTGGTGGTCCGATCAAGGAAAAGGTAAGAACGATAACCAGCCATTGAGCCAGGAAACCTGGACGCATCTGAAAGAACTCGTCACCACGCAGCTGTCTGGCAAGCGGTTGTTCATCATCGATGCCTTCTGCGGTGCTAATCCAGACAGCCGCCTCAGCGTGCGTTTCGTGACCGAAGTGGCCTGGCAGGCGCATTTCGTCAAAAACATGTTTATCCGTCCGAGCGATGAAGAACTGGAAGGTTTTGAACCAGATTTCATCGTGATGAACGGTGCAAAATGCACTAATCCGAACTGGCAGGAACAGGGGCTGAACTCTGAGAACTTTGTCGCGTTCAACCTGACAGAGCGCATCCAGCTGATTGGCGGCACCTGGTACGGTGGCGAAATGAAGAAAGGGATGTTCTCCATCATGAACTACCTGCTGCCGTTGAAAGGCATCGCCTCGATGCACTGCTCGGCAAACGTCGGCGAAAAAGGCGATGTGGCGGTCTTCTTCGGCCTGTCCGGTACGGGTAAAACCACGCTTTCTACCGATCCGAAACGCCAGTTGATTGGCGATGACGAGCACGGCTGGGACGACGACGGCGTCTTCAACTTTGAAGGCGGCTGCTATGCCAAGACCATCAAACTATCCAAAGAAGCGGAGCCGGATATTTACGGTGCCATCAAACGCGATGCGCTGCTGGAAAACGTCACGGTGCTGGCAGACGGCAACGTAGACTTTAACGATGGTTCCAAAACCGAGAATACCCGCGTCTCTTACCCGATCTACCATATCCACAATATCGTTAAACCGGTCTCCAAAGCGGGTCACGCAACCAAAGTGATCTTCCTGACGGCGGACGCATTCGGCGTGTTGCCACCCGTTTCTCGCCTGACATCCGATCAGACGCAATATCACTTCCTGTCTGGCTTTACGGCCAAACTGGCGGGAACTGAGCGCGGCGTGACGGAACCAACACCAACCTTCTCCGCCTGCTTTGGCGCGGCATTCCTAATGCTGCACCCAACGCAATACGCAGAAGTGCTGGTGAAACGTATGAAGGCGGCAGGCGCACAAGCCTATCTGGTGAACACTGGCTGGAACGGCAGCGGCAAACGTATCTCAATCAAGGATACGCGAGGGATCATTGACGCCATTCTGAATGGCAGCATTGATGATGCAGAAATGCAGACGCTGCCGGTCTTCGATTTGGCAATCCCGACCTCGCTGCCCGGCGTCAACCCTGACATTCTCGACCCACGTGATACCTATGCGAGCATCGAACAGTGGCAGGAAAAAGCAGACGATCTGGCCCAACGCTTTATCACCAACTTCGATAAATACACCGATGCACCAGCAGGTGCCGCGCTGGTGAAAGCAGGACCGAAGCGGTAAACCGCTCGCCAGCAAATGTATGTAAAAAAGGCGCGGATTCCGCGCCTTCAGGCCGTCGAAAAATCTATTTGCCAAACGAAAACGGTAGTAACGGAATAGAAGAGTAAAGCGTTTGCGCCAAGGATGGCGCAAGCCGAGCGCACAGGGATGTGTTCACAGCGTCTTTACGATCTATCCGTTACTACCGCGCGGCGGACTTTATTCGTGACCTCAAAAGGCGCAGATTCCGCGCCTTTTTCTATTGTAGAACTTAAGAAGAGGCTTATGACTAACGCTGGTAGTCTAAACCTCATTTTAGGAGAAACACGGGGATGAGGTTCCCGCAGGGACACCTCGCCCCGTGGTCGCTCCGTGTATCTCGGTTCTTAAACGATCGGCATTAGGCTTATGACTCTTTTGCAGCACCGTTATCCGCTACCGAGGCTTCCGATAGCAGCGGCAAATACGCGCGGACACAGAGCCCACCGCGTTCGCTCGTGCCAACATCCAGCACGCCATTATGTGCATCGATAATACGCTGCACAATCGCCAAGCCTAGCCCTGTTCCGCTGGTGGTTCGTGCGCTGTCGCCGCGAACAAATGGCTGGAACAAGTGCTGTAATTGATCGGCCGCGATGCCTTCCCCGTCATCTTCTACTTGGAACCACACGCGCTGTAGCTCACGTCCGGTACTGACTTTGATCCAGCCGTTACCGTAACGCGCCGCATTCACCACCAGATTCAGCGCCGCACGTTTTATCGAGAGCGAACTGATGCGCAACAGCAGCTCACCAGTAGCAAAATCGCTGTCAATCTGACGTTCATAGCCGCTCTCGGACGCCACCACTTCACCCATAATGGCGTTCAGATCGGCGACTTCCGTCTGCATTTCCTGACCGGTACGCAGGTAGTCGAGGAACTGCTCAATAATCGCATTACACTCTTCAATGTCCTTATTGATCGACTCCGCCAGATAGTCATCTTCCTTGCCCATCATTTCGGTCGCCAGACGAATGCGCGTCAGCGGCGTACGCAAGTCATGACTGACGCCCGCCATCAGCAGCGTGCGATCATCGGCCAGCAGCTTCACGCCAGAGGCCATCTGGTTAAAGGCGCGCGTCACAGAACGCACTTCAGACGCGCCATATTCCCGCAGCGGCGGCGGAATAATGCCTTTACCGACCTGCAAAGCCGCATGCTCCAGCTCAACCAGCGGTCGGTTTTGCACCCGAATAAATAGCCATGCGCCGCCAATCACCAGCAACATAATCGCCAGCGTATAGCGGAAAAGCGGCGAGAAATCGCCCTGATGAATTTCAGTGAGGGGAACGCGTACCCAGATATCCGGTGACAGCCAGGTTTTCAGCCACACTACCGGCGTGTTTTTGCTGACTTCAACCCGCACATCCGTTGGGCCGCCCAGCTGCTGCGCCATCTGATCACTCAGAAATTTGTAGTGCTGTGCCCAACGCAGGCCGCTTTCCTCCGCCGCAGCATTGGTGTACAGCGATATACCCAATTCGCGATAAATCTCACGCCGGAACGCAGGTGGCACCTCAAGCGTGGAGCCATCTTCCAGTTGCAGACTGTCCGTCATCAGCATTCTTACTTCGTATGCCAGCACCTTATTAAATTGCTGCAAACTCGGCAGAATAGCGAAGTTGAGCACCACCAGATAGGTGGTGACCAAACTGACAAACAATAACGTGACAATCAGCAGCAACGTCCGTGCAAATGAGCTGCGCGGAGAAAAGCGCCATTGCATCATGCCTTACTGCCGTCCGGGACAAATACGTAGCCAAGACCCCACACGGTTTGGATATAACGCGGGTGCGCCGGATCCTCTTCCACCATGCGACGCAGGCGAGAAATTTGTACGTCGATGGAACGCTCCATCGCACTGTATTCGCGACCACGAGCCAGATTCATCAACTTATCGCGAGACAGCGGTTCACGCGGATGGCTTACCAGCGCCTTAAGCACAGCAAATTCACCGCTGGTTAACGGCATCGGTTCATCATCACGGAACATTTCGCGCGTGCCCAGATTCAGCTTGAACTTACCAAACGCGATAATGGCTTCTTCCTGCGATGGCGCACCCGGCAGTTCATTCGCCTGACGACGCAGCACGGCACGGATACGAGCCAGCAGTTCACGCGGGTTGAAAGGTTTAGGAATATAATCGTCCGCGCCAATTTCCAACCCAACGATACGGTCCACTTCTTCCCCTTTCGCCGTCACCATAATGATCGGCATCGGGTTGCTCTGGCTGCGCAAACGACGGCAGATGGACAACCCATCCTCGCCCGGCAACATGAGGTCCAGCACCATGAGGTGAAAGGATTCTCGGGTCAGCAAACGGTCCATCTGTTCAGCATTCGCTACGCTACGTACCTGAAAACCCTGTTCGGTCAAATAACGTTCTAACAGCGCACGCAAACGCATATCGTCATCTACAACCAGAATTTTATAGTTTTCTTGCATTCTCTTTCTCCAAAGGCGTAATAGCGCCGACGCTGCTATTGTTCAGAAACACACGAATTACTGACAGTCGTTTCTGGTATACATTCTAGGCGAAATTGTTACAAAGCATATTAAAATTCGTGTAATCAATCATTTCCTGTGCCTGTCAGGCATAAAATCATCGGCGATTTATGCAGGTTGTGGTTAGCGAAGATTGTTGTTTACGAAGATTATAGTAACGCCGCCGCCAATAAAAAGGCACTGGGGCGGCAAAAGCAGGAGAAAAGAGAAGCAGCGGGTGCTGCCGCCCAGACTCAGGACGACAGCGTGAAGCGGTTAACGCAGGAGCGTGATTAGCGCATGAGTTCATCAAGCACAACACTCACCGATGGCAGTGCGGGCAGGAAAAGGTGGCGCGTCGTTTTGTAGGGAAACAGGCACTTTTCCGTCACAATCGTCTGCATGATCAGATTCTTGCAAAAAGGCTGCCCAGTCTTCCAGTGGTAAACGGACACGCGGGGATCGTCATAATCAAGCAGCGCACAAGGAATATGCTTTAATCCCAGCTCGGTGGCAGCACGTAACCGATGGTTGCCGTCCATGATAATCCCCGTCTCTTTCTCTATCGGCACAGGCGTCGTCCAGCAGCCACAGCGACAGATATCCTCCATCAGACATTCCACGTTCGACATATCGACATTTTCCGAGGGCAACAGGAACTGCACGGGCGTAAGGGCAATATGGTAGGTCATACTTTCAAACATTCTCCACCTCCTGACGTAACGGTTACGTGCAGCGCCGACATGACGCCAGCGCTGCCTCTCATTTACGGCGCAAGACTGACGAAGTAGCCCGGCTGGTAGTCAACCGGTAAAAACTGCTGATGAAGCTGGCGGAAGGTGTCATCCGCGTTGAGATCGCGGAATAAGTCTGGGTGAAACCACTCAGCCAGTTGCTGAATCGCGATGAAATCATAAGGGCCGTTGTAAAACTGATGCCAAATGGCATGGAACGCACGTTTCTGTTTGGCGATGGTGTTGGTATAGGCCGGACGCCCCAGAAACCATTCAAGCCGCTTGCGCCCTTCCGTCATATCCTGCCCCGGCCCTAACCCAATCCAGCGGCCGCCGGGCACGAAGGCTTCAAAGTTGCCGCTGGTGATCACCACGATTTCTGGGTTTTCCACAATCACCTGTTCTGGATGCATTTGCATGAAAGTATTCGGCGCGTTTTTCGCGGCCACGTTGTCGCCACCAGCCAACTGCACGAACTTACCGAAGTTATCCCGACCAAACGTCAGGCAGCACTCATCGGTGTAGCCTCCTAGTCGCTCAATGAACACGCGCGGAGAACGCGGGTGTTTCGCTGCCAACACGTCGGAAACGCGTTTTAGCTGCGCCTCACGGAATGCGAGAAAGGCTTCGGCACGCGCTTCCTGATTAAACAGCGTGCCGAGCAGGCGCATGGTTGGCGCGGTGTTTTCCAGCGGGTGATAGCGGAAATCAACGTAGACGATCGGGATCCCGACGCTGTCCAATATCCGGTCGTAACCCGCATCGACAATCGCCCGCTGCGCCTCAATGTTCATAATGATGACGTCCGGCTTCAGTGACACCGCCTGCTCCACGTCAAACGTGCCTTTCTCCGTACCGTCAAACGTCGGGATCGTCGCCAGTTGAGGGAAACGATCGCGATATTGGTGCCACGTTGCGGGATCGGACTGAATCAGATCGCGCCGCCAGGCAACAATTCTTTTCGCCGGATCTTCTTTGTCGAGCATGGCGACCAGATAAAGCTGACGCCCTTCACCCAGCATCACGCGCTGCACTGGCGTGTTGACTCTCACTTCGCGCCCCAACACATCCTTGACGATGGTTGACGTTTGCGCAGCCTGTCCCGCCAGCGGCGACAGGAATGCCATCAGCAGCACACTCAGGAATAACGGACGGCGACACTGCCGCTTCCAACGATTAAACATTTTCGATATTTCCCTTCGTCGAGAGAGAGTCATGTTTTTCCGCCTGTATCCGCAAACGTCGTAGCAGCATCAGAGCGACCAGTAAGGTCACCAGATACGCGGCGCCAACGCAGAAGAATAGCGAACGTAGTCCGGGGGAATAGAGAACTAATCCGCCCAAAGAAATGCCAAGAATCGAGGCAAATTGGCTGACGCTTTGCGCCACGCCGAGTATATAACCCTGCTGCCCTGCACCCGCCGCACGCGAAATCAGCGCCATCAGAACCGGCGTGGTAGCCCCAAGCAGCACACCCCACAGGAAATAAAGCGGGATGAAAATCGCAATATTCAGCATCGTGGCAGCGGTCAATGTCACGATGGCGCAGGCCAGCATGACCACACATAGGCGGCTCAGCGTCTGCGACAGCGAGAGGTCTTCAAAATAGCGCGCCCACAATGACGCAGAGACGATCACCCCGGTCGCCTGCAAGCCATAACACAGACCGATAACCCACTTATCTACCTGAAAGAAGTCGTCCATGTAGAGGGAAAACGGCGTTTGCGGAATCATGCGGCTGGTCAGCAACAGGCCAGAAATCAGCAACAGGGCGGGAATCGGCGACAGCGCCCAGAGCCGTTTGCGGGGAATGTTTTTCTCCTGAGCCTCCGCGGTCGGAACGGCAGGAGTCACGGGGGTAACATGCGGCAGGAACAGCGCTACGGTGATGCCACACAGCGCGCACAGGATCGCGGCACTCAGGTTGATCCAGAAGAAGTTCAGATAATCGAGAATCAGCCCACCGACAATCGCGCCCAGCAGCGATCCCACGTTGGTAGAAACCTGAAGCCAGGCAAATAGCCGCGTGCGCTGTAACGGACTGACCACCGCGACGCCATACGCCTGCGCGGGCGCAATATAACCCGCACAGGCACCCTGAATAAAACGCAGCGCAACTATCGTCCAGATATCATTTGCCCACGCCAGCCCAAGTTGGGTCAAGGCCAGCCCGAACAGTGCGCGGACCATCATGGCTTTGTTGCCCAAGCGATCGCCCATCCGTCCCCAGAAGGCGCTGGTCAGCATAATCCCCAACATCGGCCCGACGTAGACGGCAATCCCCGCGACACTCAGTTCAGCACCGGACGACATGCTTTCCAGATGCAGCGGCCAAAACGGCCCGCTCATCTCCATCGCTCCCATCGCCACCAGTTGTACAACAAACATAAAGTGGATGATGAACGCGACCTGTCCGGTCAAGCGCATGCGTCAATTCCTTCTGGTTCCACGGTGTCATCCTGTCTTAATTCAGCCACTGTCATCATTTTGCCCAATCCCATCATCTCAACCCGTGCGGCGGGAAATAGTCGGGACGGTTCTGCGTGGACACGCCCATGTAATCGCTGCACCACCGATAAACCTCTTCAATGTACGGAACGCTAACCGCCAAATTCTCCGCAAGGGTCACTAACAGGCTCAGGCCGTAGGCGATATCCTCCTGAAACACGCGGTGCTGAGTATCAAACACGTACCCGCCAGCGTTATGCTTTCGCAACGGCAGACCGATGCCGTGGTAGGCCTGGTTGGTACGCAACACGGAGAGCATCGTGTGCGCATCAGCAATCTGATCGCCATAGGCATCGATAATCTCCTGCTTGAGCGGCAGTACCGAATTCAGCCGCACGCCGAGCCGCGTCTCCAGCGCCGCACACAGCCGCTGATTCTCTTCATCCATACGTTCCAGATAATATGCCCCAAGTTCAGGGCAATCATTCCACCAGCACAGCGATTGAGGGAACGATCGGGCATGCCACTGACCGTAAGGGCCGATCAGGCCATAAATTACGGCACTGTGCATAATCGGGTTACCCGGCGTCAGCGTGATCTCCAGATAATCCGGCAACAGCACCACGGGCGCAGAATAGAGCCGTTGCAACAGCGCCATCAGCGCCTGCTGGCTTGTAGCGGTTTCGCGCCGATGCGTGGCGACATACAGCGTGGCCTTTTCGCCGCCCATCTTGATCGACCGGCCCGGCACTAAATCAAACGCAATGTGCGCGACGTCCTTCATTCCCCAAATCACCGCATTCGGCCGCACAGCTAGTTCACGTTCGGCCAGCCAGTCAAAACCACAAAAACCGGGGATCGCACCAATATAGACCGGCTTATCGGTGGGCAAATGGGGAACGATCCGTGCCAGAAGATCGGCGCGGAAGTTGGCGGGAACGGTGATAATCACGACGTCGGCGTCGCGGCAGGCTTCCGCCGGGTCGCAGGTCACGCCGTCCGGCGTGGCGGTCAGCGTTTCACCATCCGGCGGCAGCGCGTGTAGCCGTTTACCGTGCTGCTGGTAGGCTTCCGGCAGACGGGGATGGCTGCCGAGTAGCGTCACCTTGACGTCCGGCAGTTGCTTAAACAGTACCGTGGCGAGATGGCCGGTTTTACCGGCCCCGCAAATCACCACGTTAAGCGGCTGCCCGCTTAGCGTTTCGCGCATCCTTGACTCCTTAGCTTGCCTGCTCCAGAGAAATCGCGTTGCCCAGCCAGCGATCCAGGTCGTGCCACACACTGCTATCCGTGAGGTTACGCGCCGCCAGCCACTCTTCGTTAAACACCGTGTGCAGGTATTTTTCACCGCCGTCGGCGATCGCCAGTACGACGTTGCCGCCGATACGATCTTGATAGATCAATTCCAGCGCTTTATAGATCACCCCACCCGTTGAGCCACCGACCAATAGCCCGTAATTCCGTGCAACATAGCGTGCCGTTTCAAACGCTTGTGCATCTGAAACCTGTTCGCCATAGTCGATGCAGCTGTAATCCAGTACCAGCCCCACGGTGTCCCCTGCTGGCGTACCGGTGCCGGACTGATAGTAGGGCTTACCGGGGTGGCCAAAGACGATAGAACCAACCGGCTCAACGGCAATGGTCGCAATATCCGGGTTATGGACTTTCAGGCCGTGCGAAATGCCGGTCATCGATCCGCCCGTGCCTACGCAGCCGACAAACGCGTCAATCTTGCCAATCTGGCTGAACAACTCGCGGACAAAATCGGCATAGCCGCCCGCATTCGCCGCGTTATCCGACTGGTTCATAAACACCGCGCCGGGAATTTCCTCCGCCAGCTGTGCCGCCATACGCTGGCGCTCCACCACCGCCACTTCATCTTCGCCGTAGTCGCCGGAGACGTAGCGAATTTCCGCGCCGAGCGCGCGCATGATGGCAATCTTGTCTTGTGCCGCATGATGATCGACCACGGCGATAAAGCGCAGACCGTATTCAATCGACGCCAGCGCCAGCCCGATACCGGTATTACCCGATGATGACTCGACAATCGTGCCGCCGGGACGAATTTTTCCTGACTTCAGTCCGGCGACAATCATGTTTCTCGCCATGCGATCCTTCATGCTGCCGCCGGGGTTGTTCTTCTCCACTTTTAAAAACAAACGCGTATCCCCATAGGGGACGGGAATTTGTATAACGGGCGTATTACCAATCAAATCAGTTACTTTATTCAGGATCATGGTTCTGCTCCATTCAGTTATCACTGGAAAAAATCAGCTCACCTTTCTTACCTTTGAAAGCGCACAGGCGCGCAGGCAGCGGATGCCGATGAAACGCGTTCTCCAGCAGGTCCATCTGGTATCCCGCCGTATTCGCGTAAATCAGTAAGTCGCCTGGCTGCGGCACGGTTTGAAAATGAATCAATCGGTTCGTAATGACATCGTCGTCCAGACAGCTGTGTCCGGCGATCCAGGCTTTACCCGGCGTCGGACGTGTGTCTTTTTTGACGGAAAAAACATGCAGAGGATCAATCAAAAACTCAGAGTTAAACCAGGTTTCGCACGCGCTGAAGCTGCTGCCTTCGACAAACACGACGTGGTTGCCATCCGGCTGGCGGCGCGTACGTGTGACGCGAAATACGGTAATCGCACTTTGGTCGGCCAGACTGCGCCCCGGCTCAATCGCCAGAATCAGGCCATACTGTTTCAGTATGTCCGCCACGCAATGCTGCCCAATTGAGGCTGACAAAAATGCCTCAAGATAGTCGGATGCCGAGCGCTCGCCGCCGTACGGGTAAAACGAGGTCGGCACCTGACCGTGGCGGTAATCCGCCTCATTCTGCTCCGCCAAATATGCCTGATAGCGAGAAGCCGAAAGATATTGAATCGGCAATCCGCCACCGATATCAATCATCGCGGGCTGCAAACCCCGTGACCGCGCCCGCTCCAGTAATGGCAACAGCTCAGCCAATGCGGCCACGCGGGTATCGGGAGCATAGCCGCCCAGATGGAAGTGGAAGCCTTCAAGATGAAGCACATCCTGTCTGGCGCTTAACGTCTCCAGACAGAGCATGACCTCATCGGCCAGCATGCCAAAACGGCTGGCCTGTGTGAACGATGGGCGATAGCGCAGCAGTACCCGCACCGATTTCGTCACGCGCAACAACGCCGTCAGCGCCAGCACGTCGTCGAACTCTTCCGGCGAATCCAGCACGATGAGCGCACGGTGATGAACCAGCTCAGTCAGAAACTCGCGCGTCTTTGCCGGGCCAGTGGCGCACAGCCGCGTGCCGTCGCAGCCAGCCCGCAGCGCATCTTTCAGTTCCTGCAAGCTGGAGACATCCACGCCGATGCCCGCGTTGACAGCCGCCTGTACCAGCCCCGGCGATTTGTTCACCTTCGCGCCGTAGTACAGGCGGCAGTCCACATCGTGACGCTGCAACACGGTTCGCAATGCCTCGATATTGTTGGCAACAGTGTGCGGCCAGACAATATTCAATGGCGACCCATACTGCTCAACCAGCCATGACAGCCTTTGTGGCGAGTTGAAAAGGAACTGCTCAATCTCACTATCCAGATAAGGCGTCAGTCTCTCAGGCCAGTGGGCCTGCGTGACAGCGGGGGAAGACACTGCGGCAAAGCTAAACAGGTTGCTCATCGCTATCTCCTTAACGTTCGGTTCCTGAAAAATACCTATCCTTAGAAATCAACCGCCACGGATAGCATCAGCGTCCGCGGCGTTCCTTGCGATACCGTGCTGAATGACGTCACGCCAGACCAGTAATTACGGTCAAAGGCGTTAAGGACATCGGCACGGAACGTGGTAGGGGCGTTATAGATTCGCGTCTTGTAACGTGCGCCGAAATCAACGGTGGTCCAGGAAGGAATAGACTGGGTATTGATGGTGTTGACGTTCTGCTTCCCGTTATGGATGACGTTGGCGTTCAGCGTAAGATCGCGCAGGAACGGCAGGTCATATTCCACCCCGGCGTTAGCCTGAAAACGCGACGTGCCCGGCGCGCGCTTGCCCTGCGCACCCGGCGTCACGCTTTTGGTCAGCTCGGCATCCAGCAGCATCACGCCGCCGGTCAGACGCAGATCCTCCCGCGGTGAACCAACCACATCCAGTTCGATACCCCGATTGCGCTGCTCGTTAGCTGTAACAAACTCACTACCCGTACCGTTAACCAGTGCGCCGCTTGGCTTGGTGATCTGGAAAACGCTCAGCGTAGAGATCGTTCCCAGCGCATCCACTTTCACCCCGGCTTCATACTGTTTGCTCTTATACGGAGCAAGTACCTGCCCCGGATTACTTGCATTCGCTGGCGCGATATCCCCTTTGCTCAGCCCCTCAATGTAGTTGGCATAGAGCGAGACGTGCTGCCAGGGCTTAACAACTACACCCACCATCGGCGTTATCGCATTTTTGTCGTAAGACGATGAAGGTGCGCTATTGCCGGGAACAAAGTTATCCGACTTGATCTGCTGATAACGCAGCCCACCTGTGATCTGCAGCGCATCGTTCCAGAAGCCGAGCGTATCCGCCAACGCGATACCCGACAGCGCGGTGGAAGAACGTTTGCTAATCGTTGCTGGTGCAGCAATGTCAACGGGGGACATATATACGGGGTTATAGATATTCGTATTGAGGTCTGGACCAATTTCGCTCGATGTCGCGTGACGATCTCTGTAATAACTGGTTTGGGCTGATAATTTGTGTGTCACCGAGCCCGTTTCCACATCAGCTCTAATGCCCGTAGCCAAGTTATAACGACTCACAGCAGCACGGTAATTCACAAGATAAGAGGTACTGTTTCCTATTCTGGTTACATCACCATTGTTATTCGTAACCTGCGGCACCTGCTCCGACAGTCGGCTCACGTGCGCGCTGGAACCGCCCAGATCGGTAAACCAGGTGACGTTATCCGCCAGATCGTATTCGGTATGCAGCAACACCGACTGATCTTTGGAATGCCAGAAGCCCCACGGCTGAGAAATGTTGGTGTTGCCATCTGGTGCATCAGGCACCGTCACCCCCGCCGCGAACGAATAAGGGCGAGACGGCGCACGCGTTTTCAGGTGCTGAGTGATGAGATCCAACGTGGCACGGAAACGTTCTGATGAGAAATCCAGCCCAAGTGCGCCGACCTGTGTGCGCTTGTCGCTGCCGTCCCACACCGTGTCGCCGTAGCCATAGTTGCCGTTAAAACGCACGCCGAGCAGATTGTTATTGTCCAACGCATAAACGCGGGAAATATCCGCATGCTGCGTGAATTGGGAATCAGACTGCCAGCTGGTGGTGAGGCGAGTCAGGTTACCGACGGTGGTCGGGCGTTTAGTGACGGCGTTAATCACACCACCCACGCTGCTGTTCGGGGACAGCCCATACAGCAGCGCCGACGGTCCTTTCAGGACTTCCACTCGCTCAATGTAGTCGGTCATCAACTGATAGTTGGGCGCAACACCGTAGACGCCGTTCATGGCAATGTCGCTCAGGTTTCCTTCGTTGAGTGGGAAACCGCGGATGTAGTAAGAATCCAGCAGACCGCCCTGAGAACTGCTCACCCGCACCGAGGCGTCATGTGCCACTACCTGCCCCAGCGTCTGTGCCTGTTTGTTTTCAATAAACGATGAGGTCATGTTGCTGACGTTAAACGGCGTATCCATGACATCCTTTTTGCCCAGCAGCCCGGTACTGGACGATCGCGCCGACATACCGCCCGCCACCAGCCCCCGCACAGCCTCGGCGTCTTTGGCTTCCACCACGATGGTGGAATCATCGCGTTCTCCCGTTGCCGCCTGCACGGGTATCGCGATTCCACTCAGCATAGCGATTGCCGCCGTTATGGCGACGCCCAACGTAGAGGGAATGGGAAAATGGTGCTTTCCGGTAGACGGCGTGAAGTTCTTCCTGGCGTTCATCAACAAAGTTATCCATCTCAAAATGAGGACTGAAAAAGATGCTCCCGTTTTTAGCCTGTAAGGCAGGAGCATCGCCATACATCACGGCTCGACGCGAGTTTCTTCTCCTTCCGTGAGGAAGGGGTTGCTCAGGCCGTGCTGAATCCGGTAGTCGCGGTATTCCTGGATATGCATGCGCAACAGCGAGCGCGTATACCAAGGCTGGGTCAAAAACATGTCACGCTCGGTCTGCCACACATCGCCATCAACGCGCGATTTCACTGCGTCAAACGCCGCGGCGGTTTCCTCTTTCATCACCTGCCACAGTCGGGCATCGGCAAAGCCATATTCCGCGCTGAGTGCCAGTGCCAATTCGTGCAGGTGACTGACAAAACAGGCATCGACGACAAACATCCGCACCGGCTCGATATCGCCTTCAAATACCGTGGGCAGAATGCCGGGCCAGACGTAAGGTTGCAGGTGATAGCCGCGCTGACTCAGCAGCGGTGCGTAGGTACGTCCGTCGCCGAAATCACGAATTAATAACCCCTGCGCGACGCCTTCAGGCGAGAAGAGGATCTGGCTGTTCTGCTGGTGTGCTTCCAGCCCGATGCCGTACAGCAGATAGATAGCGATGACAGGACGGGTCACAGCGCGCACGTATTGACGGAACCACGCTTCTGCGCCAAGCCCGGACAGCGTAACCAGCTCGGTGAATAATGGTTGGTCGCGGTGAGGCAGCGCCGTAAACAGCGTGGCGACGGTGACGGGCAGCGCACCGTCGGAGCGTTCATAGGCGCGCGCATCGCGGAAGACGACAGAGAGGTGTTTGCCCACTGCGTCATCCTGATGCACCGCATGTTTGTAGTGGAATGCGGCCTCTTCGCGGAAAAACTCCAGCCGCTGCTCGAACCCGCCTTCCTGCGCCAGGATCGCTTCGATAATGGTGCTAATGCGCGGCCCCATGTGGATCGATTTTGCCTGTAGGCTACGCATTTCGCTGGTCATCCAGATGGCGACAGGCAGCTTGATGAAAGGAGAAGAAGGTGGCTCAACGGGCAAGACGGTGCGGAACGACATCCCCGGCAGCGTGATGAGATCGGGGCCGTCGGTGAGTAAAATCCCTTCGGCAATCTCATCCGCGTAATGGGATTTCACCCAGTTTTCCAGATGCCAGCTGTGGATTGGCAGCGGAAGCCACTGCGTCTCATCCAACCCTTGTTGATTCAAGCGCTGCTTCCAGTCCTGCCAGAGCGCGGGGAACGCCTGAGCAAACCACTGATGAAAATCATCGACGTGCGGCATGCATTCCACATACGCCATATCACGGCGCAGCGCGGTAATACGCAGCGGCACACGAGCATTGAATTCTGGCGACAGCAGTTGGACATCTTCGTCACTCAGGCCCGGACGGGATTTCCAGGTGGGATAATAGGGATGCCCTTCCAGCGATCCCCACTGGTCGAGCAACATCGCGGCATCGCGAATGCTTCGCTGCCGACGCAGCCACTGCGTGAAACATTCCTGCCCATCCTGCCGCATGGCATCAGCCACCTCAGCACGCCATTGGCTACGATAACGCCGGGCGTTGGTATCATTACGGACACTGTTGCCGACATCTTTTTTCAGGCCATTAATGCCGCTTTCTTCGGGATGGAAATCAAAACTCTCGCGGAGTAAATCAATCAACTGTGCGTGGTCAGTGACGGGAAAAGACGTCCCTTGGGAATTAATGTGATAAATATTTCCATTATTAATATAAGTGTTTGCCGGGGCCGAATAAATATCATCAAACTTCAATTCACCGTTGTTTCCGCGCAAAGAAAATGTTGCACGACCGGAATTAACCTCAGTAAATATCAGGTTATATTTATTCAAAATCCCTTCAGCGAAAAAGCAGCGAATCAATCGCCTTAACGCATTTTTATTTGAATAATCAGAGAGAAAACCATCTGGAATATTCCGTATATCCCTGTGTTCAACTGCGTCTGCCTTGATATTCATAATCACTCCCTATACCGATAAAACAAGTAAGAATGGATTGCTGTAACGTATAAAAGGGTGTCATTAGATCGCGGGTTAACACATCCCGAAACTTAATAAAAATGTCGTGATTGATAGATTGAAAAATAATGAACGGAAAGCTAGCATATCACTAACGTCAATGTAAATAGGTATCATTCTTATTCGCAATTAATTAGTTACATTTCTATAAATTCATTTTTAATCAATGAAATAAGCAAAGGAGAACAGCATGGAACACGCTAAGACCTACCTCTTCGTGCCTGGAAATTCGCCTCATCGCTTTCAACATGCCATCCGCTGTGGAGCTGATGCCGTGATATTTGATCTGGAAGATGCTGTTCATCCTGATGAAAAAAACCAGGCCAGAGAAAATATTATCCAATGGTATGAAAATGATACCTCCGTCTCTGAAATAAATTGCAAAAAATATATACGTTTAAATAAATTTGGATCACCGGAATTCAGTCAAGATGTCGACTTTATAAATAGACTCAGTAACAAGGCGAGATTAAGAAATAAAACCGCAGCGAGACATGAAATAGCCACACAGGAAATTGTCTTACCAAAAATAGAGTCAGCAGCAATGCTGAATGAAGCGAGGGAAATGATAAATCGTAATAGATTGGAAAATGTGAATATTATTGCGATTATTGAGACTGCTCGGGGATTACATAATGCGGAAGAAATTTGTGACGCAGGTGTAGAAAGGGTGGCATTTGGTTCATTGGATTTCTCACTCGACATCCATTGCGATCAATCCCTGCACGCATTGCTGTATGCCAGAAGCCGTATTGTACTGGCGTCCAGACTGGCTGATTTACCGCCGCCAATAGACTGCGTTAATCCCGATTTCACGCATCATGACCGAGTGCTAGCTGACGCACTACATGCACGCTCGCTCGGCTTCTCGGCCAAACTCTGTATCCATCCCTCACAGATCGATACCGTTCAGCAGGCTTTCACGGCAGATCGTAGCAAAATAGACTGGGCAAAGCAGGTTTTGAAAGCGGCCGAACACAGCTACGCTTTCCAGATAAACGGCGAGATGGTGGACTTACCTGTCATTGAGCAGGCCAGACAGCTCTTGCGAGCACAAAATTCGGATGGCTAAACCTGTTCCAGGCGACGTCGCGTTTTTCACGTCAGCGATGCATCTGCCCGGTGTGAGCCGGGCTACGCTCATGATTTAACGTAATCAATCGCATTGACGAACCACTCGCGTGGGCCATCTGGCGTGTTCACGGTGAATTCTTCATCAACCGCTTTTTTCAGCATCGCGCGTGCCATCGGGGAATCGATCGAAATATAGTCTTTGCTGTCGCCATAGATCTCATCTGGACCGACAATCCGCAAGCGCTTCACGTCACCTTGCTCATTTTCGATCTCGACCCAGGCACCAAAAAATACGCTGCCATCCTGCTGCGGTGAATAATCAACGATTTTCAATTCCGCCAGACACTTTCTCAGATAGCGCACACGGCGATCGATCTGGCGTAATAAACGCTTATTGTAGGTGTAGTCCGCATTTTCCGAGCGATCTCCCAGGCTAGCAGCCCAGGAAACGATTTTGGTAATTTCCGGGCGC
Organism: Pectobacterium peruviense; assembly: GCF_002847345.1. Taxonomy (GTDB): domain Bacteria; phylum Pseudomonadota; class Gammaproteobacteria; order Enterobacterales; family Enterobacteriaceae; genus Pectobacterium; species Pectobacterium peruviense. Next base: position 90,848 of record NZ_LXFV01000010.1, read on the forward strand.
TTTACATTCCAGAGATGCTCATGCTCTACCCGCAGTTTGTCATAGCCCTCGCGGGTAATCAGATTGGTTTTCAAGTCAGTAACCCCGTTAGGCTCTTAGCGCGTATGCCGCTCTTCAATATATCCGCGTGCAAAAAATCGCGCGTTCATTACACAGATTTACAATTTTGGCTAATAATCTATCAACAGACATAAATATGTCATTTCTATCCCGTACTTTTAGCCACGGAGAGCTACGGAGAACGATTTATGTTTAGCTTAGACGCCATTCTGCAAGATCTTGTCCCGCATCGCCATACGCCACCTTGGCAGAAAACAGTTTTGCGTTCTCTGCTATTTGAAAATGAAATGCAGCAATTTGCGCGGCGTTACCCGTATTTGAAAGGATTGGATCTAGTCGAACAGATTCTTGATTACTTCAACTTCAATTGTGAAATGGTCGAGGGGGATTTAGAAAATATCCCCAGCCAAGGGCCAGTGGTGCTGGTTGCCAACCACCCGATTGGCTCGCTGGACGGTCTGGCGTTATTGCGCACCGTCGCCAGCGTCAGGCCCGATGTCCGTATCGTCGCCAGCCAACTGCTCTCTTATGTCGCCCCGCTCAAAAATCTGTTTTTTTCCGTCGATAACTTCAATAACCGTACCAAACGCCAGCAAATCAGCGCCATCCAGCAACATCTGGAAGGCGACGGCGCGATCATCGTATTCCCGGCAGGCGAGGTTTCACGCGTCAGCCTGCAAGGTATTCGTGATGGTCATTGGCACAACGGATTTATCCGCATGGCCAGCAAAGCGCGTGCGCCCGTAGTGCCCATCCATATCGGCGGACGCAATAGTACACTGTTCTATCTCTCCTCCATGGTTTATCGCCCGCTGTCCACCCTCCTGCTGGTCAGAGAAATGTTCGGCCAGCGCGGGCAAACGCTCAAGCTGCGTATCGGGGCCAGAATTCCTTATGCGTCCTGGAGCCAGGGTGAATGGAATGCCAACGATCTGGCAGCTCGCTTCCGGCGTCACGTTTATCGATTGGGACAAGGAAAGCCCGGCTGCTTTGCCGGTGAAAAACCCATTGCGCTGGCCGAAGACCGCGTGCTGCTGAAACGCGCGCTGTCAGCGTGTGAAACGCTGGGCACCACGCCGGATGGCAAAGTGGTCTATCTGTATCGTCGCGGTGAAGAAGATTATGTGCCGCTGTTGCGTGAACTCGGACGCCTGCGCGAAATCGCCTTCCGAGCGGTGGGCGAAGGCTCCGGTCAACGCCGCGATCTAGACAGCTATGATGATGACTACCTGCACCTGATCCTGTGGGACGACCGAGAACTGGAGATTGTGGGTGCCTATCGCTTCGTTTCGACGGCAAACCTGATCGCCGAAAAAGGGAAAAGTGGGCTTTATAGTCACAGTCTGTTCCAGTACGGCGACGAAATGGATCCGATCCTGGCATCAGGCATTGAGCTAGGACGCAGCTTTATTCAACCTAAATACTGGGGTAAACGCGGGCTAGATTATCTCTGGCTGGGCATTGGTGCCTATCTGGCGCGTTATCCAGGACACCGCTATCTGTTCGGCCCCGTATCGCTTTCCGGCACGTTGCCACCGCATGCACGCGATTTGCTGGTCGCCTTTTATCGCCTGCACTTCACGCCCGATCAGCCGCTGGCAACGTCGCGCCGCCCTTATCCGGCATCGCTGCCTGACGTACTGAAACAGTTTGAAGGAACGGACTACCAGCAAGATCTCACGCGGTTGAAAAGCATGCTCAGCAATATGGGATGCGCCATCCCGACGCTCTACAAGCAGTATTCGGAGCTGTGTGAACCGGGAGGCGTGCGGTTTATCGACTTCGGCATCGATCCCGATTTCAATAACTGCATCGACGGTCTGGTGCTTGTCGACCTGCAACAGTTGAAAGAATCACGCTATCAGCGCTATATCGCCCCTTTTGTCAGTGATAAAGCCTCTTGATTGATCGGTGTGTTAGCTTGTTCATTAGCTAACGCACCACTCCCCTTCGTGCCAATCGCTTCAGAACCGAGATACACGGAGCGACCACGGGGCGAGGTTTCCCTGCGGGAACCTCATCCCCGTGTTTCTCCTAAAAACAGGCTTAAGTAACCTGTGTTACCACTTCCCTTCGCCTCTCTCATCACCGTTAGCCAATGTCGTAAAAATCCGCATTTTGCCTCTCAGATCACACATTTCATACGAAATCCCTCTCTCGGTAATTTACGTGATCAACTGAACGCTTTTTCTGCCAATATTAAAGATATTCTTATCTATAAGTTTTTAAATCCGGGAGTTATCGATGTATCCCGAAAATGCAAAACACAGCAATAAAACCTTGTCATTACTTGCATCGGTTACGATAGCAAGCCCCCTCCGTTATGCCTTCGTAGCATGTCAAAAAATTAAGGATGTTTATGAATATGCTGAACAGAATCAAACTCGGTAACATGTTGGGTATGGGATTTACTCTGGTTATCATCATCAGTTTGCTGGTGGCATTCTTCGGACGACTCCAGTTGGTTGGGCTGGGTAACGACATCAACCGGCTTTCCGGCACCACGTTAGCCAACATGCTACTTATTCAAGAGGTTAAAGCCGGTTTTGATGCCAATGCTCGTCTGATCCGTAACATCGCGATCAGCACCGACCCTGCACAAATCAAGCAGGAAAAGCAGTTCGTCGATGAGCAAATTGCCCGCAATACCGCCAATTTGAAAAAGCTGGGGCAACAGCTGGATACCGAAGCAACCAGCGCGCTGTTGAAGCAGTTTCAAGACACCCGCCCGCCGTACCTTGCCGCCTTTTTGAAAGCCATGGAGCTGGTGCAATCCACCGATCCACAACTGCGTCTGCAGGGTAACACCATTATTCTTAATGAGATGCAACCTGCGCAAAACGCACTGTTCAAAGTGCTGGACGCGATGATGGCCTCGCAACAGCAGGATACCAACGAGATTGTCAGCCACGCACAGCATAGCGCGCAATCCGGCAGCGTCATCATGCTGGTTCTCTCCCTTGCCGCCACAGCAATGGCCGCCGTCGTAGCATGGCTAATTACCCGCACGTTAAAAAACCAGCTGGGTGGTGAACCACTTTATGCGACCCACATTGCCCGGCAGGTAGCCGATGGCGATCTGGCTGTCGATATCAACATCAAACCAGACGACCACAGCAGCCTGCTAGCCACCATGCATCACATGAGTCATAACCTAGGCGATATCGTCGAACAGGTACGGCAGAGCAGCGAAGCTATCGCTTCTGGCTCTAGCCAAATCGAGGCAGGCAGCGAAAATCTCAGCCAACGCACGGAAGAACAAGCCGCCAGTTTGCAGCAAACCGCCGCGTCTATGGAGCAGATGAGTCAGGCAATTCGTCAGAATGCAGATACCGTGCGCAACGCCACCCGTCTCGCCAGCCAAACCAGCGAAACAGCAACGAAAGGCGGCGAGGCGCTCGGAGACATGGTTATTACGATGAAAGAGATCTCCACCAGTTCGCACAAAATCCGAGACATCATTAGCGTCATTGATGGCATCGCTTTCCAGACCAATATTCTGGCGCTGAATGCGGCGGTCGAAGCCGCTCGTGCTGGCGAACAAGGTCGCGGTTTCGCCGTAGTAGCAGGGGAAGTCCGTTCACTGGCACAGCGCTCCGCCTCCGCGGCCAAAGAGATCGCCGTACTGATCAACACCAGCGTCGAGAAAGTAGAAGCAGGGAATCGTCTGGTCGAAGACACTGGCAGCACCATTGATGAACTGGTACGTCAGGCGCGCAGTGTGGCGGATTTAATCAGCGAGATCGGAACGACCACGCAGGAGCAAGAATCCGGCATTTCACAAATCCATGATGCAGTGAACCAGCTCGATCAGGTCACCCAGCAGAACGCGACGCTGGTTGAAGAGTCCGCCAATGCGGCAACCAGCTTGCGCGAACAGTCATCCCATCTGGTGACGCTCATGAACCATTTCCACCTGCGCGGCACGCCAACAGCACGCCCCGCGCCGATGGCGAAGAAAGCGCAACCAACCCGCTTAGCGCTTGCTCCGGTCGGCAACACGCAGGATAACTGGGAAAAATTCTAACGTATTTCCCCTGCCCCTGATGCCGCAGCACTAGGCATCAGGGGCAATCGTATTCGTCCTTTATGTGAGAAGCATTATTCCTTTTAAAAGGTATTATCCCTTCGGAGAAGAATAGTCCCGACGCGGCTGTCCGGTATAAATTTGGCGTGGGCGATAGATGCTGATTTCCTGCTGCTTGTGCATTTCATCCCAATGCGCGACCCAACCAATCGTCCTGCCAACGGTAGAAATGACGGTAAACATCGACGGCGGCAGCCCCATCGCTTTCAGGATGACGGAGGTATAGAAATCGACGCTCGGGTAGAGTTTATTCTCCAGAAAATACGCATCGGTCATGGCGATATGTTCCAGCTCCATCGCCACCTGTAACAGGCTGTCTTCCGTGCCCAATTCATTCAGCACTTCGTAACAGGTTTTGCGCAGAATCGCCGCGCGTGGATCGAAATGCTGATAGATCGAGTTACCAAATCCCATCAGACGGAATGAATCACAACGGTCTTTCGCACGCCGAACAAACTCAGGAATGCGGTCAACCGTTTTAATCTCTTCCAGCATGCGCATGCAGGCTTCATTCGCCCCGCCGTGCAGCGGCCCCCACATCGACGCCAGTCCAGCCGCAATGCAGGCAAACGGGTTCGCGCCGGAAGAACCAGACGCTCTAACCGCCATGGTGGACGGGCATTGACCGTGATCGGCATGCAGAATCAGGATGCGGTTCATCGCCCGTTCCAACACCGGATTCACTTCATACTTCTCTGCTGGAATCGAAAACAGCATGTGCAGGAAGTTGCCGGTATAAGAGAGAGAATTGCGAGGATATACGGACGGCTGCTCAATGGAATATTTGTAGCACATCGCAGCCAGCGTCGGCATTTTCGACAGCAGTCGCACCGCCGCCAGCTCGCGGTGTTCCGCGTTATCGATATCCAGGACATCGTGATAGAACGCGGCCAGCGCGCCAACGACTGCACACATCAGCGCCATCGGATGGGAATCACGACGAAAGCCGCTGAACATCCGGGCAATTTGCTCATGAACCAGTGTATGACGGGTGATGTTGTCAGCAAATTTCGCGTACGCCTCCGGTGAAGGCGCATCGCCGTGCAGCAGGATGTAACAGACCTCAGTAAAGTCGCACTGCTCGGCAAGCTGTTCGACAGGGAAGCCACGATGCAGCAGCACGCTATTCGCTGCATCAATATAGGTAATCGCCGACTCACATCCTGCCGTATTGGCAAAACCGGGGTCATAGCTGCACAACCCGTGTTCACCGAGTGGACGAATATCCACAGCCGCTTTCCCCAGTACGCCGGAACGCATTTCCAGCGCAATACTTGCCTGCCCTTCTGCCGTCAACGTGGACGTTCTGACTGTCATGAACCTTTCTCCTGCCCGAATAATGATGTTGTCCCGTCCGCTCTCACGGGCTTTGGATAGGTAATCCCGTGCTACACGCCCAGATTAAAACGACACTCAATTTATAAAGAAACAAGCCAACGTATTTCATACGCTAAAATCGTAAGTGGGTTGCAAGAATCTGACGGAATATTGATTTAGATAAAGATTGTTGCGCAGAATAGCATCGTTATCGTCCTCGCTTTCCAGACAGTGGCGGCTGGCATTTTGCACGCTCAATCCGTATAACTGTCCTCACTGGTTTACTCTACGACTTATTTATTCCACTACTTATTTACTCCACTAACTTGATGACGACTGATATCAGACCTATGAATGATTCATTAAGCCAACTTATCGCCAGCGAATTGCAGGCGCGCACGGAGCAGGTAGACGCCGCAGTCCGCCTGCTGGACGAAGGAAATACCGTCCCTTTTATCGCCCGTTACCGTAAAGAAGTGACCGGCGGGCTGGATGACACCCAACTGCGCCAGCTCGAAACGCGCCTCGGTTACCTGCGTGAGCTGGAAGATCGGCGCCAGACTATTCTGAAATCCATCGACGAGCAGGGGAAGTTAACCGCACAGCTCGCTACCGCCATTAACGGCACGCTGAGCAAAACCGAGCTGGAAGATCTCTACCTGCCGTATAAACCTAAACGCCGCACGCGTGGACAAATCGCGATTGAAGCCGGTCTGGAGCCGTTGGCCGACGGCCTCTGGCAAGACCCAAGCCAGGAGCCGGAGCTGACGGCACAGACCTATGTCGATGCAGAGAAAGGCGTGGCAGACGTGAAGGCGGCGCTGGACGGCGCACGTTACATCCTGATGGAACGCTTTGCCGAAGACGCAACGCTGCTGGCAAAAGTGCGTCATTATCTGTGGAAAAACGCGCATCTGGTTTCCCGCGTCGTAGAAGGAAAAGAAGAAGAAGGCGCGAAGTTCCGCGACTATTTCGATCATCACGAACCGATTGCTCAGGTGCCTTCACACCGCGCTCTGGCAATGTTCCGTGGGCGTAACGAAGGCGTATTACAACTGGCGTTGAACGCCGATCCACAGCACGAAGAAGCCCCGCGTGAGAGTTACTGCGAACAGATTATTATCGACCATCTGAATCTGCGGCTAGGCAATGCGGCAGCAGACAGCTGGCGACGCACCGTCATTAGCTGGACGTGGCGCATCAAAGTGCTGCTGCACCTTGAAACCGAGTTAATGGGCAGCGTGCGTGAAAAGGCCGAAGACGAAGCGATCAACGTCTTTGCCCGTAACATGCATGACCTGCTGATGGCCGCGCCTGCGGGCATGCGCGCCACCATGGGTCTCGATCCGGGTCTGCGTACGGGCGTAAAAGTCGCGGTAGTGGATGCCACTGGCAAGCTGGTCGCGACCGACACCATTTATCCGCATACCGGTCAGGCAGCGAAAGCCGCTCCGATCATCGCCGCACTGTGCCTCAAACATCAGGTTGAGCTGGTGGCGATTGGTAACGGCACCGCATCGCGTGAAACCGAGCGCTTCTTCCTCGACACACAAAAACAGTTCCCAGATATCAACGCGCAGAAAGTGATCGTCAGTGAGGCCGGTGCGTCGGTGTACTCTGCGTCCGAACTGGCTGCGCTGGAATTCCCCGATCTGGATGTGTCACTGCGCGGTGCGGTATCTATCGCCCGTCGTTTGCAGGATCCGCTGGCGGAACTGGTGAAGATCGATCCAAAATCCATCGGTGTTGGCCAGTATCAGCATGACGTGAGCCAGAGCCAGCTCGCGAAGAAACTGGATGCGGTGGTCGAGGACTGCGTAAACGCCGTCGGCGTTGACCTGAATACCGCGTCCGTGGCGCTGTTAACACGTGTTGCAGGGCTGACGCGCATGATGGCGCAAAATATTGTGACCTGGCGTGATGAGAATGGCCGCTTCCACAACCGCGAACAGCTGCTGAAAGTCAGCCGTCTGGGGCCAAAAGCCTTTGAACAGTGTGCGGGCTTCCTGCGTATCAACCACGGCAATAACCCACTGGATGCCTCTACCGTTCACCCTGAAGCCTATCCGATCGTGGAGCGCATTCTGGCCGCGACCGAACAGGCGTTGCAGGAGTTAATGGGGAATCCAACCGCGCTGCGTAACCTGAAACCATCGGATTTCACCGATGAACGTTTCGGCGTACCGACGGTGACTGACATCATCAAAGAGCTGGAAAAACCGGGTCGCGATCCGCGTCCTGAATTCAAAACAGCTAGCTTCGCTGATGGCGTAGAAACCTTGAAAGATCTGCTACCGGGCATGATTCTGGAAGGTGCGGTCACCAACGTCACCAACTTTGGCGCGTTTGTCGATATCGGTGTCCATCAGGATGGCTTGGTACACATTTCATCACTGGCCGATCATTTCGTCGACGATCCACATAAAGTGGTGAAAGCTGGCGACATCGTGAAAGTGAAAGTGATGGAAGTAGATCTGCAACGTAAGCGTATCGCGCTGACCATGCGACTTGATGAACAGCCGGGCGACACTGCATCACGTCGTGGCGGTGGCAATACACGTGGTGATAGCAATACCTCACAGCGTCAGCCAGCCGGTAAATCACGTCCTCGTCCGGCCAGCGCACCAACCTCAGGCAATAGCGCGATGGGCGACGCCCTAGCCGCGGCATTTAAAAAACGTTAATCACCGTTCTGTCATTATTTAAAAGATCCCTGACCTTGTGAAAACGAGTTCAGGGATCTTTCCTGCCAAAATATCGCTATTCTGTTTCCCTAATAAAACTCAGTTTCATTTATATTGAAATACTCAATCAATTTACGATTAATTTGTGATCTGTATCTAGGTAAATAAATTACCGTTGCGTTATTATTGTTCTATATAGGAAACCGTGGTTTTACATATAGAACAACATGAATATATTCCGACAGCTCGAACACAGTAAAGCGCCAGCAGCAGTCCGTTTAGTGATGGTTATTGACTACATTGCCAAACGTGACGAAGCCAGCTTCACTGAAATTTGCACTGATTTGTCTATACCCAAAAGCAGCGTACATCATCTATTGGAAGTGCTAGTGGTAACGCAACTGTTACGCCAGCGCGCTGATGGACGTTATGTTTTGGGGCTGAGACTATTTGAGCTGGGCGGTCTGGTAATAAAGAATATTGACCTGCGTAAAGACACCATTAACTTTATGCATGAGCTGGTCAAAGAGACAGAGTTGACCTGCCATCTTGGTATTATGGACGGCGACAACGGTTTCTTCCTGAGTAAAGTGGAATCGCCCAAGGCCATCGTAAAAACATCCTGGGAAGGGAAGAAAATTGTATTTAACCGTATGTCTCTGGGAAAAGTGCTCGTGGCTTGGTTGCCGCAGGAAAGAATTGAATCGTTGATTGCCGATTGTACCTTTGAGTATTTAACACCCCGGACGATTACCAATAAAGAAGATTTCCTGCAACACCTGAAAACCGTCAAGGAACAGGGCTGGGCAATAGACGACGGCGAAGATATAGAAGAAATCTGCTGCATGGCCGCGCCGATTTTTAACCAAAATGGCGACGTCATTGCTGCTATCGGCGTTAACGGTATGCAATCGCAATATGCTAACGGAAAAAAAGAGAAGCATCTGGCAAGCCTGATTAAAACCAGCAAAGCTATCACCGCACATATCAACAGTCGGAATATTGATATTAAATAATATATTTCACTTAAATAGACATGGTGAATTTCAATTCATAATTAATTGAAATTCGCATAGCAATAGTCATGAAAATATCAGCGTGACGGATACGTCACGATATAATTACCTGTAAAAGCTAGCCAAGCATTACGGGAAGGCTTTCCATCACCAAAATACAGAAAGAACGCATAAACATTACGGTTAAGAAAAACATTAACGATCAACTTTATAATAAGGATGACCATCTTCAATAATTAATTAAATTGGGTAATAACACCTTAGTTATTATTCCCCTCTGTTTATTACTTTATACAAACAATCTCTCTGTCTTTATTGACGGTGGGCTGAACATATTCCTATTTTTACGATGAGAAATTTTATGAAAATCAAACAAGCTATTGATAAAATCCCTGGGGGATTAATGCTGGTCCCGCTCTTTTTGGGCGCGTTCTGTAATACCTTTACGCCGGGGGCTGGGAAATATTTAGGTTCTTTCAGCAACGGTCTTATTACTGGTACTATCCCTATTCTGGCAGTCTGGTTTTTCTGCATGGGCGCATCCATTGAGCTTAAAGCGACAGGAACGATGCTGAAAAAATCAGGCGTTCTGGTAGTGACAAAACTCGCTACGGCCTGGGTTGTTGCACTGTTCGCGGGTACATTCTTGCCAGGAGACGGTATCCAAAATGGTTTGCTGGCTGGGATCTCCGTTCTTGCGCTGGTCGCAGCAATGGACATGACTAACGGTGGTTTGTACGCCGCATTGATGAACCAATACGGTTCGAAAGAAGAAGCCGGTGCCTTCGTGCTGATGTCTCTGGAATCGGGTCCGTTGATGACGATGGTCATTCTGGGTGCCAGCGGTATCGCTACTTTTGAACCTCAGTTATTTGTCGGTGCCGTACTGCCTTTCCTGATTGGTTTTACGCTGGGCAACCTGGACCCGGACTTGAGAAAGCTGTTCGGCAATTCAGTACAAACGCTGATCCCTTTCTTCGCCTTTGCGCTAGGCAACACCATTAACTTATCGGTGATCCTCCAAACGGGCTTCGCAGGTATCTTCCTCGGCGTATTGGTGATTATTGTTACCGGTATTCCATTGATTATCGCGGATAAATTTATCGGCGGCGGTAATGGAACCGCAGGCGTGGCCGCATCCAGCAGCGCAGGTGCCGCCGTCGCCACTCCCCTTCTGATCGCGAATATGGCTCCAGAGTTCGCGCCAGTCGCTCAACAGGCGACAGCGTTAGTCGCCACCAGCGTCATTGTGACGTCAGTATTGGTGCCCATCATTACGGCATTATGGGCAAAACGCTTTTCACCTAAACACGCATAGAAGGTAACAGAATGGACGTACGACAGAGTGTACACAGTGAACATGCGAAAACGCTTGATACTACCGAGCTGAGAAAGAAATTTCTCATTGAGAAAATCTTCACGCCAAACCACTACACCATGACTTACAGCCACATTGACCGCATTGTTGTGGGTGGGATTATGCCAGTAGATGGCGAGATAACGTTTGATGACGGTATCGGCAAACAGTTTGGCGTGAACTATTTTCTTGAGCGGCGCGAACTGGGGCTGATCAATATCGGCGGCCCGGCAAAAATCGTTATCGACGGCACAAGCTACCAGGTTGGCAACGAGGAAGCGCTCTATGTCGGCAAAGGAGCCAAAGCCTTAGCATTTAGTAGTCTGGACAAGGCTAAACCAGCAAAACTGTACTACAACAGCGCACCGGCTCATGCCGTTTACCCGACACGCATTATCACACAAGATGACGCCATCAAAGCACCGTTGGGAGACGTCACGACCTGCAACAAACGGACGATTTGCAAATATCTGGTGCCGGAAGTGGTGGAAACCTGCCAGTTGAGCATGGGGTTAACGCGTCTGGCGGAAGGCAGCAACTGGAATTCAATGCCGACGCATACTCATGAACGCAGAATGGAAGTTTACTTCTATTTTGATATGGCGGAAGACACCATTATTTTCCATATGATGGGCGAGCCGCATGAAACGCGTCATCTGGTGATGCATAACGAACAGGCAGTTATCTCCCCAAGCTGGTCGATTCACACTGGCGTCGGCACTAAAAACTACGCCTTTATTTGGGGCATGATCGGCGAAAATCTGACGTTTGACGATATGGACCATATCGCGATGCGGGATTTACGCTAAGCCTCTGGCATTGTGTCGATAGAGTAAATCAGGGTGAATCCCGTTCACCCTGTTTCTTTATCTGGTTTCAGTAATCCCGTTCTACCGGCACGGAGCCGTCCTGTCGTTTAGCAGCACCGCTCATTCCACGTCGATGCCGCAGCCTTCACCATTGCGGTGCAATACAGCCGCCAGCGCCCCACGCCGTGCACCAAACCAAAGACTATCCGCAATTAATTAGCTGACTAACAGATGAGTTAACATTGGTACAGAAGTTGCTTTTGTTCTTGTATTCCCATACCAAAAAACAAGGACCTGCAAATGCAACTCTCATTTATCACCCGCACTATCACTGCCGCTTGCCTGATGCTGTCATCTCATGCACTGCTGGCCGATGACGTCAAACCTGGCGTCACTATCTACGCGACTGGCGGCACTATTGCCGGAAAGGCAGAATCCAATACGGCGACGACAGGTTATAAAGCGGGCGCTATCGGCATCCAGGAATTATTGAACGCGGTACCGCCTATTGCCGATGTCGCTACGGTGACAGGCGAGCAGATCGCCAATACCGCCAGCGGAAATATCGATCAAGCGATCCTGTTAAAACTATCCAAAGCGATTAACAAACAGCTAAGCGATTCAAATACGCACGGCGTCGTCATTACTCACGGCACCGACACGTTGGAAGAGACCGCGTTCTTCTTGGATCTGACGGTAAAAAGCGAGAAACCGGTGGTTGTCGTCGGCGCAATGCGTCCCGCCACTGCCATCAGCGCGGATGGTCCTATGAACCTGCTGGAAGCCGTCACGCTGGCAACCAGCAGGAACGCGGAAAAACGCGGCGCGCTGGTGTTGCTGAACGATCGCATCGGCTCCGCATTCTACACCACCAAAACCAATGCCACGGCGCTGGACACGTTCAAAGCCAATGAACAAGGCTATCTGGGCGCATTCTACGGCGGCGTTCCGCGCTTCTTTTACCAGCCTGCTGCCCCTGAGAACAAACCATTCTTTGACGTAAGCAATAAAGAAACTCTGGCGAAGGTCGACATTCTCTACGGCTATCAGGATCAAGACAGTGGTCTGCTGAATGCCGCCATTGAACAGGGCGCAAAAGGCATCATTATCGCGGGTAGCGGCAACGGCGCGACGCCTACACGAATCAAAGAAGACATCAAGAAAGCGGTAGCGAAAGGCATTCCGGTAGTGATCAGTACGCGTACCGGCAGCGGCTATGTAACCGATAAGAAGAAAGACGGGGCAATCGGCAGCGGATTCTACAACCCGCAAAAAGCACGCATTCTGCTTTCGCTGGCGTTATCTAACGGCGACGACATCGAAAAAATCCGCACCTATTTCGAGCAGTAAGAGCAGAGTAAACCGTAATAATGGGGGTATCCCGCAGCGCCAATCTGCGAGATACCTTTTAAAACAACGTATTAGTTTCAGTATGGATGCACACGTGCACCGTCATTTCCGACGGTGCACGCCGCAATTACCTGCTACACACTTATTCCCCTCGCAGTGCCGTTGCCGGAGACTGACGATAAGACAGCATGGCCGGAATGGTGAGGACAACAGCGGCAACCAGCAACAGGAGCAGGACGAAGTGGATATCTTCCCATTCCAGCGTCACCGGCAGGACAAAACCGCTTTTCTCGCTCATCACCACAGCAATAGCCTGTGCAGCAAGGTAGCCCAGACCGACACCCACTAGCACGCCAACGCTCACCAGTGACATCAGCCCGCTCCAAATCAGCGTAAAAATGCCGTAGCGCGGTGCGCCAAATGCACGGAGTGCACCGATCTGTTTCTGCCGCTGCCGCAGGTGGATAACCGCCACCATCGCAACAGCGACCCCCACCAATCCCTGCGTCCCTAGCGAGATGTAAGTCAGCAGTTCACGAATATCGCCCAGCATCGAATAGAGCCTCACCAACACTTCACCGGGGAACACGGCCAGCGTCGTGTTGCTGCGATACAGCGAGCGCAGTTGATAAGCGCCAGCGATCGTTTTCGGTTTCACGACAATCGCAGGCAATCCCGCCTGGTGTTTGTGCTCATGTGCTTCCGCATCACTATGATCGTCATCATGTGCTGCCGCAGCCGGATGCGCGATATCATCATGATGATCGCCATCTTCAGTTGGATGGGCTTCATTGTGATGTTCATCGGCATGTTGGTCGCCTTCCGCATGTGCGGTTTCATCATGCGTATGCCCGTCATGTTCATCGTGATGCGCATCATCTGCATCATGCGGTGGATGGATCCCGTGCACTCGCCACACGGCATTTACCGGCACCAGAATCGCTTTATCCCACGCACTGCCGTCAGCAGGTAACACACCGACAACGGTGTAGCTAACGTCATCGTGCGCGTGCGCCCCTTCCGTTCCCACCTGACCATGAATAGGGCTAAATTTACTCCCCACCGTCAGCCCCGTTTGCGCGCCGACTACCGCTTCAAAGCCGTCGTTGAACACGCGTCCGGCGGTGAGCTGTCGCTTGCCGTTATCCGTGACCAGAGGCGGCGTGGTGCCGATAATCGGCATCCCCTGATAGAAATCACCGAACGCGACCGGAGCCGCCCACGCGACCAGCGGGTTCTTCTCCAAATCCGTCAACACCTGCGCAGGAATCAACGTCAATGCAGACGGTTGCAGGAACACGGACGACAGCACCAGTTGCGTTTCGCTTCCCGGCGCACCAATCACCAAATCGAAACGATCGGCCGCTTTGGCACTGCCCATGCGCAATGCTCTTTCCTGCAAACTCACCGAAATACTTAACGCTGTCGCCATCGCGATCAGCAATACGACAACCAGCACGCCCGGCCAGAGCCGACGCCAGTCTACCCAGATAAGACGCCATGGAATCATGCACGATCCTCCTGATACAGAGTGTCCGCCACGAGGCGTCCTTTTTCCAGTTGAATACAGCGCGACATCTGCGATGCCAAACGTGCATCGTGCGTGATGGCAATGAGCGTCGCACGACTCTCGCGCGCCAGCGTCACCAGCAGATCAGCGATCTGCTCACCGCTCTGTGCGTCCAAACTCGCCGTCGGTTCATCGGCGACAATGATATCTGGATTTCTCAGCAAGGCTCTCGCGACCGCAACCCGCTGCTTCTCGCCGCGTGATAACACCTCAACCGGACGTTTTCCCGTATCCAGTCCGACTTGTGCCAGCAAATCTCCCGCCCGCTGCCTGAGCGATGCAGGTATCCGCCAGTAGTGAAACTGCGCGGGCAGCAAGACGTTCTCTATCGCATTCAGGCCGGGAAAAAGGTGGAAATCCTGCATCACCAGCCCGATATGTTTTGCCCGCCAGCGGTCGCGTTCCGCTTCTTTCAACTGCCAAATGTCCTGCTTTTCCCACTGCACCTGACCCGTTCCGCTGTGATCCATGCCAGTAATGGCATTCACCAACGTGGTCTTACCGGAGCCAGAAGGCCCCATCACGGCCACCCGTTCGCCAGAACGAATCGACAGCGCGGGAATATCCAGCACGGCCTCTGACGTATCGGGGAAGGTCACACTCAGGTGTTGAATCAATAACTCAGCCATCAGCGCTCCTAAAGGGTATCGAACGTGGCTTCACGCAGTCGCAGCAGGCTGACAAAACCCGTTTCAGGATCGGTCCACGATCCATGCTCCAGCACACCTTCCACCTCAATCATGGTGTTGTTCTGTACGAAGGTCTGACGTTTGGCGAGATAGACGACGACAATATCTTCGGGCCAGTCCGCATCAGACGAGCAGAAGGGACAGAGCGCCATCGGCATTTTAGTTAATACAAAGAATTGTGACTCAGCCTTGAGCGGCGGTGCCATAAAGCCGTGCATCTTTACCCGTTTACCGGAGAGTGCTTTGACGTCATTGGAGAATTCCAGACCCAGCACACCGTAAGAGGCATACAGCTTATCGAAGGAGAGTTCAGACTGCGCGGCTTTCACTGGGGCGATACCACCGAGGAGGAGGAGCATCAGCACCGCACGCAGCCAAGAGAATAAAAGCGGGGTTGCCCCCGCTTTGCTACATTTCGCATTATTCATAGCGTCGTAGGATTACTTCTTGTCTTGCGGTTTCACCGCCAGTGCATCAACAATCACGCGGAACAGATCGGTGTTTTCCATGTAACCACGAATGCGCTCTGCACCCGGGCCACTAGCCTGAATCACCATATCATCAACGGCATGAACGCCCGTGTCGGAAGAACGTGGCAGGATCCCTTCACGGAACACCGCACCCGGCACTTTCTCGTAGGCTTTGTTAGCAACGTATTCATCTTTTTCGTTCTTGATAGCAGGAACGAACTGACCATCCAGCTTCGGACGGAACGTTTCGTAATAGTCTGGGTAGTTGTTGAAGAACACCGCCAGACGTTTAGAGACGTTCAAATCATCCGGGTAGCCGTCTTTGTTGTCGTCTTTATAGTTCGGATAGCCTGCGTCTTCATACACGCCGACTTTCTCACGCATCTCAGTGCCTGGTTTGCTGTCATCGACTGTACCGATGATAGACAGACCGTGCGTATGGTCGCCCGTTACGATAATCATCGTATCTGGGTTTTTCTCCACGAACTTCTTGGCGATCGCGACAGACTGATCCAGCATGATGGTGTTAGTAAACGCACGTTCCCAATCCAGCGGGTGAGACGCTTTGTCGATCAGCGCAGATTCCACCATCAGGAAGAAGCCGTCTTTGTTTTTGGACAGCACATCCAGCGCCGCCTGCGTCATTTCAGTCAGGTCAGGCTGGTTGGGGAATTTCTTGGCTACGTCGTTTTTCAGGAAACGGCGATCCATCACACCATCCATATTGCCGGTGTGGAACAGCCCCAGCAGCTTGGTGGCCTGTGACGCGTTTTTCTTCAGTGAATCCGCATCGGTAACCAGTGAGTAGCCCGCCTGCTGGAATTTCTCAACGTAGTTGGTTTCGTCTTTACGCTTTGAACCCGGCGTGCTTTTCGGCAGGAAGTAGGCAGAACCGCCGCCCAACATGACCGTAGGCTGCACGTTGTAGAACATCTCGACGATTTCGGCTTTATCCGCGCGACGGCGAGTGTGAGAAACGACTGCGGCTGGCGTGGCATCCTGAAGTTCAGCATCGCTGACCACGCCGACAGACATCTTGGTAGAACGGGTCAGCAGTTCACCCAACGTTTCTTGCTTCGGGTGATCCAGTGAATTTTTGCTACGGCTGACGTACACACCCAGCGCATTCACACCGGATTTGTGACCGGTCATGTAAGCACTCATGGTGTTGGCGCTGTCGGCCGCGATGGAGTCAGTACTGGAAGTACCGCCAAACGCCATATATTGCAGGTCATCAATCGCCAGACGACCATCCGCTTTCCCTTCCGTCACCCCTTTAGACAGGATGCGCGCGCCAGTACGGTGCGCAACGGACAGGCCATCGCCGATGAACAGAATGACGTTCTTGGCTTTACGCGTACCAGACGCTGAATAGACGTCCCAGTTCACCTGGGTCTTTTTGCCTTTGGCTTCCGCTTCTACCACATACTTGCCAGCTTCTGGCAGGTTTACGTCTCGCAGCCAGACAGTGGAAACGTTGCCGCCATCTTCACGCTCAACAAATGAGGCCGTTTTGCCCAGCACCTGCTGGTAATCTTTGCCGTTGATCAGAATGCGAATATCTTCCGGCTTGAGTACTTCATCAAACTCGACTTTAAAATCGAATTTCCCGCCCGCCAACATGGTGGCGCGGTCAATGGGATAAATGGCCTGAGCCTGCACCATTCCTGGCAGCGCAGCAGAAATCAGTAAAGGCAGTAACCAGCGAGCTTTCATTGTTATGTCCTTGGTTGCGTAGTTTAGCAGGACATAACGTAGTTACCTTTTTTTACAGTTTGATGACTCAAATACAAAATTTGTAATAAAAACGCTACAAAGGCGTGGTGACGAAGCACAGGCGTTAGCTCGCTGGATGAGCACAGCGAATAAGTTTCACATACGTGCACGTTCCAGTTTCCACTGGTCGTATCCACACAAACTGCACCAATCATACCCACTAAGATGGTAATCGGGAAAGCCAACGCACATACAGCGTTAATTATTGCGGATATATATTCAATGCCCCTAGTCAAGGCTGACTGCCGCCATGATAATTTCTTCTTTATCAGGGTAAAAACTCAGGTAAACATCATATTCACTATAATCTGGCGAATGCCAACGAACCGTATTAACGTCGATGACTTCAGGCACAAACCGCTTAGCTATTAAGTATTTTTCAAGCTCAAACCGATCGCTCGCTCCCGTAAAAAACAGTATGTTCGTCTCAGGTTTGTTACCATCACGGGCTGAATAAGTTATAGCGTAGTTCTGGGAGACAAGGGGAACTTCCCTTATCACTTCCATTGAGAAGAAACAGTCATAAAACCAATTTTCTCTTTTGTAAGAAATACTATCAATAGTCAATAATTTGAAAAAAACACATACTATTATCGCTATGGAAGTAAAAAAAAAACGATTTTATTATTAACTCCCATACACTCTCCTATCGTTTAAATATATTCCAGAATCACTGTCATTGATAATGGTAACATCCCCAGAGTCGAAATTTGAATATGGCTTCACTGATTTCATAAAACTGGGTAATTCACCTGGATAAGGTCTCGCGTTTGGTGATTTTGATGGATCAGGAAACAACAAAGGCTTAAACCCTTTATTCTTAAAGTTGCCAATAGCGCCATAATAATCCCATCGTTTAATTGACTCACTTTTGCTAACAGGTTTTAAGTCCGAAAGATAATTTTTACCATGGATTGCTCGATAAAACCCAAGCAAATCGGACACAAGGTCTTCTCCACTAAAGCCACTGTCTGTAGCCCAGCTAAAAGGCCAACTATCTTGCATTCCTTCAAATGCCATGCCAGTTCTCATCATCATAGCAAGAGCGATACTATGTCGTTCAGATAGTAAGCGTCCTCGGCGTATTTTCCAAAGACTGTACTTAGCAGTACCTGCCAGCTTTCGTTTAACGAACATGTTTTGTTCATAACGAATATGATAAAACTTATCGAGTTTACTTTCACCTAATTCCATTTGAGACAAAATACGCCTGATGTCATCACCTGATGCATGCCCCAAATCTACCCAACCTAATATTTCGGTGTAAATGATACCATACTTCGCTGATATTACCTGATTGACATCCAATATTTCTGATCGCTTACTCATTTACTTTATCCGTCCTTGGATTTCTAAAAATCAATAAATTGAATCACTCCACAGCATATAACTACTCGTACGAGCAATAACATGCTCCAGTGTTATTGATGAAAACTTAAATGATACATTTTCCTGAGGTTGACCATCATTATCCGTCAATGAGTTGGGATAAAAATAACGAATATCGTTAACGATCGCATCTTTTAAAGATATTTTAAAAAAAACTTCATGCCCACCTAAGGATGACGTTCTATACAATAAAAATTCGCAATTTAATTTTTCTTTATCATTCAAAGCCTGGGCTAAAAGCGGCGTGGATTTATCTATTGGTTTTCTTATATCAACAGGATGAAGAGATACATTTTCCAGTCGCGTAAATTGATTCATTAACTCATATATGAAAATTTCATCCTCATGCCCTGATTGATATTTATTGCCAATCGAATCTACAGAGGATGCGCCTGCCGATATGAGGCCTTGTCTCTCACCGTTAATTTTTAAATAGATAACACTAGCCATTTACTACTCCTATTCATTCCCTTGAAAGTTAATACATCCTAACTAAACTTTTATCATAAATTATTTTAGAGATCAAAGATAATATCATTACTGCTTTTACTTAGCAGCCGTATATCTAATACGCATGATTATGAAATACGGAATAAATAATTTCACACATATTTATTTGGTAGCACGCTGTAATGAATGTACTCACCAGTTTCAGGTTAATTGCATCACACACAGACGATGAAATTGTTGTCTGACCACGCACCGTTAAGAGAGTAGTCAGATAAGTGCATTACTCGTCTTTATTAATGACGAAGGCAACTACTGTAGCTCCATCATACTTTCTCCTTCAACGGAAAGCGGCGGCGCACGACGACAAAGAACAGCGGCACGAAGAAGATGGCGAGGAAGGTGGCGGCGAGCATGCCGCCGATCACGCCCGTTCCTACCGCATGCTGGCTGGCTGAGCCTGCACCGCTGCTGGTCGCCATCGGTAATACGCCGAAGATAAACGCCAGCGATGTCATCAATATTGGTCGCAGCCGCTGGCGGGAAGCCTCCAGCGTGGCCTCAACCAGATCCTTCCCTTTCTGATTCATCTCGTTGGCGAATTCTACAATCAGGATGGCGTTCTTCGCCGATAACCCGACCACCGTCAGTAGCCCAACCTGAAAATAGACGTCATTTTCCAGACCGCGTGCCCAGGTCGCCACCAGCGCGCCAAGTACGCCCATCGGCACTACCAGCATGACGGAGAACGGCACCGTCCAACTTTCATACAGTGCAGCCAGACACAAGAACACCACCAGCAGTGAAATCGCATACAGCGCCGGAGCCTGCGCCCCGCTCAGGCGCTCCTGCAAGGACATCCCCGTCCATTCCAACCCAAAGCCTTCCGGCAGCTTCTCCACCAGCGATTCCATAATATTCATCGCCGTACCGGTACTGACGCCCGGCGTCGCCTCGCCGACAATCTCCAGCGACGAATAGCCGTTGTAGCGCTCAAGGCGCGGCGATCCGGTTTCCCAGACGGTTTGTGCAAACGCGCTGAACGGCACCATACCGCCGCTGTTGTTACGCACATACCATTTACTGATGTCGTCCGGCAGCATGCGGAACTTCGCTGCCGCCTGCACGTAGACTTTCTTCACTCGGCCACGGTCAAGGAAGTCATTCACATAGGTCGACCCCCAGCCCGTTTTCAGCGTGCTGTTAATGTCGTCTATCGACACACCCAGCGCCTGTGCTTTGCGCTGATCGATATGAATCCGCAGTTGCGAACTGTCATCCAGACCGTTATGGCGCACACGCGTCAGTTCGCGGTTACTGTCAGCCATATTCAGCAGTTGATCCCGCGCGGCCATCAGCGCATCGTGCCCCAGCCCACCGAGATCCTGCAACCGCATAGCGAAACCCGCAGCGCTGCCTAAACCATTAATAGACGGTGGGCTGCTGGCGAACACGCGTGCTTCCTTGATCTTGCGAAATTCTTTGGTGGCGCGTTCGATGACGGCAAACGAACTGCTCTCCGGCGTGGTGCGTTCGTTCCAGTCTTTAAGACTCACAAACAGCCGCGCCACGTTCTGCCCATTTCCGCCCGGCCCTGAGCCGATGGTGGAAAACACGGACGTCACGGTGTTCTTTTCCTGCGTAAGGTAATACTGCTCAATCTTGTTGACCACCTGTAAGGTCTGCTGCTGCGTCGCCCCAGGTGGAAGCTGTACCTGAGTCGTGAACACGCCCCGATCTTCCTGTGGCAAAAACGAGGTTGGCAGTCGGAAAAACAGGAAAGCCATAATCCCGATGATGCCCATATAAAGCAGCAGCCAGCGTCCGCTGTTTACCAATATCTTGCCGACGCCACGCTCATAGCCCAGCGACGTACGGGTAAAGCTCCGGTTAAACCAGCCGAAAAATCCTTTACGACCGTGGTGCTGGCCTTTGGCGAGCGGCTTGAGCAGCGTCGCACACAGTGCGGGCGTCAGAATCATCGCCACCAGCACCGACAGAATCATTGATGTGACAATCGTGATGGAGAACTGACGGTAAATCGCCCCCGTGGTACCACCAAAAAAGGCCATCGGCACAAACACGGCGGACAGCACCAGCGCAATCCCGACTAACGCCCCCTGCACCTGCCCCATCGATTTTCGCGTCGCTTCCCGCGGTGAGAGTCCCTCTTCGCTCATCACCCGCTCTACGTTCTCCACCACCACGATGGCGTCGTCCACCAGCAGGCCAATCGCCAGCACCATCGCGAACATCGTCAGCGTGTTCAGGCTAAAGCCGAAGGCATACAGCACGGCAAACGTACCGAGCAACACCACCGGTACTGCAATCGTGGGAATCAGCGTGGCGCGGAAATTCTGCAAGAACAGGTACATCACCAAAAAGACCAGCAGCACCGCTTCAAATAGCGTTTTCACCACATCAGTAATGGAGGCTTTAACAAAAGGGGACGTTTCGAAGGCAATTTTGGCTTCCAGCCCGTGGGGAAAGTAATGCGACAACTCTTCGATACGTTCTCTGACGCGCTTGTCAGTTTCCAGTTCGTTAGCGCCAGACGCTAACTTAACGCCCAGCCCAGATGCAGCCTGACCGTTAAAGCGGCTGAGAAAATCATAACGTTCGGCACCGAGTTCCACTTCCGCAACATTGGCCAGCGTGACGGCAGAGCCATCTTGATTGACGCGCAGCGTGATATCACGGAACTGTTGCGGCGTCTGTAGCAGAGATTGTGCGTTGATCGTGGCGTTGAGCGCCTGATTATCCACCGACGGTACGCCGCCGACTTGCCCTACCGAGACCTGACTATTTTGCGATTCGATAGCCCGTACGACGTCGCTGGTCGTCAGCGAGTAATCCATCAATTTGGCCGGATCCAACCAGATGCGCATCGCATACTGCGATCCGTAGGAATCGACCTCGCCCACGCCACTGATGCGGCTGATCGGCTCCTGAATATTCGTCGCGACATAATCGGAGATATCCTGCTTGTCCATGCTGCCATCAGTAGAGACAAACGCGACCATCAGGATATTGGTGTCGCCAGTTTTACTTACGGTGACGCCCTGCTGCTGCACTTCCTGCGGCAGCTTACGGGTAGCGGATTGAAGTTGATTTTGCACCTGCTGACGGGCTTCATCGGGATCGGTGCCCGCTTCGAAGGTCAGCATGATTCGGGCTTGCCCGGTATTACTGCTGTCCGAGGACATGTACATCAGGTTATCCAGCCCGGTCATACTCTGCTCGATAACCTGCGTCACGGTATTTTCCAGCGTCTGCGCCGACGCGCCGGGGTAGCTAGCCGTGATCCTTACGCTGGGCGGAGCCAGGTCAGGGTACTGTTCTAGCGGTAATGACTTGATCGCCAACATACCGCACAGGCTGAGAAGGATAGCCAGCACCCACGCAAAAATAGGACGGTCGACAAAAAAGTTCGCCATCGCTTCTACACTCCTCAGCCATATTTTAATGTGGCTGCTTCATGAGCAGCCTACTTATAATCGAACAGAATCGGGTTCATTCAACCCAGAGAAAACCCTGCATACAAGGTAATGCTGCTCACTTCAGCATGGATTTAGGGGGAAACACGGTGTGAGGTTCCCGTAGGGATGCCTCACACCGTGGTCGCCCCGGTATCTCGATCTTGAAACGACCGACATTATGCATACAGGGTGCTGAATTACCTTAACTGCCAGCGTCGGCTAAATCGTGGAGAAATTGAGGAGAAAATGTAAATTATCGTCGGCTACGCCTGAGCGAACGCGATCACCTGCTCGGTAAAGGCATCAGGATGCGAGATAAACGGCGCATGCGCGGCCTTTGGCACCACCACCGACGTCGAATTCGGCCATTGGTCATCCAGCAAGCCCGCGACCTTACGCGGCACCAGCCCGTCTAACGCACCATAGAGCCGCAGGAGCGGCACGGACAAATCGACTAACGGCTGACGTAAATCCGCTTCACGCAAGATTTCCAGTCCGCCATTCAGCACGTCAACTGACGGCATCGGCTGTTCCAGTACCACACTTTTTAGCAGTCTTGCATCCTGCCGCGCGCTCTCCGTTCCCAGCGTTTGCAGTGCCAGAAACCGCTCGACCGTGCGCTGAAAATCTTCACTGAGCTGCTGCTGAAAGCCCTGTAATACGTCCGGCTTGATACCCGGCCAGCCTTCCTGTGCGCTGAAACAGGGCGACGAAGCCACGGTAATCAGCTTTTCCACCCGCGAAGGAGCGCTCAGCGCAATTTGACTGGCAACCAATCCACCCAGCGACCACCCCAGCCAGACGGCACGTTCCGGTGCCTGCGTCAGCACAATGTTCGCCATATCACTCAGCGACATCGGCCCGAATTCCTGACTTCTACCATAGCCCGGCAGATCGACCAGATGCAGACGAAAATGCGGAGCGAGTCGCACAACCATGCTTTGCCATACCTGCGCATTCAATCCCCATCCGTGCAGCAACACAAGATCCGTATTTCCTGCGCCTTCGGTCTGCCAATACAACGATGCCATCAGTTATCTTCCTTCCTCAGGAAACCCCTTCACGCATACGAAGGGGTCAATATATTTCAGGGAAAAGCCCCTATTTAGGGGACACCGTATTTAGGGAAAAATATGTTAACCATCGCCGCACGTTGCTGGCTATGTTTATTGCCGCTTCATCGCAGCCAGCAGGGAATTTGCTCGTACTGTCAGCGCCATTTTCCCCGTTTGCCCACCTGCTGCCCACGTTGTGGTTTGCCCGCAAGCGACACCACGCGTCAGTGCGGACGCTGCCTGAAAAATCCGCCGTTCTGGCAATCGATGACCTTTATCAGCGACTACGCACCGCCGTTCAACACACTGCTTAAGCATTTCAAGTTTAACGGTAAAACCGAGCTGGCAGCCGTACTCGCACGACAGCTGTTATTACGCTGGCAGATGACCTATCGCGAGCGAAAGCTCATTGGGCAAGTACCCCTATTCCGCCCCGACCGCCTGTTCACCGTTCCTCTGCACCGAAATCGCCAGTGGCATCGTGGTTTCAATCAGACCGAACTGCTCGCTCGCCCTCTCGCTCACTGGCTGAACTGCGCTTACGATCCACGCGAGTTGCAGCGCACGCGACGCACACCGTTACAGCAAACGCTCAGCGCCAGCGCGCGGCGAAGAAATCTGCGAGGTGCATTTTCCTGTGACGTATCGCTGTCCGGACAGCAAGTGGTGTTACTGGATGACGTGGTCACGACGGGCAGTACCGCAGCCGAAATCAGCAGGCTATTGCTGGCTCAAGGCGCGGCGGGGGTTCAAGTCTGGTGTTTGTGCCGAACCTTGTAGTCGGGGGGAGGATGGGCGTATTATAACCGATAAGTGCAGTCAACTATCGAGCTTACTATTATGATCCGTATTACCGATGCTGCTCAGGAGCATTTCCTGAAACTGTTGGCAAAACAGGAAGAAGGCACACAGATTCGCGTATTTGTCATCAATCCAGGTACGCCAAACGCCGAGTGTGGTGTCTCTTACTGCCCGCCGGATGCCGTAGAAGCCAGCGATACCGTACTGAAGTTTGAGAAAATTTCCGCCTACGTGGACGAACTCAGCTCACCTTATCTGGAAGACGCTGAAATCGACTTCGTGACTGACCAATTAGGCTCTCAGCTCACGCTAAAAGCGCCGAATGCCAAAATGCGTAAAGTGGACGACGGCGCCCCGTTGATGGAACGCGTTGAGTATGTTCTGCAATCGCAGATCAACCCACAGCTGGCTGGCCACGGTGGCCGCGTGACGCTGATGGAAATTACTGATGATGGTTTGGCAATTCTGCAATTTGGCGGCGGCTGTAACGGCTGTTCTATGGTCGACGTGACGCTGAAAGAAGGAATCGAGAAAGAGTTGCTGGAAAAATTCCCTGAGCTGAAAGGCGTGAGAGACCTCACCGAACACCAGCGCGGCGAGCACTCTTACTATTAATGGCTTCCGCTACTGTAATTTCTTCTGCTACTGATTTTTCCTGCTGATTTATTCGTCTTAATCCTCCCCGATTCAGGGGAGGATTACTATTCTGCCGTTCCGCCGTCGTTAGCCTTTTAGCGGTACGCCACGACGTAAGTCCATATCCCGAACCAGTCGTTCAAGGCAGCGGTCAGCGAAGATCGATTCCAGCGGACGTGTCAGCTTGCGTCGCCAGTTGGGGTATTCGCGATTGGTACCCGGTACATTGACCGGCGTCGCCATATCCAGCCAGTCTTCCAGTTGAAACCCAACGAGTGCACACGCACTGTCCGCAACATAGCGGTGAACGCCACGGCTCAGCGGTGCACCCATCGTCGTCAGCGCCGAATTGCGGCCAACACGCTGCGGTAATAGTCCAAATTCGTGCAGCGCATTAAGTAGCCCCTGTTTCGCTTTCTCACGTTGCTGCATCTGCTCCTGCAACAATGTCTCCGTAGGATACAACCCTAACTCGCGCCCAAGCGATAAATCCACCGTTTGCCAGTAGCCGCGTAGCGTCGGAAGGTCGTGAGTGGTGATGGTTGCCATCGCCTGACGTGGATAGTCTTCAGGTGCGCGGAAGTGATTCTCTTCGTCCTTTTCAAAGAACAGCACCTTGTAGGAATAGATGCCGTAGTCATTCAGTTTGCTGACAATTTCCGGCGGCACCGTGCCTAAATCCTCACCGATAATCAGGCAACGATGACGCTGGCTTTCCAGCGCCAGCACCGCCAGCAGATCGTCAACCGGATAGTGCACATAAGCTCCGCTGCTCGCCGATTCCGCTTTGGGGATCCACCATAGGCGCAAGAGCGCCATCACATGATCGATGCGCAATGCACCGCAGTGCGCCATGTTGCTGCGCAGTACGTCGATAAAAGGTTGATAGCCGCGAAGCTGCATCATCGTGGGGTTCATCGGCGCAAGCTGCCAATTTTGTCCCTGCGGCCCCAGCGGATCCGGCGGTGCACCGATAGAAGCATCGAGACAGTATAGCTGTCGTTCGTCCCAGGTTTCCGCGCCGCCCTGTGCGACGCCAACGGCCAAATCGCGATACAGACCTAACGGCAGGCCAAGCTGCTTACTGTGCGCATAGCAGTCTGCTAATTGCTCATGCGCCACCCATTGCAGCCAGCTGTAGAACGTAATCTCATCGCTGTTATCACGGCGGAATGATTTCACGGTTTCACTATGTACATCATGATAGCTGGCGGGCCACTGGTGCCAGTCCGCGTAGTTCTCGCCCTGTTTTTTCAGGTAGGCCTGCAATGCATCAAACGTCGCCTGAAGTTGCAGGCTTTGCCCGCCGCTGACGACAAACTGACGAAAGGCGCTAATGCGAGGATCCAGCAGACTACGGGTAGTAAAGTAGCGGAACGCCAGCCGCAAGGCCGTCAGCTTAAGTTGTGTAACCGGTTCATAATCAACCCAGCGACCCGCCCGCAGCGACGTAACCGCGCTTTGCGTATCCTCACGACGCCACCATTCCTGCGCTTCTCCGCTTTGCTGAAAATCATCGATCCGATTCACATCGATATAAATAATATTCAGCCAGTGTCGGGATGAAGGACTGTAAGGGCTCGCCGCTTCTGGCAGCGCGGGATACAGCGAGTGCAGTGGGTTCAGCCCCACAAAGGCACCGCCACGCCGGGCAATCTGTTCCACCAGTTGGCGCAGATCGCCAAAATCCCCCACGCCCCAGTTGTTCTGTGAACGCAAGGTGTAAAGTTGGACAGTAACGCCCCACCAGCGTTTTCCCTGCAGTAAGGCTTCGGGTTCATAGCAACGATGCGGCGCGACAATAATCCGGCAACTCCAACGTTGGTCAGCCTGCGTCAGCGTTAGGTAGTGGTAACCCAGCGGCAGCACACCCGGCAGAGCTAGCGTTGAGCCACCCGTTATCTGTCCTTGGATTTGACCGCCGTTCTCATACATCAGCGTCCAGAGGTATTCACCGTGACCAGCAAGCTCGATGACCGCATCCCGGCCTTGCAAAAAGACACGAACAGGCGGCAAGGGCGCATTGCCGCTATCAGAAACGTCCATCATTGCCTGAATCTGATTTCTGATTGCGGCCGCAACAATGTGCTCTTTGCCATAGGCATCGGTATAGCTTTCCGCGATGCCTGTCTGTTGGCTTGCCAGTTTATCCACCTTGAACACCCTCTCCTTTTCCTAACGATGCGCCTGCCAAATACGCGTCTGGTAATCATGAATCGCCCTGTCCGAACTGAACATCCCCATTCTGGCGGTATTCAGCACACAGCGGCGCGTCCATTCATCCGGCTCACGGTAAAGCGCATCAACACGCTGCTGCACCTCACAATACGGTGCAAAATCGGCCATTAACATATAGGGATCGCCCAGCTTCAGCAGGCTATCCAGCAGTGGGGCAAATGCCTCTTTATCCCCCTGACTAAACGCGCCGCTCGCCAGCTCGCTCAGTATTTCACGCAGCAGCGGCGTCGCAGCAAGGTAGTCAGACGGTTCGTAGCCCTGAGCCTGTAACGCTTTGACCTGTTCCACGGTGTGGCCGAAAATAAACAGGTTGTCTTCACCGACCTGCTGCGCCATTTCTACATTCGCCCCGTCCAACGTACCGACGGTCAACGCCCCGCTCAGCGCCAGCTTCATATTGCCAGTACCGGACGCTTCTTTACCTGCCGTCGAAATCTGCTCAGACACATCGGCAGCAGGAATCATCCGTTCCGCCAGCGATACACGATAGTCCGCTGGGAAGATGACCTTTAGGCGATCGTTAACCCGGCGATCCTGATTAATGACCGCAGCGACCCGATTAATGGCATAAATGATGTTTTTCGCTAATACATAGCCCGGTGCCGCTTTGGCACCGAACAAAAAGACGTGCGGCACTATATCCAGATGCGGATTGTCACGCAATTGACGATATAGCGCGAGAATATGAAGTAGATTCAAATGCTGACGCTTGTATTCATGCAATCGCTTGATTTGCACGTCAAACAGCGCCTGTGGATCGACCACAATGTCGTACTGCTGGCGAAGGTAGGACGCCAGTTGCGTTTTATTATCGGCCTTGATTTGTCGATAACGCTCACGAAAGCCAGCATCGTCCGCGTAGGGTTCCAGCCCTTGGAGCGCAGGTAAATCATTCACCCACGGCGTATGCAGCGTGTCGTCGATCAACGCAGACAGCGCGGGGTTACACTGCTTCAGCCAGCGGCGTGGCGTAATGCCGTTGGTCACATTGTGGAATTTGGTCGGCCACAGCTGGTGGTATTCAGGGAACAGATCTTTTACCACCAGTTCCGAGTGCAGTGCCGCTACACCGTTAACCGCAAAGCAGCTCACGACACACAAGTTCGCCATGCGAATCTGGCGCTGGTGGCGAATGGCAAGCCTCGCCCACACCAGCCGATCGCCGGGCCATTTGCGTTCAACCTGCGCCTTAAACTGCGTATCAATCTGCCGGATAATCGACAGGTGACGAGGAAGCAGGCGGCTAAACAGCCGTTCATCCCAGCGCTCAAGCGCTTCGGGCATCAGCGTATGGTTGGTATAGGCAAAAGTGCGTCCAGTTATCGACCACGCTTCATCCCACGACATCTGGTGTTCATCCAGCAGCAGACGCATCAATTCAGGGATCGCCAGCGTCGGGTGAGTATCATTAAGCTGGATGACTTCATAGTCCGGCAACGCCGATAGCGCCCGTCCCGCGTTAAGGTGACGGCGCAGGATGTCAGCTACCGAACAGGCGCAGTGGAAATATTGCTGCATCAGGCGCAAGCGTTTGCCCGCTGCATGATTGTCATTCGGATACAACACGCTGGTCAGGCTGGCGGCGGAAATACCCGCCTGCGCCGCGCGCAGATAGTGACCTTCATTGAATAAGGTTAAATCAAACGGGTCGCGGTGCGTCGCACGCCACAGGCGCAGCGGCTGCGCGGCACCGTTGTGATAGCCAATCACGGGTAAGTCACAGGCTTCGCCCCTGAAAACGGTATCCGGTAGCCAACGCAGGCTCCCGTCTGTTTGAGGTTGGAGACGCCCGCCAAACCCAACATCCACCGCCAGCTCTGCTCGCGGTAAAAGCCACGGATAGCTGTCACGTTGCCAGTCATCAGCCGTTTCCTGCTGCTGTTCTTGCGCAAAGTGCTGACGAAACAGGCCATATTGATAATTGAGGCCGTAACCCGTTGCTGGCTGCCCCACCGTCGCCATCGAGTCCAGAAAGCAGGATGCCAGCCGACCTAATCCACCGTTGCCTAAACCCGGATCGGTTTCCTGCTCCAGAATATCGCTCAGGTTCAGCCCTTGCTCGGCCAAGGCAGTGGTGACGGCGTCATACCATCCCAGATTCAGCAGATTGTTACCCGTCAGACGGCCGGGCAGAAACTCCATAGACAGGTAGTTCACATGGCGCTGAGGCGTATTGGGAACAGGAGACGTTGGCGTCGGGGTGTGCGTCAGTAACTGCTCGGCCAGCGCAAGGCTAACGGCGCGCCAGCACTGCACCGGCGTCATCGCCTTTAGGGAAGTAACTCCACTGAGCCGCTGTTGACGGAGCAATGCGGCGGCAAACTGTGGTGCATCAAAGGCGATGGCAGAATGAGTGGGGGAAGCAGGCTGCGTCAAAGCATCTGACTTTTTTGCAGCCACTGAACGTTTTGACAATCCTGACTTTTGTGAAGAACCAGACTGGTTTGAAGAATCTGACATCGTGCCTCCTCCTTTGTCCATCATGGAAAAGGCACATCGGACTCAACACAACTCCAACTGTACCTTATGTTGTTCAATGATTTTCAGTACGCTGGGTGGTGGTGACTGATCGGTAAAAAGATAGTCGATCAAATCCATGTTGCCCAAATTCACCATCGCATTCCGGCCAAATTTGGAATGATCCGTTACCAGCATGACGCAGCGAGAATTTTCAATAATCGCCCGTTTTGTGCGCACTTCATGGTAATCAAACTCCAGTAATGACCCATCCATGTCAATACCACTGATGCCTAAAATACCGAAATCCAGACGGAACTGAGAGATAAAATCGAGCGTCGCCTCCCCCATGATACCGCCATCACGGGTGCGCACTTCGCCACCGGCCAAAATCAGGCGAAAATCCTCTTTTGCAGTCAGCAGCGTTGCCACGTTCAGATTGTTGGTGACCACACGCAGATCCTTATGCTGCATCAGCGCATAGGCCACCGCTTCAGGCGTGGTGCCAATATCGATAAACAAGGTAGCGCCGTCTGGAATCTGGCTCGCCACCCGACGGGCAATGCGCGCTTTTTCATCCGACCACATCATTTTACGGTCATGATAGGCCGTGTTCACTGAACTGGACGGTAAGGCCGCGCCACCGTGGTGACGATGGATTTTATTCTGTTCGGCCAGATCGTTCAGATCGCGGCGGATGGTCTGCGGGCTCACCGCAAAATGATCCACCAGCTCTTCAGTACTGACATACCCCTGCCGACGCACCAGTTCAATAATGGCGTCATGCCGTTGTGTCTGCTTCACATTTATCCCCTAAGACGCCCCGATTTACTGGGGGTTTGTTTTATTATACGTGTCCCAAAAGGCCATCAATAGCCCGACAACCAGCCCAGCCACATGCGCCGCATTCGCGATCGACATACCTAAAATATCGAAATATCCAGCGACCAGCCACAGTAAAGCGAAGGCCATCAGACTGCGCGGCATGGATAAATAACCGTCAGGCTCTCTTTCCCCTCGCAGCCAGACATACCCCATCAGGGCATAAACCACGCCAGACAGGCCACCAAAATAGGTGCCGCTAAACCAGGACTGCGCCCAGCCGCTGACCAGCGCGGAAACCAATGTAATGACCAGTAACTTGCCGGTTCCCAACACTTTTTCAACCGGCCCACCCAGATACCACCACCACATCAGATTGAACAAAATGTGCAGCAGAGAAAAGTGCAACAAAGCATGACTGAACCAGCGCCACAGCTGTAGTTGCTGTCCTTCTGCCGGGAACGCGAGCCACGTCATCACGTTCTCATAGCCTGAAATCTGCATCAGGATGAACACCGCAATCGTCACGACCATCACGGATAGCGTCAGCGGTCCGGCCTTTTGCTTCAGCGTCTGCAAGTAAGAATAACGCTGGTATTGAATACCGGTATCCATCGATCCCGTTTGCCAGCTCGCCGCCAGATAGCGCGGGTTTGTTGGGTCGCGCAGGAAAACCTCCAGCGCTTCCTGAACCTTACTCAGTTGAGTTTCATCTTCCAGCCACAGTTCAGCTTCATGCCCTTGAGGCCGCATCTCCAGATGGACCTGCTGCGTACGCATGTAATCAACAAATGCCTGAGCCAGACGCGGGTTGGAGAGAGCGATAACGCGAATCATCATAGCGGAAAGCGCCAGTGGGTAGGTTGAGTTAGGAACATGATAATAAAGATTCTTTCATCGTCATGCGATCAGACTTACGCCTGTGTGTCTTGCGGGTAGCGATTTTGCCAGGCTTCAAAGCCACCATCGATGCTATACACCGAATCAAATCCTAGGCTAATCAGGTACTGTGCGGCATTGCGGCTGCTAATACCGTGGTAGCAAATCACCATGACCGGTGCTTCTAAGTCAGCTCCGCGCATAAAGTCAGACAGCGTTTCATTCGTCAGGTGCGTCGCGCCGGGAACATGGGCAACGGCAAAGCTCTGTGGGTCGCGAATATCAACGACAACGCCCCCTTCCTGCCAGCGGGAATGGGCTTGCTCAATACTAATAGCTTCAAATTGTTCCATCGAAAGTGACAACCTTGTTAATAATGGACAGGGTGTTAGTAACAACTGACGTCATTGTAACCCGCCTTCGGCGGCATAAAACCCATATGATTATAAGGTTATTTATAAAAACAGTGCGTCACTAACGTGAAGCGTGACGGCAATTCAGCCTAATAACCCTTATTTTAATGTGACAACTATCATCATATTGTTAGCTTCATCACGCATAAATGTTTTTATTTGGTTAACCATTAGCTGATTTGTTTGTTTTCGATTATTATAATGCTCGAAAACGAACATTTTGATTTATTCGAGGGTGGAGGAAGAAACGTGGAAACCAAAGATCTCATCGTTATCGGCGGCGGAATTAACGGGGCAGGCATCGCCGCAGATGCGGCTGGGCGAGGGCTATCAGTCCTGTTGTTGGAAGCGCAGGATCTTGCCTGTGCCACGTCCTCTGCCAGCTCTAAGCTGATTCACGGCGGCTTGCGCTACCTTGAGCACTATGAGTTTCGTTTAGTCAGCGAAGCGCTGTCTGAGCGCGAAACGCTGCTGAAAATGGCTCCGCACATTATTTTCCCCATGCGTTTTCGTTTGCCCCATCAGCCGCACCTGCGCCCGGCCTGGATGATTCGTATCGGCCTGTTCATGTATGACAACATCGGCAAACGCGTCAGCTTGCCTGCCAGTAAAGGACTGAAATTCGGTGCAGATTCCGTTCTTAAGCCTGAGCTAAAGCAGGGCTTTGAATATTCTGACTGCTGGGTAGACGATGCGCGTCTGGTGGTGTTAAACGCGCAGGAAGTAGCAAAACGCGGCGGAGAAGTCCGTACCCGCACCAAAGTCACCCGCGCTCGCCGTGAACAAGGCGTGTGGATTGTGGATGCCGTTGACTCACTGACCGGCGAAACCTTCACTTGGCGAGCTAAAGGTCTGGTGAACGCAACTGGCCCGTGGGTGAAAGAATTCTTTGATGACGGCTTGCAGCTGAAATCACCTTACGGCATCCGTTTGATCAAAGGCAGCCACATCGTGGTGCCAAAAGTCCATAACCAGCCGCAGGCGTATATTCTGCAAAACAAAGATCACCGTATTGTGTTCGTGATCCCGTGGCAGGATGACTACTCGATCATCGGTACGACCGACGTGGAGTACAAAGGTAATCCGCACGATGTGAAGATCGATGACAACGAAGTCGGTTACCTGCTGGATGTATATAACGATCATTTCAAACAGCAGCTCACGCGTGACGATATCGTCTGGACATATTCCGGCGTGCGTCCGCTGTGTGATGACGAGTCCGATTCTCCACAGGCGATTACCCGCGATTACACGCTGTCAGTCGATGATGATAACGGTCAGGCTCCGCTGCTTTCCGTGTTTGGCGGCAAGCTGACGACGTACCGTAAGCTGGCAGAGCACGCGCTGGAAAAGCTGAACAAATACTATCCGCAAGCGGGTAAAGCCTGGACGAAAGGTGCGGTACTGCCGGGCGGTGATATCGCTGGCACACGTGATGACTACGCCGCTGCGCTGCGTCGCCGCTTCAATCTGCCGGAATCACTGACGCGCCGTTACAGCCGTACCTACGGTTCAAACAGCGAACTGATTCTGACAAACGTGAAAGGCCTCGGCGATCTGGGTGAAGATTTCGGTCATGACCTGTATGAAGCGGAACTGCGCTATCTGGTTGAGAAAGAATGGGCCGTCACATTGGACGACGTCATCTGGCGCCGCACCAAACTGGGCATGCGCTTTGATGACGCGCAGAAACAGCGCATCGGCGACTGGTTAGCCAGCTACCGCCAACAGCAAATGGCAAAAGCGGGTTAATTAGCCCTTACCGCGCTCCTTTTACTTCAAATATAAAAGCGCCGTAGGTTTTGCCTACGGCGCTTTTTCATATCATCAACGCGCAATCACAACCGTATCGGTTTGATATTCCAAATATCTTCTGCATATTCGCCGATGGTGCGGTCAGACGAGAAATAGCCCATGCTGGCAATATTCTGGACAGCACAGCGCGCCCACTCGTCTTTGTTCTGATACAGCTCATCAACCCGATCCTGCGTATCCACATAGCTGCGATAGTCTGCCAATAGCTGGTAGTAATCGCCAAAATTCACCAGTGAATCAAACAGATCGCTGTAGCGTCGGCTATCATCAGGGCTGAAGACACCCGTGGTGATTTGCGTCAGCACACGGTGTAGCTCTTCATCCTGATCGTAATATTGCCGTGGGTTATAGCCGTTCTGGCGTAGTGCTTCGACCTGATCGGCCGTGTTGCCGAAGATAAACATATTCTCTTCGCCAATATGTTCCAGCATTTCGACATTCGCCCCATCCAACGTGCCGATCGTCAGCGCGCCGTTCAGTGCAAACTTCATGTTACTGGTCCCAGACGCTTCCGTTCCCGCCAGCGAGATCTGTTCAGAAAGATCCGCCGCCGGAATGATCAGCTGTGCCAGGCTCACGCTATAGTTAGGAATGAAGACGACTTTCAGCCGCTCGTGCAGTGTCAGATCGTTGTTGATCACCTTCGCAACGTCGTTGATCAAGTTAATAATGTGCTTCGCCATGTAATAGGCCGATGCCGCCTTGCCCGCAAAGATGACGACGCGCGATACACGCTCAACCTCTGGGTCATCCTTAATGCGGTTATAGAGTGTGATGACGTGTAACACGTTCAGCAGTTGCCGTTTGTATTCGTGAATACGCTTAATCTGCACATCAAACAGTGATTCTGGATTAACCACAATATTCAGATTTTCCGCCATATAGGTCGCTAAACGCACTTTGTTCTTCAGCTTCACTTTGCGGATTTTCTGCACAAATGCCGGATAATCGATGTGCTGTTTCAGTTCGCTCAATTGGCTCAGATCGGTACGCCAGGTCTGCCCAATGGTGTCATCCAGCAGCTTGGAGAGCGACGGGTTGGCCAGCGCCAGCCAGCGCCGCGGCGTCACACCGTTGGTTTTATTGCAGAACCGGTTAGGGAAGAGACGGGCGAAATCAGCAAACAGAGACTGCACCATCAGATCCGAATGCAGCTCCGATACGCCGTTCACCTTATGGCTGGCAACTACGGCCAGCCACGCCATGCGTATTTTACGCCCGTTGTTTTCATCAATGATGGAAACCCGCGCCAACAGTTCGTTGTCATCGGGGACTTCTTTCTGCACGTACTCCAGAAAATGTTCGTTAATTTCGAAAATCAATTGCAGATGGCGCGGCAGGATTTTACCCAGCATATCA
Organism: Pectobacterium peruviense; assembly: GCF_002847345.1. Lineage (GTDB taxonomy): Bacteria > Pseudomonadota > Gammaproteobacteria > Enterobacterales > Enterobacteriaceae > Pectobacterium > Pectobacterium peruviense. Next base: position 125,823 of record NZ_LXFV01000010.1, read on the forward strand.
ACCGGCCAGGTTTCCAGCGCTTCCTGCATCAGCGTGTGGTTGGTGTAGGAGAAGACTTTCCTCACCACGGTCCACGCCTCTATCCATTTGAATTTATGCTCATCGATCAGCAAACGCATCAGCTCTGGGATAGCCAGTACTGGGTGAGTATCATTCAGGTGGATAGCAAATTTTTCCGCCAGATTGGCGTAGGTCTTATGCATCATCCAGTGGCGGTTGAGAATGTCCTGCACCGTGGCGGAAACCAGAAAGTATTCCTGACGCAGGCGCAGCTCGCGGCCAGAGTAGGTGGAATCATCGGGATACAGCACGCGCGACACGTTTTCCGAGTGGTTTTTATCTTCCACCGCCGCAAAATAGTCGCCCTGATTGAATTTACCCAGATTGATTTCGTTACTGGCCTGCGCCCCCCATAGACGCAAGGTATTGGTGGCGTCGGTATCAAAACCGGGAATGATTTGGTCGTAGGCACAGGCGATAACCTCTTCCGTTTCCAGCCAGCGCATTTTGCTGCCTTCCTGCTGGATTCGACCGCCGAAGCGCACTTTGTATCGCGTGCTGTGACGCGGGAATTCCCACGCATTACCGTATTCCAACCAGTAATCCGGTGACTCCGCCTGTTTGCCATTAACAATGTTCTGTTTGAACATGCCGTATTCGTAGCGAATACCGTAGCCGCGCCCCGGCAGCGCCATCGTCGCCAGCGAATCAAGGAAGCAGGCCGCCAGACGCCCCAGACCACCGTTACCTAAGCCAGGGTCATTTTCTTCCTGTAGCAGATCGTCCAGTTCCAGCCCCATACCATCCAGCGCCGCTTTCAGATCATCATACAATCCCATCGCCAGCAGCGCGTTCGACAGCGTCCGCCCCAGCAAAAACTCCATCGACAGGTAATACACCTGCCGCACATCTTGCGAAAGTTGCGCGCGGTTCGAGCGCAGCCAACGTTCTACCATTCGGTCGCGCACGGCCAGCAGCGTAGCGTTCAGCCAGTCATGTTTATTCGCAATCGAGGGATCTTTCCCTACGCTAAACATGAGCTTGTAAGCAATAGAGTGTTTCAGCGCTTCCACACTGAGCGTTGGTGAAGTATAGATAAACGGCGAGTTCATAATATTCATTCCCAAGTGAGTGTTACCCTACCCTGTCGTTTTCAGGTTGCACACGGATGACGGGCAGCGAGAAAGCTAGTGGGTATACAAGCGTTGATATAGCGCACTATAAGCCTGAGCAGAAACCTGCCAACCAAAGTCCATCGCCATCGCCTGACGCTGCACATAGCGCCATAGCGTAGGTCGGGACCACAACACGAACACACGACGAATCGCGCGGGATAGCGATCCCACACTGCAATCATTAAAGACAAACCCGCTTGCCAGACCATCTGCCAGATTCTCCAGCGAACAGTCTGATACCGTATCTGCCAGCCCGCCGGTTCGGCGCACCAGCGGCAACGTGCCATATTTCAAGCCGTAGAGCTGCGTTAGCCCGCAGGGCTCAAATCGGCTGGGCACCATGATGACATCCGCCCCGCCAATGATGCGGTGCGAGAAGGCTTCGTGATAGCCAATCTGTACGCCAACCTGACCGTGATATTCCGCAGCGGCGGCTAAGAAACCTTCCTGCAAATCGGCATCCCCTGCACCCAGCACCACCAGTTGCCCACCCTGCTCCAGCAAATCCGGTATCGCACTTAACGCGATATCGAGCCCTTTCTGGCTGGTCAGGCGACTGACGATGGCAAAAATCGGTGCCTTTTCGTCTACCTTCAAGCCCATCGCCGTTTGCAGACGTCGTTTGTTTTCCGCTTTGTTTGCCAGCGCATCGCGGCTGTAGTGGCTGGTGAGTAAAGGATCGTGCTCCGGATTCCAAATCGTCTCGTCTACACCATTGAGGATACCGGACAGCCTCCCTTCCTCTTCACGCGCCTGTAGCAAGCCTTCCATGCCGTAACCATAGGCTGGCAACGTGATCTCATGCGCGTAGGTCGGGCTCACGGTCGTAATATGATCCGCGTAGAACAATCCCGCTTTGAGGTAGGAAATCTGGCCGTAAAACTCCAGTCCGTAGACCTGAAAGAAGTCGCTCGGCAAGTGGAGATTCTCCATATGTCGGGCATCAAACAACCCCTGATAGGCAAGGTTGTGAACAGTGAAGATCGACTTCGCCGGACGGTTACGCGCCGCTAGATAGGCACAGGTCAGCCCCGCATGCCAATCATGGGCATGCACAATATCGGGCCGCCAATAGTGATCCAGACCGCACGCCATTTCGCATCCCATCCACCCCAGTAGCGCGAATCGCAGGTAGTTATCGGCATAAGCGTACAGCGCCGGGTCATGATAAGGGCTACCCGCGCGTTCATAGAGATCGGGCACATCAATCAAATAAATACCGACGCCGTTAAAATGGCCAAACAGCAAGGTCACGTGTCCGGCGAACGTATCCAGCTCACGCACGACCTGTAGGTTAGCGATGCCTTTTTTCAGATCGGGGAAGGCAGGCAAGATGACGCGGACATCCATCCCCGCCGCAATCTGCGCGCCGGGTAACGCACCAGCCACATCCGCCAGTCCACCGGTTTTCAGTAGTGGAAATAGCTCTGAACAAACATGTAAGACCCGCATTATTACTCCCGTTTTGTTCCGATGGTGTTTATAGCTTTTCCAACATCGATCGCGTGACCAGTACGATCCCCTCTTCCGAACGGTAAAAACGGCGGCTATCCTCTTCCGCGTTTTCACCAATCACCATGCCTTCTGGCAAGTGGCAGGCGCGATCGATCACGCAACGGCGTAAACGACAGGAGCGCCCCACGTTGACATCTGGCAGGATCACCGTCGAATCTATGCTGCAAAACGAATTGACCCGCACACGCGGGAATAGCACCGAATGCGTGACAACCGAACCGGAGACGATGCAGCCCCCCGATACCAGCGAATTCATCGTCATGCCATGGCTGCCGGAACGATCCTGAACAAATTTGGCTGGCGGCAGCGATTCAATCGCGGAACGAATCGGCCAGTGTCGATCGTACACATCCAGCTCCGGCGTGACTGACGCCAGATCGAGATTGGCGCGCCAGTAAGCCTCTAGCGTGCCGACATCCCGCCAATACTGGTGTTCATCCTCACCCGACGTCACGCACGACAGGGTAAAAGGATGGGCCCAGGCCAAACGCTGCGAAACGATCTTCGGGATCAGATCCTGGCCGAAATCGTGGTTAGAGTCCGGTGCGTTGCGATCCCCCTCCAGCAATTGATAAAGATAGTCCGCATTAAAAACATAGATCCCCATGCTCGCGAGCGCCATATCCGGGTTATCCGGCATCGGTGTCGGGTTATCCGGTTTTTCGGAAAAATCGAGGATACGATGCTGTTTGTCCACGCTCATTACGCCAAAGGCACTAGCTTCTTCCAGCGGCACGGGCAAGCAGGCGACCGTACATTCCGCCCCCTTTTCCACGTGATCAATCAGCATACGTGAGTAGTCCATCTTGTAGATGTGATCGCCCGCGAGGATCACCACATACTCCGCACGGTAGCGCCGGATAATGTCGAGATTCTGGCAAACTGCATCCGCCGTTCCCCGATACCAGTGATCGGTAGAATGACGCTGCTGCGCGGGGAGTAAATCCACAAATTCATTCATCTCTGCATTCAAAAACGACCAGCCGCGCTGAATGTGCTGCACCAGCGTATGCGACTGATATTGCGTAATCACGCCAATGCGGCGTATGCCGGAGTTCAGGCAGTTAGAGAGCGCGAAATCAATAATGCGAAACTTGCCGCCAAAGTGGACGGCGGGCTTGGCACGCAGTGCCGTCAGCCCTTTTAGTCGCGTTCCACGGCCTCCGGCCAAAATTAATGCCACGGATTTTAAAGGGAGCTGTCTTGCCAACATCAGAGGGTCATGCTTGTCGTTGTTCACCATGGCTATCTCCTGATTATTCTTTTAATGGCTTGCGCTTAGGCGGTCTGTTTTATCAAGACGCCTACCGCCTGCGCTTGTCCGTGCCAGATTCCGCCCTCAGGCGGGTTCGTCTCATCAAACGGCGGTGAAACCTGCCAGTGGCCTTCTGGCAAAATGAATGCGCCGGCATGCAGGCTGGCGTTAACCAGCACAAGCCAACGACTAGAAAGCAAAATCTGTAGCTGATGCTCCCCCTGCTCCCACTGCGACGGCGTCAAAGGCTGTCCTTCTCTATTCAGCCACTGCACCGCGCCGTCCCCTTCTTGCCACCACGTTTCCTGCTGTAACGCCGGGATCGTGCGACGCAGTTGGATCAATCCGGCGACAAATTCACGTAAGCCACGATCCGCATGATCCCAATGCAGCCAGGTTAATTCGTTGTCCTGACAGTAAGCGTTGTTGTTACCCTGCTGGCTATGCCCCAGTTCATCACCCGCCAGCAGCATCGGTGTTCCCTGCGACAGAATCAGCGTCGTCAGCAGTGCCTTCTGGCTCGCCAGTCGGCGTTGACGGATATCGTCGTCTGCCTCAAGCCCTTCTGTGCCGTGGTTATTGCTGAAGTTACTGTCTGTGCCGTCGCGGTTGCCCTCGCCGTTGGCGTCATTGTGCTTGTGGTTGAAACTCACCAGATCGCGCAACGTAAAGCCGTCATGGGCCGTCAGTTTGTTGATCGAGGCGTAAGGCAGGCGGTCGCGCTGCTGGAAGATGTCGCTGGAGGCGGCAAAACGGCAGGCAAATGCGCCGAGGGAAATGTCACCATGCAGCCAAAAGCGGCGCATATCGTCACGATAACGGTCGCTCCATTCGGCGAACGGCGTCGGAAATTGACCCAGTTGATAGCCGCCATGCCCGATATCCCACGGTTCGGCGATCAGCTTGCAGCCCTGCAAGCGGCTATCGTTTTTCATAGCGGACAGCAGCGGCGCGGCAGCGGTAAAGTCAGGAGTGCGACCCAGCACCGTTGCCAGATCGAAACGAAAACCATCAACGTGGCAGACCTCACGCCAGAAGAGCAGGCAGTCCATCACCCAGTCGATCACCGCTGGATGATTCAGGCGCAGCACATTGCCGCAGCCAGTCCAGTTGTGGTACTCACCGCTTTCGCCCAGCCAGTAATAACTGCGGTTGTCGATGCCGCGCTGGCACAGCGTAGGGCCTTCAACGTCCAGTTCCGCGCTGTGGTTGAATACCACATCCAGAATGACCTCAATACCCGCGCTATGCAGCGCTTTCACTGCATCTCGGAATTCGTTCAGCGCGTCATCGCCTGCGGCCAGACTGTTATCCACCGCAAACGGCAGCAATACGTTATAGCCCCAGTAATTACGCAGCCCAATCTGTTGAAGTCGGGGTTCATCGGCATGCTGCTGCACCGGAAGCAGTTCCAACGCGGTGATGCCCAGCGATGTCAGATAATCAATCATCACCGGGTGACCCAACGCCGCATAGCTGCCACGAATATCTTCGGGAATATCAGGGTGCAGTTGCGTCAACCCGCGAACATGCGCCTCATAAATTACCGTCTGGTTCCAAGGCGTTTGTGGATGTTGGTCATCCTGCCAGTCGTAATCCTCTACCGTAACCACGCACTTCGCCATAATCTCAGCGCTATCGCGTTCATCCCGCTGGTCAATTCCGCCTTGCAGGCTAGCGTCATCCACCACCCAGCCATCAAGCTGGCGGGCGCACGGGTCTAACAGCAGCTTATGCGGGTTGAAACGTAAACCCTGTGACGGCTCGAACGGCCCATCGACCCGGAAACCGTAACGCAAGCCAGGCTGCGCATCGGGAAGATAGCCGTGCCAGATATCGCCGCTGCGCGCGGTCAGCACGATGCGCTGTTCCTGCTGACGCTCATCAAACACGCACAGCTCTACCCGCTCGGCATCGGCGGAAAACAGAGCGAAATTCACGCCGTTACCGTCAAAACTTGCCCCCAGCGGCGTCGGCTTACCCGTCTGCAATTCCGCCATTTACGTCTCCTTCACCAGATACAGCGTGGCGAGCGGTGGAATGGTCAGAACAAGGGAGTGCTGGCGTTGATGACTACCCCACTCCTCGCTATAAATCGTCCCGACATTGCCCTGATCGCTACCGTTGTAGTGAACAGAATCGGTGTTCATGACTTCACGCCAGCCGCCGGGCTGGTTGATGCCAATCCGATAGCCGTAACGTGGCACAGGCGTAAAGTTGCTGATCACCAGCACTTCATTGCCTTGTTCATCGCGTCGAATAAAAGCGAAGACCGAGTTTTCCCGATCGTCCACCACCAGCCATTCAAAGCCCTGCGGCTGAAAATCCAGCTGATACAGCGACGGCTGCTGGCGATAGTAATGGTTAAGATCGCGCACCAGCGCCTGCACACCACGATGCCACCCTTCTGGTTCATCCAACAGATGCCAATCCAGACTGGCGTCGTGATTCCATTCACGCCCTTGCGCAAATTCGCAGCCCATAAACAGCAGCTTCTTGCCGGGATAGGCCCACATAAAGCCGTAATAGGCACGTAAATTAGCGAATTTCTGCCACACATCACCGGGCATGCGATCCAGCAGCGAACGCTTGCCATGTACCACTTCGTCGTGAGACAGCGGCAGCACAAAATTCTCGCTATAGGCGTATAACATGCCGAATGTCAGCAGATCGTGATGGTATTTGCGGTGAACCGGATCGAGCTGCATATAGGTCAGCGTGTCGTGCATCCAGCCCATATTCCACTTGTAGTGAAAGCCCAAACCGTTGCAGTCAGGCGGCAGCGTGACACCCGGATAATCAGTGGACTCTTCGGCAAGCGTAATCGCAGCGGGTGCCGCATGACCCAGCATGTGGTTGGTGTAGCGTAGAAACGCGATGGCTTCGAGGTTCTCTTTACCGCCGTAATGGTTCGGCACCCACTCGCCTTCACTGCGGCTGTAGTCGCGATAAATCATGGAGGCCACGGCGTCTACCCGCAGCCCATCAATGCCATAGCGCTCCATCCAGAACAGCGCGTTACCCGCCAGATAGTTACGCACCTCATGGCGGCCATAGTTATAAATCAGCGTGTTCCAGTCCTGATGATAACCTTCGCGCGGATCGGCGTACTCATAGAGCGCAGTGCCGTCAAACTGTGCCAAGCCGTATTCGTCACCGGGAAAATGCCCCGGCACCCAGTCCAGCAAGACGTTGATTCCCGCACCATGAAGCGCATCAACAAACGCTCTAAACTCTGATGCTGTACCGAAACGGCGCGTTGGTGCATACAGCCCTAGCGGCTGATAACCCCAACTGCCATCGAACGGGTGTTCGTTAATCGGCATCAACTCAACATGGGTGAAGCCCATGTACTGCACATAATCAATCAGTTGGTTCGCCAATTCCTGATAGCTCAGCCAGAAATTGTTATCCGTATGCCGCCGCCAGGAACCGAGGTGGACTTCATAAATGGAGATAGGAGAGCGCAGGCTATTCGCCTCGCGACGAGCCTCATTAGTTGGGACTTTCTCAGGCAGCGGCGTAATCAGCGATGCGGTATCTGGGCGCATTTGCGCTTCAAATGCATAAGGATCGGCCTTCAGCCGGACGCTACCGTGGCTGTCGATCATTTCGTATTTGTAGAGCTGGCCTGCTTTCACATCAGGTAGAAACAGCTCCCAAATGCCGTTTTCCTTGCGTAGCCGCATCGGGTGACGTCGGCCGTCCCAGAAGTTGAACTGCCCCACCACCGAAACACGTTGAGCGTTCGGCGCCCAGACGGCAAAGCGCGTGCCTTCAACGCCATCTAGCGTTTCCAGATGTGCACCTAGCCGCTCGTAAGGTCGCAGGTGGGTACCTTCGGCTAAAAGCCAAATGTCCATATCCTGCAACAGCGGGCCAAAACGGTAAGGATCTTCAATCACCCAGGTTTCTTCACGCCAGGTCACAGCCAACTGGTAGTGAAAAGCGTGTTTCCGACGCGGCACAAGACCACAAAAAAAACCGCGTCCATCGACACGTTCCAGCTCGACAATTTTTTGTCCATTGCTGGCATCAACAACCCAGGCAGCCTCCGCATCCGGCAGTAACGCTCGAACTTCAAGACCTTTGGAGGAATGATGCATACCTAACAGCGAAAACGGATCGGCATAATGCCCGGAAATAAGTGAATTAATCGCCTCAGAAAACGCTGACATGGTATCCATCCTCTGATTAACCATTTGAATTAAATAAATAAGCTATATAAAAAACGCATCACGTTGCGTTTATATTCTTCCGTCACTTATTTTTAACAAAAATCCAATAAAAATAATGAGTTATTAGCTTGCTAATGAATAACGGCGACGTGTAAAAATAATGAATACTATGAAAGAGTTCTTGAACAACGCGCCCTAATTTAGCGTAGTCAAAGAACGGAGAAATATCTGAGAACTGATGAAATTTTTCCGTTTATATTTATATGAATAAGTTATGACGCGGGATAATTAGCATCTTTTGTTTAAAGATCGATTCGTCCGCTAGCAAAAAGCAGTACAATTTGGCGATTGTGCATGTTGAGACCCCGTCCATGGTTAGCCAGGTTGATCTGATTCTTTCCCTGTTACAGCAGATGTGTGTTTATCTGGTTATCGCCTATCTGCTCAGTAAAACACCGCTGTTTATCCCGCTGATGCAGGTCACCATCCGCCTGCCGCACAAGCTGGTCTGCTATCTGGTTTTTTCCGTGTTTTGCATTATGGGAACCTACTTCGGTCTGCATATAGACGATTCTATTGCCAATACCCGCGCGACGGGCGCAGTGCTCGGCGGTATGTTGGGCGGCCCTTCCGTTGGCTTTCTTGTCGGGTTGACTGGCGGGTTACACCGCTATTCGATGGGCGGTATGACAGCGCTGGCCTGTATGCTATCGACCATTGCCGAAGGTCTGCTCGGCGGGCTGCTACATCGCTATCTGGCACGCCGTAACCGTATCGATCTGCTCTTTAAGCCCCTCGTCGTTGGCCTGACCGCGCTGGTTGCGGAGATACTACAAATGGCGATTATTCTGCTGGTTGCTCGACCGTTTGATAACGCCGTTGAACTGGTGAGGGATATTGCGCTACCGATGATGATCACCAATACCATTGGTTCCGCCATGTTCATGCGCATCCTGCTCGACAGGCGCGCTATTTTCGAAAAATACACCTCCGCTTTTTCCGCCAAGGCGTTGCAAATCGCGGCACGCGCCGAAGGGGCACTGCGTCAGGGGTTCAACCCGCAAAACAGTATGCGCGTTGCCCGTATTTTGTATGAAGAGCTGGGTGTCGGTGCCGTGGCGATTACCGATCGCGACAAACTGCTGGCCTTCATTGGGTTGGGTGATGACCACCACAATGTCGGTGCGCCCATCACGTCATCACACACGCGCCGGGCGATAGACAATAATCAGGTGGTGTACGCCGACGGTAACGAGGTGTCTTATACCTGTTCAGTGTCATCACACTGCAAACTCGGCTCCACGCTGGTGATTCCGCTACGCGGCGAAGATCAGCGCGTTGTCGGCACGATCAAGCTTTATGAGCCCAAGAATAAGCTATTTTCCAGCATTAACCGTACGCTGGGAGAAGGGATCGCTCATCTACTTTCCGCACAGATTCTGACAGGCCGTTTTGAACAACAGAAACAGCTGCTGGCGCAGTCGGAAATCAAGCTACTGCACGCACAGGTCAACCCGCATTTTCTGTTTAACGCACTCAATACGCTGTCCGCAGTGATACGACGCAATCCCGATCACGCCCGCCAGTTGGTGCTGTCTCTGTCGACGTTTTTCCGTAAAAATCTCAAGCGCAGCAACGATGAAGTGTCGCTCAATGACGAGCTGGAGCACGTTAACGCCTATCTGGAAATCGAAAAGGCACGCTTTGCCGATCACCTGACGGTAGAAATCTCGCTACCGGAGGCGCTGCGTGAAGCGCGACTACCGGCATTTTCCCTGCAACCGATTGTCGAAAATGCGATTAAGCACGGCACCTCGCAGATGATTGAACACGGACACATCCACATTAGCGGACGTCTGCACGCCAACACGCTGGAACTGTCAGTAGAAGATAATGCTGGCACCTATCAACCCCGCAGCGGTGGCGATGGGCTAGGCATGAATCTGGTCGACCGCCGTATTAAAGCGCGCTACGGCAACCGCTATGGCATCACGGTAGTCAGCGAAACAGATAAATTCACCCGGGTCGAAGTACGCGTCCCGCTGATTTCAGCGCGCAAGGCATTGGAAAAACTGGATAGCGTGGCGTGACGAGGTGGATAAACATGTCAGGTCGTCAGAATAAAATCAGGCTAATGAAAACTGCCTGAAAGCAGGAGACGACGCTTAGTCTGACGGGTGATTCAAGCCGGATGCATCTTCGATTGATATATATCGGGACGCGTAATCGTCCAGACATAGTTTTCTTTGTTAATCGGAGAATATCCTGCTTTTTCATAGAGCCATGGTGCAGTTGATGTTAGTAGCATAATACGCCGCAACCGCTTAAGTACTGGGTGGTCGAGGCAGCATTCCATTAACCAGCTTCCCAACTTTTGCTGCTGATATTCTTCCAGTATATAAACATCACAGAGATAACCGAAAGTCGCAAAATCCGTCACGACTCGCGCCAACCCAATCTGCTTATCGTCAGTAAATAAACCGAAATTAAGGCTGTTAGTGATAGATTCCCGAACCGTATCGATATCAATGCCTTCTGCCCAACTTGAACGCGTTAAATAACAATGTATGGCATGAATATCCAATAGATCATTATTCGTCGTAACAACAAATTTCTGATTTTTCCATGTCAATACTCGTGACATATCCTGTTCACTGTTGGTATGCATTCGTTGATGTTCTCGATATGACCTGAGTATGAAACTGGCGCAACACCAATCGATGTCGCGCCAGAAAGCAGGAGAACTATAGCAAGATAACTATAGCGAGATAACTACAACAGGATGCGCAGCATACGGCGCAGCGGTTCAGCGGCTCCCCACAGCAGCTGATCGCCGACCGTGAAGGCGGACAGGTATTCCGGCCCCATGTTCAGCTTACGCAGACGACCGACCGGCGTAGAAAGCGTGCCGGTTACCGCGGCAGGTGTCAGTTCACGCATGGTAATATCGCGATCGTTCGGGACCACTTTCACCCAGTCGTTGTGGGTTGCCAGCAGTTGTTCAATTTCCGGCAGCGCGACGTCTTTTTTCAGTTTGATGGTGAACGCCTGGCTGTGGCAGCGCAGTGCGCCGACGCGCACGCAGAGACCATCAACAGGAATGACGCTGCTGGTGCTCAGAATCTTGTTAGTTTCCGCCTGACCTTTCCACTCTTCACGGCTCTGGCCGTTATCCAGCTGTTTGTCGATCCACGGAATCAAGCTACCTGCCAACGGTACGCCGAAGTTATCGGTCGGCAGCGAACCGCTACGGGTCAGCGCTGTCACTTTACGTTCGATATCCAGAATCGCAGAAGCCGGATCTTGCAGCTCTTTCGCGACTTCGCCGTGCAGGGCGCCCATCTGAGCAAGCAGTTCACGCATGTGACGCGCACCGCCGCCAGAAGCCGCCTGATACGTCGCAGCAGAAACCCACTCCACTAAATTGTTAGCAAACAGGCCGCCCAATGACATCAGCATCAGGCTGACGGTACAGTTACCGCCTGCAAAGGTTTTGATACCTTTATCCAGACCCTGTTGAATCACCCCGTGGTTCACCGGATCCAGGATAATAATCGCATCATCTTTCATACGCAGTGAGGATGCGGCATCAATCCAATAACCCTGCCAGCCACTTTCACGCAGCTTTGGGTACACTTCATTGGTATAATCGCCGCCCTGACAGGTAATGATGATGTCCAGCGCGCGCAATGCTTCGATATTATAAGCATCCTGCAACACGCCTTGATGGCCGCCCAGCGCAGGTGCGGGTTCGCCATGCTGAGAAGTCGAAAAGAATACCGGGTGAATCACATCAAAGTCGCGTTCTTCGACCATGCGCTGCATGAGAACCGAGCCGACCATACCGCGCCAGCCAATAAAACCAACATTTTTCATGGTAACTGTCCTGCTTTGGGGGTAACAAAAAGAATTCTGGCTAACGTCGATAGCGCTTAGTTATTGCTGACTCAGTGATCTGCCGCAGAGGCTGCGCGTGTCGTGTCGTAAACCTGTAAATTATCGTGTCGTTCAACCTTACAAAATGTACATAAAGTCGCAAGTGAATTTATTCGATAGTACGGCATTTTTCAGCAGTCATTCTAATATCATCAACCTGACACAGGATAATAACGTTGGCCAGTCCATAAAGATGGCCCCGGTCAGGAAACACGGTTTTGGGAGTAAAGAACCAACATGACAGAAATGATCTCCGCAACGGTACTACTGTTGCTCATAATGGACCCACTCGGCAACCTGCCGATTTTCATGTCCGTACTCAAGCACCTCGACCCTAAACGCCGACGTGTGGTGCTGATCCGCGAAATGCTGATTGCACTCGGGCTAATGCTGATTTTCCTGTTCGCCGGTGAACACATTCTGGCGTTCCTGAATCTGCGCACCGAAACCGTGTCTATTTCCGGCGGTATCGTGCTGTTCCTCATCGCAATTCGGATGATTTTTCCTTCGCAAGAAGGCAACAGCAGCGGATTGCCAGCAGGAGAAGAACCGTTTCTGGTGCCAATGGCGATTCCACTGGTGGCGGGGCCATCGATTCTGGCAGCGTTGATGCTGCTTTCCCACCAGTATCCCAATCAGTTATCCCACCTGACGCTGGCGCTGTTTATCGCCTGGACGATCTCCTTCATCATCCTGCTGATGTCTGATTTGTTCTTGCGGTTGCTGGGTGAGAAAGGCGTGAGCGCGCTGGAGAAATTGATGGGCCTGATTCTGGTGATGCTATCGACGCAGATGTTCCTCGACGGCATACGTGCTTATATGAAGTTATAGCCGCGTCATTCTCCCCTGTGTCTTATACATAACTGCGCAAATTATTATGAGGGTTGACGTTATCCGGCGTAAAAATTATGCAGCGGTGGGCATGACCACCGAGTGAGCGGCAGGGACGCCGCGAAAGACGGTGCCGCGCCGGGAGCGCGTCACCGTCGGCTCGAAAGGTGGTCATGAACGCTGATGGCACCGCGTAGCGGCATAATTTATGCCAGAAGCCTGGGGGTCATGGGGCGAGCGGCGTTTGAGCCGTCCCATGTCGGGCGCGTGCTACGAAGTAGCATGAAAATAACGACATTCTCGCGCACGAAACCATCTCTTAGTCGGCATAAAAAATGTGACTAAAATCCCCCCGCCACAAGGTGGGGGTTAAACACATTAGAGGAAAATACTCCCCACTAACGCGATCAGGAAGGCGATGGTGCCGAGCAGCGTTTCCATCACCGTCCAGGTTTTCAGGGTTGTTTTCTCGTCCATTTCGAGGAAACGGCCAACCAGCCAGAAGCCTGAGTCATTCACATGCGACAGCACGGTCGCACCACCCGCAATCGCCACCACAATAAAGCAGAGATCGAACTGGCTCAGGCCGGGGGTCGCCGCAACCGCAGGCGCCATCAGCGCCGCCGTGGTCGTCAATGCCACCGTCGCCGAACCCTGCGCGACACGCAGTGCCGCAGAGACCACAAACGCGGCCACAATCACTGGCATACCTGTATCCGCCAACACGCCAGACAGCGCATCGCCAATACCGCTAGAACGCAGAACACCACCGAACATCCCGCCCGCACCGGTTACCAAAATAATCGAGCAAACAGGCCCCAGTGCGCCTTCACAGATCTTCTCAAGGTGTCTACGGCTATGCTGGCCGCTAAACATAATCATGGCAAACAAGACGGTAATCAGCAGCGCAACCGGCGTTTTCCCCAGCATTCGCAGGAACTGCACCAGACTGCTATCATCACTGATGACACCCATTACCGTCAGGGTATTCAATCCCGTATCGAGGAAAATCAGGATCAGTGGCAGCAACAGCACCCACATCACCACGCTGAACGGAGGCGGCGTATGCTGCTCATCCGCTTTGACTTCAGTCAGGAAGGTTGACGGCAATGGTAAATGGAATTTTTTACCCGCCCACAGGCCGAACAGATAACCGCCAAAATACCAGGTAGGGAAAGCAATCACGGCCCCCACCAACACCAGCAGACCAATGTTGGCACCCAGCAATTCACTGGCAGCAACCGGGCCGGGATGTGGCGGCAGCAAGGCGTGCATAACGGCAAAGGCACCCGCCGCTGGGAACGCATAGGTCAGCGTTGAACCGCCAAAGCGTTTCGCCACGCTGAAAATAATCGGCAACATCACGATCAGCCCAGCGTCGAAAAAGATCGGGAAGCCGAACAGCAGAGAGGCAAGGCCCAGCGCGAAAGGCGCGCGTTTCTCACCAAATTTATTAATTAGCGTATCCGCCAGCACATTCGCACCACCGGTGACTTCCAACAGGCGGCCAATCATTGCCCCCAGACCAACCAACAGGGCAACAGATGCCAACGTGCTGCCGAAACCACTGAGCAACGTAGGAACAAGTTTCTCGAAAGGCGTTTTTGTCGCCAGCGCCGTGATCAAGCTCACCAGCGTCAACGCTAGGAATGCGTGGACACGGAAGCGCATAATCAGCACCAGTAACAGTGCGACCGAACCTGCGGCGATGGTTAATAGCACACTGGCGCTATAAGCGGATGTTATTTCTGTCATCGTTAATAATCTCTTTAGGGCACCCAGTCTGGATTGGCTGATTGTTTGTGAGGTGTATCACATCATCATTTGATACCGGTAACATGATACGGGTAACATGTTAAAGTCTGGAACCATTAAGTATCATTTAATTTACAGTTTGCGATAGAGATCAAATTATGTCAGGTCGAAGCATTATTCTGATGGGCGTATCAGGCAGTGGAAAATCCTCAGTTGGCGCTGAACTTGGCCGCGCCATTCAGGCAAAATTTATTGACGGTGACGATCTGCATCCGCGCGCCAATATTCAGAAAATGGCCAGCGGTACACCGTTGAATGACGATGACCGCGCTCCGTGGCTGGAGCGGCTCAGCGATGTCGCCTACAGCCTGGCGCACAAAAACGAGACTGGCATCATCGTCTGTTCCGCGCTGAAAAAGCGTTACCGCGATCGCCTGCGCGAAGGGAACGAAAAGATGGTGTTTATCTATTTGAAAGGCAGCTTTGAACTGGTTCTGGAGCGTCACAAAGCCAGAGCAGGACACTTCATGCCGACAGACCTGCTGAAAAGCCAGTTCGATGCGCTGGAAGAACCGGGCAGCGATGAGCCGGATGTCCTGAAGGTCGATATTGACGGCACTCGAGAAGATGTGGTGCAGCGCTGCGTTGAAGCACTGCGCGCAGCAGGCTAACGCCAAGGCTTAGAGGCTTTCGCCGTCCAGCACGGTAAAACCGACATCGACCATTTCCAGCTCCACCGGCTCGCCTCGCAGGCGGGCCAGCAGGCGCTCGGTGCCGACGCGTCCCATGTGTTCACGCGGCGTCAATACACTAGCCAACTTCGGCACCATCGCCTGCCCGATATCGTGACCGTGGAAACCAGCGACGCCGATGTCTTCCGGCACGCGTAGCCCCTGCCGCTGGCATTCAAACATCGCGCCGACGGCTAAGTCGTCATTGGTGCAAAACACGCTATCGACCTGCGGGTATTCCGCCTGCGTCTGCCGCAGTAGTTCACCACCGAGCGAATAAGAAGACGCCCGCTCGCTCATCACGCAATAACTCTTGAGATCGCTTTCCCACATCGCCTGCTCGTAGCCGCGACAGCGCATAATCGTACGCTCATCCTGTCGCGCGCCGAGATAGACAATATGACGATGCCCCAGTGCGACCATGCGCAGCGTCATCTGTCGCGCGGCTTCGACGTTATCAAATCCGACAGCCATATCCAGACAGGGTGAAACGGAATCCATCAGCTCCACCACCGGAATACCGGCGACGTCCAGCATCTGACGCGTTCGCGGCGTGTGGGTGCGCTCAGCCAGAATAAGCCCGTCAATGTGATACGACAGCAGTGAAGTCAGACGCTGCTCTTCTTTGTCAGGATGGTAGCCATAGTGCGCCAGCATGGTCTGGTAACCGTGCGCTTCTGCCGTGCGCTCAATCCCGCGCAGTACCTCAGCGAAAACCTGATTGGTTAATGATGGCAGCAGTACGCCAATCGCCCGACTGGTCGAGCTGGCGAGCATATTGGGTGCGAGATTAGGGATATAGCCCAGCTCATCCAACGCAATGGCGATCTTTTCCTGCAACGCGGCTGACACCTGAGCGGGATTACGCAAATAGCGGCTTACCGTCATTTTGGTAATCCCAACGCGATCGGCAACATCCTGGAGAACGGGTCTTTTTTTCTTCATCATCGACTAAAAGCGTCTGAAAAACAGTGCTCTAAGTCTAGCAAAAAAAACGTAAAGAAAGTAAAGGCAAAGAAACAGAATCTAAAGGATAGCGTGAAGCTTTTAAGAGAATAAAAAGCCCGCGTCCTTACCTACGCGGGCTTATCCGTTATTCCTTCGCCGTCGTTATACCGGCGGTAAATCAAACAGCAGAATTTCACTGTCTTCGCTGGCGTGTACGGAAATAGCCGTTTCATCCCAGACCGCAAATGCATCGCTGGTTTCGGCTTTCTGGCCGTTAATCTCTACACTGCCACGCACCACCTGAACCCAAACGCGACGATCGGCCTGAATCTGATACTCCGCCTGTTCCTGCGCTTTCAGCGCCCAGCGCCACAGCGTCATGTCCTGAAAGACTTTCAGCGAGCCTTCACGCGCATCTGGGGAGAGCACCAGTTGGCGACCTTGAAGCACATCAAAGCGCTTCTGCTCGTAGCGCGGCGTCAGCCCGGTTTTTTCCGGGATAATCCAGATTTGATACAGGTGCAGCTGTTCATCCTTACTGGCATTGTACTCAGAGTGACGAATGCCCGTTCCCGCGCTCATAATCTGGAATTCGCCCGCTGGCACCTGCTCTTTATTTCCCATGCTGTCCTGATGCTCAACCGCACCGGATAAAACATAGGTCAGAATTTCCATATCTTTATGCGGGTGCGTGCCAAAGCCCTGACCACCTTCGATAAAGTCTTCGTTAATAACGCGCAGTGCTGAGAATCCCATGAAATCAGGATCGTAATAATCAGCGAATGAGAATGTATGCCAGCTGTCGAGCCAGCCGTGATTAGCATGTCCGCGATCTTGCGCTTGACGTAAATAGATCATGTTCTTTCCTCCTGCGTTTCTGATAAGGAAAGTGTAACGGGCGGAGGAAAATAAGATAGCGCAAAAAACTCACCGCTCTGTTCGAAAAATCAGAACGGGATGCTGCATTGGGGAATGGGGTACAACACACACTCATTTGTATGGAAAATTGTATATGGAACAATTTCGCACGGAACCAGAGATTAACTCCAGTTCCGTGTTTGATGATTACTTAACAACACCTACCGCTGTTGGGTCGGGATATAACATAGTCCACCGACCATTATCATTGTTAACGCTGGTTCCGGTCGCTGAAAGTTGATAGGTATCCGCATTCATTACAACATAGCGACGATTAGACAGAGCAAGCAACGTACCGTTGCCATTACCAGAATCGGTATAAATGAACGACTCGCTGTCGGTCACATTGTCAGCAGACGCTAATAAACGCCCTTCAGCAGAAACAGAAATATATTTACCCGTCTGTATCGAACGAAAAGCGAATCTATTCTGATTAATGTAAACAGCTTGAATCCCACTATTTACCGACGGATTGACCCCATTCACGGTAATGCACCGGTGACGGCAGCCAGCGTTCCCGTATTATCCTTATTCAGAGATTTACTGACGGACTGCAACACAATATAAATATTGCTTGATGAAGAAGAATTCATGGCATTAATTAATCCTTCATAGGAAGGATGGTCAAAATAGAATTTCCCTATCGGCATACGGCTAATGACTTCTTTCGTGTACGGTAGCTTGGTTTCAGCAACGCCGGCAGCAGTAAATAAGCTGAGAATCCCCCGATATATTGGTCTGAACTCGCCACGAAACGCAGAAGAGATAGTCAGGCCGGGGATCCATGAACGTCCTTTTCCCATATCAGCAAGCGTATAACCTTTACCAGGAATCGGCGTATAGGGAACCGTATATCCCAAGTTATATTTCGCTGTATACTCCGCCGCCTTAACGAGTGGATAGCTATTATTCGGGTAGCTCACCATCTCTGCGCCATTAGTGTGATATTGACGCTGGTTATAGCCAATCTGTGCGGCCATCACTAATAATCCTAATCCCCCTTGCGCATGCGCCTGATCCCGACCACTCTCCTGCAGTTGGCCATTATCATTTTGTATATAATGGATAACCGAACCGTTGCCTTCACCCTGTTTAAAATACGTTACGGCATTATCATATATTTCAGAATCGTTCAGCCAGACACCTAAGCTCAAGTTAAATACCGTGTCGGCCGCATCCCAATTGCCATTCGCCCAACCGCCATTCACCTGACCATACGTTTTGGTTAATGGGTAAAATACGTTGGTCATCATTTTACTAAACTGCGCAATATCAGCCGACGACCAACCGCTGCCGCTATAGCGTAAAATTTCAGCCGCATTAAGCAATTTATAGCCATAAAGGCTGGCGGCAAGTTGTGCGTCGTTGCCCTTAATTTCCGTTAATGTTGCTGACCAGCCGTTAAGAATTTTTATCGCCGCATTAGCATAAGCGGGATTTTTGGTAATCGCCCATTCAATTGCAAGGGACAATGCGGCTGAAGCACTATTCTGTAATTCGCCATTTCCCGCACTTCCATTTGTGGGGTCGTTTCGGTATACCACCGCTTTAGGCGTGACCGAATAAGTGGAACCTGCCAAATAGTGAGATTGCAGCAGTTGCCAATCTGAATACCAAGGTTCCTGCTTATTATTGACCCCTGCCTTCATCCGCTCCAAATCGGCTTGCGTATAAAGCATACCTGGGTGCAGGAACGCTTTATCATTAGCCGCAGCGTGGCTCACAGTTAGTCCGCCTAAAAACAGACTCAACAACATAATTATTAAGACAAATACACTTTTTTTCCTACTCATGCAGATATCCATACACAGTTTCCCTTTTATCAATAGATGTCTATGCCGAAGCGATACCAGTCCATTTTTCCAGAACAGTATCATCAATAATCGCGCGGCAGGGCAATCGCCAGCACGATGTATCGGTTCGACACCAGAGAATAATTGATAGCGATGGAATCAAGGCAAGGGGTTTCGGAAGATCAAAGCAGGGTTGTCTGTCTGGGAGCGTTGTTCGACAGGCAAAAAAAAGCCAGCACCCGAGCTGGCTAAATAATACTGGAAGCAATGTGAGCAATGTCGTGCCTTCACAGGGAAGCTGGATCGTCGTGAACACCCTTAACAAATCATCGTTAAACAATTTATCGTTAAACAACTCATCATTAACACAGGTACATGACATCGTTCCCCGGAACGCACAGCAATAATAATCATTATCATTCGCACTTGTAAAGTGCTTTTTGCGATAAATTCTTATTCTCAATACGGACTGCAGAACAGCCCGTTTTACTCCATACCGATCGTTTAAAAACCGAGATACACGGAGCGACCACGGGGCGAGGTATCCCTACGGGAACCTCATCCCCGTGTTTCTCCTAAAATGAGGATTACGTGAGCTGCATTAACCGTTTTGCTCCGCTTCTGCTTTTTACTCTGGCTGCGCTAATGACCTCGCCAGCAGCGTGATCGGGTGCTCACACCGTTTGCTGGTCGACATCTCAATCTGCCATTTACAGGTTTCGCAGTCCGTCACCACGATATCGACGCCGCTCTCTTCAATCTGCTGGAACAGCGGAGCGCCAATGCCCTGCGACGTGGCGTAATTCTCTTTCTTAAAGCCGTAAGTACCCGCAATACCGCAGCACTGGGAATCCAGCATCACCAGTTCAAGACCGGGGATGCGTTGCAGCAGCGCTAAGGTATACGCCGTCCAGCCCATCCGTTCCAAGTGGCAAGGTGTGTGATATGCCACCCGCAGCGGCAATTTACGCAGCGGTAGCGTTCGCCCTTCTTCTTCCAGCAGGCGATAGAGCTGACGCGTCACGAGTTCGATACCATCACGCACGTGGCCGTTGTCCACACCCAGCAGATGTGGATACTCGTCCCGCAGCGTGAACGTACAGCTGGATGACGTTGCGACTACGGGCAGGGATTTCTGATTGATCGCCTCATCCAGTGATTTGATATTCGCGTGCGCCTGCTTTCTGGCTTTGTCGTGAAAACCATTGGCGATCAGAGGCACACCACAGCATTTCTCTTTATTCAGCAACTGAACGCCAATCCCCATCGCATTAAAGACCTGAACCAGATCTTTACCCAGTTGCGGATGGTTGTAGTTCACATAACAGCCGTGGAAATAAGCGACTTGCTCATCATAAGCCTGCTGCTTTGCTGCCTGCTGGCGATACCAGCGCCGAAAGGTGCCGAACGAGTATTTTGGCAGTTGGCGACGGTGGTCGATTTTCAACGCCTTATCCAGCAGTTGGCGCACCGGTTTCAGGCTGGTAGCCGTATTGACCAGCGGCGCAAACGGCGTGGCAATCGACCCCATGAAGTCGGTATGACTAAGAATCGCGTCGCGCAGCGTCGGCTTATGATTACTGTGCGTCGCTTTCGCACGCTGAATGATGTCACCAATTTTGACATCCGACGGGCACGCGACTTCACAGCGTTTGCAGTTGGTGCAGTATTTCAGCGCATCGTCGTACAGCGCCGGATCCTTGCGGCGCAGGCGCTCGCCGTCCGGCCCAGCCTGTTTCGGACCAGGATAAAGCGGATTCACACGCGAAACCGGACAGTACGTGGTACAGACCGTACATTTGATGCAATCTTCAAAACTGTTATCGCTAAGCAGGCTCATGGGTTGCCCTCCTTCAGGATCTGTTCGGCAACATGGAGCGCGCTGAGTAAGGAAACGCCAGCCCCACATCCCTGCACAATCGGGTCGAAACCTTCCAGTACTGCGCCAATCGCGTACAGATTGTTGACCGTCTCACCCGCGATACGCGGATGCAGATGTTCATCGACGATCGCACCAAATTGCATATAGGGCTGAGGTGCAAACACGTCCTGCTGGCTCCAGCCCTCGCGCTGCTCAGCAAACCGAATGTCTAGCCCAAAGACCGGCTCAGTCACCCGATCAAACTGTGTCACTAGCCCGTTACTGAAGAAGCTACCGCTCGCCAGCACCGCGTGTTTCGCCCGCAGCGGAATATCGCGGTGATGATGGCTATGAATCGCAATTTCTTGCGGAGACAGCGAGGCGCGCACCGCGCGATCGCCCGGCATCACCATGCCACCCAATTGGCGAAAACGCTGTGACAGCGCCTGATGCAAACGTAACCCGAGTACTGACGGCGGTAATGTCGGTAACAGCAGCACCGGTTTACCTAACGCATCAGAGAGTTCACGCACGATCTCAGGGCTGTCCAATCCCAGACAGGCAGGCATGATGATGGCATCGTTACCGTTAGCCAGAAGCGATAGCTCTTCCACCAGCGCCGCGCGGTTTTCTGGTCGATCCAGCACGCGGGCAATATTTACCGCGCGGAATTCGCTAGGATTTTGACGCAACCGATCCAGCACGGGCAGTTTGAGTTCATCACTACGTGCCGCGATACCCTGCGTCTGAAGCGTGCCAGCCACAATTCGGGACTGAAAATCCAGAAAGCCCTCAATACCAGCAATGAGCGGATTGTCACCAAAATGAGAATCCGGCAGGCCACGTGTGACACCGTCAACCGGGCTTAGCCAGCATGCACGAAACTTACCTAACGGCGTCATACGCCAGTGATTCTGCTGATGATTGCCCAACAGGGAAATATTGCTGCGTTCCAACAATGCCTCGACCTGTGGTAACAGTGCGGCAACTGCCGCCGCCCCCATACGAGAATAAGGGTGATGAGGTGCCTGACGCGCCAGCTCGCCCAGCGCATCGAGTGGCTGGCTAACGGGCTGTCCGTCAGGGAGATGAGAGAGTAAATCCAGCGCGCCGGAAGAAAAATGCAGTGCATTCTGCCCAGCGCTGACAATCGCGCAGCGTTTTCCCTGTTCTGCCAAGCGGATGCCGCAGGTCAGCCCTGCCAGTCCGCCGCCAATAATCACAACGTCATAGCGCATGACGATCCTCCTGACTGTCGCTGGCCGTCAAGCCGCACAATCCCTGATAAATCCAGCTGGTAAACTCGCTTTCGCGCAGCGCATTACCCCACGCGATGGGGCGAATGCCTTTCCAACGTTCGTTCAAAAACTGGCTGAGCTGCGTGAGCGACTGCTCTGGTGTCGCGGTGCCCAGACGGCACAACAGACCTGCCGCACGGCAGGCGCACAGCTCACCCTGACAGGTGCCCATGCCAACACGAGTACGCCGACGTAAATCAATCAGGTTATTCACCTGCAATGATTCCACGGCGTAGCGCACTTCCCCCGCCGTCACGGCCTCACATTCGCACACCAGACTGCGGTCCAGACGTTCACCGGACAGCATTCGCCCAGCGCGTTCACCGTGGCGATAGATCGCCGAACCACGTAGCGGCGCAGAGAGCGGTTTTGCCGCGGGATACGCTGACAGAGCGTGGGGGGCGGTTTTCACTTCACTCAGCGATTCAGAACCGGGTAACGGCGTCTGCGCCGTCGAACAAGCGACGTCATGACCCAGCTTTTTGCAGATAGCGTCCGTCACCCATTCCGCCATCAGGCGATAGGTCATCAGCTTGCCGCCAGTGATGGTAATAAATCCTTCCAGCCCATCGCGGCTGGCATGGTCGAGCAGCACAATGCCGCGACTCACGCTACGCCCGCTGGGATCGCTATCGTTGGCAACCAGCGGTCGGACGCCCGCATAGGCGCGTAGAATTCGCGTGCTTGCCAGCGAGGGAGCCAGCATCGAACCTTCCCGCATCAGCGTTTCCACTTCAGCAGGCGTCACCAGCATATTGTCGATCTGATCGTAGTCGATGTGGGTTGAGGTGGTACCAATCAGCGAAATGGTATCGCCCGGCACCAGAATGTCGGCATCGGCCGGTTTGCGGCAACGGTTGATCACCATGTTGTTGATGCGGTGCCCGAGAATCAGCAGCGCGCCCTTTGCCGGGAACATGCGCACACGCAAATCGGCATATTCCGCAATGTGTTGTCCCCAGATACCACCGGCATTAACCACTACCTGCGCGTATATTTCTGTTTCTACACCTTTTTTATGGTCGAAAACGCGCACGCCGGTAATACGGTCACCCTGACGAATCAGCCCGATGACCTCATGATAGGTCAACACTTCCGCACCGTGCTCGCAGGCATCAATCATGTTGGCCGCTGTCAGGCGAAAAGGATCCACAGAGCCATCCGGCACGCGCACCGCGCCAATCAGTGTCGGGTTTGCTGCGGGTTCCAGCCGCAGCGCTTCCTGCGGATCCAGCGCCTGCGCGCCAATCCCAGCCTGCTGGCAAGCGGTAATGAATTGCGCCTGCCAACCGAGATCGTCTTCCGGCAAGGTGATAAACAGACCGTCAGTAGGCTCAATACAGTGCCGGGCGATCCGCCGAAGAATTTGGTTCTCTTCAATACATTCGCGGGCAGATTCACCATCCGTCACTGCATAACGGGCGCCGCTGTGTAATAAGCCGTGATTACGCCCGGTCGCACCGGTCGCAATATCATAACGTTCAAGTAACAGGCAGCGCAGTCCGCGCAGGGCACAGTCCCGTGCTGTACCCGCGCCCGTCGCACCACCGCCAATGACAACCACGTCAGTTTCACGCCAGTTCCCAGTGTTTTGCTTCATATTCTCGCTCCAGGCGGAGGATATAGAGGGTATGTATGTTGCTATTGGGACACAAAAAGAAGGGTTAATGTTTGATAAAGAGCAAAAACGAACACTAAACGAAAGCAAAGGGGAGTTTAAAAACAATAAGTGTGATTTGGGTCACTAAAACCACACTGTGGAATTTTCCTATTCTGTTAACATGAGCGCAAAAATCGTCACAGTTTCATAAAAGTGTAACATTAGCGTCATGAATCACACTCATTTGTACGCTAGCCCCTTACAATAACGTTCGTAATAGAACAAAAAAGCTATCGTTTTTTTTCGCATTGGAGATATCTATGCTGAGTATTTTTAGGCCCGCCGCCCACCAGCCACGCGTGTCGCAAGATCACGTCGATCCGCTCTATCGTCGCCTGCGTTGGCAGATTTTCATGGGGATCTTTTTTGGCTACGCCGCCTACTATCTGGTACGCAAAAACTTCACCTTGGCGATGCCTTATCTGATTGAACAGGGCTTCTCGCGCGGTGACCTTGGCTTTGCACTGTCCGGCATCTCCATCGCCTACGGTTTTTCCAAATTCATCATGGGTTCGGTCTCTGACCGTTCAAACCCACGGGTTTTCCTGCCTGCTGGTCTAATTTTGGCGGCTGCCGTCATGCTGTTCATGGGTTTTGTACCGTGGGCAACCTCCAGCATTGCCGTCATGTTCGTCCTGCTGTTCCTGTGCGGCTGGTTCCAGGGTATGGGCTGGCCACCGTGCGGACGTACTATGGTTCACTGGTGGTCACAGAAAGAACGTGGTGGCATCGTGTCCGTATGGAACTGTGCGCATAACGTCGGCGGCGGACTTCCACCTCTGCTCTTCCTGCTGGGTATGGCCTGGTTTAACGACTGGAAAGCAGCACTCTACATGCCTGCCTTCGCCGCCATTCTGGTTGCACTCATCGCATTTGCCTTAATGCGTGATACCCCGCAATCCTGTGGTCTACCGTCAGTTGAAGAGTACAAAAACGACTATCCAGTTGATTACAATGAAAAAGATGAAGAAGAACTGACAGCTAAGCAGATCTTCATGCAGTACGTTTTCCCGAACAAACTGTTGTGGTACATCGCTATCGCCAACGTCTTCGTTTACCTGCTGCGTTACGGCATCCTCGACTGGTCACCGACTTACCTGAAAGAAGTTAAACACTTCGCACTGGATAAATCGTCCTGGGCGTACTTCCTGTATGAATACGCGGGTATTCCGGGCACGCTGCTGTGCGGCTGGATGTCTGATAAGGTGTTCAAAGGTAACCGTGGTGCAACGGGCGTATTCTTCATGGTACTCGTTACCATCGCCACCATCGTTTACTGGATGAACCCAGCCGGTAATCCGGGTGTGGATATGGCATGTATGATCGTCATCGGCTTCCTGATTTACGGCCCGGTTATGCTTATCGGTCTGCACGCGCTGGAACTGGCACCGAAGAAAGCGGCAGGCACAGCGGCAGGCTTCACCGGTCTGTTCGGCTACCTCGGTGGCTCCGTTGCCGCCAGCGCCATAGTCGGCTACACCGTTGACTTCTTCGGTTGGGACGGCGGCTTCATGGTGATGATTGGCGGCAGCATTATGGCTGTGCTTCTGTTGATTGTTGTTATGCTGAATGAGAAAAAACATAAAGCAGAGTTAGCCAATCGCGCCTAACCCGCTCTTGTAAGCATCCCTCTGGCGGCGTCCTGATGACGCCGCCTTTCTCTCAACAGAAAGAGGTTTGATCGCATGAACGTTACCGTAACATCTCTGATCTCCGCCCTCGCGCTCTCCGTGTCCTTTAGTGCTTCTAGTAACGCCGACACTTCCGCTTCATCAACCGATAAAATTGTCATTGCCCACCGTGGTGCCAGCGGTTATCTGCCTGAGCATACGCTTCCGGCGAAGGCGATGGCCTACGCTCAGGGTGCCGATTATCTGGAACAGGATTTGGTACTCACTAAAGATAACGCGCTTATTGTCCTGCACGATCACTATCTGGATCGCGTTACCGATGTGGCAGAACGTTTCCCACAGCGTGCCCGCAAAGATGGACGTTTTTACGCTATCGACTTTACGCTGAAAGAGATCAAATCACTGAAATTCACCGAAGGGTTCGACATCAAAGACGGCAAGCATGTACAGAGCTACCCAAACCGTTTCCCGATGTGGAAATCCGACTTCCGCATTCATACCTTTCAGGAAGAGATTGAATTTATTCAGGGTATGAACCACTCAACTGGCAAGAACATCGGCCTCTATCCTGAAATCAAAGCACCGTGGTTTCACCATCAGGAAGGGAAAGACATCGCACGCGAAACGCTGACCGTGCTGAAGCAGTATGGCTATACGGAGAAAAGCGATAAGGTCTTCCTGCAATCGTTTGATGTTGCAGAGTTAAAGCGCATCAAAACCGAATTACAGCCACAGATGAAGATGGATCTGAATCTGATTCAACTGGTCGCCTATACCGACTGGCATGAAACCTACGAAAAACAGGCCGATGGGGCGTGGGTGAATTACAACTACGATTGGATGCAAAAGCCCGGTGCAATGAAACAGATTGCGACCTATGCCGACGGTATCGGCCCGGACTACCACATGCTAGTTCAAAAAGGGTCGACGCCTGGCAACATCACCTTTACCGATATGGTGAAGGAAGCCCATCAGCACAAACTTCAGGTGCACCCGTTTACGGCAAGAGCCGACAGGCTACCGACGTACGCCAAAGATATCGATCAGCTCTATGACATTCTCTACTATCAGGCGGACGTTGACGGCCTGTTTACCGATTTTCCCGACAAAGCAGTCGATTTTCTGAAAAAGCCGCGCTGAAGTTATCATGCTGGTCACTTAAGCATGGATTTAGAGGGAAACACGATGATGAGGCTCCCGCAGGGATGCCTCGCACCGTGGTCGCCCTCGGTATCTCGATCCTCAAACGAGCGCTGAAGTTCAAAGTTATCATCGGGCATCGCGTGCCCGATGATACATCGTTTCAATAATGCACCGCTTACTTCAGAAACAATTCCCGCAGGTAATTCGGCACCGCACTGTCTGCATTAGAACCAATTACTTCGCGATCCGGTAGCAAATCTTTCAAGCGCTGATGCGCGTTCTCCATGACGCAGCCTTTCCCGGCCATCGACAACATTTCGTAGTCGTTCATGCCATCGCCAAACGCTACGCACTCTTTGAGCGAGAATCCGATAATCTTCGCTACCTGCTCCAGCGCATGGCCTTTAGACACGCCGCCTGCCATCACTTCCAGACAAGTGAGGGTCGAAAAACTCACGTTGACGCGGTCGCCCCAACGCGCGTTGATCGCTTCTTCAAACGGAAGCAGCTGTTCATGAGAATCGCAGGTAAAGAACACCTTGCTAACGCCATCGGTCTCAAGCAGTGCAGGCTCGAACAGCTTGTATTTAAAGATCGACTCTTTGAAGAAACGCTCTTCTTCCGCACGCGGACGGTTCATAAACCATTCGTCATCACGGTAAACGTGCGTCAGCATATCGGGGTTAGTGTGCACAATGCTGTAAAGGTCGCGGGCAATATCCTGATCCAGATTGTGACTGAAAATCAGCTCGCCCTGCGAGTTGTGTACGCGCGCGCCATTCGAGGTAATCATAAACGCGCTGATACCGAGATTATCGCGGATTTGCGCGACATCCATGTGATGCCGTCCAGTCGCGAACACAAAGTGAATCCCTTTCTCCGTCAGCAGCCTGAGGGTTTCTTTCGCATACGGGGACAGCGAGTGGTCAGGTGACAGCAGTGTGCCATCTAAATCGGAAGCAACGACATGGTACATAACGATGAGATCTCACTTCTGGTGTATTGGCGGCACGCGCCGCAAAAAATGAACGAGGTTGCTGGCAGTATCCGTTGAGCGATTTGCCAACAGTCTAAAATTAATGATAGCGCGCAAAGTGCGCAAAAATCAGCGCAAATGCATGAGCGCGGAGACTATCCGTCTCAAATAGAATTTCATGCCGCGCGCCGTGGATAACCTGCAAAACGCCGTTCGAATTGGCATCACCGCTCTGCGTCAGTGTCTGGCAAAACGCATTCTGACTGCGATTATCCACCACCCGCTCCTCTCCCGCCTGTAGCAGCAGAAGCGGCGTCGTCACGGCGCTGGCCTGTGCCAACAGCTGTTTCCCAGCCTGTATCGCCTCACGCACCCAATGGTAAGTAGGGCCACCAACACGCAAATCTGGCGAATCCGCGTAAAATCGAATACTACGCTGGTAGCGTTCGCGGCTGTGCGTCAGCACATTCATTCGGTAAGGCAGAGGACGCCACTGTCCCGTGCCTATAGCGTAATAATCACGTATCGCTGGGCGACGTTCCGCCCAATCGACGATCCACTCGGCCACGCAATGAGGAAGCGGTAAACGAATGCCGAACATCGGCGCACACAGCGCCGCCGCATCAAACATCGTAGGTTGGCGAACCAAAAGCTGTCCCAAAATCGCGCCGCCCATGGAATGCGCCAGCGCAAACCGGCGGATATATCGCGCCGGATCAATGTGCTGCTGGCACAGCGTTTCAGCATCATCGACATAATCACTGAAACGTTGTACGTGTCCGCGATGGCCATCTTGCAGCACCCGCCCAGACCGCCCCTGCCCACGGTGATCCATGATGAGCACATCATAGCCGCAATGAAAGAGGTCATACGCCACTTCACTATATTTAACGTAACTTTCGATGCGGCCAGAAAAAACTACGACAATTTTGTCGTGCTGCGGCGCGGTAAAGCGAACAAACCGGATCGGCACATCATCCACGCCAGAGAATTCACCCTCTTCGCGCTGACGCCAGAAATCCAGTAATTCTCCGGTAGCAAAAGCGGCAAACTGCGCTTCTCGCGTTAACAGGCCTGCCGTTAACGATTCAGGTGTTAACCGTTCCGACGTAAACAACGTATTGCGGCGTTGAATCATCACACCTCTCCGGTGACACAGGGAAAACAAAGCTAGCGGAAGAACATGACAAGCGGTGGATCACGAGCGTATTGTGACATAAAAAACAGACAGACTCTCGTAATACAGAACGTGATTCAGGAGCAGGATTTCATGACATTGGATTGGTGGTTAACCTACTTACTCACAACACTTATTCTCAGCCTGTCGCCCGGTTCGGGTGCCATCAACACCATGAGTACGGGGATTAGTCACGGCTATCGCGGCGCGGCGGCCTCGATCTGTGGTTTACAGGTCGGGCTGGCTATTCATATCGTGCTGGTCGGTATTGGGTTAGGCGCATTGCTTAACCAGTCTGTGCTGGCTTTCGATGTGCTGAAATGGCTGGGCGCGGCTTATCTGATTTGGCTAGGGATTCAGCAGTGGCGTGCCGCCGGGGCACTCGATCTTCAGGCGCTCGCCAGTGCGATGCCGCGTCGCAAACTCTTTAAACGTGCAATATTGGTGAACCTGACCAACCCCAAAAGTATTGTGTTTCTGGCAGCGCTGTTCCCACAGTTCATTATCCCTCACCAGCCGCAGGCCGCACAGTATTTGGTGTTGGGGATCACCACCGTTGTTGTTGATATTATCGTGATGATTGGTTACGCCACGCTAGCCACACGTATCGCCGGATGGCTGAAAGGTCCACGGCAGATGAAAACACTCAACCGGATATTTGGATCGCTGTTCGTGCTGGTCGGCGCGTTACTCGCCACAGCGAGAAAGGCCTGATTAAGACAGCGCGCCGTATCAAATCACGGCGCGCTTTTATTTCTCCACCGGACACTCTCTAAGGGGGAAGGTTAGCGAGAGAAGATCAGGTGCAAGCCGAAACCGGTAAACAATACGCCCGCCACACCATCCACCCACTTCGCCAGACGCTGATAACCACGACGCATCGTAGGTAGTGCGAACACGATTGCGACCAGACTAAACCACAACAGCGTTTCAATTGAGATCAGCGCAAACAGCCCCCAGCGCGCACCACTGCCAACGCTGTCGCCGACAAACAGTGAAAACACGCTGCCGAAGTAGATCAGTGCTTTTGGGTTCGCCAGATTCGTCAATAATCCACGCATAAAGGTTTTACCGCGCTGCGGCAGCACAACCGCCGTTTCCTGCGTGGTTTCCAACTGTGCTTTACTCCGTGCAGAACGCAGCATCTGCCAACCCATCCAGCACAGATACAGTCCGCCACCGACGGTAATTGCCGTATGCAGCCAGGCCATTTTTTGCAACAGCAGGTGCAGCCCCAACAGCGCGATAGCCGCCCAGACCACCACACCCAGAGAAATGCCCAACACACCCATCATCGCTTCACGGCGCGACCGGCTAGCTGCGGTTTGTGAAACGAAAAAGAAATCCGGCCCCGGGCTCATCAGCGCAATGAAATGCACCAGCGCCACCGTCAGAAATAGCATCAGCATGTTGGTTTTCCTGTATTTAAATGCAATCAGACAAGACGAGCATCACTCGTCATCATTATCGACATGATCGCGAATCATGTTCATGAAAGGCGCGCCGAAACGTTCAAGTTTGCGGTGGCCGACCCCGTTGATATTCAGCAGCTCGCCCGCCGTGATCGGCATCAGTTCTGCCATCTCCAGCAGCGTGGCATCGCTGAATACCACGTAAGGCGGAATGTTGTCTTCGTCCGCGATGGATTTACGCAGTTTACGCAATTTGGCAAACAGCTTGCGGTCGTAATTCCCACCGTAAGATTTTTGATTAGCGCGAGGTTTCAGGTTAATCACACGCGGCACAGCCAGTTGTAGCGACATTTCCCCCCGCAATACTGGACGTGCAGATTCAGTAAGCTGTACGGCAGAGTGCATCGTAATATTTTGGTTCAACAAACCCAGATGAATCAGTTGGCGCAGCACGCTGACCCAATGTTCCTGCGATTTATCCTTACCAATCCCGTAGACCGGCAATTTGTCATGGCCGAAATCGCGGATACGTTGGTTATTCGCACCGCGCAGCACCTCGACGATATACCCCAGGCCAAAGCGCTGTCCGACCCGATACACGCAGGAAAGTGCCTTTTGTGCCTCAACCAGCCCGTCGTAGCGCTTCGGCGGATCAAGACAAACATCGCAGTTGCCGCAGGCCTCTTGGCGTCCTTCACCGAAATAGTTCAATAGCACCAGACGGCGGCAGGTCTGCGCCTCGGCAAACGCGCCCATCGCATTGAGCTTATGACGTTCAATATCCAACTGCGGCCCGGCGGGTTTCTCTTCCAGACAGCGACGCAGCCACGCCATATCCGCCGGATCGTAGAACAGTGCGGCTTCGGCAGCGAGGCCATCACGCCCGGCACGTCCCGTTTCCTGATAGTAAGATTCGATGTTGCGCGGAATATCAAAATGCACCACGAATCGCACGTTAGGCTTGTTGATACCCATACCAAACGCGACGGTCGCCACCACCACCTGAAGATCGTCACGCAGGAACGCTTCTTGTACCTGTGCGCGTCGTTCATTATCCAGCCCGGCATGATAAGCCCCCGCACTCAGCCCACGGGCCTGCAAACGGGCGCTGATATCTTCCACGCGGGAACGGCTATTACAGTAGATGATGCCGCTTTTTCCGCGCTGCGCCTGCACGAACATCCAGAGCTGATCGAGCGGTTTGAACTTCTCCACCAGCGTGTAGCGAATATTCGGGCGGTCAAAACTGCTGATCTGAATCAGCGGCGACTGAAGATCCAGCAAGCGAACGATATCGTTCCGCGTGGTCTCGTCGGCGGTAGCCGTCAGCGCAATAAAAGGAAGATGAGGGAAACGCTGTTTAATCTGCCCCAGCGCGCGGTATTCAGGACGGAAATCGTGTCCCCATTGGGAAATGCAGTGCGCTTCATCCACCGCGATCAGTGAAATCTGCCAGTAGCCGAGGTGTTCGAGAAAGCTTTCTGTCGTCAGGCGTTCTGGCGCAATATAAAGTAGCTTAATCTGACCAGTACGACAGCCCGCCATCACCTCAAGCTGCTGTTCGCGCGTCTGCGTCGAATTGAGGCACGCTGCGGAGACGCCGTAAGCCTGGAGCTGATCGACCTGATCTTTCATCAGAGAAATTAGTGGCGACACCACCAGCGTCAGCCCGTCCATCACCAAGGCGGGGATTTGGTAGCACAGCGATTTACCGCCGCCTGTCGGCATAATAACCAGACAATCCTGCCCACTGAGCGTCGCGCTGATAATTTCCTGCTGACCCGGTCGGAATTGCTGGTAGCCGAACGTGTCCCGTAGAACCTGAACCGCCAGCGCTTCCTTATTCAATACTTCCGCCGTAGACACGCCTTCCCCAATTCAATGAAATCAAACAGGCGCTATTTTCAGCGCCGTCGGGTAAAACTGCAATGGTTAAAAACCGCAATCGCTAAAACACACGTTAGTTAGAACATATCGTTCAACGTCACCCCAACGCCGAAGCGGGTTTGACGATGATTGTAGTCAATCAGGGATTCACCGTAGCCGCTAAAGACCTTGGTGTAAAAACGGACATGACGCGTTAGTGGATAGCTCCAGCCCAGTTCGCCGCCGCCGTAACCGCTATTCCAGTTATAACGGCCTTCCGCGCTAAACACGCTGTCGCCCCACACATAACCGACGCGTAAACGATAATGTCCCATGTATTTAATGATATCTGGGTTATCGTCCTGACTGTCGGAGAAACGCACCCACGGCTTCACATCAACCTGCCAGTTGCCGTTCTGCGCCATCAGACGCATATAAGCACGGTTCCAACTGCGGGACGTTGGATCAGAACGGCCGTTAGACTGGTGATTAAAGCCCATCTCTACATCCCGCAGCGTCCAGCCTGCTAATGTGTAGTGGGTTGCCCAGCCCAGGAAGACCTGTGGCTCATAGTTGGTTTCACGAAACGGAGAAGACTCGCTTTTATTAGACAGTTGCCACCAGGAACGCTGTGTATAGGACGCGCCCAGCAGCGAATTATCACCCAAAATTCCACGCCAGATCGGGAACCCGAGGCTCAGTTGATAGTGCACTTCGTCTTTACGCGCTTCATCACCCCAGTTATAGCTCTGTATCGCCGTCTTATTGATGTTACTGGTATAGGTATAAAGTAAGTAGTTGCTTTCATAAGGATAAAGAATAAACGGGGTGTCGTGCTCTTGTAACAAGCTGGCGATAATGCTGCCACGTACCGCCGGTTGGTTCGGCGCAGGTGCATTTGTTATATCTTCAGCATGAGCCTGTGCCATCAATAATGCTGCCAGTGCGAGTACTATTTTACGCATTCATTTTCTCCGCCATTTTTTTATACGACGTTCGTTTTAACCGACGTTCGTTTAACCAGCTTGTGGTGAGTATTTCCCCACTCAAACCCGCCATTCTACACAGTTCAGCGGCGTTTGAATTACCGTTCCCTCGTTTCTTGGCTTTTTCTGGAAAGAAACAAAAACAACGCATAAAATAAACACCTGAATAACTTTATTGCATCAAATAAAACACATTTATTGCGTATCTCTTATCCGGACGGGAAACGACTATGGCTGACGTACCATCATTTCAGGGAACCACATTAACCAGAGATACTGTGCGCCAGCTCGTGGGTGAGATTTTCATTTACAAGATGCCGTTCAACATCGAGCTTGGCCTTGAATTACAGCAGTTTGAAGCCGACAAAGCCGTCTTGACGTTCGCTCGGCAAGATAAACTCATTGGCAATGCGGCACAAAAGATTCTGCACGGCGGCGTGATTGCTGCGGGGTTGGACGTTGCCGCTGGATTAGTCTGCGTCGGTAACACGCTGCTGCGCCATGAGACGATCAGCGATCAGGAGTTTCATCACCGGCTCGCACGCATGGGCACCATCGACATGCGGGTGGATTATCTACGTCCGGGCTACGGGGAACGCTTCACCATTACCAGCACACTGCTGCGCGGTGGTAATAAAATCGCCGTCGCACGTGCCGAATTGCATAACGAACAGGGTTCGCATCTGGCCAGCGCCACCGCAACCTATATTGTCGGATAGCATTTATCGTTGGCGAACATCCGTTATTAGCGAACATCCTTCATTGGCAAACCGTGTCATGAACACTTTACGTGAAAGCGCTCACAGTTTTGGGTAAACTTAGCGTTTTCCCGCCGTCCTTATCGAGTCACCCATGAACGCGCAACAAACCCGTGAGGGGATCTTTTTCGCCCTCGCCGCGTATTTTATTTGGGGAATTGCTCCCGTTTACTTCAAGCTGCTTGAGCACGTTCCGCCCAATGAAATACTGACGCACCGTATTATCTGGTCATTCTTCTTTATGCTGATCCTGCTGACGGTCGGTCGGAAATGGCGTCAGGTGAGCCATGCCTGCCGCAACGTCAAACACCTGTTTCTGCTGGCATTAACGGCGGTGCTTATTGGCGGGAATTGGCTGTTATATATCTGGGCGGTTAACAATCATCACATGCTGGAAGCCAGTCTGGGGTATTTTATCAACCCGCTGGTCAACGTCATGCTAGGTATGATCTTTCTGGGCGAACGCTTCCGCCGCCTGCAATGGCTGGCCGTGCTGCTTGCCGTGACTGGCGTACTGATTCAGCTGTGGACATTCGGCTCGCTGCCGGTTATCGCGCTCGGGCTGGCATTCAGCTTCGCGTTATACGGCCTGCTGCGTAAAAAAATTGGTATCGACGGCCAAACCGGCATGCTGATCGAAACGCTGTGGCTGCTGCCAGTTGCCGTCATTTATCTGTTTTTTATTGCCGACACGCCGAGCAGCCATCTGACAGCCAACCCCTGGTCGCTGAATCTGCTGCTGCTCTCGGCGGGTATCGTCACCAC
The DNA here is from genome assembly GCF_002847345.1 of Pectobacterium peruviense. GTDB lineage: Bacteria > Pseudomonadota > Gammaproteobacteria > Enterobacterales > Enterobacteriaceae > Pectobacterium > Pectobacterium peruviense. The sequence continues at coordinate 160,391 of NZ_LXFV01000010.1, forward strand.
AGTACCGCTGTTGTTCTTTACCTCGGCGGCCATGCGCCTGCGCTTGTCGACGCTCGGCTTTTTCCAGTATCTCGGCCCCACCATCATGTTCATGCTGGCAGTGGTGTTCTACGGTGAAACATTCAGCAGCGATAAGCTGGTGACGTTTGCCTTCATCTGGGGTGCACTGGGCCTATTTATTCTGGATGCGCTTTATACGCAGCGTAAGCTACGGCGCACGCCAGCTACAGCGTCCCAGCCTCAACACGACGGGAAATAAAGCGCGATAAGATCGGGCTGAACAACAGTGTCGAAAACAGCCGCAGCGTCTGCATGGCAATAACAAACGCCATATCGACCCGACTGCCTGCGGCGATAATCGCAATCGAATCCAGCCCGCCAGGGCTGGTCGCCAGAAAGGCGGTCAGCATATCCACCGGCATCATTTTCGTCACCATCCACGCCATCCCGCCACACAGCAGCATCAATCCGACAATCGACGTCATCATGTAAGGCAACGTACGTATCGCCAGCAAAAAGATCGGGCGGGTGAAACATAAACCCACGCTCCATCCAATCACGGCATAGGCCAACGCCAGCAGCCATTCCGGCGTTTGCAGTTGTAATGTACCGCTGGCATGCAGCATCGACCCGATAATCATCGGCCCCAGTAACGCCCCAGAGGGAATACGTAAACGCCTTGCTAACCAAGCGCTACCGAATGCCACACCGAGCGTCGCGAGAAAACGCCAGTCCAGCGAAGGGAACCACACTAGCATCGCGCTGTTTTCTGCCGCGTCGTCGCCCAAACTCAGGCGTGCCACGAACGCGGCCGAAGCGGTCACCATCAACACCCGTAAATATTGCATGAAGGCAACCAGCCGCACGTCCGCGCCGAACTCTCCAGACATCGCGACCATGGCAGACGCACCGCCCGGCGATGCTCCCCAGGTCCCAGTCGTTCCGGGCAGTTCGCTAAATTTGACCAGTAACCAGCCAGATAATCCGCTGGCAGCCAGCGTCGCCAACAGAATGAACAGCACCAGCGGCCATTCGTTCAGCAAAGGCGTCAGGATAGAAAATGACAGACTTTGTGCAACTAGACAGCCCAAAACGGCATTACTGCCCGCAAAGCCGACGGGCGGGATGCGAATCGTCGCGCCATTTAGCCCCATGACGACACCGACCATCATTGGCCCCAGCAACAGCGCGGCAGGAACGTGGTAAACCTGTAGCCCAAACCCCAGAATTAATGAGACCGACAGCAGGATTCCCCATTGCACCCACGGTGACATCCCTTTCATGTACACGACCTGTTTTTAATAAAAGTAAGAACAGAAAAGCGATTCGCCATTCTAAACAGAATAATTGGAGAATAAACAGGAATAGTAAGGTCGCAAACGATCAGGCAGGAAAGGGGTTTTACATTAAAGGGAAGGAGCGTTATGCGCCTGATGGGTAATCTCCATCAAGCGCATCGGTAAAAATTTAAAGCCAGTTTTTACGTTTGAAATAGAGGTACGGTGCCAGTCCGGCAAGAATCATCAGTACAATCGCACCTGGATAGCCAAACGACCACCTCAGCTCCGGCATAAACTCGAAGTTCATCCCGTAGCTTGATGCCACCAGCGTCGGTGGCAGGAATACCACGGATACCACCGAGAAGATCTTGATAATCCGGCTCTGCTCGATGTTGATGAAACCCATCGCCGCCTGCATCAGGAAGTTAACCTTCTGGAACAGGGATTCGTTGTGCGGCAGCAGAGATTCGATGTCGCGCAGAATTTCGCGCGCCTGCTCCAACTGGCCGGATGGCAAACGAGCTTTACGCACCAGGAAGTTCAGCGCACGCTGAGTATCCATCAGACACAGGCGAACTTTCCAGCCCACGTCTTCCTGTTCCGCCAGCGTGGACAGCGCGTCGTCGTACTCTTCACCCTGACGCCCTTCCATAATGATGCGGCTCAGCGATTCCAGATCGCTGTAGATGTTCTCGATTTCATCCGCCAACTGCTCAATTTTCGTCTCAAAGAGATCGAGCAGCAGTTCGTAAGCATTACCGTCAACCAGCGTTTGATTACGGGCGCGCATGCGGTACAGACGGAACGCAGGCAGTTCACGCTCGCGCAAGGTATACAGGCGACCATCGCGAATGGTAAACGCCACGGTAGAGTTACCGGCGTGATCTTCCGCGTCTTCAAAAAAGAAAAAGGAGTGAATATGCAGGCCGTCTTCATCTTCAAAAAAACGTGCCGACGCTTCAATGTCTTCCAGTTCCGGACGGGTTGCCAGGCTTTGTCCCAGTTCGGTTTGTACTTTCTCACGCTCATCGTCTTCCGGCTCGATCAAATCAACCCAAATTGACGTGGTGAGATCATCGGAGTCATCCAATTCCAGACGAGATAAACGGCAATTATCCAGTTTAAATGCGCTCAGCATGGGCCATAGCTCCCCTTTCAGTAGCAGAGATGGACAACGCAATTGAAGCACAGAAACAGAGGTGAGGTGTCACCAGCAGGTTTCAGTCCGTTCGACGGATCTGACTCATAGCGACAAAAACAGCATCGCTGACAACCACGAAGGGTATCAGCAGAGGAAGATAACCTTAGAAGTTGTACCTAATGAACAGGTTAGTGAGCCAGTATCGACTGGGTGTGTCCAAGGCGTTAGTCCTCCGAGAATAATGATGCGCGCATGTTACGCTGAGATGAAAAAGACTTCAACTTTAAAACCGCGGCTGAAACACGCTGTAAAATATTGGTCAAATGGATGAGCTTTATCCAGTAAATCCGTCGCTGAAATCAGTAAAAACGCAGTCCCCCAAAACAAAAAGGAACCGCGTATATGTACTAAGCGTTGTCCGGTAAATAGGCAATGGCACGGACGGGGAAGCCAGGTGCACCGGCGAAATTAGGGTAGCTGACATGAATATAAGCGCCAGTAGGCGGCAGTTGATGCAGATTATTCAGCACCTCGACCTGCCAGGCATTTTGGTTCAGCACGAAGAACTCGCCAATAAGCCCATTGTTACGACGGAAATCGGCAGCGGAATCTGTATCCAGCGTTTCGTGCCCTACCGCGCTAATACCGCGCTCTTCAAACAGGAACGTTAGCGCCTCAAGTGACCACCCCGGCGTATGACTGTTTCCCTGTTCGTCTTTATTCGCAAAGGCGTCAATATCAGGCCAGCGCGTACTCCAGCCGCTGGCAAACGCGACAAAACTTCCTGACGGAATGTCCCCGTGCTCACGTTCAAACGTCAGAATGTCTTCGACAGAAAGGCGATAATCGGGATCGAGCGCGACCGCGTCTTGTTTGTGGATCACCACCAGCGGCAACAACAGTTCTTTATTATCAATCCGATCCAAATAACGTTTGCCCGCCACAAAATGCCCCGGCGCATCAATGTGCGTCCCTGTCTGTGTGGCAAACGTCACGGCCTGTGCATAAAACCCATGATCTTCAACATTGAATAAGGTCTTGCGCTGCAACACGCCTTCAAACGCACCAAAAATAGGGATCGACTCTGTAATCGTATGCGTAAGATCGACCCATTTTTTCTTCTGTAACTCGGCAATAATCTGGTCTAACGTCATGGGCATGCTCCTTTTTTATTGTGATACCACACATCCATGGATACGCGGCAGGCCACCTAGCATTGTCGAAAATGACGAGAAAGATTAATACAGGATTTTTATAAGTTATGCTGCCACACGCGTGACGATCACATCGTTTCCAGTCTGGCGTAGGCGGCAACCAGCCATTTAATACCCTGCCCCTGAAACGCGACCTGAAGACGGGCGTGATCGCCGCTGCCTTCCAGATTCACGATGGTACCTTCGCCGAATTTCGCATGACGAACTCGTTGTCCCAATTTGTAGCCGCTGTCATTTTGCGTTATCGGCGTGCCAAGGCGCTGGTGATTGACCGGGCGGGAGACGCTGGCGCGTAACCGCACTTCTTCAACACACTCTTCAGGCAGTTCCCCGACGAATCGGGAAGGCCGATGATAGACTTCTTTGCCATATAAACGGCGGGATTCAGCGTAGGTTATCGTCAGCTTTTCCATCGCGCGCGTGACGCCAACATAGGCCAGACGACGCTCTTCTTCCAGACGTCCGCCTTCATCCAGCGACATCTGGCTAGGGAACATGCCTTCTTCCATGCCGACGATAAACACCTGCGGGAACTCCAGCCCTTTCGCCGAGTGCAACGTCATAAGCTGCACCGCGTCCTGATTGGCATCCGCCTGACCCTCACCCGCTTCCAGCGCAGCATGCGACAGGAATGCCTGAAGCGGCATCAGATCCTGATCTTCTTCCTGATAGCTGAACTGGCGCGTAGCCGTCACCAGTTCCTCCAGGTTTTCTACTCGCGCCTGTCCTTTCTCGCCTTTTTCCTGTTCGTACATGCTCCACAGGCCAGAATCTTTAATCGCCCGGTCGGTTTGCACATGCAGCGGTAGTTCAGAGGTTTCATAGGCCAGCGCATCGATCAATTCGATAAAGCGTTGCAGCGATGCCGCCGCACGTCCGGCCAGCACCTTCTCCTGCAACAGCACGCGAGTAGATTGCCACAGCGTCAGTTGACGATCGCGCGCCGTCTGGCGCACCACGTCGAGCGTGCGATCGCCAATTCCGCGCGTCGGCGTATTCACCACACGCTCGAACGCCGCATCGTCATTACGATTGGCGATTAGGCGCAGATAAGATAGCGAATCTCTAATTTCCTGACGTTCGAAGAAGCGCATTCCGCCGTAGATGCGGTACGGCATACTCTGCTGCAACAGCGCCTCTTCCAGTACGCGCGACTGGGCGTTGCTTCGATACAGAATGGCGTTATCTTGCAGCGCACCACCGTTTTCCTGCCAGGCTTTAATCCGGTTGACGACGTAGCGTGCCTCATCCAGTTCATTGAACGCGCAGTAAAGCGAAATCAGTTCACCCTCGACACCATCCGTCCATAGGTTCTTGCCAAGCCGCCCGCCGTTGTGGGCAATCAGGGCATTCGCTGCTTTCAGGATATTGCTGGTCGAGCGATAGTTCTGCTCCAGACGGATCGTTTCTGCGCCAGCGAAATCTTTCAGGAACAGTTGAATATTTTCGACCTGCGCTCCACGCCAGCCGTAAATCGACTGATCGTCATCTCCAACGATCATGACCTTGGCGCTATCACCCGCCAGCATGTGGATCCAGGCGTATTGAATACGGTTGGTATCCTGAAATTCGTCCACCAGAATATTGGTAAAACGCTCACGATAGTGATTCAGCACATGCGGCTTGTTCAGCCACAGTTCATGCGCACGCAGCAGCAGTTCGGCGAAGTCCACCAATCCGGCGCGATCGCACGCTTCCTGATAGGCTTGATAGACACGCTGCCACGTTTGCTCTATGGGATTGCCGTAGCTTTCAATGTGCTGCGGACGTAAACCTTCGTCTTTCTTACCGTTGATGAACCACATCGCCTGACGCGGCGGCCACTGCTTCTCATCCAGATTCAGCGCCCGAATGAGCCGTTTTAGCAGGCGCAGCTGATCGTCGCTGTCCAGAATCTGGAAATCCTGCGGCAGATTGGCATCCATATGGTGCGCGCGCAGCAGACGGTGTGCCAATCCATGGAAGGTGCCAATCCACATGCCACCCTGACTGGTGCCGATCAAGTGGTTGATACGATGACGCATCTCCGCTGCGGCTTTGTTGGTAAACGTCACCGCCATGATGGAGTACGGCGAACAGTTTTCGACGGACAATAGCCAGGCAATACGATGAACCAGTACCCGAGTCTTGCCGCTGCCTGCCCCTGCCAGCACCAATAAATTGCTGCGCGGCGCGGCTACCGCGTCACGCTGTTTGTCGTTGAGGCCATCGAGCAGATCAGAAACGTCCATAGGTACGGGTTATCCGGTGACGGGAAACACCGCGCACATAAGGGGCGTTTCCACTGGTAATTTATACAGACTAATGCGGTGATTATAGCAATGCCGACAGCGATGCCAACCGCGAAATTTCAATATGCGGTAGCAGCCGAGCGTCACCAATCTGTGTCAGGCTGCCTTCACGCAGGTTAATCCAGCAGGCTTGCATACCGCAGCGGATCGACCCCGCGACATCGGTCGTGAGATCGTCGCCGACATGCAGGATCTCATGCAAAGGCAGGTTGAGTTTTTCCGCCGCCAGATGGTACATATCGTCAAACGGCTTGGCGCGACCGTGCGGGCCGGCACGCAGGATGAAAGAAAAATAGCGATCGAGACCAAACCGATGCGGCTCAGCATTGCCATTGGTAATCGCCGCCAGCGGCACTTTCTCGGCTAATGCTGCCAACGTCTGGTGCGTCTCTTCCGTAATCGTAATCTGACTACGCCAGTGGGCAAAGTTTTCCATTGCCGCTTTTGCGCCACTCTTCGACTCCGCGGCACTCAGGCCACGTTCTAACATTGCCAGCTCAGCCGCACGGCGACGCCATTCAGTGACGTCGTGATAGATGTCCGGCTCGCGTTCCAGCAAGGTCTGGCGTAAGTTTTGGAAATCATCCGCCTGAAAATCACGAAGCGCAGGATGGTACTCTTGCAAGAAGCGGATTGACTCTTGCCCCGTGCGTCGAATGACGTCCGCGTTATCGTACAGCGTGTCATCCAGATCGAACGTGATCGCACGGATCGGGCCAAGAGATCGGTAAAAATGCATCAGGGTTTCCCTCGTTTGGCGCGTGGATGCGCAGCATCGTACACGGAGGCTAAATGTTGAAAATCAAGATGGGTATAAATCTGCGTCGTAGTCAGATTGGCATGACCGAGCAGCTCTTGAACTGCACGTAAATCACCGCTGGATTCCAGCATGTGCGTCGCAAAGGAGTGGCGTAGCTTATGCGGGTGAACATGGCTATTGATACCCTGCTTAACGCCCCATTCGGCAAAACGCTTTTGCACGTTGCGCATCGAAATGCGTCGCCCCTGATTGGAGATAAACACGGCATCATCCTGTGGACCGAACAGTTCGCGCAGCGCCAGCCAGCGTTCCAGCCAGGTTACTGCCGTTTTTCCTATCGGTAATTTTCGCTCTTTGCTGCCTTTCCCCATTACCCAGACTTCGCCGCTTGCCAGATCGATATGCTGATAATCCATGCCGACCAGCTCTGCCAGACGAAGGCCCGCGCCGTACATCACTTCCAGCATCGTACGGTCACGCACCGCAAGGGGATCGTCCAGATCGATCTCCAGCAGGCGATTCACCTCATCGACATCCATATTCTTTGGCAAAGGACGTCCGGCTCTCGGCGTGGATACCCCTTTGGCTGGGTTTGCCGTCAGTACACCGCGTGACACCATCCAGTCGAGAAAGCTGCGCAACGCCGATAAACGGAGCGCCAGACTTCCTGAATGTAACCCATCGCGCTTACTGCGGGACACCACGGCGCGCACGCCAGAAGCATCCAGCTTGCGCCAGTCAGCGACACCTGCAGCGGAGAGTATTGTGATAACCGCAGATAATTGGCGCGAATAGCTGGTCAGTGTCAACGGGCTTAACTGGCGTTCTACTTTCAGATAGCGCAGGAACGCATCAACATCGGTTTGTAGAGGAGAAGAGGAAGGTGCCTCCGATGATGCAGGCTGTCGGCTCATACCCGCTCAACCCAGCGCGCCAGCATCGCTGGTAGCATCATGGCCATTTGCTGTAGCAGTACGGTTCCCATGCCATCCTGATAATGATGGCTGTCACGGCTGCTGAAAATCAGCACGCCCAAATCGTGATAGTTTCCCATCAGCGACAGCGCAACCGAACCAACCTGCCGAGCCTGCGGTAGCAGAAGCAACAGCTCCGGCCCATTCAGGCTGCCAAGGTAGTGGTTCTGTTGTCCGAAGCGCTGAATGCGCAACGGCTCAAACGTGGAACGGTTTAACCCAAGGTGGGTAAAGCCGGAAGGTGCACCAATGCGCCATTTGTCGCTAAACAGACGAACCGTTGCCCCCGCCAGACCAAGCTGACGCGCCCAGCGCTGCAAGCGGTCCAACATGTCTGTCAGGCTTTCCGCCGATGCCAATTCAGTTTGTAGCCCAAGCAGGCGATTGAACAGCACCTCGTTTGCGCCCGCTTGCTCCATCAACAGCGTGATTTCTTCCTCAAGCTGAGTGATGTGGTTACGCTGGCGTGCTAGTTGCCATTCCACCAGCGACACGGTTCCCCTGACAGGATGAGGAACACGCATCTGCTCGACGGGACGCGCATTGCGGATAAAAAAATCAGGATTTTGTTGCAGGAACTGCAAAACCATCTCGTCACTGAGTGCGATCTCGCGTTCTGCCTGTTCCTCGACATTCTTCATAAATGAATAAATCCATCGTAGACATGCGTTGCAGGCCCGGTCATGAATAACGGATGTCCCGGCCCATCCCACTGAATATCCAACTCCCCGCCCGGCAGCGATACGCGAACTTTCGCGGACAATAACCCCTGCTGGATCCCAACCGCCACGGCCGCACACGCACCGCTACCACACGCCTGCGTTTCTCCCGCACCGCGCTCGTACACACGCAGACGGACAGTCTGGCTATCGACGATCTGCATAAAACCGATATTGGCGCGCTCAGGAAAACGCTCGTGACTTTCCAGCAGCGGCCCTAGTGTTTCCACCTTCGCTGTTGCCACATCCTCAACCTGAATCACACAGTGCGGGTTGCCCATCGACACCACGCCACACAGTACCGTGTGTTCGTCGGCACGCATGATGTAGGTTTTCTCCGCCTTGACCGCGCGAAAAGGCACCTGTTGCGGCTCGAAATTCGGTTCGCCCATGTTGACGCGAACCAGTTCATCGTCGGTCACAGACAGCACCATTCGGCCAGTCTGCGTACTGACGGCGATATCACGCTTGTTGGTTAACCCTTTCAAGCGAACAAAGCGAGCAAAGCAGCGCGCGCCATTACCGCACTGCGCCACTTCGCTGCCATCCGCATTAAAAATACGGTAATGAAAATCCAGCTCAGGATCGTAGGGCGGCTCAACCACCAACAGTTGATCGAATCCCACACCACAGTGTCGATCCGCCAAGCGGCGAATCAATTCGGGTGAAAAATAAACGTTTTGCGTAACGGCATCAACAACCATGAAATCGTTGCCTAACCCGTGCATCTTAGCGAACTGCATTATCCTGACTCCCCCGCTTGCTTAACCGGGCGCGATAAACATCTACGTGACCTGTTATTTATTATTACCGTCACGCATTAAGGACGTATTGACGCTTTATTTTGTGGCGGCTGGTTCTCATTCTGCTGAGTCGTTGACGCACCGGATTTGCCGTCGGCAGGCATATACAGCGGACCTTTCAGGCCACAACCCAATAAACTCACTACTGCTAACACCAGAAAAAATGGGCGAAGTACGTTCTTCATCACGTTAAGACCTGTCATTAATACTCGTATGTTCTCTATAATCGCAGGTGGATCATGAAAATCAATAGGAATCGAAAATGAACGATAGCGAGTTCCACCAATTAGCCGACGAACTCATGCTTCAGTTGGAAGAAACGCTGGATCGATTTGAGGGTGATGCCGACATTGATTACGAGATCAACGGCGGCGTGATGACGCTGAGTTTTGAGAACGGCAGCAAAATCGTGATTAATCGGCAGGAACCTCTGCACCAAATTTGGCTGGCGACCAAAACGGGCGGTTATCACTTTAGCCTTCAGGAAACGCGCTGGATATGCGATCGCAGCGGTGAGGATTTTATCGCGCTGCTGTCATCAGCCTGTTCGGCTCAGGCTGGGGAAACCGTCCACTTCGAGTAACCTTCTCTGTCTTCATGGCACCGCAACTCATGGTATTGCGATGCCTCGAACATCAGCGCCGTCCCAGCACTATCAGCGCCAGTACCAGCAGCATGCCGATACCGACCATATTCACCAGCGGCCAGCCGCTGGCCAGCGCCATCATGCTACCGGCAGACAGCGAAGCCAACGCGTTAGGCACATACACCACCAGCGAGTTAATGCCCTGCAAACGGGATTTATGCACTGAATGCGTAAAGGCGTTCAGCATAAATGTCCCGCCGTTGAACATAAACGCCCACCCGATACCAAACAGCACCAGCGCAAAAAGGAAGTGCCAAAACGTTAAACCACTCAGCGCTACCGCCACACCGACAACGTTACATACCATGCCGATCGCCACGACCTGAACCGGCGTCAGCCGCTTCGCCAACAGCACGAGCAACAGAGCGGGGGCATACATCGCAACAAAATGCCATTGCAAAACCGTCGCGCTATGGCTGACGGAAAAATGGTGCTGATGCATCGCTAGCGGCGCTGAGTTCATGAGCAGTGTCATCACCACAAATCCGACAGAACAGCTTACCGTGCCTAACACAAACGCCCGATTTTTCAGGATCGCCGCCAGCGACTCACTACGCTGAGCACTAGCCGTAACAATCGGCATCGGGGGTAACTTAAGGCCAAGCAGCAGCAATGACGTGATAACGCAGATAACCCCAGCAGCGATAAAACTGCCGAGAAACGGGTATGAAGTCCAAAGCTGAGAAGCCTGACTGGCCGCGAACGGGCCAAGGAAGCCGCCCAAGATACCCCCGCTGATCACCCATGATATCGCCCGGTTTTTCTGCTGATTCTCAGTAAAGATTTCGGCAGCCGCGAAACGATAATATTGATTGAAGGCGCAGGACATCCCCAGAACAAACGTTGAAAACACAAAGAATGAGAAGCTGTGTAGCACAATCGCCAGCGCCGCCAAAAGCGCCCCCGCCAGCCCCAGTAGCGTGCCGATGATGAACGTATTGCGCCTGCCATATTTCGTCATCAATGAAGAAACGGCGTAAATCATCAGCGCCGCGCCACATACCGTCGCAGTAATCGGTAATGTAGTCAGCAGCGGAACTGGCGTCATCGATACGCCAACCAGCGTGGAACACAGCGTCATCAGGGAAATAATACTGCCGGTCAGCCCTTGTCCGAGCGCCAGCAGTATCAGATTTCGGCGTTGCAACGAATCCATCAATACATCCTTTTCTGAATGCGCTGAAAGCCGAGTGTCAGGACGTGACTATAAGATTTGTAGCCGCTGCTTCATCGTCATCACCTCATCATCCACCACGGGCGTAATGCACAGATGAGAAAGCGCGCTGCTGCGGAACGGAATCACCTGCGTGCGGCCGTCCAACTGTACGATCTGGTAGAACTGCGGCAGGTTGAAATTGATAAAGCTAGAACCGTAAGTAAAGCGGTCATGCGAAGACGAATAGAAGCGGCTGACATCGCGCACCAGCTCTTCTTTACTGCCTTCACAATGGTGATACACCTCGACGCGATTCGACTCATCCAGAATATAGATATTAAAGCCCTGATTTTCCGTCAGATCTTCAAAGAAGAATTGGATGATCCCTTCGCTAGCAACACCATCGACTACTGGCGGTAAATGCACATGGTTGGTTTCAACCTGAACCGGCTGGCCTTGCAGCTTGTTGTTGGAAATCGCGCCATAAAATTCTACGGCATTTTCCAGCTTCTGTACCGACACACTCAGCCGCTCAAAGAACAGCCCCCAGGTTTGGCCTGCGACTTTCACCGCTTTGAAGCGACCTGGCTCCTGACGTGTACTGGTCAAACGCAGCTCAATGCATTCGGAAACCAGCTGCTGCACGCGAGTACGGATCAACCCACGTAGGTGCTGGCTATAGCAGAACACTTCCAGTGATTCCGGCAGCGCGGCATCCTGATGCATTTTGCCCAGAATGGTTTTCAATGCTTCCAACACCGCCTGCTCGCCGCTGAAATGTAGCGTACGCACTTCGTTCCACGAGTTGCGATACAGCAGGTCGATACTGCCAACCAGACACTGCTGCTGTTGGCCGAAGCTGAACACGTCCAGATGACGGAAATCGAAATGCACCACCTGATTGCGGAAAGCTGCCGTCGGATCGTGTTCCAGATTGACGATAATCGCCAGATGACGAATTTCACACGGGCTGTACAGCGCCTTCGGCGTTGGTGCAGGCAGGCGTAGTGGGAAGTGGCTGGCGACATCGTCCACCAGCGCTTGCAGGCGCGTGATGTCACACAGTTCATTACCTTTGATGTACAGACGCGTGCTCGGCGTCAGCAAACCATTAAAATACGCCCACGCCACCAGCTTGTTCAGGTAACGGTTATATTCCAGCGGCTGATGGCTGATGATCGCATCCATCGACGGAGCCTGATTGTACAGGTACCAGCCGGAACGGTTCGCTCGACCAGGCGGAACATAAATAAAGGTTAAATTTGGCTCTGACAAATCGGGCGAAATTTGTGGGTTCAGCAGGGTAACTTTACCCGGCAGTGCTTCAAACGCGGCGTACAGTTTACGGGTCAACACACCGATATCCTGGGGGCTAGCGCTGACGCTCAGATTATTACGGCGAGCGAAGCGAATCAGGTTGCGGTAAGTCTGCATCATCGCATCCAACAGCTCATTATGCGCTTCGCGTACCTGTTCGATTTTCCAGTTAGCGCGGTTATCCAGCATTGCCAGATGTTCGTCGCTCCAGCCCCACTCTTGTACTAGTTGGCTCAGAATCTGGCGACGCCAGCCGACGCAGGCTTGTTCTCTGGAGAGCTTTTCACACACTTTTAAATAGAAACATCGACGCGCCAGATCGAGGCGCGTGGGATCGTTGATCGCCGTCAGATAGTGCGTTACGCGATCCAACATCATGCAGTAAGGATCGAGACCGAAAGAGACAATTTCGCCGTCATGCAGCCGTTTTTTAATTTCGGTCGAAAGCAGGCTAGTATCTGGGTATTCCCAAGAATAGGCTTCCAACAGCAGTGTTTTCAGTACCGCTTTATACGGAGAATCGATGCTTTTATAGAGCTGCCAGAGGCTCGCGCCGAAATACTCTTCCGCCGACAGCGTACTTAAGCCACCTAAATCCATCCACTCGTTCGGTGCCAGTGCCCCCTGCGAGTACAGCGACAGCACATATTCGTCGTAGTGGGATTCTTCTTCGACCGGCACCATGTTCCACAGAATGCGTTTACCGGCCATACGCACGGCAGTACGGTAGAATTCGTCGAGTAACAGGATGTGCTGCATGGTGCCGCAGTCTTCACCACCCAGGCTACCACTTTCATTGTGACGGAAACGGCTTTCATCCATCAGGAAGAAGCTAACCTCAGCGCCCTGAGAGGCTGCCCACTGCTCTAGCAGCGTACATTTCTTCTGTAGGAGTTGGCGTTCTTCGCTATCAAGCCAAGATTGGTGGCACACCCAGATATCGAGATCGGAGCTACAGCTCTGCCCGATAGACGAGGTGCTCCCCATTGAATAGATGCCTGTGATCGGCAGTTCGCCCTGCGGATGAGAACTGTCAAACTGACCCCAGCGCAATGCGATGCCATCAAGGTACTGTTGTTGCTTTTCATCAGGCGCGTGAGTGCAGATACCGTGAGGCACCTTGCCTTCAAGGTAGCCGGGCATCAACGGGTGATGATGATGTAATAAAATGGGCAGAAGACTGTAAACCTGCTGAAAAGCGGGCTTCATTGCTCCCAGAGCACGGTCAACACGCAGTTGGTTGATCGCATCCAGTCTTTGCTTCAAAGTCTCGATGTAGAAGTACAAGACGTCTCGCCTGATTTATCCCAGTGCCTAGAAAAACCCCGTGTTCCAAATTCGCCAATGATAAAATTAGAAGAATGTTTAGCGAATTATTGCTGGAAACGTGATCAATTTAACACCTTGCTGATTGGGCGTAAAGAAAGTAAAGAAAGTTAGACTTACCTATCTTGCTTTATTACGAATTTCTCTACCCGACTGCATCAGCACGGCTTCCTTACTCGTCATACTTCAAGTTACATGTGCGTTGGCTACGTTCACTCACCCGAATCACTTACTTGTGTAAGCTCATCGGGACTCCTTCCCTTGCCGCCTTCCTGAAACTCGAATTATTTAGAGTATATCTAGATTTGCGGCACCCAAATTTCAGACCGTTTTAAAGGCGCACCGCGAATGCCCACAACCTGACACCAACGCACCATCAGTGATACGATGGCGGAAAATGATAAAAACGGTATCAAGCATGTTAGCCAATATTATTAGAATTGCCACCCGACAAAGCCCGCTAGCCTTATGGCAAGCACGATATGTTCAGCAGTGTTTGAACCATCTCTATTCCGATTTACAGGTGGAACTGGTGCCGATGGTAACCCGCGGCGACATCATCCTGGATACGCCATTGGCAAAGGTCGGTGGTAAGGGATTGTTTGTTAAAGAGCTGGAATTGGCGCTGCTTGAAGGACGCGCTGATATCGCCGTCCACTCCATGAAAGATGTGCCTGTCGAATTCCCCGATGGCCTCGGCCTGACCACTATTTGCGAACGCGACGACCCGCGCGACGCTTTTGTTTCCAATCATTACGACAGCCTCGAGCAATTACCGGAAGGCAGCTGTGTTGGTACGTCCAGCCTGCGCCGCCAGTGCCAACTACGCGCTCGACGTCCCGATCTGGTGATTCGTGATTTGCGCGGCAATGTCGGAACGCGTCTGGCAAAATTGGACAACGGCGAGTATGACGCCATTATTCTTGCTGTCGCCGGCCTGAAACGTCTTGGCCTTGAAGAACGTATTCGCTGCGCGTTAAGCCCGGAAGAGTCTCTGCCAGCCGTCGGACAAGGCGCTATCGGCATCGAATGCCGTTTAGATGACGATCGCATTCGCCAACTCCTTGCCCCACTCAATCACACCGATACCGCTGCCCGCGTACTGGCTGAGCGTGCGATGAATGTGCGCCTTGAAGGCGGCTGTCAGGTGCCGATTGGCAGCTACGCCGAACTGGAAGGCGATACGCTGTGGTTACGCGCACTGGTTGGCGCACCGGATGGCAGCCAAATGATCGTCGGTGAGCGGAAAGGAAGCGTCTCAGACGCTGAAAAAATCGGCACTGAACTGGCTGAAGAACTGTTGGCAAAAGGAGCCAGCGCAATCCTTCAGGCCGTTTATCAAGGGCAAAGCTCATCATGACTATTCTGGTTACCCGTCCGTCACCAACTGGCGAACAACTGGTGACCCGTTTAAGAAAGCTCGGCTACCACGCTTGGCACAGCCCGCTGATTGAATTTTCGCCCGGACGAGAACTCGTAGGCCTGCCTGCACAATTATACGCGCTGCACGCCGACGATCTGGTGTTTGCTCTCTCACAACACGCGATTCATTACGCAGACCCTATGCTGGTACGTACGGGCACAAGCTGGCCTGCGCACCTCGCTTATTATGCCATTGGCCGTACCACGGCACTGGCACTGCATAAAATCAGCGCACACCCCGTTACCTATCCACCCGAGCGTGAAACCAGCGAAACACTTTTACAACTCCCTGAACTGCAAGATGTTGCGGGGAAACGTGCACTATTATTACGCGGCAACGGCGGAAGAGAACTACTGGGAGAAACGCTAATTGAACGGGGCGCTCAGGTGACCTACTGTGAATGCTATCAGCGCAGAGACGTTCACTATGATGGACCGGAGCAAAGCCGCCATTGGCAGCAAATAGGCATCGACAAACTGGTGATTACCAGCGGAGAAATGCTACAACGGATCTATACTTTAGTACCTGATTACTATCGGGCTTCCTGGTTACTCGGTTGCCAGTTGATCGTCGTCAGCGAACGACTGGCAGAACAGGCGCGTCAGCTCGGCTGGCGCGATATCCGAGTCGCCGATAACGCCGATAACGATGCGCTCGTGCGCGCACTACAATAAACCTGATCATGGGATGTACCATTATGACGGAACACAATACCCCCACAGCCCCATCCGACGAGGTTGCTGAACGGGTTGAACCCGCGCATCAGCAGCAAGATCCTACACCGCAGCCCAAGCGCAGCGGGGCCATGCTAGGAGCGATCGCCATCGTGATTGCGCTGGCAATAGGCGCGGGATTGTATTACCACGGCCACCAGCAGGCACAGCGAGAAACCGCATCGCTTCAACGTCTGGAATCACAGCTAAACGCATTGCAGCAACAGCACAAGCAGGAACAACAGCAATGGCTGGACGCTCAACAGCAGCAAAGCAAAGTGCAGGACAGCGCAACACAGCGTCTTGAAGCACTAACGCGTCAGTCAGATGAGCTACGCGATAAACTGGCGGCGCTTTCCAGCCATGACACCAATACCTGGCTGATCGCTCAGGCGGATTTTCTGGTAAAACTGGCAGGACGTAAGCTCTGGAGCGACAAAGACGTCACCACCGCAGGCGCATTGCTGAAAAGCGCGGATGCCAGCCTCGCGGAAATGAACGACCCTAGCCTGATAGAAATCCGCCGTGCGTTAACCAATGATATCGGTGCACTGGCAGGCGTTAGTCAGGTCGACTTTGACGGTATCATCCTGAAAGTGAACCAACTTACCGATCAGTTGGACAACTTGCAGCTCGCCGACAACAACACTGATGAAGCGCCGATGGATGCCAACAGCACAGAGCTGTCCGCTTCTTTAAGCGAGTGGCGACAAAACCTGAGCAAGAGCTGGCACAATTTCCTGGCTGACTTTATCACCATTCGTCGCCGCGACAGCGCTGCTGAGCCATTGCTGGCACCAAATCAGGACGTATATCTGCGTGAGAACATCCGCTCACGCCTGCTGGTTGCCGCACAGGCAATTCCTCGCCACCAGAATGAAGTGTACAAACAGTCGCTGGAAACAGCAGCAACCTGGGTTCGCGCCTACTTCAATACCACCGACCCTACGACGCAGGCCTTTTTGGATCAGCTTGATGCCTTAAGCCAGCAGTCGGTTTCACTGGATGTTCCAACGGAACTACAAAGTCAGGCTCTGTTGGAAAAACTGATGCAAACGCGCGTTCGTAACCTACTGGCTCAAGCGCCAGCCACACAGCAGGGAGAGTGAACATGCTGAAAGTCTTATTGCTGTTCCTGATCCTGATCGCTGGCGTTGTGATCGGCCCGATCGTCGCGGGTCACCAAGGCTACGTTCTGATCCAGACAGATAACTACGACATTCAAACCAGCGTGACCGGTCTCGTCATTATGCTGGTGCTGTTTTTCCTCGCCTTTTTGGCGGTGGAATGGGTGCTGCGCCGACTCTTTCGAACTGGATCTCGCACACGCGGCTGGTTTCTTGGCCGCAAACGCAGCCGAGCCAGAAAACAGACCAAAGCCGCGCTGCTCAAGCTGGCCGAAGGGGATTATTTACAGGTAGAGAAACTGCTGACTCGCAATGCCGATCATGCCGAGCAGCCCGTGGTTAACTACCTTCTGGCAGCCGAAGCCGCTCAACAGCGCGGTGACGAGTTCCGCACCAAGCAATACCTGGAGCGTGCCGCCGAGGTTGCAGATACCGATCAGCTTCCGGTGGATATTACGCGCGTGCGCATTCAGCTAGCACGTAATGAAGATCATGCTGCGCGTCACGGCGTGGACAAATTGCTGGAAGTCGCACCTCGCCATCCTGAAGTGCTGCGTTTAGCGGAGCAGGCTTTCCTACGTACCCAAGCCTACAGTGCGCTTCTGGATATTCTGCCTGCGATGCGCAAAATCAATCTGTACCCTGAAGCGCGTTTGCTGGATCTGCAACAGCAGGCGTATATCGGTCTGATGAATCAAGCGATGGCGGATGGTGGCAGTGAAGGGCTGAAATCGTGGTGGAATAATCAGAGTCGCAAAGTGCGTAATGAGATCCCACTTCAGATCGCGATGGCTGAGCATTTGATCGAGTGTGACGATCATGATACTGCCCAGAAGATCATTCTTGATGGTCTCAAACGTCAGTATGACGAACGTTTGATCCTGCTGATGCCACGCCTCAAGGCTGGTAACCCAGAACAGCTGGAAAAAATGCTGCATCAGTACATCAAGCAACATGGCGCAACGCCGCTGCTAAGCAGTACGTTAGGCCAACTGCTGATGAAACACGGCGAATGGCAACAGGCCAGCGATGCTTTCCACACCGCGTTGGAACTGCGCCCAGACGCTTATGATTACGCCTGGCGCGCCGATGCACTAGAGCGGTTGCATCTGCCGGATGAAGCGGCACAAATGCGGCGTGAAGGGCTGTTACTCACGCTACAGCAACCGGCCAACTAATCACTGCATCATCCCTTTCATAAGGCTCCTTCTTTGGAGCCTTATTTATTTTTTATGTCTCGTTAGCAAGCTGTACCGGGCATTTTCATCAGACGAAAAAAAAACGCTTACCGATAAACGGTAAGCGTTGAAAATATCAGGTCTGTCAGACAACAGAATGGTGCCTCACTCAACGTTATGTCCGGAAGGCCCGATGGAGATTTGCATCTTCATCTGGAGTTGGACGATAGGCACCTCAAATTGGCTCTGCGTCATTCCCAGGATTATGAAGCCGAAGCAAGCATAGAAGGTGGAATGAGCATCTACCCGCTTATTTAAGCACAAATTATGCCAACATGCATAATTTTATTGCCGCGGCCTCATCAATTCAATTTAACTAGCTAATAGTAAATACTATTTTTATTTATCCGTCGGAGGGGAAGCAACAACACACTGGGTGGTAAAAACGAGATCGAACTCACAAATCCTGTCGCCATTCAGAGACGAATTTATCAGATAAAATATTAATCATTATTAATCAATAAATTAAATGTCTCCTTTTTGCGACAGCAGATCCCCCCAGGTGTCGTGTTTTTCCGACAGTCCTGTCAAAGCTGCTGATTCAACATACTTAGCCGGGCGCGATAACCATTACGAATATGCTGGCAGGCTGCTTCTTGCGCCCCGTCCTTATCACGCCGCACCAGTGCTTCCACAATCGCCTGATGTTCGCGCCGCGCTTCTTCGGTACGTTTCGTCGACTCATAAGTGGTTCCACGCAGTAGCGACAGATGAATACGCAAGTTTTCCAACATCTCGTTCAGATAGGGATTATGGGTCGCCCGATAAATCTGCCGATGAAAAAGGCGGTTGTGATCGTGCAGTTGCTGGCTGTCGGTAAGCGTTTTCTCCACGTTGACCATATCCTGCAACAACTCCAGTTCTTCTGTCGAAGCAGAAGCCACTGCCAGTTCCATCGCCAACCGCTCTAACCCTTCACGCACGGCGAAAAGCTGACGCAGCCGCTCATAGCTGATCTGCGCAATCATCAGCCCACGCTGCGGACCTGGCTCCACCAACCCCAACGCCTCAAGCCGATGCAGTGCCTCACGAATCGGCGTGCGGCTAAGCCCAAACTGCTGTGCCAGCCGTGTTTCCTGCAAGCGTTCACCTGGCAGTAACTCGCCCTTCTCGATCGCGTTAATCAGTATCTCGAACGGCGACAGCGCCATCTTTTTGTCGGTAAGTGTTAAGTTCATAATCCCTTGATATATGGTGTGACGATCAGGATGGCTTCACACGCAAGCGGGTAACACACCTCGCCTTTATAGCGATTCTGATGTTCACGCTGCGCCACGGATCGTCATGTATTGAGAAAAATTCAAGTTTGCCCGACGCCCTGCCTTTAGCAAGATATCGCATCGCATATTTTGTGCTTAGCTTAGCGAAAAAGCGTCTTTGTCACTGAATGGACGATTGAATATGCTTTTCGCCACACTGTATACAAATGCATTCAACAAGACAAAACGCGAATCCCAAAACCAATCGGCTTTGCTGGCAATGTCATCGCGTTTTCGTCTAAGGAGCTCCTACGATGCCCGCCACTCCGACGTTTCCTCGCGGTAACGCACTCAACCAGTTTATTCACACTGCGCCTACGATGGCGATTCCCGATGCCGTCTGGCACGAAGCCAAACGAGCGCTCATTGACTATCTAGGCGTCTCTATTGGCGCAGCAGGAGATGATGCCGCCAACGCGGTTCAACGCATGGCACAACGGTGGCAGGCTCAAGGTAACGCACAAATCATTCTCGGTGCAAAAACCACACCGGCACTGGCAGCACTGATCAATGGCACACTTTCTCATGCAGCCGACTATGACGATACGCATCCCGCTGGCGCGGGGCATCCCAGTGGCCCTTGCTGGTCTACCGCTTTAGCAATGGCGCAACACTACGGCGCAGACGAACGCACAACGCTTATCGCTTTTATTACCGGATTTGAAGTCATGGCCAGACTGGGCGGCGGCTGGGTGCCCGGCGTAGGCCGTAACCTACAACGTCGCGGTTTTCACCCAACGTCGATTGTTGGACGTGCCGGGGCAGCCGCCGTCGCCGCTTCCATTTTACGCCTCGAACCCAATGCCATCGCCAATGCGCTGGGAGCGGCCGCGACCATGATGGGAGGATTGCAAAAATCGTCCGGCACGCACGGAAAACCGTTTCATGCTGGCAAAGCGGCAATGGACGGCATCACGGCAGCGGAACTGGCTGACGAAGGCTTTATCGCTGCCCATCACTTTTATGAAACCGATGGTTGGGTGAAAACCTTTGTGCAGGATGGTAGCGCCATTATCCCGCCGCTCGATTTTGGCGACAGTTGGGAGCTATTGGGTAACGGCTACAAGCTGTATGCCAGCTGTCGGGGAACCCACGCATCAATTGAAACGGCACTTAAGCTCTACCCACAACTGAAAGGCCGCGCTATCGCCCGTATTCATGCCAAAGTCCATCCAATGGGCATGGTGAACGCCGGGATCGCCAACCCGCAAAACCCACTGGAGAGTAAATTCAGTATTCCGCACTGCATTGCGCTGGCATTGAGCGGCTACCGTCTCAACGATACAGACTTCACTCAGCACGCCGTTGACGACCCCGCGCCGCGCCAACTGCTGTCGCGCTTGCAGATCAATGCAGTAGAAGGACAATCGGCCAGTTCCGCCTTTATCGACATCGAACTGGAAGACGGAGAAAAACTGCACGCGGAAACCGACGTGTATCGCGGTCATCCGCAAAATCCGCTGACCGACGCCGAACTGCGCGCCAAATTTGATGCCCTGACCCTCCCCATATTAGGGGAAACCCGTAGCGATCGGCTCTATCAGGCGGCTTTTCACTTTGAGCAGCCTGGCTCGCTTGCCGTTCTCACCGAGCTATTAGCGAGCTAACGCGCTTCAGCTCGACATAAACAATTCGATGTAAGCAATTCAACATAAAAATTTCACGATAACGACAGGACGCTTTCATGACCATTGCCCGCCAGCTTGCCCATAATCTGCTGGAATTTTCTCGCCAGACATTCCCTGCCGACGCATTGGCACACGCACGAACCGCTGTGATTGACACGCTGGGCGTCACGCTTGCGGGAGGCATTCAGGACGGTGCGCAAAAACTCAGAGCGGTGATCGTTCCATCAGCCGCCGTAGGGAAAAGCCGGATTTTCGGTACGGACCTCAAACGCAACGCGCTGGATGCCGCGTTGCTAAACGGCACATCCGCCCATTTACTCGATTTCGACGACTCCAATTCCTGGCTGCACGGGCATATTTCTGTCGCCGTGCTTCCAGCTCTGCTGGCATTGGCAGACGAGCTGGACGCCAACGGGAAAGCGATCCTGCACGCCTATCTGTGCGGCTATGAAACCGCGGTGCGCATGGGAAAAGCCGTCAGCCCTTTTCAGTATCGTAACGGCTGGCATCCGACAACCTCCGTTGGCATTTTCGCAGGCGTCGCCGCCTGCGCGGTGCTGCTGAAGCTTAGCGAAGAAGAAACGGCGACCGCCTTTGCCATCACCGCATCGCTGGCCTCCGGTATCAAATCCAACTTTGGCAGCCAGACGAAATCACTGGCGGTCGGTCACGCCAACCGCAGCGCCGTCATGGCGGTATTATTGGCGCGTCAAGGTTTCAGCGCAGGTGATACCGCGTTTGAACATCATCACGGCTATTTCAATGTCTACAACCGCGCAGATGAAAACGTCGACACCACGCCGTTAACCGAACCCTGGTCTGCGCCGTCCCACATCCTGGATCCAATAAAAGGGAATAATTTTAAATATTTCCCCTGCTGCTACGCCATTCTGGCACCGCTAGACGGGCTGCTGGCGCTGCGCGAGGAAACCAAACTGGCTCCCGAATCGCTGGAGCGTATTCAGATTGCCATCCACCCTATTCGCTTCCCGCACATCAACATCCCAACACCGGACACACCGCTGGCAGGGAAATTCAGCCTGCACTACTGCATCGCTCGCGCTTGGGTGCAGGGGAAGCTGACGCTCGACGATTTTATTGACGAGGCAGCGCTGCACGACCCCACAACACAGTCGCTAATGGCACGCGTTGAACTGATCTGCCATGACGAAAGCACCACGCACACGGCACACGTCACATTAATGACCCGTGATGGCCGCACTTATCACCGTCGTGTGGCAGGCGCGCTAGGCTCCAGCGCAGAAAATCCGCTGCCGGATAATCTGATCGCGGAGAAGTTTATCGACTGCGCCAGTCAGGCTCTGCCTCGTACCGAGGCACAGGAACTGTATCAACGGCTGCTGCGCGACGATTATCGTTAACGGCGGAAAGGGTGCTTGATACGCATTGATCGCATCAGGCATTATCATTTGCTCGACCACGCGATGGGTTTCACCATGCTACATCTTGTTCCGCCCGACATTTCTCCGCTCTTTGCCGGTATCCTGATTTTTTGCAGCTTTTTGACGTCGGCGTTAACGGCAGCGCTGGGGCTGGGCGGCGGCGTCACGCTACTGGCGATCATGGGGCTCGGAATGCCAGTCAGCAGCCTGCTGCCGGTTCACGGCATCGTCCAACTCGGTTCTAACCTGAGCCGCAGCCTGATTCAACGTTTGTATATTGTCTGGCCGCTGGCACTGTGGTTTTTTATCGGTAGCGTCATTGGCATCGCAGTAGGCACGCCCGTCGCCGTTTGGATCCCAGACAGCGTGGCAAAAATCGCGCTGGCCAGTTTCATTCTGTGGTCGGTTTTCCGTAAACGCACCGCACCAAAACCGGTTAATCGATTGTTCTTCGTTCTCGGCGGTGCGCTCACCAGCCTTGGCACCATGATCGTCGGTGCAACCGGCCCGATGGTCGCCGGACTTATCAGTTCTCAAGGGGTAACCAAACAGCCGCTTATCGCCACGCATGCGCTCTGCATGGTGTTACAACACGGCTTGAAGATACTGGCATTCGGGATGATGGGGTTTGCCTATCACGACTGGCTGCCAATGCTGGCTGCGATGATTGTCAGCGGAGTATTGGGAACCTGGCTAGGCACGCGCCTGCTGGATAATCTGCCCGAAAAGCTATTCCGCACCACCTTTCGCCTCACCATGTTGATCCTCAGCACCCAACTCATGTGGCAAGGCGTACAAGGCCTGCTCGCCCGCTAAATCATCCCTCTGTGCCTTGCTTACTGCGCAAGGCACAGCCCCTTTTTATCTTTCGAATCGTCCCCGAAATAGCTATATCCATTATTCAGCTTTAGATAGAGAAATATGCTATTTGCCATTTACAAGCAACATTGAGAACATTTGTATACAAAAGGACGCATTACAATAAAAACAATTAATTACAACAAATTAGCCCCAAGGTAATTCGAGTTGCAGGCAGCTTGAAATCTGATGGGCATAAAACAACACCGACCATTCTGAGGATACTTATGCTGAGAAAATTACTCTTATTGACGACCGCCACAGCGCTGACTTTAGGGAGTCTTCTGTTGCCTGTTGCCAATGCCGCTGACGCTGGAAACGGTGAAACGCTCAAAAAGATCAAAGCACGCGGTGAACTGGTTTGCGGCGTACACCCCGCGCGCCACGGCTTTTCCGCGATTGATAGCAAAGGGCAGTGGACAGGGCTGGACGTCGATTACTGCCGTGCGTTAGCCGCCGCTATTTTTGGCGATGCCAGCAAAGTACGTTTTGCTGCCCTTTCCACCGCGCAGCGTTTCCCAGCGATTCAGTCAGGTGAAGTTGACGTGCTATCACGCAATATCACCGCCGATTTGTCTCGCGACACCTCACTTGGGTTGAACTTCGCCCCGCCGACGTTCTATACCGGAACAGGCTTCATGGTGCGTACCAGCGCCAATGTGAAGAAGGTGGAAGATCTGGACGGCGCGACCGTCTGCATCACGCCAGGCAGCAGCACTGAACGCAACGTCGCGCAGATTTTTGCGTCACGCAACCTGCATTACACTCCGGTGGTCATCGAGAACAATAAAGAGTACGTCGCAGCCTATCTGTCTGGGCGTTGCGACGTCATCGCTCGCGATAAAGTCGCCCTGCCCGGCGTGCGCACCTTTGATGCGGAAAAGCCCGCTGACCATGTGATTCTGCCGGGAATTTACTCAAAAGAGCCGCTGGCGATGGCAGTCCGTCAGGGTGATGACCAGTGGTACGACATCGTGAAATGGGTGGTTTACGCCACGTTCAACGCGGAAGAGATGGAAATCGGCCAACAGAACGTAGAGAGCAAACTCAAATCGACAGACCCGGATATACAAGCATTGCTGGGTACCACTGGCGATTATGGTCAAAAGCTGGGGCTGAGTAACCAGTGGGCTTACAACCTGATTAAGCAGGTAGGGAATTACGGCGATATTTATAACCGCCACTTCGGGCCAGACACACCAGCTCCGCTGGAACGCGACCTGAATAATCTCTGGACGAAAGGCGGTTTGCTCTACGGTCTGCCCATTCGTTAATTAACCCCACCCTCGGCGTCAACTCGGAAAAATTCGGGTTGACGCCATGCCATCGCATTCACGCATTCACGCATTCACGCATTCACGCATTCACGCATTACCGTCATTAGCGATGTGCGTTGAGAATCGGTAACGACCAGAAGAAAAGATCGCCAGTAATGAAATCATCAGACAAGACGCTACTGCCAACCTCGGCAACACCGTGGTCGGGAACGCCATCTCATTCGCACCGTCTGCTCAACGCGTTTGGCAGCAAGTCCCTGCGCGCCTGGATTTATCAGGGCCTGCTCGGCCTCCTGATCGTCGCATTCAGCTACTGGCTGTACGCCAACGTAGTCGAAAACCTGCGCTCGCAAAATATTGCCACTGGCTTCGGTTTTCTCGATCACACCGCACAGTTTGAGATTGGCGAGAAACTCATCGCCTTTACCCCACGCGACAGCTACCTGCGTGCGCTTGGCGTCGGCTTACTGAATACCCTCTACGTCACGCTATGCGGCATCGTACTTGCCACGCTGCTGGGTTTCTCCGTCGGCATTGCTCGTGTCTCCCGTAACTGGCTGCTGGCGCGGCTCGCTGGGGGATACATCGAGATGATGCGCAATATTCCAGTGATCTTGCAGGTGATTTTCTGGTCGGTGGTTATCCGTAACTTGCCCTCACCACGGGATGCCATCGAGCTTGGCAATCTGGGTTTTCTGACCAATCGCGGGCTATCTTTTTCTGTCCCCGCCGCGCATCACGGCTGGCTGTGGACCACCATCGCCCTACTCGCTGCCGCCCTGATTAGCCTGATCCTGAACCGCGTGGCGCGCTACCTACGGGAAAATACAGGGCGTTCTCTGCCTACAGGCCGTCTGACGCTGTTAGCACTTATCGGGTTACCGCTGCTGGTGTGGTGGCTTTCCGGCGCACCGGCAGAACTCGATCGCCCGATTCTCCGCGGCTTTAACTTTCGTGGCGGCTTTACCGTCAGCCCTGAATTCACCGCGCTGTTGCTCGGTATTGCGCTCTATTCTTCGGCATTTATCGCGGAAATCGTGCGGGCAGGGATTCAGTCGATCCCCAAAGGCCAATTGGAAGCGGCACGCGCGCTGTCCTTTTCACCGTGGCACATGATGCGCCACATCATCATTCCACAGGCCATGCGCGTCATCGTTCCGCCGCTGACCAGCCAATATGTCAGCCTGTCGAAAAACAGCTCGATCGCGGTCGTAGTCGGCTACCCCGAGCTGGCGAACATCAGTAACACGTTGATGAACCAAACCGGTCAGGCGCTCGAAGTGATTGCCATCATGATGGTGGTTTACCTGACGGTCAGCATCGTGACGTCGCTGCTGATGAACCTGTTTAACCGCGCCGTCGCCATCAAAGAGCGTTGAGGAGCACTGAATGTTATTTCCAGCACTGTCACTCTCCGCCGTTCCCAACCGCCTGCGCACGCCGCAGCTGTGGCTGCGCCGTCATCTTTTCAGCAGCGTGCCACAAACCGCACTCACACTAGTACTGGCTGTGCTGATGTGGAATGTCGGCAATAAACTACTGCACTGGGGCATCCTCAATGCGGTGTGGTACACCAGCGATCCAGATGTCTGCCGTGCGGCGGCGGGTGCCTGTTGGGCAGTGATCGTGGAAAAACATCGCCCCATCCTGTTTGGCCTTTATCCTTACGATGAACACTGGCGTCTGGTGCTGGCGATGGGGATCTGGTTTCTGGCTCTCGGTCTGTCGCTGATGCCACGTTTCTGGCATTCACGCATCCTCTTACCGCTGTGGATTGCCGCAGTAATCGGCATTGCCATCCTGATGTCCGGTGGCGTGCTTGGCTTATCTTACGTGCCTTCCAGCGAATGGGGTGGCCTGCCACTGACGATTCTGCTGTTTAGCGGCACCGTCGTCATCGGTATGCCCGTTTCGGTTTTGCTAGCGCTAGGGCGGCGCTCACCGCTGCCTTTTCTACGCGGTCTGTCGGTGATTTTTATCGAGGGGCTACGCGGCGTACCGCTCATCACGATCCTGTTCGTTGCCGTTAACGTCTTTCCGCTATTCCTGCCCGCAGGCATGGAAATCAACAAACTGCTACGCATCATCATCGGTATCGCGCTGTTTTTCGCCTGCTATCAGGCCGAGGTCATTCGCGGCGGTTTGCAGTCCGTACCACGCGGACAATACGAAGCGGCGACAGCGCTCAATCTCAGCTATTGGCACACGACGACTAAAATCATCCTGCCGCAGGCGCTGCGTATCTGTCTGCCCGCCATGACCAACCATATTATCGCCGCCATGAAGAACACCTCGTTCGTCATCATTATTGGGCTATTCGACATCCTCACCGCCACCAGCTCGGTGATGCAGGACCCAATATGGCGACGCTATTACATTGAAACCTATATTTTTATCTCGGCTATCTATCTGCTGTTTGGCTTCTTGCTCTCACGCTACGCGCTGTGGGTAGAAAAACGCATCGATGCCAGCCGTAATCCAGAAACGTATCACGGTTAAGCGATAGCCGTTGATGAAAACACCGACAGGAGCTTTTTTATCATGAGCTTAGCCGCAGACACTTTAGTTACAAGCAAGGCAGTTACAAACCATAGCGTTACAGACAGTGTAGTGACAGACAACAACGTCATCATTGAGATCGACGCGGTCAGCAAATGGTATGGCGCGTTTCAGGCGCTGAATAACGTGACGCTTAACGTGCAGAAAGGCGAGCGCGTGGTGATTTGCGGCCCTTCCGGCTCCGGTAAATCCACGCTCATCCGCTGTATTAACCGATTGGAAGAACACCACGACGGCCATATCCGCGTGAATGGCATCGAAGTTAACGACAACATTAAGAACATTAACCGCGTACGTTCCGGTATCGGTATGCTGTTTCAGCAGTTCAACCTGTTCCCCCACCTGAGCGTGCTGGATAACCTGACGATTGGCCCAACACTGGTCAAACAGCGTAAGAAGCAGGAAGCCATTGATTTAGCGATGCACTATCTGGAAAAGGTGCACATCGCGAATCAGGCGCATAAATTCCCGCTACAGCTCTCTGGCGGCCAACAGCAGCGTGTGGCGATTGCCCGAGCGCTCTGTATGCAGCCGGAAATCATGCTGTTTGATGAACCGACTTCGGCGCTGGATCCGGAGATGATTAAAGAGGTACTCGACGTAATGCTCGATCTGGCGGAATCCGGTATGACGATGATCGTCGTTACCCACGAAATGGGGTTTGCCAAGACGGTCGCTGACAAGGTCATTCTGATGGCCGACGGTAGCATCGTGGAATCCGCACCGCCGCAGGACTTCTTCAACACGCCATCACATCCGCGCACGCGCCAATTCCTGGATCAGATTCTGAGCCATTAATAGGCTAGAAAGGGAAAATGTCCGCGCCGGAAAACTGGCGCGGATGGCATGATTTAACAGGCGATATTAGCGAGAGGACAGCTGTTCTAAACTCTGTTTCGCGACCTGATACAGATAGTGTGCAGTCGGGAACAGTGCGCGGTCGTCAACGCGGAATTTCGGGTGGTGCAGCGCATACGGTCCGCCGGAACCAACCATCATGAACGTACCCGGCAGTTTCTGTTGATAGAACGCGAAATCTTCACCAATCGGGCTGGCTTCCACACGGCGTGCTTCAAAGCCTTCGTCACTCGCCACGTTCAGAGCAAACTCAACCCACTCTGGCGTATTGATCACTGATGGCGGCCCGGCGTGCCACAGGAATTCAATGTCCGCGCCAAAGCTGCTGGCAATACCCGAAACGATTTGGCGGAAGCGCTGTTCAATTAAATCACGCGCTTCCTGATTGAACGTTCGGACCGTGCCTTCAACATAGGCCGTGTCTGGGATAACGTTCCAGGTGCTGCCGCTATGAACCTGCGTAATCGACACCACCGCGTTATTGTCGGACGACACCGTGCGGCTGATGATGGTTTGCACCGCAGAAATCAACTGACCCAGAATGATAATCGGATCGTTGCCTTCATGCGGCTTCGCTGCGTGACAGCCTTTCGCCGCAATCTTAATCTCAAAGCGGTCAACGCCCGCCGTCAATGCGCCGTCTTTCCCGCCGATAACGCCAACAGGCAGCGTCGGATCGTTGTGAATACCGAAAATCGCTACCGCATTGTCCAATGCGCCGACAGCAATCACTTCCGGCGCACCCAGCCCTGTCTCTTCGGCTGCCTGGAACAAAATTCGCACCGTACCTTTCAGCTCAGGTTCGATTTTCTTCAGCAGAATCGCTGCGCCCAGCGCAGCGGAAGAGTGAAAATCATGGCCGCAGGCGTGCATCACCCCTTTGTTGAGCGATGTGAATTCTACGCCAGACTCTTCTTCAATCGGCAGGGCATCGATGTCCGAACGGACCACAACCAGTGGGCCATCCTGTAAGCCACCAACTTCCGCAACCAGACCGGTTTTCAACGGCAGATCGAGGACGCGAATCCCTTCTTTTTCCAATACCGCACGAATCTTTTTCGTGGTTTCGAACTCCTGATTCGACAGTTCAGGATTGCGGTGTAAATCGTGGCGAAACGCCTGAATAAACTGAGCCAGAGGCTCATGCTGAGGTGCGGTTTTCATCAATTCTTACTCCACATTATCGTGCCCCGTCTGGCAGGGCGGCCTTGTTCAGGCGTGCAGGTGTGTCTACGTATACGTTAAATATCGTACTCAAGCGGCTCAGGCAGCTTGGTCAACTGACGCAGGAAACGCTGGGTTTGCGGGTTGTCCGAGAAGCTAATCACCTGCTCCGCTGGACCTTCCTCAACGATGTGACCATCCGCCATGAAGATCACTCGGTCGGCCACTTCTTTCGCAAACTGCATTTCATGGGTGACGATCACCATCGTGGTGTCGTTTTTCGCCAGCTTCTGAATGACCTGAAGCACCTCGTGTACCCTCTCTGGGTCCAGCGCCGAAGTCGGTTCATCAAACAAAATGGCTTTCGGATCGACCGCCAGCGCACGCGCAATACTCACGCGCTGCTGTTGCCCGCCAGACAACGTCACCGGATACTGTGCCGCCTGCGGCAGCAGACCAACCTGCTCCAGCAACGCCAGACCGATTTTATCCGCCTGCTTCTTCGGCATTTTTTTCACGACAATCAGCGCTTCCGTTACATTCTCCAGCGCCGTCTTGTTCTTAAACAGGTTATAACTCTGGAACACCATCGCCGTCTGACGGCGCAGTGCGTAGGCATCCTTGGAGGAGTAACGACGCGTATCCAGCGTTTGTTCGCCAATTTCGATCGTACCTGACTCTGGCGTTTCCAGCAGATTCAGACAGCGCAGCAGCGTGGATTTACCCGAGCCGGATGGGCCGATGATGGCAACCACTTCGCCTTTCGCGATATCCAGACTAATGTTGTCCAGCACCACCTGATCGCCAAAGCGTTTAGAAAGATTCTTTACACTGATCATGTCAGCCCCTTATCGCTGTAGCGAGTGATTCAGTTTCTTCTCAAGCTGTTTTTGCAGCCAGGCGTAAACCACAATCACCATCCAGTAAATCAGACCCACGACCAGGAAGGTCTCGAAGAAACGCAGAGATTCAGCGGCAATCATCTTGCCTTCCGCGAACAGCTCAGAGACACCCAGCGCAAAGGCCACCGAGGTATCTTTAATCAGGGAAATGAAGGTGTTGCCCGTCGCTGGCAGCGCATTCAGCATGGCCTGAGGCAACACGATGCGGCGATAGACCTGCGCTTTACTCATGCCAATGGACAGACCCGCTTCCGTCTGGCCGAAATCCACCGAGGCCAAGCCCGCACGGAAAATCTCAGCCATATAGGCGGAAGTTTTCAAGCTAAAGCCGATAATCGCGGCCGTCATCGCATCCAGATTGGATAAGCCGGGGAATAGCTGCGGTAGGCCGAAATAGATGATAAACAGCTGAACCAACGACGGAATGCCGCGGAACAGCGAGATATACAGTTCGACGATTTTTACCACGACGACGATCTTGCTTTCACGGACTAACGCCAGGATAAGGCCGAGAACCATAGCAAAAAACATCGACACCACGGCAAGAAACAGCGTGGTCGGCAAATACATTAATACCTGGGGAAAGACTTTTAGCAGGTAGGCAAGATCGATATTCATAAGTAATACCATTAATGCTTCCACCGGCCATACTGCGCCGGTGGAACGGGGTTATGACTGTTGACTATATAACGAGTCATCTGGCATTAGACTACGTAACGACTCATCCAGAATGACAGCGTGAAGTTATTTAGCCGGTGATACCGTGATGTCTTCGCCAAAATATTTTTCTGAGATAGATTTCAGACGTCCATCTTCACGCATTTTCGTCAATTGTGCATCGAACTGCTTACGCAGCGCATCGCCTTTCTCGTCCTTATGGAACGGGAAGCTGACTTCTTCAATCACCAGCGGTTCGCCAACCAGTTTGAACGGCAGATTACGCTTATTGATTTCAGCCAGCAGGATCGGACGTGAATTCACGTAGCCTTCAACGCGTTTAGACAGTGCATCGTTCATTGCGCCATCGCGTGTTTCATAGGTACGAATAGTGACGCTGCCGTCGGCAAACGCTTTTTTCAGGTTGTTGACGTGGTTAGAACCCAGAACCCCAGCAACCGTCTTCCCTTTCAGGTCAGCCAGTGTATTAATGTCTGTGTTATCTTTGTGCGTCACAATCTGGCTACCGTAGAAGCTATACGGCTGGGCGAAATTGTATTTTTCCTGACGTGCTGGGGTAATTGCCACCACGTTCGCTACGGTATCGAGCTTTTTCGCTTCCAACTGCCCCATCAGGCCGCTAAAATCAGCGGTGACCCACTCAACTTTGTAGTTCAGATCTTTCGCGATGGCTTCCGTGACTTCAACGTCAAACCCAACCAGCTTGTTATCTTGCTTGAAACCACTTGGATAACTCTGGCCTGTTGAACCCACTTTCAGTACTTTTTCCTGCTCGGTGCCGCTCTTCCCAGAATCACAGCCGGCAACAAGAAAGGCGGTCGTCAGCGCCAGAACAGACAACGTTACTTTTTTCATCATTTTACTGCCTCTCTTTTTGAATTTTTATCTTTCCACTGGTCATACAATTGGTTATCAAGGATTTTTTCCATCCAGATTGTCAGGTGTCCTTTTCCCAGATTCGTCTGCCCGACTTCCTTGAAACCATAATTTCTGTACATCTCAATCAGCCACGGGTGGTTTTGCGCGGTGCCAAGCGACACCGCAGGCGCTTTGAGCTGGTTAATCAGAATTTCTTCTTCCAGCCAGCTCATCATTTGCTTACCCAATCCCTGCTTTTTGTAGCCAGGGTGCGTCGCAAACCAGCCCAAATGCGGTAGACCGAACGGACCCGGTTCTGGCCCCCACGGATAGCGGATGGTAAATGACGACACCATCTCCCCGCCTTTTTCCATCACATAAACGCCGTGTGAGGCGATATGCGTGCGCACCATGTCGATATCTGCATGGGCGGCGGAAAAATTGATGCCCAACTGGCGAATCGGCTCAAATGCCGCCAGCGCCAGCGTCAAAAAAGTTTCATCATCCGCAAGCGTAGCCTGACGAAATACGATACTCATGGTTTCACCTTATGCTGGTAGCAGACCGGAGTTATCGGCATAACGAATCACGTCATCAACCTTCTGCGGCGCGCTGCCAACATAGTTAGCCGGATTCAGCCATTCGTCCAGATCGGCAGCGGTGACCTGTTCAGAAAGCACGGGATGAGCCAGCAGCACCGATTTAAAGGACTGATTCTGCTCGAATGCCTGCATAGAGCATTCGTAAACCAGATGGTGTGCAGTCTGCTTACCGAGACGCTTGCCAATCTCGAACATCACTTTCTCGGATAACAGCAGGCCGTTTTGCAGATCGAGGTTCGCCAGCATCTGCTTCTCGTTGACGGACATTCCACGCAGGATGCCAAGCGCATTCTGAAGCTGAGCAGACAGATAGATGTTGATTTCCGGCAGCGCGATCCACTCTGCACGCCAGCTCATTGCATCACGCTCATGTTCAACTTTCATGGATTCGTGAATCAGCGCGGCGCTCTTAAACAGCGGTGCAGTCAGGCTCGCCAGCCCTTCCAACGCGGCAGGGTTACGTTTGTGCGGCATTGTGGTAGAACCGATTTTCCCTTCGGAGAACGGCTCTTCGATTTCATTAATCTCGGTGCGCATCAGGTTGTACAGTTCGTTGCCGATTTTGCCCAGCGTACCGCTGATCAGAACCGTCACGGAGGCATATTCGGAGAAGCGATCGCGGGCAGACTGCCAGCCGATATTCGGCGTATTCAGCCCCAGTTTATCCAGCGTCAGACGCTCGATTTCCGGCCCTTGCTCGCCAAAAGAGGCATAGGTACAAATGGCACCGTTGATGTTGCCGACCAACACACGCTCTTTGATTTCACCTAGGCGTTCGAGGTGACGGATAAATTCATCCAGCCAAACGGCCAGTTTGAAGCCAAACGTGGTAGGCAGCGCTTGCATGCCGTGGGTACGGCCAGCCATCAGCGTGTGTTGATATTTCTTCGCCAAACGTTTCAGTTCAACGGCCAGCAGTTGTGTATCTCTGACGACAATATCAAAAGATTGTTTCAGCTGTAACACTGTCGCGGTATCAACGATGTCCTGCGTGGTCACGCCGTAGTGAATAAATTCACCCGCAGCGCCACATTGTCTCTGAATCGCGGCAATCGTCGGCATCAGAGAGTGCTTCATGCGTGCTGCATCTTTTGCAATCTCTTCAACATTAAGCGCGCTTGCGTCAGCGTTTTCTGCAATGGTTTTTGCCGCATCCAGCGGAATGACACCCAGTTCACCCTCGGCAAGTGCCAGGGCAACTTCTACCTCGACCTGCTTAGTCAGGCGGTTATGCTCGGACCAGACGCCGCGCATTTCAGGCGTGCCAAAATTATTCCCTATAAGAAGAAAATCAATAAGATGTGATGCCATAATTAACTCGTTAGTGTTGGATTTATCAGGCGGGGATTTATGTCGTCTTTTTAATTTTTAAAAATATAACATGCGGAAATTATGCGCTTTATACCTTTGGGATCTATCTTAGACCAAAAAGTTTGATTGCAAACTATGCATTTGGAAATGTTCGCTAACACTCTCTCCCGTGTTGAAAAACCCGCTTGTCACTTTTTCCTTCCTACAATGAAACTCCTTATCCGTATGACTGCTGACGAAGGATTATCATGCTTTCCCACACGACATTACGCATGCCACGTACCTTATTGATTACCATGATCATTATTTCAACATTCTCTTCTCAGGCACAAGCCCAGGATCGCTACCTGCTGGAAAAGGTAGTTGAAGTTAGCCGTCATGGCGTGCGTCCCCCGACAGCATCCAACACAACCGCACTGGAGTCCGGCACAGCACGACAATGGCCGCAGTGGGTCACGCGAGAGGGTGAATTAACCGGACATGGCTATGCTGCCACCGTGATAAAAGCTAGCTATGAGGGCGAATATTATCGTCAACAACATCTGTTCGCGTCAGGTTGCCCAGCGGAACAGCAGATTTATGTACTTGCCAGCCCGTTACAGCGCACCCGCGCAACCGCACAAGCCTATATGGACGGCATGTTTCCCGGCTGCGGCGTTGCTACGCATGCCGTTGAGGATGAAAAGCAAGATCCGCTGTTCCATGGCGATAAAATGGGGATTGGCACACTTGACCCTGAACAGGCAAAAGCTGCCGTACTGAAAGCCATGGGAGGTGACTTGGATACCGCCTATCAACGTCTTAAGCCCAGTATCGAGTTGTTAAAGCAGGTCGTATGCGAGGCAGACAAACCCTGTCCGGTATTTGATAAATCGTGGGCGCTCAAACAGGATAAAGACGGTTCAACTTCTATCAGTGGCCTGAATACGCTGGCGAATATGAGCGAGGTTTTCCTACTGGAATATAGCGAAAACCTGCCGCTGGCACAGGTCGCTTTTGGTCATGTCCGCAGCACGCAGGATCTCATCCCGCTGATGGCACCGATGACTGCCAAATACGACTTCACCAACGATGTTCCCTACATTGCACAGCGTGGCGGCTCGCTATTGATGCAGCAAATCGCACAGGCACTCGCGCAAGGGACTCAAGTAGAGCAGGACACCGCACAAGGCGAGCCACCGGTAGCGCCTTACTTGCTGTATGTCGCGCATGACACCAACATCGCCTATCTGCGCACGCTGTTGCAATTTCACTGGCAGCTACCCGGCGATACCGCCGATAACATCCCGCCCGCAGGCAGTCTGGTCTTTGAACGCTGGCGCGATACCACCACTCAGCAGCGTTTTTTGCGCATTTATTTTCAGACACAGTCGCTGGATCAGATCCGTTCGCTGACGCCGCTGGGCGAGCAACAGTCGTTACTGAAAGAAGAGTTTACGTCTCAGAGCTGCCAGCAGACAGAACAAGGCACGCTGTGTCCTTTTGATACCACGCTGGAATCCATGCGAAAAAGCATCGATAGCAGTG
This sequence comes from Pectobacterium peruviense, assembly GCF_002847345.1. Taxonomy (GTDB): domain Bacteria; phylum Pseudomonadota; class Gammaproteobacteria; order Enterobacterales; family Enterobacteriaceae; genus Pectobacterium; species Pectobacterium peruviense. The sequence continues at coordinate 195,403 of NZ_LXFV01000010.1, forward strand.
CGTTAGCGGCGGTGCATTACGCGCCGTAGCTCGCTATCTCATCGGTAACAACACGTCCTGTTGGATTGGTGAATCCGACAGGACTTTTGCACGAGAAGGCAAATTGCAGACGAAAAAAAAGCACATCTTTCGATGTGCTTTTCTTTTTAATTGGTCGGCGAGAGAGGATTCGAACCTCCGACCCACTGGTCCCAAACCAGTTGCGCTACCAAGCTGCGCTACTCGCCGAATGTACTGCTTTTTGAACATCACTGATGTTCTAGCTTGTGTGTGGTGCGAAGAGAGGGACTTGAACCCTCACGTCCGTAAGAACACTAACACCTGAAGCTAGCGCGTCTACCAATTCCGCCACCTTCGCATAACTCACAAACTTTTATTAACGAAAAACGTTAATCAACTGCTAAATCTGGGGTGGCTAATGGGACTCGAACCCACGACAACTGGAATCACAATCCAGGGCTCTACCAACTGAGCTATAGCCACCATCACCACATTTTACATCTTATTACGCGGTACTTCCTTTTTACGGGATACTTTCTTTACGAAGGCAAGTGTACCACCGCAGCTCTTGCACACAACATACTCGTTTAGACAATATAATGGTGCGCCCGACAGGATTCGAACCTGAGACCTCTGCCTCCGGAGGGCAGCGCTCTATCCAGCTGAGCTACGGGCGCTTAGCGCCGTTGCGGGACGGGATATTACGGACTTAGCGACTGGCTGTCTAGTGCTTTTTTATCGAAATGATGTGTTTGCTTATGCTTTGCTCATTTCAAGCTAAATAACGTACAAATCCGCGCTTCCCGCCCCCAAATACGACTATTTACCCCCTGCCAGCGATGTTTTTTTACCCAATCCCAGCGCGAAATAACACAGGCTGACTACAGCTAAAAAGGCGATACCGACCAATAAAGACATCCGTGTGTCGATATTTATATACATTCCCACCAGCACACACAGCAAAAACGCCATCGTCAGGTAGTTTACCCACGGGAACAATATCGATTTAAACGGATGTGCGGCCAGCGCTGCACGATGCTGCTCGCGAAAACGCAGCTGGCTGATCAACACCACAAACCACGGCACCATACCCGGCAGCACGCTGGCGCTATAAACATAAACAAACACTTTTTCCGGGTTAGGGATGACGTAATTCAAAAGCGACCCAGCCACCAGACAAAGAATAGAAATCATGACGCCTGCTGCGGGTACACCGCTGGCCGTCACTTTACCTAGCCAGGCAGGAAGTTGACGGTTGTTAGCCAGCGAATACAGCATACGACCACAGCTATACATGCCGCTGTTGCAGCCGGACAGCGCGGCCGTCAGCACCACAAAGTTGATAATGCCTGCCGCCGCCACAATACCGATTTTCGCAAACGTCAGCACAAACGGGCTGCCGGATGTACCGATTTCATTCCAGGGGAAAATGGTGACGATAACGAAGATCGCACCCACATAGAAAATCAGGATGCGCCACAGAATGTTATTGATCGCACGCTTCAGCGTCACCTGCGGATTTTTCGCCTCACCTGCCGTAATGCCCACCAGCTCAACACCCTGATAGGACGCTACCACCAGACACAGCGCGAACAGCAGACCTTTCCAGCCTCCCGCGAGGAAACCGCCATGCTCAGTCAGGTTACTGAATCCTGTCGCCTGACCGTGGTTACCAAAGCCGAAGAAAATAATGCCGACACCGACCAATATCATCACGACGATGGTGGTGATTTTAATCATCGCAAACCAGAATTCGATTTCACCATACAGCCTTACCGCAGCAAGGTTTGCGCCCGCGACGAGTGCTACCGCGGCGATGGCTGGTATCCATTGTGGCAAGTCGGGGAACCAATACTGAACATACACGCCAATAGCGGTAATTTCCGAAATCCCGACCGCCATCCACATAAACCAATAGCCCCACGCGGTGAGATAGCCGAAGAAGGGATGCATGTATTTATGTGCGTAGACGGCAAACGATCCTGCAACCGGCTCCAGATAGAGCATTTCGCCCATTGAACGCATGATGAAGAAAACGAAGATTCCAGCGACGATATAGGCCAGCAATACTGACGGCCCCGCCCACTTCAACGCACTCGCTGCGCCCATAAAAAGCCCAACGCCGATCGTGCCACCTAGCGCAATCAGCTCAATATGTCGGGCTTCCAACCCTCGATGGAGTTTTTCCTGCTTTACATCTTCTGCCATATATCCTCTGTCTTTGTGTTGTGCTTATCCCGACTGTTGCCGGTTATTGTTGTTATTTCAGAAATGCTATCTGTTAGAAAGAATGTGTCCTCGCCTCAAATTGGCGGCCATGAAAATACCGTAATGTGGGCTTGAATAACACATCAGGGACGACGAATACGGCAAAGATAGAATTCTGTCTTTCTGATTGTTTGGCAAACAGACAATTGAAGTCGAATAGGAATGAAAAATCAGGGTTATCTACTGTAGAGAAAGAGAAAGGCTGTGGGGAAAGACGACGAGGAAAGGTTGGCGCGTCCAACGCGCCAATTCAATAAGGCTACAGACGACCGCTGTAGTGATAAGCAACGTATTTCAACAGCTTAAACTGCCGAAAAATACGGCTCGGCTGGGACAGCAAGCGATACAACCATTCCAACCCTAAGTTTTGCCACACGAGCGGGGCACGCTTAACACGTCCGGTAAAGACGTCATACGTGCCGCCCACGCCCATATACAAAGCATCAGGATAGTGGTGGCGACAATCGCGCATCAGGATTTCCTGCCGTGGCGACCCCATCGCGACGGTAACAATCTGGGCGCCGCTGGCTCGGATACGTTCGAACAAGGCATCGCGCTGCTCTGGCGTAAAATAGCCATCCTGACTGCCGACAATATTCACGTTCCACTGCGCCCGCAGTTTCGCTTCCGTTTGTGCCAGCACATCAGGTTTACCGCCCACGAGAAAAACGGGCGCTCCCTGTTTGCCCGCTCGTTCCATTAGCGCTTCCCACAGGTCAGCCCCTGCAATCCGCGTGACGTCAGCCTGCGGGTACTTGCGCCGAATAGAACGCACAATGCTGATGCCGTCCGCATACTTATACTCTGCGCGATCGAGCAGCGTACGCAGCGCTACATCTTTTTCCGCCGTTAGCACTTTCTCCGCGTTAATCGCAACAAGCGTACCCGTTTCAACCCGCTCTCCCACAAATAGGTAGTCAACAAACGCCCCCATATTGCGGAAACCGTGAATGGGCAAACCACGAATGGTATACAGAGGGATTGTCTCTGTGGTTTTTAACTCGGTCATATCTGCTCCTTGATCACAGGGTCCTGTACGGTGTTGGGTGTCGGCGCGAGCGGCGTGGCACGCATACGCATCAGCCGCTGCCGGATGAGCCCGGCGCTTTCCAGCAGCCAGTAAAGCAGTTTGGCAACGAGCAGGCACAGGCCAAATACCAGACAGAAAAACACCACGCGTGAAACGAAGGCATCGACGCCCTCACGGGCCAGCACAATGATATTGAATACCGCACCGAAGCAGAACGCCTGCAAAATAGCGGCCTTATAGCGATTGCTGTCGTTCTTACCTAGCTCGTACACCCAGTCAAACCACTTGATAACCAGTCCCACGGCGATCGCCCCCAGCGGGATAAATAGCACGCCGCCCATCACCACCAGCGAGCCTAACAGCGTAGGGGATATCGCCAGCCCGGAGTGGTTATTCAACACTTCCCAGGTGAAATAGTTCGCACTGTTTAACACCAGATTCGGACGATCCGGCCATAGCCAGGAGGGAATAAAGACGTAGAAATCACGAGCAATCGGTGCCAGCCCCTGAAATTCAATCTTGTCATAGTGCTGCCACAGCAGCGCCAGATTCTCCCAAGGCGAGAAGGTGTCACGGGTTAAATAGAGGAAAGTATAAAAGGCGTAATCGCCGCTGACATCCAGCCCATAGCGCTTCAGCGCCAGCCAGAACATCCCGATAATCCCAAACACGCCAGCCGCGACTAACATCCAGAGCGTAATCCAGCCGCGCACGATACCAATAAACAGAAACAGGGCGAAGGCGATGATCACATTCGCGCGCGTGCCGCCGACAATCACATACGTCAGCATCCCAAAGGCGACCGTGCCGATGAGGAACATCAGCCATGCACGCTGCGTCTGGCGCAGAAAATACACCACCAGCATTGCCGGAATGAAGAAGTAGAAAAAGCGTTTCAACGCCACGCCGGACACATCGCTGGAAAATATCTGGCTATAAGAACGCAGCTTAAATAGCAGGAAACCGTTGTTGAGAAAGAAAATGCCGACGGTCGCTACCGCGATCAACGCCAGCAGCAGCCAGGTCAAGTTAGCTTCAACCCTATTCACCGTCAGGAATGGCGTGCGCGGCACAGAGATTTTCTGGCGTAGTCGTGTCTTATAGCTGACGTAATAGATGGCATAGAACGCGGTTGCGGACAGCATTGCCTGAAGCAGATATTGCACAGGGACGACGTCGACGCCAAACCGGAACACCAGCACACAGGTAAACGGAAAACCAAAATAGAACGTCAATAAATAGAGCAAAGAAAACAGTACGTTAAAGTTAAAACGTACGCGCCGAAACTCCATCCAAATCAGGCTCAGGATAAAGATGACTGAAATCAGGTAGACGGCAAACAGCCCACCAAATTGCCCCAGCGTCATGTCGGTTCTCCCGTCGCCAATGCCAGCGCATCCCGCCAACCTTGCAGATAATTGGGATTAAAGAACGCGATCCGGTGTTTATCTACCGATGCCAGTTGGCGCTGTGCCTCACGCACCAACGCTTCATCCATCTGGTCACCGTAAAACAACACGGGTAGACCTTGTTCCGTCAGATCCTGCCAGAACGGATTTTGCCGACTAATCACGAACGGCACGCCAAACTGAATCAGCAGGCATAACGTCCCGATCCCCTGCTGGCGATCGAAAATAAAATAGCCCAAATCACAGGTGCGCAGCATATTGAGATAATCATCAAACGCCAATTGGTCTTTCAGCAGTTGGAAATTTTTCACACCAAACAGCGCCAAACCGTCCTTTTCCACCTGAGAGATGTAGGACGTATTATTCGCGGGGTAGCCCATTGGCACAATAACCCGCACATTGTTCCCGAACTGCTTGTGGATCGCCCGCAGCGCTTCCTGATGACGGTTCGTGCGATCGCCAGAATTGCCGACCAGAATCGTCATCGGTCCAGCCAGCGGTTTATCCACCTGCATGCCCGTTAGCGCCGGATCCATCCGCGTTGGGAAGTACAACAATGACGTCGGCACGCGAGGAGCACGCTGCTGATACCATGCCAGATCGCCGCGCGTGGCGAACACGTGTCCGACACGCTTCTGCGCCATACGCCGCAGCAGATAAAACAGGCGATATTTCAGGCTGCTTGCTTCTTCATACAAATCTGCGCCCCAAACGTGCCAGTAAACCTGCTCAGATTTGATTTTCCCGCTCAGCAGCGCCAGCCACAGCGTGGGATTAAACTGCCCATGCAGGAAAAAGCGCATCTTACGATTCGACTTTGCTCTGGCGATGACCGCCTCAGCCAGCGTTTTTTTATCCACGCAGGTTTCGATACGCAATGCAGGAAAATCGGCTGGCGAAATGCCGTCGTGAGACGCCACGATGAAATGCCGAATCTGATGCTCGGGGAGTTCCGTCGCCAGTACGTCATTAAAAAAACGTAAAACGGTCTGGTTATGATGCGGGATATCAGATCCCAATACATGAATCAGTGTCGTCATGCTCGCCTACGGTAAATAATGAATACGCAACAACAAAGCAAAAAATAGACCAGGTAGGTTGCCATATAGGCCTGCGCTGCGCCTTGTGCGCCATAAAGCGGGATTAACCAGTGAGAAAAACCGGTTAACAGGAGAAACTGACTGACTTCTGTGAGCAGATAAAAGCGCAGTGCCGCTTTCGCAATGACCAGATAGCCAAAGACGTAAGCGCCCACTTTCATTACATCCCCGACCAACTGCCAAACGAAGAGATCTCTCATTGCGGTAAATTGGCTAGAGAACAGCAGCCAGATAGCAAAATCTCGCAGCAGCCACACACACAAGCTGATGCACGCCACAACGGGCAGCACAAACTTCAGCGAGCGAATAATCTCCTGCGCCAGCGCGGCCTTGTCTGTCAGACGCGAGAGCGTCGGCAACAGATAAACGGTAAAGGAGGCGGTAATAAATTGTAGATAAGCATCGGAAATACTGCTGACGCCCTGCCAAATGCCCACTTCATCCCAGCTGTAATGCGCCGCCAGCAGGTTACGCATCATGATGTACGCCACGGGCAGCGTCACCGCCGTCATCAGCGCCATCAACGTAAACTTGCCCAACTGCCCAGCGATGGCACGATCCCATGCTGGTTTTAGCGACGCCAGCGACAGCGGCGTACGACGCAGTAGCATGATTCCTGAAGGAATTACCAACAATGCAGGCACCAGCGCCATCCCCGCAAGCGCACCAGCATAGCCGCCCAGCCGCAGGCAGAGCCAAAAGGCAGCCAGCCCGATCAGGCTACCGCCGATCACGGCCAGCGCGTTGCCTATCGCATCCCGATAGCCTTTGAGGATTGCCAGAAACAGGTTGGCGTAGGCAATACCCATCTGGATAAACGCCAGCGCACGCACCACATCGCGATAGTCCTCATGCCCAAACAGCAGATTGGCGATAGGCGTTGCTGCTGCCAGAAAGAGTACCGCCAGCAGCGTTGAGAACCCCAGCACCAGCGTGATGGACGTGCCTAGCAGCGGCTTCAGCCGGTCCGGCTGTTGTTGATATTCCGCGACATATTTGGTGACACCGTTGAAAATCCCCGCCCCAGCTAACACGCCTAACACTGTAATAAGCTGGCGGAAATTCCCTGCCATTCCCACGCCGCTGGGGCCAAACGTGACCGCCAGCAGTTTGACGACAACGAGCCCCGCGCCGATTTTTATCAGCGTGGAGCCTGCCGTCCATATCGATGCTTTCGCCAACGACATATCAGGAGAAGAAGCTCAGAATGGTATTAATGACGGTGCGCTGATTGACGTCCGACAGGTTGTAGAACAGCGGTAAACGTACCAGCCGTTCGCTTTCCTGCGTGGTGTAGCGATCGTCACCGGAGAAACGACCGAAGTTCAGACCCGCCGGACAGCTATGTAGCGGGATATAATGAAAGACCGTCATGATTTCGGCTTCTTTCATGTAATTGATAAACGCACTGCGGTCGTCCTGATCGCGCAGTTTGATATAAAACATGTGTGCGTTGTGAATCCCATTGGCAGGCACGGTCGGCAGCGTTATACGCCCCGCATCGGCCAGCGATTTGAATGCCGCATAGTAGTTCTGCCACAGTTTCAGGCGACGCTCGTTGATGGGTCGCGCCGCTTCCAACTGAGCCCAGAGATAGGCAGCCTGAATATCCGCCATCAGATAGCTTGAGCCGATGTCACGCCAGGTGTATTTGTCCACCTGCCCACGGAAGAACTGGCTACGGTTGGTGCCTTTTTCACGGATGATTTCCGCTCGTTCCACCAGCCTCGCGTCATTAATCAGCGTGGCCCCGCCCTCACCGCCCGAGGTGTAGTTTTTGGTTTCGTGAAAACTGAAGCAGCCGATGTGACCAATAGACCCCAGAACGCGGCCTTTGTAGCTGGACATCACGCCCTGTGCCGCATCTTCCACGACATATAAATCGTATTTTTTCGCCAGAGCCATAATCGCGTCCATCTCGCAGGCGACGCCCGCGTAGTGAACCGGCACGATAATGCGTGTTTTTTCCGTAATTGCCGCTTCGATCTTCGTCTCGTCAATATTCATCGTATCCGGGCGGATATCGACAAACACGATCTTCGCACCGCGCAGCACAAAGGCGTTGGCGGTAGAAACGAAGGTATAGCTCGGCATGATCACTTCATCGCCGGGCTTAATATCCAGTAGGATAGCGGCCATCTCCAGCGACGCTGTGCAGGAAGGCGTAAGCAGGACTTTCTTGCTGCCGGAGTAATGTTCCAGCCACTGCTGACAACGGCGAGTAAATCCGCCATCGCCGCACAATTTGCCGCTGCTCATGGCAGCCTGCATATAATCCAGTTCCGTACCGACAACCGGTGGCGCATTAAATGGAATCATGTATTCACCTGTATAACCAATACGCCGTGCTCTCAATCGTGGCACCACGGCGAAGATAAAGACGAAGAGCCGCCACGTTGCCAACCTGCGTCGCAACCCGAAGGCGTATCAACCCTTGCTGTCGGCACCACGCTTCCGCCAGCGCCATCAGTTGTGAACCAATACCGCGTATCGTAACGCCCGGCCAGACGCCCAGCAGCCCGATACGGGCATCCGAGTCATCCAGTCTGCGCAGCGTGACCCATCCTTGTGGATGACCCTCGGCATCTTCCATCATCAAACAACTGTGGTCGAACTTACCGCATACCGCATTTTCAACCCACTGAGCGTAAAAACGCCCACTATCCTCCGGCTGATACCACGGCGTACGGAAACGGCTCAGCGCAAAAACACGTGATGCCGCGTCCCTCAGCGCAGGAATATCATCGAGCGTGGCTTCACGCCAGCGCGGTAGTGGCGTAGCGACTGTCGTCGGATGCAGAAGCAGACTGAGGTCGACCTCGCCTTCCACCAAGCGAAAACCGAGATCGGCCAGCGCATCCGCCAGCACCAGATTGTCCGCCGCGATTTTGGCCTGCGTCAGCGCAAATCCGTTCAACGCATCAGGCATCAACACAGGCGCAGAAGGCGAAAAATTCAGCTTACCGCTGTCGATCTGGAAGAATTCACTCTCCCAGCCCAGCGGTTCAACCGTGGCGCGAATTTCTCCCTTTCCTGCTGATATGGAATTGGACATCGTTTCGCTCCTTTCTTTTCCGTCATCTGGCTTTTCTGTCATCTCAGTACAGGTTTAGTCGTTCAGTCCTAAACGCTCGCCGGTATAGGAACCGTCCTGCACGCTGCACCACCATTTTTCGTTATTCAGATACCAGCTAACGGTTTTTTTCATGCCCGTCTCAAACGTTTCTTCTGGACGCCAGCCCAACTCACGCTCAATTTTCCCGGCATCGATCGCGTAACGCATGTCGTGGCCTGGGCGATCTTTCACATAGGTGATGAGATCGCAATAATGCTCTACGCCAGCAGGTTTATTCGGCGCCAGCTCTTCCAGCAGTGCGCAAATGGTCTGCACCACTTCAATATTTTTACGTTCGTTGTGGCCGCCAATGTTGTACGTCTCACCGACTTCGCCTTCCGTCACGACTTTGTACAGTGCGCGGGCATGGTCTTCGACAAACAACCAATCACGAATTTGTGCGCCATCGCCGTAAACCGGCAACGGTTTGCCCGCGACCGCGTTCAGAATCACCAGCGGAATCAGCTTCTCAGGGAAATGGTAAGGACCGTAGTTATTCGAGCAGTTCGTGATAACGGTCGGGAACCCGTAGGTGCGCAGCCAGGCGCGAACAAGGTGGTCGCTGGAAGCTTTCGATGCCGAATAAGGGCTGCTCGGCGCATAAGGCGTGGTTTCTGTAAACAGATCGTCCGTCCCATGCAGATCGCCAAAGACTTCATCGGTAGAAATATGGTGAAAGCGAAACGCATTCTTGTCCGCATCAGCCAGGTTCTGCCAATAGTGGCGTGCTGCTTCCAGCATCGTATAGGTGCCGACAATATTGGTTTCGATAAACGCCGCAGGGCCGTCGATAGAGCGGTCAACATGGCTTTCTGCCGCTAAATGCATCACTAGCGCAGGCTGGTAAGCCGTAAAGACACGATCCAGTTCAGCACGATCGCAGATATCTACCTGCTCGAATGCGAAGCGTGAGCTATCGGCAACCGGTGCCAGTGAAGACAGGTTGCCCGCATAAGTCAGTTTATCGACAACCACGACGCTGTCCTGCGTCTCAGCCAAAATGTATCTGACTAACGCGGAACCAATAAACCCTGCACCACCGGTAATTAAAATACGTTTCAACGCCATACTCCTTTGGTATCAATAACCCACTGTTGTTTCACATCGTCTGGGTTAATCGCCTTAAACTGACGGTGGTCTACCAGCATCACTAGCACATCGGCTTCTTTTAATGCACTGCTGGTATCGACCAGTTTTACCTGCCCAGCCAACACGGACGGCAGGTGTTTGACATTCGGTTCGACAACTAACGTCACACCCGTATTCCACTGCGCAATCATGGAAGTAATTCCCACGGCAGGACTTTCGCGCAAATCGTCAATATCCGGCTTGAACGCTAATCCAAAGCAGGCCACAGTGACCTCGCTGGCGCGTTTATCCGTTTGTGCCAGATAATCCGCCACGGCCGCTTTGACCCGATCCACCACCCAGAGTGGCTTGCCATCGTTCACCAGTCTGGCGGTATGAATCAACCGAGCCTGCTGCGGATTCTGCGCCACGATAAACCAAGGATCGACTGCGATACAGTGCCCGCCTACGCCGGGACCGGGTTGCAGAATATTGACGCGGGGATGGCGATTTGCCAATCGGATAAGTTCCCATACGTTAATGTTTTGTTCGGCACAAATCAGCGAAAGTTCATTGGCGAAAGCAATATTGACGTCGCGGAAGCTGTTTTCGGTCAGCTTACACATCTCGGCGGTGCGGGAGTTAGTGACCACACACTCACCCTCTAAGAAGATGTTATACAGTTCGCTGGCGCGAGCAGAGCACACTGGGGTCATACCACCAATAACGCGATCGTTTTTAATCAGCTCAACCACGACCTGACCGGGCAGCACCCGTTCAGGACAATAGGCAATATTGATATCCGCCGTTTCCCCAACCTGCTGCGGAAACGTCAAGTCCGCGCGCGCATCGGCTAGCCACTCGGCCATTTGCTCAGTCGCCCCCACGGGGGACGTCGACTCAAGGATCACCAGATCGCCTTTCTTCAGCACTGGCGCGATGGACGCTGCTGCAGCCTGAACGTAGGCCAGATCGGGTTCGTGATCGCCTTTGAAAGGGGTAGGAACTGCGATCAGGAAAGCATCGGCTGGCACAGGTTTTGTCATCGCCTGAAGGTAGCCATTTTCCACCGCGACCTTGACCAAGGTATCCAAATCGGGCTCGACAATATGAATTTCACCGCGATTAATGGTCTCAACCGCCAATTTGTTCACATCGACACCGATGACTTTTCTCTGACGCGACGCAAATGCCGCTGCGGTGGGTAAACCGATGTAGCCTAAACCGATTACGGAAATGGTAGTAAAGCTCATAGTGTCACCTGATATTTTTATGTCTGCCGCCGTAAGGCGACGTTTAAAATCGCTCCTGGCGATTTTTCATATCGAGCTATCCCTGTCCGACACCCTTCGGGTCGCTGCAAAAGCAGCGCTAAAAATCATTTCCTATGATTTTTTAAAGCATCCACAATGCGTTGACAGGCTTGGCCATCGCCATAGGGGTTGTGGGCACGGCTCATTGCCTGATACGCCCCTTCATCCGTCAGCAGCATAGATACCGCATCCACAATGCTCACCACTTCCGTGCCGACCAGTTTGACCGTACCCGCGTCTATCGCTTCCGGCCGCTCCGTCGTATCACGCATCACCAATACAGGCTTTCCTAACGACGGCGCTTCTTCCTGGATGCCACCCGAATCGGTCAAAATCATGTAAGAACGATTCATCAAATACACGAAAGGCAGATAATCCTGCGGCGCAATCAGCATCACATTATCAATATCGCTCAGGATACGATTCACCGGCTCACTGACGTTAGGGTTCAGATGGACTGGGTATACAATCTGCACTTCAGGGTGTCGACGGGCGATATCCGCCAGCGCGCCACAAATGCGCTCAAAGCCGCTACCAAAACTCTCGCGTCGGTGTCCGGTAACCAGAATCAGCTTTTTACTGCCTTCCAAAAAGGCATATTTTTCGTCGAGGCTGCGGCGTAGTGAGGCATCTCCGAGGATACGATCGCGCACCCAAAACAACGCATCAATCACCGTATTGCCAGTCACAACAATATGCCGATCGGACAAATGTTCACGCAGCAAATTTTGGCGGGAATGCTCCGTCGGAGCAAAATGGTACATCGCCAGGTGCCCAGTCAGCTTACGGTTAGCCTCTTCCGGCCAAGGCGAATAGAGATTGCCAGTACGCAATCCCGCCTCCACGTGGCCGACAGGGATACGCTGATAAAAAGCCGCCAGACTGGTTGCCAACGTTGTGGTGGTATCACCGTGAACCAACACTAAATCCGGTTTAAACTCCGCCATGACGGGTTCAAGTCCCGATAAAATCCGGCAGGATATCTCACTGAGCCCCTGTCCCGGTCGCATAATATTTAGATCGTAATCCGGTGTAATATCGAACAAATGCAACACCTGATCCAGCATCTCCCGGTGCTGGGCTGTTACGCAAATTCTCGATTCAAAGGCTCCATCCTGAGCCAGGGCATGAACCAGCGGTGCCATTTTAATGGCTTCCGGCCGGGTGCCGAAAACAGTCAACACTTTCACATTGAATCTCTTTAATCAGGTTAGGCGCAGGCGCTCACTGAGCATCAAACGCAAATCAGCAAGCTGGTTAACGCAGACGGCGAGCCAGGGCAACACCCGCTCCCACTAGCACACCAATCGCACCCCACATCACCATCAGGAATGCCCGGCGCGGGCTGTCGCGTTTCACCGGTTCTTCCGGCGTACGCAAATAACGATACGTCTGGAAACTGGCCTCAAGCGTTGGGCCAACGTTCAGCGTCGCCAACATCGCGCGATTTTGATCGTAATCCAGTTCATAATGCGGGCCGCTGGTCTGCAACGTTTCCAGTCGGGCTTGAAGCATCGGCCTGCCGAGCAGGAACATTTCCGATGCGGGGATTTCATCTGCTGGCGTATCCGTCTGGCTACGGCTAATACCTTGCTGTTGTGCGATTTTCAGCGCCAGCTCAACGCTGCGGACTTCACGATCGTAAATCGCTTTTGCTACCGCTTCCTGACGCTTGATCTGCGACTTCATAAAAATGGTTCTGGCAGCCCAAGCTCCTTTGATTTCTTCATTCAGGTGGTTGGCTGCACGCTGGCTGGAAAAAGTCACATACTGACGAAGCAACGTGTTGGAATCTGAAGAGGTTTCCGCCACCAGCTTCACGGAGTCATTGGTTTTTTTCCCGTCATCACGCGCCGTAAACTGAATGTTGTTGACCAGCTCATCCAGCAAGGCTGCATCAGCCTTTTCATCGCCTTCCAGACGTTGCTTATAATAGTCAGTCTGCAACCAGAAATCGCGGCGGGTATCGTAAGCCGCTAACTGCATGATGAATTCATCATAAGCACCAGCCGAAATAGACGGTTGTTCTGGCTGAGGAGAGGAAAAAGATCGAGCATCGAGGTTACGCAGGAATTGCTGCTGCGAGTAATAGCCACCCAACATATTAACCGTCGGCTTGTCGGTAATCGATGTTGCACTCCATTCCTGTTTAACAAGATAGGAATAGCCTAATGCCACGACGGCAAACAGCAGGCCGATTGCTATCGGCCACACCTTTCCACGCCACAGCAGGCGAAATAAACCACGGATATCCAGTTCGTTATCAATCAACGCATTCCCGGTAGACAAGTTCTCTGATTTCATTACTTCCCCAAAATTATTTGGTCAGGATGACTGCTTTTGCTCATCGGAATGCCGCATACGGCGTTTGATTCGCTTGATAAAACGGGCGACCCGCCATGCTCGTTTCAGGCAGTAGCCATACAGTAGAAATGCAAGCAAGAATAATGCCAACATGACCCATTCGGGTATGAAAAAGAAATATTCTCCCAACACGCCGACCGCAGCCAATAAAGCAGCGGCGAGCGTAATCAGCAAAAATGCCTGACGAGAGGAAAAGCCCGCCCGCATCATTAAATGATGGATATGCTGCCGATCAGGCGAGAACGGACTCATCCCTTTGCGCAAGCGCCGATACATAATGGCGATCATATCAATCAGCGGGATAGCAATGATCCACAATGCCGTAACGGGATTAATCGGATGCTGCGGGCCTTGCGTCGTCTGAATCAGAAGCCAGATAGCCGTGAAGCCAATCATCGTGCTACCCGCATCGCCCATGAAGACCTTATAGCGTCGTCCAAACATGCCGAGGTTAAGCAGAATATAAGGCAACGTCGCCGCGATCATAGCGAAACACCACAATGCCAGATTCGTATGGCCGCTCAGATACAACAAAATTCCCATCGCCCCGAACGAGACGCTGGACAACCCGCCGAGCAGTCCATCGATCCCATCCACCATATTGAACGCATTGATAGCCGCCCAAACGGCAAACAGTGTCACCAGATAGCCAAATGGCCCCAGTCCCATCTGCCACGGGCCGAAAATATGCCCTAGGTTGTGTATCGTCAAGCCAGCAAGGGCCATCATCACCACAGCGACAAACGCCTGCACAACAGCGCGAATTTTCACACTGATATCAAAACGATCGTCCAGCATGCCGACAAAAACCAGCACACCCGCGCACATCAGGTAAAGACGGAAGTTGGGAATATATTGATCGGTAATGAAGTAGGTAAAGCAGATACCTGCATACACGGAGATACCGCCAACCAGAGGTACAAGACCCCGATGACGTTTACGGTAGTTGGGACGATCGACAAGTCCTATTTTACCCGCGATGCTGCGAGCAAAAAAAAGAAAGCCCAGAGAAAACAAGAAAATAAATAGTAATTCGGTACTCATAGTGAGTAAGTTCACCGTTAACAGCTTCGCTGTAGCTGTTCAGTATAGACTCGGTTTACGCCTTATATCCTATCGCCCACATTGATCGCCAGTAAAAATTGAAGTGATAACCGCGGCTTCCCAGCGGAAAACACGCATCACATCTGGTCAATTGGGGGATAAAAAAACGCCACGACCCAGCGTGGCGTTCCCCGAGTTATCCGTAATGTACCCGTCATACTTCAAGCCGCATGTGCGTTAGCTTCTCTTACTCACCCCAGTCACTTACTGATGTAAGCTCCTGAGGATTAATGAGTCTCATAAATGAGACTCACCCTTCGGGCCAGCGTTCACGCTGTTCAAAACGTTAACGTTTTGTCATGCAACTCGAATTATTTAGGGTATATATAGATGAATGCCCGGATTTATGAACGTTTCATCATATCGAAGAATTCATCGTTGGTTTTCGTCATCGCCAACTTATTGATGAGGAATTCCATCGCATCGATCTCACCCATTGGGTGGATGATTTTGCGTAGGATCCACATCTTCTGCAATTCTTCAGAGGTGGTAAGCAACTCTTCTTTACGCGTACCAGAACGGTTGTAATCAATCGCTGGGAACACGCGTTTTTCTGCGATTTTACGAGCCAGGTGCAGTTCCATATTACCTGTACCTTTAAATTCTTCGTAAATCACTTCGTCCATTTTGGAACCGGTATCAACCAGCGCAGTAGCGATGATTGTCAGGCTACCGCCTTCCTCAACGTTACGTGCCGCACCGAAGAAACGCTTCGGACGATGCAGGGCGTTAGCATCCACACCACCGGTCAACACTTTGCCCGAGGCCGGAACAACGGTGTTGTAAGCACGCGCCAGACGGGTAATTGAGTCCAGAAGGATGATAACGTCTTTCTTATGCTCAACCAGACGCTTCGCTTTTTCGATCACCATTTCAGCGACCTGAACATGACGGGAAGCGGGTTCGTCAAACGTTGACGCAACCACTTCACCTTTCACCAGACGCTGCATCTCGGTAACTTCTTCCGGACGTTCGTCAATTAGCAGCACCATCAGCACACAGTCAGGATGGTTGTAAGCAATGCTCTGCGCAATGTTTTGCAGCAGCATGGTTTTACCCGCTTTTGGCGGCGCAACGATCAGACCACGTTGACCACGACCAATTGGCGAAGCCAGATCCAGCACACGCGCCGTCAGATCTTCCGTCGAACCGTTACCACGTTCCATACGCAGACGAGAGTTTGCATGCAGTGGTGTTAAGTTTTCGAACAGGATCTTGTTGCGGGCGTTTTCAGGTTTGTCGTAGTTGACTTCGTTAACTTTCAGCAGCGCAAAGTAGCGTTCACCTTCTTTCGGCGGACGAATCTTGCCAGAAATGGTGTCACCAGTGCGAAGGTTAAAACGGCGGATTTGGCTAGGAGAAACGTAGATATCATCGGGGCCTGCGAGGTAGGAGCTGTCTGCGGAGCGGAGAAAGCCGAAGCCATCCTGCAGTATCTCCAGCACACCGTCGCCGAAAATATCCTCGCCGCTTTTGGCATGCTGCTTCAGAATAGAGAAGATAATATCCTGTTTGCGCATGCGAGCCTGGTTTTCCAAGCCCATATTTTCGCCAAGAGTAATTAACTCAGAAACTGGCGTATTCTTTAATTCGGTAAGATTCATAGTGGTGGGTTCTTTAACTCGGGGTAAATCTCGAACTATTAACGTGAATGGTATGGCAGGATCATCCGTGCCTCTATAACAGCCTTCAACCGCTGGATTCCTGTCTGGTTTCACACCTGAAGCGCATTAAATCCGCGCAAAACAACATCCGCATAAACGATATCCGCATAAACCAACGGCAGGAGATCGAAGACACATAAAACCAATTATTGTAAAACTAGTAGACTGTCCAAATCGGAGCACAACGTGTTGTAAAACAACCACTTTTCAAAACAATCATTTCGGAAAACAATCATTTTGTAAAACAACGACTTTTCGATTTAGACACAGAATAATACTTTAGACTCTAACTTTCAGGCTCAAGCCTAAGGGCTTAAACATAGGCAAGTACGATATGCAGTGTTAATGAATCTAACACGCTTCCCGACGAGCAGCAAGCAGTCAATATGAGAATTGCATATTGCCCGATTGTGCCCGTCGGCAATACCCTTTTGAAGGGGATCACGCTAATTACAGATTGGCTGTCAGGAACTCTTTCAGTTGCCCTTTGGACAGCGCGCCGACTTTTGTCGCAGCGACTTCGCCGTTTTTAAACAGCAGCAGAGTAGGAATACCACGGATACCATATTTTGGTGCAGTAGCCGGATTTTCATCAATGTTCAGCTTGGTAACCGTCAGTTTGCCTTCAAACTCTTCGGCGATTTCATCCAGAATAGGAGCGATCATTTTGCAAGGACCGCACCACTCAGCCCAGAAATCAACCAGGGTAGCGCCCTCAGCCTGCAATACTTTCGTGCCGAAGCTGTCATCAGTCAGGTGAATTATTTTATCGCTCATATTTTACTCCGCAGGATTATTTCTACCTTGTTGGTGTAGCATTAACCAACAACAGGTTGACTTTATTTCACCGGATACGCTTTCGTAAAGCAATCGTTAGCTGATATTCTACCACACTATGAGCAAAACACACTTAACTGAACAGAAGTTTTCCGACTTCGCCCTGCACCCGCAGGTTATCGAAGCCCTTGAAAGTAAAGGGTTTCATAACTGTACGCCTATTCAGGCGTTAGCTCTGCCATTAGCTTTGTCAGGGCGTGATGTTGCGGGTCAGGCGCAAACCGGTACCGGCAAGACGCTGGCTTTTCTCGCGTCTACTTTCCATTATTTGCTTTCACACCCTGCAAACGCAGAGCGTCAGACCAATCAGCCACGTGCCTTAATTATGGCGCCAACTCGTGAACTGGCTGTCCAAATTCACTCAGACGCAGAAGCGCTGTCTCACATGACCGGGTTAAAACTGGGTTTAGCCTACGGTGGCGACGGCTACGACAAGCAGCTTAAAGTGCTGGAAAACGGCGTTGATATCCTGATCGGCACCACCGGTCGTTTAATCGATTACGCTAAACAAAACCATATTAATCTGGGTGCGATTCAGGTTGTCGTACTGGACGAGGCGGATCGCATGTACGATCTCGGCTTCATCAAAGATATCCGCTGGTTGTTCCGCCGCATGCCTGCAACATCACAGCGCCTGAATATGCTCTTTTCCGCTACGCTCTCCTACCGAGTGCGTGAACTCGCGTTTGAACAAATGAATAACGCAGAGTATGTGGAAGTTGAACCGGAACAGAAAACCGGCCACCGCATTACAGAAGAACTGTTTTATCCGTCCAACGAAGAGAAAATGCGCCTGCTCCAAACGCTGTTGGAAGAAGAATGGCCGGACCGCTGCATTATTTTCGCAAACACCAAGCATCGCTGTGAAGACATCTGGGGCCATTTGGCTGCCGACGGTCATCGCGTTGGGCTGCTGACGGGTGATGTCGCGCAGAAGAAACGCCTACGTATTCTGGAAGAATTTACCCAGGGTAGTCTTGATATTCTGGTAGCTACGGACGTTGCAGCACGCGGTTTGCACATTCCTTCTGTGACCCACGTTTTCAACTACGACCTGCCGGATGACTGCGAAGACTATGTTCACCGTATTGGCCGTACGGGTCGTGCGGGACAAAGCGGATTTTCTATCAGTCTGGCCTGTGAAGAGTACGCGCTGAATCTCCCGGCGATCGAAACCTATATCGGTCACGGCATCCCAGTCAGCAAATACAACAGCGACGCACTGATGAGTGATTTACCTGCGCCGAAGCGTTTAACGCGCCCACCGCGTTCCAATAATGGCCCGCGCCGACACAGTAATGCGCCGCGCCGCAGTGGAGCGCCCCGTAATAACCGTAAACGAGCGGACTAACCGTCGATGCTGAGTTCTTCTTCACTTTACGCCGCCATCGATCTCGGCTCGAACAGCTTCCATATGCTGGTCACCCGGGAAACCGCAGGTAGCATTCAGACGCTGGCGAAAATAAAGCGTAAAGTCCGCCTTGCAGCAGGGCTGGATAAGCAGAATCGGCTCTCGCAGGAAGCGATGCAGCGTGGCTGGCAGTGTCTACAGCTGTTCTCCGAACGGTTACAGGACATTCCGCAGGATCAGGTACGCGTCGTCGCGACCGCAACCCTGCGACTGGCAACGAACGCTGACGAGTTTCTGCAACGGGCTCAGGAAATTCTGGGCTTGCCGATTCAGGTTATCAGCGGTGAAGAAGAAGCACGTTTGATTTATCAAGGCGTGGCACATACTACGGGTGGCCCAGATGCACGCTTAGTCGTGGATATCGGTGGGGGGAGTACCGAACTGGCAACGGGGATCGGCGCAAAAACGACCCAGTTGATCAGCCTCCCAATGGGATGTGTAACGTGGCTGGATCGCTATTTCAGCGACCGCAATCTGGAAGCGGGTAATTTTGAACGCGCTGAAAACGCAGCGCGTGAAATGTTGCGTCCCGTCGCTGCCTCCCTGCGAGAACAGGGTTGGCAGATCTGCGTTGGCGCTTCCGGAACAGTACAAGCGCTACAGGAAATCATGGTTGCGCAGGGTATGGATGAATACATTACCCTGCCGAAGCTCAGACAGCTTAAAGAGCATGCTATTCAGTGCGATAAACTGGAAGAGTTGGAAATTGATGGTCTGACGCTGGAACGCGCGCTGGTCTTCCCCAGCGGGCTCGCCATTCTATTGGCGATCTTCCAAGAGCTAGACATCAAAACGATGACGCTGGCTGGAGGCGCTCTGCGTGAAGGACTGGTCTATGGCATGTTGGATCTGCCCGTCGATCAGGATATCCGCCATCGTACGCTGGAGACGCTACAACGTCGTTATCTGCTGGATACCGAACAAGCTAAACGCGTCAGTACACTGGCAGACAACTTTCTGCAACAAGTTGCCCGTGACTGGCAGTTAGATAGCCGATGTCGAGAGTTACTGCGCAGCGCCTGTCTGGTGCACGAAATCGGTTTGAGCATTGATTTTCGCCAGTCACCCCAGCATGCAGCCTATTTGATTCGCCATAGCGATCTCCCCGGCTTTACGCCAGCCCAGAAGAAACTGTTAGCCACGCTCCTGCAAAACCAGATTAACCCCGTCGATTTAATGCCGCTCAGTCAGCAGAATGCGCTACCGGTGAGCCAAGCACAGCGCCTGTGCCGCCTGTTACGTCTGGCGATTATTTTTGCCAGCCGCCGCCGAGATGACACGCTGCCAGCAGTACGGTTACGCGTAGAAGGTGAAGCGTTGCGTTTGATTCTGCCTGCTGGCTGGCTGGCTCAACACCCGTTACGAGCAGAAATGCTGGAACAGGAAAGCCGCTGGCAGAGCTACGTACACTGGCCGCTAATGCTGGAAGAGCCCCCTGCTTAACGGATATATGTTATCCCCTAAATAATTCGAGTTGCAGGACAAAACGTTAACGTTTTGAACAACGTGAAGCGTTGGCCCTTTAGGGCGATGCTCAGTGATGAGCCGAGTATTGCCAACGCACATGCAGCTTGAAGTATGACGGGGATTGGTTATTCCCCTTTTGCTTTCGCTAACATCGCTCGGATACTGGCGACATTCGTCTGACCTTTCTGCATACGTTCCTGTGGGCTAACGACTTTTCTTTCCGTTTCCCACACCACATCATCCTGCGGCAGTTCAAGTAGGAAGCGGCTCGGTTCAGGGCGTATCAATTCGCCATACTGGCGGCGTTCTTTGCACAACGTGAAGAACAATTCGCGCTGAGCACGCGTAATCCCCACGTATGCCAAACGCCGTTCTTCATCGACGTTATCTTCATCAATACTGCTCTGATGCGGCAACAGGCCTTCTTCCATCCCAACCAAAAAGACGTATGGAAATTCCAAGCCTTTGGATGCATGCAGCGTCATCAGTTGAACCTGATCCTGCTCCTCTTCACTCTCTCCACGTTCCATCATGTCCCGCAACGTGAAACGCGTCACCACCTGCGTCAGCGTCATCGGTTCATCCAGATCGGAGCCTTCCAGCATTTCCGTCATCCAACTAAATAGCTGATTAACGTTCTTCATCCGCATTTCTGCAGCTTTTGGACTGGGCGAGGTTTCATAAAGCCAGCTTTCGTAATCCAACCCATGTATCAGGTCACGCACGGCTGCAACAGGCTCACGCTCCGCCAGACGGGCAATCTCCGCCAGCCACTGTGTAAACCGTTGCAGGGATTCCAAGCCACGGCCGGTCAGCGACTGACTCAACCCGAGATCAAAACTCGCGCTGAACAAGCCTTTATTGCGCTGCCCTGCCCACTCGCCCAGCTTCTTCATCGTCGCCGGGCCAATCTCACGTTTGGGGGTGTTCACAATACGTAAAAATGCACTGTCATCATCTGGGTTGGTCAGTACGCGCAGGTAAGCCAATAAATCTTTGATTTCAGGTCGGGAGAAAAAGGACGTGCCGCCGGAGATACGATACGGAATACGGTTTTGCATCAGCATCTTTTCAAACAGACGTGACTGATGGTTGCCACGATACAAAATGGCATAGTCGCCGTATTGCGTCTTTTTAATAAAGTGATGAGCTATCAGCTCACCCACAACCCGCTCTGCTTCGTGATCTTCATTGTTGGCGGTAATCACTTTAAGTTCATCACCGTAACCCAGCTCCGAGAACAGTCGCTTTTCAAAGACGTGTGGGTTATTGGCGATGAGAATATTGGCGGCTTTCAGAATACGCCCGGACGAACGGTAATTTTGTTCCAGTTTGATCACGTCAAGCGCGGGGAAATCCTGTTGTAGCAACACTAAGTTCTGTGGTCGCGCGCCGCGCCAGGAATAAATAGACTGATCGTCATCCCCTACGACGGTAAAACGCGCTCGGGTGCCAACTAGCAGCTTAACCAGTTCATATTGGCTGGTGTTGGTGTCCTGATATTCATCCACCAGCAGATAGCGTAAGCGGTTCTGCCAGCGTTCACGCACCTCGGCATTCCGCTTCAGCAGCAGCGTGGGAAGCAGAATCAGATCGTCAAAATCTAACACGTTACAAGCACGCAGATGTTCGTGATAAAGCGAGTAGCAATGTACAAACAGCTTGTCACGTTCGGATCGGGCGGTCGCCGCAGCACCGGCTGGATCGATCAGATCGTTTTTCCAATTTGAGATCGTTGAGATCAACTGTTGCAGCAAAACCTTATCGTTTTCCAGCCACTGCTCCGTCAATTCTTTCAGCAACGCCATCTGATCCTGATCGTCGAACAAAGAGAAGTTGGATTTCATGCCCAACGCGACATATTCGCGTTTGATAATCTCCAACCCCAGCGTATGGAAAGTCGCAATCATCAGACCACGCGTTTCTTTACGCCCCAGCGTTTGCGCCACACGTTCCTTCATCTCACGCGCCGCTTTGTTGGTAAACGTCACGGCAGCTATATGCCGCGCCTGATAGCCACACTGACGGATAAGGTGCGCAATTTTATTGGTGATAACGCGGGTCTTGCCTGAGCCTGCGCCCGCCAGTACCAGACAAGGTCCGGTGACGAATTCGACAGCATGTTGTTGGCTGGGGTTTAAGCGCATAACGATCTTGCTCACTCATAAAACGGAAGGCGATTGTAGCAGAAAGCGGTACCGATCTTGACCGGGGATTTGTTATTAAGGAAAGCACGTCACTGTCCACATCTTGCGTTGCAAATGTTACATTGCGCGCAGGAATCTCTTTTGCAAAAAGGTAACAACATGGCAAATACCGCAGCAGCCCTGCACATCCTGGTGGACACTGAACAGCTGGCTAACGACATTCTTGCTCAACTGGAAAAAGGTGCCGATTTCCAAAAATTGGCGCAGAAACACTCAACCTGCCCGTCAAAACGTAACGGCGGCGATTTGGGTGAGTTTCGTAAAGGCGATATGGTACCCGCTTTCGATAAGGCGGTGTTTTCCTGTGAGTTACTGAAACCATTTGGTCCAGTAAAAACCCAGTTTGGTTACCATGTAATCAAGGTGCTGTACCGCAACTAAGTCATCACCCGACAGATCTACACATAAAAAGCGCGCCCACCTTTCGGTTTGGCGCGCTTTTTTATATTGAACACTTTATTCTAGCCTATCGTCATCAGGCTCGCATTACCGCCTGCGGCGGCGGTATTGATACTGAGAGAACGTTCAATCAGCAGACGTTCCAATTGAACATGGGTATCGCCATGTGTATAGCCCAGCAGCAGAATAATCGGGCCATCGCGTTCTGCAAGCGCCTTACTCAACTGCCGTAATCGATCGGCATCGCCATGATAAATTACGCCCTGAAAAGACACCTCGTGCCGTTGCCAGTCATGCGTGAACTGAATACGCGACTGAACCTCCTCCGGCAAACGGGCATAGAGTGTTTTCTCCTGCTCACCTTCCGGCCACAGCAGCTTCCCACCCGTTGCCAGCACCGCAGCGGCCTGAATCAAGCGATCCTCATCATTGTCCGCCAGACACAATATCCGCTCGCGCGGCAGCAGCGTGTAGGTATTACTCTCTCCTGTTGGGCCGGGCAACCGTCGCGTTGTTCCACTGACACTATGCGCTTTATAGCGCTGACACAGCGTCGCCAAATCGTGATGTTCCCCGCTGATCGCCCAATCTTCCAACGTCTGTAGTCCCGCCAACAGCAATGCTCGAGCAGAGGTATCCGGTGCCTGCTCCCTGTTCTGCCTGGCGAATTCTGCTGCGAGCGCGTCGTCCGGCCGGTGTGCCAGCAAACGATGCAGATAAAGCGGCCCACCCGCTTTTGGCCCGGTTCCCGATAAGCCTTCTCCGCCAAAAGGCTGAACGCCGACAACGGCTCCCACCATATTGCGGTTCACGTACTGGTTACCCACTTTTGCCCTGTTCGTCACTCGTTGGATGGTTTCATCAATGCGTGTATGCACGCCTAGCGTCAGGCCGTAGCCCGCTGCGTTAATCTGTTCAATTAGCGTATCCAACTGCTGGCTTTGATAGCGAACGATGTGTAAAACTGGACCAAAAACTTCTTTTTCCAGCTCACTGATGTTATTCAATTCAATCAGCGTCGGCTTCACAAACGTCCCCCCCAGCCACGCTGCGTCATCCTGCGGATACGCCGCCTGATACACCGTATGACCTTTCGCCCGCATCGTTTGAATATGCCGATCCACGTTTTCTTTCGCCTCGGCATCAATCAGCGGGCCGATATCGGTTGATAACCGCTCAGGATTCCCCATTCGGCACTCCGCCATCGCGCCACGCAGCATAGTCAGCGTGCGATCCGCGATATCCTCTTGCAGGCACAAAAGACGTAGTGCCGAACAACGCTGTCCGGCGCTGTCGAACGCTGAAGCGATCACATCATTCACTACCTGTTCCGTTAGTGCGGACGAATCGACAATCATGGCATTCAGGCCTCCCGTTTCGGCAATCAGCGGCGTCAAACGCCCCTGTGGGTTAAGCCGACTAGCGATGCTGCGTTGCAAGATTTTTGCCACAGCAGTCGAACCGGTAAACACCACGCCACGTACCCGTTCGTCGTTCACCAACGCAGCACCGATCGTTTCCCCCTGTCCCGGCAGCAGTTGCAATACGCCAGTGGGAACACCTGCTTCATGCAAAATACGCACGGCCTGCGCCGAAATCAGCGGCGTTTGTTCAGCCGGTTTCGCCAATACGCTGTTTCCTGCCGCCAGTGCAGCAGAAATTTGTCCGGTAAAGATCGCCAGCGGGAAATTCCACGGGCTAATGCAGACGACGGGCCCCAGCGGACGATAGGTATCATTGGCGAACGAATCCCGTACCTGACCCGCGTAATAGCGTAAGAAATCCACCGCCTCGCGCACTTCCGCAATCGCGTTACTGAAGGACTTACCCGCTTCCCGCACCAGCAGCCCTAACAGATGTTGTAACTGCCCTTCCATCAATGATGCGGCCCGATTCAATATCGCGGCACGCTCTGCGGGTGGCGTCGCAAACCAGATAGTACCGGCATACACCGCCGTCGCTAGCGCCAATTCAACATCCGCGGTGGAAGCATCGCGAACATAGCCCACCACATCGTGCACGTCGGCTGGATTCACCACGGGCTTCTGTTCGCTCGCCTCGCTTTTCCCCTCAATCATCGGCTCGGCATACCACGGCTGCACCGCATGACTCAGCAACGCGCTGGAGAGCGAAGCCAATCGATGTTCATTCGAGAGATCCAGCCCGCTCGAATTTTTCCGCTCCTGGCCATATAGCTGACGCGGCAGAGGAATGCGAGGATGCGGTGCGCCCATGCTCCATTCCACTTTTGCTAACGCCTCTACGCCGCTAATCGGATCGGCAATGAGTGTTTCCAGCGCCATTGACGTATCCGCAATGCGATTAACAAATGAGGTATTCGCGCCGTTTTCCAACAGGCGTCGCACCAGATAAGCCAGCAACGTTTCATGGGTTCCGACCGGGGCGTAGATACGACATGGACGGTTTAACTTGCCATCCGCAACAGCGCCAACGACCTGATCATAGAGCGGTTCCCCCATGCCGTGCAGGCACTGGAATTCATACTGACCGGGATAATAATTGTTGCCCGCCATGTGATAGATCGCGCTTAACGTCTGCGCATTGTGTGTGGCGAACTGCGGGTAAATCAGATTGGGCACAGCCAATAGCTTGCGGGCGCAGGCCAGATAAGACACATCGGTATAAACCTTGCGCGTGTAGACAGGGTAGCCTTCCAGCCCGTCAACCTGCGCCCGTTTGATTTCACTGTCCCAGTACGCCCCTTTCACCAGACGAATCATCAGCCGCCGATGGCTACGCTGTGCCAGCTCAATCAGCTCATCGATAACATACGGGCAGCGCTTCTGATAAGCCTGAATCACAAACCCTATACCGTTCCACCCCGCCAGTTGCGGCTCCATACAGAGCTTTTCCAGCAGATCGAGTGAGATCTCCAGTCGATCTGCTTCCTCAGCATCAATATTAATCCCGATATCGTACTGCCGCGCCAGCAGCGTCAGTGATAACAGCCGTGGGTACAACTCATCGAACACACGATCATACTGCGCACGGCTATAGCGCGGATGCAGCGCCGATAGCTTGATGGAGATGCCCGGCCCTTCGTAAATTCCACGCCCGTTCGAGGCTTTGCCAATAGCATGAATCGCCTGCTGATAGGCCGTCAGATAGGCGGCAGCATCGTGCGCCGTCAGTGCCGCTTCGCCTAACATATCGTAAGAGTAGCGGAAGCCTTTATTTTCCCGTTCACGGGCGTTAGCCAACGCCTCACCGATAGTTTCCCCGGTGACAAACTGCTCCCCCATCAGCCGCATGGCCATATCGACACCTTTGCGGACGAGCGGCTCACCGCGTTTACCGATGATACGGTTCAGAGAATGAGAGAGATTCGCTTCATTGTGTGTTGCCACCAGCTTTCCGGTGAACAGTAGCCCCCAGGTTGCAGCATTCACAAAAAGCGATGGGCTGTGGCCAAGATGCGCCTGCCAGTTCCCTCGGCTGATTTTGTCGCGGATCAGCGCATCGCGCGTAGATTTATCAGGAATACGCAGCAACGCTTCGGCTAAACACATCAGCGCCACACCTTCCTGAGAAGAAAGAGAGAATTCCTGTAGCAGTCCTTGCACAATACCCGCACGCCCACTTCCGGCTTTCTGACTGCGTAATTTCTCTGCCAGTCGATAAGCCAGTTTCTGGGTTAACTGCAACATTTCATCGGTAAGTCTCGCCTGTTCAAGCAAGATAGGCACCAGTTCAGTTTCGGGACGGCGATAAGCAGAAGTCATCGCAGCGCGAGTAACTGACTGAGGAAGAACCTGTTCGGCGAAATCAAGAAAGGGTTGGTGGGTTTCTTCTTCCCGAGATTGCGGCATAATCTCTTCCGCTTCAATGCGGCTGATGTTCGCCGATTGCGGTGTTTCAGGCGTGTCGAGGCCACTTTCGAGGCGTTCGAGGTAATGGAAAATAGCCTGTTTGATCAACCAGTGCGGTGTGCGATCAATACGCTGTGCAGCGATCTTGATACGCTCGCGCGTTTCCTCATCGAGTTTTACACCCATCGTGGTAGAGCCCATAGAGTCCACTCCTGTGATTAGAAGATGCACATCGGGAATACGTCAATATCTTCAACAGCCTGACCATTTTTATCGTCAGCATGCTGGGTAAAGCACCATCAAAAGCAATTACCGACCGCTTCAATCAGGCAGAAGCGGAATACCAGTCCGTTTAGCCATAACGCCCGTGGCATAGCGCCCTGTGCCACGGGCTTATCTTTACCCGAAATTGGCTCTGACGGCATCGACAAAGGTTTTAATTTTAACCGCTGACCGCCGCCCCATCGGCACCATGACATGAACCGGGCGAGCAGGCCCATTATAGTCAGACAGCACCTGTACCAGACGGCCGCGATCAATTTCCTTACGTAACACAACCTCTGGCCCAAGCGTGATCCCATATCCCTCTATCGCGGCATGCAGCAGCGCATTCCAGTCGTTAGCAAAAAGCCTACCTTCCGGCCTGATTTCTTCAGTCTTACCGTCCTTCTGAAATACCCATCGACAAGACGTGGCGACGGCGCGTGCACCATAAATAAGGCACGCGTGGCGTGAGAGACTCGATGGAGTATCCGGCAATCCTTCACGCGCCAGATAGTCAGGCGATGCGCAAGCGATCAACGAATAAGGCTGAAGCGGCCAAGCCACCATTGAACTATCCGCCAATTCACCGATGCGAATGATGACTTCAAACCCTTCTTCAATGGGATCGACGATGCGATCATTCAGCGTCAGCGCAATTTGCGTGTCAGGATAACGCGCGAGATAACGTGTGATAAACGGCGCGAGCAGATGTGACCCCCAGGTAACCGGTGCATTCACCTGAATAACGCCGGAAGGGGTCACCTGCATTTCACGGGCAATCGCATCGGCGTCCTCCGCTTCAGCCAAGGCAACCTTACAGCGCTCATAATAGCGCAGACCAATATCCGTCAGGCTCTGCCTACGCGTGGTACGGTTCAGTAGCCGGACCCCAAGCCTCGCTTCGAGCCATGCCACTTGCTTCGCGACCATCTGTGGTGAGATGCCCAGCACCTCTGCGGCGGCGGCAAAAGACCCTAGCTCCGACGCTTTGACAAAGATGTTCATGCTGGTCAGTCGATCCATGATTCGCTCATATTTGTTGTTTGTTTTCTTTTAAAAGCATAATTTATCTTCAAATTGTAGGCAATTAAGATTCTCTTCTCAAAAGCATTAAGGAGAAAAAGATGAAAATTGGCATTATTGGCGCAGGCTTTGTTGCCCGGGCGATCGCTAAACTAGCGCTTCAGAACGGTCATCAGGTCATGCTCAGCAACTCACGCGATCCCCAGTCGCTTTTCAGCCTCCGCCCCATGATCGGCTGCG
Organism: Pectobacterium peruviense; assembly: GCF_002847345.1. GTDB lineage: Bacteria > Pseudomonadota > Gammaproteobacteria > Enterobacterales > Enterobacteriaceae > Pectobacterium > Pectobacterium peruviense. The sequence goes on from NZ_LXFV01000010.1 coordinate 223,516, forward strand.
ATATCGGCACCGCGACTCAGGCAGCGCGATTTGGCGACATTATCGTGATCGCCGTTCCCTTTACCGCTATCGATAAACTCCCTGAGCAGGCTTTACAGGGCAAATCCGTCATCGATGCCGTCAACTACTATACCGAGCGAGATGGCAAGGTAGCAGCACTGGATACGCGCAGCACTACCACCAGCGAACTACTGGCTGGTTATTTACCGGGCGCAAAGATTACCAAAGCGTTCAATGCTATCACCATGACGCAGCTTGAAAGTGATGGTTTGCCTGCGGGTTCTGCCCATCGCCGGGCGCTACCGCTTGCGGGTGATCATGAGCAGGAAAAAACCATTGTGGCCGAACTCTATGATGCCTTCGGGTTTGATGTCGTCGATGCGGGAAAATTGTCTGAAGGATGGCGTTTTGAAAGGAACATGCCGTCTTACTGTGTACGTATGACAAAAGCGGAATTAACCACTGCGCTGGCACTGGCCTCACGTGAAAGCTCCGCCGATACACAACAGAGATAACGCAGGCTGAGAGATAATCGCAGATAAAAAAATGCTGCTCCAGAGGGAGCAGCATAGAAATTATCACGTTTCGCTAAACGTAAAAGCGACTATTAACCCGCGACAGCGATACGCTTCATGTCTTTCATGTAACCGCGCAGCGTGTGGCCTACGGTTTCGATCGGGTGGTTACGGATAGCTTCGTTAACATCACGCAGTTGCGCGTTGTCTACTTCGGTGCCAGCAACCGCTTTACCCAGATCGCCCGGCTGCAGAGATGCCATGAAAGCCTCTTGCAGCAATGGAACAGCGGCATTAGCAAACAGGTAGTTACCGTATTCTGCGGTGTCAGAGATAACCACGTTCATTTCATACAGACGCTTACGCGCGATGGTGTTGGCGATCAGCGGCAGCTCATGCAGTGATTCGTAGTAAGCCGACTCTTCGATGATGCCGGAGCTCACCATGGTTTCAAACGCCAGCTCAACGCCCGCTTTGACCATCGCAACCATCAGCACGCCGTTATCAAAGTATTCCTGCTCAGCGATTTTACCGTCGAACTGCGGCGCATTTTCGAACGCAGTTTTGCCAGTCTCTTCACGCCAGGTCAGCAGTTTCACGTCATCGTTCGCCCAGTCAGCCATCATGCCGCCGGAGAATTCACCAGAGATGATGTCATCCATGTGTTTCTGGAACAGCGGAGCCATAATGCCTTTCAACTGCTCAGACAGTGCGTAAGCGCGCAGTTTCGCCGGGTTAGACAGGCGATCCATCATCAGCGTAATCCCGCCTTGCTTCAGCGCTTCGGTGATGGTTTCCCAGCCGAACTGAATCAGTTTTTCTGCATACGCAGGATCGGTACCTTCAGAAACCAGTTTGTCGAAGCCCAGCAGAGAACCGGCCTGCAACATACCACACAGAATAGTCTGCTCACCCATCAGGTCAGATTTCACTTCTGCAACGAAAGAGGATTGCAGAACGCCAGCACGGTGGCCGCCAGTGGCCGCTGCCCAGGCTTTGGCGATTGCCATGCCTTCGCCTTTTGGATCGTTTTCAGGGTGAACCGCGATCAGCGTCGGTACGCCGAAACCACGTTTGTATTCTTCACGCACTTCCGTACCCGGACACTTCGGTGCCACCATCACGACAGTGATGTCTTTACGGATTTGCTCACCGACTTCAACGATGTTGAAGCCGTGAGAGTAGCCCAGCGCTGCGCCCTGTTTCATCAGCGGCTGTACCGCCTGAACCACTGCGGAGTGCTGTTTGTCCGGCGTCAGGTTAACGATCAGATCGGCCTGCGGGATCAGATCTTCGTAAGTGCCAACGGTGAAGCCGTTTTCGGTCGCTTTGCGCCATGATGCACGTTTTTCTGCAATGGCTTCAGCACGCAGAGCATAAGAGATATCCAAACCAGAATCGCGCATGTTCAGACCCTGATTCAGACCCTGAGCACCACAACCGACGATCACCACTTTTTTCCCTTTCAGGTAGCTCGCCTCATCGGCAAATTCATCACGCCCCATAAAGCGGCACTTGCCCAATTGATCCAGCTGCTGACGCAGGTTTAATGTGTTGAAATAGTTAGCCATGTCGTGCTCCGTATACGGTTTTGTTTGTCTGTTATTCAGAAAAGGATTCCCGCCAGATGGGAATTCACTATGACCTCATCATATGACAGGAATTGCGTTGCTTAAATTGATATATTAACAACGTGACATTGCACTATCTGCAAGATAAAAAACGGGGCCTGCATCGCATGGATTTACGTGATCTCAAATTATTCCTGCACCTCGCGGAAAGCCGACACTTTGGCCGTACCGCCAAGGCGATGCACATCAGCCCATCCACGCTGTCGCGGCAAATTCAGCGGCTCGAAGAGGATTTAGGGCAGATGCTGTTTCTGCGCGATAACCGTACCGTACAGCTCACCGATGCCGGAGAGCACCTAAAGCTGTTCGCCCAACAGACGCTGCTGCAATACCAACAGCTACGCCACACGATAGACCAGCACGGGCCGTCATTAAGCGGTGAACTGCGGATCTTCTGCTCCGTCACCGCCGCCTACAGCCATCTGCCGCCGATTCTGGATCGCTTTCGGGCGCTGCATCCGCTGGTTGAAATTAAACTGACAACCGGCGATGCCGCTGATGCCGTTGAGAAAATTCAGTCGAATGATGGGGATTTGGGGATTGCAGGACGCCCGGAAGCGCTGCCTGCGAGCGTTGATTTCATGCCGCTCGATAAACTGCCTCTGGCGCTGATTATCCCAGCACTTCCCTGCCCGGTTCAGTCGCTGGTGCGTCAAGCCGATCCAGACTGGTCGCAGATTCCGTTCATCTTGCCGGAACACGGCCCGGTGCGTAAGCGCATCGATCAGTGGTTCCGCCGCAATCACATCACCAATCCGCAAATTTACGCCACCATCTCTGGGCATGAAGCGATGGTATCAATGGTCGCGCTGGGCTGCGGCATCGCATTGATTCCCAACGTCGTGCTGGAGAACAGCCCAGAGCCGGTACGCAACCGTGTCTCTGTCTTTGTCGAACAGGTGATGGAACCGCTTGAGCTGGGCGTCTGCGTACAGAAAAAACGGCTTAGCGAACCGCTGATTGCCGCCTTTTGGGACATATTACAGGACACACCATGAAGATAGCCTTCACTGCCATCATCGCCGCAGGAGTGACGCTCGCATCCCTCAGCAACCACGCGCAAGCCGCCAGTTTCCCCTGCGAAAAAGCCGCCTCTGTGCAGGAAAAGCTGATTTGCGCCAGCCCATTGCTTGGGCAGCTAGATGAAGAACTAGCGCAAGCATGGAAGACATCCCGCGCGTTCCTGACGGCGTACGGCAACAGCGCACCGTGGGAGAAAACGCTCAACCAGTTTCAGCGCAGCTGGCTTACCACACGCGATCAATGCAAAGACGAGGACTGCCTGCGACAGCGTTATCAACAGCAGTTAAATCGGCTGCGCTACCTAAATGACATCGCGCAGCACGCCTTCCCTTCACCGATTACGCCGGTGAAAAGCACATCCTGCTTCCACGGTTCGTTCAGCTATGAATATGTGATGTCAGGGCTTTCCGCCGAGGAGTACCGCGATCTGGGGGATTATTTTCGAGAGATGTACGATCAGAAAGCGCCCTACCACGCCGTCAGCCTGACCATGACCAACCAACGTGGCAAGATTGAGGGCGGTGCGTCCATTGCATTCCGCTACGGTAACAAACTGGATGATTCCGACTTCACGGCCCGTCAGATGAGCGACATGCAGGCCATTGGCAAAGGTGAAAGCAGCTTCGGTCAGCAGGTGAAAATACTACTCACCTGCATTGACGATGATCATCTGCAAATCGCCACCTTCGGCAGCAATCAGGAGGAAGGCTACCTGTTTAACTATCTGTTGGAGCGCGATAAAATCCCACTGAAGCCGGAACAAACACCGTAGCGTTAGCGATCTCTGGCTCTAGCGTTCAAACCACTTATCCGCCGAAAATGCCCGCGTATCGGACTCTGCTTCCTGCGCGGCTTTCTTCATGGTTTCGATGTTCATCAGGTAATGATAAAGCGGTTCAAGCTGGGTAAATCCCTGAGACAGAATCGCCACCAGATCGCCGGAAAACAGCGCTTCCATATCCTGCCGAGTACATATCGCGGCAAACGATTTACGGTTATACCAGTTAGCTAATTCTGGCTCCTGGTCTTTAATCAGCGGGCGTTTGTAGCTTTCCCCTTCCAGAGTGAAGGTATTCCCCAGACAGCTCGCAACCTCAAGAAACTGCGGCGAATTGCCGCGCAGCGTCTGACGGAATAGATCCATCGTATTCCGCGTCGCACTGTAGTAGCCCAGCCCGTAGCGCCAGGTATCCGGCGTGATTTCAAAGAAATACACCGGTGCATCCGTCCAGTCTTTGCGGGTGCGTTTGAAGGTCAGCCACATATGGCTGCGATAGCGTGACTTATCGTGAGAAAAACGCGTATCGCGGTGAATACGAGAGAGAGTCTTACCGATTGCTGGGCGAGTTTCAAAGTGGTCGTCAATCTGCAACATAGTCAGACTGAGTTCATCCACCAGCGTGCGGAATGGCGCAACCAGTTGCTCATCGTAAACCGCACGATGCTCGTCAAACCACTCTTTATCGTTGTACTGACGCACCTGCTGAAGAAACGTTAAACCCGCTTGAGAAAAACCCGTGAACTGCGTTGCCATAAAGAAATGCCATCCCTGTTGCTGTCAGATGACATAAAGATAACGCCGCCGACGGTGAAACACCATCGGCGACGTTACACACTTATCCAAGGAATGAGTATTAAGGTATGTTGGGTTCACCGTCTAGCGTCTCAATCCGCCTGTAATTTTCTACCGCCTCACAAAGATCTTTATTTGATAAATAAACGGGGCTATCTTTTTCGAATCCGTATCCCTTATACGCACAACGATGGACAACGTAATTTTTCCATGCAGCTTGATCTTTTTTGAAAAGCTGCACCGCCTCCTCCGAATCACCAAAAGCCTTAAATTTGGAGAGATCCTTTATTAATTCTTTATTTCGCTGTTCCAGTTTTTCCGTCGAATCAGAAAGCATCCGGTCAGTACAAATATACAGCTCATGATAACTCTCTCCTTTCATCACATCTTTACATAACGTTTTTTCGATTACGTCCAGTTTACTCAGGTAAATCTCACCAAACGCAGGCGATATACCGTTCACAGCAAATAGCACCAACATACAGCAGTAGATATTTTTCATTTTTTCATCCTTAAATAACCCGCTCGATTTCTTCCAGCTTCAAACTTCAACAAATAATCGTCACTCTCTATTTTCTTTATTAACAGATCGATATCATTTTTTGCTGCGACAGGAATAGTCGTCTCCCCCATAATCCCTTGATAGGCAAGATCCACCAGAATATCTCTGATAGCGGGGTGAAGCTCATCCCAATTCACTCTATCCGGTACATTGGCGGAATAATCTGCGTATCGATTTTTCGCTATTTTTATATACCCAGAATAAATCATATTAAACAATTCCACCTGCTGTTGATGTGTAATTGCTCCTATCTTCGCTTTGTATTCTTTTACGAAAGTAGCGGCAGCCCCACCCTTTAGCCCAGCCCCCGTCGCGATTAAACTGGCTTTTTCACTCCCAACGCCAGCTCGAAGCATATCCGAATAGATTTCGCCCTTGGTTCTCTTCCCCATATCATAGCCGCGCCCCAGCGTCACACCAGATTTGGGATTTCCTGGCCAGTGAACGACTCGGCTAAAAAAAGGGCTATTGGGAACATCATCCCCTTCACCATCAAAGGTTATTTGTCCTTGAGGTACTCTTAGCATTGAGTAAATTCCTTTTCATTAATACGAAGCATCAATATGCGAAGTTAATTAGCATCTCTTCGGGTTAGTGATTAATTAGTTAATAAAACAGCCACAAATAAAATAATTATCAATGGCTGCATGTTTTATTACTAAGTCAAACTAAATACCACTATCATTCCAGATACTATAACCTGATGTTCCCGCAACTTTATGCTCCCATGATATAGAACCATATTTTAATAAAACCTTCTCGTATGGCATGACGTCATTATCATTAATCGAATGCGGATAACTACAAGAAATGTCAACAATACGGGCATCTGTTAATTTAATGACATAAAACAACTCTAATTCCCCGGCGGCATTTATCCTATACAAAAAGAAATTTGCACTTAGCTTTTCATTGGAAGAGGTAGAAACACCAAGCAACGGTGACGACTTATCGATAAGTTTAATTATTTCAACGGGATGACAAGATAGATTATCAGCATGACTCATTGAGTGATTTAAACTTAACACCTGAATCTGATCTTCATGACCAACTTGGCTTCTATTACCAATTGACTGCAATGTTGAACAACCAGAAGAAATTAACCCCTGTTTATCACCCGTCAACTCTAAATAGATAATACTCGACATTTTTAGCAGCCTCTAAGAATAAATATGATCAATGCACTGACGGTGTATCAAGCTTGAGTGAAAGTTTTCGCCCATCCGACGTCTTCATTTCCACAAGATTACTTTGAGTCACCTGCATCAGAGAAAGGCATAGCTTCATCATCAATGCGAGTATTTCTTCAGGAGGTAACGAACTATTAATAAGGCTACTCTTTAATTGTTCATTTAACTGAATGGCAAGTTTTTCTTTATTTTTCATACTCGGTCTCCATGTGTTATTCCACTTTTCACCAAACTAACCGAGAAAATAATTATTAGCAAGATTTAAAGAAATTAGAAAAACAAACAATTAATTTAAAAATAATAATAACAAACTACAATTAGATTGATTCAACAACGCCTTGAGACACCTGCTGAAGAAACGTTAAACCCGCTTGAGAAAAGCGTTGCCATAAAGAAATGCCATCCCTATTGCTGTCAGATGACATAAAGATAACGCCGCCGACAGTGAAACACCATCGGCGGCGTTAAGGGAAAACTCAGCGCTTAATCAACTAACTTAACCCGCTAAAAAGAAGCGGAACGCGGGGTTATTGGTTTCATCGTGACATTCATAGCCCAGCGCCTGTAGGTGCTGCTCGAATTCACGATCGCCCTCATCCAGCTCAAACCCAGCCAGCACGCGACCAAAATCCGTGCCGTGGCTGCGGTAATGGAACAGCGAAATATTCCAGTGCGCCCCCAGCGTATGAAGGAATTTCAGCAACGCGCCTGGCGACTCTGGGAATTCAAAGCTGTACAGACGTTCCTGTAACGGTTTGGAAGGACGTCCACCGACCATATAGCGAACGTGTAGCTTCGCCATTTCATCATCGGACAAATCCACCACTTCATAACCGTCTGCGGAAAGCTCAGCGATGATCTCCTGCCGCTCCGCATAGCCGCGCGTAAGACGCACACCAACAAAAATGCAGGCGTCTTTGGCATCCGCGTAGCGATAGTTGAACTCCGTGACGGAACGACCACCCAACAGTTGGCAAAACTTCAGGAAGCTTCCCTGTTGCTCAGGGATCGTCACAGCCAGCAAGGCTTCGCGTTGTTCACCCAGCTCGCAGCGCTCGGAAACATAGCGTAACCCGTGGAAGTTGACGTTCGCACCGGATAGAACATGCGCCAGACGCTCACCCTGAATCTGATGCTGTTGAATGTATTTCTTCATCCCGGCTAACGCCAGCGCGCCAGACGGTTCAGCAATAGCACGCACATCTTCGAACAGATCTTTCACTGCTGCACAGATAGCATCGCTGTCGACGGTAATCACGTCATCCAGATATTCCCGACACAGGCGGAACGTTTCATCGCCGATGCGCTTCACCGCCACACCTTCAGCAAACAGCCCGACACGCGGCAGATCAACCGGTTGCCCGGCATCCAGCGCCGCACGCAGACACGCGGAATCTTCCGCTTCCACACCGATCACCTGAATCTGCGGCATCAGCTGTTTAATCAGTACGGCAACACCTGCCGCCAAGCCACCACCACCGACTGGCACAAACACGCGATCCAAATGCGCATCCTGCTGTAGCAGCTCCATAGCCAGCGTGCCCTGCCCAGCAATCACCGCAGGGTGATCGAACGGCGGCAGGAAGGTCATATGTTGTTGCTCTGACAGCTCAATCGCCTTGGCTTTGGCTTCATCAAAGTTAGCGCCGTGTAGCAGCACTTCTCCGCCAAAACCACGCACCGCATCTACCTTGATGTCGGCCGTCGCGACCGGCATCACAATCAGTGATTTAATCCCCAGCTTGCTGGAGGAAAGCGCGACACCTTGCGCATGGTTACCGGCTGAAGCCGTCACCACGCCGTGTGATTTTTGTTCATCGCTCAGACCCGCCATCATCGCGTACGCACCACGCAGCTTGAAGCTGTGCACCGCATGTCGGTCTTCACGTTTTACCAGAATGACATTACCCAGCCGCGAAGAGATCTTATCCATCTTCTCCAGCGGTGTGACCTGCGTGATTTCATACACTGGCGACCGTAAGATCGCCCGCAGGTACTCCGCGCCTCCCGGCGCGGCAGGAAGAGGTTGTGACACAGCCATCAGCATTAGCCTCCCAGCTTGCTTTTATCCCGCACAGCACCTTTATCCGCGCTGGTTGCCAGGATAGCGTACGCGCGCAGCGCAAAAGATACCTGACGTTCACGATTATGTGGCGTCCAGGCCTGTTCGCCCCTCGCCTCTTCCTCTTCGCGACGGCTTGCCAATTCATTGTCCGCTACGTCCAGCACAATGCTGCGGCTCGGGATATCAATGGCAATCATGTCGCCGTCCTGCACCAAACCAATGATGCCACCGCTTGCGGCTTCCGGAGACGCGTGGCCGATGGACAGGCCCGAAGTCCCACCAGAGAAGCGGCCGTCAGTGATCAGCGCACAGCTTTTACCCAAGCCCATCGATTTCAGATAGGTGGTCGGATACAGCATTTCCTGCATGCCCGGCCCACCTTTCGGCCCTTCATAGCGGATAACAACCACATCGCCCGCCACCACTTTACCGCCCAGAATCGCTTCTACCGCATCATCCTGGCTTTCGTAGACTTTTGCCGGGCCGCGGAAAATCAGACTCTCTTTATCAACACCAGCCGTTTTCACGATGCAACCATCTACCGCGATGTTGCCGTACAGCACGGCCAACCCGCCATCCTGACTGTAAGCATATTCACGCGAACGGATACAGCCTTCCTGACGATCGGTATCCAGTGAATCCCAGCGGCAATCCTGAGAAAACGCTTTGGTCGTGCGAATACCTGCTGGACCAGCGGAATACATACGCTTCACGCTTTCATCCTTCGTCAGCATAACGTCGTAGGCTTCCAGCGTTTCCGGCAGCGTTTTACCCAACACGTTGTTGACTTCACGGTTCAACAAACCGGCTCTGTCCAGCTCGCCCAGAATACCGATAACCCCCCCGGCACGGTGTACGTCTTCCATATGGTATTTCTGACCGCTTGGCGCGACTTTACACAAATGCGGTACCTTACGTGATAGGCGGTCGATATCCGACATGGTGAAATCAATTTCGCCTTCCTGTGCCGCTGCCAGCAGGTGCAACACAGTATTGGTGGAACCGCCCATCGCGATATCCAGAATCATGGCGTTTTCAAATGCGGCTTTACTGGCGATATTGCGCGGCAATACGCTTGCGTCGTCCTGCTCGTAATAACGTTTTGCCAGACCCACGATACGCGTACCTGCATTGAGGAACAGATCTCTACGATCGGCATGCGTCGCGAGCAATGAACCATTCGCTGGCTGAGAAAGCCCCAACGCTTCGGTCAGACAGTTCATGGAGTTTGCCGTGAACATCCCCGAACATGAGCCGCAGGTCGGACAGGCGGAACGCTCAATCTGCTCACTATCGGCATCGCTGACGTTAGGGTTTGCACCCTGGATCATGGCATCGATGAGATCGAGCTTGATAATTTGGTTAGAAAGCTTGGTTTTCCCTGCTTCCATCGGGCCACCGGACACAAAAATCACCGGAATATTCAGGCGCAGTGACGCCATCAACATCCCTGGGGTGATTTTATCGCAGTTGGAAATACACACCATCGCATCCGCACAGTGGGCATTGACCATGTATTCCACGGAATCGGCAATCAGCTCACGGGAAGGCAGAGAATAGAGCATGCCGCCGTGGCCCATAGCGATACCGTCATCAACCGCAATGGTATTAAATTCTTTCGCGACGCCGCCGGAGGCTTCGATTTGTTCGGCAACCAATTTACCCAAATCGCGCAAGTGCACATGGCCGGGCACGAATTGGGTGAAGGAGTTGACCACCGCGATAATCGGTTTACCAAAATCGTCGTCGGTCATCCCGGTGGCGCGCCACAAGGCTCGTGCACCAGCCATATTACGGCCGTGTGTGGTTGTGGCTGAACGGTACTTAGGCATGCTCTGTTACTCCAAAAATTACGAATTTGGCGATGACGGAACGCGTCACCACCTGACTGTCTGTCTTAACTAATTAATGATTTACCGGATCCAACCAGCCCCATTTATCTTCGGTTTCACCTGTAAAGAGGCCAAAGAACGCCTGCTGCAAGGCTTGGGTGACCGGACCGCGTTTGCCAATGCCGACCTGAATGCCGTCTACGCTACGCACTGGGGTAATTTCTGCTGCGGTACCGGACATAAACACTTCATCCGCCAGATACAGTGACTCGCGGGACAGTACCTGCTCACGCACTTCATATCCTGCGTCTTTCGCCAGTTTGATGATAGCGTCACGCGTAATGCCTGGTAGCGCCGAAGAGGTAAACGGCGGCGTGAAGATAATGCCGTCCTTCACTTCAAACAGGTTCTCGCCCGCACCTTCAGAAACATAGCCGTGGACATCCAACGCGATCCCTTCCTGATAGCCGTGGCGGCGTGCTTCGCTACCCACCAGCAGAGAGGACAGATAGTTGCCACCGGCTTTAGCGGCGGTTGGAATGGTATTCGCTGCGACACGATTCCAGGACGACACCATCGCATCAATGCCTGCTTCTAGCGCTTCTTCGCCCAGATACGCGCCCCACGGGAAAGCCGCGATAATAACGTCGGTTTGATAACCGTCTGGCGGGTTAACACCCATACCCACATCACCAATGAACACCAGCGGGCGAATATAGGCGCTGGTCAGGTTATTTTTGCGCAGCGTTTCACGACAGGCTTCCATCAGCTCATCCACACTTTGTGCGACTGGCATACGATAAATTTTTGCCGAATCACGCAGGCGCTGCATGTGCTCACGGTGACGGAAAACCACCGGACCCTTATGTGAATTGTAGCAACGAACGCCTTCAAAGACGGAGGTGCCATAGTGCAGGGCATGTGACATGACGTGTACTTTGGCTTCAGCCCAAGGAACCATCTCGCCATTGAACCAAATATAATCCGCTTTTTTTGTCATTCTTTTTTCCTTACTCTTCTGCGTTAGGCGCTGATCTGTTGTGATGTCGTCATCGGTTGAACGTCAACGCAGGCGATATCCAACAGCTTGCTCAATTGGGTTGACAATAAATCCACCGAACGATGGCTGGCAACGGTCAGTTCAATATTAATGTGATCGGTATTAGTGGTTTGCACCATATTCATAGCACACACTTTGAAGCCGCGATGACGGGTAACACGCAATACGCGCTCCAGAACTTCGGGACGAAAGCGCGCCTGAATCGAAAGTTGATGGTGTGTCATTCTGTTGTCTCCAGCACTTATTCTGTGTAAGTCAGCCATTAGTTGGTTTCGTCGAGCTTATTTGATTTTATCAAGCATCGTTTCATTACCCGCACCCGGCGGAACCAGCGGCCAAACGTTTTCGTATTCATCGATCGAGACGTGCAGTAAATAGGGTCCTTCGCTGTTAAACAGGGCATCCAGCGCGACATCAATTTGGTCTTTACGGGTGATGCGCTGGCCGGGGATATCAAACGCGCTTGCCAGCGTCAGGAAGTCAGGGTTATCGGAGAGGTCGGTTTCACTGTAGCGCTCATCAAAGAATAGCTGCTGCCACTGGCGCACCATGCCTAACCGTTGGTTATCCAACAACACGATCTTCAGCGGCAGTCGTTTTCGCTTGATGGTGCCCAATTCCTGAACGTTCATCATGAAAGAACCGTCACCCGAAATGCAGATAACCATGTCGTCTGGGCGTGCTACCTGTGCGCCTACCGCAGCCGGTACGCCAAAACCCATGGTACCGAGACCGCTAGAGGTGATGAAATTCTCAGGGCGGCTGAACGTCATATGCTGCGCAGCCCACATTTGGTGCTGGCCCACATCGGTCGTGACCACGGTATCCGCATCCATTCTTTCAGAGATCGTTTTTAACAGCGCAGGCGCATAAATCGCCTGACCAGGATGATCATAACGCCACGGATATTCCGCCTTCATCATGGTGGCCTGCTGACGCCACGCGTTGATGTTCAACGGCTGTTGCAGCGCAGGTAATACCGCCTTCAGATCGCCTTGCAGTGCGACAGTAGCATGGCGCAATTTACTCAGCTCTGCCGGGTCGATGTCCATGTGAATGACACTGGCATGAGGCGCGAAAGCATTTAGTTTGCCGGTCACGCGGTCATCAAAACGGGCCCCGACCGCGATTAACAAATCGCACTCCTGCACAATCAGGTTCGCCGCCTTCGTGCCGTGCATACCAATCATTCCGAGGTAATAGGGATGATTGGCATCCACGGCACCCAGCCCTTTCAGCGTCGACACCGAAGGGATATCTGTCACACTCAGAAATTCACGCAGCGCCGGAACCGCATTCGCCATACCGACCCCACCGCCAACGTACAGCACTGGTTTTTGTGCTTTCGCCAACAGGGCGTACGCCTGCGTAATATCTTGCTCAGGGAAATCTACATCGTTAGCCACGGGCGCAAAGTTCGGGATGAAATCGCCGACAGCCAGTTGAATATCTTTAGGAATATCGACCAGAACAGGGCCAGGGCGACCGCTATTGGCAATCGCAAACGCTTCTGCCATCACTTCTGGCAGTGATTCGAGAGACTCAACCAGAAAACTGTGTTTCGTACAGGCCAGTGACAACCCCAACACATCGATCTCCTGAAAAGCATCGGTGCCAATCAGCGCTGACCCCACCTGTCCGGTGATCGCCACCACAGGCACGGAATCAAGCAGTGCATCAGCCAAACCGGTAATCAGGTTAGTGGCGCCAGGGCCGGATGTCGCAATACAAACGCCCACTTTACCCGTCGCGCGGGCATAGCCAATCGCCGCCATTGCTGCGCCTTGCTCATGGCGACACAGCAGGTGTTTTACGCCGCCGTCATAAAGTGCATCATAGACTGGCATTATCGCGCCGCCTGGATAACCAAAAACGGTTTCCACTCCCTGTGCTCGCAACGCTTGCACCACCCACTGTGCTCCATTCATAGTTATTTCCCCGACATCTTATGGGAATAACAGAATTTTATGCTGATGTTCATTTTCTGTTCCTTTCCGTTATAGATTACGCCCAACAAAAAACCCCCGACCTTTCGGTGCGGGGGTTTTCTTGAATCAGGCCTTGATTTCTAAGCCATTCTTCGTCCAAGTGCAGCCCCGCACGGTGGGATAATAATCACCACCACGCTAATCACGACTAGGCTAATCACTAGGAATAGGGCTTTCATAATAAGTTGTTCATTAATCTTCTGTCGAACGAATGCCTACAGAGTTATCACAGTCAGACATACCATGACAACAATTTTTTTCATTGCCACCCGTAAGGATGGCCTATGATACGGAAAAAAATACAACGTAATCATAAGGTAGAAGCATGCCAAATTATTTTCGCCTATTGGCGTAAAAATGGGCGCTGCGTAGGAAAAAACGAGCATTACCGATCGCCAGGCTATCTTGAAATCACGACTCCCCGTGAATAATTGCGACCCATTACGCACAAATTTCATCCATTGTTGAAACAGAGCATTATGTTCTGGCGTCGCCGCGCAGACTAGCGACAACGCCCTCTACTTATTTTTCCTTGCCAGACATGATGCAAATCATCAGCAAAGGGGAAATAGCATGTCATTGGCAGTTACCTACACTCGGGCAATGATTGGTGTCCAAGCGCCGGATGTTTACATCGAAGTTCACATCAGCAGCGGATTACCTGCATTAACACTGGTGGGGTTACCAGAAACCACCGTCAAAGAAGCGCGCGATCGCGTGCGCAGCGCACTCATCAACTGTGGGTTTACGTTTCCAGCAAAACGCATCACAGTCAACCTCGCCCCAGCAGACTTGCCCAAAGAAGGGGGACGCTACGACCTACCTATTGCTCTGGCGATTCTGGCTGCATCAGAACAAATCGATGGTGAAAAGCTAAACCGCTACGAGTTTCTCGGCGAGCTCGGCCTGTCAGGTACGTTACGTGGCGTAAATGGCGCAATTCCAGCCGCACTAGAAGCCATAAAAGCAGGCCGTCAGCTTATCCTGCCAGATGACAACAAACGGGAGATGACGCTGATACCGCAGGGTGAAGCGCTAATGGCCGGACATTTGTTGGAAGTGTGTGCTTTTCTCAGTGGAGAAGAAGAGCTACTCAGTTGCTCCGATATGACGCCCGTTCCGCAATTTGAGGAAGATACTCTCGACCTGAAGGATATTATCGGTCAGGAACAAGCTAAACGTGCGCTAGAGATCGCGGCAGCAGGCGGCCACAACCTGCTATTGCTAGGACCGCCGGGAACAGGGAAAACCATGCTGGCAAGTCGGCTAGGCAATCTGATGCCGCCATTGAGCGATGAAGAAGCGTTAGAAAGCGCCGCGATCAACAGCCTAATCAACATTGATGCCACCATGACGCGCTGGCGAGCAAGGCCCTTCAGATCGCCTCACCATAGCTCTTCCATGGCTGCACTCGTGGGCGGAGGGTCACTACCCAAGCCCGGAGAAATTTCGCTCGCACACAACGGTGTCCTGTTTCTGGATGAATTACCGGAGTTTGAGCGACGCGTTTTGGACTCACTACGAGAGCCTCTGGAATCCGGTGAAATTATCATTTCCCGTACCCGCGCCAAAGTGTGCTATCCGGCACGCGTCCAGCTTGTCGCCGCAATGAACCCCAGTCCATCAGGACATTATCAGGGCATTCATAACCGGCTGCCTGCACAACAAATACTGCGTTATCTCAGCAAACTTTCCGGTCCCTTTTTGGATCGCTTTGACCTTTCTATCGAAGTCCCTTTACTACCACCAGGGGTTTTATCTCAACAACATTATCAAGGCGAAAGCAGCGCGACGATTCGCGAGCGTGTGTTGATCGCAAGGCAGATACAGTTGAAGCGGGCAAAGAAAATCAATGCGCTGCTAACTTCACGCGAAATAGAAAAACACTGCAAACTGGAGATGGCTGATGCGGCCTATCTGGAAGACGTAATGAATAAACTTGGCTTATCCGTACGCGCTTGGCACAGAATATTGAAAGTCGCACGCACGATCGCTGACCTCGGCGATCGGGACAACATTGAGAGAAGGCATCTTGCTGAAGCGTTGAGTTACCGCTGTATGGATCGATTGCTTATCCAGCTCCACAAAAGCCTTGAATAGCGGAAATACGATATTTTTTTGCCACAAAAGGAAATGGGGCTTTCGCCCCATTCTTAATTAATCATCGCTTTCAGTGTATTCTTCTACTGCATCCATCTGCGGCTTACCACCAGACAACGTATGGAAGCGTTTAGGACGACGGACACGTTCCAGATATTTGGACCAGATTTTTTCTAGTTCCGTTTCCGCTTTACGTTCGCCGCGACACATCGCAACAAACGATGTCTCTTCCCCAGTTACTGGTTCACGTTTACCCAAGTCCAGCTCGTTAAACGCGTAACCGTGGCGCTCCAACAGTTGTGCTTCTTTAATAGTAAAGTCGCCATGTCGGGAAAAACCACGCGGGTAGAACTTGTTATCAAAAAAACGATGAGTGGTAGAGAAGCTTTCTGCCATCTTACACGCTCCTAATTCTTCTATGGTCGTGTTGTTTATGGCGCGGAGTATTAGATAGGCTTGACATTGTGTAAAACAAAACATTTAAATCATTACGACAAAATTTTTTTGGAGATAGACGTGGATACCGAATTACTAAAAACCTTTCTGGAAGTCAGCAGGACAAGACACTTTGGCCGTGCCGCCGAATCCCTGTATCTGACGCAGTCAGCGGTGAGTTTTCGGATTCGTCAGTTAGAGACGCAGCTTGGTGCCAACCTGTTCACACGCCATCGGAACAATATACGTCTGACACCCGCCGGAGAACGGCTTCTACCCTATGCGGAAAGCCTTATCGGTACCTGGCAGATCGCCAAAAAAGAGGTCGCGCGCTCGCAGCAACACAGCCTGCTTTCGGTGGGGGCAACCGCTTCACTCTGGGAGGCGTACCTCACTCCCTGGCTGCAATCCCTTTACCAACAGCGCCCATTGCTCCAGTTAGAAGCACGCATTGCCCTACGCCACTCTCTGGTACAACAGCTCCATGAACGCCAATTGGACCTGTTGATTACGACCGAACAACCTAAAATGGAAGAACTAGCAAGCCAGCTGCTGGGAAATTTCTCTCTTTCGCTATTTGCAGCAGAAGCACACCCACCCGGACAAGAACTGCCCTATATAAAATTGGAATGGGGTGCAGATTTTCATCAGCAAGAAACTCGTCTGTTGGCCAGCGATCAACTTCCCGTTTTGACAACAACATCGGCCCATTTGACCCGCCAGTTGCTTGAAACAACCGGTGGTTGTGCATTTTTACCCAGTCATTGGTTACAAACGTACTCCAGTCTGCGGATAGTTGGCGACAGCCAGCCCGTTGTGCGCCCGTTTTATGCCGTTTGGTTACAAAACAGCGATCAGCAGACGATGATTCGCCAGTTACTGAAAACGCCTATTGTGATTAACCCATGACCTATTTTGCTCATAACTCACTTAAGCACGTCTGGCTAACCAGAAGGTGCTTAACGCTTTCTGTAACCCAATGAAAGCAAACAGCAGGAAACCGATGACGATTTTTGTCCACCATGAGCTCAAAGTGCCGTCAAATGTGATGTACGTTTGAATCAGACCCTGAATCAGTACGCCAAACAGCGTTCCCAATACCGTCCCGACACCACCGGTCAGTAGCGTACCGCCGATCACGACAGCCGCGATGGCGTCTAACTCCACACCGCTTGCTGCCAGAGCATAACCCGCCGAGGTATAGAGCGAAAAAACAATGCCTGACAGCACCGCTAACGTACTGGAGAGCATGTATATATGAATTGTCGTCCGCCTGACGGGCACTCCCATCAGTTCCGCAGAATAGCTGCTACCGCCAATCGCATAAACACGGTTACCGAAACGGGTGCGATGTGCCATCACAATCCCCAGCAGCACCACAATCAACATAACTAACGCCAGAAAGGTAAATCGTCCCCCATCAGGCATACGCCATGCTAAACCCGCCAGTTGGCTATAGACCGGATGATCGATGGGAATCGACTCCTGTGAAACGATAAAGCTCATCCCTCGGACAAAGAACATACCGGCCAGCGTGATAATAAATGCAGGCAATTTCAGCGTATCGATAATCCATCCCATCAACCCGCCAAACATAGCTCCCATCACCAGTGCAATTGCGAACGCAAAGAAAGGATCAATGCCATACGTCCCGATCAATTTAGCCAATAACACACCGGTAAATGCAATAACTGATCCTACGGAGAGATCGATACCGCCAGACAGAATAACAAACGTCATCCCAACCGCCACGATCCCAAGAAAGGCGTTATCTGTCAGTAAATCAAAGAAAACTCGCGTCGAAGCAAAACCAGGAAACTGGCTGAGGCAAAACAGATAACCAGCAATAAATACCAGAATCGTCATCAACAGGGGGAAGTGGCGTTTCAACATTATGTATTCCTCCTGAACAGGAGATGTAGCGAAATGCGCGGAGACTGCATAACCAAAACCAGCAGCACGACGAGTGCCTTCAGAACCAGGTTAAATTCAGGCCGATAGCCAGATAGCAGGATTCCAGTATTCATACTTTGAATAATCAAGGCACCGACGACAGAGAGCAGTAAATTAAAACGTCCTCCGAGTAGGGAACCGCCACCGATTACAACGGCCAGAATCGCATCTAATTCCAGCCAGAGGCCCGCGTTGTTCGCATCCGCACCGCGGATATCCGCCGTTACGATCACCCCAGCCACAGCGGCACACACGCCGCATATGACATAAGCCGAGACCAATACTAGCTTTGTACTCACACCAGCATTACGAGCTGAGCGTAAATTAATCCCAACTGATTCGATAAATAGCCCAAGCGCCGTTTTACGAGTTAGAGCCCACAGAGCCAGCAGCATCACGCAGGCTATAATCACTGGCATCGGCAGATAGAACAGCGTTCCGCTGCCTAGCGTCGCCAACCCAGCGTTATCAAACGTGATAATTTGGCCTTCGGTAATCAGTTGAGCGATTCCACGGCCAGCAACCATCAGCATTAACGTCGCAACAATCGGCTGAATCTGTAACACCGCAACCAGAAAGCCATTCCATAGCCCACACAGTGCGCCAACCAATAACGAGGCCAACAATACGGAAGGAAGTGGATGGCCAGCAGCAGTCAGTGTTGCAGCCGTCGCGCCTGCAATCGCCATGACCGCGCCAACCGATAAATCAATGCCACCCGTTGCAATAACCAGCGTCATACCTAATGCCAACAGCGCAACAGGCGCACCGCGGTTAAGGATGTCGATAAGGCTTCCGAATAAGCGCCCATCCTGAATATGGAGGGAGAAAAAATTGGGTGCGACCATGCTATCAATCAGCAAAATGGCAACGAGAGCCAGAAGCTGTGGCACCCCTTTGGTGAACGTTAGACGCACTTTTCTGGCAGGTTTGATTTTATTGTCTGTCATCAGTCGCTCCCGTTTGTACTGCGATGGCTTGCATCACTGCGGCAACCGAGATCTCGTTATGTTCGAGATGCGCAACATGCTGCCTGTCACGCAGCACAATGATGCGGTCGGCATAACCGGTCAGTTCCTCCAGTTCAGAAGAGATCACCAATAGCGCCATCCCTTGCTCACACAGTTTTTCAATCAGGCGAATGATTTCAGCGTGCGCGCCGACATCGATCCCCCTCGTTGGCTCATCCAGAATCAAGAAACGCGGCTCTGTTGCCAGCCAGCGCGATAGCAATACTTTTTGCTGATTCCCTCCCGATAGATACTGAATTTCCTGCTCGGCACTGGGCGTGCGAATCCCCAATAGGCTGATAAACTTTTCAGCTATACGAGTTTGCTCGCGTAAAGAAATAGGTTTCAGCCAGCCGCGCTGCGCTTGAAGTGCCAGAATAATGTTCTCTCGTACCGTTGCTGCACCGACGATACCGTCAGTTTTGCGATCTTCTGGACAATAGCCAAACCCCAGCTTTCCTGCTGCGCGCGGCGTGCGAATGTTGGTTCGCTTGCCATCAACCCACGCTTCACCAGCGTCAGGCACGTTGATGCCAAATATCAGCTGCGCGGTTTCTGTCCTGCCCGATCCCAGCAGACCAGCCAGACCAACAATTTCTCCCGGACGCACGGAAAGCTCGAAATCGTTAATCGAACCACGTCGGCCATAATGTTTAAATTGCACAATGGGTTCACCCGAGACGTCACTGTGTTCACCGCGTTTCAGTAACGTTTCATCAAAACTGTGCCCCAGCATCATTTGGACTAATTCAATACGCGGTAGCTCTTCAGCAGGCAATGTCCCGACTAACCGTCCATTGCGTAAAACAGTAATTCTGTCGCTAATGCGGTAAACCTGATCCAGAAAATGCGTGACAAATATCATGCCGATTCCGCGATCGCGTAGCGTCCGCAATATATCGAGTAGCATATCGACTTCTTTTGCATCAAGGCTGGCGGTAGGTTCATCAAGAATCAAGACTTTAGCGGAAAGATCGACAGCTCTGGCAATCGCTACAATTTGCTGGACTGCGATGGAATAATTTCCAAGCGGATGGCTAACATCAATAGCCAGCCCATAGTTCAATAACAGGGCTTCGGCCTGAAGCAGGATTTTGTGTTGATCAACAATGCCCCATCGTGTGGGCTCACGGCCAATAAATAAATTTGCCGCAACAGACAGATTCGGTAATAGATTAACTTCTTGATATACCGTACCGATGCCCAATGACTGAGCATGGGCCGTATTAACAGGATTAATCGCTATACCATCGAGGATAATATCACCCGATGAGCGATGGTAAACACCAGTCAGCGCCTTAATTAGGGTTGATTTACCTGCACCGTTTTCCCCCAATAGAGCCACTATCTCGCCGCGATTAAGCGTAAAGTCCACCTGATCTAACGCTTTCACTCCTGGAAACTCAACGCTCATGCTCCGTATATCTAACAACCGTGTCGTTTCCATCAGCATCACCTATGCGACAACCTAACAAGGCTACGCCACACCTGAGCAATATTATGGTAAGTAGGCTGACAATATTCACTGTTCCTTTATTTAAAGGAGCAGAAAACAGGGTAAACCCACTTTTCCATATTCATATTTCTGCTAGGTATTTAGCAAAATTTATATAAATGATAAGTCCATAATATAAATATCAATAACCAAGATCTTTTTTGGTTTCATATTCTTGTTTTGCCGTATCGGGCAGCAATAAACGAGACTCTGTCTGAATGAATTTTTCTGGCTGCTTTCCGTCTTTCTTCATCGCTAATAAAGCATCAAAAGCAGGCCCAGCCATATTGGGTGTTAGCTCAACGGTGGCGTTAGCTTCACCATTCATCATAGCCTTGAAAATATCAGGAACACCATCAATAGAGACAACTTTTATTTGTGAGCCAGGTTTTAGACCTGCCTCTTTAATTGCCTGAATAGCACCTATAGCCATGTCATCATTATGAGCATAAACCGCACAGATATTTTTTCCATTCTGCTCAGCTTTAATAAAGCTTTCCATGACCTCTTTACCCTTACTGCGAGTAAAATCTCCTGACTGTGATCGAATAATTTTTATCTGCGGATCTGAAGCTATACCGTCAGCAAACCCTTTCTTGCGGTTTATCGCAACGCTAGCCCCAACCGTTCCCTGCAATTCGACAACATTACACGGTTTACCTGCGGCCTCTTTCACAAGCCATTCCCCTGCCACTTTTCCTTCATAAACACTGTCAGAGGCAATAGCCGCGGTGTACAGCGATGGATCGCTAACCTCGATCGTTCTATCAAGTAGGAAAACTGGGATTTTTGCTTCTTTAGCTTCCTGTAACACTGGTGCCCAGCCTGTAGCAACGACCGGTGCGATAAATATGGCATCTACACTCTGAGCGATGAATGACCGCACAGCCTTAATCTGATTCTCTTGTTTCTGCTGAGCATCAGCAATTTTTAGCGTTATTCCACGCTTCTCTGCTTCTTGCTTCGACACTTTAGTCTCCGCAGAACGCCATCCTGATTCTGAACCAATCTGAGAAAACCCAACCGTCAAGGGTTTTGCCTGTACGGCACCACATAATGCCGTGCTTACAGCAACAGCTACCAGTAAACGTCTGTACATACTTAAACTCCTTCTGTGTAGTCTTACAGCTACTTAGTCAGATTTCAGGTACAGCATAGCGCTACGAATTTATGCTATAGCGCTACCGATGTAATGTTGGCAGGTATAACTAACAAGTGAATGCACCTGAAGGAACGCTGTGAAAAACAATTTACCCTCACTCAGGTGTAGATAGTTTTAGTTCAAATATCGGACAAGGTAGATGAGCAAGTTCACAACCTGGTATTACGGTGATTTTGTGCATATTTACAGCTAAATAAGCACGATCATTCAGCAGCACATCAAAGAATTTTATCTATTTAATAACAATACGTTAGATTTTATGGCCATTCAGAGCGGAGAAATAATGAAGAAATCGAGGAGAGGAATACAAGGCAGGATTTAGCATAGAGTACAAATCAAAAAAAACCCTTCACGATAACGTGAAGGGTTTTATTTGGCAGGGGCGGAGAGACTCGAACTCGCGACACCCGGTTTTGGAGACCGGTGCTCTACCAACTGAGCTACGCCCCTAAATTATGCTTAACATTATGCCTGCTAAAGTTAGCAGGCATAATTTTT
>NZ_LXFV01000011.1 GCF_002847345.1 Pectobacterium peruviense
AGCCGCGCCATCCTTGGCGCGGACGCTTTACTCTTCTATTCCATTATCACCGTTTTATTTGAGAGAAACGTCTGAGGCTGATAATCATCAGCCCCAAAATCTACTTCAACGCGCCTGACAGAAATTGCTGCAAACGCGCACTTTTCGGGCTACTAAAAAGTTGATCCGGTGGCCCCTCCTCTTCGATCACACCCTGGTGCAGGAAAATAACGTGGCTGGAAACATGGCGGGCAAACTCCATCTCATGCGTTACCACCACCATCGTTTTCCCTTCCTCCGCAAGCTGCTGCATGATGCGCAACACCTCACCGACCAGTTCAGGATCGAGTGCCGACGTCGGTTCATCAAATAGCAGTACTTCTGGCTCCATCGCCAACGCCCGCGCAATCGAAACACGCTGCTGCTGACCACCGGAAAGATCCGACGGGTATTTCTGTTGAGCAGAATCCGTGATCCCGACCTTATTCAGATAGAAAATAGCCCTATCACGCGCTTCCGCTTTACTGAGCCCTAATACCTGAATCGGCGCTTCCATCACGTTCTCTAACGCGGTCATGAAGCTCCACAGGTTGAAGTGCTGAAATACCATCGTCAGGCGCGTCCGCAGCATCTGAAGCTGCTTTTTATCAAAGACCTTCAACTGTCCGTCAGTGTCGCGCACCATACGGATTTCCTCATTGCTGACGTAAATCGCCCCTTCACAGGGCTTTTCCAGAAAATTAATGCAGCGCAGTAAGGTACTTTTCCCTGAACCAGACGACCCGATAATCGAAATAACATCGCCCGCTTTTGCCTGCAATGAGATCCCTTTGAGCACCTCATGCTGGCCATAACGTTTACGCAGTTCCGTCACCATCAGTTTGTTATTCGACATGCTTTTTTCCTGCGTTTAATGAGATGAACGGGTATAAAGATGACGTAACCAGTGCCGTTCCGCCTTTCTGAACAGCCCAATTAACACAAATGAGATCGCCAGATAGATGACAGCAGCAATACCGAACGCATAAAACGGCTGGTAGGTTGCTGCATTAATATCACGGGCAATTTTCAGAATATCCGGCACGGTTACAGTAAAAGCCAGCGCCGTCGAATGCAGCATCAGAATCACTTCGTTACTGTAGGCTGGCAGCGCAATACGCAACGCACCGGGCAAAATAATGCAGCGATACTGCTTAAAACGGGAAAAGCCGTAGGCTCTGGCCGCTTCAATTTCCCCATGGGGTACAGAGCGAATTGCCCCCGCGAAAATCTCTGTGGTGTATGCACAGGTATTGAGCGCCAGCGCTAAAATAGCGCAGTTCAGCCCGCTGCGAAAAAAGGCGTTCAGCAGATCGGTGCCACGAACGATTTCTAAGCTATATACGCCAGAATAGAACACCAGAAGCTGTACGTAGAGCGGCGTGCCACGGAAAATATAGGTAAATAGCCAAACCGGAAGACTGAACCGGCGTCGCGGCGACACGCGAGCAATTGCCAGCGGCAGCGCCATCAGA
This sequence comes from Pectobacterium peruviense, assembly GCF_002847345.1. GTDB lineage: Bacteria > Pseudomonadota > Gammaproteobacteria > Enterobacterales > Enterobacteriaceae > Pectobacterium > Pectobacterium peruviense. Next base: position 1,494 of record NZ_LXFV01000011.1, read on the forward strand.
CCACCGATGACCACCGAGGAAATGAGCAGCCAGAGTGTCATCGCCAACCCGGTCAGGCGGTAACCATCGCTCCACAGTAGCGGTTGCCAATATTGTTGCAGGATCTCACTCATAATTTACTTTCTTGACTCCCTGCGAATAGTGCCTTTCCAGCCACCACAACACGCCGTTAGAAACGGTGGTGAAAATCAGGTACATCGCCCCAGCAACCAGCGCGAAATAAAACGGTTCGTGCGCTCCCTTGCCGGCCAACTGCGTCGCCTTAATCACATCATTCAGGCCAAGCAATGACACCAACGCTGTCGCTTTCAGGATCACCTGCCAGTTATTACCGATACCCGGTAGCGCGAAACGCATCATGGATGGAAACAGAATACGACGGAACACCTTCATGGGAGAGAAACCGAATGCGACAGCGGCTTCGATTTGTCCGCGCGGCACGGCAAGATACGCGCCACGAAAGGTTTCCGTGAAATAGGCACCGTAAATAAAGCCCAGCGTAATAACGCCTGCGGTCAAAGGATCGATGTCAATCTGCTCCAGACCGATCGACTCCGTCACGCCGTTTAAGACAATTTGCAGGCCATAAAAAATCAGCAGCATCAGCACCAAATCGGGGATGCCGCGAATCAACGTGGTATAGCAGGAAAAGCACCCTGCCAGCAGGCGATTAGAAGACAGCTTCGCCGACGCGCCAATCAGGCCGATAGCCAGCGCCAGCAGTAGCGAACTCACCGCCAGCTCCAGCGTCATGATGGCACCATCCAGAATTAGCTGGGAATAGCCATAGAGCATCGATTATATCCGTTGAAAATAGGGCTCAGTGCGTTATCGGTCAGGAACACGACACGGGAGGAACATTCCCGTGTCGCATTGCCCTACAATCTCGCTACACAATAGTACGGTGATAAAATGGTACTGTGATAAAGAGATATGAATCGTTATGGCGAACTTAGCCGCCGTAGACGTCAAAATCGAAGTATTTTTTCGCGAAGGTGTCGTAAGTACCGTCTTTACGCATCGCTTCAAAGGCTTTATCCAGCGCCGCTTTCAGTTCGGTATCCGCTTTACGCAGACCCATACCGGTACCGACCCCGAAGAATTTATCGTCTTTTACTGCCGGACCAGCAAACGCATAATCTTTGCCCATATCGAGTTTCAGGAAACCTTCACTTCCTGCCACTTCGTCCTGAAATGCCGCATCGATACGACCTGCGCCCAGATCGGCGTAAATCAGATCCTGATTTTGATAAGCGACAACTTCAACACCTTTTGGCTGCCAGTTCGCGTTGGCAAAAGCCTCCTGCGTTGATGCCTGCAATACACCAACACGCTTGCCGCCCAGAGAAGCCAGCGTTGGCTCGATGCTCGCGCCTTTTTTCGCAATCAGGCGTGCATTAGCAGCATACAGCTTCTCTGTGAAAGCGATTTCCTGCTGACGTTTTTCGGTAATGGACAGAGAAGAGATAATGGCATCAATTTTTTTAGCTTTAAGAGAAGGAATTAACGCATCGAAGTCGCTTTCTACAAACGTACAGTTAGCTTCGATACGCTTGCACAGCTCTTTCGCCAGATCGATATCAAACCCAACCAGTTCGCCGCTGGCATTTTTGGATTCAAAGGGAGCATAGGTAGGATCGGTGCCGATTTTAATATTTTTAGGAATCTCTGCCATGGCGCTGCCTGCAGCCAGAATAAGTGCCAACGGCAAAACTTTGATCAGTTTCTTCATATTGCTACCCTTATCATGAGTGATTGATGTCATGTGTCGTCAATGTCGGAAGACATACCGATTTATTGCTTTAAATATGAACGATATGAGTGCTATTTGTTTTCTACGCCGACTATTACAGTTTTCATAAGCAGTATTCATGCCACAATGAACGTAAGGTTGTTGTAAAAAGCTGATGAGCAAAATACGCAGAAAATGATGGTTAACCATTTGATTAGGAAAATTTTTCTGAGTTTTTTTGGGGAGTACGTAACAATAAGAATAGATAACATTGGTGCGAATACAAAAATCCAAATGCACTATTTAAGTGCTCTTGTGCGCAAAATTGGTGCAATGTGATAAAAAGGCACAAAAAAAGGGCAGTAAAGGTTTACTACCCCATGAGAGAAAAATAACGAGTCTTGCCACCTATCCTGCTATGACGCACCCTGCCAGCGAGTAAAGAGATCTTTCGGCAGGTCGATATCAAACTGATCCAGAATACGATTCACCGTCTGATCGACAATATCCTGCACACTTTCTGGGCGATGATAAAACGCAGGCACCGGCGGCATAATTATCGCGCCTAGCTCAACGGCGGTAGTCATCAGCCGTAAGTGCCCTAAATGCAATGGCGTTTCACGCACCCCCAACACCAGAGGACGACGCTCCTTCAGCACCACATCGGCGGCACGGGTCAGCAGATTGTCGCTGTAGCTGTGCACAATGCCGGAAAGGGTTTTTATCGAACAGGGCAAAATTACCATCCCCGCCGTTTTAAACGACCCCGAAGAAACGCTAGCAGCGATGTCCCGCGTGTCATGCACTACATCGGCCAGCACCTGTACATCACGCAGGCTAAAATCCGTTTCCAGCGCCAGCGTCTGCCGGGCGGCCTGGCTCATAATCAGATGGGTTTCGATGCCTTCCAGCATCTGTAACACCTGTAGCAGTCGGATGCCGTAAATGACACCGCTGGCACCGGAAATCCCTACAATGAGTCGCTTCATTCATACTGCCTCTGGCTGACCGCGTACGCCGATACGCGGAAAAATCATCTGCGCAAACTTTGCCGCATTGATTAGCGATAAGCAAGGATAAGCAAGGATAAGCACCGCAATGATGTTTTTACATACAGCGAGGTTTTCTATATACAACGTGTTTTCTACATACGGTCTGTTTTCTATATACAAGAAGGGGGAGAACACTTTCGCGCCCTCCCCCTTCAATAAAACCAGCCCTACCGTACAGCTAGCCGTTAACCTTCGTTGTGCAGTTCCAGATCTTCGACTTCATTCTGGCTACGCAACGCTTTGGCATCGTCGTTACGCAGCGCTTCCAGGTAATCCAGATAGCCTTGATCGACGTCTTTGGTCACGTAAATTCCGTTGAACACTGAACATTCAAACTGAACAATATCCGGATTATCTTCACGCGCCGCGTCGATCAGATCGTCGAGATCCTGGAATATCAGCTCATCGGCACCGATAATCTTACAAATCTCATCCACTTCGCGACCGTGGGCAATCAGTTCATTAACGCTCGGCATATCGATACCATACACGTTAGGGAAGCGAATTTCCGGTGCCGCAGAGGCCAGATAAACACGTTTAGCTCCGGCTTCACGCGCCATCTCTACAATCTGCTCAGACGTTGTACCGCGCACGATAGAGTCATCGACCAGCAGCACATTTTTGTCACGGAACTCGGCACGGTTCGCGTTCAGCTTACGGCGCACAGATTTCTTACGCGCCTGTTGTCCTGGCATGATAAAGGTGCGGCCAACATAGCGGTTTTTCACGAATCCCTGACGGTACGGCTTGTTGATAATCCGCGCAATTTCCAACGCGATATCACAAGAGGTTTCAGGAATCGGGATCACGACATCAATATCGAGATCTTCCCACTGACGCGCAATCTTTTCGCCGAGCTTCTGACCCATGCGAACACGTGCGCTGTAGACTGAAATTTTATCGATGAAAGAGTCCGGGCGAGCGAAGTAGACATATTCGAACAGGCACGGGTTGCTCTTTGGATTCTCTGCGCACTGGCGGGTAAACAGCTGCCCTTTTTCCGTAATGTAGATCGCTTCTCCCGGCGCAACATCACGTAAAAATTCAAAGCCCAGCGTATCCAGTGCGACGCTTTCAGACGCAACCATATATTCGCTGCGGCCATCTTCCAGATCGCGCTTACCGATAACCAGAGGACGAATCCCGTTAGGATCGCGGAATGCCACCATGCCATGACCGATAATCATGCCAACACAGGCATAGGCACCGCGAATTTGCTGGTGCGTTGCGGCAACGGCCGCAAAAATATTATCGGCTTCCAGCGGGTAATGTTGGAAACGGTCCAGCTCTCTGGCGAAAATATTCAGCAGAATTTCAGAATCAGACGTGGTGTTAACGTGACGACGCTCCTGCTCGAACAGCTTTTTACGCAGTTCGTGGGCGTTAGTCAGGTTACCGTTGTGAGCCAGCGTGATGCCGAACGGAGAGTTAACATAGAAAGGCTGTGCTTCCGAGGCGCTGGAACTGCCCGCTGTCGGATAGCGCACATGGCCAAGCCCCATGTTTCCCTGTAAGCGTTGCATGTGCCGCGCTTCAAACACATCTTTCACCAGGCCATTGGCCTTACGCAGGCGAAAACAGTTAAAGGCATCGATGGTTACAATGCCCGCAGCATCCTGCCCACGGTGTTGCAACACCGTTAACGCGTCATAAATCGACTGGTTGACCGGTGTAAAACCGGCGATACCGACAATACCGCACATGGTGTCTTTTCCTCATCAGCGCTACCGCAGCGGTAAATGCTGCGGCAAGAAACTTGACGTGCTTTGCAGGTAGTCAAAAAACCACCTGATAATATAACTGAACTGTGGGATTAACTGGGACTGCTTCCAGTCATCACTTTGTGAAAAACTGGTGAACGTATCCAGAAAGAATAGCAGTGCGGAAACGATCAGCACCCCGCGCAGCGCACCAAAACAGATGCCCAGAACGCGATCGGTGCCGGATAATCCGGTACGTTCAACCAGTGAACTAATCACGTAGTTGACGATAGCTCCCACAATCAACGTGGCAATAAACAGAATGGCAATCGCAATGCCGTTACGCACCAGTTCATCATCAAAACGGGTGAAGTAGATCGCGAGGTAGGCGTAGTAATGACTGGCAACAAAAAAAGCACATCCCCAGGTTACTAACGACAGCGCTTCACGAACAAACCCCCGGATCAGGCTAACCAGAGCCGAAAACCCGATGATGCCAATAATGACGTAATCAACCCAAACCATGAACTATCCTAATAATGAACGATGCTACCGATAAGCCGCTACGTCATCCTGTTCGCGGCGCATTCTAACAGAAAAAGAAAACGTTTGCGTAGCGTATTTCCGCCGATTTCATCGATAGATAATCAGGCGAAAAAACCGACACCACGTCATGCCTGATTCTATTACCTATCGGCATATCAAAACTAACTACAGGTCTCTTAAAACAGCTACGGGGCCGAGTATCACTGGTGTGAACCTCATCCCCGCCGCCTGTTTTTGCTTACTGACGTGACAAATTACGGACAATCCATCACGTTATTATCATGCTCGTAATCTTAACGAACGGAATGTGCTCGTACCTGCCCGCTGAGTCCACTGAGCTGTTGCAGTTCGCCCAACGAAGACTCTAACTTCTGCTTCGAAGCATCCGGTCCGACATAAATACGGGTGATCTGTCCTGAAACTGGCGTTGACGGCACGGTATACGCGCGATAGCCAGAGAGACGAAGCTTCGCGACAATTTCGTTCACCTTATCCGCATTTTTCAGCGCACCAAGCTGCACAATATAGGCCTGTCCGACAGGTGCTTGCGGCGTCGGCTGCGTTTCTGGTTTCACTTCCGGCTTAGTTTCCGGTTTGGGTTCCGGTTTAGGCTCTGGCTTCGATTTCACTTCTGGCTTCACCTCAGGTTTTGGCTGAGGCTTTGGCGTCACTGGCGTTGTCGTCTGAATTGGTGGACGCTCGACCACCACCGGCGGAGCCGTCATGGCTGGCGTATTCGTACCTGCACGAGACGATGCTGGCGGCGTGGAGGTTTCGGGAGCCTTGGTTTCAGGTAATTTCGTTTCAGGTGCTTCGGCTTCCGCACTGTTCTGCATCGCCGCTTCCGCCCCTTCCGGTGGCTGACTTGGCAACGACGGATTCAGCGCAGGCAGCGATTCCATCTCATTGCTGTCACCCGGCTTAGGAATCAGCGGAATCGACGCAAACTCGTCTTCGTAGTGCTTCTTCTTACCGTCCAGCAGGCCAGGTAAGACGATCACGCCCAGCGCGACCAGAATAACCGTGCCGACCAGGCGATTCTGAAATTTACTCGCCATTCACCTTCTCCTCATCCAGCGCTTCCATCACATGCGCTACCGTATGAAAAGATCCACACACAATGACAATATCCTGCTCCGTCGCGTCAGACATCGCCTGCTGCCAGGCGGTAACGACATCGGGAAATGATTGACTGCGCGTCAGATGCTCGGCAATCTGCTGCGCCGTTGCGCCGCGCGGGCCTTCTAACGGTGCGCAATACCACTCATCAATCAACGACGTTAAGTGGGCCAGCGTACCCGCGATATCTTTATCCGACAGCATGCCGACAACAGCCCGCATTTTTCCGGTTTTCGGCAACCCAGCCAGACGGTTTGCCAGATACGCCGCCGCATGAGGATTATGTGCAACATCAAGAATCAACCGCGGTGATTCCTGCACCACTTGAAAACGCCCCGGCAATGCTGCGCGCTGTAAGCCTTGACGAATCGCCTCTTCGCTCACGTTGAGTGAAGAATAGTGTAGTGCAGCTAGTGCAGTGGCAGCATTCGGCAGTGGGACATTAGGGAGTGGCAGGCGAGACAATTCACGCTGCTTGTCCTGCCAGCTCCATGTTTCGCGCTGAACTGAAAACTCCCAGTCGCGACCACGGCGGCGCAGCAATGCGCCTTTCTCAGCGGCAACATCGGCAATGGTTCCTGGCATATCGGGCTCACCAACGACGGCGGGTCTGTTCTGTCGGAATATCCCCGCTTTCTCACGACCGATGCTCTCCCGATCGTTACCTAGCCAGTCGGTGTGGTCGATAGCAATGCTGGTGACCACAGAGACATCCGCATCCACAATATTGGTCGCATCCAGACGCCCGCCTAATCCCACTTCAAGAATGACGACATCCAGATTCGCTTGCTTGAAGAGTTGCAGTGCCGACAGCGTACCGAATTCAAAATAGGTGAGCGATACCGCTCCTCTTCCTGCTTCGATATCCGCAAATGCCTGCGTGTGCTGCGCTTCGGACAATTCGTTGCCCTGAATACGCACCCGCTCGGTATAGCGAACAAGATGAGGCGAACTGTACACGCCAACCCGTAGCCCTGCGGCTAATAGAATGGACTCCAGCGTACAGCAGGTGGTTCCCTTGCCGTTCGTCCCCGCAACAGTGAAAATCGTGGCGGCAGGCTGTAGCAGGTGAAGATGTTCAGCAACCTGCTTAACGCGATCCAAGCCTAAATCAATGGCTTGAGCGTGCAGGTGCTCAAGATAATGAAGCCACGTGACCAAAGGTGACGTGGCTTGAGGTATTTGAAGAGTATCCATGAGTCCCGTTCACTGGCTTACGGTTCATTGCGGGCAGAGCGTGCACATTACCACGCCGTCGAGAACGACGTGGTCGAATGCCACACACCCTGCCCATCATGTCAATTATGCGTCATCCTGTGATGATTCAGACGGCGCATCGCTGCGGATTTCCACGTCATCATTGCCCGGTTCTGGATGATTCGTCAGTTTGGCAAGAATGGTGGCCAGCTTGTAGCGCATTTCCGGACGACGAACGATCATATCAATCGCCCCTTTCTCAATCAGGAATTCACTGCGCTGGAAGCCCGGCGGCAATTTTTCACGCACGGTTTGTTCGATAACACGTGGGCCGGCAAAACCGATCAGCGCTTTTGGCTCGGCAATATTCAGGTCGCCCAGCATCGCCAGACTGGCAGAAACACCGCCCATGGTTGGGTCAGTCAGCACAGAGATATAAGGCAAGCCGCGCTCGCGCATTTTTGCCAGTGCCGCACTGGTTTTCGCCATTTGCATCAGCGACATCAGCGCTTCCTGCATACGCGCACCGCCACTGGCGGAGAAACACACCAGTGGGCAACCGTCTTCTAGTGACTGCTCAACGGCACGCACAAAACGCGCACCTACGACGGACGCCATTGAACCGCCCATGAAAGCGAACTCAAACGACGCGACCACAACTGGCATGCCGTAAAGTGTGCCTTTCATGACGACCAGCGCGTCTTTCTCATCGGACTGTTTCTGCGCAGAAACCAGACGATCTTTATATTTTTTGGAATCCCGGAATTTCAGGACATCCTTCGGCTCCAGTTCGCTTCCCAGCTCGACAGTGTTTTCTTTATCCAGAAAAGCCTGTAGACGGGCACGCGCAGACAGGCGCATATGGTGATCGCACTTCGGGCAGACCCCCAGATTACGCTCTAACTCGGCACGATAAAGAACCTGACCGCAGCTATCACATTTCGTCCAGACCCCTTCAGGGATGTTCGCTTTACGGGTCGGTGTGATATTGCTTTTGTTAAGAATTCGTTCAATCCAGCTCATTGATAACCTTTCTGCTTGAACCTGGCAAATGCCAGTCCGCTGTTCATGTTATTCCCTGACAACATTGCCAATGAAAAAATGCCTGAGACGCACGACAGTCGCGGTGCAAAGGCATCGGCATCAAGGATGTTCCCAAGAACAGACCATAAATGCTGCCCATTAAACCATAACGCTCCGGGACTGTGGATAAAAAACTGGTCAAACCGGATGTTAAAATACTTCACTTATTTCACATTACCGCGCGTGGCTGCTCTACGGTGACGGGCAATTTCAATAATACCCGGCAGGATAGAGAGAAAAATAATCGCGACAATCAGTAATTTCAGATTTTCCTGCACTATCGGCAAATCGCCAAACCAGTAGCCTGCATAGGTGAACGATAGCACCCACAGCAGCGCACCAATGACATTATAGGCTGCAAAATGCCGATAGCTCATGTGCCCCATCCCGGCGACAAACGGCGCAAATGTTCTCACAATCGGGACAAAGCGCGCCAGAATTATCGTCTTGCCACCGTGGCGTGCGTAAAACGCATGTGTTTTATCCAGATAGCTGCGGCGGAAAATCTTTGAGTTCGGGTTGCTAAACAGCTTCTCACCAAACAGTCGTCCAATCGTGTAATTAACTGCATCGCCCGTAACTGCGGCAATAATCATCAGGAACACCATCGTATGCACATTTAGATCGTTCGATGGCAACGCCGCCAGCGCCCCAGCAACAAACAGCAGCGAATCTCCCGGTAAAAACGGTGTCACCACCAACCCTGTCTCACAGAACAGAATCAGGAACAAAATGGCATAAACCCAGACACCATATTGCGCCACCAGTTCCGCCAGATGAACGTCAATGTGCAGAATAAAATCAATAATAAACTGTATAAATTCCATCACAACGTCTTCTCCCAAAGTGTATATCGATCGCACGCGGTCGATATACGCAAGGCAGCCGCACTATCCGTGTTGCCTTGCGTATAGCATGCTAAATAGCATCATCCTTAATACGCGTTACACACTACTTTTGGCCCACGGCCATCCGGCAGCGTGCAACACGCAAAAGACGTACTCGTTACAGTAAAAAACATCAATCGGCTAAAAAAAGCGGCCCCATCGTAGGCTGCGGTAAAGCAAAACGCGCGGGGTAATCTACCGCCACCAAATATAGCCCCTCGGCTCGAGCGGTTGCGCCAGCCAACGTACGATCTTTGGCCGCCAGCAGTTCCGCAATCCACGACTCGGGACGATTGCCACACCCGACGTCCATCAGGCTACCAACAATGTTGCGCACCATATGATGAACGAACGCATTGGCCTTAATATCTACCACGATATAGTCACCGTGACGTGTAACCTTTAAATGATTTACATAGCGCCACGGCGTGCGCGATTGGCACTGCACCGCCCGAAAAGAGGTGAAATCATTCTCCCCCAACAGACACTGCCCGGCACGCTCCATCCGTTCAACATCCAGCGGGTGATAAAAGTGCGTCATGCCATGCGAAAGCACCGCAGGACGATAGCGGTGATTGTAGATAACATAGCGGTAGCGACGCGCCGTTGCGCTAAAGCGCGCATGGAAATCCTCATCCACCGCTTTCACCCAACGCACCGCGATATCTGGCGGTAAATTCGCATTCACGCCCATCGTCCAGGCGGCATCTTTTCTGATCGCCTGCGTGGTGAAGTGCACAACCTGCCCAGTACCATGAACCCCAGCATCGGTTCGTCCGGCGCAAAACACTTCTATCGGTTCATCCGCGACTTTGCTCAGCGCCTTTTCAAGACAGGCCTGCACGCTAGCGACATCGACCTGACGCTGCCAGCCATAATACTGGCTACCGTCGTACTCAATGCCTAGCGCGATTTTCAGCGGGGCGCTTTCGTTCTCCGCAACGGCGGCGGCTTGAATAGCCGCCGCCTGAGTGGTTTCCGACATTACCCGAGATACTCCTGCACCAGACATTCTGCCGTTTCTATCGCCATCAGCGCGCCGCCAAAGCGAGCGTTATCGGCGACCGACCAGAATTGCAGCAGCTCAGGAATACCGTAATCATTACGCAGACAGCCAACGCTCAGTTGCCCATTGCCAGAAGCATCACCGACTTGCGTCGGGTAATCCTGCTCCTCGCTGACCTCAATATTTCCGGCATTGAGCAGTTCGTCACGCGCTTCTTCCGCCGACAGCGGACGCAGTGATTCGAGATGAACAATCTGTGCGTGACCATAGAACACAGGAGACTGAATGCAGGTCACTGAAACGGGTAGCCCATCATCCTGCAAAACCTTACGCACCTGATCGACCAGACTGCGCTCTTCGCGCACGCTGCCAGCATCATCGGGCAGTAAAGGCAGCAGGTTGAACGCCAACTGTTTCGGAAACAGCCCTTCTTCAGGCGGAATACCATTTAGCAGACGGGCACTTTGCCCAGCCAAATCGTCTATCGCCGCTTTGCCGTGTGCGGAAACTGACAGCATATTGACGACGTGCAGGCGCGAAAGCCCTGCCGCATCAGTCAACGGTTTAATCGCCGTCAGAAGTTGGCTGGTCAGGCTGTCTGCCACCGCGACAATATTACGGTTACGATAATCCGCCAGCGTATGCGTATTCACGCCGGGCACGACCAGCGGCACATCCGGCTCCAGTGCAAATAGGCCGCTGCTGTCGATGACCAGGCAACCTGCATCTCCCGCGACTTCTGCGTAGCGAGCGCTGGCATCCTGACCGGCAACAAAAAACGCCAGTTGTGCCTGTGACCAGTCAAAATCAGCCGCATCGGTGACCAGACAGGATTTGCCGTTAAAACGTATGGTTTCACCCGCGCTACGTTCGCTGGCCAGTGGATACAGTTCACCCACTGGGAATTCGCGTTCCTGCAATAATTCCAGTAACGCCGAGCCTACCGCGCCCGTGGCGCCCAGCAGAGCAATATTCCAGCCGTCAGACATTTGGTTCTCTCCCAAATTTTGAATGAAACACAAATCATGAATGTACCGACAGACGATAGCGACACCCTCTGTCAGTTCATGGATAAAAAAGAGTCATGCTCGCGCGGAACGCCGTTAGCGTGCGCCTCGCACTGACGCGGTGAATCCCAGCGCGTTCAGACAATCTGCGCTCTCAACATCGGCGCAGATGACATGGAGTGACGACCATTCGCGTCGTTCCTGATAATGTTTACGTAGGCGATCAAACTCGCCTTCCTGATGTGCGACATGACGCAACAACGCATCGTCTCGGCGCACATCATACACCAGATGCACCAGACGTTTTAGCAGCGCCTCATCTACCGGTGCGGTTAATGTCACTTCGGCATAGTCCGGCTCAGGTAACAGCGACGACAGCACCACCTGCTGCGGTGTTCCGATAAACTCGCTCCAGGCTTCAAAAACCTGTGTGGTACCGCGTGCTTTTCCTTCCAGCGTATAACCGGCGATATGCGCCGTGCCAACGTCCACTCGCGCCAACAGATCGGTCGATAACGTCGGTTCTGGTTCCCACACGTCAAGAATCACGCTGAGTTTTTTGCCCTGCTGTAGCGACTCAAGCAACGCAGCATTATCCACCACTGGGCCACGGCAGGCGTTAATCAGGATACGTCCGTCCGCAAACGCGTTCAGTACGGTAGCATCAACCAAATGATGCGTTCGGTACGGCCCGTCGAGATACAGCGGTGTATGCAGCGTCAGAATGTCGGCATCACGCACCAGCGTTTCTAACGGCAGGAAATCGCCCGCATCGCCACGATCGGCACGCGGTGGATCGCACAACAGCGTTTTTACGCCCCAGGCTTTCAGGCGCGCATCAAGGCGTCTGCCAACATTCCCCACGCCGACAATGCCGACAGTTTTATCACGCAGTTGGAAGCCATCACGTTCGGCCAGCATCAGCAAAGAAGAAAACACATACTCCACCACCGCAATAGCATTGCAGCCGGGTGCAGCAGAAAACGCGATGCCGTTGGCGTTAAGCCAAGTGTCATCGACATGGTCGGTGCCAGCCGTCGCGCTGCCGACAAATTTTACCGACGAGCCAAACAGCAGATTAGCGTTCACTTTTGTAACCGATCGCACCATCAGTGCATCAGCGCCTGCCAGCAGTTCGCGCGGTAAAGGGCGTCCCGGTACCGCCTGAACCTCACCCAAACGACTGAAAAGCTCGCGAGCATACGGCATATTTTCATCAACCAGAATCTTCATTGTTTTCTCCGGGACCTGTAGCCAGCCAAAAAAGCGGGGAGATATTTTGCCACCGAATGGTGCAGAAACCCAAGGCAATTACAATACGATATCTTCCTCCATCGGTTGGTATCGCTATCGATCCTACGATAGGTGGCAATTTACCGCGGTATAACGCTATCAAGGCTGCGTTAAAGGGCATGCCGGATTGACAGCCTACAAGGTTGATAGTCATCACATGGCTCTGTTATGTTGTTTGCCATTGCCGCACTTGCCCCATTTTTATCTACCAGACTGGCAACCGGTGCATTTTCCGTCTGGTTCGCTATGAGAAACTCACGTTGAACGCCCTATTTCCCATCATCGCCGTCCTGATTTGGTCAGTTAACGTCATTGTCAACAAGCTCTCCGCTACCGTCATCGATCCGGCCGCCATTTCGTTTTACCGCTGGTTACTGGCGTTTCTCGTCATGACGCCGTTCATGCTGCCAGGCCTGCGCCACCATGCGGCGGCCATTCGCCAACACGCAGGGAAACTGCTGGTGTTGGGTCTGCTCGGCATGGTGTTGTATCAAAGTCTGGCCTACTACGCCGCGCACACAATCAGCGCCGTGATGATGGGGATAATGGGATCGCTCGTGCCGTTACTCACCGTCTTGCTCAGCATTCCTCTGCTGCGCGTCGCGCCCACGCTGGGCGTGCTGCTCGGTAGCCTGCTGTCTCTGGCAGGGATTGTCTGGCTGATTAGCGGCGGACACCCTGAACAGATTCTGGCACAGGGCATCGGCCCCGGTGAATTCATGATGTTTTGTGCCGCATTGTCCTATGCAATATATGGCGTGCTGACCAAACGCTGGAGCATCCCGCTGCCCAACTGGGTATCGCTCTACGTGCAAATTGCCTTTGGCGTGATAGCGCTGATTCCCAATTTCTTGCTGACCGATAATGTACAGCTCAACGGCGAAAACCTGCCGCTGGTGGTTTTCGCTGGCATCATGGCCTCAATCATTGCACCTTTTTTGTGGATTCAAGGGGTTATGCGTCTGGGAGCCAGCAAGGCCGCCATCTTTATGAACCTGACACCGATCTTTACGGCGATGATTGCAATTGGCCTTTTGCACGAGCCTTTGCACCATTATCACCTGGTTGGCGGGGGCATCACACTACTCGGCGTTATCCTCGCCCAACGTTTGCGTATCCCACTCGGGCGTACCGCTTAAGATTCGTGTTGTTTTAGGCAACGCATGGCTATCGGCCGTCACGGGAGATTGCTATGATTCATCTCAATCATGACGGCAGTGAGGATAACCGATATGCAACCTGTAAGTGGCCCAGGTGCCCCGCTGCCCGGCGAACGCTCGGTTACGCCTACAACCACATCGTCAACTTCTGCATCCTCTTCTAACGCCGCAGGTTCCACCAGCGGCGATCGACCATTAACGCTGGCGCAGCGCACCACGCTGGAAAATCTAGTGCTTAAAGTTGCCGCGCTAACAACGTCAAAGGCGGCGGAAGTCTGGACGACAGTAAAACAGGGGTTAGGGCTGGCAGAAAATAATGAACTACAGTCCCGCCATTACCAACCAGCCGAGCAAATACTCCAGACACGTTTAACACAAGCGCAAGATAACAGCGGCCGTCAGCCGTTGCTCCAGCGCCTGACAGAGATGCTGTCTCAGGGGAATAATCGTCAGGCCGTCAGTGATTTCATCCAACAACAGTTCGGCAGCACTACGCTAAGCGCCCTGAATAAGACGCAGCTACAACAGGTTGTTACGCTGCTGCAAAATGGGCAAATTCCGCAGTCAACGGCACCAGCGCCGCAAGCGGCTCAGGCCGCCAATTCGCCCGAACGTCCGCTCTCGCCCGCTGAACAACGCGGCTTGAATCAGTTAGTCACCCGCTTAGCAACCATGACTGGGGAACAACCTGCGAGAGTGTTGAGCAATCTGATGATGATGCAGAATCTTAACGCGGGCGATGCGATCCCGTTAAAACATCTGCCGATGCTCACGCAGTTCCTGCAAGCGCAAGTTGAGCTACAGCAGACGCAGACGCTGCTCCGCACCACTTTGACGCCACAGGGAACGCAGCCCCATGCAGGAACGGCTGGCGCGTCGTCGGAGCTACTGACAGCCAACACAACGAATACGGCTACCGCGACAAACGCGAATCCAGCATCAGCAACAAATCTCTCATCACAGTCATTGACGACACAGAACGCGCTGCTTTCCCCGAACCTCGCTCCGTTGCAGGCTCTGTTACAGCAGCCGATGACCGCGCAGGAACAGCAATTATTGATGGATTACACGCAGAATCGATTTAACATCGGCTTACAAACGCCACTAACGCCGATGCAGGTCAGCGATCTGCTGACGTTCCTATTTACGCAACGTATTCAACGCTCACAGGAAACTGACTGGACGGCAACCTCACAATTGCTGCATCCGCTGTTTAACCCGTTGATTGCCTCGCTGCCGCTCAGTTGGCAATCCCTGTTCCATAAACCGATGTTTCTGGTGATTGTCAGTACCTGCGTGGCTGCGTTTCTACTCTGGGTGTTGATCTAAGCACTCTTCCCATTCGAACTACGATTGCAGTTCATCATCACTGCCACCATCCAAAAAACAAAAACCCCGCGGCTTGCGCCTGCGGGGTTTTATTTATCCGTGTAAGAAACCGATTATTTATCGAGTTTTCTCATCACCAGCGTCGCGTTCGTACCACCGAATCCGAAGCTGTTAGACATCACCGTGGTCAGTTTACGTTCCGTTGGTTCAGTCACGATATTCAGGCCAGCAGCCTGCTCGTCCAGATTTTCTATGTTGATGCTCGGTGCAACAAAGCTGTGCTCCAGCATCAGCAGGGAGTAAATGGCTTCCTGAACGCCAGCAGCACCCAGAGAGTGACCGGTCATCGCTTTCGTCGCGGAGATCGCTGGCGAGCTATCACCAAACACTTCACGAATCGCGCCCAGTTCCTTGACGTCGCCAACCGGCGTGGAAGTACCGTGAGAGTTCAGGTAATCGATCGGCGTATCAACACCGTTCATTGCCATCTTCATGCAGCGAACGGCACCTTCACCTGATGGAGCAACCATATCTGCACCGTCAGAGGTCGCACCGTAACCGACCACTTCTGCATAGATATGCGCACCACGTGCCAGCGCGTGTTCCAATTCTTCTACTACGACCATACCGCCGCCGCCTGCGATCACGAAACCATCGCGGCCCGCATCATAGGTACGCGAGGCTTTTTCTGGCGTCTCATTGTATTTGGTAGACAGTGCGCCCATAGCGTCAAACTCACAGGCCAGTTCCCAGCACAGCTCTTCAGCGCCACCGGCGAACACGATATCCTGTTTACCCATCTGAATTTGCTCAACCGCGTTACCGATGCAGTGCGCAGAAGTCGCACAGGCAGAGCTGATGGAGTAGTTCACGCCGTGAATTTTGAACGGCGTTGCCAGACACGCAGAGACCGCAGAACCCATTGATTTGGTCACCACATAAGGGCCAACGGCTTTCAGACCACGTGGGCTACGCATCGCGTCAGCACCAAACACCTGATAACGCGCAGAACCACCGGAACCGGCAATCAGGCCAACGCGTGGGTTATTCTGATAAACCTTATCAGACAGCCCAGAATCTTGAATCGCCTGCTCCATGGATAAGTAGGCATAAATCGATGCATCACTCATAAAACGCACAACTTTGCGATCGATGAGGCCAGTGGTGTCCAGTTTGACATTCCCCCAGACGTGACTACGCATGCCGGAATCTTTCAGCTCTTGAGAGAAAGTAATACCCGAGCGGCCTTCCCGCAATGATGCCAGAACTTCCTGCTGGTTATTACCAATGCTTGATACGATCCCCAGGCCAGTAATCACTGCACGTTTCATTTAATACCTCTTCTTCCACTTATAGAGTTTGGGATTTCGCTTCGCACTTTAGCGTACAGTTGTAAGCTGAACAAGTCCGATCAGCCGAACTATCGCGAAATTCTTGCTAAATTTGCACCACGATATTCAGCTCGTTAAAATCTCGCCATCACTTGAATAATGAGCTTTTGCCGTGGCTAACCTTCCCATCCAACACGCATCGTTAAGTTGGAACGCTCAGGGTACACCTGTATCGCAACAGTTTGATGACGTCTATTTTTCTAATCAGGATGGGTTGGCCGAAACCCGTTATGTGTTTTTGCAGGGCAATCAGTTTCCTGAAAGATTCGCCACGCACCCGCGCACAGCGTGCGTGATAGCGGAAACCGGTTTTGGCACCGGCCTGAATTTTCTCACGCTGTGGCAAGCCTTTACTCACTTTCGTCAACAGCAGCCACAAGCAACACTGCGACATCTGCATTTCATCAGCTTCGAGAAATTCCCTCTGCGTCAGCACGATCTGGCTGCCGCACACGCGCAGTGGCCGGAGCTGGCAGAATTTGCGGATGAGTTGCGTCAGCAGTGGCCGTTGGCGCTGCCAGGCTGTCACCGTCTGATTCTGGCGCAAGGCAGCATCACGCTCGATTTATGGTTCGGTGACGTCAACGTCTTACTGCCTGAACTGGATGATACCCAGAATCATCAGGTTGACGCCTGGTTTCTGGACGGCTTTGCACCCTCTAAAAACCCAGATATGTGGACGGATAACTTGTTTCAGGCGATGGTACGCCTGTGTCGTAAAGAAGGGACATTCGCCACCTTTACCGCCGCAGGCTTTGTGCGACGCGGTCTACAACAGGCGGGCTTTCACGTCAGTAAAGTCAAAGGCTTCGGACAGAAGCGGGAGATGCTGAGCGGTCTCCTTCCCGATGCACTTCCTATCACCTCGCCGACCCCGTGGTATTCACGTCCCGCGGCCAGCACGACTGACGATATTGCGATTATTGGCGGCGGCATCGCCAGCGTGCTTACTGCACTGGCTCTGCAACGGCGCGGCGCAAACGTCACGCTCTACTGCGCAGAGGCACAGCCTGCCACTGGTGCATCCGGTAATCGCCAAGGGGCGCTGTATCCTCTGCTGAATAACCGACACGATGCGGTGTCCCGCTTTTTCTCGCTCGCCTTTGACTTTGCCCACCGCAGCTACACGGCGCTGGCGCAGCAAGATCTGGAATTTGAACACCAGTGGTGTGGCGTCAGTCAGCTCGCTTGGGATGAAAAAAGCGCGCGTAAGATCGAGCAAATTCTGCAAGGGGAATGGCCGGAAGAACTGGTCGTTAGCGTGGATGCCCAACAGTTGGAAAAACAGAGCGGCCTGAATCTCGGCGTAAACGGTATTACCTACCCCGACGGCGGCTGGTTGTGTCCTGCAGAACTGACAGCCGATGCACTCAAGCTGGCACAGCAAAACGGCCTGTCGGTACAGATGAGTACTACCGTTTCCGCGCTGGAAAAAACGGATAGCGGCTGGACGCTCACCTTAAGCTCGGGTCAACAGGCCAGCCATGCCGTTGTAGTACTGGCGAATGGTCACCACATTACCGACTGGCCACAAACCCGCCATTTACCCGGCTACGCCGTGCGCGGACAAGTCAGCCACGTTCCGACTAACCCTGTACTGGGGCAATTGAAGCAGGTGTTGTGCTACGACGGTTACCTGACGCCAGTGAGTCCGCAACATCAAACGCACTGCATCGGGGCGAGCTATCTACGGGGTGAAGCGGATTGTGATTATCGGGAAGAAGAACAGCAGGAGAACCGCCAACGGTTGCTGAATTGTTTGCCTAACGCAGACTGGGCCAAAACCGTCGATGTCAGCGATGCACAGGCTCGTCAAGGCGTTCGCTGCGCGCTACGTGACCATCTACCGCTGCTTGGCGCCGTGCCAGACTATGAGCAAACGCTGGCAGAGTATGACGATCGCCTGCATCCACAGCACCGCACCAACACTGTGCCGAGCGCACCTTATTGGCAGGATCTGTTTATTATCGGTGCGTTAGGATCACGCGGGCTCTGCTCTGCCCCACTCGCGGCAGAAATTTTGGCGTCACAAATGTATGGAGAACCGCTGCCGCTGGATCGCGATACGCTAGCTGCGCTAAACCCGAATCGCTTCTGGATAAGGAAACTGCTGAAAGGCAAGCCTGTAAATCAGGATTAATGAGGAAGAGGATGTGCTGGCTTGACTAAGCCAGCACTGACAGACTGACGATGAGCACACATGAAAATCAGTGCGTACTGTTTTGTGCCTGCTGGAACAGCCGTTCCCACATCCCGTTAACCAGCACCTGATCTGGCGGTGACAGCTCACCGTTTTTGATGGCGTTATTAATGCTGTCGCTAACGCGCACATGTAGAGCTTCAAGCGTGTGTTCCCCGTTCTCTTCCGCTTCTGCGACCGACACTGTCAGATGACCGCGCAAATAGCCGCCAGCAAAAAGTTCGTCGGCGCTGGCATGCTCTACCATGTCATCAATCAGCGCCAGAATGCGCGTTTCAAATTCTGCGATCATTTCTTATCCTCAAATTTTTTGCAGTTTCCGTTCATCACAGATCGGCTGGATACGGGAAACTCGCCGCCGTCAGCGGTGGCGTATTGTAAAACGATTGTAACGCACGAATAAAGCTTGCCGGACGTGCAGGAATCCCCTCTTCCAAATACTGCATCACTTGCGTATGCACACGTCGTTGGAAATCAATACGGTCTGGCTCGCAATCACCGTTCAGGTTGTCACAGCTGACGTTAAACGGAAAACCCGCCGCAACGCAGAATAACCAGTCGAAGGCCTGAGGTTTGATTTCCACCACTTCAAATTGGCTTTGCGTCGTGGCATCGCGGCCATCAGGGCAATACCAGTAGCCGAAGTCGACCTGCAAACGCCGCTGTGGGCCAGCAATGCACCAGTGAGAAATTTCGTGCAGCGCGCTGGCATAAAAACCGTGGGCAAACACAATTCGATGATACGGAAGTTCATCATCTGCAGGCAGATAAATAGGCTCATCGTCGCCTTTTACCAGCCGGGTATTGTATTCATCGCCAAAGCAATCATTAAAAATATCAACCAGTTGTTGATAATGATGAGTCGTTGTCATGTTATCTGTTGTTATCATAAAATTGCGATCATAAAAATTGTCCCAGCCAAGCAGCAATCGCATGCCCATGGCTGTCATAAATCAGCTTGCTGCTCATGATGGCTGAAACCAGCACCAGCATAGGACGAATCAGCTTTTGCCCTTTCGTCATCACCATTTTGGCGCCAAGCCGCGCACCGAGGATCTGCCCGATAAGCATCACACCCCCGACCACCCAAACCACTTTTCCGCTGAGCATAAAAAACAACAGCCCACCGAAGTTAGAGGTAAAGTTCAGGATTTTGGCGTTCGCCGTCGCTTTTGCCAGATTGAAACCATACAGGGTGACAAAAGCCAGAGCGTAAAACGACCCAGCACCGGGGCCGAAAAAACCATCATAAAAGCCGACACAGCCGCCTGCCACAATTGCAAACGGAAGCGGTGACAGGCGACGCTGCCGATCTTCATCACCAATTTTGGGCGTGAGTAAAAAGTAGAGACCAATGCCAATAATGAGAAACGGCAACAGCTGGCGTAGAAAATCGGCGTGGATTTGCTGAATCAGCCAGGCACCAAAGGTCGAACCGACAAACGTCAGCGCAATAGCCAGTTTCTGCTCGCCCAGATTCACCGCGCGGCGACGAATGAAATACAGGCTGGCGGAAAAAGACCCACCGACAGCCTGAAGTTTATTCGTTGCCAGCACCTGTGCCGGAGATAAACCCGCCGCCAGCAACGCTGGGATCGTCAATAACCCACCGCCACCTGCAATCGAATCAATAAACCCTGCCAACGCCCCGACAAAAAACAGCACGGCCAGCATTTCTGGCCCAAGCACTAACCAATCCATCGTTATTCGTTATCTCGCGGCAAAATGTCTGTCGAGCAATGCCTGACAAGAAGGTGGCAACGGCGGCGGCGTGGTTTTCTCTGGCGCTTCGCTACTCGGTTGCTTCGGCTGGAACCAACTGGTTAACTCAGCACCGCATCCATCACCGATGGGCGGTTCGCTCTGTTCCTGACACTCCAGGCTGTCTGCCGGACAGCGCAAACGCACGTGCATATGCGCACGATGCGCAAACCAAGGACGAACTTTTCGCAGCCAGTCACGATCGTGACCCGCTTCGGCACACAGCTGCTTTTTAATCGCCGGATTGACGAAGATGCGCGTCACTTCGCTGTCCAGTGCGGCGGTTTTGATCAGGGTAGTGACTTCCGGTCGCCAAACGCGCGGGTTAACGTTAAGCCCGCTGGCGTTAACCAAATCGATAGGCTGTGGTTTCAGCAATTGTTGCTCACTCCAGCGCTGTCGGGGTAATTGCAGCCAGATGTCCACATCCAGCCCGGATTGGTGACTGGCGTGGCCGCTGCTGAAACGTCCGCCGACAGGCATTCCCATATCCCCCACCAGCACATTGCCTGACGTCGTGCGCTTCACCTCGTTGCTCAGGCGGTGAATAAACGCCAGAAGATCGGGGTGACCGAAATAACGGCGCTGATCGACGCGCATCACCTGATAATCCAGAGACTGCAACGGCAGCGGTTGAGCACCGATGATACAGCCATTGGAAAAACTACCAATTGACTGCGCCGTACCTGCGACCGGATGCGCGATCTCCTGCCAGGGCGTTTTCGCCCATGCGGCGTTCGACAACAGAGGTGCGCTTAGTGCCAGCGCGAGAACCCCGATTAACCCTTGTTTCATTATTTTTACCAGCGAGGAACCTGACTGTTCACATCCCCACACTGTGCGCGTTGGCGCAGCAGGTGATCCATTAACACAATCGCCATCATCGCTTCGGCAATCGGCACCGCACGAATACCCACACACGGATCGTGACGCCCGCGCGTGACCATTTCCGTTGCTTCACCCTGACGATTGATCGTTTTCCCCGGCACCATAATGCTGGAGGTCGGTTTCAACGCCAGATGCGCGACAATGTTCTGGCCGCTGCTGATTCCCCCCAAAATGCCACCAGCATGATTGCTCTGGAAGCCTTCCGGGGTAATTTCGTCACGGTTTTCGCTGCCACGTTTGGTGACAACCGCAAACCCATCGCCGATTTCAACGCCTTTCACCGCGTTGATGCTCATCAGCGCGTGTGCCAAGTCGGCATCCAAACGGTCAAAGACCGGTTCGCCTAACCCGACAGGCACCGATTCCGCCACGACGCTAACCTTCGCGCCAATGGAGTCGCCCTCTTTTTTCAGCGCTCGCATCAGTTCATCCAATGCGTCCAGCTTGTCGATATCGGGGCAAAAGAACGGGTTTTGCTCAACCTGTTCCCAATCTTTCAGCTCGCAGGTGACATCGCCAATCTGTGACAGATAGCCACGAACCTTCACACCGTGTTGCTGTTGCAGGTATTTCTTCGCAATAGCACCGGCAGCAACTCGCATTGCGGTTTCGCGCGCCGAAGAGCGGCCGCCGCCACGGTAGTCACGCTGGCCGTATTTTTGCTCATAAGTGTAATCGGCGTGGCCGGGGCGAAAGACGTCTTTAATCGCACCGTAATCCTGAGAACGCTGATCGGTGTTTTCAATCAACAGACCAATACTGGTCCCTGTTGTCACGCCCTCAAAAACGCCGGACAGAATCTTGACCTGATCGGGCTCGCGGCGCTGCGTCGTATAGCGGGAAGTCCCCGGACGGCGGCGATCCAAATCGTGTTGCAAATCCGCTTCCGTCAGTGGAATACCCGGCGGTACGCCATCAACAATACATCCCAGAGCAATACCGTGGGATTCACCAAATGTAGTGACGCGGAAAAATTGCCCAATACTGTTGCCTGCCATCACAACTCCTTCGCATGTGTTCTATTTCTGCCTTACCGTCTGGTCAACGACGCTAACGGTAAGGCTGATGAATATCGTTATGACCGTTTAATCACGGTAAGCGCTAAAATGATCTTTGCAATCAATCAGCTGTGATTGGGTTAGCATAAACACGCCGTCACCGCCGTTATCAAACTCCAGCCAGGTGAACGGAATCTCTGGATATTGATCGATCAGGTGCACCATGCTGTTACCCACTTCGCAAATCAGCACGCCGTCATCGCTAAGATAGTCTGGCGCACAGGCCAGAATACGACGAACCAGATCCAGACCGTCGTTGCCCGCCGCCAGCCCCAATTCAGGCTCGAAACGGAATTCCTGCGGCAGATCGAACATATCTTCTTCATCCACATACGGTGGATTGGTCACAATCAGATCATAGCGAATCGCAGGTAAATCGCGGAACAGGTCAGAGCGAATTGGCGTCACACGGTATTCCAGCTCGTGCTGCTGAATATTTTG
The DNA here is from genome assembly GCF_002847345.1 of Pectobacterium peruviense. Lineage (GTDB taxonomy): Bacteria > Pseudomonadota > Gammaproteobacteria > Enterobacterales > Enterobacteriaceae > Pectobacterium > Pectobacterium peruviense. The sequence goes on from NZ_LXFV01000011.1 coordinate 24,344, forward strand.
CTCGGTCACCGCCAGCGCATCGCTGGAGATATCCACCGCATCGACTTCCGCTTCTGGGAACGCCTGAGCGCAGGCAATAGCAATACAGCCGCTACCCGTGCACAGATCCAGAATAAGGTTTGGCGCTTTTGGCAATTGCTCACCAAAGTAGTTATTGATCAACTCACCGATAGGAGAACGCGGCACCAGGACGCGTTCGTCAACATAGAATTCCAGGCCGCAGAACCAAGCCTTGTTGGTCAGATAGGCGACCGGGATACGTTCATTGACGCGGCGGATCACGCGTTCAACAATGCGCTGCCGTTCGCTAGTGATCAAACGGGACGTGTACATATCTTCAGGAATATCGAGCGGCAGATACAGGCTAGGCAATACCAGCTGTATAGCTTCATCCCAGGGATTATCCGTTCCGTGACCGTAATAGACGTTGGCTGCGTTAAACCGGCTGACAGCCCAGCGCAACATATCCTGAATGGTATGAAGTTCACTGACGGCCTCATCGACGAAAATTTTGTCCAAGGGTGTCCTCCGCAGACAGTTCTGAATTAGGAAATTGGCGCTTAGTTTGCCATGAAGCCCGCGACAAATCAGCAGATATAACCGACTGAACGCGCCCCAATACAGACTTTTATTTAGCGACAGCGGAGAGACAAGGTAAACTGATCGAATGTTGACGCAAGATGAATGAAAGATGAGTAAGAAATATTCGCTGAATGACGACGAATTGCAGCTTTTTCGCACGTCAATCACTGGCACAAAAAAGTTGCGTCAGGATACCTATACCCACAAACCGCTGCGCAGGAAAATAGGCGAATTGCCGGCAAAACGGGCATTGCAAGAACAGGTCGATGCCAGTTTTTATTTTTCCGATGAATTTCAGCCGCAGTTGGATGCAGAAGGTCCAACGCGCTATGTCCGCCCTGGCGCCAGTCATTATGAATTGAAGAAACTCCGACGTGGGGATTATTCACCGGAGCTATTTCTGGATCTACACGGCCTGACGCAGCTTCAAGCGAAACAGGAGTTGGGCGCGCTGCTGGCAGCCTGCCGCAGGGAGCACGTTTACTGCACCTGCGTGATGCACGGGCACGGCAAACATATTCTTAAGCAACAAACGCCGCTCTGGCTGGCACAGCACCCTGACGTCCTGGCTTTTCATCAGGCGCCGAAAGAATTTGGTGGGAGTGCAGCACTGCTGGTGCTGGTTGCGCTGGAAGCGCCTTCGCTTGAGTAATCTTCGTCATACTTCAAACATGACAAGGCGTGCAGCACGCTACACGCCTCATACCGCATGAATATCGAGTTTCTCAATGAGAAATCAGGGTTTCGCCGTCAGTTGTGCCGGGCTGACTTGCCAGTGCAGCACCCCATTGCCGGATTCAATGTCTACCTTGACACAAGCGATAGCGGAGGTGGCGAACATTGGAGCCGTTTCATTCAGGCATAATTCAGCAACCAGATAGCCCACCAGCGGCAGATGCGAAACAACCAGAACCGCCCCAACACCTTCTCTCGCCAGCGTTTGCAGATAATAGCTGACAAGCTGAGCATCGCCGCCGGGCGTCAGTTCATTGAGGCAATCCGCTTCTTCCGGCAAAGGCAGCGCTTTTTTCACCACGTCGAGCGTTTGCTGGGCGCGTAAATAAGGACTCACCAGAACGCGCTCAATATCGATATTTTGCTCATTCAACCAACACGCCATCTGACGAGATTCATCACGACCACCGTCGCTTAATGGCCGGACAGCATCACTCGCTGCATCAAGTACCGCATCGCCATGACGCATTATCAACACTTGCATATCACACCGCTATGTTAATGAAATATATGATGTATCTTCTATAAACCAAGCTGCATAGGTATGCATTATCCTGCGCCTGCAACTCGAATTATGTAGGGTCTAACCTGTTTTATCCCTGTAGGTTACCTGAGTTTAGCGCCCTGATAAACTCGCCTGACATCGGGTTTCTGTATGAAGCACATCCATCCCCCACTCATCTTCAGTAATTACATGATAAATAAAAGGTTTAAAGACATCCAACCGAACACATCATCTTAGAAACAGATATCCAAAAACTCAAGATGGACATTATAATCAATTACAAATAAATCAATTTATTTAACTAAAAATCAGATTAAAAACAAAAAATCAGCATAAAACACCACGAATAATACAAAAACCGATAACTTACACTCTTTTAACACATATCAATTTTGCAATATTGTTAAACAACCACTCTGCTTCTATCTTTATCTTAAATAGCGTTTTTTTTGTTCTTCACTTGATATAAACAAGGTAATTATACGGAATATAACGTCATATAATAAAAATAGATTGCTCTTCTATTTATGGATGCTCGTGCAATTCAGGATAAAGGTCGGGAGTCTCTCTGTTATTTTTATATGCTAGAAATTATTCATCACCATGGAAGAGAAAATTAGCTCCACGTTTCCTTTATAGAATTATTTTCACCATACGGAAAGTACTGAAAGTAGTAGCGATATATATTTCAGCAGTGCGACATTTTTGTGTCAGTGGTTCCGGTAATTAGGAAAGAGAATAAACCTTCTATCTTTTCCCAAACGGTTAATCCATGCCATATAAATAGCCGTACTGATTAAAACGGCTTGTTATGATTTCTTTTGTAATAGTCACTCGTAACGAGCAGTTTTCGCGAGAATCAATACACTTTCGTGAAAACACTTTCGATGAAAATATGTGAGATGCATATAAAGGAATCGTTATGAATTCTAAACGTATAACATTACCTATTCTGGCTACACTATTCACCACATTCGGCCTTTCTCCCACAGCCAGTAGCGTGACGATTAATGGTCAGATCCCCGTATCACTGGTTATTACTGCCGCCTGCACGGTCAACAATGGGGGTGGAGCCGGAACCACATGGGGAACAATCAGTTTTGGCTCCCATTCCGATCTGACGGCCAACATTGACGGTCTGGTCACCGGCGCCGGTGGCAACGGGATTACGGTCAGTTGCTCTGTCGGCACACCGGCAACATTGCGCATTGGCTCAGGTGCGAACGATACCGCATCGTTACGCAGACTCGCACCGGGTACAGGGACCTATAACGTACCTTATCGTCTATACAGTGACTCAACACGTACCACCGAGATACCACTCAATAGTGGAAGTGGTATTGCCATTACTGCAACGGGCAACCCGCAGTTGGTTCCGGTCTACGCACGTATCCTGCCAGCAGATCAAACCGTTCTATCACCGACAGCGGGCACTTATACCGACACTGTCACTGCAACGATCGAATGGTAATTTTTTACAGGCTGGCATGCTCGCATGTCGGCCTTTTTAGGGTCGCTGACCCACAAGAAAAGGAGTCGTTATGTCACTACATCTCATACACAGTGCCGTGTTTACTGCCTACTCCCTGCAGGCGACTCCGAATATGTCCCATACCGCGGTTCAGGCTAAGTAGCCATCGGTATCGCGATGCGTTCTCCGTCAGCATTAATCTTATCACTCATGCTGTTTGGCCCCCTTGTCCCTACGGTGACGATGGCGCTCACGGTCAGCAGCACATTCGATGTCACAGCAACGATACAAAAGGGCTGTGTGTTTGGCACCAGCACAGCAAGCAGTCAACCCAATATGGGTACGCTTAATTTCGGGACGCGCAGCGCCACCGCGACCAACGTGGATGTTGCCAGCGCAAGCGGAGGCGGATCGATTATCGCCACCTGCACACCTGGCATTAACGCCACCATTGAGTTGGACTACGGTGCCAATGGCGGCAGCAGTGCACAGCGTTATCTGAAAAATGCGGCAGGAACGCGGCTGTTGGCCTACCAGCTTTACCGCGATGCCGCCCGCACGCAGGTATGGGGAACGGGAGGTCTGGCGCTCAGTATCGTCTCTTTTCCGACTACTACTCAGACTTACACCGTTTATGCCCGCTATTTTGGCGGCACGCCTCTGCCTCCAGCGGGGGTTTATACCGATAACGTGACCGTCAGCCTGACTTATTAAAATAAAACGGGATAAATACAGGATGAAAAGGAAAATAACGTTTTTTATTCGGGCAATGGTCTTTTTGTTAAGTGGTATCAGCTTATCTTGCTTTGCCGCCAGTTCTATTCTCGTTTGGCCGATTTATCAGGTCATTGAATCAGATGAGAACAGTTCAGCGCTATGGCTGGAAAACAAAGGTACCGCGCCCGTCGGTTTACAAATCCGCATCATGTCCTGGAAGCAAATAGACTTTCAGGATCGTTATGCCGAACAAAGTAACGTGATTGCCACACCGCCGTTCATGACGCTGGAACCAGGTAAGCGCAATATGGTACGCCTGATTCGCGTCAACCCAGCCCCTGCTAATACTGAGCAAGCTTACCGCATCATCGTTGATGAGATTTCCACACCCTACCAACAAGATACCCCGCAGATGGGGCTGCAATTTCAGATGCGTTATCTACTGCCCTTGTTCCTTGATGGTCAAGGCGTCTGGACACATACTCGCCCCGATAAACGACGCACCAACACCGAACCAACGCTGCCCGTGCTCAGTTGGCGAGTCAGCGCAGTTGGCGGGAAAAACTATCTTTATGTCCGTAACCGAGGCGTAGTACATGCCCGCCTGAGTAACGTCTATTGGTCCGCCGACCAAAGTGGGAAAGGGAGTCGGACAACGTTAACTAACGGCTTTTTAGGCTATGTGCTACCAGGGCAAGAGATGCGCTGGCCGCTGCCCGCAGGCGTGTCCACACCGGCTGCGGCGATGCAGCTCTTCACCCACCTGATCGACATCACCGATCCCATATTGATTAAACGCGAATGATGGAGCGGTTAACGACAGAGGCGTGTTTATTGACAGTGCAGTCATGGTGAGGTCAGACATGAAGATCAACGCAGGTGTCTTGCCCCTGCTCATGTATGCCCCATTTGCGCTGCTGTATTCTGCGACGATTTTCGCGGAAGACTATACCGATCTTCCCGCCCCTCCCCGCGCCATGCCATCGGTCAGTGAATCCGTTTACTATTTAACGCTTTCTGTTAACGGGCAGAGTGATAACGCGGTTGTCCCTGTCACCTATCGTGCAGGAAACTATTATGTGGATGCAGCAACGCTGCGTTCAAATCACATCCGCCTACCGGACCAAAGCACGGGGCTCGTCAATGTCAGCGCGCTGCCAGAGGTTACCGCCGATTACGATCAGGCCATACAGCAGCTAAAGCTCACCGTGCCCATGCCCTGGCTACCCGAGCAATCCGTTGAAGGCGGAGGGCAAGACATGGCACGTTTCCCAGCCCGCAGCAGTCCCGGTTTATTGTTCAACTATAACCTGTATTACACCTCACCCCGCGGCAATTCGGATTCACTCAACAGTTGGATGGAGCAGCGCTTTTTTAGCCCCTACGGAACCTTATCCAATACGGGCGTCTACTATTTTACCTCGGGTAGCAATACTTCTCAGCAAGATGGCTATCGGCGTTTCGATACCTATTGGCGCTACAACGACAACGACCAAATGATCACTTATCAGGTTGGCGACCTGATTAGCAACTCTCTGACGTGGAGCAACTCGGTGCGTATGGGCGGCCTGCGCATCGCTCGCAATTTCGGCCTTCGCCCGGACATCGTGACCTATCCGATGTTGCAATATACCGGCACGGCCGCCGTCCCCAGCACGCTGGATCTGTTTATCAACGGCTATAAAGCGAACAGTACCAACCTGAATGCAGGCCCTTTCACTCTCACGAATACGCCTTATCTGAACGGTGCAGGGGAAGCGACCGTCATTACTACGGACGCTCAGGGGCGGCAGATTTCCACCACGATCCCTTTTTACGTCTCCAACGTATTGCTGAGAGAGGGATTAAGCGATTTCGATCTGTCCATTGGCGTTTTACGTCAGGACTATGCCATACAGAATAATTCCTATACTGACGATCCGGCCGTCAGTGGCATCTATCGATACGGGTTGACCAATAAGCTGACGGTGTCGGCGCATGGCGAAGCCGTGAAGGATTTGTATCTGCTTGGCGCAGGGGCGGATTTTACCCTAGGGCGCTGGGGAACACTGAGTTCGTCCTACAGTCAGAGCGAAAAAGAAACCACCGGACACCAATACACCGCAGGCTACTCCTACTACACCTCTGCATTCGGCCTGAGCGTTCAACATGCCAAACGCAGTGAAGAATACCGCGATTTAACGGCCGCGCTCACGGAAGGCCGCCTCAGTCGGGAAAGTAATCAGGCAACGATCAGCAGCCAAATCTTCGGTGAAGGCAATGGTTCGTTCGGCGTGGGTTATTTCGATATTCGTGCCTACGATTCAACTCGAACCCGGCTGCTGAATCTCTCTTTCAGTCGACAGATCTGGCAAGGCAGTTCTATCTACCTCGCCTTTAACAAAGCGCTGGGGGAGAACGGCTACAGCGCCCAACTCCAGTTTGTGATGCCTTTTGGTAACAACGGCAACGTCAATGCCGGTGTTCAGCGCGACAACAATGGCGATTACTCCCCACGTGTCGGAGTGAACCGTACCGCGCCGACAGAAGGCGGATTCGGCTGGAACGCCGCATACGGTGCGGGCAAAAATCCTTATCATCAAGGCTCTCTGAACTGGCGCGGCCCTTATGCCATGCTAGCTGGCGGAGTCTATGGCAATGAAGGGAGTACGACACAGTGGGGTGAACTGAGCGGTTCACTGATCTACATGAACGGGGGACTTTTCCCCAGTAACCGCATCAACGACGCCTTTATTGTTGTCGATACCGAGGGATACCCCGACGTACCGGTAAAATATGAAAATCAGTTGGTGGGGAAAACCAATAAACGCGGCCATTTACTCGTACCGTGGGTCGTGTCCAATTACCCTGCGAAAGTAGAAATCGATACGTTACAACTGCCAGCCAACGTCACTACCCCACAGGTGGAATCACGCGTGGCGGTAAAAGAAGGCAGCGGCACTGTCGTAAAATTCCCTGTTCATGCCGTGCGATCCGCCAACATCCGATTGCGCAATACGGATGGTAACCCACTCACCATTGGCACCTGGATAACAGACGAAACCAGCGGCGACACCACGATAAGCGGTTACGATGGCCTTGCTTACTTCGCCAATCTGGGAACCTCTAACCGCTTACGCTTTAAACAAGAAGATGGACGGCTTTGCCGCGTGGCGTTCTCACTGCCGGAATCACAGACCATGATGGCAACCATCGGCCCGCTTACCTGCCAGACTGACTCAAAAGGATAAAACGATGCTGACCCCGATACCGCAGATCAAGCAACTCTTCGCCACCAATCGGCGGGCCGCCCGTTGGCTACATTTGGCCTTCCTGCTGATGGGGTTGTATTACGCGCCTTTTAGCTATGCAGCCTGTACAACGCCGCCCAGTAATACCCCGTTGGGGCCTTATGGCTCTTCGGTGGTCGGCGTTAACGGTACGCCACAGATCGTGGCATCGGGAAGTGGGTTTCGCTGCACGGGGAGCGTGTTGAGTTTAGCCAGTACCAATACCATCACCGCCACAATACAGAGTGATAGCAACCCCAGCGGCACCACCATGCGGATGCGCAGGGGGACAAGCTCAGACTATGTTCCCTACAGCCTGTGCATGGATTCTGGCTGCGGTACGCTCTATAACATCAACTCAACCTACACGTGGACTCGGACGACCTTTCTGGACATATTGGGCCTGTTCAACTCCACTGACGGCACGATGCCGATCTATATCCGCACCAGTATAGGCAACAACATTTCCGCGGGGACCTACACCGACACAGTGACCATCAAATGGGATTACCGACTTTGTGCGCTGGGTGCATTAGGCCTCTGCGTTTACGATGAAGGATCAACGACCTCAACGCTCAATATCACCATGACCATCACCAATGATTGCCAGATCACCAGCGCGCCGAATATCAGCTTTGGTGTTGCGGCGTTTCCTGCCGATTTCGCGGCGGTCAATAATAGCCTTGGCGTTCGCTGTACGCTATTGGGCGCGTATACCGTCAAACTCGTCAGTAACCATCCCGACGATGCCAACTGGCGCAGAATGACGGCAACCGTTAACAGTACGGATTACTACTTGCAATACCAGCTCTACCGTACCGGGAACGTCGCCTGGACCGAGACTAACGATTATAGCGGAGCGGGAACGGGGATTACGCAGAGTATCCCGTACACCGCCCGCATTAACGCCAGCCAGGCCAGTAAACCGGAGGGCGCATATAAAGATACCGTCACGATTAACGTCACGATCAACTAGTGCTACTGTCTTCATCGGCTGGCGGATAGAACGTCCGCTGGCCTTCCCGCATCGTGAGCAAACGTTCGCAGGGTGCGAACCGATCGCCATACTGTTGTTGCAGTACCCGCAGCGTCTTCACTACCGTTTCCATCCCCAGACGATCCATATAGTGGAATGGGCCGCCGAGGAAAGGTGGGAAGCCAATACCAAATACTGCGCCGATATCACCGTCACGAGCGCATTGAATCACGCCTTCATCCAGACAACGCGCCGCCTCATTCAACATCATCATCACGGCACGCTGGCTGATTAATGCAGGATCGAGATGCGCCTTCGGCGTCACATCCAACAGCGGATAAACCGAGCTGTCGACTTCTTTCCCCGTGTGCCAGAAACGGCGCGTTTTATTGTATCGGTAGAATCCTTTGCCATTCTTGCGCCCTTTACGCCCGTCTTTCAGGATCGCATCAAACGCTGGCGGGGAGGTAAAGCGATCGCCGAGTTCTTCACTCAGTACCGGAACAATTTTGGTCGCGACATCAATACCGACTTCATCCAGCAGCGCGAGCGGGCCAACGGGGAAGCCAAAACGCACCAGCGCAGAGTCAATCGATTCAATCGGCTCCCCTTCCAGCAGGCAGTAAGCCGCTTCGTTGATGTAAGGCGCCAATATGCGATTCACATAGAAACCCGCGCTGTCGCTCACGACGAGCGCAATTTTCCCCTGCTTTCTCGCTAGGGAAACCGTCGTCGCAACCGTCTCCGCGCTGGTGTGCGCATGGGGAATGACCTCTACCAACGGCATTTTATCTACCGGGCTAAAATAGTGCAGGCCAACAATCTGCTGGGGATGGCGCGCGCCCTCCGCGATCTGATGGATCGGCAATGAGGAGGTATTTGACGCGAAAATAGTGTGCGGCGCGGCATGATCTTCAATCTCCGCCACCATCTGCCGCTTCAGCGCCAGATCTTCAAAAACCGCTTCAATGACGATATCCGCATGTTCAAAACCACGATAGTCCGTACTACCAGAAATCAACGTCATCAAGCGCTGGCGCTCCGTCGGCTTCATTCGTTTGCTCTGAACACGCTTGGTCAGCAATTGCCAGTTGTACTTCAACGCATGGTTAATGCCCTGCTCATTGATATCTTTAATGCGAACAGGCAACTGTCCGCGCGTCGCAGTGACACTGGCGATTCCCCCTCCCATCAACCCGCCACCGAGAATGCCAACACGATGGATCGGCTTCGCGTCAGAGGCTGCGCCGGAAGTTTTCTTTAACGCATTCGAGGCAAAGAACAGGTGGCGTAGTGCGGCAGATTCCGGCGTCATCACCAGCTTACCGAACGCTCGCGCCTCCTGCCGATACCCGTCCTCACGGCCTTTCTCTATTCCTCGGCGTACCACCTGAATGATCTTTTCAGTGGCAGGATAGTTGCCATGTGTTTTCGCGCGGGTCTTGCGTTTCACCATTTTGAAAAGCAAATGGCGAATGCCTGGGCTACTCAGCAGACGCGAACGCCAGCCCAACGGCACCACCTTCCTTTTGCCTTTTTTGAGAATCTCGACTGCCGTATCCAGCAGGATATCGTGTGGAACTGCCTCATCCACCAGCCCTTGCCGCAGCGCCTGACTCGCACGGAGATGGCGACCAGTCAGAATGAGATCCAGTGCGCTATCCAGACCAATCAAGCGTGGCAAACGCTGCGTTCCTCCTGAACCAGGAAGGAGGCCAAGCTGCACTTCCGGTAGCCCCAGCACCGTCTTATCATCCAGCGAGCAAACGCGATAGTCGCAGGCTAATGCCAACTCCAACCCACCGCCCAAACAGGCACCGTGAATCGCTGCCACCACGGGGAAAGGCAGCGCTGCAATCTGATCAAACGTTTCCTGCCCTTGCTTCGCCAGATTTTCGGCCTGCTCGGCGCTACTGCACTGGTTCAACATGGTGATATCCGCCCCAGCGATAAACGAATCAGGCTTGGCGGAAATAAAAATTAGCCCTCTGAGCGTCGCATGCTGCCGCGCCAGCTCGAAGACCGAGAGAATTTGTTCTGCAAATTCACTTTTTAGCGTGTTCACCTTCTCGCCGGGGACATCAATACTGATCACACCGATGTTGTCCGGCCGGATTGTGAGGGAAAATGCAGACGGGCTTTCCGTTGTAGGTGATGCTGTAACGGAGAAAGGCTGTTGATCGTTCATGGCGTCACCTCCAGTACCATCGCCGCGCCCAACCCACCCGCCGCGCAAGCGGTGGTTAACCCCAGCCCGCCACCGCGACGGCGCAGTTCATTCAGCGTTTGAGTAATCATCCTCGCGCCAGTGGCGGCAAAAGGATGCCCATAGGCGATAGAGCCACCCAGCACGTTGAATTTGGCACGATCCACCTCGCCCAGCGCAGCGTTTCTGCCCAATTGATTCCGAGCAAACTCATCGCTGGCAAACAGCTTCAGATTTGCCAGCGTCTGGGCGGCAAAGGCTTCGTGCATGTCAATTAACGTTAGATCAGCCAACGTCACACCGGCCCTTGCCAGCGCAAGTGGAGAAGCATATGCCGGCCCCAGCAACATATCTCGCTGCACACCGATGGCGCTGAATGCATAGCTGCGCAGATAGCCTAGTGGCGTAAGTCCCAGACTTTTGGCCTTGGATTCACTCATCATCAAGACTGCTGCCGCACCATCCGTTAGCGGTGTGCTATTCGCCGCCGTTACCGTACCGTGCCGACGATCGAACGCCGGACGTAAGCGGGAATACTGCTCTATGGCGGAGTCATGACGCACGTTGTTATCTTCACTCAGTGCCTTCTCATAAGGAGGAACGTAAGCCGTCATCACTTCATCCCGCAGCACGCCAGATTCCCAGGCCTGTGCTGCCAGTTTGTGCGAACGATGTGCCAGTTCATCCTGTTCTTGACGCGTGATGCCGTAAGTTTTTGCCATCTGTTCTGCGGTATCGCCCATACGCAGCCCGGTGGAATACTCCGCTACGGCGGGCGCAACTGGGAGCAAGTCTTTTGGACGCAAGCCGCTTAACAGCTTCAACTTCTGGCCCAACGTTCGAGCCTTATTCATATCCACCAGCGTTCTGGCCAGCGCTTTACTGACACCAATCGGTAGCACCGAAGAGGAATCCGCGCCCCCGGCAATACCGACTTCCACCGTCCCCGCCATAATGCTTTCCGCCACATTAGCGACAGCCTGAAAGCTGGTAGCACAGGCGCGGGAAACGCTATACGCATCGGTATGCACGCTCATGCCCGTGCCGAGCACGATCTCTCTGGCGATATTCGGCGCTTCGGGCATTTGGACCACCTGCCCGAACACCAATAGCTCGATCAGCTCAGGATCGATACCGGTTCGAACCAGTAACTCACTGGTGACAAGCTTCCCTAATTCGATGGCAGGTACGCCATGATAGGCCGTTGCCTGCCGGGCAAATGGGGTGCGTAATCCGCTCACGAACGCAATGCGATCGCCACGGCGGGTTATCAGAGGTAATACCTCGCTCATAAACGCTCCTGTTAACCTAAAATAAAGTACGCGCACAACAGGTCAGACCTGATTTCATTGTTAACCAGATAGTTACATTACGCAAAGCCACGCAACATAAAAGTGTGAAGAGCATGCAAGTAGCGGCGAACAAAGATGAAGAAACGGTAAGAAGCGAAGAGAAAAAAAGAGGTAAGGCGATACGTTAGGGAAAGAAAGGAAGCAATAAACAGGAGCCGCGAAAGGGCTCCTGCCAACACAGAAATTAACGCAGGCCGAGCTGGAAAATCATCGTTTCAGCCTGACAGCTGAACGTAAAATTAATGTCCAGCTTAACGCCGCCGTCTACGTCTTCCAACGTGCTGGCGATTTCGCAAGGTTCAGACTCTACCGCACGCGCTTTTTCCGTCAGGGCCGCTAATGTCGCTTCCGCGTCAGAACGATCGCCGAACACTTTGCTGTAAGATGCAGTGCAATCCGTGTTATCCATGATTGTGCCGACATCGACACAGCAGCAGGCTGCGGTTTCTTCAGCACTGCATTTGTTGATTACGTTCGTCATGATGCTTTCCTCTTAAAACGCGGGAGATATGATCCAGTTCAAAAATTTTTATCTTCCTTACATTTTACTCCCTCACCCCAAAGCAGTACCAGCACTTCATGCCAACCGGTAATTTTAGTGATATCAGTCACATTAAGGTGTTATCGGGCAGTGAAAGCTGAGTAATATTTCCTCACACAAATTAACCAAAACGTTAAGCAGATCTAAATTTTGCATCATTTTGGAAATATTTTGAATACACCGCCGCAACATTATCGTATTCCCAACTTATACTTTGCCAACTGGTCTGATTTGTCAGGCTGAGTGCGCCCCCTACAATGCGCGTCCCTTGTTACTCCGTGTAACAAAGTTAAATAACAAGCATATAAAGAGGTTTTGGTCATGAGCCAGAAAAACCTGTTCAAACAATCCACAATTGCTGTTGCGGTGGCCCTGTTTTCAGCAAATGTGTCCGCGGCTGGTTTCCAGCTTAATGAATACTCATCATCTGGTCTGGGACGCGCGTTTTCTGGTGAAGGTGCAGTAGCCGACAATGCGACCTCTGGCAGCCGTAACCCGGCGACCATGACCATGTTTGACCGCCCATCGTTCTCCGGTGGTGTTACCTATATCAATCCAGATATTGATGTTCAGGGGAAAAATTCCCTGACAGGACAAGATACCAGCGCCAAAAATATTGCACCGCACGCCTGGGTACCGAACCTGCATTTCATCATGCCACTGAATGAGCAGTGGGCGGTTGGCGCATCTGCCACCACTAACTATGGTCTGGCGACTAAATTTAATGATAACTATGCAGCAGGTTCTATCGGCGGAGAAACCGACCTATTGACGTCAAACCTGAACCTGAGCGCTGCGTATCGCCTGAATCAACATTTCAGTTTTGGTTTAGGGGTTAACGCAGTTTATGCCGATGCCAAGTTTATTCGGCGCGCTGGTGAACTGGCTAATGTTCCTGCCGGTGCGGGCGGCGCTCAGGGTGCCGTTGCTGGCCCATCTTCAGAGATGGCTCGTCTGGAAGGTAAAGAATGGGGATACGGCTGGAACGCTGGCATTCTGTATGAAGTGGATGAAAATAATCGCGTCGGCCTGACCTATCGTTCCAAAGTCGATATCGATTTCAATGGCGATTACAGTAACCAACGGTCCGCTGGACCTGGTGCCCTCAATGGTGCAACAGTACCAGGTCAATTAACACTCAATCTGCCAGAAATGTGGGAAGCATCTGCCTACCACCGTGTAGCGCCGAAATGGGCAGTTCACTACAGCCTGACCTACACCAGTTGGAGCCATTTCCAGGAACTGAAAGCGACAGGTAACAGTGGTAACACGCTGTTCCAGAAAGAGGAAGGCTTCCGTGATGCCTACCGTATCGCACTCGGCACCACCTACTATCATGACGATAACTGGACGTTCCGTAGCGGTATCGCGTTTGATGATAGCCCGGTACCAGCCGATAGACGTTCTATCTCTATCCCCGATCAGGACCGTTTCTGGTTGAGCGCAGGCACTACTTACGCTTTCAATAAAGACGCGTCTGTTGATGTTGGCGTGTCTTATATGCATGGTAAGCAAGTTGATATCAGCGAACCTATCTCTGATAGAGCAGGTTCTCCAAGTTACAACTTCAGCTCTAAAGGTAAGGCCTGGCTGTACGGCGTGAACTTCAACTATGCGTTCTAAATAACCTACGGGTTTCTACATAAAAGCAGGTAAGGCAACTTACCTGCTTTTTTATTGCACTGTTCTACCAAGGCGAAGCAACAAAAAAGGCCGCTTTCGCGGCCTTACATCGTTCTTTCCGGTTAATACCGATTACTCAGGCTTAACCTCAATATAATCCAGACCCAGCGTGCTGCTGGTGTAACTACGGATTTTATTGGTCATATCAATATTACCGTCCAACTTCTGACCATAAGACGGAACAATCTCTTTCAGCTTGCTCTGCCATTCAGGCGTTGCGACTTTATCTTTAAACACTTTTTCCAGCAGGCTCAGCATAATAGGCGCTGCGGTAGACGCCCCCGGAGAAGCGCCCAACAACGCAGCAATCGAGCCATCCTGCGAACTGACAATCTCAGTACCCAGCTTCAGCACGCCGCCTTTATCATCATCTTTCTTGATAACCTGGACACGCTGCCCTGCAACCGTCAGTCTCCAGTCTTCTTTCTTCGCATTTGGGAAGTATTCCTGCAACGAAGCGAAACGATCGTCGTCATCCATCATGACCTGACCGACCAGATATTTCACCAGATCGAAGTTATCCAGACCGACGTGCGTCATTGGCATCACGTTGGAGAAGGTCACGGAACCGATCAGATCCCACAGCGAACCATTCTTCAGGAACTTGCTGGAGAAGGTGGCAAACGGCCCGAACAGCAGGACTGGCTTGCCGTCAAAAATACGGGTGTCCAGATGCGGAACGGACATCGGTGGCGCACCTACAGAGGCTTTGCCATACACTTTTGCCATGTGGCGTTTAACGATTTCCGGGTTTTCTGTCACCAGGAATTCGCCGCCAACCGGGAAGCCACCGTACAGATCGGCCTCAGGAATACCGGATTTTTGCAACAGTTGCAGTGCCGCGCCACCCGCACCAATAAAGACGAATTTCGCCTTAATCACGCTCTCTTTTTCGCCGTTCTTCAGATCGGCGTAAGTCACGCTCCAGGTGTTGTCCGCATTACGTTTGATATCACGGACTTCTGAATTCAAGTGCAGCGCAAAGTTGGACTTGGTTTTCATCGCGCCAACCAGCTGACGTGTGATTTCACCGTAGTTCACGTCGGTGCCGATAGGCATACGGGTGGCGGCAATCTTCTGAGCTGGATCGCGACCTTCCATCACCAACGGAACCCACTCTTTGATCGTATTCGGATCGTCAGAGAACTCCATGCCACGGTACAGCGTACTGTGCTGCATCGCATCATAGCGATGCTTCAGGAAGGCGGTGTTTTCGTCGCCCCAGACAAAGCTGATATGCGGCACACTGTTAATGAAAGCGTGCGGATTATTCAGCACGCCGTTTTTCACCTGATAGGACCAAAACTGGCGCGAAATTTCAAACGCTTCAGTGATTTCCAGCGCTTTGCTGATATTGATTGGGCCGTCGGGATTATCCGGCGTGTAATTGAGTTCCATGAAAGCAGAGTGCCCCGTACCGGCATTATTCCAGCCGTTAGAGCTCTCTTCCGCCACGTTATCCATACGTTCAACCATATCGATAGACCAATCTGGTTGCAGTTCCTGTAAATACACGCCCAGCGTAGAGCTCATAATGCCCCCGCCGATCAGTACCACATCCGTTGTCTTCTCTGTCGTTTTAGCATCTTCAGCCATCGCCAGTGGGGCGCTAACCACCACGCTGAGGCAGAAGAACATAGCAAGTAGTTTTTTCATGCTTATATCTCTATTTTTATAAGTGCAGGTAAATAGAATTCCAGGCATTCATTAACACGCGGGCGCACCACTATGAGTAAAAAGCATCGTTGTTATGACCCTTTTGTTAATCACTTTGCTAACAAAAAAATCAGCACGCTGACACATTTCAGCCATGATGATCATCCGTACCGGTTAATGACGTTACATTATTGTTATCTGACGGGAGGAAATAAATTTTAGTAAGTAAATAAATGAACAACAAAGTAATAACTTTTAAGAAACAAACCACAGAATCATCATGGTAAAAGTAAGTTTAGCCGTATTTTATAAAAACAAAAGGCACCCGCAGGTGCCTTTGAAATGCGTGACAATCTACAACGCTATTTCGCTGAATCGATCTCGTCGAGCGAGTCTTCAATCGCGGCAGCATTCGGATTCTGCTGCGGGGTGATTTGCCCATCACTAGCGAGGAAATCGTGCCGTTGGAAATAGGCTTCACGTATCATCAGGTAAGGATCGGAAGAATTACGCAGTAAGCCATCGGAATCCAACAGCTGTGCTCGCGTTTCCAGCCCTTCGATAGCCCACTTGCCCGCTGACATCCAGAACGTCAGATAGCTCAGCATCGGATACAGCGTATCCACTACGCCACCGCCATCTTCACGCGATGTCACGCTACCGTAGCCAGGCACGACCAGATAAGGCCCGTACCCTACACCATAATTACCTAGCGTACTGCCAAAACGGCGAGACTCTTCTTTCGCCAGTTTAGGGTTCGCCATGGATGCCACATCAATCAGCCCCCCCATCCCGAGCAAGGTATTCAGGAAGAAGCGGTTAAAGTGAATCATCGCTTTATACGGTTTACCTTCAACGAAGTAGTTCACCATCGTCGCAGGCTCTTCCAGGTTACTGAAGAAGTTCCCCAGTCCGTTACGCGCGGGCGTCGGCACATAATCGCGCCAGGCAACAGCCGCCGGACGTACCACATAAGGATCCAGCACGTCGTAGTTGAAGTTGAACATGGTACGGTTAAAGCCTTCAAGCGGATCAGAACGTCCTTCTTGAGCGCGATCCCCGGAACTGGCGCAGCCGATGAGTAACACGCTGGCAAACACCACCCCACTCAGGCGGTAATTCATATCTGTTCTCCCTGATTTATAGTGTGCTATACCCGTCATACTTCAAGCTGCACGTGCATTGGCTGCGTTCACTTACCCAAATCACTTACTTGAGTAAGCTCATCCGGATTCCTTCACTTACCGCCTGCCCGCAACGCGAATTATTTAGGGTATATACCCGCGACCGAAAATGGGTATTCCCAGTATCAACTCCAGCCTATCAGGCTGAGCGACAAGGACGGGATATCGGCCAACAGTGTAACATTTTATTGATCTATCGCTACGTTGGCTTACGCATTACTACATTTTCAGAGGTTTGCCATTTTTTCTTATGGGGACAGCGCGCGCTGTCGTTACGACACGCGATCCAGCGTGGGCAACAGCACGGTATTTCATTATTCCTCTCACAGCATAGCACTTCAGTGAGTCACGTGGTGGCATCCCATGTTGTAAAAACTGACTACGCTTATCATCGGGGGTGTCGTACTCACACCCGCAACTTCTGCATCATTACCCAAGCGCCAATCAGCCCAATCGCCGAGAGGATCGCCATGAACCCATCTTCAAAACCCAGGCAGACCCGACAAGAGAAAGAAAACGACGTTGCGGTAGAGAGTGAAGAAAACACGCAGGGAAAAGCGATCAATATTGACGAAGAGCATTTACCCTCCCCTGCCGCCGCGATCCATGAAGAGATTCGTCAGGAAGGACAAAAGGAGCTGGAACGCGATGCGATGGCGTTATTGTGGTCGGCGATTGCGGCGGGAATCTCCATGGGAACATCATTTATGGCGGTCGGCATGCTCCACAACCATCTGGTTGGCGTGCCCGGCAGCTTTTTGTTGGAGTGCTTCGGTTACACCATCGGCTTTGTAATTGTCATTATGGCGCGCCAGCAGCTGTTTACCGAAAACACGGTTACAGCGGTGCTTCCCATCATGCATAAGCCAACTCGCAGCAATTTCTATCTGCTGGGTCGATTATGGTTCATCGTGCTGACAGGCAACCTGATCGGGACAGCCTTGGCTGCCCTCGCCTTCACCTATATGCCCGTTTTTGATGGTGAAACGCGGGAGGCGTTAGTCGACATCGCCATGAAGGTTATGAAGAACTCACCGACAGAGATGTTTGCCAATGCCGTTGTTTCCGGCTGGATTATTGCCACAATGGTCTGGATGCTGCCCCGTGCTTACTCTGCCAAACTGTGGATTATCATCATCATGACCTGGATGATTGCTTTCAGTGACCTCACCCACATCGTGGCTGGTGCATCAGAAATTTTCTATCTTGCGTTTATTGGCCACATCCCCTGGCAGGCTTTCATCTGGCCGTTTGCCTTGCCCACGCTGGCAGGGAATATTATCGGCGGCACCTTTATTTTCGCACTCATCAGCCATGCGCAAATTCGCAACGACATGAACGGTTCATCCCACGCCAAACGCCAAAAGGCGTATGAGAATGATGAGAAAGAACACCGACAGAAACGCTGATTGCCGACACTTTGAGCAAACGCGCCGTTAAGTGCTTATTCTCAGAGCAAAAATGCGTATAATGGCCGCGCTTCACGTCCCCGTAGTTAAACGGATATAACAAGCCCCTCCTAAGGGCTAGTTACTGGTTCGATTCCAGTCGGGGACACCACTTACACGTCTCGAAGCACTTAACACACCCCTATTTTCCTTACTAAATCATGAAGTTAAGTGATATATATCGTCGGCTAAAAACGACGATGCTGTATCCACATCTGCATAAGAACACCGCTTATCATCGAGTTGGACCGGGGAAATTATCGACAAGCCTAATTTTGAAGTCAGGGTGAACATCGACAATCTGAATCTTAAAATCAGGAAAATTATCAACAATTTCCCATTTTCCTGCTCGGTTAGCGAACGCGGTAACTTTTTCTACTCTTAGGTGTTCGTGCGCGTTGACAATCTGCACCTTATAGTCTGGAAACGAATCAACAATTTGAATTCTTCCATAAACTTTAGATACATCGACAGCAAAGGAAAGTGGCGAGAAAAGAACAGCGCAACAGAGCAACGTTAACCATAAAAACCTCATACTTACTTCCTTGATTTATCTGTATTCCTGAAGATTATTTGATGATAACTCTCTGATTTTGTCAATATGGACGGGAATACTCACACAATGTTCATCTAACGATACGGAGGTTATATGGAATGGTGCGATGTCACGCTTCGTCTGGCTACGTCGGAGGACGAGCGATTCCTGTTCGAACTTCGCCGCGCGACGATGGATGAGCATCTTCAAAAAGCGGGTATTATTGCTGATGATTCGGCGCACTGGCAGCGAATCAAATATCATTATAACGACGCCTATATTGTGCTGATGGGATCTGAACCTATTGGGTTATTCAAACGACACAAGGGCGTCAATGAGTGGGCCATTATACAAATCCAGATTTTGCCAACTTATCAAGGTCAGGGTATTGCAGAATGGCTATTAAACAGATTTTTGCAGCAGGCGGATGAAGCCAACGTCCCGGTTACTCTGAGTGTTTTAAAAGGCAACAGGGCAATAACGCTCTACCAACGCTTAGGTTTTAAGATCATTGATGGTACTGATAGTGAGTTAAAGATGAAACGTAGCCAACGTTTACTATAATTTTAGAGTGTCATCCCCTTCGTAGGATAAATATCTTTCCTGTCCGCTATTTCTCCGACGCTATTTCTCATGCATTACGTCCCCAATCAGTAATGAGAAGCCAACATTAAAAGGTTTCAATACATTGAGAAGCGAAAAATAGGAGAACACCCCATAATAGAAAGAGGTATGATTGACCATACCTCTCTTATCATGATTATTTCGATGCCGTTATACTGACATCGGTAAATTCTGGGTAGCCAGCCGGGCGGCCATTATTCAGGTTAGTTAGGAAATTACCGTCTTTAAGGGGAATTGAGGCTGAATCATAGTTAAACGCATTTAATCGGTTACGCAACTCTTGATTATTAATGCCGTCACCATACATTGAATACCAGCTGATAATATCTGGCGTGACAAATTTTCCATACGGGTTTTCCGCCTGTTCATTCGTTTTAGAAAAACGGAAAGCATGGGTTAATGCGCCATCTTTGTGATAAACAAATTTCAGATGACCATCCTGCTTGTCGATACTCGACGCATCTTTGGTCGTTAACTTACCATGTGCACTGTAGCTACCATGCGTCACTACCCCATTTTTAGTCCAGATAGCGATATGCTCCCAATCATGGCGATGCCCTGAGTTGACACCATTGAGTATTTGGTCTTTTAAAAAATAGAGTGCATAGAAGCTACCACAATAACGAGAGCCACCAGAATTCACACAGGCGTATCGGTGCAATGTATTTGACGAATCGAGAAAATTACTCCACCGGCACCCACCCGTTATATTTCCTGATGGTTTCAACCCGCCGTTCTGCACGCCATTACGACTGACTCCCGCGCTGGGAAGACAGCCATCCGAATCAAAGTCAAATACAGGCGAAATTGCTCGCGCATCAATTCCTGATGGCAACGCCTGATTCAGTTTAGGGAAATTATCTGCATATGAAGAAAAAGTGACAAATAACATTGAGAATACTAGCGTCGTTTTCTTTCCTGAAAGCATATTAACTCCTTTAGCAAAGGACAGTCCTTTTAAAGCCAATACCATCAATAGTCAAAAGTGTAACCATGATGAAAGTGTAGGAAGGAACACTTTTATCAAGAAAGAAGAGGAAGTAAAAATCATTTATTTCCAACAATAAAATACTATATATTTAGCCTGCAAAATAATGCATGAAATTTATATATAAAAATCAGCAAAGATCCTAACCCGTTAGGATCTTTACTCGCTGACCACCTCATAATGCTGGTTGACCGCATCAAAACGGTATTCCAATAGCACATCGCCTCCACCATGAGAATAGCAGTTCAGCGTAATGCTGCGGTTATCTACGCCGTTCTCAATATTCATATAAATTGGGGTCATGAAAAAACCAAACTGGCATTGCTGAAAATCAGGTTTGAGAAGCTGATCGACATTGCCGCTCTTTTTATTGATCGCCTTGATTCCCTCAACAACCATCCCCGTGTCACTGTTTTGATACACCCCAACGAAGCTATGCGTCGCCGTTTGCCCCCAGAAAGGGATATCAACCTGTCCTTCTAGCTTGGCGGGCTGCTCGCTATCGTCAAAGGATGCCACACGCCGTAAACTCACATCATAACGTGCCTTTCCGTTTGACCATTCGCCACGGAGTTCTTCCCCCATTTCCGTCAATTTAAACGGGCACTGGGTCGTATCGATACCGGACTTAACGCCCTGAATGATATATTTATCATAATCCTGCGGGGAATGGATTTCGCAGATCTCGAGCGACGTTTCCGAAAGTCGTCCATACAGAGGAATCGGCGCTCGGTATTTATCGTAAAAGTAGCTCCCCAGAAGATTTTTATCTTGGTCAGAGCTGTATTTCTGCAATGAAAAATGCACCGGATAAGGCCCAATGTGGCCTTCGTAATTGCTCACGACATACCAGCCAGCATGCACTTCCCATGTTGCCGTCAACAGTCCACAGGCTATTAAGGTTGATACCGCTAATTTCATACATTCACCTTGTCTACCCGTCATACTTCAAGCCGCATGGGCGTTGGTTTTCTGCAACTCGTGTTGTTTAGTGCGTCAATCATGAAACTTATCGCGCAAAAACGGCGCGCAGTTTCAACCCAGCAGGCTAATCATGGTGACAACAGGGGCAGATTTCCACCGCAGAAACCGTCATCACCGTTGTTCCCTGACAATCCCATTCAACACGGACAGGCTGATTTTCAGGCCCAGAGTAGTGCAAATACTTATCGACTGGGCTTTCCGTCATACCGGTAATCACCTCAGTAGCAATGAGATCATCACCAGCAAATACACGGGCTGTCGCCTGCGACGCTTCGCGCGTTTCGCCTGATTGCCGATACAAATAGTTCACCGTCAGTTTAATACTGGGCATAGTGCTTCTTAACAGGACAAAAATAAGGAAAACAGTGTATCGCGTTCCCCCGCACTTGTAGAGCACATACATGATAAGAGGTATCACCGACTGATACTAATACCATGATAGTTTTCTGTTTTTTAAAAATTGAGATGTTTGACCGCATAAAATCTCACGATTGGTAATCAAAAAATTAAATCTTATGCCTTTTGGATATTAATGAAGCAGAAAAAATAGCCGATACCTTTTCTGATAGGGTGTTTTTAATGCGATTGCATTTTGCATAAATAGTGTCTGGCATAAATACTGTTTTACATTAACTGTGTTCTTACTGAACCATTTATTTAACGTCATCGTGTTGAATAATAGGGAATTATACTCAGCAGATTGATACCTCTTCCAAGGAAGATAATTAACCTGCTTGTGTCAGCCACCTGCATTTCAACAGTTTTGGCATTAACGTATGTGGTTTTAACACACTGAAGTAACTCACTGGTAAAAACCATTACCAGCATTAAATAGATATAAGAAGGAGTTATATTGTGGTGATTCCAGATATTCAACTCGTGAATACGACGACCCCGGCTACCATGCCCCCTATTGGCGCGGCCGCCAACCCGACTGTGGTTGCAGCCATCAGTTCAGGAAATAAAACCGATACATCAACAAACTCCGACTCTCAAAATATGCCGGGCTCAAACGAGAGCACGAAGGTCACGCTGTCTTCTCAAAAGAAGCGCGCTGCTGAAGAGAAAGATACGCCTCCGCCTGAACAGATTAAGGCACAACAGAAAACCGCCACAGAATACTCTCTGGCGATGACGGGTATACCGTTGTACAACGGTAAGCTAGTTTCTGTGATTAAATACCCAGATGGTAATTCTGAAATGTTTGATGCCTTTACAGGACAGCGCATCACACAGGAAGATTTAGCTCTCATGAGCGCTCTTCATAGTTCTGGTGGCGAACAGGTATTACATTTTGAGAGTAAAACATCATATAGCAATTTGTCTGCCGCCGAAGTTTATCAGCAGATTCAAGAAATGCTGCATGGCTCAGGCGATCAAGAAGAACTGTCTTAATAATAAATAGATGCCAAGACAGATAATCACATTGCCCTGGCATTAAATAAAAATATAACGTTATCTTAATAGTTTAAGATATCGACTTGATGGAAACCGGCCAATTAACGATTAGCAATGAGTATTTCCGAAAACTCAGCTAATCTTTTCAGGCCATATTCCCAGGGACCAAACCCCGCTTCTGCATTAATATGTCCAGCTTCCCCCACATCAATCAGTTCGCTGTCCCACGCCTGCGCCCAGTATTGGGCGCGAGTAAAACTCATCAGCGGATCGTTATGGCTGGCAAATGTCAGTGTTGGAACCGACAGCGGTGAGGCCTGAATACGATCGTCTATCTCAAAGCGCATGGGCTCGGCTGGTGCCACCAGCATGACACCCGCGATCCCTTCCTGGCCTTGTTGCACAACATGGCAGGCGGCCAGCGCACCGAAGCTGTGGCCGATTAGAATCACAGGCTGTGTACAGACACTGAGCTCACGGCGGATCGCCAACACCCAGCGATCCAGATCGGCCTGATACCATTCCCGCTGGCGTATACGCTGCCAGTGAGGAAAACGCCGTTCCCAATGGCTTTGCCAGTGCTCGTCATCGCTGTCCCGCAATCCCGGCACCAGCACCATCGTTAGCTGCTGGCTCACTTCCGTCAGCCGCAGATCGATTTCTGTTGTCTGCATCCGCCTTAACACTCCTGTCAGTTACCCAGTGACTCTCATCCTACCCTGTCTGGTATATCAGCCACCGGTTACTTTAACAATCTGGCCTTACAGCTTTTTCCTTTGATTTTGCCTTTCTGGAGCTGTTGCAGCGCACGTTTAGCACTGTCTTTGCGGATTGCGACATAAGCATGTAGAGGGAACATATCAATTTTTCCGACTTCCGCTGCCGTTAATCCTGCATCGCCAGTTAACGCGCCAAGAATATCGCCGGGACGGATTTTGGCTTTTCTGCCACCATCAATACATAGCGTCATCATCTCAGGTTCGAGCGCAACATCACCACTGCGGCTAATCTCATCCGCCGGTGTCCATTTAATTCGCATACCGATATAGTCTTCAATCAGGTTAGCGCGGTTCATTTCCTGTGGCGTACACAGGCTCACAGCCAGACCCTGCGTCCCCGCGCGGCCTGTTCTGCCAATGCGATGAACGTGAACTTCAGGATCGAAAGCCAGCTCAAAATTCACCACCAGCGCCAACTCTTTGATATCAAGACCGCGAGCCGCAACATCCGTTGCTACCAACACGCGACAGCTACGGTTAGAAAAACGCACCAGAACCTGATCGCGGTCGCGCTGTTCCAAATCGCCATGCAACGCCGATACGCTAATCCCGCGCATCTCCAGTGCCTCAAATACGCTCTGGCAATCACGTTTCGTGTTGCAAAACACCACGCAGGATGCTGGCTGATAATGGCTCAGAATGGCAATCAACAGCGGCAGGCGCTGATCTTTCGTTGTCTCATAGAAACGTTGTTCAATGGCCGACTCTTCCACGTCATCTGCTATTTCGAAACGTTGCGGCTGACGCTGAACCCGCGCGCTGATCTGTTCGATCTCTTGCGGGTACGTAGCGGAAAACAGCAGTGTTTGACGATCGGACGGCGTATAGGAAATCACATCATCAATGGCGTCAGTAAAGCCCATGTCCAGCATGCGATCCGCTTCATCCAGCACCAGCACTTTCAGGCTATCTAAAGCCAGAGACTGCTTGCGTAAATGATCCTGAATACGCCCCGGCGTACCGACAACAATGTGCGGTGCGTGGACCAGTGAATCGAGCTGCTGCCCCATCGGCTGACCGCCGCACAGTGTCAGAATCTTAATGTTTTGCGCAAAACGAGCCAGACGGCGCAGTTCTTTGCTGACCTGATCGGCCAGTTCACGCGTCGGACATAGCACCAGCGCCTGCGTGGTAAAATCGCTGACGACAATGCGATCCAGCAACCCAATCCCAAATGCCGCCGTTTTGCCACTACCGGTTTTCGCCTTGGCCCGCACGTCTGCGCCGCTCAGAACGGCTGGCAGCGTCGCCGCCTGGACTGGCGTCATTTCGGTATAGCCCAGTTCATTAAGATTGGATAACTGCTCTGCCGGCAGCGCGAGGGAAGAAAAAGAGGTTGTACTCACAGTGATTACTCTACCAAGGACGAAATAACGAAAGGTGACGCCGAGCCAAAGAACGGCGCAGATATGTCGCAATCATAGCAGAGTTCGCCATCGTTGACCGATTTACCTCCCGCGGCCCCACTAAAACAGCGAGACGAATCCTTTACTCACCAAAAAGCCTTGTCCTTCAGGGGATAAAAGATAGTTCGCCAGCAGTCGGGCTTCACGCCGGGCTGGCTTCATGATGGCCAACATGTACTCAGCATCAATGCGATAAGGATCGGCTAAGTGAACCACATGCAAATCTGGCTGATTGAGCAGCAATGGCAGATAGCTGGCATAGCCAATGTGCATATCGCTCTGCCCTGTCCGAATCAGGTAACTCCCCGCCGTCATGCCCGCCGGAATCGCATGGTCTAGTCCCCCACCCACCAGCGGTTTCGCCTTGTTGCGCAGCTGATTTCCCCATCCGCGATGCAGGCGTTCAATGCAGTCAAAGAGCTGAAAAGCATAATCCCCACCGGGGTCGCTGCCGGGCGTTGAAGTTGAAAGCACAAAGCGTGGGTCAAGCAACGCCATCAACCAGGATTGCGTGGTAAGTTCCGGCACATTGCGCATGACGATGCAAAGATGGTTGCGCGTAAACACGGCGGTTTCCTCCGCCAGCCCCAGCGTTTTCAAACGCAAAGGGTGCGCGCAATTTGCCGATGCGAAAATATCCACCGCATCGCCGAGCATCATTTTTTCACTCAGCAGCCCCGCGGGGCCGAAAGTCGGTATCACTTCCACCGCATAACGTCCACTGAATGTCGTCAGCAAAGGAGCAAACGCGAGACGTAGGCTGCCGGCTGCATACAGGCGAAGGGGATCGGTCATTGTGGCTCCGTCATGGTTAATATCGGTATCAGCGCACGATACGGCTGCGGCGCCATTTCCACGTAAACCTGACGCACCGGAATGCCGTACAGACGCGATAGGTTATCTTCCGTCAACACGTCATCACAGCGGCCATAAAGATAGCGCTGATTATCCATAAGAAGCAGCGCCTGCTCTGCAACGATCACGGCGTGAGCTGGGTCGTGTGTGGTCAACAGGATACTCAGACGTTGCGTTTTAGCCAGATGCTGTAATAACCGCAGCACCTGCGCCTGATTTTGCACATCAAGCGCCGCCATCGGCTCATCCAGAATCAGCGTCTGACACTCCGATGCCAATGCCCGCGCGATTAATACGAGCTGCCGTTGCCCACCGGACAACGCGCTAAATTCACACTCGGCAAGCGAGGCGATTCCCAGCAGAGTCAGCGCATTCTGAGCCACGCGGATATCATGGGCAGAGGGCATAGCAAACAGCCCAACACGCGCCGCACGACCCATCAGCACCATATCCAAAACGCTATAGGAAAACGGTGGGGTAAATATTTGTGGCACAAAACCGATGTGCCCATCGCGCTGAATGATTCCAGAAAGCGGCGATAAGTTTCCCAGTAACGTATTCAGCAGCGTGGTTTTTCCTCTGCCATTCGCACCCAGAATCGCCGTAATTTCGCCTTCCCGGCAGCACAGGTTCAACGGTGAAAAAAAGCCCTGCCCCCGCCGGTAGCCATATACCAGTGCTTCTGTCGATAGTCTGATTGTCGGCATACTAGCGTCCTCTATCCTGTCGCTGTGTTTTATATAACAGCACAGCAAAAAGTGGTGCACCGAGCAGCGCCGTCAGAATGCCCAATGGAATCTCGGCTTCACTGAGGTTACGCGCCAGATCGTCTACCAACACCATAAAGCCCCCGCCAAGCCATAGCGACACTGGCAGCAGTCGACGGTGATCGGCTCCCACCAGCCTACGTGCGACATGGGGAATAACCAGCCCAATCCAGCCAATGCTGCCGCTGACCGCCACCTGCGCGGCGACGATAGCGGCGCACAAACTCAAAATCAGCCAGCGTAGGGGCTGTACGGCGACACCCAGCGCGCACGCGTCTTGCTCGCCCATCGACAACACGTTCACGTGCCAACGCAACCGCAGCAGTAATCCACCCGCAAGCGCTAACGGCACCGCGATTGTAATCAGCGCGTTCCAATGTGCGGTGGCAAAGCTACCCAGCAGCCAGAACACGATGCTTGGCAGCTTCTCTTCGGTATCCGCCAGATATTGCATCAGGCTGACCAACGCGCCGAAAAAGCCACTGAGGATGACGCCCGCCAGAATCAGGATCAGTACGTTCTGCTTGCCGAAGGCGGCGGCCAGCACGAAAATCAGCAGGAGCGCCACCATGCCGAACGTAAACGCCGACAGCAGCAAAAGCAGCGGCGTCCAGCTTAATAGAATTGCCAGCGTGCCGCCGAAGGCCGCACCAGCGGACACACCGATAATATGCGGATCGACCAACGGATTACGGAAAACACCTTGCAGAGTAGCCCCGCTCAATGCCAGCGCCGCGCCCGCACACCACGCTAATAGCACGCGCGGTAAACGCACACTCCACACCACTTGCCGCTCGATATCCCCAAGTAAAGGATTATTGCCAGACAGCGGTTCGACAAGGATCTGGACGATGCGCCACGGAGATAAGCTAAAACGCCCTATCCCTAATGAGCACACGGCAATCAACAGGGTCAACACTACCACCGTCAGCAGTGTGATCCGGTAGGTGCGATAACTCATTGTGCCGCTGAAGCTTCCGCACGATAGTCCATACGGTAGAAGCGCTGGTAATACTCATTAGCGGCTTTTTGCATATCGATATCGGCAAAGCGCTCTGGATACAGCTTTTTCGCCATCCACAATTCACCAATCGCTAACGCCTCCGGCATCGGATAACCCCAGGCTTTAGCGTATTCTGGCATCAGGTACACACGATGCTGTTTCACCGCATCAATCGCCTGCCAGGCCGGATCGTTGACAATCTGCTTCACGACATCCGGGTAGCGATCCTGCACAAAAATCACCTGCGGATTCCAGGCCAGTACATTTTCAATCGACACTTGCTTGAAGCCTTTTATCGATGCTGCCGCCACATTCAATGCTCCCGCGTGCGACATCATCAGGCCGGTATATTTTCCTGAACCATAGGTTGTCAGGTCTGGGTTAGCCATATATACGCGGATTTGCTTTTCTTCTGGAATAGAATCCAGACGCGCGCTAACGTTTTGTCGTTGCGTAAACGTATAGTCGATTAGCGCCTCCGCCTGCTTCTGACGTTCAACCACTTCACCAATCAGCCGAATCCCTGCCTTGAGCCCTTCGTTATATGCCGTATTTTCATCACTCATCGTAGGATTGATTTTATCGGCCTCTCCCGGCTGATCCTGACGCAGCGAGATCGCCACAACCGGGATTCCCGTCCGCTCAATCTGAGCAATCATTTCCGGTGGCGCATAGTTAGCGACAAAGACCACCTGCGGCGATAGCGTCAACAGGCTTTCAATATTGACCTGCGTGAGATCGCCCGGCATCGGTAAATCCACCAAATGTGGTGCCAACCGTAAATAATGCTCTCCCAGCTGTTTTTTCCAACTGGACAGCACACCAACAACGCTTTCCTGTGCATCCAGTTGCACCAACAGGTTTAAGGTTTGATGCTGCAACACCACCACGCGGTTAACGTGGTCGGGAATCGTCACATTGCGCCCCAGTTGGTCGGTCACCTGACGTGCCGCCCATGCGTTGGAAAACACCAAAAACAGCCCGGTAAACCACAGCGTGTAGCCAAATTTCTTTATCATGTCGGTAT
The DNA here is from genome assembly GCF_002847345.1 of Pectobacterium peruviense. GTDB lineage: Bacteria > Pseudomonadota > Gammaproteobacteria > Enterobacterales > Enterobacteriaceae > Pectobacterium > Pectobacterium peruviense. Next base: position 53,035 of record NZ_LXFV01000011.1, read on the forward strand.
CCTGATTTTCGTTATATATAAAATGATACAGCGATAAAGAAAAAGAAAATACTGATCTCACTCATAATAATATTTAGATACCAATTTTGGGGTAGATAAACCGGGGCGCATGATTCCCTAAATAACAACAGCGCTATTGACACGAACAACGTCAGAAATCATCTGCCAAAAAGATTGTTTATTCTGCTAACGCTTGGTCAGATAAACTGAATTATTACGTTAAAAAAATGATATTTATTCTCACTATTAATCACGTAGAGTGTTCCCATTACTGAATTTGTAGCACCTTGCTGTGCAGGGCGAACGTGCTAAATATTTGTCTGAATATAAGGATAAATACCCTATGAAGAAGATTGGCTTTTTATCATTCGGTCACTGGGCGCCGTCGCAGCAGTCTGGTACACGTTCAGCGGCTGACGCCTTGCTGCAATCTATCGATCTTGCTGTCGCCGCAGAGGAACTGGGGGCTGACGGCGCTTATTTCCGGGTCCACCATTTTGCCCGTCAGTTGGGATCGCCGTTTCCACTGCTCGCAGCTATTGGTGCGAAAACCCGCAGCATTGAAATTGGCACCGGCGTCATCGACATGCGCTACGAAAACCCGCTATACATGGCTGAAAATGCCAGCGCCGCCGACCTGATATCAGGGGGACGCTTGCAACTCGGCATCAGCCGGGGTTCCCCTGAACAGGTGATCGATGGCTGGCGCTACTTTGGCTATCAGCCGACAGAAGGGGAATCTGAAGCTGATATGGCACGACGTCATACCGAGGTGCTGTTGGATGTACTGCGGGGCGAAGGGTTTGCGAAGCCAAATCCGCAGCCAATGTTCCCTAATCCACCAGGCCTTTTGCGCCTGGAACCCTATTAGGATGGATTACGTGAACGAATTTGGTGGGGTGCGGGATCGAATGCCACGGCAGTATGGGCTGAGGCTGGGCATACACGCTCACCGCGCGTGTCTGTCAGCCGGAGTATTTTTGCACTGATTGATCATCGCGATCGCGCCTATTTCGGCGGAAGCAGTAACGATAGCGACAAGGTCGGTTTCCTTGATGAAAAAACGCGCGCAATTTTCGGACGCAGCTATGCCGCGGAACCCGAAGCGCTGATCAAACAGTTAAAGCAGGATGAAGCGATTGCCGAAGCCGATACACTATTGCTAACGGTGCCGAATCAACTGGGCGTTGATTATAATGCCCATGTTATCGAAGCAATTCTGAAGCATATCGCGCCGGCGATGGGGTGGAGAGATTAGGCCAACCACCTAAATAATTAGCCTATTGATGAGCAGGTAACAATACAATCACTCGGCTATTAATGAGGCGTTAACCCGAAGATAACGCCGTCAGGAATCGGGGGGAATAAGGTACGATTTTCATCGGCATTCCCCCGGTTTTTCCAGCCTCTAAAACGGTTCAACGCTTTTTAATGCTATTTTGAAAATATAGTCTCTGGACCTATTGAATTCCCCCCCTCACTCGGCGTAAATTTAGCGCCGATCTCGTCATAACTGGTGTGACTCTAGTGATGACAACGGGAAAGATTACCCTTCGGTGATATAGCCAACAGCGTAATTATTTCCTTCCATAATAAAACGCACAATCGGGATCGTTGCTGGCGTGGTTTCTGCTGGAGAATAAATCGGTGAAGTATTTTTTTATGGGTATCTCATTCTGTTTAGTCGTTTGGGTGAGTACCTTTATGCTGATGGTAGAATAACCTGTCATTTGCCCGACAAAGATTTATTCGCTGAAGGGCACACACACAGAGATAAAAAAGGCTGATGGTATTTATACCCTCAGCCTATTTTTATGCCCGTCGCTCAATAAAATAACTCGGCATTGTCTTTGCTATTCTCTACAGATTGAATCCGTTCATTATCACACCGAACACACCGCCGATTGCTAACCACGGGCCAAAAGCCAGCGGTTTAGCCGTGTCTTCTTTACGCAATCCGCGCCAGATGAGAGTCACGACCAGCCCGCTCAGCGCCGCCACCAAAACCAAATTCGGCAATGCCTGCCAGCCCAACCAGGCACCCAGCGCGGCCAGCAACTTAAAATCACCATATCCCAGCGCTTCTTTACCCGTCACGTATTTGAATACCCAATAAAGTAGCCACAGGGATAAATAACCCGCCATCGCGCCCACTACAGCATCCCCCACTGGGACAAACGTCTCCGAGAGGTTAAACAACAGCCCCATCCACAGAAGCGACAGCGTAAGCACATCCGGCAGCAGCAGCGTTTTAATATCAATAACGGTCAGTACCAACAGGAAAGACAGCAGAATCAACGCCCCCAACAGCGCCATATTGGGCTGCCATAGTAAACCCGCCGTAAGGAAAGCCAGCATGGTGATAACTTCCACCAGTGGATACTGCACAGACACCGACTGGTGACAGCAGCGGGAGCGACCGCGCAGCCATAACCAGCTGAACAGCGGGATGTTATCTTTCACCGCAATAGCCTGCTGGCAGTGCGGGCAAGACGAAGGCGGCCACCACAGATTGTAGCGCGTACTGTCACGACTGGAATCGGTCATTCCGGTCTGAAGATCAATGTCCTGCTGCCAGCTTCGTTCCAGCATAATCGGCAGGCGGTAAATCACGACATTCAGAAAACTACCAACAATCAGCCCCAACACACCCAGTGAACCCAACCACCATGCCGGAAACACCAGTGCGAATTCCCTTAAATCGTCCACGTTAGTCCCTGATTATTGATAAAGAAGTGATATAGATGAGCGTTTCATATTTTGCGGTTAGCACCAACCCTAACAATGGAGTGCTATTAATTCTTACGATCGACTATCGCAACGATCATCCCTATAACGATCGTCCCAATTACAACAAGCGCCCCTGAAAATTCAGCGTTCTGGCACCCTGCTCGTCGACTTTACCGGTAGTCGCCAACAGTTTTTTCATGGTCGCCGGCAAATCATTCCCGCTGCTAAGCCGCCCCGTAAAACGATATTCACCTTTCGGCGTGACGCTGCCTTTGCCGGACAACTGTAGATGTGAGGACGTCTGCCGCAGGCTCGCTTCTAGCGACCCTTGCTCGCAGCGCAACGTGGCCTGAGGCGTTGCCAACACCAGCCTACCCAGAGGAGTTTTCACCTGCGCGTCTGGCCAGGTGACGTTAGCATCTAGCGACTGGCACCCCGAGCGATCGACCGTCGCCTCTTGCAGATTGAGCTGAACATTTCCTTCCGCCCCAATGGGCACAATAAAACGCAACTGGCTGAATAAATAGCCTGCGGGAACAGAAAGTCGCCATTGATAAAGCTGCGGCTGCTGCCAGCCACGAATAACGCCATGACCTTCAATGCCTTCTGGGTTTTTAAACGCAATCTCCAACGCAGGCATAAAACCCGAAAAGGTGATTTTCCAGTGCACATCGTCCAACGTTAATGTGCGCCAGCTAAACCGTTGCAGGTTCCCCTGCCATAGCGTTCCCGCGGCCTCCGCGACCACCATTCCGGCTGGCAGCGGCACCGCAGTGAGCAAGCGGGCAGGTGCATAGCACGTCAGGAACAGCCCATAGGCCAGAACCAGAGCGACACCTGTGCCGATGCCGGACTTAAGCGTCATCCGCCCGTTCCAGCATGAGCCGAGTGACATCCACCATCCCCGGATTTTGCTCGACGGCATTCACATCCAGCGACATCACACGTACGCCGTTTTGCCGTTCCAGTTCGCTCAGCCAACGCAACAGACTATTAAAATCACTCTGGGCTAGCGTCACCGATGCTTGATTGCCCTGCGGCTGCAAACGTACCACGGTCAGCCCATAGCGCTTGGTGCTTTGCGAAATCAAAATCGGCAGACTGGTTTCCCTCTGGCTGCTTTCCCCTTGCGTCTGATTTCCCTGCGGAATCAATGGGGCCTGCTTCTGCATCCAACTGACCGTCTGCTGCTCGCGGGAAACCGTACGCTGCCACTGTTCTTCCCGCAGTTGCCACGGCTGAAAAATAGCGTAGTACACCAGACAGAGCAGAAGCGCCACTGCGCACACTACCATAAGCTGGCGTTCCCGCTGGCTCATCGCCTGCCAGCGTTGTCGTAATTCATTCATTGCTGGCTCCTTAATGTTAAGCGGCCTTCAACCCGATCGTTTTCCTGCCGCATTTCCCCTGCCTGCACCTGATAATACGCGGCAGCCTGCTGCTGAAACTGCTCTAGCTCCTGATACGACGTACCCTGCAACGCCAGCCGGAATTCACCAGCCGCACCGTCGTAAGACAGCGACTGAATTTTGATAGCGCTATTCTGCGTCATGAGCTGCTGCAAGGGATTCAATTGCTCCAGCAGCCCCTTTCCTGCGCCCCCAGCCGCCGTACGTTGCAGGTGCTGCTGCATCTGCGCGCGCGGATTAACGACATTCGTCTCGGAAGGGAAAATCTGCCGATAGACACGCACACTTTCCTGCCGCCAATGCTCCGCCTGTTGATAAAGCTGATAGTGCGCCCAGCCAGCATCCGCCACGACCAACAGGAGGTAACAGGCAAAAGCGATTCCAACGCCACGCCACGGCAGCAGCGTGTTTTGCCAGGCTTTCTCTGGCGCATAATCACCTTGTCGCAGATCGACCGAGGCAGGTAACTGTGCCGTTGCAGCCAGCGTGAAAAGATCCGTTTCCGGCTGAGCCTTCCACTCGCTCTCCTCCTGCCATTCGTACTGCGACAGCTCATCGCCGACCCATGCGGCGCTGTAGCTGTATATTGTCGGCAGCGGCATAGATGCTTTCAATAAGTCACCACACCAGGACGATTCGGCCGCCATGGCATGGCCCGTCGGTTGGCGAAACAGCCACATATTGTCATGCTGTAACGCACTCCAACCATCCTGATGTTTCGGCAATACACGGGCGTCAGGCAATAACGCATCGACGCTGAGCCCCAACGCATCACACTGCGCTAGCCAGCGCTGCATCCGGTTTTTTTCCACCACGGCAACCGTGCCATCATCGCCATGAATGTCCAACACGGCAAAATGCAGCTTTTCAATTTCCGTAGCCAGTTGGTCTTCCAGCATAAACGGCACAACTTGAGCCAACTGACGCCGCGCCTGTCGAGGCAATGTCAGGGCATAAAACGTCACGTCAGTTGCCGGGACTAAAACACGAGTAAACGTCACGGACGGATAAGCCGCCAACACCGGACGGACCAGCTCTACGCTACCGCGCCCCTGACTCAGTAAATCTTCCCCATTGGATGAACGCACCTGCCATTCGATTTCGCCCTCTTCTTCCACAGGAAGACGAACAATGAGGCACGGATGTCGAGCAACCGTTCCTCGATTTAATGGTTTTTTTGCGGCTTCTCGCTTCCATTTTCCCGCTATTTTCATGGATTCACCGTCCTATATCCTCCATATTGCCGCTGTACAACCTGTACCTTTTGTCCACTCAGATGAAGCAAGCTGCGCTGATGAAAATCGCTGTCGCCGACGCGCACCTGGAGTTTTACAAAGAACCATTCACTTTTTACCGCCAGAACCCGTTGCGCCGTGTTTTTACTATTCGGAGGCAATGCCCCAGTTTGTTGCAGAACCTCAATACTCGCCCACCCCATACGTGGCCGTTGCTGTACCAGCGCTTTTGCCTGCGACATCGTCATTTCATTCAGGAACACGGCGGATAACAACGGGGCATCAAATTCGGTCAACGTATTGATATTAATGGACATCGCATCCACTGGTAGCGCACAGACATAAGGTAATAATCGGCGATAGAGATCGCTGTCCATGCCATAAACAGCTCGTAATTCGCTGATTTCACTCATTCTTTGATTGGCAGTACGATAAGGCACTGGCAACGTGGCATAGACCTCGTCTTCTGCACCGTTTGCCGATGGATAGTTATCTGCATCAATCCAATCACGCACCGCCGCAGTGATTTTTTCTGCACGATCCGCATCCTCACCCAGGTTTTTCAATAACAAACGGAAAACCTGTGCCGGATAAGGCGTTTTCACCAGCGTGCTTTCGTTATCCACACCTTGATTGATCGCATTCAGATTAAAGCAGGTGCGTGCATCGCTAATCTGGCCGATGATTTCCCCGCCGTCCACGGGAAAACGGTGCCCCGGCTGCGACCAGTTCTGTCCGGCAAACGTGCGCCCCGGCATATTCCGCGCATCGCGCAGTAATATCTGCCCACTTAGCGTTTCCGCCCCTAATGCATACCATTTCGCCTGCTGGCGGCTCAGGTGATTCTCGGTGCGCATAAACGCCTTACCCGTGCGTTCGGTGATCACCGCGGCAATCGTCACCATTAATGCCAGAATCAGGAGCACTACCAGCAGCGCAACGCCACGCTGACGCGACCTCATTTAACCGGTCCGGTGGTAATCAAGAACATACGCGACATTTCTCCGTAATCCCTTAAGGTCAGCACCACTTCGATCCCTTGTGGCAATTGCGTCGTGTTATCCCAGCGATCGCGCCAGGTTTTATTGCTGAAAAAGCGCAGACGGAAGCCGTCTACCTGCGTAAGAAGCGGTTTTACGCCAGGATCGAGTCCCTCAATCGGGTCAGGCACCGAGTGGGTTAAGCGTTCCAGGGTGTGTTCCCGCAGCCGATAGGCTACAGGCTGAAGTTCAGAACGCGGCAAAATACCAAATGGGTTCTGCCAGCCATTACGCATAAAGCTGACGCCCCAGTCATCACTTTTTACCTGATCGCGACCGGCGTAAAATATCGAGGTACTTCCTCGACTCCCGCGTGCAATCATCTGGGAAAAATCGCTGTCCATTTGTGAAAAAGCGCGCTGTATTTCAGCCAAACGCTCTGCTTTGCGCTGTGAGATTTCATCGTTACGCATTACGCCATTCAGCACTTGAAAGGCACTGAGGCTCAGCGCCGCAAAAATAGCGATCGCCAGAATCATTTCTAGCAGCGTAAAACCCTGTTGACGTTTCTGTCGCGCGGTCTCTCGCATCCTTGTTTCGCTGAACATTATTGTTTCACCACATAGGTGCGTAGCGAGGCATCGGCAGCAAAGGCATCTTTATTACGTCGCACTTCCACATCCAGCGCTTTGGTCTGAGGGTCACCCGTCTCTACGCCCTGCCAGCGCCAATTCCAGCGCACGCCAGCAAATTTCGTTTCCCCTTTCACCCACGATGCTTCTGGCCAACGCTGCTCAAGCCGCAGTTGGACCTGCTGATTTTCCGCCACCCAGCCTGCGAACGTCTTCTCTTCCAGCCGGCTCAAGCTGCTTGCTTGTCTGGCTGTCGTTTGCAAAACGGCAATGCCAGCCAGTGCAAAAACGCTCAGCGCAACCAGCACTTCCACCAGCGTCATCCCTTTCTGTCGCTTCATCGTTTCTTACCCTGACTCATCGACGTCACAAACCGTCCGTTGGCATCGACCTGAAGCCAATTCGAAAGCGCTTTGTTTTCAGACTTAAAGGCCAGACGGAAAGGCGTGATTTCACCACCGGGCAAAATTAGGATATCGGGATCGTCGCCGCTCTGCGTTTTATCCACTTTTTTCCCATCGGCCTGCAATAGTTCAAGCCGCAATGCATCGGGCAGCGTCGCCGATGCGCTCACCCGATACGGTTGCCACGGCTGCCACTTGTAACCCTGCCAGCGGTCGTTGCCTGGGATCGGTGTCTCTTCCGTTGTAGCAGGTCGCTGGAGTTGATAAAACTGCCAGCGATCGGGATAGATGCGCACACCCAGCATATATTCGTTAACCTGACTGTTTTCAGCAGCAAATTCCAACTGCGCCTGAAAACGTGCCAACTGCCAGGCGCTGTCATTCTGGCGTTGGGGAGGAAACGCCATAACCACCATGCTAGCCGCGATGCCAGCCAGTAACACAACCAGCATCATTTCCAGCAGGGTGAATCCCTGCTGCTTCCTCGTTGACCGCTTCATTGCGCTTCTGCCGTCCTTTTCCCACCGCCATCGATGACATTCATCTATAAAAACAGACGTGCTGCCGCATGCTTTTATTTTTTATCAAGATTCCAGTTGCCGATGTCATCTTCTGTTCCCGGCATGCCGTCTGGCCCAAGGGAGAAGATATCCAATTTACCGTGCTGGCCCGGGTTCAGCAGTTGGTAGTCAGTGCCCCACGGATCCTGCGGCAGGCGGCGAATATAGCCATCGGCTGGATAGTTACGCGGTTCTGGCTGTACCGTCGGCTTCGTGACCAGCGCTTTCAGCCCCTGTTCGGTGGACGGATAACGGTTGTTATCCAGCTTGTACATATCGAGTGCGCTTTCCAGAGACACAATATCGCTGACGGCTTTTTGCTTATCCGCCTTTTCCTTATTCCCCATCAGATTGGGCACCACCAGGCTCGCCAATACGCCGAGAATGACGATCACCACCATAATTTCCAACAGAGTAAAACCACGCTGACTATAACCACGTTGACGTTGCTGCATCCTTACTTTTCCTCGTTCAATTGTTGGTTCTCTTACCGAACTTATTGTTGCTACAAGCTCATTGACCTTATGAACTCATTAACGTATTCAGTTGTAGAATCGGTTGTAAAATCGCCAATACGATAAACAGCACGACTGCCGCCATGCTGACCACTAGCAGTGGTTCAAATAACCCCAGCGCCAGCGTCATGTGCGAACTGAATTCACGATCCTGATTATCTGCCGCCCGTTCCAACATGCTGTCCAGCTCGCCGCTGCGTTCACCGCTGGCGATCATATGGCGCATCATCGGGGGAAAGAGCGCCGTCTGTTCCAGCGCTTTGTGCAGGCTAACGCCCTCTCGTACCGCATCCGTTGCCATCGCGAGACGATAGCGGGCATAGTCATTGCTCATCACATCACCGCTAATGCGCATCGCCTGCAACAACGGCACCGCACTGGCATTGAGAATACTGAGTGTTCGCGCGTAGCGTGCCGTATTCAGACCACGAGCTATACGGCCGATCAGCGGTAAATGCAGTATGCGTCGATGAAAACTGACGCGCCGCTTTTCCTGCCGCAGCATCACCCTGAGCGCCATAAATCCAGCCAGCAATGCCAACAGGAACCACGGCCCAAACGTGCGCACGGCATCACTCATCCCCATCAAAACCCGGGTAGAGAGCGGCAGCGCCTGCTTCATATGAATAAATTGCTCGACAACTTTCGGCACCACGACAGACAGCAAAATGCTGACCACAGCAATCGCGACCACGGTTAGCACGCACGGGTAGATCATCGCCTGCTGTATTCGGCTACGCATCTGTTGGCGTTGCTCAGTGTAGTCTGCCAGCCGATTCAACACGGCATCAAGATGACCTGATGTCTCACCTGCGGCGACCATTGCGCAGTACAGCCGTTCAAAGCTGCTGGGAAAGCATTTCATGGCATCAGCCAGCGAATGACCTTCCATGACCTTGCTGCGCACCGCCGCCATCAACTGGCTCAGATGCGGCTTTTCGCTCTGTTTTGCAACCGCATCCAGTGCTTCTTCCAATGGCAACGATGCCGCTACCAGCGTCGCTAACTGGCGAGTCAATAGCGCCAAATCTGAGGTACTGATACGAATTTTACGCCGTAGAGAAAATCCTGTAGAACCCGACTTCTGCTGATCACCTCGGCTTTCATCAACCGACAGTGGCACCAGTCCGCGCTCCCGCAATAACTGACGCGCCTGTCTGGCAGAATCGGCTTCCTGACTGCCACGGCATTTTTTCCCCTGCGCATCCAGCGCCTGATACTGGTACTGTGCCATGTCATTCCTCTTTGGTTACGCGGATCACTTCTTCCCAGGTCGTAAGCCCTGCCAGTACTTTCTCCAACCCGTCCTGACGGATGGTGGCGCGTTTCTCTCCTAAAATCCGCGCTATCGCCATTTCACCGTCACTGCGGTGAATTGCGGCGCGGACATCGTCATTGATCAGCACCAGTTCATGAATACCAATACGCCCACGGTAGCCGGTAAAGCTACACTGCGGACAGCCAACGGGGTTATGCAGCAGCGTATCAGGCGCAATCCCCATCTGTTTCGCCTGAACCGGATCGACCGGCTGTGGCTGGCTACAGTCAGAGCATAGCGTCCTGACCAGACGCTGCGCGAGTACACCCAACAGGGAAGTTGACAGCAGGAAAGGCTCTACGCCCATATCCTGCAAACGAGACAGCGCGCCCAGCGCACTATTGGTGTGTAGTGTGGATAACACGAGGTGACCAGTCAGCGATGCCTGAACGGCAATCTGCGCCGTTTCACCATCACGAACTTCCCCCACCAGCACGACGTCCGGGTCCTGACGCAGAATGGCACGCAGCCCACGGGCAAACGTCATATCCACCTTGGTATTCACCTGCGTTTGTCCGATACCTTCCAGTTCATACTCGATGGGATCTTCCACCGTCATGATGTTACGTTCCGAGGCATTCAGGCGACTGAGTGCCGCGTAAAGCGTGGTACTTTTCCCCGACCCTGTCGGGCCAGTGACCAGAATAATCCCGTGCGGACGGTGGATCAGGCTGTCCAACAGTTGTCGATTACGTTCCGACATGCCTAACAGTTCAAGATCAAGCTTAACGCTGTTTTTATCCAGCAAACGCAGCACGACGCGCTCACCGTAGTTCGACGGTAATGTGGACACGCGCACGTCAATCGCCCGTCCCCCCACCCGCAGCGCCATGCGCCCATCCTGCGGGATACGCTTTTCCGCAATATCCAGCTTAGCCATGACTTTGATACGCGACACCAGCAGCGAGGCCAGCTTACGCTGTGGACGCAAGATCTCACGTAATACGCCGTCAACCCGGAAGCGGATCAGCAAATAGCGCTCATAGGTTTCGATATGAATATCCGACGCCTTATTCTTAATCGCCTCGGTCAACATGGCGTTGATGAGGCGGATAATCGGTGCGTCGTCATCGGCATCGAGCAGATCATCGCTGTCTGGCAGTTCTTCCACCAGCGTATAGAAGTCCATCTCGTTACCGATGTCCTCCATCATACGGCGCGCTTCTTCCGAGTCGCGCTGATAGCTTATGACCAATTGCCGCTCAAATTCTTCTTCCGTGACTCGCTCAATTCTGAGCGAACAGCCCGCAATCCGACGCGCTTCCAGCAAGGCGGTTGACGGCGTCTGCGCGACACAAATCGTCCGAAGGCTCACGTCATTTTCCCCCTGCAAAAGCAGAATTTGCTGCGATCGTGCATAGGCGAAAGGCAATATGGGGCGTAATTCTATAATCGGAGAGGCAACGTCGCTCATTTACCGCCCGCCGGATAGAATGCCACAATAGAGGACTGAACCTGACGGAACGTATAAGCGTTCCCACCCTCTGGCAGGCGCAGCAAATCGTTATCCAGAAGCCCGCCCTCACCGCTATTGACGTTTCTCTGTTTCTGTTCTTCATTGCTGAATGAGTGATATTTACTGGCAGAGGCACTCTGATATTGGCTACGATCGCGGATAATAGAAGGACGGATAAACAACATCAGGTTACGCTTTTTCGTTTCCTGACTGTTTGAACGGAACAAATGCCCCAGAATCGGAATATCGCCCAAGAAAGGCACTTTACTGGCGGACTCATTCGTACTTTTATCCAGCAAGCCCCCTACCACGACGGTTTCGCCGCTGCTGACCAGCACCGCGTTATTAACAGTACGCGTATTGAATGTTGCCCCAAGATTGGTGCTGCTGCTGGAGGCAGCATCAGCCACGCTGGAGACTTCCTGCTCGATTTCCAGCAGAACAGAGTCGCCTTCGTTGATTTGCGGTTTCACCTTCAGTTTGATACCGACCGTTTTACGTTCCACTGTTTGAAAAACGTTGTCACCGGATGTCGTCTGTGAACCCGCTAATACAGGCACTTCCTGACCAACGTTAAACGTCGCTTCCATATTGTCCAGCGTCACAATACTCGGCGTTGCCAGAATATCGTTCTTGCTGTTGCTGGAGAGCGCCGTCATCAGCATGCTCCAGTTGCCCTGATAGAAACCTGCGGCAATCCCGTTGAAGCTGCCAAGTGCACTCGTCGCAGCCGTACCAAGCGTTCCATCACGCCGAAACTGGTCCGCTCCCGCCATCATTGTCGTGATTGGTAACCCCGTATTCGTAAACTGTGTCACCCCAGCATTTTTATTCGCCCATTGAACGCCCAGGTTCATCCCATCGGCATCTTGCACTTCCGCGATGATCGCTTCGACCAATACCTGCGGACGACGGATATCCAACTGTGCAATCACCTGTTCCAGATCGCGCATGATGTCAGGTGCCGCATTCACAATCAGCGAGTTGGTTTGTTCGTGTGCCTTAATCGAAATGTCTTTGCGCAGCGCGGGCAACGCATTTTGTTGATCGGTTTGGATACTGTCACCGACGCCCGTAAGCACTTCGACCAGATCGGCGGCCTTGGCATATTTAAGGTAGATCACTTTGGTATTGCCCTGCACCGCCTGCTGGCGGTCGAGCTGCTTGATCATATCGATAACGCGCTGGCGTGAATTCGGTTCTCCGCGTACCAGTACCGAGTTGGTTCTTTCGTCGGCCACCACATTGGCAGTCAACATGCCTGGCAAGGCGGATTTCTCATCCATCTTGTTCAGTTCATTCACCATCTTCACCACTTCCAGCGAAGAGGCATAAGACAGCGGAATGCTCGTCACATTCCGATCGCCCGTCTGATCAACCCGTTCGACAATCGTCATCAGCCGTTTGATCACACCTGCGCGACCGGTCATCAACAGCACGTTCGACGGTTCGTAATGCACCACACTCCCGGCACCTGCGTTGTCGTTCAACTGACGTAGCAGCGGTGCCAAATCGCGAGCCGCTACGTTATTGACCGGCACGACGCGCGTAACGACTTCATCGCCGATGCCCGGCTTTTCATCGCTCGCCAACGGCATCGAGGTTGATTTCGCATCCTTCGAGCGAATGATTTTCAACACATTGTTATCCATCGGGATAACGGTGAATCCATAGACATCCAATACACTCAGGAAGAACTGGTAATACTGTTCTTCGTTCATCATGTCGTAGCTGCGGACGGTAATCGTTCCGCTGACTGATGGATCGATAATGACCGTCTTATTCAGATTCTTACTGACGGTATTAATAAACTCCTGAATATCCGTGCCTTTAAAACTGGCGGAGAATTCGGCGCTCCACGCCAACGATGACGCCATCAACAGAACACTCCCGCCGAGCAATAACATGCTCTTGCGGCGTACATGACCAAGCCATTGGTTTTTATATTTCGAAAAAACCTGACGCTTAAAAAATCCCTGTCCCTTGCTAAACAAATTAGTGGTCTCCATCCAGTGCCAGATATATATCCTGCTGTTGACCATCACGCTCGACGGTCAAATTAAATTTGCTCATCCCTGCCAATTGAGCCATCGCCTGCTGTGCCTGATCTGCATCGCGTAAATCCATGCCATTTAATGACACAGCGAGATCGTTATCCTGCAAGCCTGCGCGGTAAAAAAGATCGGGATTTTTGCCGGGATTTAACTGATATCCTTTCAGTACTTCTTCTTCCGTGACGGGAGAAATGGTGAGGTAGTCCTGCGCCGAGAAGGGATCTTTTTGTATTTTCTCTTTCACCTGACTAAAAGCGCCAGAAGACGGCGGCGCATCGGCAGTGCTTTCCTCCTGATACAAGTGCAGCGCTTCATAGCGCCCTTGGTACTGGAGCACGACACGATCGGCAGAGATAGTCACAATTTTGGCTTCATAGCCCGGAACGGCATCGCCGACGTTGCGGCTATATTGCTGACTATCTTTAGCGATAATGGCAATCGAACGTTTGGCGTCTTCACTCGCCAATACCCCAGTCAGACTGATATTTAACGATGACAACGGAATATCGCCGGATAATGCGGCGTCGTTAACGGCGGAGGCATCCGCATCGGGAGCATGGCCGAACAAGGTAAAATCACCCGGCGTTGCGGGCTTTTCTTTCGCCTGGGCAGGCGTGACCGACACGCCAATAATGCGTGAGTCTTCAGGTAGGAGAAAGCGCCAGGTCAATACGGCCAACTGCTGACAAATCAGCAGTAAAATCAGCCCCAATACGATACGTCGAATCAGAGGAGCTGGCAGTGACCGAAAAGTGGCAACCAACGAATTAAAAGACGGATCTTTGAACGCTTGCAATCGTGCCATAGGTAATCATCCATAATACTCCCCACACCTAGCGGCGTGGGGAAAATGCCTTATTCCGTTGCGGCTTCCCGGGTGATGGTTTCATCACCGCTGGTCGTCAGCGCGGCATCATTATTTACACGGTCTTCGAGCCTGATATTTTCAATATGACCGAAATTCCAGGCTCCCGGTACATTCTCAAAAATGACATTTTTAAATTCACTGTTCTTCAGGAACGTGATGTCCGTAGCTTTTACATTTTTGAATTTTACATTCTCAAAATGCAAGCCTTGGTGATAAGCATCACGTCCAAAGGAGAACTTATACGCATCAGCCATTTCAAGCACGGTCATCCCGTCGACCATGATGCTGTTTTTCTTCGGTGAACCATCAACCGTGACGTTAGAAACGGTCACATCACGGAACTGTGCGGGTTCTGCCGCAGGCTGGGTATCGTTCACGTCCGCTTTATATTTGATAGTGAACACGAACGGCTCGTTGACAATATCACGCATCGCGTTATTACGGAATACCACGTCACGCGAGCCACCACCATAATAGGGTCGACTCTTCATGCGCAGGCCAACATCCGTCTTATTCATTACGTTATCTTCAGCAACAATTTTTTCAATCCAGGCACCCGTGTGGCTACCCGTTACCACCGCACCATGACCACGGCGGAAGTAGTTATTGAAGATCCAGGCACCGCTCTGCGCTTTTTGCCCCAGCGTCGCCACTTCAGCACCGTATCCCGCTGCAAAGTTTACGCTGTCATCACCCGTATCAAAAAAGTTATTGAATACCATGACGTTCTGGCTGTTTCCGAATTCAATGCCATCCGCGTTATTGGCATCATATGTCGTGTGAACCAACGCATTCATCGCCACATTTTCAGATTCCAGCACCATCACACCGTGATATGCCGGATTCAGAATTGTCAGCCCTTCCAGATACATATTGCTCACACCGCGCAACGTCATCAGGCTTGAGCGGCGGTTTTTGTATGCCTCATCCAGTGACATTCCTTCATTAACGGCCTTGGCCGTTTGGTCTTTTGCCAGAATACCGTCACTGCTGACATTGGTGGCTTTACTCGCACGATAGAGAGGTAAGGTGTTATTTAATTCATCAATTTCAGTAATGTTTGCATCACCGGCTTTAATGCCGCGCATCCAGCCATTGCCATCAATCGTGCCCTGCCCGACGATACGAATATTTTTAAAGGTGCCAGCATGGCTGCTACCCTGATCGTCCGCTTCCAGTACGTTAATCAGCGAAGGCGGGCGCTTAGGCAATTTAGGTGCACTGTACGGATAGAGATAGTAGCCACGGGCAAGTGGGTAATCGTCACCGTTTGCCGACCCCAGCAACGTAGTGCCTTTCGCGACTTCAAACGTCATGTCGCTATGCAGGAACAGCGCACCCGTTTTAAACGTCCCGCCTTCAACTACAACTTTACAGCCTTTCGGATACGCGGCTGGCGTACAGTCATCAATCGCCTTCTGAATCGCCAGCGTATCGTTTGCAATCCCATCCCCTTTCGCACCGTAGTTAGTCACGTTCAATGAGGCTGGCGTGGCCATTGTTTTCTGCACAACCGCTTCACTATCAACGGATTCTTTACCGTCTTCATAAAGCGCGCGTACCGTGAAACGGTACTCTGTTTCCGGCGACAGGTTAGCCACCTTGAAATTATGGAAGCTGACGCGGACGTGCCAGTTGGTGGTATCAATCGCGTTGTAGAAGTTATCGATATAAGGCTTCGCTGGCGAGTGGGTGTTCTGGTTATCAATGGTTCCGCCCAACAAGGTTCCATTCATATAAACACGATAATCTTTAATGCCAGCGGCAGGTTTAGTCGGTTTTTCCCAGGCAAGTACCACGCTGTTGTCATCATAAGCCAGCGTCGGCACTTTAAGATTTTGAGGCGCTGCAGAACGATCGACACCAACATCCGGCGCTGAGTCGCTATCGCTGCATCCGGCAATCAGGCTGCTCAGAACGACTGTCGCGCAGAGTGTAAGACGAGTACGGGGTAAAAAATAAGTCATAGTATTTCCTGTATTTTTACTATTATTTTTCCCGATATATCTCACCCTGCGGCAGATTCATTACCGCAGAATGATTGATATTGGGCAGAGAGATTACAGATAACTATTTCAATAAAAAGAATGTGTTAATGATGATAATGTGTTAATGACGATAACTAGGGGAGAGAAATATCCAGTTTTCCAGAACCCGCGTTTTCCAGGACATATTTCTCAACGGCGGCGATGGATTTCCCAACGCTATACACATAAGGCGGGCTCCATTCCAATTCATTGGTGCAGGTCTCCAGCGCCCATCCCGGCACCGCTTTCCCAGCGCTTGTAGCAGCAGCCTTTTCGGTTTCTTGCAGTGCACTACATTTATCTAAGGCAATTTGATTCAGATTGCTTGCCGGATTGCCATTGAACCAGGAACCATTGTCTTTAAATTTACTTCCCTTATAAGCACCAATAATCAGTTTTTCGTCTGCACTACCGCCCTGGAAATTAAAAACGTTACTTTCGGAAAGAATCGATGAATCGAAACCCATCCCAATCGCATACAGAATGGGATAGTTTGTATCCGTTGCACCACGGTGATAGTTATTCAGCAAATGCACCTGACCAAAGCGCACACGCGGTGAACGCTGCACGCTGTTGTCCCATAAATTGCCTTCAAAAGTGATCCGATATTCCCCTTTATCACCGTCACCAGAGCCAATTAATACCGTTTTGTCATGCTGGGCAAAAATGTTGTAGGAAATTGTCAGGTAATCAGCGCCATCTTCTATATCCAGCAGGCCATCGTGGCGTTGGATATGTTTACCGAACAGCACGGGCTCTAAATGATCGGGATATTCACCATCCGTAAAAGTGCAATGGTCAACCCAGACATTTTTGCTGGCATTAATCGATACGGAATCATAACGCGCATTCCAGTTGCCTTTATCACCGTCGCCCGCATCCCAGGCTGGAGCAAAGTCACGCGGTGCCTGAAATGTAATATTACGGATAATAATGTTGCTGTTATCCGTTTTGCCGAACGTTTGGCTTAACGTATTGAGGGATAAATACCCCTCCACCAGTTTCGCGTTGCTACCTACACCTAAAATCGTGGTATTCGGTGGAACCTGAAATTGAATCTGTGCTTTCTGGTTATTGGCATACTGCGAACGCTGACCATTCTGTTTTTTCAACAGGCTAAGCTCTGCACTGGCGGCCGCCGCATCCGTTCCCCCCGCATCCGCAATGGCTTTCAGCTGCGCCAGATAATTCTGATCGAACGCTTTGACATATAAATCAAAATCGAACGTAGTTTTATTCGGTTTAGTTTTATAATCCTCTGCATTCGCATTGCGGCCATTCCCTAAATCATCACCACGGATAGTGCCTTGCCAATAGATAATCTTAGGTTCTAATTTTGCCTGTAGTTCCGCATCGGCATCGCCTGCGATATAACGGGCGCTGCGAACATTATTTAACGCATCCTTTAATTCCTGACGATTACTGACGATATAAATGCTATTTTCATGCGCACCCTCACCACCCGTCGTCGCGTAAAACTTACCGTCCGTGTTCTGGTATTGTGCAGCCCAACCAAACGGTGTGGTTTTCACCTGCAAATCTGGCGGCGCCGTTTCTGCCACTGGCTGCTGACTATTGTCACACCCAGAAAGTACCATCCCAGAAAGGGCAATAGCTACCGCACAGGTGCGTAAACGACCAGCCCCAATAACCGCTCTAAACATTTTATCCCTCAGTATTTTTTAATTATTAAAATAGAAAAATAAATCCGCAAAAAATCCTGCGATATTAATCGCACACTTTGAAATTTTTTTATTCGTAATTTAGCGGCAGATTGGCTCATCCCTTATTGATAAAAAATCAGCGAAATACCTGTAGTAAAAACCACATAATAGTACTGCCGATTCAACACTCAGGATGCTTAATTAAATTCTTATAACCCCCTCGTTTATTGACGATTAAAACACCAAAAAGAAACACCATACCTACAATGGTAAAACATGGTTTCATTAAAGCAAATTCGCACATTTTTTTTGCGACCCGCATCAAGATTCCATGCGTGATTATTATGATTACAATAGTTTTTAATCAAAATGGAGGAACTGTCACATAACCGAGAGATTCAGTTTTCTGGTGCTTCCTATTTTTTGCAAAATAAGGCATGCAGCACCATCCTACTCACCCGACTTTCGTTTATGATGTGATGCTACACGACCTAAGTACCCCCTAAATAATTCGAGTTGCAGGAAGGCGACGACGCAGTGACAAATTCGTCAAAGACGAATTTGAGCAGCCAAAGGCTGACCTCTGGTGAGAGACATACTTGTCTCTCATTCATCCCCAGGAGCTTACATCAGTAAGTGACTGGGGTGAGCGAGGACAAATCGGCATAGCCGATTTGAACGCCGTAAGCGGCGGCCCTTCAGGGTGAGGCTCATAGATGAGCCGAGTATTGCCAACACACATGCAGCTTGAAGTATGACGGGGATAAATAATTAAGGATTAGCGCGTGGATAACGCACCGGACGCACAGACACACTCACAGCCAGCGCTACTTGCCAGATACCCAATGCCCGGTTATCTGATGGTTGTTTACGCTTTGCTTTTTATCGCCCTAGGCTGGTTCAGCCACCAGCGCTGGGGTAGCCCTACGACGTCTCCGACGACCACGTTGGCCGTTCAAGCCGCCACCTTACCTTCGGCTGAGGGACAAGCGTCGACAGCACTCACAGCGACGCCTCATCAGGGAGAGACTCATGTCGATGCGCCTGCTGCTCCCCTTGAGAAAAAGACCACGCTGTCGTTACCGCCCATCAGCAATGGTGAGATTCCGCCATTGACCTACAGCGCACATGTTTATACGTCGGACGAAGCCAAACGCAGCATCACGCTCAACGGCCTGCAATTCCGTGAAGGCGACTCGCCGATGGAAGGGTTAACCATAGAACAAATTCAGCAGGATATGACCATTTTTAGCGTAGAGGGTGAGGTGTTTATTCTGGAAGCGCTGGAGGATTGGCCAGGCGGAAAATTCAACGAGAATGAACGTTCCGCCGCCAACGAAAGTGGAAATACTACGCCTTAACCGTGGCTGCGCATGGCATCAATAAACGGCGTCAGCGTGCGGTTAAATTCCGAACACTGCGCCTCTTTTGGCGTACTGTCTTTTAATAACCCTTGATACAGGCTTTCACTGCGCTGCGGTAAAGCCTGATAGTTCGCAACATTCCAGCCTCTTTGCTTCGCCACAGTCAACGCAACATTGGCAATCGTCGCATCATCGGGAAGGTCGCTACGGTTACATTTCGATTTGAGATACCGGGTGGCCGCCACCAGCGACGACAGCTGATTCAATTGATCGTTAGAAGAGACCGTTACCGCAGAAGACTGACCTGCCACCGTTCCTTTGTGGGCAGACGTTCCTGTTTGTTGGCACCCGGCCAGCGTGACGCAAAGCAGCGTTAACGCAGAAAATTTAGACAGAGATAACGACATGACAAACTCATCCTGATTGAGATTAACGGTAGGCATTCTAGCAAATGATAAGCCGCTGTCACGGCATGTTTATGTTGCTCCCAGTCAGGCAACTGGGAGCCGAGGATATCAGGCCGCAGGGCCCTTTCCTGCTACGGGTTTAGTGGTCGGCAAGATACCGTCAGCGCGGAACATCGTCTTAATTCCGCGTACCGCTTGCCGAATACGATCCTGATTTTCGATTAAGGCAAACCGAACATGGGTATCGCCATAATCCCCAAAGCCAATGCCAGGCGAGACGCAAACCTTCGCTTCAGACAGCAGTCGCTTGGCGAACTCCAGCGACCCCAGATGTGCATAAACATCAGGAATTTTCGCCCAGACGTACATTGAGGCTTTCGGCTCATCAACCATCCAACCTGCCTCACGCAGGCCGCGCACCAAAACGTTACGGCGCTGGCGATACTGCTCAGCAATATCCCGCACACATTGCTGATCGCCTTCCAACGCGGCAATCGCGGCAACCTGCAACGGCGTAAACGTACCGTAATCATGGTAGCTCTTAATCCGTGCCAGCGCGTTTACCAACTCCGGGTTTCCGACCATAAAACCAATGCGCCAGCCCGCCATGTTGTAGCTTTTCGACAGCGTGAAGAACTCTACCGCGATGTCCTTTGCACCGGGAACCTGCATGATCGACGGTGCCTTCCAGCCGTCATAAACGATATCGGCATAGGCCAAATCATGGATAACTAGCACGCCGTACTGTTTCGCCAACGCAACAACACGTTCAAAGAAATCCAATTCGACGCACTGCGCCGTCGGGTTCGACGGAAAACCGAGAATCATCATTTTCGGCTTCGGAATACTCTCTCGGATAGCGCGCTCTAATTCATTGAAGAAATCGACGCCCTCCACCAGCGGCACAGAACGCACCTGTGCACCGGCAATCACCGCGCCATAAATGTGAATGGGGTAACTGGGGTTAGGCACCAGCACCGTATCACCATGATCCAACGTTGCCAGCATCAAGTGCGCCAGCCCCTCTTTGGAACCAATAGTGACGATCGCTTCACTTTCAGGATCGATATCAACCTCATAGCGGTCGGCATACCAGCGGGAGATCGCACGGCGTAAGCGCGGGATCCCTCGGGATGTCGAGTAACCATGAGTATCTTCACGCTGTGCAACCGTACAGAGTTTTTCCACGATATGAGGAGGCGTCGGGCCGTCAGGGTTACCCATGCTGAAATCAATAATATCTTCGCCGCGACGACGCGCAGCCATTTTTAATTCAGCAGTGATATTAAATACATACGGGGGAAGACGATCGATGCGCGTAAAACGGCGCGGAGAAGTAGAATCAGCCATAACATCCTCAAATTAACGTGAGCGCCCGGACCGTCCGAGCGACGCAGCGCCTGTAAAAAGCGCTCTACTCAACATCATTCAAATCGCAGAAAGCCAGTTTTCATTGGCTACAACTTTCGTTAAAACCACGGAGGTATATGCGACCTGAAGTGTAATAAGCTTATTCAAGCTATCTCAGATAATTCGCTCTGTCGATACCCGCTCATAAATTTTCTCAGTCTGGAATTAAACCTCATTTATTTCTGACTAAAATCGCAAAAAATGAAGAATACGCGCAGAGAGAAGCATTACACTTTAGAGTCCAATCAGGCCAGTCAAACGAGTAACTTACGGCGCTGGGGCACAATAGGGTGGATTCGAGATGATTGATTCAAGAGCAAACTTATGATCGAGATGCGATATTTCACCGAAAGTTGGCCAATAGAGGGCGCATTTACCATTTCACGCGGCAGCAAGCGTCAGGCGGATGTCGTTGTCGTGTCGCTTCAGTCCGGCAACGTGACGGGCTATGGCGAATGCGTTCCTTATTCACGTTACGGTGAATCACTCGACAGCGTAATGGAACAGATTGCCTCACTGCACAGCGACATCCGTAACGGTCTGGATCGGAAAGCGCTACAACCCCTTCTGCCAGCAGGCGCCGCGCGTAATGCGCTCGATTGCGCATTTTGGGATCTCGAGTGCAAACAGCATCGGCAACGCATTTGGCAACGCCTGAATCTCTCTTCACCCACGGTGTTGGAGACGGCCTATACGCTATCGCTCGATACGCCAGACCGCATGCGCCACGCCGCCATACACAATGCCAATCGCCCTCTTCTCAAACTAAAACTGGCGGATGCAGACGATCTGGCCAGAGTCGCCGCCGTTCGCGAAGGCGCACCACTGGCTCGCCTGATCGTAGACGCTAATGAAGGATGGGATACCGAGCGCTATCTGACGCTGGTTCCTGAACTCGCCGCACTTGGCGTCACGATGATCGAACAACCT
Organism: Pectobacterium peruviense; assembly: GCF_002847345.1. Classification (GTDB taxonomy): domain Bacteria; phylum Pseudomonadota; class Gammaproteobacteria; order Enterobacterales; family Enterobacteriaceae; genus Pectobacterium; species Pectobacterium peruviense. Next base: position 74,998 of record NZ_LXFV01000011.1, read on the forward strand.
TTCCCTGCGGGCAAAGACGATATGCTGGCAACGCTGCCCCGCCCAATTCCCGTCTGTGCTGATGAGTCCTGCCATGACAGCCAGTCGCTAGCCGCTCTGGTAGGACGCTATGACATGATCAACATCAAGCTGGATAAAACGGGCGGACTGACTGAAGCCCTGCGTTTGCGAAAATACGCACAAGAGAAAAATTTAAAAATTATGGTCGGTTGCATGGTGAGCACATCGCTTTCGATGGCACCGGCATTTGTCGTGGCGCAGGGAGCCGCCGTGGTCGATTTGGATGGCCCGTTGCTCTTACAGCGCGATCGCAATAATGGATTGTATTATAACGGTAGCGAAATATTACCGCCCAACGCATTATTGTGGGGATAACGCGCGTTAACCTGCATTGAGCAACTATTAAGGAGTGTTGTGATGCAACGTCTTGTTTACGTTGATGGACAGTATTTAGAAGAGAATGAAGCAAAAATTTCCGTATTTGACCGTGGTTTCCTGTTTGCCGATGCCGTCTATGAAGTGACCGCGGTAATCGATGGCAAGCTGGTTGATTTTCCCGACCATATCACTCGCCTGCAACGCTCCTGCCGCGAGTTATCGCTTACGTTGCCCGTCACCGCAGAGGCGCTCAAAGATATCCACAATGAGTTGATCAATAAAAACGATCTGCAAGAAGGCGCGATCTATTTGCAACTTAGCCGTGGCAATGCTGGCGATCGTGATTTCTATTTCCCTTCTGCTGACGTCAAATCCACGCTGGTTTTATTCACTCAGGCGCGTTCGCTGGTCGGTAACCCGAAAGCAACAACGGGTCTACACGTTGTCACCACCGAGGATATCCGTTGGCATCGTCGGGATATCAAAACCGTCAGCCTGCTCGCTGCCAGCCTGGCGAAAGAATATGCCCACGCGAATAAAGCCGATGACGCCTTTTTTGTCCAAGATGGCTTTATTACCGAAGGCAGTTCCTGCAACTGCTACATCGTCCTGCATGACAATACCGTTGTGACACGCCCACTCAGCAACGATATTCTGCACGGTATTACCCGTCAGTCGCTGCTCAAGCTGGCAGAAAAGGATGGCATTACGTTAGAAGAACGCTGTTTTACGCCAGAAGAGGCGTATCACGCCAAGGAGATTTTTGTCAGTTCAGCCACTATGCTCGTCCTCCCCGTCGTGATGCTGGATGGAAAAACGATCGGCGACGGCAAGCCCGGCCAGATTACTCAGCGACTGCGTGAAATCTATCTTGATATGATTAAACAGCAGGGAAAATAGCCGCGATTCACGCCCTGCTAGCTAGCAAAGCGTCGATGTCCATTCGTTACCCGTTCAATATCGGATAACGGATGGCTATACCCGTCATACTGCAAGCTGCATGTGCGTTGGCTGCGCTACTCGGCACACTGGCGTTGGCCTCGCCCCGTTGGGGTCGCTGCAAGCAGCGTTCAAATCTGCCTCTGGCAGATTTGTCAGTCACCCGAATCACTTACTTGTGTAAGCTCATCGGGATTCCCTCTCTTGCCGCGTTACAAGGCTTATAAATAAGCCTTGCCCTAGTGGGCCAACGCATTGCGTTGTTCAAAACGCTAACGTTTTGTCCTGCAACTCGAATTATTTAGGGTATAAATCATTATTTATCCTCGCCCGAAATGCTGTCAGGCAGTGCAAGCCCTGAATTTTCCAGCACCATCTTCTGCGGTACGGCTAGCGGAATATTAGATGCCCGTAACCGCTTGATGATCTCAAACAGCAGGTCGCTCTTCGCTTCCGATACCATTCTCGGACTGCTGACATAGCCCGTGACACTCAGCACCATGCCCGTCGGGTTCAACTGGCTGAATTTCACTGACGGCGCCGGTGACTCCAGAATCGCATCATGGTTGATGTAAGCATCCAGCAAAAGTGTCCGAACTTCTTCAGGATCGATATCCAACGGGAACGTCAGCGCCAGCGTCGCAACCCCAAACGGATTCCCCATCGTAATATTGCGCACATTCTGTGAAATGAATTGAGAGTTCGGCACGATCACCGTCGAACGATCACCCAGTTGAATTTCCGTCGCACGCACGTTAATCCGCCGGATATCGCCTTCAACTCCGCTGATACTGACCGAGTCCCCGACTTTCACCGGGCGTTCCGTCAATAGAATCAGGCCAGAGATAAAGTTCTTCACTATCTCCTGTAAGCCAAAACCGATACCCACCGACAACGCACTGACAATCCACGCTAGCTTGTTCCATTCAATCCCCAATGTCGCCAACGTCAGCAGAATAATCAGGATATAACCGATATTGCTGAATAGCGTCACCAGCGACGCACGGATTCCTCGCTCTAGCGTCGTTTTAGGAAGAAACTCGTCCTCCAACCAGCGTTTTGAAGAGCGTAAAACATAAACCCCTACCACCAGAAAGAGCACGGCATTGACCAGATGGGCAGGCACAATGCTCAAGGTTTCCAGCCCTTTCCCCCCCCAGATTTCAACGGCTTTTTGCACCAACTCCAAAGGGGTAGTGGTGCCAAACGTACCGTTAAGTAAGGCAACGGCCGCCATCAAAATTAAAAAGACTTTACCACCAGCCGACAGAAGCAATGTGGCCTGAGCCAGATGCCGATCGTCCAGATTGAGCGAATTTTTCATCCGCTTGCCGCTGGCATTGTTAGGAGAAAAAAGGCTTTCGCAGATATCGGTAATAAATGTTGAGAATAAATACAGGCAGGAGAACACCATGCCAATCCACACCAGCTCGAACGCCAGGAAGCGACCTAGCGAGATATAACCGATGACCAGTGACACCAGAATAGAGAACGCCGTCGCCAATACAGCAAGATGAATCACGCCAGATAACGTCGAACGCGCTTCCGGCTGTTCCCCTGAATGCACCATCTGCCGACGAATCTGATCGCTTTTCAGCGTGATCGTCCCGGCAGTAAACGCTAAGAACAGTGCGGATAAGCCATTCACCATAATGGTTGCCGCGACCGATGTCCCCACCGTCGCCGTCACTTGTTCAATAAAACCAAAGATCAAAATAATGCCAGCAGCGACCACAGGGAACGGCTTCATGGCTTTTGCTACTGGGTTAGCAATCGCGGGCAAGCGCCATGAAGGACGCTGATTTGACAGGAATGCGCGCCCCAACCCAGCAATCATCGAACAGAAAATGGCCTGCCTCACCAGCGCATCAAGGAACGACACTACGCGTTCTGTCGCCTCGCCATGGCGCGTGAACGTGAAGTCGATCAAATTCACTGCAATACCGATCGTGACTACGGTTGAGATAACTGACGCCGTGGCTAAAAAACTCCGCCGCAAGCGCCCTTCCGGTAACCAGTGAATTCCCGCCCAGGCCAGATATTTCTCCAGATACCGACGCCCTGCCGAACTCATCGCCATTGCAATCAGAATCAGGAAGGCAGAACCGTAGCGCCAGTCTGGTTCCCAAGCCACCGTAAAGGCGTCGGTTAACTGATCCTGAAAGGTACTCAGGCGACGGACATCCTCGGCCTGTGGTGCTATAAGGGGAGCCCAAAAACGCCCGCCCAGAATGCTGCCAGAATTCAATGCCAGTTGCGTTTTCAGCGCACTACGGCGAAGCGTAACGATTTGCGCCGACAGATTAGCCGCACTGGCGCGTAAAGCCTGAATCTGCTCAATCTGTGCGTCCATTTTTGCTTTTTGCGCATTCAGGCTGTTTCGCTTACGCGTCACTTCGCTGGTTTCATTAATACTGGAACCAGATTCTGGCGCAGGCCCTAAGACATCCAACTGAGCCTGAATTTGGGCACGCTGCGGTGCCACGGCATTAGAAAGCTCGTTGGCGTTATTCACCAACTCTTGCGTTGTGTCATTCAACGCACCAAATTTGCTGTCGTTATTTGTGCCTGAAACCTGCTGCTTGATGCTATCTAACTGTTTTTGCAGCTTGATCAACTCAGCATCAACATTAATTTTTACTGGCGCATCGGTCTGCGCGGGCTGTGGATCAGAATCCGCACTCGCCGCCGATGCATATCCAACAGGCAGCATCAACATCGCCAGCAGACAAACGCGCAAGAATGCGGATGAAAGAATGTTCATAAATCAAAAGGTTCCAAAGTTCGACAAAATAGCGGATTCACAAATAGCCGAGCAACAAGCCTCGCGAGTGAAAGCAGCCCACATTCATCCAAAGCCCAACGAATGCGGGCATAGTGTACCAATAGCGCAGGATGCAGAATATGCCTGATCATAACTTGAAAAGAATTACTGAACGCATCCAGCAGATATACTCTAAATAATTCGAGTTTCAGGCAGGCGGCAAGGGAAGGAATCCCGATGAGCTTACTCAAGTAAGTGATTCGGGTGAGTGAGCGTAGCCAACGCACATGCAACTTGAAGTATGACGAGTATAAAACTGAAACTATCAATGCGATGTCTGGTTCATGTGGACGACGCTCGCAATTGTGCAAAAAAGTCACACCAGAAAAAGCGACATCCACCAAAGTTGTACAGGGATTCACCGTATAGCGTAAATCCAGCGTCAACCCGTTGACTCACCGAGACGTGTGGGTATAATCCTGCCCACTGTTGTAACAAGCAGCAGCCACTTCTTTGCGCAATGCGCCCTTAGCTCAGTTGGATAGAGCAACGGCCTTCTAAGCCGTAGGTCACAGGTTCGAGCCCTGTAGGGCGTACCATTTCGAAGTAAACAGACGTCAACCGACGTCTTTTTTTATGCCTAAATTTCAGTTAATTAGCTATAAATCCGCTGCTTTCAGTCAACCAGACTCTACCGACATCTCCGTACATCAAGTAGGATTTGTTGGTATAAGTGATGGTACAAGCCCGTTCAATGAATTCTTATACCAACAGCCAGCGTATGCCGACACCTCAATATGGAGATCTGCTATGCCACTCACCGACGTAAAAGTCAGAAGTACCTGGGATGATTAGGCCATGACGGTCTTACGCAGAAGGTTCGTTTCCTAAACACTGGCGCATGCACTCGAGAAACGTCTTCATTGCAGGGCTCACGGTTCGGCCTGCATGATAGGCGCAAAGCGCCGTAATCGTTAGTGGATGCTCGGTGAAAGGCAAGGTCTTCAACTCGCCTGACTCCAGTTCACGGACAACGCTGAACCTTGGAAGGAAAGAGACACCAAGGTTTCCGGCAACACAATTTTTGATGCTCTCAATGCTCCAGAGTTCGATAGTACTATCTATCGTTATTTTTCTTTCACGAAGTGTGGATTCAAACATTTGTCTGAATATACATTGCGGTTCATTGATGATGAAACTGACAGGAATATGTTGATTATGTTGAGTAAAGTCGACATCTTCGAGTTCAGGCGAGGCAACGAGCACAAGTTCCTGTTGTCCGAAATTTTCCATATGCAACGCTTCATCATTACCGACGCGGTAAAAAACACCTAAATCCGCATTATCAGAAAGTAATGAATCCCGTATGGTGTAGCAATTTACCGACTGCAAGTAAATATGAACCTTTGGCGCTTTTAATCTGAAATGGCGTAACACTTCTGGCATTTTATACGCCAGCAAGGTTTCCCCAATCATCACTCGCAGTTCACCTACGATTTCCGTCCCACATTGTGATACCTGACGAATTCCGTCCAAAACCCGGGTGAGTTCGTGTACCTGGGGCAATAAGGATTTTCCCGCCGAAGTGAGTGCCATACGGCGCCCAATTTTTTCAAAAAGCTGAATGGATAATTCCTGTTCAAGCTGCTGAATTTGAAACGTTACCGTTGATTGAGTACAGCAAAGTTTGCGGGCGGCCTGAGCGAAAGAGCCCTCTTCAACAATGGTTTTAAAAGTAACGAAACGTCGCAAGTCCACATCACACCTCGGAAAAAAACATCGAAAAATTGAAACTTACAAATCTAAAACTTTCACTATTTTGACGTTATTGGGTGGGCTAATATCCTGAAACTAACAGGAGAATACAAGTGACATCAGCAATAATTAGTGGTTTTTTGACCTATACGTTAATAACGGCGCTGACGCCAGGTCCTAATAATATTTTGGCGCTAAGTTCAGTAAATCAGTATGGACTACGCCGTAGCCTTCGGGTGCTAGCAGGTATGAGCACTGGATTTTTTGTTCTGATGCTTGCCTGCGGGATTTTTACTTTTACGCTCATTAGCATCCTTCCCGCCGTGACAAAATGGCTCGTCTGGGCAGGAGTGGCTTACATACTCTGGTTGGCTTGGCGCATTGGAACCAGCGACTCTAACGTTTCAAATGGAGCTGATAAACCCTTAAGTTTCTGGGTTAGTTTCTGGCTTCAGTTTGCAAACGTTAAGATTATTCTTTACGGAATTACTGCACTCTCTGCGTTTGTGTTACCTGTGACCCATGAAGTCTTCTGGGTCGCAAGTGTCAGTATTCTTCTGGCTATTATAGGTTGCCTCGGTAACTTTGTTTGGGCTTTGGCAGGGCACTTTTTTCAATCGATCTTCAGGAAATATGGCAGAGCCGTAAATATCACGTTGGCTTTGCTACTTGTTTATTGCGCTGTACGGATGATTATTTAAACATAACAACATATCTCAGAGTCAGCCCCCATTTGTTAGCAAAGGGGGCATTTCCGCCTAAATCGATGCAATCATGAGTGAAGCTCAAGTCACCCCCTTTTGAGCAATGAAATCGGCCTTCCACATCTTTTAGCCTGACCATCAGTCAATTCAGTTAGTCGCTCATAACCCCATAGATTCCAGAGGTGGTTCCTGCAATACGGGGGCTTCTGCACTAACGCCAATCCTGACCACATACCTGATCATGAATATAATTCATCTTTGATGAAATTAACTCTCTTTCACTCATCCAATGACTCTGGCATAAAATATGCAATATTAACGTATTGACAACATGAAGACTGCTGAGTAAGAAACAAACAAGATCATTAAAATCAACAAATTAATTCAGTTTTCATATCAAATCTTAGGATGCAAAGACCGCGATGAATAAAGATTTTACATTTACGATTAAGAGCAGTTGCTTCGATGAGAATTACAACCCCTCCGAAAACACGCGTATCACGACCAACTTTGCTAATTTAGCCAGAGGGGAAAGCCGCCAGGAGAACTTACGCAACACGTTAGTGATGATTGATAATCGCTTCAATTCACTGGCGTATTGGGATAACCCTAAAGGCAACCGTTATTCTGTCGAACTTGAAATCATTTCCGTTGAGATCGATATTGAAGGCAATGGCGATACCTTCCCTGCAATTGAAATATTGAAAACGAATATTGTTGATAAGAAAACGAATGAACGCATTGAAGGCATCGTAGGGAATAACTTCTCCTCTTACGTGCGAGATTATGATTTTAGCGTATTACTGCCAGAGCATAATAAGAGTCATTCCGGATTTAGCACGCCAGATAATTTTGGCGATTTGCATGGGAAACTATTTAAATGCTTCACAAATTCAAATTTTTACAAAGATAACTTTAATAAACAACCGGTTATATGCCTAAGTATTTCAAGTAAAAACACCTATCATCGGACGGGGAATCAGCATCCTGTATTAGGCATCGAATACCAGCAAAATGAACCTTCTTTGACCGATTATTACTTCGAAAGAATGGGGTTACAGGCTCGCTACTTTATGCCTGCAAATAGTGTTGCACCTTTGGCGTTTTATTTTTCTGGTGATTTACTGAGCGATTACACGAATCTTGAGCTTATCAGTACTATCAGCACGATGGAGACTTTCCAAAAGATTTATCGACCTGAGATTTACAATGCTAACTCGGCAGCGGGGCAATACTATCAACCCAACCTGAATCATCAGGATCATTCATTAACAAAAATTGTTTATGATCGGGTAGAACGCAGTCAGTTGGCTATTGAGCAAGGAAAGTTTACTGAAGAGCACTTCATCAAACCCTACAAGAATATTCTTGAACAATGGTCTGCTCACTACGCGCGTTGATTCACCAAAACTATAAGGTCACCTGTTATGAAAACATTGCTACCGACTTCAACTGCTGGCAGTTTGCCCAAGCCATCTTGGCTCGCAGAGCCTGAGAAACTGTGGTCTCCCTGGAAATTACAAAACGAAGAGTTAATTGACGGGAAGAAAGATGCCCTGAGTTTGTCGCTGTTTGATCAACTGCGTGCAGGTATTGATATAGTCAGCGATGGCGAGCAAACGCGCCAACACTTTGTCACGACGTTTATTGAGCACCTTAGCGGCGTGGATTTTGAGAAACGTGAAGTCGTTAAAATTCGTAATCGCTATGACGCGAGCGTACCGACCGTTGTCGGGGCGGTGGCACGTCAAAAACCCGTATTTGTTGAAGATGCCAAATTCTTACGCCAACTCACAAAGCAACCGATTAAGTGGGCTCTGCCAGGGCCGATGACGATGATCGATACACTTTATGACAACCACTATAAAAGCCGCGAAAAACTGGCTTGGGAATTCGCCAAAATTCTCAATCAGGAAGCGAGAGAGTTAGAAGCGGCGGGTGTAGATATTATTCAGTTTGATGAGCCCGCTTTTAATGTCTTTTTCGATGAGGTGAATGATTGGGGTATCGCCGCATTAGAAAGAGCGATTGAAGGGCTGAAATGTGAGACAGCGGTACACATCTGCTACGGATATGGCATCAAAGCCAATACCGACTGGAAAAAGACGCTGGGATCTGAGTGGCGGCAATATGAAGAAGCGTTTCCCAGACTGCAAAAATCCAATATCGATATCATCTCGCTGGAATGCCACAACTCACGCGTTCCCATGGACTTACTTGAACTGATTCGCGGTAAAAAAGTGATGGTCGGGGCTATTGACGTGGCAACCAATGCCATCGAGACACCAGAAGAAGTCGCCAATACGCTACGAAAAGCACTTCAGTTTGTCGATGCCGACAAGCTCTATCCTTCAACCAACTGTGGTATGGCTCCTTTATCTCGTCGAGTAGCTACAGGCAAACTCAATGCGTTAAGTGCAGGCGCAGAAATCGTCCGAAGAGAACTCTTGGCTAAATAACGCGATAGACACCTGTCTCGTGTAAGCATCCCAGCCAGATAAAAAAGCCCCTGGATAAGCCTATCCAAGGGCTTTAAATAGTACAAAACCGCCGCTGTTTAAGACTTAGCCGCGGTTCTCTTCAATGTAGCGAGCCAGATCCGCCGGGGTCTTCAGAACGGTAGCGACTTCCGTTGGTGGGATCACGCAGCCGTAAACGTCCTGCACTTCCAGCACCAGATCGACCGCCAGAATCGAGTCAAGAATATCGGACTCAATCAGTTCATCGTTAAAGCCCACTTTACGGGATAAGATCTTTTCAAACAGCGCGAGTATTTCTTGTTCCATGATTTTTCCTGGGATAATTAAATCGTGCGGGCATGAGTATCCAGCAGTTTACGATCGATTTTGCCGTTAGGGTTCAGCGGCAACGCATCTTTGATAATGATTTGGGAAGGCACCATGTAAGGCGGAATCACCTTAGAGAGCGAGGTTTTAATCACGTCTGGTGCCAAGTTCGTCACGCAGAATGCCGCGATACGCAGAACGCCACCGCCCGATTTCATCAGTGGCAGGACAACCGCCTCGCTGATGTCGGATATCGCCAGCAGGCGGTTCTCAATCTCGTTAATTTCAATCCGGTAGCCATTCAGTTTGATCTGGCTGTCATTTCTACCTTGGCAGTATAGCAGTCCGTCTTCGTAGCCCAGGTCGCCAGTTCTGTAGCCTCGGAACGCTTCACTTTCGCGATGTAGCAATTTCTCAGCGTTCTCCTGCGCGAGCCCGAGGTAGCCGCGCATCACGTTTTTACCCCAAATAATCAGCTCACCCTCAGCGGTAATTTCCATTCTGGAATCCGGCATCATCGCGCCGACGGGCAGCAGATCGTTTTCGCTGTGCAGGATGTCATCGGTGATTTCGATAACGGTAGTAGCGACAGTCGCTTCCGTTGGGCCATAGGAATTGAGAATTTTGGCGTGCGGGAAGCGGCGACGTAACTGTTTGACCAGCGCTTTGTTTAGCACTTCACCAATAAACACAAAGACGTTGAGTTCAGGTAAATATTCACTGTTGAACTGAGGAGAAAGCAGCTTCTGATAGGCAAAGGATGGCGTTGAAACCCAGACGGAAACGCCGTTGTTTTTCAGGCGTTCGAGCCAGTTTTCTGCCGCGATATCCTCTTTCGCATTCAGAACGATGTGCCCGCCCGTTGCCAGATTCGCCAGCAGCGGAATCAGGGAGAGATCGAAGCTGAACACTGCATGGTTCATCAGCACTGGCGCGTCTGGCAGCGAGAAATCCTCACGCACCCACTTCATGAAATGCCACAGGCTTTCACGCCCGATCTGCACACCTTTGGGTTTTCCGGTGCTGCCGGAAGTGAACATAATATAGGCGAGATCCTGCTCAACCAGCGCCTGACCAGCCTCACCGGTAGCAATGAACTGCTGAGTCACAACATCGTAGTAGTAAGGGGCGTTCGCCAGGTGACAAATCTCCTTGAGCCGCTCCTGCGGATAGATGCAGTCCACCGGGATGTACGGAATGTTATGCAGCAGGCAGCTATAGATCGCCACGGCGAACTCCGCCTGCTGATGCCCATATAACACGACGGGCGAACCTGTAGGCCGCTCACATTGCTGATAGCGCTGCGACCAGTCTGTAACGGCAATGGATAGTTGTTGCCAGGTCATCGCGTCATCGCTACCGCTAATCGCCAACTGATTGGGGTTAGCTGGTTCGAGTAATGCCGCACGAAGGAAATCCTGCAGTTCCTGAAGCTCTAAGTGAAGGTTCATAGAGGAGACATTCCGCTAAAGATGTAGAGGGAGGCCGCGGCGCTTGCCAGCGTCAGAATTCGACCGATGAACACAATAACCGGATGATGTAGACAATGGTTCAAAGTGGGACTGCGCTTGGCAGACCATTGCAACATGTTGTGAGCAACCGAAATAGCGCCAAATAGCGCGCCGCTGATGACATAGTGTCGTTCGAGTCCGTTCCATGCCCCCATACAAAACAGGGTGCAGAAGATGCCAATATTTTGCGCCAGCGTTTTGTTCTGTCGGAAAAAATTGAGCTTCATCAGATTCATATAAATCGGCATAAAGACCACGTCTCTCAGCCATTCAGACAGGCTGATGTGGAAACGCCGCCAGAAATCCTGCGGATTTTTAGCCAGAATGGGCATATTGAAGTTCGCCGGAATATTCAGGCCAAATAAGCGCCCTGCCCCGATAGCCATATTGCTGTAGCCAGCAAAATCAAAATAGAGATAGGCGCTGTAGGCCAGCGACATCACCACACCAACGCTTAGCGTAAACGGACGCGGGCTCCACGACTCAATAACCAGATTATTGATCAGCATGGCGAATAAGAACTTCTGGATAATACCGGTAACAATTTGCTCCACGGCCACTAAAAACTGCTCGCGGGTCATCGTGAAGACCGGTTTATTAATATCACTCAGCCATGTCCGCCAGCGATACATCGGGCCAGCCAGAATAATAAAAGGCATAAAGAGGTAGCAGAAGTAATGCAGGAAATTCTGACCATCTTTTTTGCTGCGATAAAGCAAAACATCAATAGCGCGGAAGGTCATAAAAGACAGGCCAATCATGCCCCAGTGGTTGTTGAGGTGTAACTTCACCAAAAAAAGCGGGAGCAACGTCAGGCTCACTGCCTGCCAGGTTTTTAACCAACCTTTCTCTTTTAAGGTGACGAGAATATAAAAACTCAGGAAAACCGCTACGGGAACAACGTAATCTCCCTGGAAAATATATCCCCAGCCTAAGACCGCCAAGACGGAAAAAGCGGATAAATACGTCAGCCGATAACTGAATACGCGATTAATCAGCGCAAACAATAATGCTGATGAAAATAGAAGGAAAAAAAACATTCCGGAGCTGTACATCATTCATCCTTCAGAATTTTTGATATTCAAAATGCACTTTTAAACTCATGCTTTCATCAACAGAGGTCCATGCAACGATGGTTACCGCCAGAAAGAGATAAAGGAAAAAAAGGCGAATGGCGGTTTTCATCATTTAAAACTCTCAGCAATAAATTTATCCATCGCAACCCATGCAGGCTCGGTTGGGTGCAGACGATCCCAATTCCAGCCGTTCTGATAAGGCTGCGCATACATATCAAAATAAGGAACCTTGTTTTCCTCCAGCATCGACCTAATCTGGCTATCGACTGGCTGGAATTTCTGGGAGTTATTAATCGCCCACGGATTAATCGGATCGACGATGACGACAAACTGGGCGTTACGCGCTTTCAGTAGTTTGATCGTCGCCCGTAACGCTTCCATTTGCGCCGGAACAATCGGCGCGTCGTCCCACTCTTCTGGTGTTTTATCGTCGGCAAAAACCGTCTTATCCATCCACAGTGTGGCTGCGCTTTGCTGACGAGACTTATTCAACTCATGAGCCTGAGCCAGCTCGCGATCCCAGTCGGGAATGACGTTGGTGGCTGACTGATCCGGCCATGGTTGTGCAGGCTGTGGGATAATACGTAGCATCGCCAGCCAGTAGTTTTTTATCAGCTCACAGAAATTAGCAAATTGATAACTCACTTCCTGCCAAATAATTTGTGGGTGCCAACCATAGACTTTCATTTGGCCGAAAGTTAAATGGCTTATATCTTCTTTATCGATATGTTGTAAGTAATTAACCAGAAAAGGACGCGTCTGGTCATCCTTCATCAGCGGATTAAAAATAGATGCTGGGAAATTGTTGGCAAAAATTGCCGGAGGAATGCCGTCTGAATAAAAACTATCGGGTGCCAGCAGCAAAACAACTTTACTGTTAGCGTTAAGTTCGTTTTTAAAACGCGAGAGCAGTAAAAAATGCGTGACGCTATCGACATAACTATCGCCATAGGCCACAACCGGACGATGTAGCTGGTTATTAAAGTAATTATATACCGCGTAATGTTCGTCTTCAGATGTCGACACCTCAGAAGCACCGAGAAAGAAAATCGCATTTCCCTGTAACGCATGGGAAATGGTGGCTATTTTTTCCTTTTGTTCTTTTGCCGTTCCTTCCATGGTGTTAATCAGTGGCTGGAATGTTAGCGCCGGATCAAAACTCGTCACCAGCGGGGGAACGCTAAGAAACAGGATGGCGAGCGTAGCCATCAGGATATGTAGGCAGAGAGTATTTTTGATTTTCATTATAAAGTAAGGCTACATGATATTTATTGTTTGAAATTTGTGAATTTTTATCTTCACGGTAAATCGTTCCCTGTGTTTTTGGATTATATACTAGGGTTATCTTCGATGATGAGCGTTGCTGTGTAACGGTATGTACAGTGTTTATGTCCGTCACAATAATCAGGTTGGAGACCAAAGCAGGGGAAGGATTCTCAGACATCTCTTCTTGCTTACGCTGCCCGAATATGGGGTAGTAAAGGTTCGCTGGCAGGAGCCTCACCGCACCCAGTTTGGACGTGATGACAGAGATGATTGAGTTCAAAAATCGTTGAGCGCTGACTGACAAAAAAGTTAAAAGGAAAGTTTATGAAAAATTATCAGGCTACTACCCATCAGCTATTGATTGCCTCGGTAACGCTGTTAGTTGTCGCCTGCTCCTCTGGTACGAAAAAATCCCCTACAGATGAAACGCCGGAGTGTATGAATTATCGTTCGATGATGACAGCGCCATTGCCGCCAGCGGCAATGATGAATTTAAAAAATCAATGTGAGCAGTCAAGGCATTAACACGGTGGGGATCGTCAGCACCGATCCCCAGAGCGTCTATAGCGCTCTATAATATTAATGATGACGAACCAATAAATCGTTCCTTGGTGTATTGCCAGAACAACCGTCATGTTATGCGAGAACCACAACGCGACTACTTGAGATGCCTGTGTTATTCCTTAATGTCCATCAAGGTAAGATGCTGCTTTATTTTTTCAATCAGTTTTTCTGGCCCATCCTCTTGTACAAAATCAGCAAGCAAAAACTTGAAACCGATTGTTTTAACCAGCCCCTGGTTACTCAATTCCACCTCAGATTCAAGCCCAGGATAGTCCGAGTTGTTCCAGAGCCGATCAAATACATTATTATTTTGAATCTGCTTGGTTGGGCTAAATAGATAAATTGCCAGATAACTTTCTGATTTTTCCACAGTGCTTTTTAGCTCACAAGCATCAGGTTCTTGTTCTGAATAGACTTCTTCACGATGCTTCCACTCCAGTTCACTATCGGTAATAATTCTAATATCTAAAATATAGTCATCTGGACTGAAATATCTTGAATAGATTTTTTTTATGAATGTAAAAGACGTATCCATTAACGGTAAAAAATTCCATCCCCAGTACGTGAATGGACTCACACTTTTTGATGGTAAAGAGTCGAAACCAATGGAATTCCACTGCAAAAACCGCATATCCATCAATTCCTGCACACGTTCTATCCGGGGTAATATCTGCTGATAAAACCCGGCACAAATACGGTGTGCCTGTCTGACTTGTTGAAGAGAATCTTCAATATTCATTTTTAATATCCTTATTTTTTGTCAGAAAAAGAAGAGAAAATATTTTTCGCTCCCTCATGCAGAGGAAACTTAGTAATAAACTGAGATAAATTTTTATACTCTGGCAGAGCTACTCGAATACCATACAAGGAAAGTGCAGACAGGCAATCCCGAATAATATGATGTTCATGGGCATTACCAACGTTTAAAGATAGCAATGCATTTTTAGCATTATGCCACTCTCGCTGAATGACCTTCGTATTCTCTCTGTATTCGTTAATTAAACCACTATTGAACTCTCCTAAAGATTTAGGGATATTTCCTAATGCAATAAAAAAGAGTTGTTCTTTTTTTCTCTCATCCTGATGATAGGCAATAATTTCCCGTTGCCATTGATCATGATACTGAACCCCTCCTGAAGGAGGTTTCACCTCAATCAGAATATCCGCTTTTTCAAATTCCATAATCACATCAGGCTCGACACTTTTCTGGTCAACCCCTGCCATATTTAATGAATAACGAGGCCAAAAATTCACCTTCCGATACTCACCTAATTCTGATTCCGATAAACCGAGAAATTCACGAATAAATAGGGAACGACTTTCTTCACTCAAATAACCAATTCGCGTCCAAAATGCTGCCGTCAATAAATCCTCTCGTTTTTTAAAGACATCACGCCAGCTCTCTGCCGCTTTCCCTTCTATTTCCACTCTGCCTGCTTTTCCTTGCATAATGGCCTGAAGCATCTAATTCTCCTGATAAACCTAATAGATCACTCGGAAGGTATTCTGTCCAAATGGTGTGATCTGAACATCAGACTTACTACCAACTAGACCGAACCGTGCCGATCATAACATCGCCCTTCAACGATGAACCACGCCTAATGAGAAAAACAAACCAGAAAAAACGCGATAAAACACGTTCCACCCAATTGCTAACGCGGATAGCGCAGCGCCTCAACGAACAGTGAAAAGGCGATGGTATGCTGTTTGCGGCTGGGATAATACAGATAGTAGCCTGGGAACGGTGGGCACCATTCCGTCAGTACCTGAATCAGGCGACCGCTGGCAATATCCTCACGCACTGAATCTTCCGGTACATAGGCTAGACCGAGCCCGATTTGGGCAGCGTCGATTCGCTGACGTAGGCTATTCATTGTCAGTTGGCCCTCAACGCGCACCTTGATTTCCCTACCGTTTTTTTCAAATTCCCACGCGTAGATTCCACCCATCGTCGGCAGGCGCATGTTAATACAGCGGTGATGCTGTAAATCCTGCGGCGTCGTGGGGACAGAATTGCGCGCGAAATAGTTAGGGGAACCGACCACCGCCATGCTCATTTCCGGTGCAATACGCACGGCGATCATGTCTTTTGCTACCTGTTCACCCAGACGAATGCCCGCATCAAAACGGCCAACAACGATATCCGTTAACGCGTTATCCACCGTAATTTCAACGTTAATGTCGGGGTAATTCGCTAAAAATGGCTTTAACACCGGCCATAATATCGAATCCACCGCGTGCTCTCCCGCCGTGATGCGGATATTCCCCGCAGGTCGCTCCCGCATGTCGCCCAGCGCAACCAGTTCGCTTTCAATGTCCGCAAAGCGCGGGCCAAGGCTATGCGCCAGTTTTTCTCCTGCTTCCGTTGGCGCAACGCTACGCGTGGTTCGGGTCAGCAATCGCACGCCAAGACGCTCTTCAAGGCCGCGAATTGAATGGCTTAACGCCGACTGAGAAAGCCCAAGCTTCGCCGCCGCTTTGGTAAAACTGCGTTCTCTTGCCACTACAAGGAACGAGATGAGGTCATTAAAATTTTCTTTTAACATCAGAATGTCCAAATAGTGGTGTTATTAACTTTTACCTATTATACAAACTCATGAATGAGTTTTATGCGAAACCGCCAATAATCGGTTAACTCGCACTGAAAATAGGCAACAGGTGAATAATACGCGTCACATTCCTTCGCGTAATTAATGAATATAATTCATAGCTTCTTTCTAGGTTTACCCTCTGGTGCTTCCCCACAAATCGCAGTAACGTTTTTCACAGCCGCTGTCTTTCATCAATACTGAATTTTTCAATCACAGCACATCTTTCAATAACAGCGACGCTTTCCAGCAAGGAGGAAAAATTGAAAATTACCCGCAGTGGTTCACACCCATCCCAGCCTGGCCCAGACAGCTATTTCTCCGGCAACGTACGCATCGATGCGCCCTTCCAGAGCACCGCCCCCGCTCGGGTTGGCGGCGCGACAGTGACATTTGAACCCGGAGCCCGTACGGCATGGCATACCCATCCACTCGGCCAGACGCTGATCGTCACGCAGGGTCGGGGATGGCTTCAGGAGTGGGGTGGCGAGATTCAAGAGATCAATCAGGGTGATATCGTCTGGATACCCGAAGACGTAAAACACTGGCACGGCGCGACGGCACAAACCGCCATGACACACATCGCCATTGCCGAATCGCTTAACGGTAGCCCAGTCGAATGGCTGGAAAAAGTCAGCGACGAACAATACGGGAAATAGCGACAGAAAAAAGAGTTATGCATCAACAAGGGTAAGCCACTCAGCGTGAAAGCTGAATGGCTTTTCGTTTGCTCAGCAATACCGTTAGCGCATGTGCATATTGACGCCAGATACCTCTTTTCTGAGTTCAATAATTTCTTCAGCAAGTTCACGGCACAGCATCGCATTCATCAGATGATCCTGTGCGTGCACGACGATAAGTTCGAGATTGGTTTTTTCCTTACTCTGGTTGCCAATAAATCCGGTTTGGATCAATTGCGCCCGATTCAGCGCCACCGCAGCCATTTTTAATAGTTCATCGACGTGATCCCACTCCCCTCGGCGAGCGGATCTCAGTGCTTCCATTGCGCAGGAACGTGTTTCGCCAGATTTAACGATAAGCTCAATCATCCGCGTTTCTACATCCATTTTTCCATCCCCCGAATATCAGTTGCTGTGTCACCTTTTTGTCGGTCAATTCGCCCCAAATTGCAGACAAGCGCACGTGACACCGAAGAAATACAGTGTATTTGTTGTATCGCTACTCACAGCCTGCACATTAAATATAGATGATTGATCCAGATTTGTTTCTGTAAATCATGACGTTATATCTCATTTCCGATGAAATAAATTTCACCGCCGTACTGAACTATTTTTTAATCGATAAATTTATACAATTTCATACCGCGACACGCGCTGAAATAAAGTCATAGCCTAAACGTCACAGTCACCGAAACCTTAATTTAACCTTAAGAAAGCGAAATAATAATAACTATCATTATTATTACCGATATGTAGAATTCTTTTTCGACTGCCGCTACATCCCAGCCTGTGTCGCTAAATAGCCTCGCTATCGTGAGCGACACAGGGGAACCCATGTAGGCCAGCAATATTCAAACATAACGGGTATTGATAAGGGTAAATAATATGAAGCTTGGTTTTGGATTACTGAGTTCTGCCGTTTTATTAGCTTCCGGCCTGACTCTCAGCGCATCAGCAAATGCAGCAGAAAATGATGAAGGGATTGTGATTTACAATGCCCAACATGAAAACCTTGTGAAATCCTGGGTTGACGGTTTTACCAAAGAAACCGGCATCAAAGTGACGTTACGTAACGGCAGCGATACCGAATTGGGCAACCAACTGGTGCAGGAAGGAAAATCTTCCCCTGCCGACGTGTTCCTGACCGAAAACTCACCGTCGATGGTACTGGTCGATAACGCCGATCTTTTTGCTCCACTGGATAAAGCCACCCTCGCTCAGGTAGCACCTGATTATCGTCCGTCCCACGGACGCTGGATCGGCATAGCCGCACGCTCCACCGTATTTGTCTATAACCCGACCAAATTTACCGACGCACAGTTGCCTAAATCCTTAGCCGATTTGGCTAAGCCAGAATGGAAAGGCCGCTGGGCGGCATCGCCATCGGGTGCGGATTTTCAGGCCATCGTTAGCGCCTATCTAGAACAGAAAGGCGAGAAAGCCACGCAAGAGTGGCTGAAAGGTATGAAAGAGAACTTCACCGCTTATAAAGGCAACAGTACGGTGATGAAAGCGGTGAACGCAGGTCAGATTGATAGCGGCGTGATCTATCACTATTACCGTTTTGTCGATCAGGCTAAAACCGGCGAAAACAGTAACAACACCAAACTGTACTACTTTAAGCATAAAGATCCGGGCGCGTTCGTCAGCATTTCCGGCGGCGGCGTGCTGGCATCCAGCAAACATGCGAAAGAGGCTCAGGCTTTTATCAAATGGATCACTGGCAAATCCGGTCAGGAAATCTTGCGCACCAACGATGCGTTTGAATATGCGGTTGGCGTCAATGCGCTCTCAAACGACAAACTGGTTCCGCTGAAAGATCTGGACGCACCGAAAGTTGATGCCGCCAAGCTCAACAGCAAAAAAGTCGTGGATCTGATGACGCAGGCTGGCCTGTTGTAGAGAATAGATTGTAACAGGTAGATTGTAATGATAGCGCCTTCGTCAGGGCATTTTCGCCCTGACGAATTATCATAAGAATGGCCGCTCAACGCGGCTTCTCCGTCTAAGAATATCGTCCTGACGAGGCAGCTACAGGCAGCATGACAAACGTTAGCTACAGCGAAACCACGACCTCCACCGCTTCCTCTCCACCATTACGCAAACCTGTCGCGCTGCTTGCGATTGTCGCTCTGGTGTTATCCCTGCTGGGCTTTGTCCCGCTAGGCTTTGTGATTGGCGTAAGTATTGATACCGGCTGGGAAACGGCTCGTGCCTTGTTATTCCGCCCGCGCGTAGGCGAACTCCTGACAAATACAGTGCTGCTGGTTGTCCTGACGCTGCCGATTTGTACGGTTCTGGGCGTGCTATTGGCCTGGCTGACGGAACGAACCACCCTGCCCGCTCGACGCCTGTGGTCACTGTTGCTCACCGCGCCGCTGGCGATCCCGGCATTTGTACAAAGCTATGCCTGGATCAGTACCGCCCCTGGTCTGCATGGCTTACCGGCTGGCGTATTTTTATCCGTCGTCGCCTATTTACCGTTTCTTTATTTACCCTGCGCGGCGACGCTTCGGCGTCTTAACCCTGCGCTGGAAGATGTCGCAGCCACGCTAGGCGTGCCACCTATTACCGTATTTTTCCGCGTGGTGTTGCCACAGTTAAAGCTAGCCATCGGCGGCGGGTTGCTGCTGATCGCTCTGCATCTGTTGGCAGAATATGGCCTGTTCGCCATGATCCGTTTCGATACCTTTACCACCGCAATTTTCGATCAGTTTCAGTCAACGTTTAATGGCCCCGCGGCCAACATGCTGGCCGGTGTACTGGCGCTGCTGTGCCTGTTTTTGCTGTGCGCGGATGCCCGCGTACGTGGCGTCACGCGCTATGCGCATGTCGGTTCCGGCGCGCCGCAGGTTGTCACACCGATACGCTTGCCACCACTTTCTCTCTCGCTGGCGCTGCTGTTACTGACAACGCTGGTGTTGCTGACGCTCGGCGTGCCTTTTATTACGCTGTTTCGCTGGTTAGGTTTTGGCGGCTGGGAAGTGTGGCAACGCCGCGAGCTGCTTGATGCATTCCGCCAGACCATGACGCTGGCGCTGAGCGGTGCCGCACTGACGACGCTAGCAGCGATTCCGATGGCCTGGCTAACCATCCGTCACCCTAATCGCCTGTATCGGTTTTTGGAAGGATGCAATTACATCACCAGTTCTCTGCCGGGTATCGTCGTCGCGCTGGCGCTGGTCACCACCACGATTCACGTCATCAGGCCGCTCTACCAAACTGAATTCACCGTGCTGTTGGCTTATCTGTTGATGTTCATGCCACGAGCGCTGGTTAATCTACGCGCGGGTATCGCACAGGCACCGGTAGAGCTGGAACAGGTTGCAGCCAGCCTGGGTCGTTCCCCCTTGCAGACGTTAATGACCGTGACCATCCGGCTGGCGGCACCCGGCGTCGCCACGGGGGCAACGCTTGTCTTTCTGGCGATCATCAATGAGCTAACCGCCACATTGCTGCTGGCTCCCAACGGCACCCGCACGCTGGCGACCGGATTTTGGGCGCTAACCAGTGAGATCGACTATCCTGCGGCGGCACCCTATGCGCTTATTCTGGTCTTACTGTCACTGCCGTGGACCTGGTTTCTCTACACACAATCACAAAAAATGGCGGGGTTGTAATCATGTTGGAACTTCATCGCGTCAGTAAAAGCTTTAACGGGCGCACCGTGCTGTCTGACATTCGTTTAACGTTAGAAAACAGCCGTCGCACAGCGATTGTCGGCCCATCCGGCTCAGGGAAAACCACCCTGCTGCGCCTCATCGCTGGGTTTGAAACACCGGATACCGGCGTCATTACGCTAAACGGCCAAACGCTCTGCGATAACGGGCTTTCCGTCCCCGCCCATCAGCGCGGAATCGGCTATGTCCCACAGGATGGCGCGCTGTTTCCACATCTCTGCATCGCGGACAACATTGCTTTTGGGCTAAAAGGCACGAAGGCGGAGAAACAAAAACGGGTGGATGAGCTGATGGCGCTGGTTTCCCTTCCCGCACATTTACAGAAGCACTCACCGCATGAAATTTCCGGCGGTCAGCAGCAGCGTGTCGCACTGGCTCGCGCGCTGGCGCAGCGCCCTGCGTTGATGCTGCTGGATGAACCGTTTTCCGCGCTGGACACCGGACTGCGTGCCGCCACCCGTAAGGCGGTAATGGACGTATTGCAGCAGGCTAACGTGGCTTCGATTCTGGTGACCCACGATCAGGGGGAAGCGCTGTCTTTTGCCGATCGAGTGGTCGTCATGCGTGAGGGTCAACTGTCGCAATCGGGTTCCCCTTGGGCGCTCTACCACCAGCCCAACAGTGAAGACATTGCCACTTTCCTCGGTGAAACGCTGATTCTCAATGCGCAGATCGACGGTGGTCAGGCTGACTGCCTGCTTGGGCGCATCGCCGTGGATCGCCCAACGGTAAATGGTCGGGCAAGAATCATGCTTAGGCCAGAGCAAATAACGATTCAGGATACCGAGATAACGAGCACGGCACCTATGCGTGCCACTATCCGCAACGTCGAGTTTTCCGGCTTCGTCTCTACACTGACGCTATGCATCCACAACGCAGAAGCCGATGTCATTGAACTTAAAACTGTCAGTCACGCCGCTTTCACCGTCGGCCAACAAGTTAGCCTAAGCGTGAACGGTGCCGCACACGTTTTCAGTCAATAATATCCCTCTCAGACAGCAAGCACAGGCGGTTTACTTCGTCGCCTGTGCGTCGCGGCTAACCAGCCAAACCCCGAGAAGAATAATCAGAACGCCGAGGTTTTTACGCAGGCTCATCGGTTCATTCAGCCACGGCAGAAAAACCGCGGCAAGATAGACCACCGCATAGCTCAGACTAATCAGCGGGTAGGCACGGCTTAGCGGTAAATAGCGTAGCACCATGAACCAGCACACCATCGACAGGCCGTAGCAGATAATCCCGACCAGCACCGCGACAACCGGCCAGCCAGCCATCAGCGTGCTGAGCGATGGCCAGTGCGTCATGGAAATGCTCGGCAGCGCCAGCATCCCGCTTTTCATTAATACCTGGGCGGCACTAGCCAATACGAGGCTGGCAACGACCCAAAAATATCCCTTGTTCGTCATCACTCCCCCTGCATCAGATAGATACCGATGACAATCAGCGCAATGCCCCACCAGTGATGCCTATCCACGCGTTCGCCAAACCCATAGTGCGCCAGCAGCGTGACCAGAACAAAATTGATGCTCAGCAACGGGTACGCCACGCCGAGCGGGAGATGTTGCAAAACCAAAAGCCACAGCAGCAGCCCAATACCCAGCAGCAATGCCGCCAACATCAGCCACCCGAACGTCACCCGTTGACGCTGAGCCACGGGCAAACGCCGCCAGCATTCTGCCGCCTGTTTCTGGCACAGTTGCCCTAAGCTGGTCAGCAGACAGACGATGGCAACCAATAGATAACTCATGGCACGACCTGCTTATAAAACAGCAGCACATAGCGGTGCGATTTTCTCAACTGATTAGGGGCGGGCAGATTACGATATTCGTCATCACTGTCTCTGTCGGTTTTCAGCACCAGCGCAACATTCCCGCTACGTCGTTTATCGGCAAGCCAAGCGGGGAAAGCGCCCTCATCCACAAAGCGATCGGCAGCATCAGCATAGTCCAGCCCATAGTTCAGTTCGCCACGCGCCTTAAATAAGGTGATATCACTGCGCTTCAGTTCCCACGCCAGTCCGGCAGCCAGCCCCACTTCGTCGCTAAGCACATAGCGGCTATCTTCAAGCAACGGCTGGTGGCTACGAATAAAGGTTTGGGGATTCTTGGAATCAACCACACTCGCCGGAATACTCCCGCCAACGAGCAGTGCCAGAAAGAGCGGACAGCCCGCCACCAGATAGCCCCACGTCTGCTGTTTCCTCAAGCTAACAGCAGCAAAGGCTATCCAACCGATAAAGCAGACGATTCCCGATATGATGGTAAGGCCTTCTCCCGGTTGATAGAAATGCGGCACGACGATGCCAAGGCCAAGCGAGGCAACCGCAAGCCCCAACACGCCGCCAAAAGCAATATTGAGCCAGCTATTGATGCGCAATAGGCGCTCGCGCACTACGGGGGCCAGCCCAGAAACCCACGCCGCCATCAGCAGCGCCAGTGGTGCAAAGCACGGCAGAATGTAGGTCAGCAGCTTGCCTTTGGCGATGCTGAAAAACAGCAGCGGCATCACCATCCAACACAGCAAGAAGAACCGCTCTGGGTTCACTTTCCGTTCGGTCCAACCGCTACGTAACGCGCCCGGCAACAGCGCCAGCCAGGGGAATGTCCCCACAATCAGAAACGGTAAGTAATACCAGAACGGTGCCTTATGCTGCGCATCGTCTTCAGCAAAACGCTGGATATGCTCAATCCAAAAAAAGTAATGCCAGTAATCAGCTTCTCGTGCGTGCACCGCCAGCGCCCACGGCGCACTCAGCAGCACCGCGACAACAATCGCCAACGGCCCGAACAGCAGCAGCTCCTTGATACGCTTTTGCGCCAGCGCCACGGGCAGCACGCTGATCACCGGCAACGCCAGCGCCAGAAAGCCTTTGGTCATGAACCCCATACCGCAGGCTAGCCCCATCAGCCCCCAGGCCACTAGCCGTTCACGCGTCAGTTTTGCCCGTAGAATCATCGCGTGGCTGAACAGCGCCGCTGTCATCCAGAGCGTCACCATCGGATCGAGCACACTGTAAGTACCAATGCCATAAACAAGGAGTGACGTAAGATAGATCGCCGCCGCCAGCAGCGCCGTGCGCTGGTTTTTCCACAGCATCATCGCTAGCCAAAATACCAGCAACGCACTCAGCGCGGTAGAAAACACCGAGGCAAAGCGCACGGCAAAATTGGTATGACCTAGTAACCACTGACTCATGTTATTCAGCCAGTAGCCCGCGACAGGTTTCTCAAAATAGCGAATATCCAGCAAATGCGGCACAATCCAATCACCGCGCTGAAGCATCTCACGGCTGATTTCGGCATAGCGGGTTTCATCTGGCGACCACAGCCAGCGACCGTTAAGCGGCAGCAGGTAGAGCAAAGCAAACAACACCACTATCACAGTACTTTTCAGCTTGATCATGCTTTTTTCCATGCTGTCTCCTGCTTTATTTATTCTTCCGTTTGCACGCCAAGCCACCCTTCCCGTCCGGGAAACGGCGCGCGTTCAATCCGCCCGACGGGCAACGTAGTCGAATCATCAGGCAGTAACGAGGAAAGTGGACAAAATTCGATGTGCCGCTGACGGGCAAGAAGCAGTAACTGACGGAACAGCGCCAATTTCGCGCCTCCTTCAACCTCTGCGTGAATGGTATACACCGGCACGCCCCGATCCTGCTCGATTGCATCGAGAATAAAGTCGTTGAATTCGCCGTCACTCACGCGCTCACCAATAACCTCGTCATAGGTCGGCAGCGTTACGGGGATCTGCGTCGTGCCAAGCCCCCCATTTTTCAGTCGTGGCCGAAAAGGCTGGGTGCCGCGACAGTCACTGTTATAGTCCAAATTCCAGCGCTGCTTCATTTCAACGACGCGTGCATCGGCTCGCCAGCCCGCTACGGCGGAGCAGCGCACTGGCGATGGCAGAATCTGCGTTAGCGCATCCATGCCTTCATGGAACTGCGCTGCCAGCTGCGCATCCGACCAACGAGCGACATTCGCCTGCCAGCCATGATGATCCCAGGCATGTAACCCCACTTCATGCCCAGTGTCATGCGCCTGGCGGATTAACGAGCCAAACCGTGCGCCAATATGACGCCCCGGCCACGCTGTGCCAGCCAGCAAGATATCCCAGCCGTAGAGCGAGGCTGCGTTGGAGCGCAGCATCTTCCATAAGAAACGTGGGCGCAGCAGACGCCACAGGTGACGTCCCATGTTGTCCGGCCCGACGCTAAAAAAGAAACTCGCCTGGATATCAAACTCAGCCAGCACCTTCAGCAGCGCGGGTACGCCGTCCCGCGTACCGCGCCAGGTATCGACATCAATTCGCAGGCCAACACGCGTCATCCCTGCGCATCCGTGGCATCAGCGGTGTGCGGGACGTCAACGGTACGCAGAAAATAGTCCAACGTTTCCGCGACGGTTTGCTCCATCTTCACCGTCGGTTCCCATTCCAGCAGCCGTTTGGCGTTGCGAATGCTCGGCGTGCGGTGCGCCACATCCTGATAGCCTTTGCCGTAATAGCTGCTGCTTTCCACGTCAATAAATCCGGCAAACGGCGGGAAACGATCACGTAACGGGTGATCATTAAAGCTGGTGAGCAGCATTTCGCCCAGTTCGCGGATACTGGCTTCATTATGCGGATTGCCGATATTGATAATCTGCCCGTCACACTGACCGTTGCGATTTTCGATAACGCGAAATAGCGCTTCAATGCCGTCGTGAATATCGGTAAAGCAGCGTTTCTGCGCCCCGCCGTCCACCAGCTTGATCGGCGATCCTTCCACCAGATTGAGGATCAGTTGAGTAATGGCACGCGAGCTGCCGATCCGCGCGGCGTCCAGCGTGTCCAGACGTGGCCCCATCCAGTTAAACGGACGGAACAGCGTGAAGCGCAGGCCGTTTTTCGCGCCGTACGCCCAGATCACCCGATCCAGCAGTTGCTTGGATACGGAGTAGATCCAGCGCTGCTTGTTGATCGGCCCGACAATCAAGCGTGAGGTGTCTTCATCAAACTCTTTGTCATCACACATGCCGTACACTTCTGAGGTGGACGGGAAAACGATGCGTTTGTTGTAGCGTACGCAGTCGCGCACAATTTTCAGATTCTCTTCGAAATCCAGCTCGAATACGCGCAGCGGGTTACGGGTGTATTCGATCGGCGTTGCAATCGCTACCAGCGGCAGAATGACATCGCATTTCTTGATGTGGTATTCGATCCATTCGTTATGAATGCTGATATCACCTTCCACAAAATGGAAACGCGGATCGCCAAGAAAACGCGCGATGGCATCAGAGCTGATGTCCAGCCCGTAGATCTCATAGCGATCGTCGCGCAGCAGGCGCTCGGTCAGGTGGTTACCGATAAAACCGTTCACACCGAGGATCAGCACACGCGTGCGGCGTCGTTGCACACGGCTGGCGAGGTTACCCAGCCGCGCCTGTGGCACCATGCCCATTTCCGCCGCCAGTCTACTACCCGACATATACAGCCCGGTTTCACTCTGCCCGCTGACGATCTCAAGCGCGTCTTCACCACAGGACACCACCAGCGGCGAGGTCGAAATAATCAAGCCCGCATCACCGCCATGTGGATGATTAACGTTCACACGGTTGTTTTTAACCACACGGGCGCGCCAGATAATCACCTTGCGCTCGCCGAGAAACGTAAACGCCCCCGGATAGGGTTCCGTCACCGCGCGAATCAGGTTGTTGATCTCATGGGCGCTTTTTTGCCAGTCGATCAGACCATCTGCGGCCGTGCGACGACCGAAATAGCTGGCCTGGCTGTCATCCTGTGGCGTCAGCGCAATCTCACGCGAGCGAATCAGCGGTAACTGCTGCGCCAGCAAAGTGGCTGCGGCGGTACGACATTTGCCATGCAGCGTCAGCGCGGTATCTTCATCGTCAATCGCCACCACAGACTGCGCGACGATATCACCCGCATCAGCACGGGAAACCATCTTGTGCAGCGTAACGCCCGTTTGCGTTTCTCCGTTCACCAGCACCCAGTTAACGGGAGCTCGCCCACGGTAGCGCGGCAACAGTGAGCCGTGCAGATTAAATGCGCCAAACGACGGTAACTGAAGAATGTCATCGCTTAATAATGTGCGGTAATAGAAGGAAAAAATAACATCCGGTGCCAACTCTCGAATCCGGTTCACCCAGAGCGGATGGTTAATGTCTTCCGGTGCAAACACGGGCACATCCATCCCGGCAGCCGTTTTCGCCACCGACGCATAGAAGTGGTTTTCTCCCAGTGCATCGCTGTGTGTGAAGACCGCCTGAATCTCATAGCCCGCTAACGCCAACGCTTCAAGACCCACACAACCGATATCATGGTAGGCAAATACGATCGCTTTCATTCTTCTTCATCCCGTAAACTGGTGGTTAGTGGCGTTGCCGCACTCACTGTCTTTTGCACAAAATAGCGTGGCCGGGCACGCACATCGGTATAGATACGACCAATGTATTCGCCCAATAGCCCCATCCCGATGAACTGCGCACCGATGAACATGAACAACACGGCAAACAGCGTGAACACGCCCTCTGCCGCCCATTCCGCCCCTAAGAACAGACGCAGTCCGATCAACAGCAGTGCCAGCAGGAAGCCCGACAGCGCGACGACGCTGCCAATCAGGCTGAGTATGCGTAGCGGCGTTGTCGTCAGGCAGGTCAGCAGGTCGTACATCAGGTTAATTAACTTTAGAAAACTGTATTTGGACGTGCCAAACTCCCGCTCGGCGTGCAACACGTCGATCTCAATAGTTTTTCGTGCGAACGTGTTGGCAAGGATAGGAATAAAGGTGCTGCGCTCGTGACAGCGCAGCATCGCGCTGACAATGTGGCGACGGTAGGCGCGCAACATACAGCCGTAATCCGCCATGGATTTCCCAGTCGAGCGACGAATCATCATATTGATGGTTTTCGAGGCCAGTTTGCGGAACAGCGAATCCTGCCGATTGGCCCGCACGGTGCCAACCACGTCATACCCTTGAGACGCGTATTCAACCAGCCGTGGGATTTCCTCCGGCGGGTTCTGCAAATCTGCATCAAGCGTAATCACTACGTCACCCACCGCCTGCTGAAACCCTGCCATGATGGCCGAGTGTTGACCATAGTTGCGGTTCAGCAGCACGGCAATGATGTGGCTGTCCGGGTCGCTCGCCGCCTCGGTCAGCAGTTCCGCAGAGCGATCGCTGCTACCGTCATCAACCAGAATAATTTCCCAGGGTTTACCGATCTTCCGACAGGCCGCCAACGTGCGTTCAATCAGCACTGGCAGGCTCTCTTCTTCGTTATAAACGGGAATCACAACAGAAACATTTTTTATGTCATCAATCACGAACAGACTCCAGAATCGAGGTTAACGCCGCGACGACGCGATCGACATCGCTGTCTTGCATATCGGGGAACAGTGGCAACGTCATAAGCGACGCCGAATTCCACTCCGTTTCCGGCAGGTGCAAATGAGGGTAGCGTTCACGGTAATATTTCTGCGTATGCACCGCTCTGAAATGCAGTCCGGTGCCAATGCCGTGTGTTTGCAGTGCCGCCATCAGATCATCACGTGAAATACCGCACTGCGTTTCGTCCACACGCACCATAAACAGATGCCAGGCGTGCAGATGGGGATAATCAGGAACCGCCAGCGGCTGGAGCTGCAGCGAGTGCAACTGCGTGAGATAACGCGCGGCAAGCTGCTGACGGCGGGCGTTGATCGCTGGGAGTTTATTCAGTTGGACCAGCGCAATAGCCGCATTGATATCCGCCAGATTGTATTTAAACCCCGGTGCCACCACTTCGGCCTGCGGCTTGCGCCCCTGTAACTGCCGGTCAAACGCATCCACACCCAGCCCGTGAAATTTCAGACTGCGTATACGCTCGGCGAGTGCTTCGTCATCCGTCACCACCATGCCACCTTCCGCACAGGTGATATTTTTAATCGCGTGAAACGAGAAAATGGCAGTTCCACGCGCACCAATCCACTCACCACGGTATTGCGTACCGACGGCATGCGCCGCATCCTCAATGAGCGGAATGCCATAGCGTTCACTGAGTGCGCGCAGCGCATCCAGATCGGCAGGCGCACCGGCGTAATGCACGGGAATAATCGCTTTGGTCTTCGGCGTAATGGCGGCTTCAATATCCTGCGATCGCACCATCAATGTATGCCGATCCACATCCACCATCACCGGTTCCGCACCCAATAGCGTGATGATATTGACGGTTGAAACCCAGGTCTGGGACGGCGTAATAACCTCATCACCGGGGCCAATGCCGAGCGCCATCAGCGTAACGTGCATTCCGCCCGTCGCGGAGCTAACCGCAATCGCCTGTCGACACCCAAACTGCTGGCAAAAAGCCTGCTCTAACTGCTGACATTTCGGCCCCGTGGTTATCCAGCCAGAACGTAATACTTCTGCCACGGCAGCAATTTCCTCGTCGCCCATGGTCGGGCGGGAAAAAGGCAAAAAATCCGTCATAAGGTATTCCCAAAATAAATAATGGCGATAAATCATTATTCAGTAGTCTAAATAATGAAGCCTTAAGCCAACCTTAATTTATTGCGATAATCATAAAATCATAGATAAGCCACACGAAATGGCGAAGCCACAAAAAAGACATAGTTAATTACAATGCAAAAGTGAACTTTTTACGAATAGTCCAATATATAATAAAAATGTCGATTTATTGATTTACGACAAGAAATCAATCCTCACCGAATAAGTCTCGCGTATAGACTTTCCCTATTACATCTTTTAATTCATCGGCATAACGGTTGGTAATAATAATGTCACATTGCCGTTTGAAACTGTCGAGTTGATGAACGATTGGGAAATCTAAAAAGTTATCATCATCAATCCCCGGTTCATAAATCACTACATTGATTCCTTTCGCTTTTATTCTTTTCATAATGCCCTGAATGGAGGAAAAGCGAAAATTATCCGACCCCGCTTTCATGATGAGGCGATGGACGCCGACGGTTTTAGGGTGCCGACGGATAATCGTGTCGGCAATAAAGTCTTTCCGCGTATGGTTAGCGTCCACGATAGCCTTGATCAGGTTATTCGGAACAGTACGATAATTGGCCAGAAGCTGTCGGGTATCTTTCGGTAAGCAGTAGCCGCCGTAGCCGAAAGAAGGATTGTTGTAGTAATCGCCGATGCGGGGATCGAGACATACGCCTTCAATAATCTGCCGGGTATTCAACCCCAGCGATTCGGCATAGCTGTCCAGCTCATTAAAGTAGGCCACCCGCATTGCCAGGAAGGTATTCGCAAATAATTTTATCGCTTCGGCCTCTGTCGGGTCGGTGAAAAGCACGCGAATATCTTTTTTTAATGCACAGTCCATCAATAAGTTAGCGAAGAATCTCGCCCTTTCCGAACGCTCCCCAACGACAATTCGCGATGGATACAGATTGTCATACAGCGCCTTTCCTTCACGTAAAAACTCGGGCGAAAAAATGATATTATCTGTATCCAGCTGCTGGCTAATTTTCTCGGTGAAGCCAACAGGCACCGTCGATTTGATCACCATAATCGCCTGCGGATTAATCGCCAATACGTCGCGAATGACCGCCTCTACCGATGAGGTATTGAAATAGTTGGTTTGCGGATCGTAATCCGTCGGCGTAGCGATAATCACAAACTGCGCATCAGCATACGCTTCATTCTTATCCAACGTAGCCGAGAAATTCAGCGTTTCATGTTGTAAAAAGCGTTCAATCTCAGCGTCATTAATCGGCGATTTTCGTTGATTCAGCAACGCCACTTTTTCTGCCACAATATCCAACGCCACAACCTGATGCTGTTGTGCTAATAATAATCCATTCGATAAACCGACATATCCCGTTCCGCTAATCGCTATTTTCATGAAGAGCTCTTTATTTCATAAATGGCTAAAAACCTATTTCGCCGCAGTATCTTTTTTATTTCCTCATCTGAAAAGAGGGGTTGCATTTCAATTTATTTCCTACCTCACGATTAATGATCTCATCACTCACGAAGGCACCTCTTACTCATCAGTCGAAACGTCATGAACACCCTCTCATCATTAGCAACGCCGGTTAAACGCCAATTAAACATAGCGTATTTAATGATAAATAAAAATTTACTTACACCTTGTGACGTTTTTAATCATTAGCGCGAAAATAAATTTTCATGACGTTATGTAACAGGACGTCATTTATCTTAGATGATCTTTTCGAATAGACACGACAATACGCTTGATTTTGGCGTCTTTATCAATGGCACATGGAAGCAAAGGGATAACGATGCTGCTTTTTATAAAATCGACTGAAAGTTATGTAAAACCCAACAAAAAATCATAAGAAAATCTCATCAATAACAACGCAAATGGCAGGAACGTCTACACTTACCATCAGTCATTTCTTTGGCTAAGGATGGGAAAGACGATGAAGGCCAGCACGCACGAAAAAGCCAGCCAGTATCAAATGCCGCTCCAAAAATTGATGATTATATTTATGCTATTCATCATCACGGCGGTAGTGGCACTGAACGGATGGGCAGTATTCAATTCTCACCAACAGCTTATCGATTCCACAGAGCGAAACGCCAAAAATCTGTCGCTGTCACTGGCACGCCATGCCGAAGATACTTTTTTACAAGTCGACATATTGCTGCAAGATTTACAAGAGCGTATCGAGCAGGATGGTCAATCGTCCGTACAATTGAACCGATTAGGCGATATTTTAAGGAGCCGTAAGGCAACACTGCCACAGCTGCATGGCATCTTCATTTATGACGATAAAGGCGAATGGTTGGTGAACTCTGGGATAGCAAAACCGGCCAATGCGAATAACGCCGACAGAGAATATTTCAAATATCACCAGAATAACGTCAGTCAGGCCATGCACATCGGCAGTGTGATTCAAAGCCGATCTACCGGCGATCTGATCATTCCCGTCTCTATGCGTATCAGTAAGCCAGACGGCAGCTTTAACGGTGTGCTGCTCGCCACCCTCTCGTTGAACTATTTCAAACAGTATTATGGCTACTACTCCATGGGAAATATGGACGTGCTTGCCATTCTGCTTTCCGACGGCCGGATTCTGTACGGACGTCCTTACGACGATTCTTATATCAACCGAAATGTGTCGAGCGGCCCGCTCTTTTCAGAACACCTGAAACAGTCGGAAAGCGGAACGGCAACGTTTGTCTCTACGCTTGACCATGTCGAACGCATTTATGGCTACACAAAATTAAAGCGTTACCCCATCGTCATCGCAGCGGGTTTCGATCTTGGATTGGTTCTTAGTAAATGGAAATCGGACAGTCTGGTTTACGGTGCTATTACGTTAACCCTGCTCTTCACGATTATCCTGCTCGGTTTGATCGTACTGAGACAGATTCGTATGAATTTGAAAAATCAGATCGATTTAACCATCGTGCGTGATGAACTCACATCGGTTAACCACACCTTGCAGACGTTAGCGCTGTTTGATGGCCTCACGGGCTTAGCTAACCGCCGCCAGTTTGATATTTTCCTGCAACAAACCCTATTGCGGGTTGCGAAAACGCGGCAGTGTATGGCGCTGATCATGATCGACGTCGACGCCTTCAAAAAATATAACGACCATTATGGACATGTGGCCGGCGATGATTGCCTGCGCAAGATAGGTAACGTCCTAAGCAACATGCCGAAGCGTAAAGAAGATTTAGTCGCTCGCTATGGCGGTGAAGAGTTCGCCATCATCATCACGGATACCGATAAGCAAGGAGCCACCACGCTCGCTCAGCGCGCGCTGGATTTAGTGCGCGAGGAAAAAATTTCGCATGAAATGACGCTGTTCTCGGAGAAAATTGTCACCATTAGCGCGGGTGTCTATGTGTTCTGCGTCGATACCCCACCGCCAACAGCAGCATCCGTTATTGATATTGCCGATGCCGCGCTGTATCGCGCCAAAAATAGTGGTAAAAACCGGTTCGAGGTCAGCGAGTAGCGAGATCAATCGCCATATAGAAACAATTAATGTTCACGCAATGCCTGACAGCACGCCCAGCTTCTGACAAAATAGCGGCCATCTCCCCCTGTATTCCAATTGATGGGTCTCATCTCAGATGGCAGCAAAGATTATTGATGGTAAAACGATTGCGCAGCAGGTCAAAGACGAAGTTGCCGCACGAGTCACGCAGCGTTTGGCTGAAGGAAAACGCGCACCGGGTCTGGCTGTTGTGTTGGTTGGCGAGAATCCAGCGTCACAGATTTATGTCGCCAGCAAGCGCAAGGTATGTGAAGAAGTCGGCTTTATCTCTCGCTCTTACGATTTACCCATCACCACAACGGAATCAGAGCTGTTAGCCGTTATCGACCAGCTCAACGCCGATCAGACGATTGACGGTATACTGGTTCAGCTTCCGCTGCCGGAAGGTATTGATAACACCAAAGTGATCGAACGTATCTCCCCAAATAAAGATGTTGATGGTTTCCACCCTTATAACGTGGGTCGTCTCTGCCAGCGTGCGCCATTGCTACGCGCTTGTACGCCACGTGGCATCATCACGCTGTTGGAACGTTATAATATCGATACCTTCGGGTTAAATGCTGTTGTGGTCGGCGCATCCAATATTGTTGGCCGTCCGATGAGTCTGGAACTGTTGCTGGCAGGCTGTACCACCACCGTCACGCACCGTTTCACCAAAAATCTGCGTCACCATGTTGAAAACGCCGATCTGCTGGTTGTTGCAGTGGGTAAACCGGGCTTTATCCCTGGCGAATGGATTAAACCGGGCGCAATCGTGCTGGACGTGGGTATCAACCGTCTGGAAAACGGCAAAGTTGTTGGCGATGTGGAATTTGAAACCGCGCAGGAAAGAGCGTCTTACATTAGCCCTGTGCCAGGCGGCGTCGGCCCGATGACCGTTGCCACACTGATTCAAAACACGCTACAGGCGTGCGAAGAGTATCATGACCACGCCGAATAATTGGCGATACCCGTCATACTTCAAGCTGCTTGTACGTTGACTGCCCTTAAATACTCGGCCCATCGTGGGCCTCGCCCTAAAGGGCCGCTGCAAGCAGCGTTCAA
The DNA here is from genome assembly GCF_002847345.1 of Pectobacterium peruviense. Classification (GTDB taxonomy): domain Bacteria; phylum Pseudomonadota; class Gammaproteobacteria; order Enterobacterales; family Enterobacteriaceae; genus Pectobacterium; species Pectobacterium peruviense. Next base: position 108,721 of record NZ_LXFV01000011.1, read on the forward strand.
ATCTGCTCCCGGCAGATTTGTCACCCCAGTCACTTACTTATGTAAGCTCCTGGGGACTCGTGCGGTTGTCGCCTTCACGCAACTCGAATTATTTAGGATATATTAGGTCAAACACCGATAAGCAGGAATTTATGGCAACGTTTAATCTTGAAAAGCATCCGCACGTTGAACTGTGCGATCTCTTGAAATTGCTGGGCTGGAGCGAAAGCGGCGCGACGGCTAAACTGGCTATCGCCGCAGGCGATGTGACCGTTGATGGCCAGACGGAAACACGCAAGCGCTGCAAGATCGTCGCTGGGCAAACCGTTCAGTTCAACGGCGAGACGGTAACTGTCGCCGAGTAATCCTTACAGCATCGATAATACCGAAAAAAAGCCCGCGATTATTCTGCGGGCTTTTTATTAGCTGAAAACGTCTTTACTGAAAAAGGGTTATTGGCTATTTACGGCGCCAGATCGTTCCCTGCGGGCCGTCTTCCAGCACGATCCCCATTTCATTCAGCCGATCGCGTGCCTGATCAGCCAGCGCCCAGTCTTTCGCTGCTCGTGCATCTTTACGCTGTTGGATTAACGCTTCGATTTCTTTCACTTCGTCATCATCCACCTGCGCACCATTTTGCAGGAACTGCTCAGGATCTTTTTCCAGCAGGCCGAGCACGCCAGACAGTTTACGCAGGGCCGATGCCAGCTGATTCGCAGCCTGTACGTCTTCCGCTTTCAGGCGGTTAACTTCACGCGCCATATCAAACAGCACCGAGTAGGCTTCCGGCGTGTTGAAATCGTCGTCCATCGCTTCGCGGAAACGTGCTTCAAACTCGTCACCACCATGCGCCTCAACGCTGAGATCCATTCCGCGCAATGCGGTATACAGACGTTCTAACGCTGCACGCGCCTGTTTGAGATTGTCTTCACTGTAGTTCAACTGGCTACGATAGTGGCCTGACATCAGGAAATAGCGCACGGTTTCTGGGTCGTAATACGCCAGCACGTCACGCACGGTGAAGAAATTGTTGAGCGACTTTGACATCTTTTCGCGGTCAACCATCACCATGCCGGAGTGCATCCAGTAATTCACATACGGGCCATCGTGCGCACAGCTGGATTGCGCAATCTCATTTTCGTGGTGCGGGAACATCAAATCTGAACCGCCGCCGTGAATATCAAAGTGCTCGCCCAGTTGTTTGCAGTTCATAGCAGAGCATTCGATGTGCCAGCCGGGGCGCCCTTCTCCCCACGGAGAAGACCAGTGTGGCTCACCCGGTTTGGACATTTTCCACAGCACGAAGTCCATCGGGTTGCGCTTCACTTCTGTAATTTCAACGCGCGCACCAGCTTGCAACTGATCCAGATCCTGACGAGACAGCACACCGTAGCCTGGGGCGGTATCAACGGAGAACATCACATCGCCATTGCTCGCTACATAGGCGTGGCGACGGGCAATCAACGTTTCCACCATTTCGATGATGTCGGCAATATGGTGCGTCGCACGCGGTTCGGCATCAGGGCGCAGAATATTCAAGGCATCAAAATCGGCATGCATCTCTGCAATCATGCGGGTTGTCAGTTGGTCACTGGTTTCCCCATTTTCGATCGCACGTTTAATAATTTTGTCGTCAATATCGGTGACATTACGCACATATTTCAGTGAATATCCCAGATACCGCAAATACCGCGCCACCACATCAAACGCCACGAAAGTACGCCCGTGACCGATATGACACAGGTCATAAACGGTGATGCCACACACATACATTCCCACCTGATCGGCGTGGATAGGTTTAAATTCCTCTTTTTGGCGACTCAGCGTATTAAAAATCTTTAGCATCAGGGCGTTCCAGTGTTTTTATAAAAATGGTTTTCACAAAAAAATGGTTTCACAAGAGTGGTGTTCACACAAACATCGTGTTCGCACGATAGATCAATCACAGTGGCAGTTAACGTCAGTAACATCAATGCATTCAGGGTTTATACCCCAACGACGTATTGAAACCTGAACCCTACTGTATTGCAAGGTTAAGAAGAGGGAATAAGCGAGAAAGGATAAAAATGAAATGGCCCGGAAATCCGGGCCATTTCATACAATCGGCGTTACTGACGAAAAAATAATCTGCTGACAAAAGCAATCAGCGCCAACGTGGATTCGACATCACAGAGTATTTTCCGCTACCGAGCAAGGCAATAGCGATACCAGCAAAGAAGAAGACAGCCGTGCCTTCAACACCCCAAGCACCGGTTTTTTCCAGCGCAACGAAACCACCAGGGTGAACCAGCAATGTCGCGACGAGCATGGTGAAGGAGAAAATCAGCGCAGAAGGGCGTGTAAAAATCCCTAAAATCATCAGGATCGGTATGATGACTTCGCCGACGTAGACCCCGTAGCCAATAAAGGCAGGGAGTCCTGCGGAGGTCAGCATGCCTTCAATCGCACCAATTCCGCCGTGCACTTTGTGCCAGCCATGAAACAGCATCAAAATACTGAAAGACACGCGCAGGAACAGCTTGCCAAAATCCGGTTTGTCTAACAGACGATTAACACCATCCAGAATACCCAGCATAGTTCACCTATCTCTTTAGAGTTATTTAAGAAGAATAAGAATTACTCTCAGATTAATCTGAGCGGCAAAAAAAGAACACGTTGATTACGCAAAACATTGATCTGGGGCAACAAAAATCTCATTCAAATTAATTAACTATAATTACATTAATTAATCAATTTATTTGTTTTCAAAAGTCTACATTGCGTGATCAAGGCATTATCAATGCCTATTTGACCACAGCACGCACTTCCCAACGATTACCTAAATCAGAGTAGTAAACATTTTTATACGACGCTTCCATCACCCCATCGCCAACAAACGCGCGGCAAGACTGAAATACTGACTCAATCGACCAGTTATGCTATAACAGCGCTCTTGTTGTTCACCGTATTTTGTGAACTGCACTCTTATCACTAAGGCTATCTAGGGTTCATTATTATGATTACGCTTCATACCAACCACGGCGATATCGTTATTAACACGTTTGCAGACAAAGCGCCGGTTACTGTAGAAAACTTCCTGAACTACTGCCGCAGCGGTTTTTATGACAACACGATTTTTCACCGCGTGATTGATGGTTTTATGATTCAGGGCGGCGGCTTCGCTCCCGGTATGGATCAAAAAGAAACCAATGCGACAATCAAAAATGAAGCCAACAATGGCCTGAAAAACACCCGTGGCACGCTGGCGATGGCTCGTACCAACGATCCGCATTCTGCTACTGCCCAGTTTTTTATCAACCTCGTTGATAACGATTTCCTGAACTTCCGTTCAGAGCGTGCCGATGGTTGGGGCTACTGCGTATTCGCTGAAGTGACCGACGGCATGGACGTCGTTGATAAAATCAAAGCCGTTGCAACTGGCCGCAGCGGCATGCACCAGGACGTACCGAAAGAAGACGTGGTGATCACCCACGTAACGGTTAGCGAATAACCCGACCTGCATGGCAACGCTGTTTATTGCCGATCTGCATTTAAGTCTTCATGAACCGGCGATTACCGCCGGTTTTCTGCGTTTTTTACGCCATGAGGCAATTCATGCCGATGCACTTTACATTCTTGGCGATCTGTTCGATGCCTGGATTGGTGATGACGATCCGCAGCCACTGCATGCGACTATCGCCGCTGAATTGTATGCATTACATCAGCGCGGCATTCCCTGTTATTTCGTGCACGGCAACCGTGATTTCCTGATCGGCAAGCGTTTCGCCAGACAAAGCGGTATGACGCTGCTACCGACAGAAAATGTCGTTGACCTCTACGGTCAGAAAATCCTCATTCTGCATGGCGATACCCTGTGTACTGACGATCTGGCCTATCAAAAATTTCGTCGCCGCGTGCATAACCCATTAACTCAGCGACTCTTCTTGCTATTACCTTTATCGCTGCGTCTGAAGATTGCCGCTAAGATGCGTGCCAGCAGCCAGCAGGCCAATCAGCAAAAATCGCAGCAGATTATGGATGTAAACCCTGAGCAGGTAATTGAACGCTTACGGCACTATCAGGTGAAGACGATGATCCACGGTCACACACACCGTCCGGCCATCCATGCGGTTGCTCTCGGCGAATCTTATGGTCGGCGTGCCGTTCTCGGTGCCTGGCATGAGGAAGGGTCGATGATTAAGGTCACGCCACAAAATATCGAACTGATTTCCTTCCCATTTTAATGCGTTTCCTGCCATTGACTTAACAATCTATCACCTAATCCCCCCAGTATTTCCGCATACGCAACCGTTTTCCTCGCCATAATGGCGTGATATGCTCTACGCCCTCAATGTCAGACCCTCTCGTCTGGCCGACGCAAAATCGTCACGAACACGTACAATCACAGGAGCGTTACAGGCATGTCATCCAACGTTGCCCCGGCAAAAATTGCCATCGTCATGGGTTCAAAGAGTGACTGGGCCACTATGCAGTTTGCTGCGGAAATCCTCACCACGCTGAACATTCCTTTTCATACCGAAGTCGTTTCCGCACACCGGACGCCGGATAAGCTGTTCAGCTTTGCTGAGCAGGCGGCACAGAACGGTTTTGACGTCATCATCGCTGGCGCAGGCGGCGCAGCACACCTACCGGGTATGCTGGCAGCAAAAACGCTGGTTCCTGTGCTCGGCGTGCCGGTACAAAGCTCGACGCTGAGCGGTGTCGACAGTCTGTATTCCATCGTTCAAATGCCTCGCGGCATCCCGGTCGGCACGTTGGCAATCGGCAAAGCAGGCGCAGCGAATGCAGCTCTGCTGGCCGCACAAATTCTCGCCCTACATGATAATGGTATCGCCGCTCGTCTGGCAGACTGGCGTCAGGCGCAAACTGATGATGTGCTATCTCACCCCGATCCGCGGGAGGAGGCATGAAACCGGTCTGCGTATTAGGCAATGGTCAGTTGGGCAGAATGCTCCGTCAGGCGGGCGAACCGTTAGGGATTGCTGTTTATCCCGTTGGGCTGGATGCAGAGCCAGAATCGGTGCCGTTTCATAACAGTGTGATTACCGCCGAGATCGAACGCTGGCCAGAAACCGCCCTCACCCGCGAGCTGGCTGAACACACCGCGTTCGCAAACCGTGATATTTTCCCACGTCTGGCCGATCGCCTGACGCAAAAGCAACTGCTGGACTCGTTGAATCTGGCAACCGCGCCTTGGCAATTACTGGCCAGCGCCGATGAATGGCCACACGTCTTCACCTCATTAGGTGAACTCGCTATCGTTAAACGCCGAGTCGGCGGTTACGACGGCCGTGGACAATGGCGCTTGCGTGACGGCGAACAGCAGACGCTGCCCGCAGACTGCTACGGCGAGTGCATCGTTGAGCAAGGGATTAACTTTTCCGGTGAAGTCTCACTGGTTGGCGCCCGCAATACGCACGGTAAATGCGTCTTCTACCCACTAACACATAACCTGCATCAGGATGGCATTCTGCGTACCAGCGTGGCTTTCCCTCAGCCTGACCCACAATTGCAACAGCAGGCTGAACAGATGCTGTCCGCGATTATGAATGCGCTGGGCTATGTAGGTGTGATGGCGATGGAATGCTTTATTGTCGGTGACCACCTGCTGATTAATGAGCTGGCTCCACGCGTACATAATAGTGGGCACTGGACACAAAATGGCGCGTCGATTAGCCAGTTTGAACTTCATCTGCGCGCCATTCTGGATCTACCGCTGCCGGTACCGGTCGTCGAAGCGCCGTCAGTGATGGTCAATTTGATCGGGACGGATGTGAATATCGACTGGCTGGCGCTACCGCTAGTGCATTTACACTGGTATGAGAAAGACGTTCGTCCTGGTCGCAAAGTTGGACATCTCAATCTGCCGTCGTCGGATATCGCACAGTTGCAACATACGCTGCAATCGCTGGCACCTCTATTACCAGAGGAATACCACATCGGTCTGGCGTGGGCAGAAGAAAAACTCACCGCCTGACAGATCGGCGGCGGTTATCCGGCAGGCGGTACTCTGCCGGGTAACTATCATTAGATCAGATAACAAGACGGTTAGATCAGATAACAACACATCTGAACACAACGCGATTAGATGCAGCGGTAGGCAAGGCACGACACCACCGATACGCCCCTTAAAAGAGAAAAACTATCATTCCGCGTGACATCAGAAAAATTGCGTTTATTATTTCATCTGCCTTTTATTTTATTTATTGTTCACTTTCCATCACTCGACAATTAAATAAAGTATCAATAACGAGCCGTTAAAAATATTTAAAATAAAGTATCAACTTTGATATTTTAATTCGCGCGGAAATTTATTAAAATACCCCCCGTCAATTCATTTCTGTGATCGCCTCAATATTATTCGCTGACCACCACGATATAGAATGCCGCCACAAAACAGTATTGACCTGTTGACATAATTAGCAATATGTCTTGTTCGATTTTTAAACTCTGTAACGGCAAGTTGCCGATACTGTAATTTTTATACCCCAGCATGACGGGTATTAATGTGTTCACCGAGGAGAAACCAGTAAATGAGCACAATTCAAGATAGCAGCCACGTGTTAGAACAGGCTTCAGGATGGCGTAAAAGTGACACCGTCTGGATGCTGGGCCTCTATGGCACGGCCATCGGCGCTGGCGTGTTATTCTTACCTATCAATGCCGGCATTGGTGGTTTAATTCCGTTAATTATCATGGCACTGATTGCCTTTCCGATGACATATTATTCTCACCGTGCATTATGCCGTTTTGTATTATCCGGCAAGAAAGGTGGCGAAGATATTACCGAAGTCGTTGAAGAACATTTCGGCGTTGGTGCAGGTAAATTAATCACTTTGCTTTATTTTTTCGCTATTTATCCGATCCTATTAGTTTATAGCGTTGCCATCACCAATACGGTAGATAGCTTTATTACTCACCAATTACATTTGCCTTCTCCACCACGTGCTGTGTTGTCATTAATATTGATCCTCGGGTTGATGTTTATTGTCCGCTTCGGTGAAGCGATGATCGTTAAAGCAATGAGTGTGCTGGTTTATCCTTTTGTTGCCGTACTGATGCTGCTGGCACTGTATTTAATTCCGAACTGGAACACCTCTGTTTTTGAAAACATTTCTCTGAGTTCCAGCGTAACGGGCAACGGTCTGTTGGCGACATTATGGCTGGCTATTCCGGTGATGGTTTTCTCCTTCAACCACTCGCCGATTATCTCCTCTTTCGCCGTTGCCAAACGCAAAGAATATGGTGATGACGCAGAGAAAAAATGCTCACGCATTCTGTCTTACAGCCACATCATGATGGTGTTGACTGTGATGTTCTTCGTTTTCAGCTGCGTACTGAGCCTTTCTCCAACAGAACTGATGGAAGCAAAAACACAAAATATTTCCATTCTGTCCTATCTGGCGAACCATTTTAATAGCCCGGTAATCGGCTATCTGGCCCCGGTAATTGCGACCATCGCGATCTCTAAATCCTTCCTTGGCCACTATCTGGGTGCAGGTGAAGGCTTTAACGGCATGATCGTGAAATCTCTGCGCAGCAGAGGTAAAACCATCTCCAACACCAAACTGAACCGCATTACTGCGCTGTTCATGCTGATTACCACCTGGATTGTCGCCACACTGAATCCAAGTATTCTGGGTATGATCGAAACATTGGGCGGCCCGATTATCGCGTGTCTGTTGTTCCTGATGCCGATGTACGCCATCCAGAAAGTCCCAGCGATGAAAAAATACAGCGGCCACATTAGCAACGTCTTTGTTACGCTCATGGGACTGATCGCTATTTCCGCCATTGTTTACAGCCTGCGCGATCTGCTGTAAGCCCTACCCCTAATTTAACGCCGGGACGTTGTTTAACGACCGGCGTTTTTTTTCAAGGAAATCGCTATGGTCAGCGTATTTGATATCTTCAAAATCGGTATCGGCCCGTCCAGTTCTCATACCGTCGGCCCGATGAAAGCGGGTAAAATGTTCACCGACGATCTGGTGAATCACGCTCTTATCTCATCGGTAACACGTATCGTCGTTGATATTTACGGCTCGCTCTCCCTCACGGGAAAAGGGCATCATACTGATATCGCCATCATTATGGGGCTAGCGGGTAATCTGCCAGATAGCGTAAACATCGATAGTATTCCGGCCTTTATTCAACAGGTGAAAGACACTCAACGGCTACCGATCCTCAACGGTCAGTATGAGGTCAGCTTCCCGCTGGAATCTTCCCTGCGTTTCCAACCGGAGAACCTGCCGCTGCATGAAAACGGCATGACCATTCGCGCCTACAACCAGCAAGAGCTGGTCTATAGCAAAACGTATTATTCCATCGGGGGCGGATTCGTCGTCGATCAGGAAAACTTTGGTAAATCCAATCTGGCAGATGAAAGCGCGCCCTACCCGTTCTTTTCTGCCCAGAAGCTGCTGCAACATTGCCACGATCACTGCCTGTCTTTATCCGCCATCGTCCTGAAAAACGAGATTGCGATGCACGGGCGGGAAGCACTTGAGCACTATTTTGCCGACGTGTGGAAAACCATGCAGGACTGCATGCACCGCGGTATGAATACCGAAGGGGTATTGCCCGGCCCATTACGCGTTCCCCGCCGTGCATCAGCACTGCATCGCCTATTATTCATCAACGATCGTTTCTCTAACGATCCGATGGATGCGATGGACTGGGTTAACATGTTCGCAATGGCCGTATCGGAAGAAAATGCTGCGGGAGGCCGTGTCGTCACCGCACCGACTAACGGCGCGTGCGGCATTATTCCCGCTGTGCTGGCCTATTACGATCGCTACGTTCAACCCGTCACCCCAGAAGCTTATCTGCGCTACTTTCTGGCATCCGGTGCTGTCGGCATACTCTACAAAATGAACGCGTCTATTTCTGGTGCCGAAGTTGGCTGCCAGGGAGAAGTCGGCGTTGCCTGTTCGATGGCAGCAGCCGGTCTGGCTGAGCTACTGGGTGCCAACCCGGAACAAGTGTGCATCGCCGCAGAAATTGGTATGGAGCATAATCTGGGGCTGACGTGCGACCCCGTCGCGGGTCAGGTTCAGGTGCCGTGCATTGAACGTAACGCCATCGCCTCCGTGAAGGCGATAAACGCAGCAAGAATGGCAATGCGCCGTACCAGTGAGCCGCGCGTATCGTTGGATAAGGTCATTGAAACCATGTATGAAACAGGCAAAGACATGAACGCCAAGTACCGTGAAACGTCTCGCGGGGGGTTGGCTATCAAAGTGGTTCTGTGCGAATAGACAGGGGATTAATGGCGGGTGAAAAACTGATTCTGTCGCGTTAAATGCCTGGCAGATTAACGCGACAATCGGGGGGTTAATGCGAGTGATGTAGCATTAACCCTTTATTTTTTATCGCTTTCAGGCAGCGACCAAACAATATTGTTTTCAGCTGCCGCGATATACCAGTCAACGGTACTGTTAGCTGGCTTCTTGATATTTTCATGTTTGGTGAGCGCTTTGGCAGGAAACGTTGCGGCTTTCTTTCTGATACGCAGCGGCGTCTGTTTTTTCTCGCCGCTGATCTGCGCATGGAATGACTCGACGTCGGCGTCGAAGAGCACACCTTCAATCTGATGCAGACGGTTCAACCCGCGTAGAATAGAGAGCAGACTACTGAGCGTAATGGATTCTCCCATTTCAGCACGCTTGATCGTCGCAATCCCCAGCCCTGCCCGTTCGGCAAGATCGACCTGCGATAAACGTTGCTGAATTCTGGAGTCTTTTATTCTCCGGCACAGCTCGGTAATAATTTCACCTTCGTTCATAGTACTGAATTTCATCTTACCCGCCACTGCCAGAGTCAAAAATTTGCGCGCATTTTATCATCAATTTTTCAAATGGCACGGATAATTGATGAACGGTATCCATAATTTTTTCAGGTCATTTAATACGATGATTCGATGAAAATTCACCCAAAACGTCCGGTGATATAATCCTCTGTACGACGCTGAGTCGGAGAGGTAAACAGATCGTCCGTGCGGTTGTACTCAATCAATTTACCCTGATTGATAAATGCAGTGTAATCAGACACGCGGGCAGCCTGCTGCATGTTGTGCGTCACCAACACCAGCGTAAAGTGCTGCTTTAGCGTCCCCATCAGTTCCTCAACAATCAGCGTCGAAATCGGATCAAGCGCAGAAGTCGGCTCATCCAACAGCAGCACTTCTGGCTCAATGGCGATCGCCCGCGCGATCACCAAACGCTGCTGCTGTCCGCTAGATAGCGTGAGCGCATTGTCGCTCAGCCGATCCTTTACCTCATGCCACAGCGCCGCCGCTCGCAGCGCACGCTCAACAGCATCATCCAGTAAGCGACGATCGCGCAGCCCCTGCAATCTCAGGCCATAAATCACATTTTCATAGATCGACTTGGGAAACGGATTCGGACGTTGAAAAACCATACCAACCCGACGGCGTAACACGGCAACATCCAACTGCGGGTCGTTAATGGGCATACCGTTCAGCCTGATATCACCCTCGGTACGGCAGTCATCCACCAGATCGTTCATGCGGTTAAAACAGCGTAACAGGGTGGATTTACCACAGCCCGACGGACCAATCAGCGCTGTGACCTGATTCTTCGGAATACGAATTGAAATATCATTCAATGCCTGCTTATTGCCATAGTACAGATTCAGATGTTCCACGGTTAACGTCGTCTGTTCATCACTCAGTTGATGAACATCAGGCAGCGGTGCCATCTCCTTTTGTGTCCTAAATCCCATAACTTCATCCTACCTTCAGAGTGATAACGAACGATATTTCTCACGCAGAACATGGCGGATCCCAATCGCCGTAAGGTTCAACCCGACCACAATCAACACCAGCAGTAGCGCGGTGATGTACACCAGCGGCCTTGCGGCTTCCACATCTGGGCTTTGGAACGCCAGATCGTAGATTTGGAACCCCAGATGCATAAATTTTCGCTCAAGGTGCAGATAAGGGAAAATGTCATCAACCGGTAAGACTGGCACCGACTTCACCACACCGACCAGCATCAGCGGTGCCGTTTCCCCTGCAGCGCGCGCCACAGCGAGGATCAAGCCCGTCATCATCGCGGGAATTGCCATCGGTAACACGACGTGCCACAGCGTTTCGGCTTTAGTGGCTCCCAGCGCCAGTGAACCGTGGCGAACAGACATAGGAATGCGTGACAACCCTTCCTCCGTCGCCACAATCACCACCGGCAGCGTCAGTAATGCCAGCGTCAATGACGCCCACAGCAGCCCCGGCGTACCAAATGTCGGGTTCGGCAACGCTTCAGAATAGAACAGCTGATCCAACGTGCCACCGATGAGATAGACAAAAAAGCCTAACCCAAACACGCCGTAAACAATCGACGGCACCCCAGCCAGATTAACTACGGCAATCCGCACCCAGCGCGTTAGACTGTTTTTCCCCGCATATTCATGCAAATAAACCGCCGCGATCACTCCCAGCGGCATCACCACGATAGACATCAGCACCACCATCAGTACTGTGCCAAAAATGGCGGGGAAAAGATGACCCGCACTGTTGCTGTCCGGCGAATAGTGCACCAGCATGTATTTCGCCTGCTCGCCCCAGTGGCTCACTTTTTCCCACAGGTTCATCGCATTCGGATACCAGGCCTGTTCAATGTCCCTAAGTGGGATGAGATGGACACTGCCGTTCGCATCCCGTAACTGCACGGTATCGCGATTAATGTCCAAATTGAGTGCGGTTAACTGGCGCGATAGCTCATCGAAACGGCGTTGCAGTTCAGTACGTTCAGCCTGAAGACGCGCCAGCGCCTGATTATCCAGCGTTTTGGTTTGCTGCCGCTTTTTCTCTTCCAGCCGAAGCGCCTCAAACTGCTGGTTGATCTTCGCCATCTCCCCCATGCGGATGGCCTGCGTCTTCACCAGCAATCCCTGCACCTGCTCGACGCGGTGCTGTAACGTGGCGGGCAGATCCGTCGCGACCAGCGGCTGCTCGCCTTCCAGCATTCCGGCCAGATAGCCATAGGCCGTGCCATTATTCGTCCGCTTCAACACCAGAATGTCAGCAGGCTGATCAAATTTGGCTATATCGCGCGACAGCAGCGCACGAAAGCTCTGCCCATAAATTTCACGTTGACCAATTTTGATCAAATAGCGTGTTTCAGCCTCCCTGGACGGCGAGGTTAAACCAGCCTGTTCCAGTTGCTGAGGCGAAAGCGTCTGCTCCGCATAAATTTCACCGATCAATGCACGCTGCATACCCTGTTCAGGCTGCAACGTCAGCAGCCAGACAGGCTGCGGCCAGAGATAGCGCATACCCTGCCCAGCCAGCAGCACGATAATTGTCAGCATCGCCAGCAGGCTAATAGAAATTGACGATGCCGTCAGCCATACCCAAGGTCTTCCCGAACGGAACCAGCGCTTCACACGTTTTCTCCTTCATCACGGTAGCGTTGGCGTAAGCGCTGCCGGATAGTTTCAGCCAGCGTATTCACGATGAAGGTGAAAACAAACAGTGTTAATGCCGTTAAAAACAGCACCCGATAGTGGCCGCTGTTCGTTACCGCTTCCGGCATTTCAATGGCGATATTCGCCGCCAGCGAACGCAAGCCCTGGAGCAATCCCTCATCCATAATCGGTGTGTTGCCCGTCGCCATGAGCACAATCATGGTTTCCCCTACGGCGCGGCCAAAACTCAGCATAAGCGCAGCGAAAATCCCAGCGCTGGCAGACGGCAGAACGACACGCCACAAGGTTTGCCACGCCGTCGCCCCTAGCGCCAGCGATCCCTGACTTAAGCGAGCAGGCACGCTGAACAGGGCATCTTCCGCCAGCGAGAAAATCAGCGGAATCAGCGCAAACCCAAGGGCAACCCCTGCCACCAGCGTATTGCGTTGCACGAAATCATCGCCCAACCACTGGTACAACGGCTGACCCAACACCGCGATTTCGATAAGCGGGGCAATCCAACAACCCGCCACGAATGTCAGCAAAATGGCAGGAATGAGGAATAGCGCATCCCAACCGACAGGGAAACGGACGCGCCAGCGTGTCGGCAGGCATTCAATCAGCCAGCCGCAGCCGATCACGGCCAGAATCCATAAAATCGGCATGACCAGAATAGCGGATAGATACGTCGCAAAATGCGGTGCCAGCCAAATGGCCGCAATCAGGCCGACGACAACCGTCGGCAACGCGCCCATGATCTCCAGCGTAGGTTTAATCCAGCGTCGCAGCGTCGGCGACATAAAGCAGGCGGTATAAATCGCAGCGGACAGCGCCAGCGGCGTAGCAAATAACATGGCGTAAATCGCCGCTTTCATCGTTCCCAACATCAGCGGCATCATGCTGAATTTGGCCTGATAGCTGTCATCTGCCGACGTGGATTGCCAGATATAGGCAGGCTCTGGGTAATTCTCATACCACAGCTTTTGCCACAGCCCGCGCCAGCCAATATCGGGATAGGGATTATCAACCCGATAACGGTGCAAACCTTGCGCGGTTTCAACCAGCAGGGCAGAACCACGCGGTGAAAATGCCAGCTCCAGCGCATGGGCGGGTAATGTTTGCGTCAGCAGCGCATGCGACTGCTTGCTGGCAAACAGCGACAGTTCACCCTGTGCGTTCAACGTGGCGAACACCCGCCGCTGTGCCTCCGTTGCCAGCAACACTGATTCCCCCGCGACGTGCGGAAACTGACGCGTTTCCGTCAGCCTGGCACCCTTTTCGCTCGGGACCTCAAACCATTGGCTAATCCGCCCATCGGCGGCCTGCACCAACAACGATCGCCCACCGGACAACAACGCCAGATGCAGAGGTTCTGCCAGTTGCAATTGCCGTTCTTCCCGCAGCGTCAACGCATTTTCGCCCACCTGCCACAACGTTAATGACTTGCCGCTGAGCAAATACACTTGCAGCCCGTCTGGGGTCAACAGCAATTGGTTAATCACACCTGTCGGAAGCGTAATTGCAGCCCGTTGCCGCATGCCGTTTTCATCAACATCGGCAACAATCAAGGCATTGTCTTGCCCAATCGCAGCCACAACAACATGTTTTTCGGCTACCGACGCTATCGCCAGATGGCGCAACGGCTGCGCAGGTAACCCGAGCGAATAAGCCTGCTCACCCAGCGGGTAATCCCAGAGAGGAGGACGATTTTCCGTACGTGACAGCACAGGCTGAACGAAAAGCAGACGGCCATCGGGCTGGCTCAAGGCATAGACCTGCCGCTCACCCTGACTTTGCGCCAGTAAGCTCAGCGCGGGAACCAGTTGAATACGCGACATGGGCTGATTTTCCGCAAAAGGAATAAACTCACCATAGCCCTGAGCGTCGATGCGAAATCCGATTTGCCCATTGTCGCTAAGACCCAGCGCCAGCGACGGTTCTGCACTGTGGCGCTGAACCGTTTTTTGCCCGTTAACGGTGGGAGAAAGGAACAGTGGCGTCACCACATACAGCAGATAGAAGAAAATTAACAACAGCATAGCCAGTACCAGCAGCCCGCTGCCCGCCACAATGCGGTGAGTCAATCGATCGACCCACGCTCGTCGACGATCCCGATACTGTGATGTATTGACTGTTTTTACCATTGTTCTCGCCGTTAAAGTGAAGCCGCCAGAGTCGTGTTGTTAACGTATTGCGGGTAGCATATGTTGCCTTTACGCCCATAATATGACAATGGTAAGTCTGTCTATGAATTAGATTTTATACCCTAAATAGTTCGAGTTGCATGAAGGCGGCAACCGAGGGAGTCCCGATGAGCTTACACAAGTAAGTGATTCGGGTGACAAATCTGTCGGGAGCAGATTTGAACGCTGCTAGCAGCGGCCCTTTAGGGCGAGGCCCACGACGGGCCGAGTATTTAAGGGCAGCCAACGCACAGACGGCTCGAAATATGACGGGTATCGTCATCAACACGCCATAATGTTGTTGTACCCTATCTCAACAGCGGAAGGGTATGAATATTGGATGAACCTTCAGTACATGAGTTGAGCGGAGTGACAATGGGTCAGGACAAACTCTACATAGAGAAAGAATTAAGTTGGTTATCCTTTAATGAACGAGTACTTCAGGAAGCAGCAGATAAAAGCAATCCGTTAATCGAACGCATGCGCTTTCTGGGCATTTACTCCAGCAATCTTGATGAATTTTATAAAGTCCGTTTTGCCGATTTGAAAAGACGCATTCTGATTAACGAAGAACAAGGTCTGGACGGCAATCTGCGGCATCTGTTAGGCAAAATTCAGGCACGCGTACTCAAAACCGATCAACTCTTTGACAGTCTTTACAACGAACTGCTGCTGGAAATGGCGCGTAACCAGATTTTTTTGGTCAATGAGCGTCAGGTTTCCCCTAATCAGCAAGAGTGGCTGAGAGACTACTTCAGGCAATATTTGCGTCCGCACATCACGCCAATACTCATTTTTAACGAAACCAATCTGGTGGAGTTCCTCAAGGATAACTATACCTATCTTGCGGTCGAAATTATTCGTGGCAATGAGATCAGTTACGCCTTGCTGGAAATTCCTTCGGATAAAATACCGCGCTTCGTTAACCTGCCTGCGGAAGCGCCGCGCCGCCGTAAGACGATGATCCTCATCGATAACATCCTGCGTTACTGCCTGGATGATATCTTCAAGGGCTTCTTTGATTATGATGCGCTGAACGCATATTCCATGAAAATGACACGCGATGCGGAATACGATCTGGTCACGGAAATGGAATCCAGTTTGCTGGAGCTGATGTCTTCCAGCCTTAAGCAGCGCCTCACCGCTGAGCCGGTAAGATTTGTGTATCAGCGCGATATGCCGGATGCCATGGTCACGATGCTGCAAGAGAAACTGGGAATCTCGTCCTTTGACTCCGTCATCCCCGGTGGGCGTTATCATAACTTCAAAGACTTTATTTCTTTCCCGAATGTCGGGCGCGCCAATCTGGTCAACAAATCCTTGCCTCGTCTGCGGCACACCGGGTTTAATCATTTTCGCAATGGGTTTGATGCGATTCGTGAGCGCGATGTTCTGCTCTATTACCCGTATCACACCTTTGAGCACGTATTGGAACTGCTGCGACAAGCCTCGTTCGACCCCAATGTGTTGTCCATCAAAATCAATATTTACCGCGTTGCCAAAGACTCGCGCATCATTACCTCGATGATTCATGCGGCGCACAACGGCAAGAAAGTCACGGTGGTCGTAGAGCTACAGGCGCGCTTTGACGAAGAAGCGAATATTCACTGGGCCAAGCGCCTGACCGAAGCCGGTGTGCACGTTATTTTCTCGGTGCCTGGACTGAAGATTCACGCCAAGCTATTCCTGATTTCCCGCCGCGAAGGGGAAAACATCGTGCGTTACGCGCACATCGGTACTGGTAACTTCAACGAGAAAACCGCCCGTCTGTATACCGACTATTCGCTGCTGACCGCCGACGAACGCATTACCAACGAAGTCCGCCGCGTCTTCAACTTCATTGAGAACCCCTACCGTCCGGTCAGTTTCGAGCACCTTCTCGTGTCACCGCAAAACTCCCGCGACAAGCTTTATAAACTGATTGATACCGAGATCGAAAACGCGCTGGCGAATCGTGATGCAGGCATTACGCTTAAGGTAAATAATCTGGTGGATAAAGGGCTGGCGGAAAAGCTGTATCAGGCTTCCTCGGCGGGCGTGAAAATTAATCTGCTGGTACGCGGCATGTGCTCACTCATCCCTAATCTGCCGGGGATCAGTGAAAATATTCAGGTCATCAGTATTCTTGACCGCTATCTGGAACACGATCGGGTATATGTCTTCAACAACGGCGGGGATAAGAAAGTTTACCTTTCTTCCGCCGACTGGATGACACGTAACATTGATTATCGCATTGAAGTCGCAGTGGAAATCCTTGATCCCATTTTGAAAAACCGCGTATTGGAAACGCTGGATATTCTGTTCAGCGATACGGTGAAAGCCCGTGTCATTGATAAAGAGTCAAGCAACCGCTATGTATCACGCGGTAACAAGCGTAAAGTACGCGCGCAAAATGCTATTTACGACTATATCAAGGCGCTGGAGCAACCTGGAGAGAAGCCTGAATAATGCCGTTAACGAACAATGAAGAAATCGAGATGAAACCGCAAGAATTCGCGGCTATCGACCTGGGTTCCAATAGTTTTCACATGGTGATCGCACGCGTGGTAAACGGTGCGCTTCAAGTGTTAGGTCGTTTAAAACAGCGAGTCCATCTGGCCGACGGATTGGACAACAAAAACATGCTCAGCGAAGAGGCCATTCAACGTGGCCTGAGCTGTCTGGCACTGTTTGCTGAACGTCTGCAAGGTTTCCCGGCAATGAACGTCTCTATCGTCGGTACACACGCGCTGCGTCAGGCGGCCAACGCGCAGGAATTTTTGCGCCGCGCGGCAGATATCATTCCCTATCCGATAGAGATCATTTCCGGCCATGAAGAAGCCCGTCTGATTTTTATGGGCGTGGAACATACGCAACCGGAAAAAGGTCGCAAGCTAGTCATCGATATCGGCGGTGGCTCCACGGAGCTGGTTATCGGTGAAGATTTCGAGCCGATGCTGGTAGAAAGCCGTCGTATGGGGTGCGTCAGCTTTGCGCAGCAGTTTTTCCCAAATGGTGAAATCAGTGAAGCCAACTTCAAGCGCGCCAGGCTGGCTGCGGCGCAAAAGCTGGAGACGCTGTCTTGGGAATACCGCATTTATGGCTGGAAATTCGCCCTTGGTGCATCAGGAACGATCAAAGCCACGCATGAAATTCTGGTGGAGATGGGAGAAAAAGACGGCCTGATTACCCCCGAGCGTCTGGAAATGTTACGCACGCAGATCTTACAGTTTAAGCACTTCAAGGCGCTGAGCCTGCCGGGGCTGTCCGAAGATCGTCAGTCGGTATTGGTGCCCGGCCTGGCTATTCTGTGTGGTATTTTCGATGCGCTGGCGATCAAAGAGCTGCGCTTATCCGACGGTGCGTTGCGCGAAGGCGTGTTGTACGAAATGGAAGGCCGTTTTCGCCATCAGGATATCCGTATCCGTACTGCGCAGAGCCTGGCCACGCATTACAATATTGACCGTGAGCAAGCGCGACGCGTGCGAGAAACTACGCAGCAGCTTTATGCGCAATGGGCAGCGCAAAACCCCAGCCTGGTACATCCTCAGCTTGAGGCCATCTTAAACTGGGCTTCCATGCTGCATGAGGTCGGATTGGGCATTAACCATAGCGGCATGCATCGCCATTCCGCCTACATTCTGCAAAATACCAACCTGCCCGGCTTCAATCAGGAACAGCAGCTCGTGCTGTCGATGATTGTTCGGCTGCACCGTAAAGCTATCAAGCTGGAAGAGTTACCGCGGCTGAACCTGTTCAAAAAGAAACAGTATTTACCACTGGTGCAACTCTTGCGCCTTGCCACACTGTTGAATAACCAGCGTCAGGCAACAACAACTCCGGAATCGCTACAGTTGCATACCGATGACAATTACTGGACGCTGACGTTCCCGCATGACTTTTTTACCAATAACACGTTGATACAGCTCGATCTGGAACGCGAACAGGAATATTGGCAGGACGTCACCGGCTGGAAGCTGATGATTGATGAAGAAAAAATCTGATTATTGAAAACATTACGTTGGAGTCCTGACCTGATTCGTGCGGTGACGTGGCGAAAAAACGTGCAACAGAGCTGACCAATTAGGGCTGATTAGCGTAAAGTTTACCGGGATAGAGCCGATACCAAAATGATGGCTGGCGATCATTTTCGCCAACATCATGCAACCTCGGTGGAAAGGTGCGCTTCCTTTCTATACCGGATAGATATCAATCCAACTCAGTATTAAGGAGAGTAAAATGGATGTATCACAGATTGCATCACTGGCGACCGACCTCAGCAACATGCGTACCAGCAGTGAGGCCAGCGCGCTTGTGATGAAAAAAGCGCTCGATAGCCAAGAGGCTCTTGCTTTAGGTATTTTGCAGGCCTTACCCCCTCTGCCAGCAAATCCGGCGATTGGGCGTAACGTCAATACCACGGCGTAATCCTCTCGCACCACACAACCCGCTTATTTTTTTGAGCGGGTTTTTTGTCACCATCCCTATCCCCTTGTGCTCCCCCTCTCTTCACGCTCGTTCCTGACATGCCTTTCTTTGCACCGAACGTGCGAAAACAGGATCGGCCATCATCTTTTTCACGTCGGCAGATTGACCTCGACTACTGCTTGTGCCTAAATAAACAACAGCGAATGTTCGCTTTCACAGAGGATTAACTGGTAATGTCCACGCTTACCCACAAACGACGATTATCGATACGCCCGCGACGAAGTGGCTCTCGGATCGCTCGTGCTGTTTTGCTCATCAGCTTCATCATTCTTTTAGGCCGCTTTGCTTACTCCACTATTACCGCGTTTGGTCATCATCAAGACAAACAGCAGCAGCGTGCTGAACAATTACTGCTTCCAACCAACGTACTCATCAATCAGAAAGAGTAGTGCTTAACTAATCCGCTGATTATCTTTTATTTTTCCTCGTCTGGTTTTATTGCCTTGGCATTGTCGCGCCCGTTATTCATGCCAGCCTCACTGTCCATCCAGAATATGCCGTACAAATAAAAAAAACGGCAGTGCGAATTTTCGCAGCCACCGTTTTCATCGATCGATAATACGCTTACTTCACGCCGAACTTAGACGATAGTCAGGGTCACATCGATATTGCCACGCGTTGCATTAGAGTATGGGCAAACGATATGGGCTTTCTGCACCAGATCTTCAGCCACTGCGCGATCCAAACCTGGCAGGGAAATTTTCAATTCAACTTCAATACCAAATCCTGTTGGGATGGCACCGATGCCTACGCTACCGTTTATCGTGGTATCAGCAGGTACAGCGATTTTGTCACGGGCACCGACAAACTTCATCGCACCGAGGAAACAGGCAGAATAGCCAGCGGCAAACAGCTGCTCTGGGTTAGTTCCCTCACCACCTGCGCCGCCCAATTCACGTGGGGTCGTCAATTTAATATCAACCGCTTTATCGGAAGACACCGCACGACCATCGCGACCACCGGTAGCCTGGGCATGAGCAACGTATAATACTTTTTCAATAGACATAATGTGACTCCAGATTGTTAGGGGGTGGCCTAAGACAATAGCAATACTGCTCAGGCTTTATTTACATAGCGAAAAACTAAATCGCACACTACTTAATGAGTTAAAAATAAACCAATTAATCAAAAAATAAATTGCTTAAAAACCAGATACTATCTAACAGACTTCTCGGTGCACAAGGCAACCACTGCAACCGTCAAAGATGCCCGATAAGGCTCTTACGCAGCATCTCTAAATCTTTTTTGATCGTCTGCAACTGTTCAAGATGACATTCCGTGGCACAAAACACGCTTTCAGGAATCGCTCGCGCCTGTTGCTGAAGTGCCCGTCCTGCTTCGGTTAACCCGATCAGCACCTGACGTTCATCTTCTGTTCCCCGATTCCGCACTACTAGCCCTGCACTTTGCAACCGCTTGAGCAATGGGGTTAACGTGGCGGAATCCAGATACAGCCGCTCGCCCAGTTCAGATACCGTCAATCCATCACGTTCCCACAGTATCAACATGACCAGATATTGGGGATAAGTCAGATTTAACTCAGACAGCAAACGACGATACAGCTTATTCATTGCCAGATTGGCTGAATACAGTGCGAAGCACAGCTGTCCATCCAGTTTGTAAGCGTTGTCGTTCATCGTCTCTGCCATTGGTGTCTGTTACGTTTCTGGGACTGACTATATATCGCTAAAAACTAAATAGCAAACGATTTAGTTTTGCGTTAAATAAAAACAACCCTAAAATCACGTAAGAACGACAGTGATACTTTTTTCAGACTGCAATTCGTCGGTAATCCTATTCTTAATCTACTGATTTTGCGCTACGTTTAATCAAACACGGATAAAAAACAGATCGAGCACAAAACGTTATGTCGAGTGTAAAAAAACTTACCGACCTCCGGCGCCGTATCTCCCTTCTGCTGTTGGAAAACAAAGAACTGGTTGAAGACATTATCAACCGACAGCCGTATATAACAGAACGCGACGAAGCGAAGCTAAACGACGAGACGACGTTTAGCAAAAAAACGACGCTACGTGACAAAAGTATTCTACTCGACCAAACTGCAGAAATAAGTCAACTTATCATTGATTTACATGCTGCCGACCTGGCCGATTTGCTGGAGTCTTTACCACAGGATGAGCGTCTGGCGCTCTGGCGACTGATTCCCATAGCGAAGCGTGGTCGTGTGCTGATTGAAGCCTCCGACAGCATTTCCGACGATCTCATCAGCGATATGCAGGATAAGGAGATTCTGAGGGCAGTTCGGGTACTGGATGTGGATGAGCAGGCTCAGCTTTCTCGCCTCGTCCCCCGCCATCTGCTAGGCCGAATACTCACCTCGCTTGAGCCAAAGCAACGTGCGCAGCTACGTGCCGCCATCAATTATGATGAAGACTGCCTCGGCCACATGATGGATTTCAAACTCATCACCGTGCGCGCCGACGTCACACTCGCGACAGTACAGCGCTATCTGCGCTACCGCAAAAAGATCCCCAACTCCACTGACAAACTGTTCGTCACCGATCGCAAAAACACACTGATCGGTGAGCTGTCGCTTGCCAGTATTCTGCTCCACTCGCCTCAGGCTTTAGTGACTGACGTTATGGATGCTCAGCCACTGAGATTTCAGCCTGAAGATAAAGTCGAAGAGGCTGCGGGGGCTTTTGAACGTTACGATTTGATCTCCAGCGCCGTGGTGGACAGCAAAGGAAAGCTCATGGGGCGCTTGACGATTGAAGATATCGTCGACGTTGTGAATCGGGAAAGCGACAGTAACCTGCGGCGTTCGGGGGGGTTAACGCCCTCTGAAGATGTCTATGCGCCCGTGTATAAATCATTCCGCAACCGCTGGGCATGGCTGGCCGTCAACCTTTGTACCGCGCTCATCGCCTCGCGGGTCATCGGCCTGTTTGAGCACACGCTATCCCATTTGGTCGCACTGGCGACGCTCATGCCAATTGTCGCGGGTATCGGCGGGAATACTGGCAACCAAACGATCACCATGATTGTACGTGCACTGGCACTACATCAGCTCGAACACGGTAAAAAATCGTATTTGCTGCTCAAAGAATTAGGCGTTGCGCTGGTAAACGGGGTGATATGGGGCACGATTATGGGCGTGGTGACCTTCCTGCTCTATGGCAACCCCGCTATGGGTGGCGTGATGATGCTGGCGATTTTGCTGAATTTACTGCTCGCTGCGCTGATGGGGGTTGCCATTCCGCTGGTCATGATGAAGCTCGGACGCGATCCAGCCATCGGTTCCAGCGTG
The DNA here is from genome assembly GCF_002847345.1 of Pectobacterium peruviense. Lineage (GTDB taxonomy): Bacteria > Pseudomonadota > Gammaproteobacteria > Enterobacterales > Enterobacteriaceae > Pectobacterium > Pectobacterium peruviense. The sequence continues at coordinate 131,047 of NZ_LXFV01000011.1, forward strand.
ATGATTACGGCAATCACCGATACCGGCGGCTTCTTTATCTTCCTTGGGCTGGCAACAGTGTTCCTGCTGCCTTAAACCAATGCAATGTAAAAAGGGCTTTACGCATAAAGCCCTTTTTACTTGCTATTATCGGACGAGACTTAATTCAAGCGACCGGCACCGTCTGACGCATGGCACAGGTAGATTGACGGCTGAAGCCCAGTACGCGCCGGATATTCACGCTCGATCACCTGTTTGACTTCATCGGTTAACGCCGAAGGAATCAGAGCAACAATACAGCCACCGAAACCACCGCCAGTCATACGCACGCCGCCCCGTTCTCCAACATAATCCTGAATCAGATCCACCAACGTATCGATCGGCGGCACGGTAATTTCAAAATCATCACGCATGGAGACATGCGATTCCGCCATCAGCGTAAATAAGCGGTGAGCATCCTGACGCGCCAGCGCATCGGCGGCTTCCAGCGTGCGGCGATTCTCGGTAATAACATGTCGCGCACGGCGAACCGCCACCGAATCCAGTCCTTCGATTCCCGCCTCAAACTGCGACAGTGAGACATCACGCAGCGCCTTGACGTTAAAGTGACGCGCCGCCGCTTCACACTGCTGGCGACGCGTGTTGTATTCGCTATCCACCAGCCCACGGCGCACATTGGAATTCACGATGAGAACGTCGACGCCATCAAGCATACGCACAGCGCGCCCCTCAAGAGAGCGACAGTCGATCAACATCGCCTGACCTGCGCGCCCCTGAGCGGAAATAAACTGATCCATAATGCCGCAGCTACAGCCGACAAAATGGTTTTCCGCCTGCTGGCCGTTTAACGCTACATCCAACTGGCTAATGTCCAAGTTATTCAGTTCTTTGAACGTCTGCCCGATCGCCACTTCCAGCGAAGCCGATGAACTCAGCCCGGCACCGGAAGGCACGTTACCGGAGACAACCATATCCATGCCGCTAAGCGGCAGACCGCGCGCCAGCAAAAACTTCACGGTTCCACGAATATAGTTCGCCCAGACGTATTCAGAATGAGGCACGATATCTTTGGCAAGATCAAACTCATCCTGCTGGTTGTCATAGTCCACTGCGACCACCCGCACGATACCATCCTGACGCACCGCCGCACTGACGACTGTCTGGTAATCGATAGCACACGGCAAGACAAAACCATCGTTATAATCGGTGTGCTCACCAATCAAGTTGACCCTGCCGGGTGCCTGAATCGCAGCGTGCGGCGTATAGCCAAATAATTGGACAAAAACAGACTCGGTTAACTGGCGTAGAGAATCAATACGGCTCATAAAATGACCTCAAATTTGCTCACGGAAATGGATATCACTCACGCTGCGTAAGCGTTCAGCAGCCTGCTCAGCCGTCAGATCGCGCTGTGCTTCGGCCAGCATTTCATAGCCAACCATAAATTTGCGCACGCTGGCGGAACGTAATAGCGGGGGATAAAAATGGGCATGCAGCTGCCAGTGCGCGATGTCCCCGTCCTTAAACGGTGCACCATGCCATCCCATCGAATAAGGGAATGAACACTGGAATAGGTTGTCGTAACGGCTGGTCAGCTTTTTCAGAATCAGAGCCAGATCGTCACGCTGAACGTCATTCAGCTGTGGTAATCGCTGCACCACGAATTTTGGCAGTACCAGCGTTTCAAACGGCCACGAGGCCCAGTAAGGAACCACCGCTAGCCAGTGCTCGGTTTCCACGACGATGCGCGAACCGTCAGCCTGCTCCCGCTGCACATAGTCAAGCAGTAACGATGAACCATGGCGGGAAAAATAGTCCCGCTGCTGTTCATCCTCACGCTGTACCTCGTTCGGCAGAAAATCATTGGCCCAAACTTGCCCATGTGGATGGGGGTTAGAACACCCCATCATTGTCCCTTTATTCTCAAATACTTGAACCCACGGGTAGCGCTTGCCTAGCTCCTCGGTTTGATCGCTCCACGTATCGATCACTGTTTTCAGTGCCGGCAGCGAAAGCTGTGGCAGGCTTTTACTGTGATCGGGAGAAAAACAGATCACACGACTGACACCACGGGCTTGCTGCACGCGGAACAGTTCATCATCACCCAACGGTGCATCCGGCGTGTCTTCCATCAGTGCCGAAAAATCATTGGTAAAAACAAAAGTACCCTGATAGTGCGGGTTGATGTCGCCAGTAATACGTTTATTGCCCGCGCAGAGATAACAGGTCGGATCGTAAGGCGGCGGCGTGGCGCGATCGGGTTCATCCTGCTGACCTTGCCAAGGGCGCTTTGCCCGGTGCGGAGAAACCAGAATCCATTCGCCTTTCAGCGGATTAAAACGGCGATGCGGATGTTCAGTTGGCTCAAACTGCATAAGCTATTCCTCAATACAAAACACGAATTCGGTACAGCGGTGGTAGCCATCCGCAGCCAATTGTATGGCGCTAGCAACCCGCGGCAGGATAGAAGAGACGATGAACACACCTGTAAACCTAGCCAGAAAAGCCCATAAATGTAATCAGTTTCACTATATATCATGGATAAAATAGCTGTAATCATGCTGAATACAGATAGGCCGCTATCTTTTAGCTATCACTCAAGTGTAATCGGTTACCCTAAATTTAAACCTCAAAATGGTATTTTGGAAGAGAGAAATGGACGATGATTGTTGATAGCGATCACATAAGTACGGTCTGGATCAAAAAGGAAAGGTGGTCGGATAGGTAACATCCGCAAAAAACCTGTACATTTATAAATATAAGTAATCGATTTTTTCTTTTAACTTGCGCGTTAGGCTGCGGTCCGCCTCACCACGCATTTGACCGCTCAGGAATGCCAATGGCCACAATAAAGGATGTTGCTCGTCTATCAGGTGTATCAGTCGCTACGGTTTCGCGCGTAATCAATAACTCGCCCAAAGCCAGTACCGCCTCAAGAGAAGCCGTAAACAAGGCCATGGCGGAGCTACAGTATCATCCGAACGCCAATGCCAGAGCGCTCGCACACCAAAGTGCAGAGACAATGGGGCTGGTCGTTGCAGATGTATCCGATCCCTTTTTCGGGACGATGGTCAAATCTGTCGAACAAATTGCACAGGCAACCGGCAACTTTCTGCTGATCGGTAACGGCTACCACAATGCCGAACAGGAAAAGAAAGCCATTGAGCAGTTGATTCGCCACCGCTGTGCGGGGCTGATCGTGCACGCCAAAATGCTTTCCGATGAGGAATTGGCCGCGCTGATGAGTCATATTCCGGATATGGTGCTCATCAACCGCACCTTGCCCGGTTATGAAAACCGCTGCGTAGCACTTGATGACCGCTATGGCTCCTGGCTGGCAACACGTCATTTAATTCAGGAAGGCCATCAGAAGATCGGTTTTCTCTGTTCTAATCACCAAATTTCCGACTCCGCCGACCGCCTGCAAGGCTATATGGATGCACTGCAAGAGCACGGCATCGCACGAGATGAACGCCTCATTGCACGCGCGTCACCAGACGAACTAGGCGGCGAAGCTGCCATGATGGAGCTCCTGAGTCGGGGCGGCAATATGACGGCGGTGGTGTGCTACAACGATTCGATGGCGGCGGGTGCGCTTTCCGTCCTGAGTGATAACAGCATCAACGTCCCGCAGGATATGTCGGTGATAGGGTTTGATGACGTACTGATCGCCCGCTACCTCCGCCCTCGCCTGACCACCGTGCACTATCCGGTTTCCGCCATGGCCATTCAGGCAGCGGAATTAGCTATCGCGTTGTCCCACGGTAAACAGCTCAGCGAAACCACGAATATGTTTAGCCCGACGCTGGTACGCCGCCATTCGGTAAGCCCTCCTACCCGCAAGAAATAACGGTATTTCATCAAAGCTGTCTGCCTGATGCGGTATTCCGCGTCAGAACAGGCAGCGACGCTATTGCGCACCTGAATTCATACATCTTGTTTTTCTCTTCCTTCAGCAAGCACGCTTTCCCTCTATTCCAGAAATGTTTCCGACTCAACATCGCATTACACCTTTTATGCAACGTTCCCGATTCTGGTATAAAAAAATTTTATGCTGCATTTGAGGCACACAAGCAAAACGTGTAACCAGTTACACACCATTACATAGCGAATAACATCAGGTTAATGCTAATAAATAACCCAAGAACGGCCTGTGGCACCGTTAAATCAGTGTAAATTTTGGTGTAACTCTTTTGTGTTTTGTGAGAACAATCATGTCACGCACCATTTTATTCCCCCATAATCCTTCGCCATGAGTGGAAACGTTTTACCTCCGTTCACGTCATGTTATTTGGAACATCCACATTCTTACCCGAATAAGCGAAAGGTATATTATGAAAAGAAAACTGCTGACGACATCCATTGCCCTGAGCTTGGCAATGCTGGCAACCCCTTCTTATTCTGTCGATTTTTCAGGATACTTCCGTTCTGGCGTGGGTGTTTCAAACCACGGAAAACAACAGACAGCCGATAAGAACTATGTGGGAAGATTAGGTAACGAGGATGACACCTACGGCGAAATCCAGTTAGGACAGCAGCTGTATAACGAAAATGGGAAAACGTTTTACTTCGACAGCATGATTTCCATGTTCTCTAACGGCTCGAACGATACTGAAACCACAAAAAATGACGATGCCGAGTTTGGGTTACGCCAGTTAAATCTTCAGGCGAAAGGCTTTGTGCCTGGCCTGCCGGATGCTACGGTGTGGGCAGGGAAACGCTATTATCAGCGTCATGACTTGCACATCATCGATACCAAATACTGGAATATCTCCGGTGCGGGCGCTGGGATCGAAAACGTCAAAGCGGGCGAAGGCGCGTTCTCTTTTGCCTGGATCCGGGCCGATGCCGAAAACATGGACATTGACTTAGGCTGCAACACCAATACTCAAGCATGTAAAGACAGAACTGATACTTATAACGATCTGAATATCAACTATTTAGATGCACGCTATGCGGGCTGGAAGCCGTGGGACGGCGCATGGACAGAGTTCGGTATCTCCTACGCGATGCCAAATGAAGCAGACACGCAGAAAAACGCTTTCCTCGCGGAAGGAGAAAAATTCGATCCTAAGAACTCGATGATGATCACCGGCGAGCTCAGCCACTATTTCTCCGGCCTCAAATCCAACCAGAAACTGGTGCTGCAATATGCCGACAAAGGGCTGGCGCACAATATGGTCGATCAGGGCGGTGGCTGGTATGACGTCTGGAGCATCAACGACAGCGCCAAAGGCTATCGTGTCATTCAGGCAGGTGACCTGCCGATCACCGATAGTATTTCCCTTAGCCATGTCCTGACCTACGGTAAAGCGGATGAAATCAGCCGCTGGCGCGACAGCACCGAATTATTGTCTGCGGTAGGTCGCGGCCAATATGCCTGGACCAAGAACCAAAAAACCTATCTGGAAGCGGGCGCATACCAGAAAAAAGACAGCTGGAAAGCCGGAACCGAAACCAAATACAGCGGCCAGAAATACACGCTGGCACACGCTTTCAGCGCCGATATACCTATGCTGACCCGTCCGGAACTGCGCTTCTTCGTTTCTTACCTCGACGGTGGGAATGAAAATAAAAACCGCTTCAACGACGATCGCAGCAACGCGGTGAACTTCGGTATTCAAGCGGAAGCCTGGTGGTAATACAGTCCTAACCCTCAGCTCGACGGGCTCATCATTCCCGTCGGGTATTTCCCAAAAGGCTTTCTGCGGAAGGCCTTTTTCCGTTGCGGATAATATCCGCTATAACATTTTCACTGCTTCATGTGTGGTAATACGAAAGTTTCGTGCGTGTTAACTACCGATCAAATCTGTGATTTCACCACACGCCCGACAAGGCGCGCTCAGTCGCCGCAGCGCCTTGACCACTGGCTTTTCGGCGCTAATTACGTCGCTACGCGATACCTTCGGCGTTCGTGACCGCTATTCGGGCCGCCAGTGACGCGCTCCAGACGCGGCACTGCCTTTCGCGGCGTCCATGCCGCTCACCCGGCAGTCACGCCCACCTCAGCGCAATTTTTTACGCCAGAGAAACCCAAAACAGCGGAATATTGAGAGACAGATGATTTTATCAGAAGCCATAAAAGTCAGCGCCCGCTAAGGGCGCTGTTTAGTTGGGGGGTTTGCTATTTAGATTCAGCGATTCAGTCGCTTAATTACGCACTAATTCTCAAGCCATCGGCGTTGAACACTAGGCAGTTAGTGGGGGAGAAGAAAACCTCAATGTGTTCATAGGGCTTGAAGGCGCTGTCGCCAGCCAGCAGAAGTTTGAAGTTATCAATGCCACAGCATTGGCCGAATAGGTAGGTGCTGTTACCTAAACGCTCGACGACTTCACAACCGAATGACAGGCGGATCCCCTCACCTTCCGGTGAAACGTGTTCCGGCCGCAGCCCCAGCGTTATCGTACTGCCAACGCTCAGCTCACTGGTTCGGATCGGCAGTTCAAGCTGTAGCTGATCGGCGACATTGACCGTCAGGCTATCCGGCGTCCAGTCGATAACCCGTGCAGGCAGGAAGTTCATTTTTGGTGAGCCGATGAACCCCGCGACAAACTGGTTAACCGGATGATAGTAAAGCTCCATTGGCGATCCAACCTGCTCGACTTTACCGTAATTCATTACCACGATTTTGTCGGCCAGCGTCATGGCTTCGACCTGATCGTGCGTTACGTAAACCATCGTCGTTTTCAATTCCTGATGCAGCTTGGCAATGTGCAACCGCATATCCACGCGCAGCTCTGCATCAAGGTTCGACAGCGGTTCATCAAACAGGAATACCTTCGGGTTACGCACAATCGCACGCCCTATCGCCACGCGCTGGCGCTGGCCGCCGGACAGCTCTTTCGGCTTGCGCTCCAGCAAATGAGACAGTTGCAGCGTCTTCGCCACCATTTCGATCTGGTGCTTAATCTGGTCTTTCGGAACGCCATTAACGCGCAGGCCGTAGCCCATATTCTCGGCGACAGTCATGTGTGGGTATAGCGCATAGGATTGAAACACCATGGCTACGCCACGATGCGCGGGGGCGACATCATTCACTACTGCATCATCAATCATGATTTCACCGCCCGTGACATCTTCCAGTCCGGCAATCATTCTCAGCAGCGTCGACTTACCACAGCCAGACGGCCCAACAAAAACGGCGAACTCTCCATCTGCAATCGTCAGATTCACATCGTGAAGCGTAATCGTTTTGCCAAAATGCTTACTCACTTTATCCAACTGGATCGACGCCATAACGGTAACCTCTTGATAATTTTGCTTTTCGGGATATAAGCGCTGAGTCACAACGGCCCAGTGGTCGTCTACTCAAAATGGCTCGGCAGCCCTTCCAGACGTATCAGCATCCGGCCAGGCTTACCTGCACGCTGGTCATAATCGCAATATAACAGCATGGTGTAACCGTTTGCACAAACAGGGGGTTACTTTTGTGCATAAGATCACAGCCTTTACATGTTTCACTGGCAGACGTGGCGCACTCTGCTTAATGTAATCGCCATTGATGTAACCGTTACCCTAACTTGTGAGAAACGCGCAATAAAGCATCACGCGCCACACAGCGACGATCACCACACAATGCGTACTGTTAGATGTCTCATTTCCTGCTGTGTACTGCCGTGCGATGTAACGTTACACCAACATCGCACAAGGACGACAAAAATGGCGAGAACGGGAAGTGCGCAACGATTTCCTACCATGATTGGCCCACCAGGGCTTTGAGGACTAATGATGAAAATGAAAACACTGACCACCGTCATTATGATTTCACTGGGTATCACCGGCGTGCTCAGCAAATCAGCGCTGGCAGCCGACAAAGAACTTCTGGTATGGGAAGATATCAAGAAATCCGACGGCATCGCCGATGCGATCAAAGCCTTTGAAAAACAGAATAATGTCAAAATCAAAGTGCTGGAAACGCCTTACGCTCAGCAGATTGAGAAACTCCGTCTGGATGGCCCTGCGGGTATCGGTCCAGATGTGATAGTGATGCCACACGATCAGGTTGGCACCGCCGTGGTTCAGGGATTGATTAGCGAACTGAAGTTGGATCAGACATTCCTGTCGAGTTTCACCAAACCCGCACTGGAAGCACAAACCTATAACGGTAAGCTGTACGGCGTGCCGAAAGCGGTTGAAACCACCGTTCTGGTGTACAACAAAGATCTGATGCCACAGCCGCCGGAAAAATTCGACGACCTGTTCACCTTCTCCAAACAGCAGCGTGCCGAAGGTCGCTATGGTCTGCTGGCGAAATTTGACGAGATTTATTACGCCTATGGCGTCATCGCCGGAATGGGCGGCTACATTTTCGGCCAGAACAGCAACGGTTCACCGAATGTGAAAGATATCGGTCTGGATAAACAAGCCACCATCGACGCCGTCAACTACATCAAGAAATTCTATGCAGATGGCCTGTTCCCGCCCGGTATCGTTGGTGAAACCGGCGCTAACGCCATCGACTCCCTGTTTACCGAGAAAAAAGCCGCTGCCGTGATTACCGGCCCGTGGGCATTCCAACCGTATAAAAACGCAGGCGTAAACTATGGCGTGGCCCCTCTGCCGCTGCTGCCAAACGGCGAACACCCGCGTTCACTGCTGGGCGTGAAAGGCTACAGCATCTCTACCTACTCAAAAAACAAAGAGCTGGCACAGAAATTCATTGAGTTCATCAATCAGCCGGAATACGCCAAAGTTCGCTTCCAGTTGACCGGTGAAATCCCGCCGATCGCCGCACTGGTTGACGATCCGCTGATTAAGAATGACGAAAAATCCCGTGCTGTCGCTATCCAATCTGGTTATGCCGTCCCGATGCCGAGCGTACCGGAAATGCAGGAAGTCTGGACGCCAGCCAACAGCGCGCTGCAACTGAGCGTGACGGGCAAGCAGGACACTAAAGCGGCGTTGGAATCTGCCGTGAAGGTAATAAAAATGCAGATCGAAGCTAACCACAGTAACCAGTAAACCACTGCACCACCGTGGGTCAACATGGGATCCCCTTGTTTATCCCCACTCGGTTTCGGGATGTGGGGATACCATGTTTTTAAGAAAATGGAGGTAGATGTGACCATCAACGCCAGCGGCCTTGTGCCACAAGAAAGAGGACATCGTCACGCCAGAACGGCTGTATTGCTGGCGCTCGTCCCCGGACTCGGACAGATTTATAATCGCCAGTTCGTCAAAGGCGCGCTTTTCTTTATCGTCATGATCTGCTTCATCGGCATATTCCATGATTTCCTGCGGAACGGTGCCTGGGGGCTTATCACGCTAGGCACCGAACTGCCGCACGATCACTCTATTTTTCTGCTGGCAAAAGGCATTATCAGTGTGATCGTCGCCGCCTTTGGTGTCGGCGTCTACTATTACAGCCTGCGCGATGCCTACGTCTGCGGCACCAGACGTGATAAAGGCCTGCCGTTGAACAGCGTGAAGAAGCAATATCAAATGCTGCTGAGCGAAGGCTTCCCTTATCTGATGATCACGCCCGGCTTCATCCTGCTGGTATTTGTCGTGGTTTTCCCGATTATTTTCGGCTTCTCCATTGCCTTTACCAACTACAACCTCTACCACACACCGCCTGCCAAGCTGGTCGACTGGGTGGGGATGACAAATTTCATCAACATCTTCCGACTCGATCTCTGGCGTTCCACGTTCTTTGACGTGCTGCAATGGACGGTAATTTGGACGCTGATTGCGACCACACTCCAGTGCGCCGTGGGTATCCTACTGGCGATTTTGGTGAACCAGAAAGGACTGCGTTTCAAACCGCTGATCCGTACCATCCTGATCCTGCCGTGGGCAGTGCCGGGCTTCGTTACTATTCTGGTATTCGCAGGCATGTTTAACGAAACGTTTGGCGTGATTAATAACGGTATTCTGGCCGCTCTGGGGATTGAACCCAAAGCGTGGATGACCGATCCGTTCTGGACAAAAACCGCGCTGATCCTAATGCAAACCTGGTTAGGTTTCCCGTTTGTGTTCGCCATGACCACCGGCGTATTGCAGGCTATTCCTGACGATTTGTACGAAGCAGCGACCATTGACGGTGCCAGCAGTTGGTACAAGCTGACCACCATCACGCTGCCGCTGGTGCTCTACTCCATTGCCCCCATCATCATCACGCAGTACACGTTCAACTTTAATAATTTCAACATCATTTATCTGTTCAACAACGGTGGCCCGGCGGTGATCGGCTCCAACGCGGGCGGAACGGATATTCTGGTGTCCTGGATTTATAAGCTGACGATGTCCTCATCCCAATATGCGATCGCAGCCAGCATCACGATTCTGCTGTCGATCTTTGTCGTGGGAATCGCGCTGTGGCAGTTCCGTGCCACCAATTCCTTCAAACAAGACAACATGGCATAGGAACGCGCGCAGATGAAAAAACACAGCGTAAAACGCCAGAATTTTATCAAACTCGGCCTGACCTACCTGCTGTTGACGATTGTGGCCGTCATCATTATTTATCCGCTGATCTGGACGGTAGGCGCGTCGCTTAATCCGGGCAGCAGTCTGCTCAACACGTCGATCATTCCGGATAACTTCTCCTTTATTCACTATGAGGAGCTGTTTAACGGCCAGATCGACTATGCTGCCTGGTACTGGAATTCGATGAAAATCAGTTTCCTGACCATGATTTTGACGCTAGTCAGCGTCAGTTTCACCGCGTATTCATTCTCTCGCTTCCGCTTTCGCGGCCGCCAGAACGGGCTAATGCTGTTTCTGCTGTTGCAGATGATTCCGCAGTTCTCCGCGCTAATCGCCATCTTCGTACTGGCGCAGATGTTAGGGCTGGTGAACAGCCATATTGCGCTGGTGCTGGTTTACGTCGGCGGCATGATCCCGATGAACACCTATCTGATGAAAGGCTATCTGGATGCCATTCCGAAAGATCTGGATGAGTCTGCACGTATGGACGGTGCAGGCAACTTCCGCATCTTTATCGAGATCATTATGCCGCTGTCTAAACCAATCATCGCGGTGATTGCCCTGTTCTCGTTCACCGGTCCGCTGGGTGATTTTATTCTTTCCAGCACCATCCTGCGCACGCCAGATCAATACACGCTACCCATCGGGCTTTATAACCTGGTCGCACAGAAAATGGGCGCTAGCTACACCACCTACGCCGCCGGAGCCGTGCTGATCGCGGTGCCGGTCGCCATTCTTTATCTTTCATTGCAAAAGTACTTTGTCTCCGGCCTGACATCAGGCGGAACCAAAGGGTAATTACTCAACATCTGTACCTATTCCAGGAACGTAAAATGAAAATGAAAAAACGCGTACTGATGGCCGCCATGTTGGCAACTGGCCTGTTGACCGTCTCCCTGCCGCAAACCCTGTATGCCGCAGAGAATGTGACGATCAACACGTTGACGAACGTCCCTGCCGACTTCATTAAAGGCGCGGATATCTCCATGCTAAATGAAGTAGAAAAGCACGGCGGAAAATTTTATGACGAGCATGGCAAACAGAAAGACGCCATGCTGATTCTGAAAGAGAACGGGATTAACTACATCCGTCTGCGCATCTGGAACGATCCGAAAGATACAGCAGGCAACGGCTATGGCGGCGGTAATAACGATTTAGCCACCACACTGGCGCTGGCTAAACGTGCCAAAGCCAACGGCATGAAAGTGCTGCTGGATTTCCACTACAGCGATTTCTGGACCGATCCGGCCCACCAAAACAAACCCAAAGCGTGGTCTGGCCTAAATGTGGCACAGCTCACCACTGCCGTACATGACTACACCAAAGCCACTATTAGCGAATTCCAGAAAGCAGGCGTCATGCCGGATATGGTGCAGATTGGTAACGAACTGAACGGCGGGATGCTGTGGCCGGAAGGAAAAAGCTGGGGTCAGGGTGGCGGCGAGTTCGATCGCCTCGCTGGGTTACTGAAAGCCGGTATTCAGGGCGTGAAGGACGTACAAGGCGCGAATAACGTCAAAATCATGCTGCATCTGGCAGAAGGCACCAAAAACGACACCTTCATCTGGTGGTTTGATGAAATCGTCAAACGCAATGTCCCATTCGATGTGATCGGAGCCTCGTTTTACACCTACTGGAATGGCCCTATCAGCGCGTTGCAGTACAACATGAACGACGTCACCAAGCGCTACAATAAAGACATCATCGTGGTTGAAGCCGCCTATGCTTATACGCTGGAAAACTGCGATAACGCCGAAAACAGCTTCCAGCAAAAAGAGCTGGATGCGGGCGGCTACCCGGCTTCCGTTCAGGGGCAGGCCAATTACCTGCACGATTTGATGCAAAGCGTCATCAACGTGCCCAACCAGCGCGGCAAAGGCATCTTCTATTGGGAGCCAATCTGGCTGCCTACCCCCGGCGCAACCTGGGCTACGAAAGCTGGCATGAAATATAACAACGATGAGTGGAAGGAAGGCAACGCACGCGAAAACCAGGCGCTGTTCGACTGCAAAGGCAACGTCCTGCCTTCCATCAAAGTGTTCAATCAGCGCTAAGCACACAAACCGAATTCAACACGTTGACAACCCGTTTAGGAGAGAACGATGTTCAAATTCCCCCCACTAAGCAGCAAGGTGCCCGTTCTGCTGCACGGTGCTGACTATAATCCTGACCAATGGCTAGACAACCCAGAGGTACTGGAAAAAGACATTGAGATGATGAAGCAGACCCAGTGCAACGTCATGTCCGTGGGCATTTTCAGTTGGTCTGGGATTGAACCGGAAGAAGGTCGCTACGAATTTGGCTGGTTGGACAGCATCCTCAACACGCTGTATGCCAATGGGATCTTCGTTTTTCTGGCAACACCCAGCGGTGCTCGTCCAGCCTGGCTATCGCAAAAATACCCGGACGTGCTGCGCGTGGGTAGCAACCGTGTACAGGCGCTGCACGGCGGTCGCCACAACCACTGCCTGAGTTCGCCGAATTATCGCGAAAAAGTAAAACAAATGAACACCCAGTTGGCAAAACGCTACTCGCACCATCCTGCGGTGATCGGCTGGCATATTTCCAACGAATACAGCGGCGAGTGCCACTGTGATACCTGCCGCAGCACTTTCCAGAGCTGGCTGAAAGCACGCTACGGCACGATAGACGCGTTGAATAAAGCGTGGTGGAGCACCTTCTGGAGCCACACCTACACGGACTGGTCGCAGTTGGAGCCGCCGTCACCGATTGGTGAAGTTTCTATTCACGGCCTGAATCTGGACTGGAAACGCTTTAACACCTCACAGGTTAGTGATTTCTGTGCCGCAGAAATTGCGCCGCTAAAAGCCGAAAACCCGTCTCTGCCAGCCACGACGAACTTCATGGAATATTTCTATGATTACGACTACTGGCAGTTGGCGAAGGTGATCGACTTTATCTCCTGGGACAGCTACCCGCTGTGGCATAACGAGGAAGATGACTGCACGCTGGGCGCCTATACCGCGATGTATCACGATCTGATGCGCACGCTGAAAGGTGGAAAGCCCTTCTACCTGATGGAATCAACGCCGAGCCTGACCAACTGGCAGCCGATCAGCAAGCTGAAAAAGCCAGGTATGCACATTCTGTCTTCGCTTCAGGCGGTCGCACACGGTTCAGACTCCGTTCAGTATTTCCAGTGGCGTAAGAGCCGCGGTTCCGTCGAGAAATTCCACGGTGCCGTCGTCGATCATGTCGGGCATATCAACACCCGCGTTGGGCGCGAAGTACAGGAGTTGGGTGACATACTCAATAAACTCGCCCCTGTTGCAGGCAGCCGAGTCGACGCGAAAGTCGCTATCATTTTCGACTGGGAAAGCCGCTGGGCGATGGATAATGCTCAAGGGCCGCGCAATGCAGGGCTGTTCTATGAAAAAACCGTCACTGATCATTATCGGACGTTTTGGGAACAGGGCGTGGCGGTGGACATCATTAACGCCGATGTCGACCTCAGCGGTTATCAGGTCGTGATTGCACCGATGCTCTACATGGTGCGCGATGGCTTTGCCGAACGCGTCGATGCTTTCGTCAAACAAGGTGGCCGCTTCGTCACTACCTACTGGTCTGGTGTCGTTAACGAAACCGATCTGTGCTACCAAAACGGTTTCCCTGGCCCACTTCGTCCTATCATGGGGATCTGGGCGGAAGAAATCGACGGGCTGTACGATCATGAAAGCAACAGCATCAGCGGTCTGGACGGTAATGAACAGCGTCTGGTTGGCCCGTATCAGGTCACCCATCTGTGCGAACTGATTCATCTGGAAGGCGCGCGGGCGCTGGCGACCTATGACAGCGATTTCTATGCCGGGCGTCCAGCCGTTACGGTCAATGATTATGGCAAGGGTCAGGCCTATTACATCGCGTCGCGCAACGATCTCGCCTTCCAACGTGATTTCTTCACCACGCTGATACAAACGCTAGATCTACCGCGTGCGCTGCCAACCGATCTGCCTTACGGCATTGTCGCCCACCGTCGCGATGACGGAGAAAGTGAGTTTATCTTCGTTCAGAACTACACGGCAACGCCGCAGCAAATTACGCTACCCGCCGCCTACGAGGAAATGACCACGGGCAGCACGCTTTCAGGGTCTATCGACCTGTCAGGCTACGGCTGTCGGATTCTCCGCCGCGCGCTACAGTAAAGCTCATGCTTGTCAGTTAAGCATCGCAATACTGAGGGGCAACGGTGATGGATGTTTCGACGAAACCTCATCACCGTGTGTCGCCTAACAGTAATGTTAGGTGAGCGGCATTATCATACGCACGCTGATAAACAAACGAAGAGGTGACTACGATGGGCAAGATTCACAATTTTCGGAAATTGTTCGCATCAATGTTGGGTAAGCAAATTACCGAGATTGAAATCGCTTCACCGCTAGACAAAGAGAATTTGCAGCAGTTGGTGAACGCCTTTGGCGGCAAAGAAAATATCGTCAGTCTGGATGCCTGCATTACCCGACTGCGGGTCGAAGTCCACAGCCTGCGTCTGGTCAACAGTGACAGTCTGCAAAAGCTGGGTGCTATCGGCGTGATTATTGTCGGTCATCAGGTGCAGGCTATTTTCGGCACCCAGTCAGATAACCTGCGGCGCGAACTGGCGGCCTGGTTTGAAGACGACGGCGCAGAGGCACACTAACGACACGTTTTCGTCCCGATCGGTGACCAATTCTGATCTGTCACGCAGGGCAGCCGACGGGCTAAAAACGGTGAAACGCATTAAGCCATCCCGCTAACGGACACAACACGCCCGTTAGCGGCATCAGCTATTTAATGGTTAGTGTGGTGCTCTTCACAGCCGGTACAGCCCCAGTTTTTCAGCTTGGTGGTTTTGCCTATTCCTGGGTTCAGGCTATTGGTAGGATCGCTGTTCTGATAAAACGCTTTCAACTGGGGTTTAGCCTGATAGAGATGACCAACATTGTGCTCTGCCGGATATTCCGCCCCACGCTGATCGAGTAAGGCCAGCATTCTCTCTTTCAGTTCATGAACATCCACGCCTTTCTTCACAATATAATCCTGATGGAAGACATGGCACATGAAGTGGCCGTAATACAACCGATGCACCAGCATATCGCTAATATCCGCCGGTAAATGCTCGAACCATTCACGGTCGTTACGCCGCAGAGCGATGTCCAGAGCCAGGATATTTTCCACGTCATTGCTGTGTACTGCATGGTAACGGATCGCGGCTCCCGCTGCTGCGAAGCGATGCAGAAAGGCCTTCGCACCTTCTTCCGGCGTACAGACAAAAAACTCGCCGTCGGCATCATGAAAATATTCTTCCAGCCAACGATGTGCTTCATCAATGCCGTCTCCCGCCATTTTCACCATCAAATGGTGTTCGAAACGGTCACGATACGTTTTCATCCGCGCCGGTAGATGAGAAGGCAGCAAGCGGCCGAGAAACTGCATGGTACGATCAACAAGATGCGGCGGAAGGAAAGGCACTTTGCTAAAGATCGCGTCCATCTGCCCTTTCAGGTTGAAAAATAAGGGCAATTTATCCGTACCCAGTTTATCGATCATCATAAACGTATCTTTGCCGTATGTTTCGGCGATATCGAATATATCGCGGTGCATATACTCGCCCGCCACCGGCAGATTTTTAAAATCTGCGAGCATATGACGGCGTAATTCCGTCAATACCTGCGGCTGATTAGTCCCAATATAAAAAACCTGTTGGGATTTTTCCGCCGGAAACGTATCCAGACGCACGGCAAAAATCGACAGTTTTCCTGCACAGCCAGCGGCCTCAAATAAGCGGCGCTCATCAGCGTTAAAGCGCGACGGCGTGTCTGCATCTACATCCCGCACACGTTCAATATAGTCGTGGTCAGATGCCTGACGCTCGTCATAAATCACGTCCTTCGCGTCATACTGTTGCGATTCCAAACGGGTCAGGATCGCTTCCGGCGTATCACCCAAATTGATTCCCAGATGGTTGATCAGCTCTACCTGACCTTGCTCGTTAACCCGGCCGTAAAGTGCCATTTCGGTATAGGCTGGGCCACGATGAACCAAAGAACCACCGGAGTTATTGCAAATTCCCCCAATCACCGATGCGCCAATACACGAAGAGCCGATCACAGAATGCGGTTCACGCCCAAGCGGTTTCAATACGCGCTCAAGATGCCACAGAGTACTTCCCGGCAGCGCTACAACCTGTCGTCCTTCATCCAGCAGTTGAACGCTATCCAAGCGCAGGGTATTGATGATCACGATTTCCCGATCGTAATCATTACCGCTCGGGGTAGAACCCTCAGTTAACCCCGTATTAGCGGCCTGCATCAGCACGATACAACCCGCTTCAATACTGGCTTTAAATACCTGCCACTGCTCAAGTAGCGAAGCAGGAAAAACCACCGCCAGCGCCTCCCCGCTACCTGAACGAAAGCCTTTGCGATAACGCTCTGTTTTATTTTTATCGGTTAAGATGTGGGGCTTACCGACAATGCGGGTTAGCGTTCTGATAAGATCGTGAGAATCAATGGAAATGCGACTTTCTGAGGTTACATCGTCCTTCATAGCGGTCTGTCCTGTTAATTAATTTAACAAGTACGATAAAAAGACTCGTATTCAAAAAACGTTCTATTTATTAGTAACGACTTGCGCGGTTCAGTAGCTCAATATCTTCTACTGGCAACACCAGCCGCGTCGCGCTTGCCAGCTCAGCGACCTGCTCCAGCGATGTCGCACTGGCTATCGGAGCAGTAATGCCTGGACGTGCAATTAGCCATGCCAGCGCGACCTGCGATGGCGTCGTCTGATGCGCATTCGCCACGCTATCCAGCGCTTCCAAAATAGTGCGACCGCGTTCGTTCAGGTATTTTTCTACCACCCCCTGCCCACGTGCACTTTTTGATGCATCCTTCGGCTGACGATACTTGCCTGACAAAAATCCGCTGGCCAGCGAATAATAGCTAATGACCCCGATCCCTTGCTCACGCACCAGCGGTTCCAGCGCAGCCTCATACCCTTGACGATCGTACAAATTGTATTCCGGTTGCAACGTTTCATAACGCACCAGATGATTGGCTTTACTGACCTTCAGCGCTTCCGCCAGACGCGCCGCACTGTAGTTGGACGCCCCAATCGCACGGACCTTCCCCTCTTGAATCAACGCATCAAACGTGGCCAGCGTTTCTTCCAGCGGCGTATCTTTGTCATCAGTATGTGCCTGATAGAGATCGATGTAGTCAGTTTGTAAGCGCTGTAATGAAGCCTCAACCGCCTGTCGAATATAGCGAGGAGACAGTCCTTTCTTGCCATCGCCCAAATCCATCCCGACTTTGGTGGCGAGAATGACGTTGTCGCGCTGACCGCTTTTTTTCAACCAGTTGCCGATGATCGTTTCAGATTCACCGCCTTGATTGCCGGGTGCCCAGCGCGAATAAACATCCGCGGTATCAATGAAATTCAACCGATGCGCCACCAGTGCGTCCAGCAAACTGAACGACGTCGACGCATCAACCGTCCAGCCAAAGACATTACCGCCGAACGAGAATGGCGGAACTACAATTCCTGAACGTCCAAGCTCGCGTGTAGTATTTGATACTGACATAATCACTCTCCTTTTGAATCATGCAGAAAACATCACGAAGAATACACGCCAATCTGCCACTTAAAATATGACGGGTATATGTGGAATAAGAATAATGAATGAACAGAAAGGCGCAAATAACGAGACGTGGCATTTAGTTTAGATAAAATCCCAAGGTATAATTGTTTTTTTGTGTCTTTCCTCTCATTTTTAGTGCACGCGTTACATAAAATGACGTGGAAAATTTGGCCTGCCTCATATTTGGAGCACACATGTCCTTGTCCCATATTGCGCAATTTATTCTGGCGCTGGTTGTTGTTACGGCGCTGGCGCTGCTTGTCTGCCGCGATCGTAAAAGCATTCGTATTCGTTTCATTATTCAGCTACTCGTCATCGAAATTCTGCTCGCTTACTTCTTCCTGTACTCAAACGTTGGGTTAGGTGTCGTCAAAGGGTTCGCCGCAGTCTTCGACAAATTACTCGGATTTGCAGGCCAAGGGACGGACTTCGTATTCGGTGACATGGTGAATAGTGAGAAGAACCTGATTTCCTTCTTCTTCAAAGTGCTCTGCCCTATCGTCTTCATTTCCGCGCTGATCGGTATTCTGCAACACATTAAAGTGCTGCCCTTCATTATCCGCATCATTGGTACGGTTCTGTCCAAAGTGAACGGCATGGGTAAACTGGAATCCTTTAACGCGGTCAGTTCACTGATTCTCGGCCAGTCCGAAAACTTCATTGCCTACAAAGATATCCTGGGCAAGATGTCCGAAAAACGCATGTACACCATGTCTGCGACTGCCATGTCCACCGTCTCGATGTCCATCGTCGGTGCGTATATGTCTATGCTGGATGCCAAATTCGTCGTTGCCGCGCTGATTCTGAACATGTTCAGTACCTTCATCGTGCTGTCGCTGATTAACCCCTACAAAGTCGGCGAAGAGCAGGAATTGCAGTTGGGTACTCTGCATGAAAATCAGAGCTTCTTTGAAATGCTGGGCGAATACATTCTGGCAGGCTTCAAAGTCGCCGTTATCGTCGCCGCCATGCTGATCGGCTTCATTGCCCTGATTGCCGCAGTCAACGCGGTTTTCAGTGCCATTTTTGGCGTCAGTTTCCAAGAAATCCTTGGCTACGTGTTCTACCCGTTCGCCTGGATCATGGGTATCCCGTCTCATGAAGCCCTTCAGGTTGGTAGCATCATGGCAACCAAACTGGTTTCTAACGAATTTGTCGCGATGCTGGAACTGCAAAAAGTGGCAGGCGAACTGTCTCCGCGCAGCGTGGGCATTCTGTCTGTGTTCCTGGTGTCCTTCGCCAACTTCTCGTCCATCGGTATTATTGCTGGTGCGATTAAAGGTCTGAACGAGCAACAGGGCAACGTAGTTTCCCGTTTTGGCCTGAAACTGGTTTACGGTTCCACACTGGTGAGCATCCTTTCCGCCGCTATCGCCGGTCTGGTGCTATAACGCTTCATCGTGTTATAAAATTCTCATCTCAGTCCGGCAGTCTTACGCTGCCGGATTTTTTTTCCTACAAACCCTGACACATCTTCCATATTTCCTTCATTTTTGTCCGGCATCCACTGTTTAAACTAGTAAAATGCGGCCACTGGTCCAATAACGTGCTGGGTATGATAGCCAATGCACTCGCAGCGTGAAGAATGACAAAGAGATCATACTTACCGCGCAACCTGGAGAGAGTAATCCATCACTATGAATGCCAAACGTATCCGAGGCCTGCTGATACTTGCCGCCGTTATCGCTATTGCCGTGCTGATCTGGCGCCATTTTACCCAGACGACGCCTGCCGCCTCCGGCACGAGTGAACAACACGCCACTCGTACGTCACATTCGGGAAATAGTGCCAGTACCGGCGGACGCCGCGCTGCCATGCGAACGCTGGCTCCGGTGCAGGCTGCGCTGACGCAATCTGCCTCCGTACCTTATTATCTCTCTGGTTTAGGCACAGTGACGGCGGCCAATACCGTGACGCTACGCAGTAGGGTGAACGGGGAATTGATGGCGCTACACTTTCAGGAAGGGCAACAGGTTAAGGCTGGCGACCTTCTGGCGGAAATCGACCCGCGTCCTTTTCAGGTTGAGTTGACACAAGCACAGGGCCAGTTGGCAAAAGATCAGGCCGTACTGGCTAACGCCCGACAGGATTTAGCGCGCTATCAGCAACTGGTGAAAACCAATCTGATCTCACGCCAGGAGCTAGATTCGCAGACCGCCACCGTTCGTCAGGCAGAAGGCTCGATAAAAGCCGATGAAGGTGCCGTAGCCAGCGCACAGCTTCAGTTGGATTACAGCAAGATCACCGCCCCTATCAGCGGTCGGATAGGGTTAAAACAGGTCGATGTGGGCAATTACATCACCAGCGGCGACACCAATGGCATTGTCGTGATTACGCAGACGTACCCTATCGATGTGGTCTTTACCGTACCGGAAGCGGAAATCTCTACGATTCTGAATGCGCAAAAATCAGGCCAGCCGCCTGTGGTGGAAGCCTGGGATCGCGCCAATCAAAAGAAACTCTCGCAGGGTATTCTGTTAAGCATGGATAACCAGATCGACACCACCACGGGCACGATCAAGCTCAAGGCGCGTTTTGACAATCTGGATGATGCTCTATTCCCGAACCAGTTCGTGAATATCCGCATGAAGGTCGATACGCTGAAAAATGCCGTCGTCGCCCCTTCCGCCGCCGTACAAATGGGGAATGAAGGCCGCTTCGTCTGGATTCTGAATGATAAGAACGAAGTCAGTAAGCGTCAGGTAACTACGAGCATCCAATACGGTCAGTTGGTTGTTGTTACCGCTGGGCTAGACGCCGATGTTCAGGTCGTGACTGACGGCATCGACCGCCTGACCGAAGGCGCGAAAGTGGAAATCGTTCCCTCAGCGTTGACGGAGAAAACGCCCGCTATCGCTGGGGAGAAATCCTGATGCAGGATAACGTTCCAGCCAGCGGTGGCGGGCCGTCTCGCCTGTTTATTCTGCGACCGGTCGCGACCACGCTGCTGATGATCGCCATTCTGCTGGCTGGTATTATCGGCTATCGGGCGCTGCCGGTTTCCGCGCTGCCCGAGGTCGATTACCCGACGATACAGGTTATTACCCTGTATCCCGGTGCCAGCCCCGATGTAGTGACCTCAGCGATTACCGCGCCGCTCGAGCGGCAGTTCGGCCAGATGTCTGGACTAAAACAGATGTCGACGCAGAGCGCAGGCGGCGCATCCGTCATCACGCTTCAGTTCCAGCTTGAGCTATCGCTGGACGTCGCCGAACAGGATGTGCAAGCAGCCATCAATGCGGCAAGCAATCTGTTGCCGAACGATCTGCCCTACCCACCAACCTACAGCAAAGTAAATCCGGCGGATCCGCCGATTATGACGCTGGCCGTCACCTCCAGCGCCATGTCGATGACGCAGGTGCAGGACATGGTAGACAACCGCATCGCGCAGAAAATCTCGCAGGTGGCAGGCGTCGGGTTGGTGTCGTTAGCCGGTGGTCAACGTCCAGCCGTGCGAGTAAGACTGAACGCGCCAGCGCTGGCGGCCTACGGCCTGACCAGCGAAACGATTCGCACCGCGATTACCGCGGCCAATGTGAATTCCGCCAAAGGTAGCCTGGATGGTCCGACGCGTTCGGTAACGCTCTCCGCCAACGATCAAATGAAATCCGTTGATGATTATCGCAAGCTGATTGTCGCGTGGAAGAATGGCGCACCAGTGCGGCTTCAGGATGTCGCCACTATTGAGCAAGCCGCCGAGAATATTTATCTTGGTGCCTGGGCAAATCGGCAACAGGCGATCATTATCAACGTTCAGCGCCAGCCGGGTGCCAACGTCATCACAACCACGGACAGCATTAACAAGATGCTGCCTGCGTTAAAAGCCAGCCTGCCGAACTCCGTCGAGGTCGCCACGCTGACTGACCGCACCACCAGCATTCGCGCCTCGGTGAAAGACGTCCAGTTCGAGCTGCTGCTGGCGATTGCATTGGTCGTGATGGTGATTTACCTTTTCTTGCGTAACGCCGTCGCTACGCTAATCCCAAGCATTGCCGTACCGCTGTCGCTGGTTGGCACCTTTGCCGCCATGTATTTTCTCGGTTTTTCCATCAATAACCTGACGCTGATGGCACTCACCATCGCCACCGGTTTCGTGGTGGACGATGCCATCGTAGTGATTGAAAACATCGCCCGCTATATCGAAAAAGGGGAAAAACCGCTTAATGCGGCGTTGAAAGGCGCGGGAGAAATTGGCTTCACCATTATTTCACTGACGTTCTCCCTCATTGCCGTTTTGATTCCGCTGCTATTTATGGGCGATATCGTCGGACGCCTGTTCCGCGAGTTTGCCGTCACGCTAGCGGTATCTATCCTGATTTCCGCCGTCGTGTCGCTCACGCTCACCCCGATGATGTGTGCGCGGATGCTGAGCCATCAGTCGCTGCGTAAACAGAACCGCTTTACCCGCGCCAGCGAGCGTTTCTTCACGCGTCTGATTGATGCCTACGGCACGTGGCTGCGTAAAGTACTGAATCATCCGTGGCTGACACTCAGCGTTGCGCTCGGTACGCTGCTGCTGACCATCCTGCTCTATATCTGGATCCCGAAAGGCTTCTTCCCGATACAGGATAACGGCATTATACAGGGCACCGTGCAGGCACCGCAGACGGTCTCGTTCAGCAATATGGCCGACCGCCAACAGCGTGTTGCGTCCATCATCATGAAGGATCCGGCGGTGGAGAGCGTGTCCTCATTCATCGGCGTTGACGGTACCAACGCGGCGCTGAACAGTGGGCGACTGCAAATCAACCTGAAACCGCTCAATGAACGTAGCGAACGCATTCCAGAGATCATTACTCGCCTGCAACAGCAAACCGCACAGATTCCCGGCATTCAGCTGTATCTGCAACCGGTGCAGGATCTCACCATCGATACCCAAATTAGCCGCACGCAGTACCAGTTTACGTTGCAGGCGATGTCGCTGGACGAACTGAGCGTCTGGGTGCCGAAGCTGATGACCGAGTTGAAAAAGCTGCCGCAGCTAGAGGATGTCAGCAGCGACTGGCAAGACGGTGCCGCGGTCGCCTATGTCAACGTCAATCGCGACAGCGCCAGCCGTCTGGGCATTACAATGTCGCAGGTTGACAGCGCGCTGTACAACGCCTTCGGTCAGCGGTTGGTTTCCACCATTTATACGCAGGCCAGTCAGTATCGCGTGGTGCTGGAACACGATACGACCAATAACACCGGGCTGGACGCGCTAAACGACGTGCGCCTCATCAGCAACGACGGCGGTACGATTCCGCTCAGCAGCATTGCCACCATTGAAGAACGTCAAGGGCCACTGGCGATCAACCATATCGACCAGTTCCCGTCGACGACGATCTCTTTCAACGTCACGAAAGGCCATGCGCTGGGCGAAGCGGTTGATGCCATCACTCAGGCTGAGCAGCAGATGAATCTGCCTGCGGATATCACCACCCGTTTTCAAGGAAGTACGCTGGCGTTCCAGTCGGCGCTGAGCAGCACCGTGTGGCTCATCGTCGCGGCGATTGTCGCCATGTACATTGTGCTCGGCGTGCTGTACGAAAGCTTTATTCATCCGATCACGATCTTATCTACGCTGCCAACGGCGGGGGTCGGCGCGCTACTGGCACTGATGATGGCAGGGAATGAGCTGGATGTGATTGCCATTATCGGGATCATCTTGCTCATCGGGATCGTGAAGAAGAACGCCATCATGATGATCGACTTTGCGTTGGCGGCAGAGCGAGAACAGGGCATGAAACCCTATGACGCCATTTATCAGGCTTGTCTGCTGCGTTTCCGGCCGATTTTGATGACCACTATGGCGGCGCTACTGAGTGCGCTACCGCTGATGCTGAGCACCGGCGTCGGTGCAGAGCTGCGCCAGCCGCTAGGTATTTGTATGGTCGGTGGCCTGATCATGAGCCAGATTCTGACGCTGTTTACCACACCGGTGATTTACCTACTGTTTGACCGCTTAGCGACGCGCTTCCGCCGTGCGCCGCGTCAGGAGGAAGAAACCGAGTGAAGTTCTTCGCCCTGTTCATCCACCGCCCCGTCGCGACCCTGCTACTGACACTGGCCATCGCGCTCTGTGGCATATTAGGCTTCCGCCTGTTGCCAGTGTCTCCGCTGCCGCAGGTGGATTTCCCGGTGATTTCAGTCAGCGCCTCGCTGGCTGGTGCCTCGCCGGAAACCATGGCTTCTGCCGTCGCAACACCGCTGGAACGTGCGCTCGGTAGGATCGCAGGCGTCAGCGAAATGACGTCCACCAGCTCGCTCGGCAGTACGCGCGTCATTCTGGTGTTTAACCTCGATAGGGATATCAACGGTGCGGCGCGCGATGTACAAGCGGCGATCAACGCGGCACAGAATCTTCTGCCATCCGGTATGTCGAGTCGCCCCACCTATCGCAAAGTCAACCCGTCCGACGCGCCCGTCATGATCCTGACGCTAACCTCAGACACTTACAGCCAGGGGCAACTGTACGACTTTGCCTCGACTCAACTGTCGCAGAAGATTTCGCAGATGGAAGGCGTCGGCGATGTTTCCATCGGCGGGAGTTCGCTCCCCGCCGTGCGCGTCGCGCTGAATCCGGTGGCGCTGTTTAATCAGGGCATTTCTCTCGATGAGGTACGGCAGGCTATCGCACAGGCGAACGTGCGTCAGCCACTGGGAAATGTGGAAAACAGTCAGAAACGCTGGCAGATACAAACCAACGATGAGCTCAAAACCGCTGATGCCTACGCACCGCTAATTATCCACTATAACAACGGCGCAGCTGTTCGCCTGAGCGATGTGGCGACGGTGGAAGATTCGGTGCAAAACTCCCGCAACGCCGGGATGGCGAACTCAAAACCCGCGATTCTGGTCATGATTCGCCGCGCGCCGGATGCCAACATTATTACCACCGTAGACAACATCCGCGCCGCTATGCCGGAACTGCGTGCCAGCCTGCCTGCCGAAATTCAGTTAGATGTCGCACAGGATCGTTCCCCTACTATTCGTGCATCGTTGGCGGAAGTGGAGCAGTCGCTGATTATCGCCGTCGCGCTGGTTATTCTGGTCGTCTTCCTGTTCCTGCGTTCCGGACGAGCAACGGCGATTCCGGCACTGGCTGTCCCCGTATCGCTTATCGGTACCTTCGCCGCCATGTATTTGTGTGGCTTCAGCCTGAACAACCTGTCGCTGATGGCGCTCACCATTGCCACTGGCTTTGTGGTGGATGACGCCATCGTGGTGCTGGAGAATATTTCCCGCCACATTGAGGCTGGCATGAAGCCGCTACAGGCGTCGCTTCAGGGTGTGAGAGAAGTCGGATTCACCGTCTTATCCATGAGTATGTCGCTAGTGGCGGTGTTCATCCCGCTGTTGCTGATGGACGGCTTGCCAGGGCGGCTATTCCGCGAATTCGCCGTGACGTTGTCGGTAGCGATCATGATTTCGCTGCTGGTCTCACTGACGTTGACGCCGATGCTGTGTGCACGACTGCTGCGTGCCGTTCCTAAACGCAGCCAGCCGCGTACGCGAGGTTTTAATCGCGTCTTGCTCGCCATGCAACAAGGTTACGGACGCTCGCTGAAGTGGGTGCTCAACCATGCGCGCTGGGTTTTACTGCTCCTGTTGGGAACCATCGCGCTCAACGTCTGGCTGTATATCAGCATTCCGAAGACCTTCTTCCCGGAACAGGATACGGGCAGATTGATGGGCTTCATTCAGGCCGACCAGAGCATTTCTTTTCAGGCCATGACGGTGAAACTCCAGAACTTCATGACCATTGTCAGCAGCGATCCTGCGGTTGATAACGTTAACGGTTTTACCGGCGGATCGCGCACCAATAGCGGTTCGATGTTTATCTCACTTAAACCGCTTTCCGAGCGCGATGTTTCAGCCCAGCAGGTAATTAGCCGCCTGCGCGTCAAGCTGGCGAAAGAACCCGGAGCCAACCTGTTTTTAATGCCGGTGCAGGATATCCGAATCGGCGGACGGGAAGCGAACGCGGGCTATCAGTACACGCTGCTGTCTGACGATTTGAGCGAGCTGCGCACGTGGGAACCCAAGATCCGTGCAGCTTTCAGCAAACTGCCTGAACTGGCCGATGTAAACTCCGATCAACAGGATAAAGGCGCAGAAATGGCGTTAACCTACGATCGTGATGCGATGGCGCAGCTCGGCATCAGCGTCTCTGCCGCCAATGCGCTACTCAACAACGCCTTCGGACAACGTCAGATTTCGACCATTTACCAGCCGTTAAACCAATACAAAGTGGTGATGGAAGTCGATGACGCTTACACGCAGGATGTCAGCTCGCTGGACAAGATGTTCGTGATAAATAGTGAAAACAAACCGATCCCGCTCTCTTATTTCGCCAGTTGGAAGCCGATCAACGCACCGCTGTCAGTGAACCATCAGGGGCTGTCCGCTGCCTCAACCATCTCTTTTAACCTGCCAGAAGGCACCGATCTTTCCAGCGCGACGGCGGCGATAGAAAGAACCATGACGTCGCTAGGCGTGCCGTCATCGGTACGCGGCCAATTCTCTGGCACGGCACAGGCGTTCCAGCAGTCGCAGTCTTCCCAACTGTTGCTGATTCTGGCGGCGATTATCACCGTATATATCGTGCTGGGCATACTGTATGAGAGCTATGTACATCCGTTGACGATTCTGTCTACCCTGCCCTCGGCGGGCGTGGGTGCACTGCTGGCGCTGGAGTGGTTCGGCGCGCCGTTTAGTCTGGTGGCACTGATTGGTATCATGCTGTTGATTGGGATCGTGAAGAAGAACGCCATCATGATGGTGGATTTTGCGCTGGTGGCACAACGTAGCGGTAAACTGAGCGCACAGGACGCGATTTTTCAGGCCTGCCTGCTACGTTTCCGTCCGATTATGATGACTACCTTAGCCGCGCTGTTTGGCGCACTGCCGTTGGTGCTGACCAGCGGCGACGGTGCAGAGCTGCGACAACCGCTCGGCATCACGATTGTCGGCGGGCTGCTGATGAGCCAGATCCTCACGCTATACACCACTCCGGTTGTGTATCTGTTTTTCGACAAGCTGAGGACGATTCGGCGCAAAGCACCGGAGAAGGATTTGTCACTGTCGTGACAGAACATGAGTACCGGTAACATGCTAATTTAGGAGAGGTTTCGTGCGCTTAACGTTCGCTGTTTTTCTAGTAGCGTTCCGAACGCTCCCGACCAAGGGCGGCTCAACGCGCCGAAACCAGAGAATAGGAACGCTTAACTCTCAACGTACCTCCACCTTGGCGTAAATGATGCTGAGGAGGAGATGATCTCTCGGATGAGCGGCAGGATTTGTCACTATCTGGCTGAACATGAGTAACGGTAAAGATCTAATAACATGCTATTACAGGGGAGGTTTCGTGCGCTCAAGCTTCACCATTTTTCTAGTAGCGCCCCGAACGCGCCCGACCAAGGGCGGCTCAATTGCCGTCGCCCTTGGAACCCTGGCTTGTGGCGCTAAATTGTACCGCTACGCGGTGCCTTCGCCGAAAGCAGTCTCTTTACGGGCCGCCAGTGACGCGCTCCCGGCGCGGCACTGTCTTTCGTGGCGTCCATGCCACTCACCCGTGAGCCAGCTTACGCCTCAGTACAATTTTTTACGCCAGGGGCAACAACAATGAATTCCGCCTCTGTCCGCTGGCAGCTCTGGATTGTTGCCTTTGGCTTTTTTATGCAGACGCTGGATACCACCATCGTGAATACCGCGCTGCCGTCTATGGCCGCGAGTCTGAATGAAAGCCCACTGCATATGCATTCGGTGATCGTTTCCTATGTGTTGACCGTAGCGGTGATGCTGCCCGCCAGCGGATGGCTGGCCGATCGCATCGGCGTGAAGAACATCTTTTTCGCTGCGATTCTGTTGTTTACGCTCGGGTCGCTGCTGTGCGCCCGTTCGGAAACACTGGATGAACTGCTGATTTCACGCGTGATTCAGGGTATTGGCGGCGCGATGATGGTGCCAGTAGGACGCCTGACGGTGATGAAAATTGTCCCGCGCGATCAGTACATGGCAGCAATGACGTTCGTGACGCTGCCCGGCCAGATTGGCCCATTACTGGGACCCGCGCTCGGCGGCTTTCTGGTGGAATACGCCAGCTGGCACTGGATTTTCCTCATCAACTTGCCCGTAGGCATTATCGGCGCGCTGGCAACCTGGTTCCTGATGCCCAATTACACCATGCAAACTCAGCGCTTTGACATCAGCGGTTTCGTTTGGCTGGCTGTCGGCATGGCAACGCTGACGTTAGCACTGGACGGTAACCGTAGCCTCGGCATTCCACCGATTGCCATTTTCGCGCTGATTGCCATCGGGCTCATCGCGCTATTGAGCTACTGGCTGCACGCTCGTCGTAACGAACGGGCGCTGTTCAATCTACGTCTGTTCGACACCCATACCTTTTCTATCGGCCTGACCGGTGGGCTTTTGGCACGTATCGGCAGCGGTATGCTACCGTTTATGACACCGCTGTTTTTGCAGTTAGGAATGGGATTTTCCCCGTTCCATGCTGGACTCATGATGGTGCCAATGGTACTTGGCAGCATGGGAATGAAGCGAATCGTAGTACAGATCGTCAACCGACTCGGTTACCGCCGTGTGCTGATTGTCTCCACGCTGTTGCTGGCACTGATCACGGCGCTATTTGCTCTAGTCGCACTGATGCAATGGATTTGGATGATCCCGATTGTGCTGTTCTTCCTCGGCACAGTGAACGCCATTCGCTTCTCCACGATGAACACACTGACGCTGAAAGATCTGCCGGATCCCCTTGCCAGCGGCGGCAATAGCCTGCTGTCGATGACCATGCAGCTTTCCACCAGTCTGGGAGTGAGCATCGCGGGTATTCTGCTCGGCATATTTTCTCAACCGCATATCGCGGCAGAAAGTGGAGCAACCCATACGGTATTTCTCTACACCTATCTCAGCATGGTCGTCATCATCGCTCTGCCTGCGTTGATTTTTAATCGTGTTCCGCCTGACACCGTAAAACAGTCAACGCTAGCGCGTAAATCGTGAGGTCGTTATGAAATTCGGAATCACCGCCAAACTGTTCCTCGCGATTTTCGCCACCTGCATGTTAGTGCTGGTCACCATGCATTGGGGCGTACGCGTCAGCTTCGAGCGCGGTTTTATCGACTACATTAAGCGCGGCAATGAGCAGCGGGTTACGCAGCTGCGCGATGCGCTGGCAGAGCAATATCAGCTACACGGTGATTGGTCATTTCTGCGTAACAATGAACGTCTGGTGTTCAAAATGCTGCACTCCATGGATCAGAACAACGACACCGACAACAGCATGCAAGGATGGCGGGTACGTATCTGGGTGCTAGATGCAAGCAAACGCAAATTGTTCGGCTCACCGGCACCGATCCCCAATGAAGGCACCTCGCAGCCCATTCAGGTACAGAATCAGACGGTCGGCTGGATTGTCGCCTCGCCCGTTGAACGCCTGACCCGCAACGCTGACATCAGTTTCGATCAGCAGCAACAGCGCACCAGTTGGCTGATTGTCGCACTCTCGATGCTGCTCGCCATTATCGCTACCTGGTTGACCGCACGCGGCCTGCTTGCCCCCGTCAAACGGCTGGTCAGCGGCGTGCACAGCCTGGCGTCGGGGGATTTCAGCACGCGGGTAACGGCAAACTCGCACGACGAGCTGGGCAGACTGGCACAGGATTTCAATCAGCTTGCCAAGACGCTGGAAAAAAACGAACAGTCGCGCCGGGCGTTTATGGCCGATGTCTCCCACGAGCTGCGCACGCCGCTGGCAGTGCTGCGCGGTGAGCTGGAAGCCTTGCAGGATGGCGTACGCAAGCCCGATGCACATTCTTTGCATTCGCTTCAGTCGGAGGTCGCAACGCTCACCAAACTGGTAGACGATCTGCATCAACTCACGCTGTCCGATCGCGGGGCGCTGGCCTACCGCAAAACGTCTGTGGACGTCGTGCGAATCCTGCACATTGCTATCGCCGCGTTTCATGAACGCTTCCAGAAAAAGCAGATTATGCTCACCACCGATTTACCGGCTCAGGCTGATGTTTTTGGCGATCCGGATCGGCTAAGTCAATTGTTTAACAATCTGCTGGAAAACAGCCTGCGTTACACCGATGAACAGGGCCAATTAGCAATTACCCTTGTTCATCGGCATAAGCACTGGGCCATTATCTGGCAGGACAGCGCCCCCGGCGTCACCGACGAGCAGCTTACGCTGATTTTCGAGCGTTTTTACCGTGCAGAAAGTTCGCGCAACCGCGCCAGCGGCGGCTCTGGGCTGGGGCTGGCTATCTGCAATAATATCGTTGAGGCGCATAGCGGACGGCTGTATGCTGAACATTCGCCGTTAGGGGGGGTGATGATTACCATCGAATTTCCGTCGCACGAACCTGATTAAGAGCCTATTCCGAAAACGAAGATAAGTAGAGCTATGACAACCGCATCCGATTCCGCTATGGCGCCACCGATTCTGATCGTCGAAGATGAGCCCAAATTGGGGCAACTGCTGGTGGATTACCTTCAGGCCGCAGACTACGCCACACACTGGCTGCCTAACGGCAATGATGTCGTCGAATGGGTACGGCAACATTCCCCTTCACTCATTTTGCTGGATTTGATGCTGCCGGGCTGCGATGGTCTGACACTCTGCCGCACCATCCGCCAGTTTTCCAACGTGCCGATTATCATGGTTACCGCCCGCAGCGAAGAGATCGATCGCCTACTGGGGCTGGAAATTGGTGCTGACGATTATATTTGTAAACCCTTCAGCCCGCGCGAAGTCGTCGTGCGCGTCAGAACGCTACTGCGCCGCTGCGGCTGGCAGAATGATGGGCTGAAAGCCGCAGAAAAAAGCGAGGCGGCACTGTTGATTGATAAAAGCGGCTTTCAGGCCAGCTATCTGGGGCAGAATCTTGACCTGACGCCAGCGGAGTTTCGTCTGCTCAAGACGCTCTCCACCGAACCGGGCAAGGTATTTTCACGCGAGGCGCTGCTGGATAAGCTCTACGACGATTATCGCGTCGTGACCGATCGCACCATCGACAGCCACATCAAAAACCTGCGCCGCAAGCTGGAACAGCTAGATGAAGAGACCTCATTTATCCGCACGGTGTACGGCATCGGCTATCGCTGGGAAGCCGCTCCCTGCAATGAGGTATAAATCCAACCGTCTTATGATGTTATGGAGCCTAATTTGAACGG
Organism: Pectobacterium peruviense; assembly: GCF_002847345.1. Lineage (GTDB taxonomy): Bacteria > Pseudomonadota > Gammaproteobacteria > Enterobacterales > Enterobacteriaceae > Pectobacterium > Pectobacterium peruviense. The sequence goes on from NZ_LXFV01000011.1 coordinate 162,276, forward strand.
ACCCGATCCTGATAACCGCTACCCGATGGCCGGTTTCCCCCAAGTGTGTTTTATCAAGAATATTGTCACCAACCCAAATATTGAGATTGGCGACTACACCTATTATGACGATCCCGATGGCGCGGAAAATTTTGAAAAAAATGTGCTCTATCACTATCCGTTCATCGGCGATAAATTAATCATTGGTAAGTTTTGTGCCATCGCCCGTGGCGCAAAATTTATCATGAACGGTGCCAATCATCGGCTTTCCGGCCTGTCGACTTACCCCTTTCAGATTTTTGGCAACGGCTGGGAGAAAGTGACGCCCAGACAAGAAGATCTACCTTATAAAGGCGACACCGTGATCGGCAATGATGTCTGGATTGGCTATGACGCGCTGATCATGCCCGGCATCCACATCGGAAATGGTGCCATTATTGCATCACGCGCCGTGGTCACTGCCGATGTGCCTGCGTATACAGTCGTCGGCGGCAATCCGGCAAAAATCCTGAAGCCGCGTTTTGCACCGGACGTCATCGAGACACTGGAAACGCTGTGCTGGTGGAACTGGCCGATAGAAGAAATCACGCGTCATCTGGAAACCATCGCTGCGGGTGATATTGCCGCACTACAGGCCAGCCATCAGTCAGAATAACCGTCTTTCATTGCATACCAAACCACTCCCCACGAAAAAGAGGCTTTCACGATAATGACTGCGCTATTTTCCGAAGCCACCAAAATCCAGACACCTCGCCTGCTGCTACGCCCGCTCTATCGTGATGATGCCCCTGCGCTGTTCGTCTTTATGTCCGATCCAGTCATCATGCGCTTCTGGAATCATCCGCCCTGGCAACAGATCGAACAGGCCAATGACGCGATTGAAGAATACTGGAGCGCGCTATGTGCCGGGCAATACATGAAACTGGGTCTGGAAATCAAAGAGAGTGGCGAGCTGATCGGCACCTGTGTGCTGTTCAACCTTGAGATTGACTCTAAACGCGCAGAGATCGGCTACTGTCTGGCAGCAAGCGCACAAGGAAAAGGCTATATGGCGGAGGCGCTCTCTGCCCTGCGGGATTTTGCCTTTGAAACAGCGGGTCTCAGCCGATTGGAAGCCGAAATCGATCCCCGTAATGTGGCCTCAGCCAAATCGCTGGAACGATTAGGGTTCACGCAGGAGGGGTTGTTAAAGCAGCGTTGGATCGTAGACGGCGAAGTGTCTGATTCTGCGCTCTACGGCCTGCTGGCGGCAAATCGCTAACCGCGGCTTTCTCATGCCAGTCAAAAATACTGTCCGACTTAATGAAAATTTTGTCATTTTCTCTTTTCACACGGCTGTTACCATTTCAAGCCTACAATAATGACAGGTATCCACACGCATCACATGCGTGACACAGGTTATCTGCAACACGATTGATTTTTCAACGCCATTGATTTTTAAAGCAATTGATTTGTAAACAATTGATCTGCAAAACAGTTGCTCTTCAAAAGAATGGGATTTGAAAACAATAGACAGGGGAAAATATATGTCAGGCTTAGTGAATGGCAAATGGGTTAACGGCGATGTCGCGGCGGAAGAGATCAAAAATGGGGCATTCCATCGCGAAGAAACCAAATTTCGACAAACCGAGTTGGTGCCAGAGGCCGGTCGTTACCAACTTTTTGTTTCCTATCTCTGCCCGTGGGCATCACGCACGCTGATATTTCGCAAGCTGAAAGGGCTGGAGAACATTATTTCGCTCTCGATTGCTAATCCGCGTATCGCAGATAACGGCTGGGAATTTGCAACGCCGCAGGATGCCGGTGAGCATGCAGGCGAGATTCACTATCTGCACCAGTTATACACCGCGAGCGTATCCGACTATACCGGAAAGGTGTCCGTGCCTGTGCTGTGGGATCGAGTGGAAGGCCGTATCGTGAACAACGAATCGGCGGATATCATCCGCATGCTGAACAGCGAATTTAACGACCTGACCGGCAATCACCTCGATTTCTACCCATCGGAACTGCACAGCGAGATCGACCGCTGGAACGAAACCGTCTACCACAACGTCAATAACGGCGTGTATAAGACGGGATTCGCCAAAACGCAGGAACACTATAACGATGCAGTCACCACGCTTTTCACCACGTTGGACGAACTAGACGATCATTTGGGCAGTCATCGTTACATACTGGGCGACACGCTGACCGAAGCCGACTGGCGTTTATTTGTCACGCTGATACGTTTTGACGTGGCCTACCACGGCGCATTCAAATGTAATCTGAAGCGTATTGCCGACTATCCGCACTTATCACATTACCTGCGCGAACTGTATCAGTGGCCGGGCATTGCGGAGACGGTCAATATCGACCACATCAAAGCAGGTTATTACGGCATTGCCTGGCTGAATCCGACACAGATCGTACCGGTTGGCCCACAGGTTGATTTATACCAGCCGCACAACCGCGAAACCCTCGGCACATCGCGTACCGCCACGCGTTAATGCGGTGAGATCTGGCCTGCTCTGTTTATGGCAGGCCATTCTTTATTTAGGTCAAAAAATTGATTTACGTCAAACAATAGGCCCACGTTTCGTGTGCCGTCTACTGCAATTTCCCCCTATTAGCGCTAGAATCCTCCGCCTTTACTGCTCCCGCCGTGGAGCAGCCTGACTTGTGATCAGAATCGAGAGATACCATGTTTAAACCGGAACTGCTTTCTCCGGCCGGTACGCTGAAAAATATGCGCTACGCCTTTGCCTATGGCGCGGACGCGATTTATGCCGGTCAACCTCGCTACAGCCTGCGCGTGCGCAATAACGAATTCAACCATCAGACGCTGGCGCAAGCCATTAACGAAGCGCATGAGCTGGGCAAGAAATTCTACGTGGTCGTTAACATCGCGCCACACAATGCCAAGCTGAAAACCTTCCTGCGTGACCTGCAACCCGTCATCGAAATGGAGCCAGATGCGCTGATCATGTCCGATCCGGGTTTGATCATGCTGGTGCGGGAAAACTTCCCACAGATAGATATTCACCTTTCCGTTCAGGCCAATGCGGTCAACTGGGCGACGGTGAAATTCTGGCAACAGATGGGGCTGACGCGTGTGATTCTGTCACGCGAACTGTCGCTGGAAGAGATTGCGGAAATTCGCCAGAACGTCCCGGATATGGAACTGGAGATTTTCGTTCACGGTGCACTGTGCATGGCCTACTCCGGCCGCTGCCTGCTGTCCGGCTACATCAACAAACGCGATCCAAACCAAGGCACCTGCACCAACGCCTGCCGCTGGGAATATAAGGTTCAGGAAGGTAAAGAAGACGAGGTCGGGAACATCGTCCATCAGCACGAACCTATCGTGGTGAAAAACGTTGAACCGGCGCTAGGCATCGGTGAACCAACCGACAAAGTCTTTATGCTGGAAGAAAATCTGCGCCCCGGCGAGTACATGAGCGCATTTGAAGACGAGCACGGCACCTACATCATGAACTCCCGCGATCTGCGTGCGATCCAGCACGTTGAGCGCCTGACACAAATGCAGGTGCATTCGCTGAAAATTGAAGGCCGCACCAAGTCATTCTATTACTGTGCCCGTACCGCACAGGTGTATCGCCGCGCCATCGACGATGCTGTCGCAGGTAAGCCGTTCGACTCGACATTGCTGGAAACGCTGGAAGGTCTGGCACACCGTGGCTACACCGAAGGCTTCCTGCGTCGCCACGTGCATGAAGATTACCAAAACTACGACTACGGCTATTCCGTTTCCGATCGTCAGCAGTTTGTCGGTGAATTCACCGGCGTTCGTCGCGATGGTCTGGCTGAAGTCGAGGTGAAGAACAAGTTTTCCTGCGGCGACAGCGTGGAAATGATGACGCCAAACGGTAATATTCAATTCACCATCGAATCGATGCAGAATGTCAAAGGGCAGCCGACCGAGGTTGCGCCGGGTAACGGTCATATCGTTTATCTGCCGGTGCCGGACGACGTATCTCTCGACTATGCGCTATTGCTGCGCAATCTGCCGGGCACCACTACGCGTAACCCTAACGCGGAATAATCCCGTAATATCGCCGGATGCACAGCCATCCGGCGATGTCCTAATCAAACAGCGCTTCCTTGCGGTATCCCCCCACCATCACCTTTTCCCAGCCACGAGTAAGTACGCTTAACCGTCTGAGGTTATCGTTACAAAGCTCAGGGTTTTTTAACGAATATTAGAAACAGATCACATCAATTCGCTGGTCTTGTGGTTAGTATTGCGTCGCTGAGAAAACATAGAACGAAAAATAAGCGTAGTGATACTACTAGGAACCACCTCCTTGGCCAGCTCAATCTCCCTTGAGCTGGCTTTTCTTTTTCTCTCGATCACGTATTTCCCACCGCAAACATACCCTAAATAATTCGAGTTTCAGGCAGGCGGCAAGAGAGGGACAAATTCGTCGGGAACGAATTTGTCCAGCCGCTGGCTGGCCTCCGGTGAGAGACAGGATGTCTCTCATTTCATCCCGATGAGCTTACTCAGGTAAGTGATTCGGGTGACTGACAAATCTGCCAGAGGCAGATTTGAACGCTGCTTGCAGCGGCCCCAACGGGGCGAGGCACACGCCAGTGTGCCGAGTAGTGCTGCCAACGTACATGCAGCTTGAAGTATGACGGGTATATTCACCGATTCTTCTGATGTCTACATGCCGATTTAATGACTATGATTAACTGCAACGTTTCGTATTAACATTAACAACATCGCAGCCAGAGAAAGACGACATGGAAAAAAATCCAATCACACTGCTGATTTTGAATGGGAAAAGTTCAGGTAATGAAGAGCTTCGCGAAGCCATCGGTGAGCTACGCAAGGACGGCTATACGCTGCATGTCCGCGTCACCTGGGAATACGGCGATGCCAAACGCTATGTGGAAGAAGCCATCCAGCTTAAAGCCGATAACGTAATCGCAGCGGGTGGCGACGGCACCGTCAATGAAGTTGCCGCAGCGTTAGCGCTGCAGCCGGAAGCGGTTCGCCCATGTTTGGGAATTGTACCGCTGGGTACAGCCAACGATTTTGCCACCAGTTGTCAGATTCCGATGGAGATGCACAACGCGTTGACGCTGGCGATCAAAGGCCGCGCCACCGCCATTGATATCGCTAAAGTGAACGACAAACACTATTTCATCAATATGGCGACGGGCGGCTTTGCCACGCGTATTACCACTGAGACCCCCGCCAAGATGAAGGCGGCACTGGGGAGTGCTTCTTACGTACTACACGCGCTTTTTCGTATGGATATGCTGCAAGCCGAGCGCTGTGAGATTCACGGGCCGGATTTTCACTGGGCGGGCGATACGCTAGTTATCGCAGTAGGGAATGGCCGTCAGGCCGGTGGCGGACAGCAGCTTTGCCCAGAGGCGCTGATCAACGATGGGCTGCTGGAACTGAGCGTGCTGTCTGCAACGGAGTTACTGCCCAATATGCTTCAGGCCTGGTTTACCGGCAGCGAAAACCAGAACATGATTTCCGCAACCCTGCCCTGGCTGGAGATCACCGCCCCCGATGATATGACATTTAATCTGGATGGCGAACCGCTCACCGCTAAACGCTTCTGCATTGAGGTGCTTCCCGCAGCGATTCACTGTCGGCTACCGCCCCAGTGCTCGCTGCTGGAATAGCGGCGCGTTTTGATTATTCTCGCTTCAGGCGATTACTGTTTGCCAGATACAGCGTCACCACCAGCAGCAGGATCGCCGCGGAATACACCAGCGTATCCGACGGGCTTTTGTGATCGACAATAATCAGGCGAATGATGGCCGTAATGCCGATGTAGATAAAATAGCGTAGCGGGAAGTGATAGCCGGACTGGAAATACTTCACGATCAGCGCAATAAACTCAAAATAAAGGAAATAGATCACGATGCCTTCTATCAGTTGATAGGAGGAATCTTTCTCGCTGGAGATCAATAGCACCTTCGCCAGATGAAACGTTTCCTTAACTAAAAAAATCACCAAAATGGTTGCCAGCGCCAACAGGCCGATATTGAGTATCGTCTGAAGCGCCTTGGCAGCCATCGCACTGCGAGCAGAACCTGCCATATGTTATCCCCACATCCCATTTCATATTAACGCTAAGATTTCAGAGCAAAATAACCGGACACACTCGCACTGTCACGCCGAAATACGCTTAATTTAGTTTGAAATTACTGACAAAGATGTCGCACAAAGTACAAGTCGATTTACTTATACCCGCCATACGTCAAGCTGCATGTGCGTTGGCTTCACTTACTCACCCCAGTCACTTACTTGAGTAAGCTCTTGGGGATTCGTGCGATTGCCGCCTTCACGCCACTCGAATTATTTAGGGTACGCAATATTTACCACCAGTGATGGAAGTGATGAACGGGGCCGATTCCGTGCCCAACCTCCAGCGTGTCGGCCTGCTGTAACGCCAGCTGTAAATACGCCTTCGCCGCGTTGACCGTCTCGCCCCAGCTATCGTGACGTGGTCGCAGCGCCGCCAATGCGGCAGACAGCGTGCAGCCGGTACCGTGCGTATGACGTGTATTAATACGTGGGGAGCTAAAACGCTGTGGTTCAGCCTGCCGACTGAACAACCAGTCCGGGCTTTCCGCTTCACTAAGGTGACCACCTTTCATCAATACTGCCTGACAGCCCATCGCCAGCAGCGCTTCCCCCTGTTCGCGCATGTCCCGCTCGTTGGCGGCAGGCGACATATTCAACAGCGCAGCGGCTTCCGGCAGGTTGGGCGTAATCAGAGAAACCAGCGGCAGCAGCTCACGACGGATCGACTCTACCGCCTCCGGCGCGAGTAGCGGATCGCCACTTTTCGCCAACATTACGGTATCTAACACCACAAAAGGGACCGCGTAATGACGCAGGCGCTCGGCAACGGTCTCAACAATATCGGTCTGCGCCAGCATCCCAATTTTAGCGCTATCGATACGCACATCACTCAGTACAGAATCCAGCTGTGCCGCAACAAAATCCGGTTCAATCCGGTAGACGGACTGCACGCCACGCGTATTTTGCGCCACCAACGCGGTAATGACCGACGTGCCATAAGCACCCAACGCGGAAAACGCTTTTAAATCCGCCTGAATACCCGCCCCACCACTCGGATCGGTACCCGCTATCGTCAACGCATTGATACGCTTCATGCCAGATCCTCCGCGCGCAGGGTATAGAGTCGATCGAGGAAGTTGGGGATAAAACTGCCTGTGCCTTGTGACATCGAAGCCGCCTGCTGCCCTGCTAACGCCATGACATAGCACGCTGCCGCAACATGGGATAAGCGATCACCTTCCAGAGAAGAAAATCCCGCGACCACTGCAGACAGCGCACAGCCCGTACCGACTACGCGCGTCATCATGCTATCGCCACCGGTTATCGCGATATCACACTCACCGTCCGTGACATAATCCACCGCGCCGGTCACCGCGACAATCGTCCCCACCTGCCGCGCCAATTCGCGCGCAGCAGAGAGCGCTGCCAACGAATCATCGGCGCTATCCACACCACGCCCCTGCGCGGCTAACCCAGCAAGCGCCATGATTTCAGATGCATTACCGCGAATCGCAGCAGGTTTCCGTGTCAGCAATTCTCGGCAAAATTCAGTACGAAAGGTTAAACCACCTACAGCAACCGGATCGAGCACCCACGGCGTACCCGCCTGATGTGCGCTGTTCACCGCCGCACGCATCGCCTCAGCGCGCGAACGCTCCAGCGTCCCGACATTAATCAGCAGCGCATCTGCCACCGCACTAAACTGCGCGGCTTCTTCAGGATCGACCACCATCGCAGGCGACGCATTCAGCGCCAGCAGTACGTTAGCAGTAAAAGATTGCACCACGTCGTTGGTCAAGCAGTGCACCAGCGGTGAAGCAGAACGAAATTGGGTGAGTGATGTTGCTGCCTGAGCGGCAGAAAAGTCGGCGGGTTGCGTGTTCATAGGTCTCCCAACCGGCGTGGAAGAAGGCGGCAACCGGTGGGCATACCGTGACTTCCCTACGCTGGCATTATCCAGATCAGGTGGTACGGGTATTTCTCAGCCTTCACAAAGAAGGGCACCCCGAGTCATTTAGATTGTTTCTCTTTAATTTTTGCCAGATTAAGGGAAGTGGCTTACTGATGCAAGCTCGCCTCTCTGGTTATAGGTTCGTCGAGCTATACCTATACCCTATACCTCACCAGCCAAATTCACTGTACCACTACAACATCAGAATTTCCGATTTATGAATGTGATCAGCTTAGCGGCTACAACACTTGTTATAAAATAGTCATATCCAAATGATAGCGAATATCGAGTATTACACACCTAAAATAACACACTAACATTTTAATCATTATGAATGATATTTCATTACTTCCTATTGAGCCTTTCAAATAATAAACATATTAAAATCGATAAACTTGAAATGTAATTCATGAATAAGCGTATATTAAACCATACTCTACAGAAATACAGCATTGAATAGAACTATAGATAATATTGACAAATATGAAAAACCCCGTTAATTCAGCACATCCTCTATTGTTACAATCGGAACTGTAGCCATCCACACACCTTATATTACGAAACCCACATAGTAGCGGTAAAACCGTCAACTCAATGTATCTACACTGCGACCGTCGAAGAATAACCTTGGGTTATTTTATACCGAACATCAAAATCGTCGAAACATCCTTTTTTTAAAACCTCACATCTAGTTAATAATATATAAAAACTCTAAGTCATTTCTCCCCACTTTCATCCTCGAATGACAAATGGGTAAATAACTGAATAAAAGTCATTAAAAATATGAACACTAGCCATTATGTATATTTCTTATAATCGTACACACAGAGTAAACGTCTATAGTCAGTCCCTTTCTTATCTGGCATTGAGCGTAAAAGCATCTCGACTTCATCAAGTTCAATCATATCATTCCACGCAGACCATATAATGGCATTTATCTTATTTGTCCGTGTAATCGACTCATCGAATTATATACCATTCAAACTATCATGCTCGGTCTGCACAGAAATTGATATACCTACAAGATACTCTTCAATTTTTCTTATTTGCTGGGCTTTAAGAGTTTCACATTTATCAAGCTCGGCAAAAATAAGACAGAACCCATAGATCGGAAACCATTGCGTGGACGCTATATTTATTTTATCAATGAGTTTCAACAATTGATGATTGGATTCATCAATAATATCAAAGTAATCCGTCATAAAATTTGATGAGTTCTTGTGTTCATATTTTATAGAATTACTTGAACCAATAACTAATATTTTATCACTATTATTGAGAGAGTCTATGTCTTCAGTAATATTTACCTTAATACTTGTACCGTCATCGTGTACCCCAGAATATATATCCTTAACAATACTTTGGACCTTTCGTATATCCATTGCAGATACAGGTAAATTCAGATTTGATAAAGAACGATAAATTTCAATAAAATCATCTGTTTTTATCTTATTTATTCTAATTGTAGAAAAACCCTCCAAATCAATATCATGCTCACTTATATCATGAGAAGCAGAATTCCCTTCAAACTCAACCAATAAAAAATTATTTCTAATTTTTTGAGCGGCTAAAGAATTAGGCTCTACATAAGTGAAAATAGTTTTAAGTAAACTTTTGATATTATCATCGCCAATGCCATACCCCATGAATATAATTGGATTATGGATAAATATTGAAAGCAACTGAGCACGAATCAACTCATATTTATTATCAAAATGAGAATAATCGTCTTCAGTGATAATTATCTTAGAAGGGTTTTTATTGCAACCATGTATTTTATATACCGAACCATAGGGATTACTTAATAATATATCATTCCCTACTAACGGTTCAAAACCAAATACATCCTCTACAAGACCATCATAGTTAGTAGTTATCACAGAACCTATGTTTTTTCTAATTTTCTTTAATTCTGCTAATTCCTCTCGTTTTTCATCTCTATAACCCAAATCTTTAACCAACATTGATATATAAATTTTAAATCGACTAAGGTTATTTTCACGCTCCATCTCAGCGTAAAAAAAATCATTTATTTCTTTGAATTTACCGTTCCGATCTTCGCCAAGAACTTGGTTGAAGGCCTTTTCTAATTTCGTAGCAATTAGGGCGTAATTATATTTACCATCAATTTGGCATTCAGCCTTAATATCTAAATAAAATTCATTATTCCCTTTCAGCTCAAAAGCTACATGCTTTAACAATCCATCCCAAGTATGAGAATTGTTAAGATACCTCAAACTGACGCCGGCCCCGATAAAAAGCACAGGATGGTTACGATATTGACCTATAAACTCCCGAATATTCATGTCATCCCCCAACAGGTAAGTCAGAACATTCTATCTTTACTGTAAAGTAAATCAATCATATAGAACCATAATAGTTGTCTCTGGATCAGTCAGAACTCTTAGTGAATCGCCACAGATGACCTAGGCGCTTCCGAGTCATTGATAATATTGATATTCATATTCCTCCAGTGACATTTTTTCACTTTAGCCATACCGACACTTACTCTTATAAAAATTTCGGTATAATCAAAAATATCGCTGGAAGCTTCTTCCTGCACTAGAGTGGACATCAAGCACGCGGTAGAGCAGACGAGTAGGCCAGCAACTATTGTTGTCACAGAGAAATGCGTACCTCGGTCGGATAGCTTTGTGAAGTACGCTGCGGCTTTTTTAATATGTGCCGTTCGTCAGTAACCCACTTCAATTCTTTCAGGAACAACCTGAGCATCTGACTGGATTTTATTAGTGGAGGAATCCGGGCCGTATATCTTTGTCTAGGCATAAAAGGCTGTGAGTCGTGCCCCCCGTAAAGCAAGTGCTAGCCCGCTCTACTCCACCACAGCCCGACACAAAATGAAAAACCACAGGCACGTTGTGACATAGAGAAAAACGTCATAACCCTTTAGACTGGTTAATCAAACCCATACTGAGGAAATTGTGATGACGATAATCAAGAGTTATGCCGCACCGGAAGCAGGCGCAGCGCTGGAGTTGTATGAGTTTGATGCGGGTGAACTGCAAGCGGAAGACGTCGAAGTCGTGGTTGATTACTGCGGCGTGTGCCATTCCGATCTCTCGATGATCGATAACGAATGGGGAATGTCGAGCTATCCGCTGGTTGCCGGGCATGAAGTGATTGGTCGTGTGCACGCATTAGGTGACGCGGCGAAGAACAAAGGATTAAAAATCGGTCAGCGCGTCGGCATTGGCTGGACGGCACGTAGCTGTGGGCACTGCGATGCCTGTATCAGCGGTAGCCAAACCAACTGTCAGCAAGGCAGCGTGCCAACGATTCTGAATAAAGGCGGTTTTGCCGATAAGATTCGTGCGAACTGGCAGTGGGCTATCCCACTTCCTGATTCCATTGATATCGAATCGGCAGGTCCGTTACTGTGCGGCGGCATCACCGTCTTTAAACCGCTGTTAATGCACCATGTCACTGCGACCAGCCGCGTCGGCGTGATCGGTATCGGCGGTCTGGGACATATTGCGATTAAGCTCCTGCATGCGATGGGCTGTGAAGTCACGGCATTCAGCTCAAACCCGGCCAAAGAGCAAGAAGTACTGGCGATGGGTGCCGATAAGGTCGTCAACAGCCGCGATCCGCAGGCGCTGACTGCACTGGCAGGCCAGTTCGATCTTATCATCAACACCGTGAGCGTCGATCTGGAATGGCAGCCCTACTTCAACGCGCTCGCCTATAACGGGAAGTTCCATACCGTCGGCGCGGTGATGAAGCCATTTAGCGTTCCGGCTTTTACACTTATCGCAGGCGATCGCAGCGTTTCGGGTTCTTCTACGGGTTCTCCGCATGAGCTACGTTCTTTGATGAAGCTCGCCGCACGTGCCAGCGTGAAGCCACAGACGGAACTGTTCCCGATGTCGAAAATCAACGATGCCATCCAGCACGTGCGTGACGGCAAAGCCCGTTATCGCGTCATACTGAAAGCCGATTTTTAATCGATAAAGACGCCTGAGCGATTGGGCGTCTGCTTTTTGCACATAAGTCAGATTAACGTCATTCTCTGGACCACACTGCTCGGCACCACGCGACTGAATGTATTCAACAGGTTTCATGATAGGATTGAAAGGTGATACAAGAGGAGACTCGCAATGCCTTTTAAAGAGTATGACCACGACTTTATTGATAAAAATAAAAAGGCTTTCTCGTCCGTAAGGTTTGCCCTTTTATTGTCTGTGTTAATCATTATATTTAATCTCTTGTTCTTCAAGCATCGAGATTTTCAGGAGCAGTTACACAATAATCCAGGGTCTTATACGGATTCGATTGCACTGGTTTTTCTTTTTTTTATCTTGTCATGTACCAGTAAAATCTCACTTAACCATACTTCAGCCTTATCTATTCGGCTTGGGCTACATGTCTGGATATGCTCCGCCACGTTTGATTTCATGGATGAATTTATCTATCAGCCCAAGCTAGTTGGGTATTATGTTGAGGATATGCTGAGAATCATTGGTATGTTTGGCGTCGGATTCGGTGTCTATACTCTGATACAGCAAATTAACAATAAGTATGTCGAAGCCAGAATACAGTCATTCAGCGATGAACTCACACAGCTCCCTAACCGTCGATTTTTTATTAACGAATTAAAAAAGCTCGAAGCGAAAACACCCTATTTATTTATTATCGACATCGATAATTTCAAAGTCATCAATGACAAATACGGGCATACGAAAGGTGATGAGATATTAAGTAAGTTCGGCCATATTCTTTCCCGTTTCGATAACAGTGAAGTGGTCGCCACGCGAATAGGTGGGGAAGAGTTCGCCATTATTCTGTATGGCGGGACACAGGATCGGGCAGAGAAGTTGGCAAGAGAAGTCTTAAAAAATGCGAACAAAATCATTATTAAAAATATGCACCATCTTTCTGTCAGCATTGGAGCAGGTAAAAAGCAGCCTCAGGAACCCACTGAACACTTTATGAAACGCGTGGATGTTGCACTTTACCAAGCCAAAAATACCGGCAAAGGCAAAGTAGAATGGGCTCTGGAGCCGAAAGAAAAAACGCAGTAACCCAACGTAACCTAATCCGATAACACGGCCGCACGGACGCGCCACCGCCCTTAATCATCATAAAAATTACTGAAACTGACATTCCCGCCACAGAAAGCCATCGTTCAAATAATCTATCATTCTGTAACAAAATTAAATACATCCTGATTAATCAACTTGCTGATCTGCGTGTACTCTTTTATAGGTAGAACATGAATACATTACCCCCACAACACATTCAGTAAAAGGAAGACGAATGAAAGCAGCCATCGTTATGAAGGATCATTCCGTTGAGATTCAGGACAAAAAACTGCGCCCTCTCCAACATGGAGAAGCTCTGTTAAAAATGGAATGCTGTGGCGTATGCCATACCGACCTGCACGTCAAAGACGGTGATTTCGGCGATGTAACCGGCATCACCCTCGGCCATGAAGGTATCGGTATCGTTAAAGAAGTGGGCCCGGGTGTGACATCGCTAAAACCCGGCGATCGCACCAGCGTAGCCTGGTTTTATCAGGGCTGTGGCCACTGCGAATATTGTAATAGCGGTAACGAAACCCTGTGCCGCACGGTGAAAAACGCAGGTTATTCTGTCGATGGTGGAATGGCAGAAGAGTGCATCGTCGTTGCCGATTACGCGGTAAAAGTGCCGGACGGTCTGGATTCTGCCGCGGCCAGCAGCATTACCTGCGCAGGCGTGACGACGTACAAAGCGGTGAAAGTCTCGCAAATCAAACCGGGACAGTGGATCGCCATTTATGGCCTGGGCGGATTGGGTAATCTGGCACTGCAATATGCCAAAAATGTCTTTAATGCGAAAGTCGTCGCGATTGATGTGAACGACGCACAGTTAGCCTTTGCTAAAGAAGTGGGCGCAGATCTGGTCATCAATCCTGCCAAAGAAGATGCAGCCAAGATCATTCAGGAAAAAGTCGGCGGCGCACATGCCGCCGTGGTCACCGCCGTTGCCCGTGCGGCATTTAACTCCGCTGTAGATTCTGTTCGCGCAGGCGGGCGTATTGTTGCCGTCGGCCTGCCACCAGAGTCAATGGATCTGAATATTCCGCGTCTGGTGTTGGATGGTATTCAGGTATTAGGTTCGCTGGTCGGCACGCGTGAAGATCTAAAAGAAGCGTTCCAGTTTGCGGCCGAAGGGAAAGTAAAACCGAAAGTGACCCTCCGTCCACTGAAAGACATCAACGCTATTTTCGCTGAAATGAAAGGCGGGAAAATCACAGGCCGTATGGTGATCGACCTGTCAATGTAAGCGATAGTTAGCAAACAGGAATAAACGGGATAACATTATCCCGTTTATTCCTTCATCTCTTAGCTAAACGTTTGTGTATTACCGGGGCACACAAGCTGCTTACTTTTAATATGGTAGACCTCAACGTCAGGACGCGTGAAAAAGGCAATTTCCCACGGATTCTTGGTAACGAATTCATGACGCACTTTTTCATAGAGCGGATTGTCGCGCGCGATAATAAACGCTTCCCCTTCAATAATGGTGTAGTTCCATTCAATTGCCCGCTCGAAGGTATAATGGCTGCGCTCATCCATCGCAAAAAAGCAGTGCGGATTACGTTTGAGCAGTTGAGATTTAAAGGTTTCGGGGAATGTAATCAGGAAGATATCGTTATCCACGGACGACAGAAATGCTAACACCGTGGTATGCGGCTGCTCGGCCGCCATGGTGATTAATACACCGACCTTGTTGGTGAAATCCTGCTTTTCCGTCGGTGGAAAATCTACCATCGGCGTCAGAGGCACCGACATCGACGGGCGATCGTCTTGTGGAAACTGATAGCCCGGCTCACGGATGTCCAGCACGGGCGTGAAACCGTGCAAAAGCTGGCATTCTCTCGGTTCGAGTACCACCCAATCGCCTTCGCTTGCTATCACGCGCCCTTTGTAAGAAGTGCGATAAACCTGAATATTGGCATCAAACTCATCAACCCCAGAGCGATTATCAAGGTGAATGGTTGCCAGGTCGCCAACGGCAAACTCATGTCCGTGCGGGAAAAAAACGCGCAGACTGTTATCTGCATTGGGGTAGACGCCGCAAATATGGATGACCATACCACCCTGCTTATAACCCGCCAGTACACCGAGAGTTTGCTTTCCTAGATAGCTAACGAGACTCATACATCACGCCTTATTCAGATTGGGCTTCAGAGAGGATGCCGACCCTGATTCGTTCGGGCCGTTCCAACAACGGTCAGGAATCTGAGAAAAACCATCAGTCTGTCCGTATGACTTCCTACCTATCAACGGAGAAAGTGCTGAAAACTTTAGGCTTAATACCTATCTATTTAAAGGGCTATAGCCCAGAAAGCGTAAACAGCGCGGCCATAACGGCAATCGACAGTACTCCAATCCACACTTTCCATTTTTTCATCTGTCTGGTTCTCATTTCGCTGCAAAAGCGCATTGCTTTAGCGGTTATTTCAGCACCAGCATAGCGATTCCCACACCGACCAGCATCAAACAAAACGCGCCGCGTAGATAAGCTACTGGCAGCTTATGCGCCACCGCAACGCCCCAAGACACGCTGACAATCCCCCCCAGCGCCAATGGTAAACCGATACTCCAATCAACGTTACCCGCCTGCGAATAGGATAACAGCGCCGCCAGTGCGCCCGGCACCACAAGAATCAGTGCCATACCCTGCGCCTGCGTTTGTGCAAAGGCAAACAGCGTAACCAGTACTGGCACCACTACCAAACCGCCGCCGACGGTAAAAATACCAGACATAAACCCACTCGCGACACCGAGCAGCGGCAGATATTTGGTCGACAAGACAATCTCTGACGTTTGGCTGCGCTTTTTGTTATACCACTGCCAGATATAGTACGCCGCCAGCACCAGCAGGAAAGTGGCAAAGGCGCGCTGAAGGTTGTGAACATCAATCGATGAAGCGATGTGAGCGGCAAGATAGGCCGATCCCGTCGCAAAAGCACACATAGTCAGCGCCACCCGCGTATCAATGCGGTTACGCTGGCGATAGCGCAGAAAACCAATCAGCACGTTTGGCGTTATCATCACCAATGCGGTTCCCTGTGCCATATGCTGATCCATCCCGAATAACACACCCAGAATCGGAATCGCGATAAGCCCACCGCCAATTCCCAGCATTCCTCCACAAAATCCCAGCCCGATCCCCAAAAGCAAACACAATAAAATATCGCTGAACATCATTAAGCTAAACATAAAAAATGCGTGACCTATATATCATAAGACTATCTGGAAAACCGCGTTTCAGGCCGGCAGGCAGACAATGGTTTTAGGGTAAATACTCAGCGATTTCGATCAGGTTAAGATCGGGATCGCGCAGGTAAATAGAACGAATTGGCTGCGTTGCGCCGGTTCGCAGCACTGGCCCTTCATGAATCGGCCAGCGACAACGAGTCAAATGATCAATCACCTGCTCCAGCGGTATCGAAGCAATAAAGCACAGATCAAGTGAGCCAGGAACAGGCAAATGCGCCTTGGGCTCATGCTCTGCCCCGCGCAGATGTACATTGATTTTTTGATGACCAAAATGAAAAGCTACGCGCCCGCTTGCAAATGTTTCCTCCCGCATTTGCAGTACATCGGTATAAAAATGCCGGGTCGCAGCAAGATCAACACAGGTCAATACCAGGTGATCGACATGATCGATAAGTGACACTTATAAGCTCCATCTTAAATGAGACTTCACACATCCTAGGAGTAACGTGGTCTTTTGATAATCACTGAATCGTCAATGACCCTTTCCTGTCAGGAAAACCTCCAACTGTGTTAGCCTACAGCGTGACATAAGACATGTGACGACATGCTGCGCGGAATCAAACTGCCAGCTATTGTGCTGCTTTCCAGCCCGACTGAGGACTCTCAATAAACCATGATTAATCCTGCGCATTTTGACCTTCAGTCGCTCCGCATATTTTTGCAAGTTGCCCAGACGGGCAGCCTGACCAAAGCCGCAGAAAAGTTTCACATCACGCTTTCGGCCTTGAGCAAGCGTATCGCCGAGCTGGAGCGTACCGTGGACTGTGCGCTGTTTATCCGAATGCCGCGTGGCCTGACGTTAACGCCAGCAGGTAAGGAATTGGTCAATCTCGCGGGCAATGTGTTGAGCAACGTGGAGCGAATGGCGAGCGAAATGAATGACTACGCCGTTGGCGTGCGCGGTCACGTACATATGTGGGCAAATACTTCAGCGATTATTCAGTTTCTTCCGCAGGATCTGGCGTCATTTCTTCCGACACGGCCGCTCGTTCGTATTAACCTAGAGGAAAAGCTCAGCAAAACCGTGGTGACGGCACTCGCGATGGGTGAGGCCGATATCGGCATTTTCGTGGACAATGTCGGCTCGCAAGGAGTCGAGAAAATTCCTTACCGTAAGGACAAGCTTGTCGTACTCGTTCCGCCCCAACACCCGCTTTCCGCACTGTCAGACGTGAGCTTTAACGACACATTGGGCTACGATTACGTCGGCCTCAATAGCGGTAGCTCTTTGCTGAAACAGCTGAAAGACGCCTCGGATGAACTGGGAAGAGTGCTGCGCCTGCGCGTGCAGGTCAGCAGCTTTGACGGTATTTGTCGCATGATCGAAGCGGGACTGGGCATCAGCGTCTTGCCGGAGGGCGCGATTCGCCCGGAAGTGCTTGGCACCGGGTTACGTGCCATCAATCTTACCAACGAGTGGGCTTCACGCCAGCTCTGGCTGGGCGTGAAATCCGGCGCAATTCTGCAACCCGAAGTGATCAATCTGCTGACGCATTTGCGCCAATGTGGGGAGTAAGGAGGAAATCTACTTTCAGCCTTCGTCGCGACCCGTTTTTTCATATCCGAGGCGGCCAATAAAGGGTAAACGCAGCGCGGGCGGATTGATATCTACGCCCATGTTCAGCCCCAGAATATTGGCTTCTATGCCCTCTTCGACCCCCATCGTGATACCCAGTACGCCCAACAGTGAAATCTGCACGCCACTCCCTGATGGCGACAACCCAACGGGGCGCGTTATCGGGCGGTAATCTTTACCAATCGCATTGGCTGGCATATCCAGCTTGAGCGCGGGCACTTCGCGGCCAATATGTGCCAGAAACGTATTGCTATTCGGCCCCGGCCAGGCGTGATAGGTATTCGGCCACGGATAGCTTTTAATGGCGGCCTCAATCTGCGGGATCATCGCCTCCGCCTTGTCACCACGGTGTTCTACCAACAGCTTAGGCATCGCCCCGTACCAGTAAGCATCCGCCACCGAACGATTCAGACGGACGACGTTATCACTTCCCCAGCTTACAACCTCGTAGCGACGATATTGGGTTTCCCCTGCTTTCTTGAAAATGATCCACGGATGCACCGCCACCAGCCCGCGCCAGCCGTAAGTCGGTGCCGCATAAACCTGCACAATAGCGGTCTGGCGGAACTGCACAGGGTTCGGCGCTAGCCCTGAAGAATCACGTTTGGCAGACCACCAGGTTTGTCCACTAAACGTCTCGCCGTTACGCGTCGACTGCGCCCAGCTTTGCCAAAAAGACAGCAACAGAACACAAATAAACCCAATCCCCAAGAATTTGAGGTACGTCATAGGCCAACTAGCTCACTGAAAAGAGATGGAACGGAATCGATGCGCATGCGGGCGAGCGCCCACAGTGGAAATCGGTCAAAAAATCATTTCGCTAGTTTACTGCCAGTTGGCGGTAAGGTTAAGACATTCGGCGAAACCTTGACCTACTTTTACGTTATGCAGAGGCTAGCAGGTGAAAATCTTCCTTTTATCCAGTCTTGATGTCACATTCTATATACGACACACGCTACGTTAAACATGCTAAGGAACAACGAGATGAACGATAATGCGTCTCTGGCAGCCGCTTTCTATCAGGCCTTCAATACCAATGACCGTGAAGCTTTCGACCGCCTGCTAGCAACCGACTGGATCAATCATCCTGCCGATCCGGGCCAGCCTAATACACCTGCAGGGTTCAAACGCGCGGTGTCACATACTCATGCGGCTTTCGAAGGCTTTCATATCGATATCGAGGCTGTGGTTGCCGAGAACGATTTGGTAGTTTGCCGGATTGCCATGAGTGGCCGTCATATCGGTGATTTCGACCGCTGGAAAGCCTCCGGTCAGCAGGTACGTTTTTCTGGTATGGATATGCACCGTATTAAGGGAGGACGTATCAGTGAAACCTGGCACTTTGAAAATTTCGATGGATTAAAAGCGGAGGAAACCGCCTGACTAGCTGAGTCTGCTATCAGCGGTTACCCGAGTGAGATAACATTTACTCAGAGCGAGTAATCCAACAAAAACAAGTGAATGTAAAAATGATTTGCACAGAAAATTACAGAAAAAACGAAAAAGAAGCCGGTAAAGCGTTGGATGCGTACACGGAAAATAAGCTAGGAGATAGGTTCTGTTTCAAAGAGAAGAAGCTAAGCCTCATTTATAAAGAAGGCGACCACGTTGTTGGCCGAATCGTCGGATCCATATTTTTCAACTATCTCCAAATAGAGATGATCGTCGTGGATGATCGTTGCCACGGAAAAGGTATCGGAGGAGAGTTGCTGGCTGCCGCAGAAAAAATGGCTTCAGAGGAAGGCTGTGTCTTCGTCTATTTAGAGTCAATGAGCTTCAATGCTCCCGGTTTCTATGAGAAGAAAGGGTATAAAATTATTGAAAAAGTTGAAAACTCCCCCTTACCAGGGGAATCACATTACTTTTTTATCAAGTATCTAAAAAAATCATCACAGAAAGTAGCATAAGAAAATGTAAAACCATTACCATGAAAATAATATATTTACGAAACATAATTATTAAACAATCAACAAACACGTTTCAGTTTATTTTAATTTCCCCATGTCATTAAAAAACCACCAACTATAATAAATCTGCAAATTCAATTAACAACACACCCCTGGTAGAAAACGGAGAAATTAAATGATAAAAAATAATAAGCGTATTAAGCCTATGATATGTGCATTATCATTGGTCGCATTAACACTAGGCTCAGCGGTTTCGCTCGCCTGTACGCGGTTCGTTTATAAAGATCTCAATAACCCTGATTACCCTATTACCGCCCGTTCAATGGACTGGGCCGACGATACCGAGACCAATCTCTGGATTTTCCCACGAGAATTAAAGCGTTCTGGTGCCGCAGGCGCGCATTCTCTGGAGTGGACATCAAAATACGGCAGTGTCATTGCCTCTGCTTTCGACAGTAATCCAAATATGGCCTCCACAACCGATGGCGTGAATGAAAAAGGGTTGGCAGCTAATGTGCTCTGGCTGGCGGAGTCTAAATACCCAGATACAGCACCGACAGCAGACAAACCGGGCTTGAGCATCGCAGCGTGGGCACAATACGTGTTGGATAATTTTGCTACCGTCGATGAAGCCGTGAAGTCGCTGCAAGATGAAAAATTTACACTGGTCACAAAAGACTTACCGAATCAGGATAAAAAAGCGACGCTTCACCTTTCCTTATCCGATTCCTCTGGTGACAGTGCCATTATTGAGTATATCGACGGCAAGCAGGTCATTAACCATAATAAGGACTATCAGGTGATGACCAATTCTCCGACGTTCGATAAGCAGTTGACGCTGAATACCTATTGGGATCAGATAGGTGGCAATGTGATGCTGCCGGGAACGAACCGCGCTGCCGATCGCTTTGTCCGCGCCTCATTCTATGTGAAAAATGTTGCCCCCAATAAACTCATTCCAGGGGTAGCAGAGAAAAGTAAAATAGAAAAAGATAAAGCGGACTTAGCCGCCGCATTCAGTATCATACGCAATGCATCCGTTCCCTATGGTTATTCCTTACCAGACATGAAGAATATTTCCTCAACGCGCTGGCGCACCGTTATAGATCATAAATCGCTACAATACTTTTTTGAATCTGCCGTATCGCCTAATATCTTTTGGGTTGATTTGAAAAAAATCAACTTTGCGCCGCGCGGAGGTAACGCCGCCAAACTAGATTTGGGGCCTGACCAAAGCACCATTTATTCAGAGGAGGCTTCCGGGCACTTTAAACCCGCTACGCCATTTAAATTCGCTGGACTATAAATCGGGAAGTTATTTTTCGATACGCTGTTTATTCCACGATGATATTAAAGCGCCATGATCCCATGGCGCTTTCTTGTTATACCACCAAAAAACCACATCTCAGCCATTGTAATAAACTATTTAGTAAACCGCTTTAAAATACCCCATACATTAAATAAAGGATAATTATCACGAAATTAACCAACGGGGTAATAAAATCCATGAAAAACTTCAATATCGAAATTAACGTGTGTGACAGTACCGGAAAATCAACCTGCACCGTTCATCCACCAGTTAACGTTGATCACCACACTTGTTGCAATACAAACAGCCAGTGTGAACAGAATCCAAACACCTCTGGCGTTTCCTCCGTATTCGGGCGTACGGGCGTCGTAACAGCACAGCCGGGCGATTACACAGCGAACGAGATTACAGAAACGGCGACAAGAAAATTCGTCACACCAGATGAAAAATCCGTATGGAATGCAAAACAGTCAGAATTAATTTCTGGGACTAACATTCGAACGCTGTTTGGACAATCGTTGCTAGGCAGCGGGGATTTTTCCCCCACTCCCGCCCAAATGGGTGCAGCAGCGGCAGTGCATACCCATACAACATCAGATATCACAGACTATACGCAAAAAACCAAGCAGCTTATTGCCGATTCACTTGAAGCAGGAAATGGCGTCACGTTAAGTCGCAACGCCTCTAATGGCAAAACGGTAATTAGCGCAACGGTCAGCAACGGTTCTGGTAATGGGAGCGGAGGGTATACCGTTGTTGATAAAGCGGGTGCAACAGCAGGTGAAAACCATTTATTCAGCATTAGCCCTCAGACATCCTATGCGTATGACGCCTATGCACTGAAAGAAGAAACTGGCGCAAGCAATCAAACCTATCTGGTAGATAACTTTGATAGCGCTAGCCAGCCTAACTATAACAGTACAAGCGCAGTAAATTTTAACGGTACTGTGACTCCCTTTATCGGTGATACGTACGAGTTACAACAAGATGGCAGTTTCTACAGCGCTGAAATAAAAGCTGATGGGGAATTTCTTTCTCTCATTCCTGAGACTAGTACATCGATTATTCCGGCCATGACATCGGATAGCGCGCCTGTCGGTTATGTCGCAAGCGCCTCCAATTTTGCGATCTCCACCGCAGCCTTTCACCCTTATGTTGCCTTTGATGGAAAAGACAATGTCGGAGAATGGCCGGATTGCTGGAGTACCGATAATCAATGGCTCCCATCCGTGGCTAATCCACACTGGTTACGGATCGATCTCCCAGAAGGAAAATCGGTTTTCAGCTATCAGATGGTTAACCGCTCAAGAAATGAGTTAGGCAATCCTAAATCCTGGAAATTTCAGGGAAGCAATGATAACGGCGTAACATGGGATACCCTGCACGAGATCGCTGACAGCGCAGATAATAATCCTGGAAGTAAAAGAGATTATAAGCTTGGCAAAGTCGTCACATATAAGAGCTATCGGTTACTGATCACGGCCAAAAACGGAAGCCAGCCATTTACTACACTGGCCGAACTAAGTTTATTCTCACCCATTAGTCGGTTCGTAATTCAGTCAAACAATACATACTATGGGGTAACCAACGGGGTATTATCAGAAATCCTAGGTGAATTAACCAAAGAAAAAATTGATCAATATGGTGTTTTCAGTCTGGATAAATTAGATACTGCCGGGACAGTGCTAACCGCACCGGTCAAAATCGTTTCAAATGAAAAAATGAAGGTAAAAACAACGTATATTCCCTTCCCACAGATCGTGTTACCGAAAGAGCTGATGTATGCCAGCGCATGGGCGAAAATTAATTCAGCAACATTAACAGCGGCACAAACTAACGCAGGCAAAGTTCGTGTTGCGGTCTCGCGCGATCTGAACGATTGGTTCGCATGGAATGGCACAGCATGGTTATCTATTGGCGCGTTGTCTGCCGATACGACGAGTGCAACCGCATTGATTCAAGATGGCATGACGCCAGCCGCTTTAAATGCAGTAACAGCGACACAATGGGGACAGCTTTTTGCTTCAAAAAACAATGTACCAGATCGTCTCGCATTTGCCTTTGCGCTGGATGTCACCGATCCAGCAGTGGATGTTTCATCCATCGATAAATTGGCACTCAATGTCGATAATGCTTCATCCTGGAAATTGCAAACGTCAGCGGAAGTCGAAATTCGCTGGAACAGGGATAATGTCACATTCCGTACAGTGGCTGCGGGAAATTACAAGCTCGCTTATCAACACCCCTAATCATTAAGCCATATTTTTAAGCCGCTATTTTCAGCGGCTTTTTTATTGAGTTTACCCTAAAAATAATGTAAGGCGGCACACTACCGCTATTACATTTACATGCAGGAGTATAACTGGGAAATCACGATTAAAATTCTAACACTACGTTATAACGCCTTCGCATTCCCTGCCCATTCGGCATAGAAATGGCTCGAACAGATCCCTGGCTCAATTGCTTTTATTTCTGTTTTGACTAATCCCAAATTGACAAACGGATCGTCGTCCAGAATATCTTCCATATCAGAAATCTCTAACCCGTAGGCTAAAATAAACCCACCGGTGCCATCGTCCAACGGGCCGGCAAAAATAACATTTCCCTTTTTAATATTATCAGCTAGCCATTTTTTGTGTGCGTCAATACTCTTTTCAAGTTCATCTTTCGGGCTGGTGTAATACAGTGTAATGGCATAGAGCATGATTGCCACCTCAATAATTATTGATCGGCCATATATTTTTTAAGCTATGGATGTAATCACAGAATGGATAGAGGACTTCGCATTTTGGATTTCACGATTCTTGATTTCATCCCCTTTTGAAGCGCCTTCCACACGGACAAAATGAATATCGGTAATACCAAGAAACCGGAAAAAGCCCTGAAGATAGCGTTCCTGGAAATCCATATCTAAAAAAGGCGGTGTGGTATAAAAACCACCGCGGGACGAAATCACAATGACCGTTCTTCCACCCGATAAACCTACTGGGCCTTTCTCTGTATATTTAAAGGTCTTCCCCGCCTGTGCAAGACGATCCAGCCACGATTTCAATTGGCTCGATACGGAAAAATTATACATCGGCGCACCAATAACAATTACGTCATGCGCCAGAAATTCCGCGACCAACGTTTCAGATAATTGGTGTTCCCGCAGCGTTGCCTCGTCCACTGAAGCCGATGGGATCGTACGAAATCCCGCAGCAATCGGCCCGGTTAAGTGGCGTATTTCATCCTTAACCACATCACGATAAGAGACGACAGCGTTCGGATGCTGCTGAACTAATTGATCGACAACGTCAGCTGAAATCTGTCGGGAAACGGAACCATTCTCAAGAATACTGGAGTCTATATGTAAAATGTTCACAATAACTTCTCCTACATTGAGTTTCAGAGCTCACTCATTTAACTGCTTTAGCCGCGCTATCAATAAAATCCGCGACGACTTCCGGGTGTGACACCAGAGACATATGGCTGGACGAAATAGACTGTGTCTTTGCTCCGATATGACTCGCGATTGCTTTCTGAATTGATGGGTTTAATGCCTTGTCATTCTCCGTTAGCAAATACCAGGTTGGTTTATTTTTCCATGCCGCCTGCTGAATACGATCGCCAAACGCTTTTGCGGCAATCGGCTGTTGCACCGCTACCAACGCCTGTACTTTGTCTAGCGGTACATCGCCAGCCATAACCGCACGATACTGCTCAGGATTATCTAGCCAAATTAACCCGTTGGCATCGGGCACCATGCCTTCCATCGGCGCTTTCAGGCGCTGCAATAAATCAGAGGCGGACTCTCCGCTGTCTGGCACTAGGGCAGATAAGTAGACGATGCCGCGAACGTTGGGAGAATTACCAGCCTCAGTCACAACAGCTCCCGCCCATGAATGTCCTACCAGCAGCACATCGCCCTGCAGCCTTTGCAACACACGCTTCGTTGCTTCAACATCATCCGCTAAAGAAGTCAGCGGGTTTTGCACCGCAGTAACGTGGTATCCCATCCCTTGTAGTCGGGCCGTGACGGCAGACCAACTGGAACCATCGGCAAAAGCGCCGTGGACCAAGACGATATTGTTAATTTTTGCCGCCTCCGCAACATTGTGAACGCTGGCAGACAGCACCAGACCTAACGCGATAGCCAGATGGCCAAGCCATTTAATTCGGTAATGCGTCATACGCACTCCTCAGAAAGGTTGATACGACTGCCAATTTCCCCGATGAGTGTTGTCACTCTTTGGGTAACTAATGGTTGAATTTTAATCGTGGTTGATATTTGTGGTAAGATGGCAAACTTGACATAGTTCATGCAAAATCCGCCAAATATTGTCTGACTGGAAAATTCACTATGCACATCTCTATTCTGGCGCTGCCGGGCAGCATGCAGTCGGCGATATCCGGGCTTTCCGATATATTCTGGATGGTCAATCAGGCACTGATTACACAACCTGACAACGCGCTTCCCTCTTCTGCACCGTCGTTTAAAACATCCATTATTAGTGTGGACGGCAAGTCAGTTCGTGATGCTCAGGGCAGGCTAATTCACGTAGACAGTTCATTCGACACAGTTGGTAGATCGGATGTCGTATTGGCGACCGGAATGATGCTCGGGCCTGACAAATTACCGCTGTCGACGTCATCCGTCAGTGAATCCGCAATTTGGCTCAAGGAGCAATATCGGCAAGGTTCTCTGATAGGCGGTGCCTGTGCGGGTGGTTTTATTCTGGCTGAAGCTGGGCTGTTGGATGGTCGGTTTTGCACCACGACATGGTGGCTCTACCACACTTTTAAACAGAAATACCCGAAGGCAAAACCGGTGTGGGGCAAAGCGCTAGAAGAGCAAGATGGCATTATTACCACCGGCGGACCATTATCCTGGGTGGAGCTTGCCCTGCATATTATTCGCCGCAGCGCAGGCCCTAAGATTGCCAAACTAGCGGCGGATATTGCAGTGGCGGATAGTCAGCCCCTCTCGCAACGTATTTATGCCCCGCAGGGGTTTATTAATACCGTACATCCCCTACTGCTGCGTGCTGAACAGCTTATCCGCTACGAGAACCCAGCGATCACCGCAGAAGAATTAGCCAGCGCCCTGAATTTTAGTGACCGAACGCTTCACCGAAAGCTCAAAGGACTCACCGCTGAAAGCCCGAAAAACTTTATCACCCGCGTCAGAATCGAAATGGCCTGTCTGCTGCTTGAAAACCCGATGACCAATATCAAGCAAGTTGCCGCTGAATGTGGTTACAGTGAAGACACTGCTTTCAGACGTGCCTTCTCCCAGCAGATGGAGATGACGCCGACCCAGTTCAGAAAATGGGCGCTGTTGAGAAATAATAAACCGAACGCGTTAGATAATGAGGATAGTGATTAAGGCTGTGGCTCTGGAAGACACGAACTACCGTCTTGATTTACGCCATCGCAACACATTGCTATTCACCGTTCGAACAAGCGTATAAAAATGACGTTCGTGGTGCTGGCAACTATTTATCCCAGATGTATTACAATGGGCAGTATGTTGAAGCTGAAGGCCATCAAGCCAAAATATTACTAGGAACCAGCTAGAACATCAGATGATAATTATTTTCGCCAGTGTGAAAAAGATAAGCGTGAGAGAACAGCAACACGCAGCGAATTACCGTTCTTAACGTTAAAACATGAATAAAACTTTCTCGGAAGAAAGGACGTGCCGTATAAATGTGAGGTCCATTTCGTTATCTATACTAATAAATTAGGTGAAGTCGCTAATAACCTGACAGTACTCTCTATTTCGCTCAGCGATTTTTGTAATGAACAAGAGATTGAATCACTCACTCTTTTTATTGAAAAAAGAATGGGTAGTCCAAAAACAATCTCATAGCAGCACTCGTTGCATAATTCTGCTGTATGACAGAATCCTATAAACAAATTGCCAGTAGACTATGGCGTCTTCTCGTTTATGTTCCCTACTTCCTGCCGTCACTTCACACCTGAGTAGCGCGACGGCCACTATCACCTCTGCGCAATTTTTACGCCGAGAGGGGAAATATATTCAGGTATATTAGCCCCCTCAATCTAACTCAACGAATAATCCCCAACCTCACAGGTAGCATTGAAATTATAAATAGACAAATAAAAATTGGTGACCGCGGGCGCAATCACCAATATGTCAAATAAAAATAATTATCATGCAAATCATCTATCGTATTTGAACTTTACAAATTTATTAATGTAAGCATTTAGGCCGTCACCATTTCTTGCTAAAACCTTCATTTTCTCTACATGGATATGACCTGCCACACCATAGCTGTATGTATAAGATTTCGCAGTATTATCAAACCATACTGTTATGCAATCACTACCTATTTCATACCCTCTAACACCAGAGTCATTATTAATGTCTTTATAAACTTCCATTTTATTACCCCTATATGAATACGCTTATACGCATCGTCATAATTAAGAGATAAACAAAAATGAGTATTGATTGCGATCATAGATAAGACTAAAAACCATCAAGCCTAAATAGCTGTTCCGAATAGTAGATCACTTCGAGGGAACTCAGCCCGGATTGTGCGATCCGATCAATCGCCAAACCGACCCTATCACCAACCGGACTGAGCGATACATTTATCAACTTATTCCTTTTCGGAATCAAAATTATGCTGGGGTGTGCAAGATCACCGAATGAGCTACATAGATACGGCAAAAACGAGTGCCGCGTCGGGAACGCGTCACTAGCAGCGCCAAAAGCAGGCATAAACACCGAAGGAGTCGCGCAGCGGCATAATTTCTGCCAACAGCCTGGGTTCTCAGGACGGCGGCAACTGAATGCCCAGAGTCGGGCATGACAATTGTGCAACAGATAAATTTATTATCTATCACGAGCGAAACTTTCCCTTTTCGTAAAAAATTCGTCCTGTAAACAAACCATGACTCCGTATCACTTAGCAAGCACCCAGTTCGGTTTTAAGACAACCAAAATTTGCCTCAAGGTGCTCTACTAGTAGCCTCTGACATCCTTCGGCAACCCATGCATCGATCGAAAGCCGCATTGCCCCAACGCAAATCATTGCTGCAAGACGTAGGCCGAAACGTCTCTCAACATCTGGCCAGAGCTCGCACAGACCTTCGTAGGCTGCTTGCTCCATTCGCAGAAATTTAGCCTGATTGCCCGATTGGAGTTGTTCGGTCGACTGCACAATTCTGCCAATCAACACCGCGACATCCGGGCGCATATTCACCGTCAGAGTAACCAGCGCCGCTTGAATGGTCTCGATTGGCGATGCTGCTACACCCCGCTTCAGTATCTCCGCATGTAACTCACCCGGCAGCGCATTTTGCCAAGCCAAGATGATTTCTTCCTTAGAGCCGAAGTAGTTAAAGAAGGTTCTTCGGGCGATGCCCGATGCTTCGGCAATCGCATCGAGCGTCGTGGCTTCATAGCCGTTCTCTGCGAACAACTTCAGGCCTACTTCAGTGATGCGGTGGTACATCTCGCGGCGCTTCTTTTCGCGAACGCCGTCTTTACGTTTCAACTCATGTTCCATACCAAGCTCTCACATATTTTTTTCTTGAAAATTTGCACCAAGTGCAATATTTTATTTTGCACTTGGTGCATAAATATATCATCGATACCTATTTTCCCCAACTTTGGAAATCACACATGAGAGCCATACGCATTCACAATTTCACAGAAGCACCACGCAGGGAGGATATCCCCGTACCTGATATCGGCCATGACGACGTGCGCGCGGGTGGACGCCTCATTTCTACTGTCATGCCACCCGACGAGGAAGAAGCACGAGCACATGGAGTAACGGCCAGCATCTTCTATGCTAAGCCCTTTGCCGATCGTCTCGGCGATCTCGTCGCAACGATCGCTAGTCGAAATGTAAAGGTGATCATTGATCGCACAGTTCCTTTAAATCGCTTTGACGAAGCGTGGGACTACCAGATCTACGGTCATGCACGCGGTAAGATCGTCGTACTTTCACAATAAACCTCAACAACCCACATTAGGATAATTTCATGAATACCTCGCACCTTGGTGGCACATTTACCCCGATCGGTACATCGTTGAACCTGAAACGCATGGGCTATGGCACCATGCAATTGCCCGGCCCGCACGTCTGGGGTCCACCGCGTGACAAAGACGCTGCTCTGGCAGTACTACGCGAAGTGATAGCTCTGGGAGCCAATCACATCGACACAGCCGAATTCTATGGCCCGGGCGTATCCAACCAGCTAATCCGCGAAGCGTTATCACCCTATTCGGGTGACATGACGATCGTTACCAAAGTCGGTTTCGTGCGTGGTGACGATGCATCTTGGGTACCCGATCATACGCCGGGTGGGATCAAGCGTGCGGTGCATGAGAACCTCACAAGCCTCGGACTGGAAACGCTTGATGTTGTCAATCTGCGGCTGGGCGGCGCGCACGGACCGGACGATCGCTCGGTAGCCGAATCATTAGAGGTACTTGTTCAACTCCAGCGGCAAGGTCTGATTCGTCACATTGGCTTGAGTAATGTCTCACCCACGCAATTTACCGAAGCTAAGTCGATAACGACAATCGTGTGCGTCCAGAACCAGTATAATTTGGTCAAGCGTGGCGATGATGAATTCATCGATGCTCTGGCGGCACAAGGGGTAGCTTACGTTCCCTTCTTCCCGCTAGGCGGATTTTCGTCACTGCAATCATCGATCCTCTCGCAAGTGGCTAACGAGGTCGGAGCGACGCCAAAGCAGGTTGCATTAGCATGGCTGCTACAGCGATCTCCTAATATTCTTGTCATCGCAGGAACGTCATCTACGACGCATCTCAGAGAGAATTTCGCCGCAGCAGATCTCGTATTGTCAGGCGAGCAAATCACAAAGCTTAATAGTATTTCGCGACAGGTTGATTAATCACGCCTTAGGTAACCGGTGTCTTTAATAAGAAACCGCCGTCTTCAAAATAGGAAAACCCGCAGTTATGCGGGTTTAGATAGGCTTTTGGCTATTTAGCACAGAGTGTAGTGGGCAACAAAACTGACTGCGGTTTTAACATTTACCCAAAACGAAAATTCTGATTCATTTAGTGTAATGCCGCCATTTGTGGTGGCGCGCAATGCACTATAAATAGCATCTGGTGACTATCACGGATTCAATTTTCACTGTTTCCCTGAAAGGGCCATCAACGACTGATGTCGCTCCAACAATTATTCATCGTCGCGTTCTTTTCTTGCTCGCTGACGTTCATAGAACTCATCTTCAGCCGCAATGATTTCATCAATCAGTGAACCCATATCCACCTCATGCGTCGCTTCGACGAAGAGACCAGTTAGCGCTGTTTCTGGTGTTAATTTTCCGTCTTCATATAACATCCAGATTTCTTGCGCATACCGCGTTTGCAATAATTGTGGCGCGAACTGACCGTAGTAAGCGGTGATGTTATTAACATCACGTGTAAACATTGATTCAGCATGGTTGTTGGCGGCGGCGTCCACAGCTTGTGGCAAGTCGATAATTACCGGCCCCTGCGCATCGAGCAGTACGTTAAACTCCGATAAATCACCATGTACAATACCTGCACACAACATGCGCACGATATTGCGGATCATTGTATTAAAATCAGCAACTGCAGTCTCTTCCGTGAGAGTCACATCGCTAAGGCGTGGAGCAACAGCGCCCTCAACATCTGTGACCAACTCCATTAATAGCACACCGTCAAGACAGATATAGGGCTGTGGTACGCGAACACCGGCATTAGCAAGACGGAACAGTGCATCGACTTCCGCCGTTTGCCAGGATTCCTCTTGTTGCTTGCGTCCGAATTTTGAGTTTTTTTGCATTGCACGGGCATTACGCGTGTTACGGACTTTGCGCCCTTCCTGGTACTGCACTGCCTGTTTAAAGCTACGCTGCATTGCTTCTTTGTACACTTTGGCACACTGGATTTTGTCACCACATAAAACAGTGTAAACGTCCGCTTCCTTGCCGCTTTTCAAGCGTTGGAGCACATTGTCTATCAGGCCATCATCGACCAGAGGTTGGAGTCTGTTTGGGATTTTCATGCGGCTTTACACCTTATTTCAGCCGCTTTTCGTATCAATAACAAAGACGGTGATACTGGAAAAAATGGCAGAGTCTGAAGAAAGATTTTAATTTTACCAATAATCACCGGATTTTGCTTGCCTACTCCCCGTTGAAATCCTCTTCTTTGCTTCATTCGGCCATTCATGTGCCTCTGAACGAGTCATCCCGTCAACACCATATCGATAAATGGTGCTGGTTTCTTGTCTACCGTGGATCGAGTCGTTGTAGCGAAACGAGATCTCTTTGGGGCGTTTATTTAACGCTTCAGTGATCAGACGTTCACCTTTCGGCCAGTACTGCGAGCGCGTTTGCCAATGTGGATGATGCCAGCCCTACAGCTCTGGAAACGGCCGCCAGCGTCATCTCTTTTTCCTTAATCCCGCGATAATATCCGCCGGGTGCCAGTCAGTGTGATCTATTCCATTTCCCTCCACCTATCAAAAATCATTTTTGATTTCCCGTGTGGATAGGATCATTTTTTGTGATGAGTAAGACCACAGACGATGAGTCACATCTTTAACGGATTAGCCTGTGTCTAGCTAAACCGCTGCCGTATTTTAGGCCGGCGCACGAGGATGGGGCAAACGCTTAGGGCATATCAAATCACAGTAGCCCCATGTATCTAGGGATGTAAAACAACATGGAAAACTGACGTTAGACTATAACTATTATTCTGGAGATACCCTATATTACTTGAGTACATAACGTGACAAAGGACCTACGAATACTCCAGTAATACCCCATCCCCCAAGAGGCAAAAATTCTTTCTAATATTAGAATGGTTTTAATATCTTGAAAATTTCTAAAACTGTGACATTCTAGGTAAGGTTAATTTGTAAAAAACGTATCTTGTACGCCCAAACTTAAACAACAGATCGGTTCGTCCAAGGAAAGAAGGTTAAGTCAAATTCAAGAAATGTTGCTTTGCTGACCTAATGCCGAACCAAAACTAAACCTCGTGGTCTCCTGCTGATTGGTTTAAATATTGGGTAAATTTCTGCTACAGAGTATGATTACCACTTTGAGAAAAGGACTCGCTATGCATGACACGACGTCTGGATATAAAAAAAGCTGTGCTGATGAACTAGATTTTTCATCTATCAATCAATATCATGAATCGACAATGCAAATTAGCAATCAGTGTTTCGAATATAAAAAATTATGTGTTGGCGCTCTTGGCATAATTATAGCAGCAATGTTGAAAATTGGACCAGAAACAAGTCTGGTACAACTTTCTCTGACCTGCCTTTTTATTACCATCGGATTTTGGATGTGTGATACTACAGCATATTATTATCAAAGAGTGAATCGGCAAAAAATCCATGATATTCAAAAGAAAATTTCAAATAGAAATTCTGGGCAGAATGAAGTAGCAACTCAGCTTAAAAATTCTTGGGCTGTAGCTATTTTTAACAAATCAATGATACTTTACATATACTGCACAGCAGTATTTATATTTACTTTTTCAATCTCCATAATTATTTTTTTATTAAAAAACTGCATTAACAGTTACTCAGCATGAAAATATTCATTAGCTACACAACTAGAGATAATGTAATAACAAACGATTTTCTTGTTGAATTAGAATCAAAAATATCAGATCTAGGATATTTATATATTGATCTTTTGCATAATAACTCTGAGGATAAACAAGCAAGGGTTGAAAATGAACTTCAACAAGCAGATATTTTCCTCCTACTGAATACAGCCTCTACTGGCATTTCACCATGGGTGAAATGGGAGATAGAAACGGCAAAGTCGAATAACATCTACAATATAAAAATCAACATCCCCACTTCAAACAAAAACATCATCTTCAATGAAATTCGTTTAGCCATTACAAATGCAATTAATCGGAAAAGTAAGCTGTAAAAATAAATTGGGTTCCCAGGAAAACCCCATAATTTAAAAACCTGTAATATTAATAATATATTACTCACCAATGTGAGTATAATTTTCTTATAAAAAAGCACCAGCAGCAACAAAGCATGCTGGTGTTTTCACTGGTACAAAAATTAGAAAGAACTTATTCCCACTCAATCGTTGCCGGTGGCTTGCCCGATACGTCATAAACAACGCGGGAGATGCCGTCGACTTCGTTGATGATGCGGTTGGATACACGGCCGAGGAAATCGTATGGCAGATGTGCCCAGTGCGCGGTCATAAAGTCGATGGTTTCTACCGCGCGCAGCGCGACGACCCAATCGTATTTACGGCCATCACCCATCACGCCTACAGAGCGAACTGGCAGGAAGACGGTGAATGCCTGGCTAACCTTGTTGTACAGGTCAGCTTTGTGCAGTTCTTCGATAAAGATTGCATCTGCACGACGCAGCAGGTCACAGTATTCTTTCTTCACTTCACCCAGTACGCGGACGCCCAAACCTGGGCCAGGGAACGGATGGCGGTACAGCATGTTGTACGGCAGACCCAATTCCAGACCGATCTTGCGCACTTCGTCTTTGAACAGCTCTTTCAGCGGCTCAACCAGACCCAGCTTCATCTCTTTCGGCAGGCCACCCACGTTGTGGTGTGACTTGATTACGTGTGCTTTGCCAGTAGCAGACGCCGCAGATTCGATCACGTCCGGGTAGATGGTGCCTTGCGCCAGCCATTTCACTTCGGCTTGCTTGTTAGCTTCTTCATCGAACACTTCAACAAACACGCGGCCAATGATTTTACGCTTGGCTTCTGGCTCATCTTCACCAGCCAGCTCGTTCAGGAAGCGATCTTCAGCCGCCACATGAACAATGTTCAGACCAAAATTATCGCCGAACATTTCCAGAACCTGATCGGCTTCGTTCAGGCGAAGCAGGCCGTTGTCGACAAACACGCAGGTCAGGCGGTCACCAATCGCACGGTGCAGCAGCATCGCGGTAACGGAAGAATCCACACCGCCAGACAGACCTAGAATCACGTGGTCGTTACCCACCTGCTCGCGAATACGGTTCACCGCATCGTCGATAATCTTGGCTGGCGTCCACAAAGCTTCACACTGGCAAATATCAAGGACAAAACGCTCTAACATGCGCTGACCTTGACGCGTGTGCGTCACTTCCGGGTGGAACTGTACGCCGTAAAAACGTTTTTCTTCGTTAGCCATGATAGCGAACGGACAGGTATCCGTGCTGGCAACGGTCTCAAACCCTTCAGGGATCGCCGTTACTTTGTCGCCGTGGCTCATCCAGACATCCAGCAGCGGTGCGCCCGTGGCGCTCAACGCATCCTGAATATCACGCACCAGCGCGCTATTAGTTTTTACTTCGACCTGCGCATAACCAAACTCGCGCTCATTGGAACCTTCAACGTGGCCACCCAACTGCATCGCCATCGTTTGCATGCCGTAGCACACGCCTAATACCGGTACACCAGCGTTGAAAACGTATTCTGGCGCGCGCGGGCTGCCAAATTCGGTGGTGCTTTCCGGGCCACCGGACAAGATGATCCCGTTCGGATTAAACCCGCGAATCTGCGCTTCCGTGACATCCCATGCCCACAGTTCACAGTAAACGCCCAGTTCACGCACGCGACGTGCGACCAGTTGCGTATACTGCGAGCCGAAATCCAGAATAAGAATGCGGTGTTGATGAATGTTTTCAGTCATGAGGAGCGTGTTCCAAAAAGCTAAAAAATAAGTAAACCCGGCGAATAGCCCTAAAAAGGTAGGCAATAGTACCGGGTTTATCGGGTTAAATCAGCCCGCAAATTACCTTATGAACCCATACGGTAGTTTGGTGACTCTTTAGTAATGGTAACGTCGTGAACGTGGCTTTCCTGAATGCCAGCGCCGCTGATGCGCACAAACTCAGCCTGCGTACGCAGCGCGTCGATAGTGGCACAACCGGTCAGCCCCATACAGGAGCGCAAGCCGCCCATCTGCTGGTGAACGATCTCTTTCAGGCGACCTTTATAGGCTACGCGACCTTCGATACCTTCCGGCACCAATTTGTCAGCAGCGTTATCGGTCTGGAAGTAACGGTCTGATGAGCCTTTGGACATCGCGCCCAGTGAACCCATACCGCGATAAGATTTGAATGAACGACCCTGATACAGTTCGATTTCACCCGGTGATTCTTCCGTACCTGCCAGCATAGAACCGACCATGACACAGGCTGCGCCTGCTGCGATGGCTTTAGCGATGTCGCCGGAGAAGCGGATACCGCCGTCGGCGATGACCGGAATGCCCGTGCCTTCCAGCGCTTCAACTGCATCGGAGATCGCAGTAATCTGCGGTACGCCCACGCCAGTAACGATACGGGTCGTACAGATAGAGCCAGGGCCGATACCGACTTTCACCGCGCTAACGCCTGCTTCAACCAGTGCTTTCGCCCCTGAGCCCGTCGCAACGTTGCCGCCGATGATTTCGAGGTTCGGGTATTTAGCGCGTGTTTCACGAATACGCTGCAATACGCCTTCGGAATGACCGTGTGAGGAGTCGATCAGCAGTACGTCAACGCCTGCGGCAACCAGCGCATCAACACGCTCTTCGTTACCTGCGCCAGCACCAACTGCCGCGCCTACACGCAAACGACCGTGTTCGTCTTTACAGGCGTTCGGTTTACGTTCTGCTTTCTGGAAATCTTTTACGGTGATCATGCCGATCAGGTGGAATTGATCGTCAATCACCAGCGCTTTTTCAACGCGTTTTTCGTGCATTTTTTGCAGCACGACATCACGCGCTTCGCCTTCTTTAACGGTGACCAGACGCTCTTTCGGCGTCATGAACGCGCTAACCGGTTTTTCCAGATCGGTAACAAAACGCACGTCACGACCGGTAATGATACCGACCAGTTCGTTGTCTTTTGCTACAACCGGGTAACCCGCAAAGCCGTTACGCTCGGTCAGTTCTTTCATTTCACGCAGCGTCGTTTCTGGCGTGACTGTTTGTGGATCAACCACAACGCCGCTTTCATGTTTTTTCACGCGGCTAACTTCTTCAGCCTGACGTTCAATCGACATGTTTTTGTGAATAAAGCCCAAACCGCCTTCCTGCGCCAGCGCAATAGCGAGGCCGGATTCGGTAACGGTATCCATTGCTGCGGACAGCATAGGAATATTCAGGCGAATGTTTTTCGTCAACTGCGTAGACAGATCGGCAGTATTAGGCAGAACAGTAGAATGAGCAGGAATCAGGAGGACGTCGTCAAACGTCAGTGCTTCTTTAGCGATACGTAGCATGGGCAATATCTCACCAAGGTGGATGTAAGAATAGATAAAATATTGCCGTGGCATTATACAGAGCGTAATCGGTTGCCTCCAGCATTATTTTACTAAAATGCTTGATTACCTGTTTCAGGTAGGTAGTATCGATCAATTAAGTGACTGTTTTAAAATTTGATCTGGCTCACAATGTCTCAATTTCCCTCCTCTGCAATTTTTACCGTTAGCCGCCTGAATCAGACGGTTAGACAACTGTTGGAAATGGAAATGGGCCAGATTTGGCTCTCCGGCGAAATTTCCAACCTTTCTCAGCCCTCATCCGGCCACTGGTATTTCACGCTAAAAGACGAACGGGCACAGGTGCGCTGCGCGATGTTCCGCACTAGCAACCGTAAAGTAACGTTCCGCCCGCAAAATGGTCAGCAGGTTCTTATTCGCGCGAGCATTACGCTGTATGAACCCCGTGGCGACTATCAGCTACTGGCGGAAAGCATGCAGCCCGCTGGCGACGGCCTGTTACAGCAACAATTTGAACAGCTCAAGCAGCGCCTCGCCGCCGAAGGGCTGTTCGACCAGCAGTTTAAGCAAGTGCTTCCCTCTCCCGCCAAACAGGTCGGAGTGATTACGTCAGCCAGCGGTGCCGCCCTGCACGATATCTTGCAGGTGTTACAGCGTCGCGATCCATCGCTGCCGGTTATCGTGTATCCCACGTCGGTGCAAGGGGCGGAAGCGCCGCTACAGATTGTCCGCGCCATCGAACTGGCTAACCGGAGAGATGAGTGTGACGTATTAATTGTTGGGCGCGGCGGCGGTTCGCTGGAAGATCTCTGGAGCTTTAACGACGAACGCGTAGCTCGCGCTATCTTCGCCAGCCGCATTCCAATCGTCAGCGCCGTCGGCCATGAAACCGATGTCACCATTGCCGATTTCGTCGGTGACCTGCGCGCACCTACGCCGTCCGCCGCTGCCGAGTTAGTGAGTCGTAACCAACTTGAGCTGTTGCGCCAGATCCAGTCCCAGCGCCAGCGTCTGGAAATGGCGATGGACTACTACCTTGCCCAGCGCAATCGAGAGTTTACCCGCCTGCACCATCGCTTACAGCAGCAGCATCCACAGCTCAGGCTGGCACGCCAGCAGGCTCAGTTGGTCAAACTGCGCCAACGGCTGGATGATGCCATGCAGCAGCAACTTCGGCAGACCTCGCGCCGGAGTGAACGCTTACAACAGCGTCTGATGCAACAGCAACCGCAGACCCGAATTCATCGTGCACAGCAACGTTTGCAGCAACTTAGCTATCAGATGCAGAGCGCGGTCGAACGTCAGTTGAATCAGAATAAGCAGAAGCTGGGCATAGCCTGTTCGCGACTGGAAGGCGTTAGCCCGCTGGCAACGCTGGCACGCGGCTATAACGTCACCACAGCACCGGACGGTAAAGTGCTGAAAAACGTCGCGCAAATTACCCCCGGTGAAACATTGAAAACCCGTTTGCAGGACGGTTGGGTGGAAAGTCAGGTCACGACGCTGGTTCCAAATCCTAGTTCGGTGAAAAAGCGGCGAAAACCCTCATCTCAGTCATAAAAATCACGCGATTAGCATAAAATATACAGTATGGGGATTTATCCTAAAACGACGGCGATCCCCCATTCTTACCCCTGACATCTGAACTATACTCATTTCCAGCTCACTAAAATTTATGCCCGCCATACTTCAAGCCGCATGTTCGCGGTGAAGCAGGTGGGATAACAATACAGTGAGCTTTATTGATCGTCTGTGTTACCCCTGATGAGTGTTTTCAAGGAGATGAGGTATGAAGTCCAGACCGATTTGTAGTGTGATCCCCCCTTATATTCTGCATCGTATTATCGCAAACGGTACCGACGAGCAGCGCCACTGCGCGCAACAAACGCTGATGCACGTTCAATCATTAATGGTCAGCCACAATCCGCGCCCTGAACCTCATGAGAAATTGCCCGCTGGGCAGGCAAATCGTCACATACACGATGCCGAACAGCAGCAACTGTTGCCTGGCAAGCTAGTACGTGGTGAAGGTCAATTGAGCAATGGTGATGTCGCCGTAGATGAGGCCTATGACTATCTAGGCGTAACCTATGACTTCTTCTGGAAGGTTTTCCAACGTAACTCGCTGGACGCTGAAGGTCTGACGCTAGCTGGCACAGTACATTACGGCCAGGATTACCAGAATGCCTTCTGGAACGGACAGCAGATGGTGTTTGGGGACGGCGACGGGAAAATATTCAATCGCTTCACGATTGCGCTTGATGTGGTTGCGCATGAACTCGCTCACGGCATCACCGAACATGAAGCAGGGCTGATTTATTTCCGTCAGTCCGGTGCACTCAATGAATCGCTGTCCGACGTCTTTGGTTCCATGGTCAAACAGTATCATTTAGGGCAAACCGCTGAGCAGGCCGACTGGTTTATCGGTGCTGAGCTTCTGGCAGAGGGTATCCATGGCATGGGGCTACGCTCTATGTCTCATCCAGGCACAGCGTATGATGATGAGCTGTTGGGTATCGATCCCCAACCCTCCCACATGAATGAATATGTGAACACGCGTGAAGACAACGGCGGCGTACATTTGAATTCAGGTATTCCCAACCGAGCGTTCTATCTGACAGCCATCGCGCTAGGCGGTCATTCCTGGGAAAAAGCGGGCCGAATCTGGTACGACACGCTGTGTGACAAAACGCTACCACAAAATGCGGATTTCGAGATTTTCGCACGCCACACGATTCAACATGCAACCCAACGCTTTAACCACACCGTTGCTGACATCGTCCAGCAATCGTGGGAAACCGTGGGCGTGGAGGTACGGCAGGAGTTCTTATGAAAACGCTACCGGATCTCAACGACGACGCCACTATTGAACTGGCGCGTGAAGGAGGTTTTGCCTGGATCCCTAAACTGGCGGGGACGCGACACTTCGCGCTCGCCAGCGTCCCTTCATCCGAACGGGCGCGTATTTGTAATGCGATCCGTGATGCTTTCCCTCAGGCTCGCGAACCCGGCGAACCTGACGGTCCAGGCCGTGGCGACCAATTTTATTACCGTATCAGTATTCGCTACAGTCACCCGCAGCAGAATCAGTATGCCGATATTATCTTGCTGATCCCTGAAGACAGCGCGCCGCCGGAGTTGGCTGATTTGTGGCGCAATGGCCTACCGCAGTAACAGCGGATTAGTAGTAACGCTGAATTTAATCGGCAAGCGTGTAGCTAAACACTACCCGTCGCTTAGAAATCATCCCGTGCTGCTGGCAGAAATAATCCACCGCGCCGCAGGCTTTCAATTCCTGAAGCAAGTGCTTACATTCAGGACAGGCAGCCTCACGCAGATAACGCAGCTGGCAGGCCTCGCACAGGAAAGCCCCATCAGTCTGCCACATCATCGTGTTGTGACAATCAGGACAAAGCACATCCATATTTTCCCCCGTTGCGGTTATCAGTGGCTCACTAATCGCTATCAGGCATTAGATAACGCTGAGCGAACGCAGCACATACAGCCCAATGGCAATCATGAAAAATGCACCAACCGTCGTCAGTCCAATGATATTCGCCGCCAGCGTCGCATTTCCGCCCATCGCACGCGTCATGGCATAACTACCTGCTGCGGTTGGCGTTGAGGAAAACAGAAAAATAATTCCCAGCTCAACACCGCGAAAACCAACAAGCCATCCACCCACGGTGAGCAACCCCGGTACAACGAATATCTTCGCAACGGAAGACAACACAGCAACATTGGATGAACGGAACATGCTACGCCACTCCAGACTGGCACCCGCACACAGCAGCGCCAACGGTAAGGCCATAGAGGAGATAAAGCCGCCAGTTTGCTTAATCACACTTGGCATCGGCAGGTGGCTTTGCCCATATGCTGCCCCGAGAAGCAGACCAATAATCAGCGGGTTTGTCACAATTCCCCGCAGCAGTTGGCTTACGGGGATTTTTTGCTCAGGGGATTGCCGCTGCAAGCTACGCGTTAACGTGATAACGGACAGCGCATTGAACATAATTACTGTCACCATCAGATACATTGACCCGACAGCAACGCCCTCTTCACCATAGGCGCTCATCGCAAAAGCCAGCCCCATGACACCCGTATTCGAACGGAATCCCCCTTGCACAAAGATGCCACGTTCCTTTGGATCCTTGACTAGCCTCACCGCCGCGATTTCCAGCAGCAGAAACGTCGCTAATGTCCCTATCGTCCCATAAACCACCAGTGGCCACTGGCTTGCGAAAGACGTGTGATTACCTGCAACACTAAAAAACAACAGACAGGGAAGAGAAAGGTTGAATACAACCCGCATTGCCGTATCACAAAACGCATCATTAAGGAGATTAAACTTGCGTAATGCAATACCTATCAACAACATAAGTACATTAGGCATCGTGACGTTGAATGCAAAACTCCAAGTTTCCCAGGACATGACTTTCCTTAATTATTATTCGTTTCGTCTCTGACAAAACGGGGCGAATATTGCTATTCGCCCCGTTAATAAATCACTTACTTTTTTTAAGATGCGACATCAACCGCTTGCGCTTGCGTAGCTGAGTTGGCGTCAGCTTGTTGCGCTTGTCTGCAAAGGGGTTTTCCCCTTCTTTAAACTGAATACGAATCGGCGTGCCCATCACTTCCAGCGAACGGCGATAGTAGTTCATCAGGTAGCGCTTGTAGGAGTCCGGCAGGTCTTTCACCTGATTACCGTGGATCACCACAATCGGTGGGTTATAACCCCCAGCGTGAGCATATTTCAGCTTCACGCGACGACCGCGCACCAACGGCGGTTGGTGATCGTCTGATGCCATTTGCATGATACGGGTCAACATGGCCGTACTCACGCGGCGGGTGGCGCAAGAGTACGCTTCGGTAACAGATTCAAACAGGTTACCTACGCCGCTACCGTGTAGCGCAGAAATAAAGTGAATACGGGCAAAATCGATAAAGCCGAGGCGCAGATCCAGCGTATCTTTCACTTGGTCACGAACTTCCTGCGACAGGCCATCCCATTTGTTCACCACGATCACCAGTGAGCGCCCACTATTGAGGATAAAGCCCAGCAGCGAGAGATCCTGATCGGAAATGCCTTCACGCGCATCGATGACCAGCAGCACTACGTTGGCATCTTCAATCGCCTGCAACGTCTTGATGACGGAGAATTTTTCTACCGTTTCCGTGACTTTTCCGCGCTTACGTACCCCAGCGGTATCAATCAGAATATATTCACGTTCATCGCGCACCATCGGGATGTAG
Organism: Pectobacterium peruviense; assembly: GCF_002847345.1. GTDB lineage: Bacteria > Pseudomonadota > Gammaproteobacteria > Enterobacterales > Enterobacteriaceae > Pectobacterium > Pectobacterium peruviense. The sequence continues at coordinate 203,831 of NZ_LXFV01000011.1, forward strand.
ATACTGTCACGCGTCGTGCCCGGCATGTCGTATACCACCACACGCTCTTCACCCAGAATACGGTTAGTCAGCGTAGATTTACCCACATTCGGACGCCCGACAATCGCCAGTTTGATCGGCAAATCTTCAGGATTGAAATCGTCTTCCGCTTCTTCTTCGCTGGCCTGCTCTTCCGCTTCTAACGCTGCCCAATAAGCCGCGTTCTCTTCTTCTTCGGTTAGCTCGACCGGCTCTTCTATTTCATCTTGTACGAACGGCAGCAGAACCGTTTCCAGCAGCGATGTCACACCACGGCCATGAGATGCAGCGATAGCGTAAACTTCGCCCATACCGAGTGAATAAAAATCTGCCGTGACCATATCTGGGTCAAGACCATCAGTTTTGTTAGCAACCAGCACCGTCGTCTTTTCGCGGCTGCGTAAATGCTTGGCAATGCCTTCATCCGCAGGCATCAACCCCGCGCGAGCATCGACCATGAACAGCACGATGTCCGCCTCTTCAATCGCCACCAGCGATTGACCGGCCATACGCGTTTCCACACCGTCTTCCGTACCATCGATACCACCAGTATCGACGATAATAAATTCATGCCCTTCCACTTCTGCACGACCATACTTGCGGTCACGAGTCAGCCCAGGGAAATCCGCCACCAATGCATCACGAGTGCGCGTTAAGCGGTTAAATAGCGTGGATTTCCCCACATTCGGGCGCCCGACCAGCGCGACGACAGGTATCATTGTTACAACCTCATTACTTATATTTCAATACGTTACAGCGAAACACTCGCTGACGATAAAAAGACGAAACGGCCCCTGATAATGTCAGGAGCCGTTATGGGAACGCATCCAAAAGCGCTGCGCTCCAAATCAATACGGGGTTACCTAGCGAGTGAACGCGTAGACATCACCGTTTTTCGCCTGAATCAGCAGCTTGTCGCTGGCAACTACAGGCTTGCTCAGGAAACCAGAGCTATCCACTTTTTGTTGCGCCACAAAGCGGCCATCTGCCGTATTCAGCCAGTGCAGGTACCCTTCGGCATCACCCACAACCAGATAACCGTTATACAGCGCCGGAGCCGTTAGGTTACGGTGCAACAGATCGCTTTGGCGCCACAGGCTCACGCCGCCGTTGGTGTTCAACGCCACAACGCGATCGTCCTGATCGACCAGATAGATGCGGTCGCCGTCAATGAGGAAATCATGCACTGAACCCAGTTCACGCTTCCACAGAACCTGACCAGAACGCAGATCCAGCGCGGTCATGTTGCCATTGTACCCTAGTGCGTAAACCACTTCGCCCGCGACAACTGGCGTCGTGTCGACATCATTTAGACGATCGATTTCGGTTGCGCCACTCGGCTGTGAAATACGCTGTTGCCAGATGAGCTGGCCCTGATTGATCATTACAGCATTCACACGACCGTTGTCACCGCCGACAATCGCCGCACCAAATGCGGTTGTCGGTGCAGATTCACCACGCAGAGACAGCGTCGGCATATCGAGGTTAACGCTCCACTTGATTGCGCCATCGGCTTCATTCAAGGCCTGCAACATACCGTTGCTGGTGTGAATCAACACGACACCATCGCTAACGACAGGACGAGACAGCGCTTCACCTGCCACTTTCGTCTGCCATACTGGCGTACCATCTTCCGCATTCAGCGCATAGACCTGCGCCTTTTCGCTGCCGACATAGACATGGTTACCAGAAACCGTTACCCCACCAGACAGCAGCGCCGGGTTATTGCGAGAGAAGAAATTGGTCTTCTCTGACAGATCCGCGCGCCAAATCTCTTTGCCGTCACTCAGATCCATCGCTTTCACCGTGCCACGACGATCGGCGGCAAAAACGCGATTATCCTGCCACGCAGGATGAAGGTTGGAATAAAACTCACCAATCCCACTTCCCACCGAGCTGTTCCACACCTTGGTTGGCGTGAACTGGTTTTCCACCTGCGGCAGTGGAGACATAGTGACGACATCTTCTTCGCTGTTAAACAGCGAGCATCCGCTCAGCAGGGCAACAGAAACCAGTCCTACCAACAGTGTTTTACGCAATTGCATGGAATTCCTCTTAGCTGGACAGGTTATTCAGTTTCATGCGCAGTAACGCTTGCTGTGCCTGCGATGGATTGGAAGACAACCCTTTGTTGTAGGCATCGCGCGCAGCCTGATTATCCCCTTTGCTAGCCAGGATATCGCCACGCACTTCAGCAGCCTGTGATGCCCAGCCTTCCAGCTTGATGGCATCCAACGTTTTCAGTGCGTCATCCGCTTTGTTTTCCTGTAGCTGAACCCGCGCCAAACGCAGATTCACCACCGCCAGCAAATCGGCATCTTTAGTTTGCGACTGTGCCTGTACCAACTGCTGTGCTGCTTTAGCAAAATCTTTCTGATCAACGTAATGACGAGCCAGTTCCAGAGAAGCGAGCGCACCATAGGTATTCTTATTCTCGGCCGTAAATTTCTCTGTTGAAGCAATTGCTTCAGCTTTACCTTCGGCCAATTGTTCCGTTACCTGCTGATAAGACGCAGATGCTGCCTGCACGCTGTCATTTTGATGACTTTGCCAGAAACGCCAGCCAACCAGTGCACCGACGCCCAACACAACACCGACAACTAACGCCTTTCCGTTCTCCGCGAGGAAACGACGTAGTGCATCAACCTGTTCATTCTCTGTGGTATAGACTTCCACGGTGTCTCTCTCCTCAATCCAGTAACGTTGCCAGCCGCGATGCGACGTCGGCCTGTGCCAATGTATCCTGCTCGCCATTACTCAGGTTTTTAACCACAACCTGACCGGCCGCCACTTCATTTTCACCTAATACCAATGCGACGCGTGCGCCCCATTTATCAGCGCGAGCGAATTGTTTCTTAAAGTTGCCACCACCGTAATTGGTCATCAGTTTCAACTGCGGCAGCGCATCACGTAATTTCTCCGCCAGTTGCATTGCGGCAACCTGCGTTCCCGCACCGGAAGAAATCAGATAAGCATCTACGCCTGACGGTGCTTTGAAATCCGGGTTCACAGACTGAACCAACAGAACCAAACGTTCCAGTCCCATCGCAAAACCAACCGCTGGCGTCGCGTGTCCGCCCAGTTGTTCCACCATACCATCATAACGCCCACCGGCACAGACCGTGCCCTGAGCACCCAGACTGGTCGTCACCCACTCAAATACGGTGCGGTTATAGTAATCCAAACCACGGACCAGACGCGGATTAACGGTATATGGGATACCGGACTGCGTTAAAAGTTCACACAGCGTTTCAAAGTGTGCTCGCGATTCGTCATCCAGATAGTCCGTCAGCACTGGAGCCTCATTCAGCAATTCTTGAATCTGTGGATTTTTCGTATCCAGAACGCGCAACGGATTGGTGTACATCCGGCGCAGGCAGTCTTCATCGAGCTGATCTTTATGCTGTTCGAGGAACGCCACCAGCGCGTCGCGATAGCGGGCACGCGCGTCTAACGAACCAATCGAATTCAGTTCCAGTTTTACATGATCGGAGATGCCCAGCACTCGCCACCAGCGAGCCGTCATCAGGATCAGTTCGGCATCAATATCCGGCCCTTGCAAACCAAAAACTTCACAGCCTAACTGATGAAACTGGCGATAACGCCCTTTCTGCGGACGCTCGTAGCGGAACATCGGGCCGACATACCACAGCCGCTGTTCCTGATTGTAGAGAATACCGTGCTCAATACCGGCGCGAACACAGCCTGCTGTCCCTTCTGGGCGCAGCGTCAGGCTATCGCCATTGCGATCGTCAAAGGTATACATCTCTTTTTCAACGACGTCAGTCACTTCACCGATAGCGCGCTTAAACAGCGGTGTTTGCTCGACAATCGGCAAACGAATTTCATTATAGCCGTAGCCACTGAGCACCTGTTTCAGGCTGTTTTCAATACGCTGCCACAATGCCGTTTCGGCTGGCAGGTAATCGTTCATGCCGCGAATGGCTTGAATATTTTTTGCCACGTCAGTTCTCTATGCGTTTTTCAAAAAATAAACCCGATTATAGAGGGATTGTCGTCGCATCTTCAATGCGGGGCATCCCCATCGGGTTCAGGAATCGTGAATTATGCGGGTGACGGCATACCGTCACGCCGTCAGGGTTACCTATCCACCAGATTGACGGTAATACGCTGATTTTCGTCCATCATGGAGGCTTTCGCACGGATCTTGGCTTCTAACTGATCGATCATCTGTTCGTTATCGAAGCGCTCTCTCTGCCGCACGCCGTCTTCATAGAAGCCGCTCTTATTGTGCCCACCCGTTACACCAATGGTAGACACCAGCGCTTCACCGGGGCCATTCACCACGCAACCGATAATCGAGACATCCATCGGCGTGATGAGATCTTCCAGCCGTTGTTCTAGGGCGTTCACCGTACCGATCACGTCAAATTCCTGACGAGAGCAAGTCGGACAAGCAATGAAGTTGATTCCACGTGCACGAATACGCAGTGACTTCAGAATATCGAAGCCGACTTTCACTTCTTCAACCGGATCGGCCGCTAATGAGATACGCAGCGTATCGCCAATACCTTCAGACAGCAGTAAACCGAGGCCGATAGCCGATTTCACCGCACCGCTGCGCGCCCCACCGGCTTCGGTGATACCAAGGTGCAGAGGCTGATCAATACGTGATGCCAGCAGACGATAGGATTGCACCGCAAGGAAAACATCCGAGGCTTTAACGCTGACTTTAAACTGATCGAAGTTCAGGCGATCAAGGATATCAACATGGCGCATCGCCGATTCCAGCAATGCTTCCGGCGTTGGTTCACCATATTTTTCCTGTATATCTTTTTCCAGCGAACCGCCGTTCACACCAATGCGGATCGGGATATTGTTGTAACGTGCACAGTCGACAACCGAGCGAATACGCTCTTCGTTACCAATATTGCCGGGATTGATACGCAGACAGTCGACGCCATATTCCGCGACTTTCAGCGCGATGCGGTAGTCAAAATGAATGTCAGCAACTAACGGGACATTCACCTGCTGTTTGATAAGCTTAAAGGCTTCCGCCGCGTCCATAGTCGGCACAGAAACGCGGACGATATCGACGCCAACACGTTCCAGCGCTTTGATTTGATTGACGGTTGCTTCAACGTCGGTGGTTCGGGTGTTGGTCATGGATTGCACCGCAATCGGCGCACCATCACCAACAGGCACCTTGCCGACGTAAATCCGTGTTGATTTTCGACGGGTTATGGGTGCAGCGTTATGCATTACTTCATCTCCAACATTGCAGTCTTACCTGAACAACACGTTATTCTGCAGTCAACGTCAGGCGTGCAACCTGACTGCTGCGCACGAATCGGGTTAAATCGACTGGCTTACCTTGAAATTGAATCTGTACCGCAGCAGGTGCACCAATTTTTAGCTTATAGGGTGACTGACCATCCAGATTCAGCGTGCCGCCATTACGCTGCATGCCGCTAAACAGTTTCTTACCGCTGGCATCCGTGACTTCCAACCAGCAATCGGCAGTAAAAGTCATCACCAATGCATGCGCTGCCGAGACTGGATTGCTATCCGCTACCGTAGCAGTCGGTGCAACTGCCCCAGCGCCTAACAATGCGTTACCCACAGCCTGCAGCTGTGTGGCGTTCGCCTGTGAAGGTGATTGGCTGGACAGTGCAGCAGAGGATGCGATTGTAGAAGAAGGAGACGTTGTCGCCGCGATAGTAGCGGACAGATCGACTGGCGTTGAAGGCGGTGTCGCTACGGAACCCGGTGCCGCCGTTTCCTGCGGAGCACTGTTATCCATCAGCGGAACTGACTGCCCTTCCGTTTGCGCCTGCATCGAACTAGCGTGATCGACCATGCTATTGATCTCAGCCTGTTGAGCCTGATGGTTTTGCCACCACCACGCGCCTGTCAGTCCAAGAACAACCAGCACGACCAGCCAGGTGATTGTCATCAACCAGCCATCACGCTTTTTGCGGCTTTTTTTCAGCGAAAAACTCTGCATCGGCGAAACCGAGATCGTTTTAGGCGCAGCTTGTTTATCCACTACGGGAAGCAGGTCACCTTCAGGCAAATGAACCAGCTTGGCATAAGAACGGATATAGCCGCGCAGAAAGGTCGGCGCTAAATCAGCAGGAGTCGTACCGTCTTCAATATCACGGACGGTGGTGATTTTAAGGCACAAACGCTCGGCAATAGTTTGCTGAGTCAGACCAAGGCGTTCACGCGCCTCACGCAGACGTTCGCCGGGTAGTTTTGCTTCTGTTGTATCTTGGGTGGTTTCAGTATTCATTAGCTAAGAAATGCTGGTACTGTTTAGATTGTGGAAAACTTCGCGCCAGCACGTTGCCATAACGTTCTTTATCGCCATCATGGCCCGCTAACGCGGCGAAACGAATCTGTAACCATAAACTTTCGGCACTGGCCGGAAGACTATGCTGATAAACATCAAGCAGCAACCGCGTTTGCTCATTTTTCCCGGCAGAAAACTGTTTGTTTGCTTCTGCCAGCAAAGCACTGCCTTTCGTCGGGTCATATTTCAGCGCCCGACTTAATAAATTGCGCGCGTCTTCAGTCTGTCCAGCATTGAAAAAGCAGTATCCCGCATTTTCCAACGCATCAGCAACCTGACTGTAATCAGGAAGTTGTGCAGCCGCACTAAACTGTCGCTGAGCCGCTACATACTGCCCTAAACTACACAGAAACGCACCGTAATTATTCATGACGCTGCCATTTTCCGGTGCCCTATTCAACACATGCTGATAACGCTGTTCAGCCAAACGGTTTTCACCTATCCGCTGCTCGTAAAGCGCCATCCCCAATTGTGTTCGATAATCCTGCGGGGCAATCGCCACCGCCTTCTCAAGATTCTGCCGAGCCGAATCCAGATTATTGTGCGCCAGATACGCCAACCCCAGCTGTAAGCGGGTTTGGGCGACAGCTGGATTTGTCGTCTGCTGAGGCGAATGTACACACCCCGCCAGCAGCAACATCGCAAACAGGCTACTCAGCCAATACATTCCCTGCGTTAACGCTATTCCGTGTAATAAAGACAGTCCCTGCACTAGAGGCTTTGCCATCCCTGTTCTCCCTCATTTGTCATCCTTGCCAAAGAGGTTACCTGAATATGCGCAGAGTGCGCCGTCCTACCTGACAACAACGCGGCACGCTTCGCAGTTTGTCCGTATTTGCCCTGCAACTTGCGTTGGTGAAACGACATCGGCGACAAGACGTCGGGTTAGCGCTGCCGCGTTAACCCACGCCATTCGTTATCAGACCGCTTTCACCGTGATAGGTTCACCCGCCATTTTCTTCTTCAGCGTACGCTTGGTTCTGTCCACGACTTCACCCGCCAACTGACCGCAGGCAGCATCAATGTCATCCCCACGGGTTTTACGTACAATCGTCGTGAAACCATATTCCATCAGCACTTTGGAGAAACGGTCAACGCGGCTATTTGAGCTACGGCCATACGGCGCGCCAGGGAACGGGTTCCACGGAATCAGGTTGATCTTGCACGGCGTATCTTTCAGGCATTCAGCCAGTTGATGCGCATGTTCAGTGCCATCATTGATATGATCCAGCATCACATACTCAACGGTCACGCGGCCCTGATTGGCATTGGATTTTTCCAGATAGCGGCGCACCGCACTCAGGAACATCTCGATGTTATATTTTTTGTTGATCGGCATGATTTCGTTGCGGATGTCGTCAGTCGGCGCATGCAGTGAAATCGCCAATGCAACATCAATCATATCGCCCAGTTTATCCAATGCAGGCACGACGCCTGACGTGGACAGCGTCACGCGACGCTTGGACAAACCAAAGCCGAAATCATCCAGCATGATTTCCATCGCTGGCACCACATTAGTCAGGTTCAGCAGCGGTTCGCCCATGCCCATCATTACCACGTTGGTGATCGGGCGCTGACCGGTAACTTTAAAAGCACCGATGATCTTCGCTGCACGCCACACCTGACCAATGATTTCCGATACGCGCAGGTTGCGGTTAAAGCCCTGCTGCGCCGTTGAACAGAATTTGCACTCCAGCGCACAGCCGACCTGAGACGATACGCACAGCGTGGCGCGATCTTCTTCTGGAATATAAACCGTTTCAACCCGTTGGCCGCCCACCAGAATCGCCCACTTAATAGTGCCGTCGGAAGAGCGCTGTTCGTCTACCACTTCAGGTGCGCGAATTTCAGCGATCGCCTGCAATTTGGAACGAAAGACTTTATTGATATCCGTCATCTGGTTGAAGTCATCACAGCAGTAGTGATACATCCACTTCATGACCTGATCGGCGCGGAATGGTTTCTCTCCCATCGACATGAAGAGGTCACGCATTTGCTGACGATTAAGATCCAGCAGGTTAATTTTTTCCGCACTGGCTTTGACGGATTGAGGGGCATCAGCAGACGCCGGAGAGAATTCAGACACGGTTTGCTCGGATACAGTAGTTGTTGTAGATGGAGTCGTTTCAGACACGATGATTTCAGACGCGATTTGCTTAGACATTGTAAATCCTGGCCTCGTTGTTACACGTTATGGCGCTAAAAAAGAAGGTGGAGTTCGATGGTGATAACCAAAGAAACGCCCCGGGCAAGTGCAGGCTCATCCGGGGCGCAGCATTGTACAAAGTTTAAAACAGGTAAGCTACCATCACCGCTTTTTTTCTGTGTCATCGCTTCAGTGTCGCACACTGACTCGGTAAAAAGGGCAACATCACAGGTGCTCATCTGTTATTACGCATAAAAACCAATCATGCGTAACAGGGCACACACGCAGAATTACGCGCGCGGGCAGATTTCGTCGTCGCTGAAGAAATAAGCGATTTCACGTTGAGCAGATTCAATAGAATCTGAACCGTGCACCGCGTTCGCCGTGAAGCTGTCCGCGTAGTCAGCACGCAGCGTTCCCGCCAGCGCGTTGGCTGGGTTCGTAGCACCCATGATGTCACGGTTACGTTGAACGGCGTTTTCACCTTCCAGCGCCTGCACCATGATCGGGCCAGACATCATGAATTCGACCAGACCATCAAAGAACGGCTTACCTTTATGCTCAGCGTAGAAGCCTTCCGCTTGCTCGCGGTTCAAGCGCAGCATTTTAGCCGCAACGATGGTAAAACCGGCGCTTTCAAAGCGTGCATAAATCGCACCGATGGCATTCTTGGCAACCGCATTAGGTTTTACGATGGAGAAGGTACGTTCTATCGTCATATTGACCTCATTAACTAAACTGTCAGATTGCAGCCGGATTATAAGAATTGTATACCCGGCCGGTGAAAGTGGCGCAAATTATAGGGGTACTGACCTTTGTTGCCTACCAAGTAGATAACATTTTATTAAAAAATATTACCTCTCATTTTCTCTTCATTAACGATTACGCATCGCGTTTTTTCGTTCCCCACCGCTCCTGTACGGAATGTAACAAATCATCAGCGATCACAGTTCTGAAGGTTACTTGTAACGTTATAGGTTATTTGTTTTTAAAACAATAAGATAACTGGAATCTCGTTGTCATTCACTGCTAGCCTGCTGCTGTACCCACCATAATGGCCAGTAAGAGGGCTGATAATGAAAAGAGCGGTCAACGCATTACAAAATTTCGGCAAGTCCCTTTATGGGCCAGTGCTGATACTCCCGATTGTCGGGTTATTCATCGCATTTGGGAACGTGTTCGGTAACGGCAATTTAGCAGGCTATGTCCCTTTACTTAATCACCCCTTAATTCAAGATTTTGGTCAACTGGTTTCCAAATCTGCCGTGGCGATTCTGGCTAATTTGGCGCTGGTGTTCGCCGTCGGGATTCCTATCGGGCTGGCGAAGCGTGATAAGGGCTATGCCGCATTGATCGGCCTGGTGATGTTCATCATCTTCATTAATGCCATGAATATCACACTGCAATTACAGGGCAAACTCGTGCCAGCCGCCGAGATGCGCCCCGCTGGGCAGGGAATGGTGCTGGGCGTTCAGGTGCTGGAAATGGGCGTTTTCGCCGGTATTCTGATCGGTGGATTCGCAGGCTATCTGTATAACCGCTACTCCAGTAAACAGTTTAACGGTGTCATGGCGATCTATTCCGGCCACTGCTTCGTCGCTATTCTGGTGATTCCGTTAGCGATTGCACTGGGCTTTGTAATGAGCACCGTTTGGCCTTTTGCTCAGCACGGCATTACTTGGCTGGCCTTCGCCATCAAAGGTGCGGGTCCTGTTGGCATCGCGATTTATGGCTTTCTGGAACGCATTCTGATCCCCACCGGGCTGCATCATCTGGTCTATACCCCGTTCTTGTACACCGAACTGGGCGGCACCGCCGAGGTGTGCGGCAAGCTGTATCAGGGCGCACGCAACATCTACTTTGCTGAAATGGCCTGTCAGGACGTCAAACAGCTGAGTTCAACCGTGGTCTGGGATGCACGCGGCATCAGTAAAATGTTTGGTCTGACTGCCGCGGCGCTGGCAATGTACGTCACGGCGAAGCCAGAAAAACGACTGGCAGCGAAAGCCATTCTGATTCCGGCGGCTTTTACCTCTTTCTTACTGGGCGTCACCGAACCGCTGGAGTTCTCCTTCCTGTTCGTCGCGCCGATGCTGTTTGCCGTTCACGCGGTGCTCACCGGCATAGGCATGATGCTGTTCTCCATCATGGGCGTGCATGCGATTGGTGCCAATGGCGTCATCGACTTCCTGCTCTATAACCTGCCGCTGGGCATCGAGAAATCCAACTGGCCGATGTATATCGCGGTCGGGCTGATCATGTCGGTGATTTACTTCTTCGTCTTCCGCTTCCTGATTCTGTATTTCGACATGCCAACACCAGGGCGTGAAACCGATGAGGAAGAAACGAAGCTTTACTCCAAAACCGAATATCAGTCCAAGACCGAGAATCAGGCGAAAACGCAAGACGCAGTGAAAGGTGATGCTCAGCTTGTCGGAGCCACCATCATCGCGGGGCTGGGCGGCAAACCCAATATTGAGGTGGTGGATAACTGCTACACCCGCCTGCGGGTCACGCTCATCGACCCAGCTTTGGTAGACGAACAACAGCTTAAGAACACCGGTGCGAAAGCCGTTATCCGACAGGGTAACAACGTACAGGTGGTTTACGGACTTCACGTCAAAACTATACGCGAAGCAGTTGAAAACGCGCTTTAACAGGAGACTGACCATGACGAAACCCCCATTCATTCTGACGATTGCCGGTGGCGGCAGCACCTATACCCCAGGCATCGTAAAAAGTCTGATGGTACATCTTGCGGATTTCCCGCTGGCAGAGATTCGTTTGTATGACATCGACGGCCAGCGGCAGGACATCATCGCGCCAGTGGTAGAAAAGGTGATTCGCGACCACAGTGACAGCATCGTCTTTACTGTCACGACCGACGCAGAAACCGCGTTTACCGGTGCTCACTTTGTCTTTGCACAGATGCGCGTCGGCCAGTACAAAATGCGCGAACAGGACGAGAAAATTCCACTACGCCACGGCGTCGTCGGGCAGGAAACCTGTGGCCCCGGCGGTCTGGCTTACGGCCTGCGCACAATTCTGCCGATGGCTGAATTGATCGATCTGGTTGAACGCTATGCGCACAAAGAAGCATGGATCGTCAATTACTCGAACCCTGCCGCGATTGTTGCCGAAGGCGTTCGTCGTCTGCGACCTAACGCCCGCGTGCTGAATATTTGCGACATGCCAGTTGCCGCGATGCGTAACATCGCAGCCGTGCTGGGCGTCGATCGCCACGACATCACGGTGGATTATTTCGGGCTGAATCACTTTGGCTGGTTTACCCGCGTGCTGGTCGACGGCGTCGATCGTATGCCGGAACTGCGCGAACATATCGCCCGCTACGGTCTGTTGACCGCCGATGCCGCCGACACCGATCCGCAACACGCCGATCCGTCGTGGGTGAAAACCTGGCGCAATATCAAACCGATCATGGATCATTTCCCAGAATTCGTGCCGAATCCGTATTTGCAGTACTACCTGATGCCGAACCAGATCGTTGAACATCAGGATCCAGATTACACTCGTGCCAACGAAGTGATGGACGGACGTGAGAAGAAACTGTTTGCGGCCGCCGCCAGCTACAAGGAAACCGGTATTCTGCCGGATGCGTTCCACGTTGGCGTACACGGTTCGTTCATCGTTGATGTCGCCTGCTCGCTGGCGTTCGATCTCCGCCAGCGTCATCTGGTCATCGTCGAGAATAAAGGTGCCATCGCCAATCTGCCTTACGACGCAATGGTGGAAGTCCCGGCTTATATCACCGCCCAAGGGCCGGAACCCGTGCGCATGGGGAATGTCCCGCAGTTCCATCGTGCCTTGCTGGAGCAGCAGTTGGCGTCTGAGCAATTACTGGTCGAAGCTACGTTGGAAGGCAGCTACGAGAAGGCGTTGCAGGCATTTACCCTGAACCGTACCGTGCCGACCATGCAGCACGCCAAAGCGATTCTGGACGACATGATTGAGGCCAATCAGGATTACTGGCCGCAATTAAAACAAGCATATAGAGACGGTATTGCCCAATAATCTGCGACTTGTCGGATTAAGGAAAATCGCTGACAATGAATCTATCATTGCACATCAATGGTAGATTCGGGGTCGAATTCGTCGACCCCAACGTGGAGGATCTATGTCAGCATCGTCTTCTGATTTGCCCGTTTCTCATGAGCGGTTTGTTTCCGCAGACTGGCTTTCCAGCCACCTGAACGACAGCAGCACCACGCTCATTGACGCCCGAATGTTGCCACCGGGTAACGATACCCGTGATATTCATGCCGAATACCGCGCCGCTCATCTGCCTGGCGCGGTTTTTTTTGATATTGAAACCCTGTCCGATCACAGCATCGATCTGCCGCATATGATGCCGACTCGCGAAGACTTCGCACGCGCGATGAGTGAGCTAGGTATCGATAACCAACAGCATTTGGTGATTTACGATGAAGGCAACCTCTTCTCCGCCCCCCGCGCATGGTGGATGCTGCACACCTTCGGCGCGACATCCATTTCAATTCTGAGTGGTGGTTTGGCTGGCTGGAAAGCGCAGAATCTGCCGCTGGAACAGGGAGATGTGACGCGTAATCCCGTCACGTTTCACGCTACATTGGATGAAAAAGCCATTCGCTCACGCGACGACGTGCTCTCAATCAGCCGAGATAAATCAGAGCAGATTGTCGACGCCCGCCCCGCCTCGCGCTTTCATGCCGAAGTAGACGAGCCGCGTCCCGGCCTGCACCGTGGTCATATCCCCGGCAGCCTGAATGTGCCGTGGACCGATTTGGTGAACAACGGTGCGCTGAAACCCAATGCCGAACTGGCGACCATTCTGCATAAGCACGGCGTGGATTTCACTCGCCCCATCGTCGCCAGCTGTGGTTCCGGCGTAACGGCATCCGTCGTGGTGTTGGCGCTAACGCAATTAAATGTGCCAAATGTGACGCTGTACGACGGATCCTGGAGCGACTGGGGCAGCCGCGATGATGTCCCAATTGCGCGCGATTAACCCCGCACGGTATTGTGTTGTCAGTCTATTTATTCCTTGTCTATCAGGAATCGCTCAGGAGTAGCAGGTGGATAATCGGCTGGCATCGCTAATGCAGCACGGTCAGGCGCTGACGCGCGCGGAATATCGCGTGCTGGCTTTTATCGCCGAACATTCATCGCTGATCGGCAAAATCACGGTGCGGGAACTGGCGCAGAAAACCTATGTGTCCACGGCGACTATCATGCGCCTGTGCCAGAAAATCGGCTTTAGCGGCTACAGTGAATTCATTTATCACTGCAAAACGCTGCTCACGGACAATCCGCGTCTCGCTCCCTCACCTGTCGTCACGCCCGATGATGCTTTGCTACCAGATGCTTTCCAGCATTTTATCGACAATTATCAGCGCACATTTGCCTACATTAGCCATAAGGATAGAGCAGCCTTCGGCGCTATCCTGCGGCAAGAAAGTCACTTTTTTCTGTACGGCGCCGGGTTTTCCCATTTGTTTGCCGAATATTTGGCGAAGAAGCTTCAGGTGCTGGGGAAAGATGCGTTCTCTTCCGGGTTAGGCGACAGTCGAGGCATTTTTCTCAATAACGCGCCGAAGTATCAGGTGTTTATCGCGATCTCCCGCAGTGGGGAAACCGAGCAGGTGCTGGATAAGGCACGTATCGCCAAAAACATTGGTATGAAGGTGATTGCCTTTACCCGCGCGTCGTTGAACTCATTAGGTGAGTTGGCCGATCTACATTTCCGGCTCTACGATGATGCGGTTCACTATGCGGCGGAAGCGGGCGAGATTAGCTCATTTGAATCGAATCTGGTGATGCTGATCGATTTACTGTTGTTACAGGCAACAGCGGAAAAATCGTAATCCGCCGTTGCCTTCATAAAACGTATACCCACGGTATTACGCGTTGCCGCTTCCCTTAAACTCTCTCAGGAAACTCCCCCACTTGCGCTCGTAGAACGGAGTGGTGTGCTTAATCATGTAATGGCTGATGCCCGACTCGCCTTCCTTCACCAGACACAGATCGACAGGACGCTCGTCCGGTAAAGTATCGCTGGCGACGCTGCCCGCTTCGCGAATGATAGTTTCCTCATCCTGATCGGCATCAATACCAATCAGCAGATGCGGCTGTTCTTCACCTGGTTCCTGAATCTGTGCCAGAAACGCCCGTTTTACATGGCGATGCTTGGTAAACAGCTGTGTCAGGGAATCAATCATCTGTGCTGGCATCTCGGCTGGTTGACTCAGCATGACCTGCATATCGTCTTCAACAACGCGCTGCTGAACAAAGCCGTTACCTTCGCCAGACAGAATATGTTCAATTTCCTGCGGCAAAAACTCTTTGCCATACGGCAGCTTAGGATTGAAGAACAGCGTGACGCCCTGCGTCATTTCAAACAGCGAACGTACTGGCAGCGCCAAAAAAGACGCTTCTTCCGTAATCACGCTCTGTAATGCTTCCAGAGAAGAGAAGAAAGGAATGGCGGATGAACCATCGTCTTTTTCCCAGTGCTGAATGTTCACATTGCTGCCCGCATGCAACACCGTCTCACCGGATTGATCCCCGTCATCAGTCGTGCCCAGCACGAACACCGTGGCTCCCATCAGCTCGCTGAAAAACTCAGGGCGATGAGCTGGCTCCGTGGCGGCCAGAATCAGCACTTCTTCCAGTTTATTACGTGGCGAAAACTCCATACTTCCCTCAACATGATTACGTTAAAAACCAGCGTTTTGAGACCTGGATAAAATGAATGACAACAGCCATAAATTTCAAACGGGTCTCAGCGCGGCTTTAATTCTCAACACATTCTGTAAATAGCGGACAACCCTGAACCGACTACTTGGCGTTGCTCAGCAGGAGATTCGCTAGCGTACGCACGCCGAGTCCCGTTGCGCCCGTCGCCCACTGATCTACGGCACCTTTGCGATACGTTGCCGAACAGTCGATATGCAGCCAGCCCTGCTGGTAATTTTTCACAAAGTGCGACAAGAACGCGGCTGCCGTGCTGGCACCGGCGGTGTGTGCACCACTGGCAATATTGTTCAGATCGGCAAAGCTGGACGGCAGATGGCTGCGGTGGAACTCTTCCAGCGGCAGACGCCAGAACGGCTCATTTTCTTCTTTCGCGCTTTCCTGCAATGCCGCAACCAGCTCATCATCAAAGCTGAACAGTGCGTGATAATCGTTGCCCAGCGCCATTTTCGCTGCACCCGTCAACGTCGCACAGTCAATAATCCACTGCGGATTCTGCTCGGAGGCATCAATCAAACCATCCGCCAGCACCAGACGCCCTTCCGCATCGGTGTTCATCACCTCAACCGTTTTACCATTGCGGTAGCGAATGATATCGCCCAGACGGAATGCATTGCCGCTCACCATGTTATCTGCACAGCACAGATATAGTTTCACACGCTGTTGCAAACCGCGTGACGCCGCCAGCGCCAGTGCGCCCGTCAGAGTGGCCGCACCGCCCATGTCTGACTTCATGGAATCCATTGATCCACTCGGTTTCAGGCTGTAGCCACCGGTATCAAACGTAATACCTTTACCGACCAAACAGGCGAACACAGGCGCATCTGGATTACCCGTCGGGTTATAGTCCAGTGCCAGCAGCACTGGCTGACGTTCAGAACCGCGACCGACCGTATGCAGACCGGCATAATTCTGTTCACGCAGATCTTCACCTTTGGTGATACGGTAGCTGACAACATCACAGGCCACGTCACACAGCAGATCGACCGCACGGGTTGCCAACTGCTCTGGCCCTAAATCTTCGGCAGGCAGATTGATGGTGTCACGCACCCAGTCAACAATCTTCAGACGGTCGTTCAGCTCTTTCTTGTCGGCGTCGTTCAGTTCCGCCCATTCAACCGTTCTTTGCCCTTTCGGACCACGATAGCCCTGCCAGAATGCCCAGCTGTTTGCCAGATCCCAGCCTTCATCCGCTAACGTAACGTGTTTAATCCCCTGCCCATCGATTTTACGGGCGGCACGCTGGATCGTTGCCAGTGCAGCTTTGCCATTCAGTGACGTCGTGCCAACATGAATGGTAAAACCCTGCTCATTCACACTCAGCGTCGCTTTTTCTCCCCAGCGCGCGTCAGCAGGTTGAGTGGAGAGTGAAATCAGCATGGTATTGTTCGTCATAGTGCTTCTCCGATAATGGATATTCCTGCCACTTTTCATGTTTGCAGGTGCTTTTCATATTTGCAGATACATAAACCGTGCATCATGACATGAAAATGTTACGAATTTTGGCACGAAAATAAAATGGTCCACCAGCCTAATACTGGTCACGTAAGTCTCATACCAGGAGAAACGTGGGGATGAGGTTCCCGCAGGGATACCTCGCCCCGTGGTTACTCCATGTATCTCGGTTCTCAAACGCTCGGCATTAACCTGGTAGCCCCGTCATATTACTTAGTCGGCTTCATCTAACCAGACCAACAGGATCGCTTCCAGAATTTTTTCATTGGAGGCATCCGGCCGATCGTCAAATTCATCCAGCTCGCAGATCCACTGGTGCATATCGGTGAAACGCACGGTTTTCGGATCGAGATCGGGAAACTGGTCGTAAAGTGCTTCACCAATAGCCCGGCTGTCTGTCCATTTTAATCCCATAACGGTTCCTCCCTATTCAGATCAATGCTCACGCGCGTGGTTGATCGTATAGCGCGGGATCTCAACAACGAGATCGTCTCCGGCGACACGCGCCTGACAGCCCAGACGACTTTCCGGTTCCAGCCCCCAGGCCTTATCCAGCATATCGTCTTCTTCTTCTGTGCTTTCTGCCAGCGAGTCAAAGCCTTCACGCACGATGCAATGGCAGGTGGTGCAGGCACAGGATTTCTCGCAGGCATGCTCAACGTCAATACCGTTACGCAGGGCGACTTCCAGTATACTTTCACCGCGTTCCGCTTCCAAAACCGCGCCTTCAGGACACAAATCCTGATGCGGTAAAAAGACTATCTTAGGCATGTTACACCTCATCCACAGAATGGCCTGCCAGCGCACGACGGATAGAGGCATCCATACGACGGGCGGCGAATTCCTGGGTTTGTTGATCGACTGTTTTAATCGCGGCTTCAATTGCCACGGGATCGCTTCCCTGCATCATCGTATGCAGGTGTTCGGATGCCGCGACAATGATACCTTTTTCGTCATTACTCAATAACGCTGCGTCGGCCACCAGTGCGCTTTGCAAGCTTTCCAGCACGCGTGCCGCCTCCACTTTTTGCTCTGCCAGACGACGCGCCCCGACATCTTCCTTCGCATTCAACATCGAGTCGGTGATCATCGTGGCAATTTCCGTATCGCTCAAACCGTATGACGGTTTAACCTGAATAGAAGCCTCGACGCCCGTCGATTTTTCCATCGCCGTAACACTCAACAAGCCATCCGCATCGACCTGAAAAGTCACGCGAATGTGAGCCCCTCCCGCAGGCAACGGCGGCAGACCGCGTAGCGAAAAGCGGGCAAGCGAGCGGCAATCCGCGACCATTTCACGCTCGCCTTGCAAGACGTGGATCATCATGCCGCTCTGGCCGTCTTTGAACGTTGTGAATTCTTGCGCACGAGCGACGGGGATCGTGGTATTGCGCGGAATGATTTTTTCCACCAGCCCGCCCATCGTTTCCAACCCGAGCGACAAGGGGATCACATCCAGCAGCAGCATTTCACTGTCCGGCTTGTTGCCTACCAGAATATCCGCCTGAATTGCCGCGCCGAACGCCACGACCTTGTCGGGATCGATAGACGTCAGCGGTGTACGACCAAAAAATGTCCCCACCTGCTCACGCACCAATGGAACACGCGTCGAGCCGCCGACCATCACCACTTCCTGCACGTCTTCTGCCGTCAGTTCCGCGTCTTTCAGCGTACGACGACAGGACAGCAGCGTGCGTTTCACCAACGGGGCAATCAGTACATCAAGCTGTTCGCGGGTAATAGTTCCCTGCCAGCCAGCAACATCCACATCGATCGTATCGGCGCTGCTGAGTGCAATCTTGGCTTTCACCGCCGCATCACGAAACGCATGATCCAACTGGCGATCGTTCCGATCGTGAACACCTGCCTGCTCACGCAGCCACTCCGCCAGCAGATGATCGAAATCATCACCGCCCAGCGCAGAATCACCGCCGGTTGCCAGCACTTCAAAGACGCCACGGCTTAAACGCAGAATGGAAATATCAAAAGTGCCGCCACCCAGATCGTAAATGGCGATCACCCCTTCTTTACCGGAATCCAGACCATAAGCAATCGCCGCAGCGGTTGGCTCGTTGAGCAGACGTAATACGTGCAGCCCAGCCAGACGCGCCGCGTCTTTGGTACCCTGACGCTGTGCATCATCGAAATACGCAGGAACGGTAATCACCACGCCATCAGGCACGCCGCCTAACGCCGCTTCCGCGCGCGCAGCCAGCGCAGACAAAATATCCGCAGACACCTGAACGGGATTCAGGCTACCAGCAGAGGTCTGAATCAGCGGTAGGCCATTATCACTGGCGTGAAAACGGTAGGGTAAATGAGGATAACGCAGTTGAATGTCGGCCAGAGAACGCCCCATCAGGCGTTTGACTGAACTGACGGTGTTTTCAAGATCGTGGGCAGCATTGTCGCGCGCGTGCCAGCCGACGCTGTGACCATCGTGGCGATAGTGGACAACTGACGGCAGCAGATCGCGCCCGTCGCTGTCCATCAGCGTTTGAGCTTCGCCGCTGCGCACGGTGGCAACAAGAGAATGGGTGGTGCCTAAATCAATACCAACAGCCAGACGTCGCTGGTGCGGTGCCGCACTGAGTCCTGGCTCACTAATTTGTAATAAGGCCATATTGAGCTTCCATCAATTGGCTGGCGAAAAACCTGAATGGCAATCACCATCGGCTTTCCCACCGGATTAACGAGTTATCTGTCCAGCAATTGTTCTTCGAGTTCTTCAACCTGTTGCTGGAGCTTGTCTAAAAAGCGTAGCTTGCGCACGGTGTCCACGGCGTCTGCCCACGTCTCATTATTCAGTTCACCACGCATGTGAGAACGACGAGTGGCAATCGTTGCCTGCAACCGCTCAGCGAAGGCCGTCAACGCATCATCAGCATCAGACCGTTGTGAGATCGCCTCCAACTCTTCGCGCAGTTCAAGCTGTTCCATCAGGAATGCGGTGTCACGCATCGTATGCTGCTCGTTGTTCACATCAAAACCGTGCAACGACAGCATGTACTCCGCGCGTTTCAGCGGATGTTTTAACGCCTGATAGGCGTTATTGATCGTCGCCGCCTGCTGTACCGCCAGCATACGCTCGCGCTCTGGGCTGGCAGCATAACGGTCAGGATGGAACTGCCGTTGCAAGTCTTGAAAACGGGATGCAAGCAGGCCACCATCCACATCATAGCGAATAGGCAGCCCGAATAACGTAAAGTAATCCATAGTGGTACTCTGGGAGTTCTGAGTAGCAGCGCGTGTCATGAATCGATCGCACGCTCACTACCCAAGAGGGGTCAGACGTTGAAACTTTCGCCGCAACCACATTCGCCGGAAATGTTAGGATTATTGAACTTAAAGCCTTCGTTCAGCCCTTCTTTAACGAAATCCAATTCGGTTCCGTCAAGATAGACCAGACTTTTTCCGTCCACGATGACTTTGACGCCTTTGTCTTCAAAGACGGTGTCACCGTCGTTCAAATCATCAACAAACTCCAACACATACGCCATACCGGAGCAGCCGGATGTCCGTACGCCAAGACGCAGCCCAAGACCTTTACCTCGGTTTGCGATAAAAGCGCTCACGCGTTGTGCCGCACTTTCGCTCAGAGAAATCGACATACTGTTACCTCGATCGTTCGCCAGCTCGACGGAATCAGGCACCGATAACCACGGTGCCCCGACGAGTTCAGCCGCAGAGATTACTGCGCGTCGCGTTTACTTTTGTAATCCGCAATCGCTGCCTTGATAGCGTCTTCCGCCAGAATGGAGCAGTGAATCTTCACTGGCGGTAGCTCAAGCTCTTCGGCAATCTGCGTGTTCTTAATCGCTTCAGCTTCATTAAGCGATTTGCCTTTTACCCACTCTGTGACCAGCGAGCTGGAGGCAATGGCAGAACCACAACCGTATGTCTTGAAGCGGGCATCTTCGATGATACCCTCGTTGTTGACTTTTATCTGCAACTTCATCACATCGCCGCACGCTGGCGCGCCGACCATGCCGCTGCCAATAGAAGGATCGGCGTTGTCAAATGAACCCACGTTGCGTGGATTTTCATAGTGATCAATTACTTTTTCGCTGTAAGCCATGATAGTCGTCCCCGCTCTGGTGAATTAATGATGCGCCCATTCGATGCTGCTGATATCCACACCCTGCTTGAACATTTCCCACAGCGGAGAAAGATCGCGCAGACGGCCGATAGATTTACGCACCAGCTCGATGGTGTAGTCGATCTCTTCTTCGGTGGTAAAACGCCCCAGCGAGAAACGGATCGAACTATGTGCCAGCTCATCATTCATACCCAACGCACGTAGCACGTAGGAGGGCTCCAGACTGGCCGACGTACAGGCAGAACCGGACGATACCGCCAGATCCTTGAGTGCCATAATCAACGATTCACCTTCAACATAGTTGAAGCTGACGTTCAGGATGTTGGGCACACCTTGTTCGATATCACCATTCAGATAGACTTCTTCAATATCATTAATACCGTTCCACAGACGATCGCGCAGCATACGCAGGCGATCCATTTCTGCAGTCATCTCTTCTTTCGCGATGCGGTAGGCTTCGCCCATACCGACAATCTGGTGCACAGGCAAGGTGCCAGAACGCATACCGCGCTCATGTCCGCCACCGTGCATCTGCGCTTCGAGGCGGATACGGGGTTTACGGCGAACATACAGTGCTCCGATCCCTTTCGGCCCATAGATTTTATGGCCGGAGAAAGACATCAGATCCACTTTTAACTGGCTGAGATCGATAGGCAGTTTGCCTACGCTCTGCGTGGCATCGACATGGAACACGATGCCGCGGCTACGGCACATGTCGCCGATGGCTGCGATATCCTGCACAACGCCGATTTCATTATTGACGTGCATGATGGAAACCAGAATGGTGTCCTCACGCATCGCAGCTTCAAGTTCAGCCAGGTCAATAATGCCGTTGCGCTGCGGTGCCAGATAAGTGACATCGAAGCCTTCACGTTCGAGTTGACGGCAGGTATCCAGCACGGCTTTGTGTTCGGTCTTACTGGTGATGATGTGCTTGCCTTTCTTCTGGTAGAAGTTGGCAGCACCTTTAATGGCGAGGTTATCGGCTTCGGTCGCGCCTGACGTGAAGACGATCTCACGCGGGTCGGCACCAACCAGCTCAGCAATTTGGTTACGGGCGATATCAACCGCCTCTTCCGCCTGCCAGCCAAAACGGTGTGAACGGGAAGCCGGATTACCGAACGTACCGTCCAAAGTCAAACACTGCATCATTTTCTCAGCGACGCGCGGGTCAACCGGCGTGGTAGCTGAATAATCGAGATAGATAGGTAACTTCATTGCTCATAAACTCCGTACATCACTTCAAAACGTACAATGCGTTTTGTTTTATTGACAGGCTGTTTATACCCGCAACCTCTCGGGCCAATGCAAAAAATTTGACGATGTTATAGTCGGAACAATTTATCGTCAGAATACGCCGTGACAGTCGGATTAACGCCAACACCACATTGGGTAATGTGGTCAGGATTATGCGGCTATCAGAAAGGCAAAACGTGACGAGTAATGGTTCCTCGTCACAAAGAGCCTGTCACATTGAAGGTATATCAGGCGCGCAGGTTAACGTTGATCGTTTCCTGGATACGTCCATTTGCGGTGCGACGCGTGTCAGCATCCTGACGATCCGCAACGTTCAGTACTTCCTTATTATTCACCAGCTCATCCAGCGTGATGTTATTCAGGAAGTCAGTAATACGGTCGCTCAGATCGCGCCACAGCGTGTGCGTCAGGCAGCGATCGCCACCCTGGCAGCCTTCGCGGCCCTGGCAACGCGTTGCGTCAACAGACTCATCGACGGCAGAAATAACCATACCAACAGCGATTTCATTCGCGTTTTTACCCAGCAGGTAACCGCCGCCTGGGCCACGAACGCTGGCAACCAGTCCGTTCTTACGCAAGCGCGAAAATAGCTGCTCCAGATAAGACAGTGAAATGCCTTGGCGTTCGGAAATATCCGCCAATGGAACTGGCCCTTCCTGGGAGTGCAGAGCCACATCGAGCATGGCGGTAACGGCGTAACGGCCTTTGGATGTCAGTCTCATGATAGTGGTACCTGTAGGTAAAACATGTATTATGAAAACATGTATTGGCAGAACATACCGCGAGTCTGACATTCCCGAGTATTTTAGTCAACTATTTAACCGAGTAAAACACTCAAGTATTATTCGTCGTGTGTTTTTTGTACCGAGCTGAGTATTCCACGCAGGATGTTAAGTTCCTGAGCTTCAGGTCTGGCGCGGGTAAACAGGCGACGCAGCTTGTTCATCACCTGCCCTTGATGTGCCGGTCGGATAAATCCGGTTTGCAGCAATGTCTGCTCAAGATGCTGATAAAAACGTTCCAGATCGTCGACCAGCGGATACGGCGATTCTTCATGCTCAGGCTGCCCGGTCTGTAACCGATCCAAATGCGCGATACGTACTTCATAAGCGATGATCTGTACCGCCATCGCCAGATTTAGCGAGCTGTATTCTGGATTAGCAGGAATCGCCACGTGGTAGTGACATTTTTGCAGTTCATCATTCGTCAGCCCCACACGTTCACGCCCAAACACCAGCGCTACCGGCGCGTGCTCCGCTTCCTGTGCGCTACGAACACCGCACTCACGCGGCTCCAGCATCGGCCAAGGCAAAGTTCGGGAACGCGCACTGGTGCCAACCACCAGACTACATCCTTCGAGCGCCTGATCGAGCGAATCAACCAAGGTGGCATTGCCGATAACATCGCTGGCGCCTGCGGCCAACGCAATGGCCTGCGAATCAGGCTTAACCAATGGATTGACCAAATAAAGTTTGCTTAACCCCATGGTTTTCATCGCCCTGGCCACTGATCCCATATTGCCAGTGTGCGACGTTTCAACCAGAACAATGCGAATATTGTCTAACATTATGTACTCTGTTGTGCGAAAGGAAGTCATGCGAAAAGGAAACCGCCATACCTTAACACAAACTTATACACTAAATAATTCGAGTTGCAGGAAGGCGGCAAATGAAGGAATCCCGATGAGCTTACTCAAGTAAGTGATTCGGGTGAGTGAGTGCAGCCAACGCACATGCGGCTTGAAGAATGACGTGTATAGATATTTTACTTTCCTGCTGCTATACTCTGCGCCGCTTTCCGTTCTTTAACATTCCAGTGGACCGATACCATGCATCCGATGCTCAACATCGCTATACGCGCTGCGCGTAAAGCCGGTAATTTGATTGCCAAAAACTATGAAACGCCAGACGCCGTCGAAGCTAGCCAGAAAGGCAGCAATGATTTTGTGACCAACGTCGATCGGGATGCAGAACGTCTGATCATTGAAGTCATCCGCAAGTCTTACCCACAGCACACCATCATTGGTGAAGAATGTGGCGAGCTGGCAGGTGAAGATCCGGCAGTACAATGGGTTATCGATCCTCTGGATGGCACCACCAACTTCATCAAACGTTTACCCCACTTCGCTGTTTCTATCGCGGTTCGCATTAAAGGCCGTACCGAAGTTGCCGTTGTTTACGATCCTATGCGCAATGAACTGTTTAGTGCCACCCGCGGTCAGGGCGCACAACTGAACGGCTATCGTCTGCGTAGCAGCACTGCCCGCGATTTGGAAGGCACCGTACTGGCAACAGGCTTCCCCTTCAAATTAAAACAACACAGCAAAAGTTATATCAACGTCGTTAGCGCACTGTTCACCCAGTGTGCGGATTTCCGTCGCACGGGTTCTGCCGCGCTGGATCTGGCCTATGTGGCCGCAGGTCGCGTTGATGGTTTCTTTGAGATCGGTCTGAAGCCGTGGGATTTTGCGGGTGGCGAACTGCTGGTACGTGAAGCTGGCGGGATCGTGACGGACTTCGTTGGCGGCCATAACTATCTGGCATCCGGCAATCTGGTTGCTGGTAACCCGCGTGTGGTGAAAGCTATTCTGGGTACCATCCGCGAAGAACTGAGTGACGCGCTGAAGCGCTAATCTCGGCCCACTCCGGCCCATTCTCATAAAAATGAAATCGGGTCGGAGTTGTTATTTTTCTTTACATATGAATCCTGTATACGCATTGTTTATCATTATACGATAATAATTATCAAACTCATTACACTGATAACTTCATCACATTGATAAATTGTGAATTAGGATCGCCACCATGTTAAGAAAATCAGTAAGATCGTTCCTCCTAACTGCATTACTCTCCGCTCCACTCTTCAGCTACGCGACCCAATACCCTCTCACCGTTACCGATTTCGACGGCAGAAGTGTCACCATTAAACAAGAGCCGCAGCGCATCATTCTTCAAGACGGCCGCGATATTATGACGATGGCATTACTTGACCGCGATAATCCCTTTCAGCGTCTGGTCGCCTGGAACAATTTAGCGAAAAAACAGGACACGGCAACCTGGGACATGCTGAAAGGAAAATGGCCTCAGTCCGTCGGCATTCTGGATATGGGTTTCAGTGACAAAGGCAACGTCGATTTGGAAAGTGTGCTGTCAAAACAGCCCGATCTGATGATTGCCCAGTTACGAGCCAAACCGGCACTAAAGGAAAGCGGTGTGATTGACAAGCTCAGCGCGCTGAATATTCCCGTACTGTTTGTCGATTATGAAGTAAATCCGGCTAAAGATACCGCCCCCAGTGTCGATCTGTTAGGCAAGGTTCTGAACCGCGAAGCCAACGCCAAAGCATATACCGATTTCTACCGTAAGCACCTTGATGCTATTCAGCAGAAAACCGCCACGATAACCCCAAAACCTAGCGTTTTTATTGAGCCGATTGCCGGAAATTCGGATTCCTGCTGCTTCACGCACAGCAGCAGCGGCTGGGGCGGATTGGTGGAAGCCGTCGGCGCGACAAATATTGGTTCGGGTTTGCTGCCAGGTGCATCAGGCTTTGTCTCGCTCGAAAAAATCATCAGCATGAAACCTGACGCCTACATCATGACAGGCTCTAAACGTGGTAACAGTCAGGTACTGCCGTTAGGCTATGGCGCAACTGTCGAAGACGTTCGCACTCAGGCGAATGTGCTGCTAAGTCGCACCGGTATTAGCCAGATCCCAGCGGTTCAAGCTAAGCGCGTCTATGGCGTTTACCACCATTTCTACAACCATCCCTACAACATTGTCGGTATGGAATATCTGGCAAAAGATATTTATCCTCAGGCATTTGCCAGCCTGAATCCTGATGACACGTATCACCATATTATTCAAAATTTTACCTCGCTGCCTGACAGCGACTTTATCTTTGCCTGGAAACAAGGTGAGTAATTTTTCATGAGTACAACCACTGAACCGGGTATCCGCAGTACTACCGCGGATGCCAACACCATTATGGACAACTATCGCGGCATCATCCGACGCCGCGTGGGTGTGATGGCGATACTGCTGTTGATCATCATCGGCTCGTTGTTGCTGGATTTCACGATGGGACCGTCGGGACTCACGCTTGATGTGCTCTGGAACACGCTGACCGACCCGGCCAGCGCAGATGCAGGCACACGCGTGATCGTCTGGGATATTCGTCTGCCTTATGCGTTGATGGCCATTATCGTCGGGCTAGCGCTCGGCCTGGCTGGCGCAGAAATGCAAACGATCCTGAACAACCCGCTGGCCAGCCCGTTTACGCTTGGCGTTTCCTCCGCCGCCGCATTCGGCGCGGCGTTGGCTATCGTCCTAGGAATCGGCATCCCCGGCATTCCGGCTCAGTGGTTTATTTCTGCAAACGCCTTTATCTTTGCTCTGCTGGCAGCGTTGCTGCTTGATGGCATTACGCGCTGGACGCAGGTCGCCACCTCCGGGGTCGTGCTGTTCGGTATCGCGCTGGTGTTCACCTTCAATGCGCTGGTTTCCATGCTCCAGTTCATCGCCAACGAAGACACGCTGCAAGGTCTGGTGTTCTGGACGATGGGCAGTCTGGCTCGCGCCTCGTGGGAAAAGCTGGGCGTCCTGCTGTTGGTGCTGGTCATCGTTATGCCAATTTCACTGATGAGTTCATGGAAACTGACCGCACTGCGGTTGGGTGAAGATCGCGCCGTTAGTTTTGGCATTAACGTACGCCGTTTGCGTCTGGCGACGCTGCTGCGTATCAGTATCTTGTCTGCCATTTCGGTCGCGTTTGTCGGCCCGATCGGCTTTATCGGTCTGGTTGCTCCGCATATCGCACGTATGATTTTCGGTGAAGATCACCGTTTCTATCTGCCTGCCAGTGCATTAACGGGTGCGCTGGTGCTATCGATGGCATCTGTTGCCTCGAAAAACCTCATTCCCGGCGTCATTATCCCGGTCGGCATCGTCACCTCACTGGTTGGTGTGCCCTTCTTCCTGAGTATCATCCTGCGTCACAGAGGGAACGTATGAGCCAGCAAACCGCTTCTGGATTACGACTTTCCCACTTTCGCGCGGGTTATCCTAAACGTCAGGTAATCCGCGATCTGTCCGTACCGCAATTACCACGCGGAAAGATAACGGTGCTACTCGGCCCTAACGGCAGTGGAAAATCAACGCTGTTACGCGCTATGGCGGGTCTGAACGCTTCCGAAGGCGAACTGTGGTTGGATGACACCAACCTGATGACACTCCCGTTCGCTCAGCGGGCGGAAAAAGTCGTTTATCTGCCGCAGTCCTTGCCCGCTGGCGTTCACCTGCACGTGCTGGAATCTATTATCGTCGCACAGCGCGCGTCCGGCGGCATGCATAACGCCGAAAAACAGGATGAAGTCATGACCCTGCTGCGTCAGTTGGGTATCGAGCATCTGGCGTTGAGCTATCTTGATCAGCTCTCTGGCGGACAGAAACAGCTGGTTGGGCTGGCGCAATCGCTGATCCGTCAGCCCTCGTTGCTTTTACTAGATGAGCCGCTCAGTGCGTTGGATCTGAATTATCAATTCCACGTAATGGATTTGGTACGAAAGGAAACGCGTAAGCGCAACATCATCACTGTTGTGGTGGTGCATGACATCAATATTGCTTTGCGTCATGGCGACCACGTACTGATGCTGCAAAACGGTAATTTGATTGCCGATGGCGCACCGGCCGAGGTCATTAGCCCAGAAAGCCTGTCAGCAGTCTATGGCGTACGCGGACGTATTGAGCGTTGTTCGCAGGGCGTACCGCAGGTGATTATCGACGGGTTGGTCAGCGAGCCCACTATCTAGGTAATTGACCGCTCAAATAGCCTCCGGTAAGCGAATGCCCCGGAGGCATAAGATCGCTAGTGTAAACGCTCAGTTCCCATCATATCGCGCATGTTCGTCAGCATGTTCTCAAATAAACGTAATGCCAACCCAACACTGTTTACGTTGTAGTAAAGCGCCGCATCATGATGTTTTAAATAATCCTCAAACTCTGGCTTACCGATCAATTTATAAATAGCCGTAAATCGCAAAATCAGATGACTGCAATTATTGAGATACAGATCAAGCGTGCGGTAATCGCTGTTCATTAATTGAGTCAGTAACGTCGTCATATGCTCGAACTCCGTCAGCAACGACGCATAATTCCCCAGATTTTCCGCACTATGTTCGGTCAACTCCATACCGTCATCTCCCTTGGTCTTCTCTTTTCTCCATCCGTCATCGACTCCTTTGGCACGTGGCTTTATAGATTAAAAACGCTGCCAGCCCGCGTCATCCTGAGCAAGTGCATTTTTTTTCTTCGCGGAGGCGAGACGAGGTGTAGATAGGCCAGACGGCGCAGAAGCAAGGGCTGGAATCAACGTCGATGAAGCGATTTGTCCCACAATGAACTGCCCTACCAATTGGCTCAATGTGCTCGCCTGTTCCTGCAATGACTGCGAGGCAGCAGAAGCCTCTTCGACCAATGAGGCATTTTGCTGAGTCACATCGTCCATCTGGTTAACCGCCAGATGTACCTGGCTGATACCCTGACTTTGTTCTTCCGTCGCCGCAGCGATTTCATTGACTAAATCCGTCACCTGCTGGATCGCGTCTTTCATCGCCGACATGTTTTTCCCTACATCACTAGCTTGTTCAACACCCGCCGACACCAGCGAGTTTGAAGCACCAATCAAGTCCTTGATTTCACGTGCAGCCGTAGACGAACGCTGCGCCAACGTGCGCACTTCACCTGCTACCACCGCAAAACCACGGCCCTGCTCACCCGCACGTGCCGCTTCCACCGCCGCATTGAGGGCGAGGATATTAGTTTGAAACGCTATCCCTTCGATGAGCGCAATGATGTCGGTAATCTTGCCTGAGCTAGTACGAATATGTTCCATCGTACTCAACATCGTACTGACTGAATCGGCACTATTGATAGAAATCCGGCTGGCATTGCCCGCCAATAGACTAGCCTGCTGCGTGTTTTCCGCATTTTGGCGTACCGTTTCACTGATTTCCGTCATACTGGCCGCAGTTTGTTCCAGCGAAGCAGCCTGTTCCTCAGTACGCGCAGACAGATCCTCATTACCTGCCGCAATCTGCGTTGCCGCACTGCTTACCGACTGCGATGAAGCATTCACCGAAGCCAGTGCCGAAGAGACGCGATGCATCAGGCTATTAAAGGCACGGGCAGTATTCCCAATCTCGTCTTTTCTGCGATCGTCGGCTTGAATCGTCAAGTCGAGACTGGTACTGGCCATCGTCATCGCTCGGCTCATGTGATTGAGGCTCTTTCTAATGCCCAATATCGTACTGACAGCAAACAGGCCAGTAAGCAAGAGTGTCAAGAGGCCGCCAGCCAGCAATCCCGTGAACGTCATGTCATAGATGCGTGTATTCTCATCGCGTAACACATCTCCCAGTTTGAGGTTAAGCGAAATTTGTTCTCGATAGCCATCAATCAACTTACGAATATTGGCCCCCACACCATTTTGTCCCTGGATCAAATCGAGGGAAATCAGGTCCTGATAGGCTACAGAGGCTGCCAAAAAAGCAGGTAGCGCCGCACGAATCGCTTTAACACTGTCAAAACCAGCCAGGGTCAAACGTTTATCGTTTTCTTCATTTTCCGAAACGTTATTTTTCAGATAATACTCATTAAGTTCGTTGATTTCATTGAGTGTTTTGGCGATATCCTGTTCGATAGGCGGTAAATAGCTATTATCTGTTGTACTCTGATGTTTATAGAGCAGAAGGGATAGTGCATTCGCTTTATCCACTTGAGCATTGAGATCCCGAATACTGGGAATTGCATTATCCTGAACATATTCAAAACGAGACTGGAACCCTGATAATAATCATAAAGTAACGATAACCAATGAGATAAGTGCTAGCGACATTAACGAAAACGTCAACAGCAGGCGTTGCGTGATATTCATAACCGCTCCATTTTTGAGTTTTTATACTGCATCTTTCTTCCTGATTCCGGTATGTCAAAATAAACACCCTCGTCCTCCAGACATGGCATTTTGAGTAAAAATCAGACATACCTTTATCACGCTCAATTATCGACACAGAAGCGAACAGCTTGATAGCAATGATCGCTTAAACCATTCAATAATCTCAAATAAATAGCCAAAAACTATCAAACAAAGATAATCGATCGTCAGAAACATCCATTCATCGGTAATGAAATAAAGTGAAAGAAAAACGTTTGCGTGGCTACCTCGGTGGGCGAACGATCTGGCGGCACAGAACACCAGTTATATTGTGATGAACGGTAGATATCTCTTTGCGTCGTGCATGTCGCGGAACGATCGATAAAATGCATAAAAAAAGCACTGACCAATAAGGTTCAGTGCTTTTTTATTATCTGACCAGCTACCTAATATATCCTAAATAATTCGAGTTTCAGGCAGGCGGCAAGTGAGGGAGTCCCGATGAGCTTACTCAAGTAAGTGATTCGGGTGACTGACAAATCTGCCAGAGGCAGGTTTGAACGCTGCTTGCAGCGGCCCCAGCGGGGCGAGACACACATCAGTGTGTCGAGTAGTGCAGCCAACGCCCATGCAACTTGAAGTATGACGGATATCGCGTTATTTCTTCGCAGGCAGCGTGACCCAATAGCCTGGCTGATAAGGCAGCGGCAGGAACTTCTCATGGAAGGTACGGAATGTAGCATCAGGATCGAGGTCTTTAAACAGTTCAGGGTGCATCCATTTCGCTAATACCTGAATCGCCACAAACTGATACGGGCTGTCATAGAACTGATGCCAAATAGCATGAGCGTTGCCATTGGTTGCGACCGGCAGCGTTTTAAATGCTGAGCGTTCCATCAGTTTTTGCAGGCGTTGCAGCGCTTCTTTCTGATCGGCTCCCGGTCCGACGCCAACCCAGCCATTCGCCGTGTTGTAGTTTTTCCAGTTAGCGCCAGTCACCACCACTACATCCGGGCGAGAGCTGATAATCTGCTCAGGGTTCAGCGTACCAAAGGTACCAGGGATGATGTTCTTGGCAATGTTGTCACCGCCAGCAGCCTCGACCATGCGGCCAAAGTTCTCATCACCGAATGACATGCAGCATTCTTCGTCATAGCCACCCGCGCGATCAATCATCACTTTAGGACGTGGCCCCTGATAGTTTTTCAACCGATCGGTGACGATCTCAATCTGCTCACGGCGGAATTTAATAAGCGCTTCTGCACGCTCAGGTTTGCCCACCAGTTGCCCCATGATGTGAATACTTTTCTCTGCATTCTCAAACGGCTTCTCGCGGAAATCGATAAACACCACAGGAATACCCAGCGAACTGAGTTTTTCAATCAATTTGCCTTCATCTGTTGCGGCCTTGGACTCCAGATTCATCAACACCAAATCGGGTTTCAGCGTTAATGCTTGCTCAACGTTAAACGTGCCGTCTTTCGCACCACCAAAGGTTGGCAGTTTTTTGATTTCTGGGTATTTATTTTCATAGGCCAGATAGCCGTCATAATCGGCTTTCGGCAGGTCATCACGCCAGCCAACCACACGTTGGAATGGTGCTTCGGTATCAAAGGCAGCCAGCAGATAAATCTGTCGACCTTCCCCTAAAATAATCC
Organism: Pectobacterium peruviense; assembly: GCF_002847345.1. Lineage (GTDB taxonomy): Bacteria > Pseudomonadota > Gammaproteobacteria > Enterobacterales > Enterobacteriaceae > Pectobacterium > Pectobacterium peruviense. The sequence continues at coordinate 235,462 of NZ_LXFV01000011.1, forward strand.
GCTTCACTTCGGATTTGATTTCTACCTTCCTGCCACTAACGTCTTCAATAACAATTGGGTTAGCGCTGGCAACAACGCTCGCACTCAACCCCAACAGAACAACGACTGAGAACAGCCATTTTTTCATTATTATTCCCTTCTGCGATTATGGTTATAGATGATAATAGTTATCATTATTGAAATGATATCCCGCCGTGATTATCGGAGGCAATGGGTTTTTAATGCGAGGTTAATAAAAAGTGAAATCAGCCGGAGAATGGCCGAATACCGCCCATCATCGCGGGCTGTGCGCTGAGGTAAAGCAGGATACCGGAGCCAACTAAAATCATCCCGCCAGCAAGAGCCAGAAGAGAAAAAGTCGCACGCTGCCACACGGGCGATGCGCGATTCGCACCTAACCGTTCAATGACGCGACGGCAGTAAAAGACCAGCATGGCCAGTGCTGAGATCGTAATTGCTGTTCCGGCGGCCATCACCAGCGCAGAAGCTACGCCCCACAGGTAAACGCCGATCACTTTAGAGAAAAGCAGCACCAGAATGGCACCTGAGCACGGGCGCATCCCCATTGCCAGCACAATCATCAGACGTGTACGCCAGCTGCTATCGCGCCCAAGCTCTTCATTACTAGGGAGATGGCGGTGCCCGCAGCCGCAGTCGGCATCGTGCTGATGAAGGGAGTGAGACGGTGCAGAAATCGGACGAAGCGTCATACGTCCATGAGCTGGCACGTTACGCTGGGTTACAGGTAAAGGAATAACGCGCAAAATAGTCGCAGGCTTAGGTTGTCGCACTAATACGATATACAGCTGTTTCAGCGCACGGAAACAGAGCAGCAGCCCCAGCCCCGCCACCAGCACGAAGCTTCCTTTTTCCATCCAGAAACTGCTGTTATGCAGCGTTCGGCTCGACAGTTGCAAGATCCCGAGTACGACAGTCACCAGCGCTACCGCCATCAGACCCTGAATCAGCGAGGCCGCGAGCGTTAACTTCAGGCTACTTTTCAGCTTCGACGGATGTGTCGCCAAATAGGTCATGATGACGACTTTGCCGTGCCCCGGCCCGACAGCATGGAGCACGCCATAGACCAGACTGAACATCATTAAACTCAGCCCAGCTTGATGCGGCTGCTGTTCTACCATCTGCAACAGATGCGACATCTGCTGGTGCAGCGACTTCTGCCAGATCGCACTTTGTAGCACGATCTGCGGCCAGTATCCCACGATGTAATGCAGTGCCGAGGCAAACAGCGCCAAAAATAGCCACAGCGGCCATAGATCGCGCAGTCGGTTCGACAGCGAACGTGGGCGCGGCAGCGAGCCAAGGTTCACTGACATTGCAACGTCACCCGCTGTGCAAACTGTTTCCCCAGATCCATGTCTTCATCAGGCGCATCATTCTTATCTAACGACAGTGCATAAGATTGCAATTCAGCGTTAGGTTTAGGCGTGACGAGCGTGGTTTTACAACGTGACGCCAGCGCGGGTGCCAGCTTAACGGCCTTGTCGTTCTGATAGGACATATCGACAAAGTAGGTAGGATCGTAAGTAGAAATTAGCAACGGCTTTCCGGCCAGTGGCTGTGGATGTGCCAGCGGCAGCACAAATTCCAGTACCGCCTGATTACCTTTGCGGGAAAGGTGATACTCGGTTGGCAGCAGCGTATATTTCACGGGCTGATTGTCACGATAAATATCGGTGAAATAGTGCTGCCCCCAGACATTAGCCATGACTTCCGCCGCCAGTTTTTTCCAGATTTCAGAATCGGTTTTTGCCTTTCCAGCGTCATACAACAGGTCGGCCGACGTGATGGGATCCATCGTCCATTGCATACGTAAACCGGTGATGTTGTCGTTCTGACTCTCGACTGTCGTCTGCATATCAATAAAACTGTGTGGGTGAGCGAAAACGGGCTGACCAAACGCCAGACCTGCCATGAGCCACGTTATCCGTCCGGACCACCCGTTAAAAGCGTTATAATGTAACATTATTTTTACCACGATACGTTATATTGACAGTACGCGCTATTTGCTTACGCTTTTTCGACAGCACGATGGTGGCTGACAGAGGGCCGGATAAACAGTGCAGGAACCGCCAATAGCGCCATCACCCAAAACGTGCCGCCCTGCAAATGCTCAAACAGGAAACCGGACACCATTGTCATCACAGCAATACTCCCGCCCATCGCCAACGCAGAGTACACCGCCTGTAACCGCAATACGTCACCACCGCTGCGAGCCGCAATAAAGCGCATGGCGGCCAGATGGCAAACGGTGAACGTACCACAGTGCAATATCTGTATCACAATCAGCCACGGCAGAGCCACCGTCGCCCCCATCAACCCCCAGCGCACCACGCCGCATACGGCAGAAAGCAGTAAAAGCTGTCTGGCACTCCAGCGTCGGAACAGACGCTGGCTGAAGGTGAAAATGACAATCTCCGCAACGACGCCCAACGACCAGAGATAGCCGATAATCGAGGCGGAATAGCCTGAATCCTGCCAATAAATCACGCTGAAACCATAGTAAGCCGCGTGTGCGCCCTGTAACAGAGACACGCAAAGCAGGAAACGCCATACCGCCGGTTCACTCAGCAACGTTTTCCACGGCGTGACGCTGGCCGAGTGCGCTGTCGATTCTGCTGCCTGCGGCATCACGCTGGGCCGAAGCAACATGCCTAACAGCATGACAGCCAGCCCGGCGCTGAGGATTGCCAGAATCGCGGCATGCCCCCAGATAGCAACCAGTTCGCCCGTCGCCGCCGAGGCAATAACAAATGCGATCGATCCCCAAACCCGTACCTTGCCATAATCCATCACCACCTGCCGCTGCCAGGTCGCCGCTAACGCATCGGTTAGTGGCACCAACGGTGCAAAAAACAGGTTAAACCCGATCATGACGATCATCAGCCACAGCCAGGCATTGCCCAGCCAAAAACCGACGGCCAGCGCCAGTGACAACAACGCCAGTCCACGTAATACCGTAATCAGTTTGGATGGATCTTTCACGCTAGGCGTAATTACCAGACTGCCGACGAAGCGCGCCACCAGCCCAGCCCCCAACAGCATACCAATCGACTCTGCCGAGAGCCCTTCACCTTTCAGCCATCCGCCCCAAAACGGCAGGAAAACGCCATAACAAAAAAAGTATGTGAAATAGCTCAGCGCCAGCCAGCGCGTCGATTGCAACACCATGATTTCTCCCTTTCGACGGCGAACACACCCGTTCACCACCCTACGAACCGTCGCAAACACGGCGTTGATAATTTTTCACTGAAAATGCACCCACGTTTTTTGCTGGCGATTCTTTTTACCAGTGACTTTTTTGCCGATTACTTTTTTTTGCTGGTTACTGTGTCAGAGTGCATGCAGCGGCGCAACGCGTTATTCGTTATTAAACGCGAATGAAGGTATCAGCTTGATCAACAGGCATAAAAAATTTCCGGGAGAAATTTTTAACATTGTGTCAGCAACGGCCCGTAAGGGTGGTGGCTAGGGATTGCACGCCATAAAAAAACGTGGGGAACGTTTTTCAACGTCGCTTGCGACGGCCCGCAGGGTGGCGGCCAGGGATGGCACGCCATAAAAAACGCCAGCACACAGGCTGGCGTTTGAGACATTTTACGACAGTGATGTCAGAGAAAAATGCCGAATTATGCGTAAACCGGGAAGCGGGCGCAGATATCCAGAACTTTTTGCTTCACGCGCTCGATGGTCGCTTCGTCGTTGATGTTATCTAACACATCACAGATCCAGCCAGCCAGTTCACGCACTTCCGCTTCTTTAAAGCCACGACGCGTTGCCGCTGGCGTACCGATACGGATACCAGAAGTCACGAACGGGCTCTTCGGATCGTTAGGCACGCTGTTTTTGTTCACGGTGATATTCGCACGACCCAGTGCTGCATCGGCTTCTTTACCCGTCAGGTTTTTGCTGACCAGATCCAGCAGGAACAGGTGGTTGCTGGTCGCGCCAGACACCACGTTGAAACCACGTGACAGGAAGACTTCTACCATTGCTTTGGCGTTTTTCGCAACTTGCTGCTGGTAGACTTTGAACTCAGGCTCCATCGCTTCTTTCAGTGCGACAGCTTTACCCGCGATAACGTGCATCAACGGGCCACCCTGACCGCCAGGGAAAACAGCAGAGTTCAGCTTTTTATACAGCTCTTCGTCGCCGCCTTTCGCCAGAATCAGGCCACCGCGTGGGCCAGCCAGCGTTTTGTGCGTCGTCGTGGTCACGATGTGAGCATGAGGAACCGGGTTAGGGTAAACATCTGCAGCAATCAGACCGGCAACGTGCGCCATATCAACAAACAGGTAAGCACCGATGCTGTCAGCGATTTCACGCATTTTCGCCCAGTCAACCACGCCAGAGTAAGCAGAAAAACCGCCGACAATCATTTTTGGCTGGTGCGTACGCGCCAGTTCAGCCATTTCGTCGTAGTCGATTTTACCGCTTTCATCGATGCCGTAAGGGATGACTTTATACAGTTTACCGGACAGGTTAACCGGAGAACCGTGCGTCAGGTGACCACCGTGTGCCAGGTTCATACCCAGAATGGTGTCGCCCGGCTGCAGCAGCGCGGTGTAGACGGCAAAGTTAGCCTGAGAGCCGGAGTGCGGCTGCACGTTGGCATAATCTGCACCGAACAGCGCTTTAGCACGATCGATCGCCAATTGCTCAACGATGTCCACATACTCACAGCCACCGTAGTAGCGTTTGCCCGGATAGCCTTCAGCATACTTGTTCGTCAGCTGAGACCCTTGAGCCTGCATAACGCGTGGGCTGGTGTAGTTTTCTGATGCAATCAGTTCAATGTGCTCTTCCTGACGCACCACTTCTTGCTCCATTGCTTGCCACAGGTCGGCATCATAATCGGCAATGTTCATTTCACGCTTTAACATCCGGATCTCCTGACTCAGCTAACATAAATATACTGGGAATTAATGGCCCATTTGGGAATTGGGCTACCCTTTTGGGGAATGGCGTATAGTGTAAACCGTTTTTCCCTAATGAAGATAGGTCTTGACAGAGGTTTTTACGCAAACGATTAGCTATAGGCAGCACAAGGCCTCAGCAGATATAAGCTGCGTGACGGCAAACAGATTTTTCTTCATTCTCAACCTGCTATTTCTTCATGTTATTCCCGCTAACTCACGCTAGAAAACCCCTACCACCAAAAAGGTAATTTACAGCAACGGACAAACTCAATAAGATGCATATAAAATACAACTTATAAGTAGCATCAATAAATAGGAGTCACCATGCTCGATAACCATACTATCGCCATCGTTAAATCAACCATTCCTCTACTGGCGGAAACCGGCCCGAAACTGACCGCACATTTCTACGATCGCATGTTTACGCATAACCCCGAGCTCAAAGATATTTTTAACATGAGCAACCAGCGCAATGGCGATCAGCGGGAAGCGCTGTTCAATGCCATTTGTGCTTATGCGGCGAATATTGAAAACCTGGCCGCGCTGCTGCCTGCGGTTGAGCGTATCGCCCAGAAACATGCCAGCTTTAATATTCAGGCAGATCAGTATCAGATTGTAGGTAGTCACTTATTGGCCACGCTGGATGAAATGTTTAGCCCCGGCCAAGATGTACTGGATGCCTGGGGTAAAGCCTATGGCGTGTTGGCAAATGTCTTCATCCAGCGCGAAGACGATATCTATCGCAGCACCGAAGCGAAAAATGGCGGCTGGAGCGGCGTGCGACCTTTCCGTATTGTGAACAAGCAGCCGCAAAGCTCTGTGATTACCAGCTTCACACTGGAACCCACCGACAGCCAACCTATCGCAGACTTTCAACCGGGTCAGTATCTGGCGATTTATATCAAGCATGACAGTTTCGCCAATCAAGAGATTCGCCAATACTCTCTGACCCATGCACCGAATGGAAAATCCTATCGAATTGCGGTTAAACGTGAAGTACAAGGCACTGTTTCCGGCTATCTGCATGATACCGCTCGCGAAGGCGATATTGTTCATCTGGCGGCTCCACACGGCGACTTCTTCCTTGATATTCCAACCGACACACCGGTTGCCCTGATTTCCGGCGGCGTAGGGCAAACCCCTATGCTGGGCATGCTACATACGCTAAAACAGCAGGATCATCAGGCGAAGGTGTTATGGCTCCACGCGGCAGAAAACGGTACAGCACACGCGTTTGCTGATGAAATCAAAAAAACGGGACAGTCGCTGCCACAGTTCGAGCAGCATATTTGGTATCGAGAGCCTCAACAGGCCGATCGTCCGGGCGAAGATTATCATCATAGCGGACTGATGCAGTTGGCCTCGCTAAAAGGCGAATTAACCACGCCCGCTATGCACTATTACCTGTGTGGCCCTGTGATTTTTATGCAGTTTGCCGCACAACAGCTGCTGGCAATGGGCATACCCGCAGAACAGCTACATTACGAATGTTTTGGTCCACATAAAGTCGTCTAACCCTCATTGGTGACGGATCGAACCCAAAGGTCGCTTTTGCGACCTTTTTTCATCTTTCAGAAAACCACCAACATATACCCTAAATAATTCAAGTTGCATGACAAAACGTTAGCGTTTTGAACAACGCTCTGCGTTGACCCTTTAGGGCAAGGCCCATTTTTGGCCTTGTAACGCGGCAACTGCGCGAAAAATCGGTCTTAGACCGATTTGAACAGCGCTAGCGCTGGCCCGAAGGGTGAGTCTCATTTATGAGACTCATTAATCCCCAAGAGCTTACTTAGGTAAGTGACTGGGGTGAGTAAGGGCGGCCAACGCGCAAGCAGCTTGAAGTATGACGGGTATAAAACACCTTATTGATCACAAATCTACATGCCAATACGGCAGTGCTCCGCTAAAAAAGAGGTGGGTCACAAAAACCCAAGCCTTATTAAAATAACATTTCATTTTTAATGAATGGTTATTTCACCACAAGAGCCTGCGTTTATAGCCTAAATAATTCGAGTTGCAGGACAAAACGTTAGCGTTTTGAACAACGCAAAGCGTTGACCCGTCAGGGCGAGGCACACGCCAGCGTGCCGAGTATCGCAGCTAACGCACATGCAACTTGAAGAATGACGGATATAGGCATCGCCCTTGAATCGGCTTGGGTGCACAATGAAAGCCCCAGATGTTTTCTCTGAAGGCCGTGACAAGAACGATAAAAAACAGCGACCTTCCTTTGATAACGCTTGGATTCATTAACCGTTTTCGATTAACCAACAAGGGATATGTCTGACCATGGCAAAACGTTTTTCAGAAAGTGTAGCTTTAGCTCTGATACTTTCCGCCCCTTTCACACTGGTACACGCTAAAACGCCAGCAGCTGCGCATCAGACCGCCGCGCCAGAGAGCGTTAAATTACTGTCGAGTTCAACGCTGGGTGAAAAAACCGGATTATCCGGCAATGTCACCGCACGGGATATTCATCTACCCGCCACCATCATTATCAGAGACCAACAGGGCCAGAAGCGACAGACACAGAGTGATGTTCAAGGTAAATATCACCTTGATATCTCTGGCCTAACACCGCCGTTACGCCTTTTAGCCATCGAGTCCGGCGGCAATAACTGCCTGCTGAATAATATTTCTCGTGCAATTTGTCTGTCCGCCGTCGCCCCTTCATTGCATGACGGCAAAGAAAATATCGCCAATATCAACCCGCTGACTGACCGCATTACCTCAGATATCGCGGTGGCAGCAGGCTACATTGGCCCACAGCAGTTAACGGATGATACTGCATCACCAAAACTGGACGCCGCAGCATGGAAAGCAGCCTATGCAGATTTCCATGCTGGCTTTAATAGTGCGTTAAAACAGGCGGGTATCAGCACCCCTACACGCTTCGATCCCCTTACCTACCCCGTAGGCCAACAGGAAGCCGTCACCAAAATCGTCAACGTCATTAACCATAACCGCAACTATCACAACAATACAGGTTACTCCGGCCACACCGTGCTGACTGACAGCGCATTTCACCCGATTGTCGGCCTGAATGATAAAGGCGACTATGAACCGTTAGACTATCGCTCTGCCCGCCAGAGTCTGGATGCCGTCCAGAAAGCACAAACCCGCATTTTCCTCGTTGGCGATTCAACGGCAGCAACCTATGAAAAAATGCGTTTCCCGCGTATGGGATGGGGTCAGGTTTTTGAACAGCAGTTCAGTAAAAACAGTAGTGTGAAGGTCGTCAATGGCACGCGCGCAGGACGTAGCTCACGCGACTATTTTTACGAGGGCTGGTTCCGCCAGATGCAGCCATTGATGAAGGAAGGTGACTTCCTGTTTATACAAATGGGACATAACGATCAAAATTGCAACGGTGCGAAAGAAGTACGTGGCCCCGCTGACGTCGCGAACTTGTGTACTTATCCGAACGATGCCGCAGGGAAAAAGCAGGCACCGCAGGGGAAAGCCGATATGTCATTCCAGACTTCTCTGGAACGCTATATCACTTTCGCTCGTCAGCACAAACTCACTCCAGTTCTGCTTACCCCGACCACTCGAGTGAAAACAGCTGAAGGGAAAAACGGCACACCTGCCGTACATAGCCATTTCACCAAACAAAATGCAGACAACGGTTATGCCTTCGTTGGCGATTACAGCCAGACCATCAAGGACACCGCTGAGGATAATAAAGTCATTTTGCTGGATGTTGAGTCCGCCACTATTGCATTGGCAAATCAGGGCAACAGCGACCATTGGAAACAATACTGGCTGGTGATCGATCCCAAGAAATACCCTTACTATCGCGATCAGGCAGGTAGCCTGAGCAAACCGGACACCACCCATTTCCAGCAAAAAGGCGCTATTGCCGTGGCAGAGATTGTCGCTAACGCCATTCGGCAAGAACCCGCTTTAGCAGCACTGGCGGAGAAAACCGTCAGCAAACACAAGTAGTCATCAGTCAGGCAAAACGATAAGACAGAACCACGCGCGGCGTTATTTACGCCACGCGTTATAGACCTTCCTCTTTCTCTTACCGATTACAGGACTCTGGACATGATAAACGCCCCACGCCTCTGCAAGACGCTGACCTTAGCCATGTTAATTTCCTCACCCTGGGCGTTAGCACAGGCAGCCGACTACAATGCGCTGGTTTCCGCCAATGCAACAGACGCCAAAGCCTACAAAACCATTACCGAAGCTATCGCCAGCGCCCCGGCAGACAGTTCTCCGTTTGTTATCTATGTGAAAAATGGTGTGTACCATGAGCGCCTGACCATTACGCGTCCCAACATCCATCTCCAGGGCGAAAGCCGCGACGGTACCGTCATCACCGCAACCACCGCCGCAGGGATGCTCAAAGCCGATGGCAGCAAATGGGGAACCTATGGCAGCAACACGGTGAAAGTCGATGCCCCCGATTTCAGCGCCCGTTCGCTGACCATCAGCAACGATTTCGATTACCCAGCCAATCAGGCAAAAGCCAATGAAGATCCAACCAAATTAAAAGACTCGCAGGCCGTTGCATTATTAGTTGCCGAAAATAGCGATCGCGCGTGGTTCCACGATGTTAGCCTGACAGGCTATCAGGACACGTTGTATGTGAAAGGTGGGCGCAGCTTCTTCTCGAAATGCCGAATCAGCGGCACCGTTGATTTTATCTTTGGCAACGGTACTGCGCTGTTTGACGATTGCGACATCGTCGCGCGTAACCGTACCGACGTGAAAGATCAGCCTCTTGGCTATCTCACCGCGCCCAGCACCGACATTAAGCAAAAATATGGTTTGGTCATTATCAATAGCCGGGTGATTAAAGAGAAAGACGTCCCTGCGAAAAGCTATGGCCTGGGCCGCCCTTGGCACCCGACGACCACCTTTGAGGATGGCCGCTATGCCGATCCTAACGCTATCGGCCAGACTGTCTTCCTGAACACCAGTATGGATGACCACATCTATGGCTGGGACAAAATGTCAGGCAAGGATAAACAAGGTGAGAAAATCTGGTTCCATCCGCAGGACTCACGCTTTTTCGAGTTTAAATCCAGCGGGGCAGGGGCAGAGAAAAACGATCTGCGCCGTCAGTTGAGCGAGGCGGAAGCAGCAGAATACACCGCAGACAAGGTACTGGCGGGTTGGGTTCCAACTGCACCTAAAGGGAAGTAAATGTAACGAAGCCAGCCTGATGAGGGCTGGCTTTCTGAAACTCGAACTATTTAGAGTATGCAGCGGTATTGACGGAGTGAGGCGAAACGATTAAATCGCTTCCTCGTCCTCTTCACCGGTACGAATACGGACAACTCGAGCCACATCAAAGACAAAGATTTTACCGTCGCCGATTTTACCTGTCTGCGCAGTCTGTGTGATGGTTTCAACACAGGTATCGACGATATCATCTGATACCACAATTTCGATTTTTACTTTCGGCAGAAAATCGACCATGTATTCTGCGCCACGATATAGCTCGGTGTGGCCTTTCTGACGACCAAAGCCTTTCACTTCCGTTACCGTCATCCCTGTGATGCCCACTTCAGCTAACGCTTCACGTACATCGTCCAGTTTGAACGGCTTAATAATCGCATCAATTTTCTTCATGGAGGAACCTTTGTGTTATCTATGTTGCGGCCAAAGCCGAGCGTCAGCGAGTCAACAGCATGTCAGAACTTAGGCAGACAATCTATATCCGTATACTTTACGCTGCTTGTGAGTTGGGTACTTAACTCTTCCGCATCACACTGCCTGTTCTCTCAGCACTAGTCTTTAAAATCGTTGGCATCCAGCTCGTGACGGCCCAACAGTTTATAAAATTCGGTTCGGTTACGCCCTGCCATTCGCGCCGCCTGCGTCACGTTACCTTTTGCAATCTGTAATAATTTTCGCAAGTAATTAAGTTCAAACTGATGCCGCGCTTCAACAAACGTCGGCAACGCGGTGTTTTCACCTTCCAGCGCCTGCTCAACCAGCGCATCGCTGATCACTGGTGCGCTGGTCAATGCCACACACTGTTCGATGACATTCACCAACTGGCGCACGTTACCCGGCCAGCTTGCCGTCATCAAGCGCTTCATCGCATCGGTTGAAAAGGTGCGCACAAAAGGCTTGTGACGATTGGCGGATTCGCGCAGCAGATGGTTTGCCAGCATCGGGATATCTTCGGCACGTTCATGCAGCGCTGGCAGCTTCATATTCACGACGTTGAGCCGATAATACAGATCTTCGCGGAATTCGTTCTTTTCCATCGCCTTCGGCAAATCACGGTGCGTGGCAGAAATAATCCGCACATCAATGTCCAGATCGCGGTTACTCCCCAGCGGGCGGACTTTTCGCTCCTGCAAAACACGCAGCAGCTTAACCTGCAAAGACAGCGGCATATCGCCGATTTCATCTAAAAACAGCGTACCGCCTTCTGCCGCCTGAAAAAGCCCTTCACGGCTGCTGACAGCGCCAGTAAAGGCCCCTTTCGCATGACCAAACAGCTCCGACTCCAACAGGGGTTCCGGCAGCGCACCGCAGTTAATCGCGATAAAGGCTTTCTTCGCTCGCGGGCTTGCCGCATGAATCGCCTGAGCCAGCACCTCTTTCCCGGTTCCGCTCTGGCCATTAATCAGTACACTGACGTCCGACTGTGCGACCATTCTGGCCTGCTCCAGCAGGCGCAGCATGATTGGGCTGCGCGTTACAATCGTTTCACGCCAGCTTTCATCACCCGCTGGCGCAGACAGCGCCATCGCGTCATCTATCGCTTTGTAGAGTGCATCGCGATCAACGGGCTTCGTGAGGAAACTGAATACCCCTTGCTGCGTCGCTGCAACCGCATCGGGAATAGAGCCGTGAGCGGTCAAAATGATCACCGGCATTCCTGGCTGATAACGCTGGATTTCGGAAAACAGCGCCATGCCATCCATCTCGTCCATACGAAGATCGCTGATAACCAGATCGAATGTCTCACGCGTTAACAGACGCAGTGCCTCTTGGCCACTCTCCGCCGTCATCACGCTAAATCCTTCGCTGGTCAGACGCATTCCCAGTAGTTTTAGCAGGCTAGGGTCATCATCCACGAGCAATAAACTCGCCGTTTTTCTGGCTGTCATTGTCTTGTTGACTCCTTCTTGGTCGGCGGCGTGTAGGTGTCATCCGCATCCACGGATTCATTTCTAGATTTCGTTGCCGAATTACGCGAGCCGTCTCTATTCGTAGCCGCACCACTGCGACGCTCAGCATCATTATCTGGCATCTCTCCCGACAATTGCTTACGGGACGACAGTTGACGCTCAATATCCGTCAGATTTTCCAGTTTCTGTGTGGTTGTTTCTAACTGGTATTGCAGGTGACTTTGCTGCACTCGTAACGCATCTAGCTGTTTATCGCTGGATTCCTGTAAACGCTTATAGCGCAGACGTTCATCCGATAGCGCCAGAAACAGCGTTTGTCTGTCACGCCAGGTTTGCATCAGCGGGCGCAGCGCCGCAGGGAAAGCCAGACGATATAAATTGATCTGTGCCAACACCTGACGCCGCTCAGCCTGGGTAATACCGGCGTTATCCAACAGAATGCCCTGCTTAAACACGCTCTCCCATCCGTCACCTGCAACCTGTCCGGCTTCCTCACGGGCCTGAAATTGCGTCAAACGCCCAGCACAGTCCATCGCCCGCAGCCAGTACAGCGCGTTGTTCATGGATTCACGATCGTCTATCTGCCAGAGATGCTCGCATTGTGCGATACGGAAATCGGCAACCTGCTCTTTCGGCGGTATTGCTTCTGCTTCTAGCAACGCAGTGCCGCTGTTCACATGACTATTACACGCAGCCAAAACGAGCGGCGACGACGTCACCACCGTTTTCAACAGACGGTAAAACCCTCTATTTGCAAACCATCCCTTCATAAATCCTATATTCATTATCTATTCATTCTCGGAATTTATTTATTCTCGGACTATTCGTTATCAGGCAATAAGGGTAACTCGATGCGGAAACACACATCAGCATAATCCACGGTAATTAGGCTAAGCTCACCACGCATACGACGAATGCAATCACGTGCAATACTCAGCCCCAACCCACTTCCTTTTACTGCGCCACGGCGTTGATGGCTTCCCTGATAAAAGGGCTCGAAAATCATGCCTCGTTCTGCATCAGGAATGGGCGTACCACTGTTTGCGACATCAATCTGAACGCGATTGCCAACCTGACGGCTATAAACCCAAATGTTACCGGATTCCTTACCGTAGTGCACCGCATTGGAATAGAGATTATCAATCACTCGCATTAACAACGTCGTCTCCGCCCAACAGTGTTCGACGGCCAGCGTCACATCGGTGTGAATCATTTTGGCACGGGCAGGCAGACTGTGGGATGAAACAACAATATCGACGATCTCTTCGATTTCAACCCGCTCCAGTTCGGTCGGTGTATCCGCCAGCTTGCGGTTATAATCGAGCAGTTGATCGATCAGCTGTAGCAGGTGGCGGCTGCTGCTATCGAGGATATCAACAACCTCTTTCTGATCGGCAGTTAGCGGACCAACCACCTCATCGGCAAGCAGTTCAGTGCCTTCCCGAAGACTCGCAAGCGGTGTCTTGAGTTCGTGGGAAATATGACGCAAAAATTCATGCCTCTGCGACTCCAGCCACGACAGACGCTCACTCAGCCAGATAATGCGCTGCGCCAGTGTCCTAATCTCACGCGGCCCCTTGAAGGTGCTGGTGTTACCCAACGAGCGCCCTTCCCCGAGGCGATTAATCATCCGCTCTACGCCATTCACTGGACCGATAATCATCCGCGTAAAGAGAACCACCAGCAGTACGCTGACCAGGAATAAAAGCAGAGCCTGCCAGCCAAAGAACTGGCCGCGTTCAGAAATGGCCTGCTGGAGCTGTTGCCCACGGGAGAAAACGACGTCACGCGTCACCTGAACCATCTGTCCGTTGGCACGGGAGAACCCTTCCAGCAGGCTGGATGCCGTTTGTTCTGGGCCGCTGTTGTGGCAGCGTATTTCACCGAGCTGAGTAAGGAGTTGACGTAACGTCTGGTAATAACGGGGATCGGGCAGTACCTGCGCGTGAGAGTCCAGCATTTGCGAATACTGTTTACGCTGGTTCTGATAGAGCGTCGCCAGCGTCTGATCGTCCAATACGCAGTATTGCCGATAACTGCGTTCCATCGCCAACGCGACGCTGGTCATCGCCTCACTGCGGCGGGCATCCGTCAGCGTTGTCCGGTTAATATCCGCAGCCTGTTCACTCAGCATGCTCAGGCTCTGATAAGCCTGATAGGCCAGAACCAACAGCGGCAGCAGCACCAACAAGAACGCCATAATTACTAATTGCCGCAAAGAACGCGGGAATAAACGCCATCGTTTCAAAGAAATCATCTCGTTACCTATCGAATCCGCTCTGATGCTAACTGAGTCTTATAAAAGTTCAACGTTTTCCCTTACGGCATGCGTAACGCTTCGCAATACGGCATGAATACCGATGTAATACTGTAGAAAGTAATACTGTAAAAAATAACGCTGTAGACAGTAACGCCGTAAAAAGCAATCAGGGGGATTTTCTGGAGGGGATGTGGTGATAATAAAGCATCACGCGGCCAGAAGAATCGCTCCCTCTGGCCGCGTAACTGAATAGGCGGTGCCTCACTCAACGTGTCGCCCGATGCTTGATAAAGTTCGTTTTCACGCCCTGTTATCGGTCTGGTGGACGATAGGCACCCTTTCTTTTGGCATCATTCCAGATGTTATGAGCGAAAATATTTGCCAGTTAGCAACGCAATCATAACCAGTTGAATGAGCAACACCGATTAAAATGCACGTATCATGCCAACTTAAATAAATAAAAATCAAAATATTGATTATTAACGATTTTCACTTAAAAAATCATTGAAAGATAAATATTACAGAATGCAAATAGCGAAAAAACACGCAAAAGAGACGATTTATGTCGCTAAAAACAGACAGCTTTATCACACCATCATGCCACGCATATAAATCAATACGTTAAATGTCACCAATTAGAGACAACGAAAAACCAGTTCGTCGCAAAAAAACGACAAACCAAGAAAACAGACGTAAAAAAGGGGCCGAAGCCCCTTTCCCTAACAGACGTTAACTCAGCCCAGCTGTCTGCGTGCGTTACGGAACATACGCATCCACGGGCCATCCTCGCCCCATTCTTCTGGGTGCCAAGAGTTACTGACGGTGCGGAACACGCGCTCAGGGTGTGGCATCATGACCGTTGCACGACCGCTAGTGCTGGTTACCGCCGTAATACCGTTTGGCGAACCATTCGGGTTAGCCGGATAGTTTTCGGTTACCTGCCCGTAATGGTTGATATAACGCAATGCGACCAGACCATGCTCTTCAATCGCCGCTAAATGTGCATCATCACGGACTTCAACTTGCCCTTCGCCGTGTGAAACAGCAATCGGCATACGCGATCCTGCCATGTCATTCATGAACAGTGACGGACTTTTATCCACTTCGACCAGACTGAAGCGCGCTTCAAAGCGATCGGATTTATTGCGGACAAAACGCGGCCAGAGATCGGCACCCGGAATCAGCTCACGCAGATTCGACATCATCTGGCAGCCGTTACATACGCCCAGCGCCAGCGTCTGCGGACGCAGGAAGAATTCAGCGAATTCATCACGCACGCGGGCGTTGAACAGGATGGATTTAGCCCAACCTTCCCCCGCACCCAGCACATCACCGTAAGAGAAACCGCCACAGGCAACCAGCGCCTGGAAGTCCTGCAAGTTACGGCGATTAGCCAGCAGGTCGCTCATATGGATATCGATGGCATCAAAGCCAGCACGGTGGAACGCCGCCGCCATTTCTACGTGGGAGTTCACGCCCTGCTCACGCAGGACAGCCACTTTAGGCCGGACATTCTTAATAATGTAAGGCGCAGCAATATCTTCCTTCGGATCGAAGGTCAGCGATACATTCAGACCGGGATCGTTATCATCCTGTCTGGCGATGTGTTCCTGATCGGCACACTGCGGATTATCGCGCAGGCGCTGCATTTGCCAGCTAGTTTCAGCCCACCAGCGTCGTAGCGTCGAACGGCTTTCCTGATAGACTGCTTCTGCACCCTGATTGATGGTGAAGCGCGTTCCTTCTTCAGCCTGACCGAGATAATGCACACAGTTAGCCAGACCATGCAGCGCCAGAATGGCTTCCACTTCAGCACGACGCGCGGCAGGAATCTGAATAACGGCACCCAGCTCTTCGTTAAACAGCGTCGCCAGCGTATCCTCGCCCTGAGACGTGATATCGACAGTGATGCCGCAGTGACCAGCAAAGGCCATCTCCGCCAGCGTCACAACCAATCCACCGTCTGAACGGTCGTGGTAGGCCAGGAGCGCCTTAGCAGCGACTAACTCTTGGATAGCATTAAAGAAGCCCGCCAACTGCTCTGGGCTATGAACATCTGCCGTTTTACGACCCAACTGGCGATAAACCTGTGCCAGCGCCGTTGCACCCAGCGCTTTATTACCCGCACCCAGATCGATCAGCAACAGCGCATTATCCTGACCAGTACGCAACTGTGGCGTTACCGTATTACGCACGTCTTCCACACGGGCAAACGCAGAAATCACCAGCGACATCGGCGAGGTGACCGCGCGATCTTCGCCTTCTTCCTGCCAGCGGGTTTTCATCGACATGGAGTCTTTACCCACTGGAATCGTCAGACCCAACGCCGGACACAGCTCCTCACCCACGGCTTTCACCGCATCGTACAAGCCAGCATCTTCGCCCGGGTGCCCTGCTGCAGCCATCCAGTTCGCAGACAGCTTCACGCGAGTCAGTGGGCCAATGTGCGTAGCAGCAATGTTCGTCAACGCTTCGCCCACGGCCAAACGCGCGGAGGCGGCAAAGTTACGCAGCGCGACCGGCGCACGTTCGCCGATAGACATTGCTTCACCGTAATAGCTGTCGAGGCTGGCAGTAGTCACTGCACAGTCAGCCACTGGCACCTGCCACGGCCCGACCATCTGATCGCGCGCGACCATACCGGTAACAGAGCGGTCGCCGATGGTGATCAGGAAGGTTTTTTCCGCAACAACTGGCAAGTGCAGCACGCGCTCGACTGCTTCGGCCAGATAGATGTCGTCACGCTGTAGCGGCGTACCCTCTACCTGTTTGCGCTCAACATCACGCAGCATCTTCGGCGTTTTACCCAGCAGTACATCCAGCGGCAGGTCTATTGGTTTGTTGTTAAAGTGACGATCGTTCATCGTCAGATGCAGTTCTTCCGTCGCTTCACCAATCACCGCATAAGGTGCGCGCTCACGGCGGCAAATTTCACCAAACTGTGCCAGCTGCTCTGGCGCAACCGCCAGAACGTAGCGTTCTTGCGATTCGTTACACCAGACTTCCAGCGGGCTCATGCCCGGTTCGTCGTTCAGAATATCGCGCAGTTCAAAGCGACCACCGCGACCGCCGTCACTCACCAGTTCCGGCATGGCGTTAGACAAACCGCCCGCACCGACATCGTGGATGAACAGGATCGGGTTGGCTTCGCCTAATTGCCAGCAGCGGTCGATCACTTCCTGACAGCGGCGTTCCATTTCTGGGTTATCGCGCTGTACAGAAGCAAAATCCAGATCCGCATCGGACTGACCCGATGCCATAGAAGAGGCCGCGCCGCCGCCCAGACCGATATTCATGGACGGTCCGCCCAGCACAATCAGTTTGGCTCCGACGATAATTTCGCCTTTTTTGACATGATCGCCACGGATGTTACCAATACCGCCCGCCAGCATGATCGGCTTATGGTAACCGCGCAGTTCTGCGCCATTGTGGCTATCGACACGCTCTTCATAAGTACGGAAATAGCCAGTCAGTGCAGGGCGGCCGAATTCGTTGTTGAATGCCGCGCCGCCCAATGGGCCTTCAGTCATGATATCCAGTGCACTGACAATACGATCTGGCTTGCCGAACTCTTCTTCTTCCCACGGCTGGATAAAGCCAGGAATGCGCAGGTTCGATACAGAGAAGCCCACCAGACCCGCTTTCGGTTTGGAGCCACGGCCCGTTGCGCCTTCATCACGAATTTCGCCACCTGAGCCTGTTGCTGCGCCCGGCCACGGTGAAATTGCGGTTGGGTGGTTATGCGTTTCAACCTTCATCAGGATATGTGCGTCTTCCTGATGGTAATCATATTGCCCGCTAGCATTGGTATAGAAACGGCCGACGGCGGAACCTTCCATGACGGCGGCGTTGTCTTTATAGGCAGAGAGAACGTGGTCAGGTGTGTGTTCAAAGGTGTTTTTGATCATTTTGAACAGGGATTTCGGCTGAGTTACGCCGTCGATCACCCAATCCGCGTTAAAAATCTTGTGGCGGCAGTGTTCAGAGTTCGCCTGCGCGAACATATACAGTTCGATATCGGTCGGGTTACGACCCAGATTGGTGAAAGCTTCCAGCAGATAATCAATTTCATCTTCTGCCAATGCCAGCCCCAGACGAACGTTCGCCTCTTCCAGCGCCTGACGCCCTTGCAGCAGAATTTCAATACGCTTGAAAGGTGCCGGTTGATGGTGAGAGAACAGGGCTTCGGCCTGTTTCAGGTCGCTAAATACGCTTTCCATCATCCGGTCATGCAGCAATGCCCCCAGTTGCTGCCACTGCTCATCGCTCAACGTTGGCGCATGAATATAAAAAGCCAGACCGCGCTCCAGACGCAGTACTTTGCTTAATCCACAGTTATGGGCGATATCGGTAGCTTTGGAAGACCACGGTGAAATGGTGCCTGGACGTGGCGTCACCAGTAACAGATGACCTTGCGGTTCGTGCTCCGCGAGAGAAGGACCATACTTCAGCAAACGTGTCAGTTTGGCCTGTTCATCGTTGTTCAGCGGGGCGCTGACATCGGCGAAATGTACGTATTCAGCATAGATATCGCTGACTGGCAAAACGTGCTCTTTGCAGCGGACCAGCAGTTTATTAATACGAAAAGCCGATAAAGCAGGTGAACCACGCAGTATTTCCATAATCTAAAGTTCTCTCGTCTTCGATGCACTGGCTGCGATACAGCCACTGGGTACAACAGGGGGAAACGCACATATTATAGAGAATCCTTCCCTCGGACGAAACCGTTTGCGTGGCGATAATTTCACTTCGCACCCGCCGAATGATTAATCGGTGACCAAATCAATAAAAGTTGCACACTGGCGGTTTGTTAAGCAAAATGCCCCCACTCTGGGAAATGACGTATAAAAAAACTGCCGTTACAGACAGCCTGGCCACATGGCCGCCGAGAGATAACTATTTGAAGCCTTTAAAATTAAATTATTTTTTCATCGGGATTATCACGTTACTGCTGGCGTTAGCGCTATGGCCTAGTATTCCCTGGCGCAGTAGTCAGGATGTACAACTCAGGCAGATCCTCTCACGCGGTGAGTTACGTATCAGCACCGTTAACTCACCGCTGACTTATGCCATGAGCAACGGATCCCCGACAGGTCTGGACTATGAACTGGCAAAACGTTTCGCCGATTATCTCGGCGTCAAGCTGGTGGTTTCGTCACGTAAGAATCTTGACGAATTGTTCGACGATCTGGACGGTGATGATGCCGATCTGCTGGCTGCTGGGCTGATTTACAATCACGAGCGTCTGGAACGCTTCCGGGCTGGCCCGACCTACTACTCCATTTCGCAGCAGATGGTCTACCGCCTTGGATCGCCTCGCCCAAAAACGCTGGATAAACTGCAAGGCCGATTCGTTGTTACGTCGGGCTCCGCTCATGCAGCGACCCTACGCGATTTAAAAGCCGCGAAGTACCCGCAGTTGAGCTGGGAATCCGCCTCGGATCAGAGCACGCAGGAATTATTGAAACAGGTTGCCGACGGCAAACTGGACTATACGCTGGGTGATTCGGTCACCATCGGTTTGATGCAGCGTATTCACCCACAGCTCGCCGTCGCCTTCGACCTCAGCGATGAAGAGCCTGTCACCTGGTATATGCGCCGTTCACACGATGACAGCCTGTCCGCCGCGCTGCTGGATTTTTTCAGCCAGATTGTCGAAGACGGTACGCTCGCGCGTCTGGAGGAGAAATATCTCGGTCACGTTGGTGAATTTGACTATGTCGATACCACCACGTTCCTGAGCGCGATTGATGAAACGCTGCCGGATCTGCGTCCACTGTTTGAAAAATATGCCACCGATATCGACTGGAAGCTGCTGGCGGCCATCTCCTATCAGGAATCACACTGGAATCCGCTGGCAACCTCCCCTACCGGCGTGCGCGGGCTAATGATGCTCACGCGTAACACCGCTGAAAGCCTGAACGTGACTGACCGAATCGACCCTGAGCAAAGTATTCGCGGCGGCGCACAATATATGTCGCATATGATGCAGAAAATGCCGGATACCATCCCGGAAGATGAAAAAATCTGGTTTGCGCTGGCGTCCTACAACATGGGATACGCCCACCTGCTTGATGCACGTAAATTGACTGAAAAACAGAAAGGTAACCCCGACAGTTGGGTGGATGTAAAAATGCGCCTGCCGATGCTGAGCCAAAAGCGCTATTACACCCAAACCACCTACGGCTACGCTCGTGGACACGAAGCCTATAACTACGTGGAAAACATTCGGCGATATATGGTGAGTCTGGAAGGTTATCTGATAGAAAAAGAAGCTAAAGCGCAGCAGCAGACACAGATTGCACTGGGCTATCCAGCCGTTCCTCTCACCAAGGTGCCGGAATAGATCTGCAAAGGAAGAAAAAACGCCGCGACTCCTGCGCTAATGTGGGTCACTTCAGCCGCATTTGAGGAGAAACATAGGGTGAGACACCTCGCCTCGTGGTCGCTCCGTGTATCTCGATTCTTAAACGTTCGGCATTACGCTATTGCTGCGCGGCGTTTTTATCTTTCTCTGCGGCACGACGGGCTTTATGCTGCTCACGACGCAGACGGAAGAACGCGCTGAGCGTCGCTGAACATTCATCAGCCAGAACACCAGATTCAATCACGATCTGATGATTCATGCCGGGATGGCGCAGAATGTCCACCAGCGACCCCGCAGCCCCCGTTTTCTCATCTGACGCACCGTAAACCAGACGACCGATACGGCTGTGTATCATCGCGCCCGCACACATAATGCACGGCTCCAGCGTGACATACAGTGTGGTCTCCAGCAGGCGGTAGTTTTGCAACACCTGCCCTCCCTGCCGCAGCGCCATAATCTCGGCGTGCGCGGTAGGATCATGATGTCCTATCGGCCGGTTCCACCCTTCGCCAATCGCTTCGTTATCCAGCACTAGTACTGCGCCAACCGGCACTTCGCCTTCATCCTGGGCACGCTGAGCCAGCGTCAATGCATAGCGCATCCAGTATTCATTATCACGCAGGCTACTCACGTTTCCTCACTCAACAATTCACATTTTGGCGGCGCATTATACCTATATGGATGGCGTATTGAAGGCGTTACTCTAACTGTTGTAGGCTGCCTTCCGGCGTCACCCGCCAGCGGTGTTCGCAAAAATAGAGCAGCGGATTGTCCTGTTTGCTGTCACTGTAACCGCTGTAGAGCTTAAGCGGTGCGCCAAGGCGCTGCTCCATCTGCGTCACTTTCTCATGTCCGAGACAGCGCAGCGTTAATACCCAACCACCGTAGCGGCGTGTAATTTGGCTCCCCATCAGACGAACACCGGGCAGAAAAGGTGAATCATGATAGACCCGTTCAACCAGTCGCTGTGGCGATCCGGTCACCAGCCAGACCTGCGCATCGCTGTCTTCAAGATAGGTTTTCAGCCGCTGCTGAACCTGAGGAAACGGTATGACATCGCGACGAAACACACCGACGAACTGCTTTTCAAGCTGAACGAGGTCGTCTTCGCCACGCCCAAACGTAATCGCCCACAGCAGCCAACTCATTGGCCAGCGAGCCGCTCGACCGCGAATCAATAATCCCATCCCAATAACGGGTAATAGCGGAATAACCAGTACGAGGTTTAACGGCAACCGACGAAGCAAGAAACGCAAAAAGCTGCCAAACATATCCTGCTGATGCAGCGTGCCATCCAGATCAAAAAAAACAATGCGTTGCTCTCGCTTATCACTCAAAACGTTTCCCCCGATTTACCTCAAGATAGACCGACACCAAAATATTCTTACCCGCCAAGTAACGCCTCACGCAGATAGCCGTTGTGCTGTTTCAGACGTTCACGCGCCACTTCCACATCAATATTAGCCAGAAGCATCAGAATCGCAGGCTTAACGTCGTTATCCGACTGAACCAGCGCCTGCCGAGCCCTGTCCAGATCGGCTCCCGTCGCTTCCACCACGATGCGACAGGCACGATCAAGCAGCTTCACATTGGTTGCCTTCACATCAACCATCAAATTCTGGTACACCTTGCCCAGCTTAACCATTACACCGGTAGAAATCATATTCAGGACTAACTTTTGCGCCGTACCCGACTTCAGCCGCGTCGAACCCGTTAATGCTTCTGGGCCAACGACGGGGGAAATCGCCACTTGTGCTTCCTGTGCAATAGGCGAATGCGGGTTGCAGGAGATCGCCGCCGTCCGGCAGCCAACGTCACGCGCATAGCGCAATGCGCCAATCACATACGGCGTCCGGCCTGATGCGGCCAAGCCAATAACCATATCAGTTGCGGTTAAACTCAGCGCTTTCAAATCAGCCTCACCGAGCGCAGGATCGTCTTCCGCCCCTTCAACCGCCTTGAGTAACGCTCCCGGCCCGCCAGCAATCAGGCCGATAACCAGCCCATGCGGCACACCAAACGTCGGCGGACACTCGGAAGCATCCAATACGCCCAAACGGCCGCTGGTTCCCGCCCCCAGATAGATGAGCCGCCCCCCCGCCTGCAACGACACCGTTGCCAGATCGACAGCCTCGGCAATCGCGGGTAAAACCTGCGCAATGGCTTCGGGGACTTTCCGGTCTTCCTGGTTAAATACGTGCATCATCTCCAGCGTAGAGAGCTGATCCAGCGTCATCGTTGCCGGGTTCCGCGTTTCGGAAACCAGCATCCCTAAATTAAGGTTCTCTCTATTCACTACGCCTGAACTCATTCCGATACCTCATGCTTTATGTCAGCGTTCTTCACACGCCTATGACAAACCACTATTTTCACCACTATACTGCTTTTGAGACCTATGAAAGTACGCTATTCTGCATCGAATTCACTCTCCACATTCATCTCGCAAGGTAAGCAGAAAAACCTCAGTGCAACTCTCCGGGTTCAGCATCTCCAGTTACAAGCTCTTCTTTATTAGCTGTCTGCTGTTTCTGCTGGCGGGTTCCCTGCGTGCGGACTGGGATTTTATTACCATTAATCAGCGAACCGAGCAGCTTTATGGCCCGGCAACGCCCGATGCTCGCCGCCGGATAGATGAATGGCAGGCGCTGTTGGTGAATTCCCGTAATAAAGATGAAAAGGCTCTGCTGAGTAGCGTGAACCAATTTTTCAATGACCGAATGCTGTTTCGCGATGATATCGTCGTCTGGAATCAGGAAGATTACTGGGCAACCCCGATTGAAGCGCTACGTAAAGGCGCCGGAGACTGCGAAGATTATGCGCTTGCCAAGTATTTTACCTTGCGTCATTTAGGCGTCTCTGCGGACAAATTACGCATCACCTATGTTAAAGCGCTGCGTCTGAATAAAGCACATATGGTGGTGACCTATTACCCCACGCCAACCTCGATTCCGCTGGTGCTGGATAATCTGACCGACAAGATCCAACCTGCGACAGAGCGCAACGATTTAGTTCCGGTGTACGCCTTTAATGGCGGTGGTCTCTGGCTGCCGGGAGCAAGCGGCAGCAACAAACGCGTCGGTGACAGTAAACGACTTTCACGCTGGCAGGATGTCTTAACCAAAATGCGTGCCGAAGGGTTTTCAATTGAGGAGTAAAGGTAGGCTATGTCTCTATACAAACAACTACTGATAGCCATCTGCCTGTTTGTGCTAATTATTTTCAGCGGGAGTTTTTTCGTCAGCCTGGAAAATTCGCGTGAACAATACAATAACCAGCTTCACTCTCACGCACAGGATGCCGCGACCGCACTCGGGCTTTCCCTAACGCCGAATATTGATGACCCGGCGATGGTGGAGCTGATGGTTAGCTCAATTTTTGACAGCGGCTATTTTTCCAGTATTCGCGTGCGAGATTTAAAAACCGGCAACGTCACGCTGGAACGTACCGCATCGCCGGATATCCCTGACGTACCACTCTGGTTTGTCCGGTTAGTGAACCTTCAGCCCGGCGCTGGCGAAGCCATCGTCATGCGCGGCTGGGAGCAGGCCGCAAAAGTCGAAGTGGTCAGCCACCCGATGTTCGCGGTAACTCGACTGTGGCGCAGCAGCACAGCGACCTTCCTGTGGCTGCTTGGCTGCGGCACGCTGGGTGTACTCATCGGTGCGTTATTTCTGCGTCGCCAGCTACGCCCGCTCGACTACATTGTCGATCAATCGCTGGCAATTACCCGACGTGAATTCCTTAGCCAACCGGATTTACCCAATACGCCCGAATTCCGCCGCGTCGCGCAGGCGATGAACTTGATGGTTAGCAAACTCAAGACGCTATTTGAAGAGGAAGCGGAGCGGAGCGAGCGCTTACGTCAGGAAGCCTATCAGGACCCACAAACCGGATTGAATAACCGCCGTGCGTTTGACATGCAGTTCAATGACAAACTGGCCGATGAAGAAACTGCTCCCGGCTTTCTTATTATGATTCGCGTGCAGGATCTGGCGGGTATGAACCAGCGGCTGGGTGGTCAACGTACCGATGCACTGTTAGCCTCCGTCGGACATATTCTGCGCAAAACGCAAAAGCAGAATACCAATGCAGAGAGCCTGTTGGCGCGTATCCGCGGTGGGGAATTTGCGCTGTTCTGCCCGGGACTGGTCGATAAAGAAGCCTATGCACTGATTGGTGAGTTGACGCGTAACATCGAAACCTTACATCTGACAGGTGAAACCGACGTCTCCCCTGTCGCCCAATTCGGCATGGTACCGTTCCGCCCCGGCGACACCGCGCAATCCCTGTTTATTCAGGGCGATCAGGCGCTTACACAGGCCGAAAGCAATACCGATACCACTGCCCCTCACACGATGCCATCCGTCAGTGCCGAACAGGTCGAAACCGATCGTCACATGTGGTTTAACCTGCTCGATCCCATCCTTGAGCAGGAGCGTTTACAGCTTTTCCTGCAACCCGTCGTCGCGTGTGACGACACCAGTCAGGTATTGCATCACAAGGTACTGGCTCGTATTCAGGATGAGCAAGGGAACAGCATCGCCGCAGGCCGCTTCCTGCCGTGGATTCAACGCTTTGGCTGGGATACCCGTCTGGATCAGACCATGCTGCGTGAAGTATTGGATTATCTCCGCCAGCACGACGGCAACCTCGCGCTAAGTTTGTCTGGTACCACGGTTCTGAATCTTCATCTGCTCGCCGATCTGCTAGCCCCACTGAAGCATCAACCAGAGGTCGCCAAACGACTGATTCTGGAACTGGATGAGAATCAACTGCCAGACAGCGTTCAACTGGAAGCCTTAATCAAGCTGTTAAATGAACATGGCTGTGCACTAGGGTTACAACATTTTGGTGGGCGGTTTAATATGATTGGTAACCTGTCCCAGTGGGGGCTGGCTTACCTGAAAGTCGATGGCAGCTACATCCGCAATATTGACCAGGAAAGCGATAAGCAAATGTTTATCGAAGCGCTGTATCGCGCCACCAACAGCATTGCCCTGCCGCTCATCGCCGAACGTGTTGAAACCGCAGGTGAACTGAAAGTGCTTCAGGAAATGGGATTACAGGGCGCAATGGGACGGTTGCTGGGTGAACCGATGCCAGCGGTCAGAACCTGACGCCACATCGTTTGGATTCATTGCGTTTTAGCGACCCAGCTTCTCGCTATTCTATTGAGAAGCTGGGATCGACGTTAACATATTATCTATTCAGAACATCGTTTCTTCATCATCGCCAATCAGCTTGTTCAACCCGCCATTCAGCGCTTCACGCGCCTGCGCACGATTGATCAATTTCAGCTGCGCTGCCTGCGGGAAATCGGTAATGCTGACCACGCCTTTCTGAATCAAAACCTGAATTAAATCCTCCAGCACGCGCACCATTTCCAGATCGCTTTGCCGCAGTTGCTGCAAGCTGGACATCGCCGCCTGATGGCTACGGATCCAGGCCAGCGCCTCGCGCGAATCATCGGGTAATTCGCCATTCATTTCAGGAAAAGGACTCTTTTCTACCTTCATCAGGTGGCCATCACTGTCGCGCTGGATATAAAACATGTTCGGAGCCCCTTTAATTTTTTGATAAAGAAAGGAGCCAAATAGGCTCCTTTTCCCCTTCCCTATCAGCTAGATGGTTCAGGCTTGCTGACCAGACTCTCCAGCGACGGTAATGCACCGTTATAATGTTCCAACGTAATCGACACCGCAACTGTTCCGCCTTTATCCGCAGTAAAGTTCCCCGCAGTGCTGACTTCAATCGTCGGCGAGCCGTGATTATCCGTGATGCGAATATAGCGGCTAATATCAGTGCCTTCTTCCAGTTCGCCAACCAGATCGGTTAAATCAATCCGGTCGCCCTCTTTGGCATTAAAGTCTTTGATCACATCATTGCCGATATCACCAGCCTGCCACTTAAAGGTATCCGCGCCAGCCCCGCCGATGAGCGTATCGCTCCCTGCACCACCAATCAGGATGTCATCTCCGCTGCCGCCGTAGAGCAGGTCATTCCCCGCACCGCCATAGAGGGTATCATTGCCTCCCTGGCCGAAAAGGATGTCATCTCCATCGCCGCCGTTGAGTATGTCATTCCCTCCTTTCGACGACAGATCAAACTCTGCGCTGTGCGAGGCAATATAGTTATGCATGTCCTTCGTGGTCGGTACACCCGTTTGCATACCCAATTGCTTACCGATGTAGTTTTGTAAGGCAGCGATGCCGCTACCGTCGATATTAGGGAACGACACAACATCGCCGAACAGAACATCATCATTATACGTGCCGGATATCGTATCGTTACCTGCCGCACCGACACTCAATCCATACTGCTCAGCGCCTTCCGCTGAATAACCGGTTGCCGTATCGTGGTTGCCCATTTCTGTCGATGTCGCCTGCGCCACGACATTCAATTTACCCGCATCGGCTGGGACCTCAAGCGTAATCTTCCCGGCCAGCGTCTGGGCATCGTGCGCATTTTGAATCAGGTACGAACCATCAGCACCAACGGTATACTTCACATTATTGATCTGGTCAGTCAGCACCGTTCCCGTCGGGATCCCCGTCAATCTAATCCCTGACAGGGTTTCACTGCCATCACGGTCGGTCAGTGCCGCTGACACATCGAGCGTATAGGTCTGTTTCCCCGCCTGACCAGGTACTTTTTCCACCGTCGCACTATTGGTGCCGGGGGTATACGTCGAACCATCGCTGTAGATCACACCTTCGATATTGTTGCTGACCTGCTTCGTAAACGAGCCTGACTTGCCAGTGCTATCTGTATAATTGACCTTCAGCCCATCCAGCGTGTTGACCGACGTATTCGCGTTGTTGTTCGTGCTATTGGTCGCGTTATAGGTGTAACCCGCTTCCTTGACGACAAAAATGTAGTCTGCATGCGCATTGCTGCCGTTACTGGTGCGGTTACCGTTGAAGGAATCTAGATCGCGGTGATCCTTGCGATCGGCCGCCCAGTCACTCTGCCGATAAAAATAGCCGCTGGTAGAGTGCACAACGAAGATATCGCTGTAATTACCGTCGCCACTGGTGTTGCCCTGACTGTAATACGCCACCTTGCCGGTTCCAACCACGGTAGGCACCGAGTCCCCTTCGGTCAGCCAGACGCGGACACCGTTGCCGACCGCGACGATTTTTCCGTTTTGCACATCAAAACCACCGTTAGCACTTCCCCCATTCACCTTAATAACTTCCGCAGAGGCTGGCGTCGTGGTACCGCTGGTGGTGTTCAGGCTCACGACTGGTGCATCAGCAACTGGCGTAATGCCAATATGCAGTGCGGCTTTATCTCCCGTATTGCCTGCGCTATCGACAGGTCGGTAAGCAATGTCGCCCAGCGATGCTCCAGAGACATTCGTCGCAGGCGTAAAGCGCAGATCGGTGTTACCGGCCGTAAAGGTTTGACCCGCGGTGACCGCTTTCCAACTCCCACTATCGTTAAAATAGAGCGTGCCAACGCTGGCTGGAGGCAGAGACGAAATTACGATGCTTGTGGTATCACTCGATACGCCCAGATCGCTCCAGCCAATATGCAGCGGTGTGTCTTCCGTACCCGACACCGTGTTGTTGTGTGCGACTGGCGGCGTAATATCCATGGTCGCCTGGCTGTTATCATGCGCTTGGTTACCTGCTGCATCGGTCGCCGTTGCCCCTGCGGTAATCTTGCCTTCCGATAACGTACTCAGATCAACATTCGTCTGCCATTTACCGTTCGTCACAGGCACATCATGCAGCGTAACCGACTTACCATTCACATCGGTAAAGACCAGATCAACCATCTTCTCGTTGCTGGTACCGCTGACTAGGGTATTTTTCGACTCACTCTGGCTGACATATCCATCGTTACCGGCAAAATTCGTAATATCAATTTCTGGTGCAATGGTATCCACAGCGTATGCATGATGGGTATTCGCCGTCGTGGCGTTGCCCGCCGTATCACGCGTGGTCACGCTGGCGCTAATGTCACTATTACTCGCCAGTACAGAACCCGGAACATTCACGCTCCAGGTTTTACCATCAGGATTCACCGTGGTCTGGTAGGTTTCCGTGCCAACTTTAACGGTAACTGCATCACCGGCTTTAACCTCATTGCCGACCTTTCCGGTCACCGCGATGGTCTGTTTGGATTCGCTGGCGTTAATCACGTTATCGCTGGTGACATTGTCGATAGAGATCGATGCCACTGGCGCAACGGTGTCAACGCCATAAGCGTGACTGGTGTTGGCGGTAGTAACATTACCTGCGGTATCACGTGTGGTCACGGTCGCAGAAACATCACCGTTCGCGGCTAATACGGAGCCTGGAACGTTGACGCTCCAGGTCTTGCCGTCAGTATTCACCGTCGTCTGGTACGTCTCGGTACCAACTTTTACCGTCACCGCATCGCCGGCTTTCACTTCATTGCCGACTTTGCCCGTCACCGCGATGGTCTGACCCGACTCGCTGACGTTAATCACGTTATCGGACGTCACATCGTCGATAGTAATCGACGCGGTAGGCGCAACGGTATCCACACCGTAAGCGTGGCTGGTATTAGCCGTCGTGGCATTGCCTGCCGCATCACGCGTGGTGACGATTGCACTCACATCGCTATTGGCTGCCAGCACCGATCCCGGAACGTTAACGCTCCAGGTCTTGCCGTCAGTATTCACCGTCGTCTGGTACGTCTCGGTACCGACTTTTACCGTCACCGCATCACCCGCTTTGACGTCATTATCGACGCTACCGGTCACCGCAATCGTCTGACCCGACTCGCTGGCGTTAATCACGTTATCGCTGGTGACATTATCGATAGAGATCGATGCCGTTGGCGCCACCGTATCCACGCCGTAAGCGTGGCTGGTATTGGCAGTGGTTACGTTGCCAGCAGGATCGCGGGTGGTGACCGTGGCACTCACATCACCATTGGCAGCCAGCACCGAACCCGGAACGTTCACGCTCCAGGTTTTACCATCTGTATTCACCGTCGTCTGGTAGGTCTCGGTACCGACCTTCACCGTCACCGCATCACCCGCTTTAACGTCGTTATCAACCTTACCGGTCACCGCGATGGTCTGACCGGATTCGGCTGCGTTAATCACATTATCGCTAGTGACATTGTCGATAGAGATTGAGGCAATCGGCGCCACCGTATCCACAGCGTAAGCGTGGCTGGTATTGGCGGTGGTGACATTGCCAGCAGGATCGCGTGTCGTCACGGTCGCAGAAACATCACCGTTCGCCGCCAGCACCGATCCCGGAACGTTCACGCTCCAGGTTTTGCCATCAGGATTCACCGTGGTCTGGTAGGTTTCCGTGCCGACTTTAACGGTGACCGCATCGCCCGCTTTCACTTCATTGCCGACTTTGCCCGTCACCGCAATCGTCTGGCCCGACTCGCTGGCGTTAATCACGTTATCGCTGGTGACATTATCGATAGAGATCGATGCCACTGGCGCAACC